>OZ245894.1:7487500-8872498 GCA_965229635.1 Saprospiraceae bacterium
TCATCTGGGAGCGGCGGCGCAACATCCGCGCAGCAATCGGCAAACGGGCAGTCCTGCTGCGGTTGCCAATGGGCTACCCTGTCAACGAGGAGGAAGAAATCGAGAAGATTAAAGGTTGGTTGACCCAACTGGTAGATAAGAAAGAGGGCGTCCTCGACCGATTGGCCATTAAAGAATTTGAAAACGGGCAGGTACTTACGGTAGGAAATCGGCAGTACCTGCTCGAAATTCACTACGAAGACCGAAAATCCCACACAGCACAACGCGTTGGAGACAGCATCATCCTCGTGCTGGCTGAAGGAGAAGGCGGTCCCAACCTGCAACGCAAGATCCGCCATCTACTAAGTCGCGTGGTTGCTCAGGACTTTCTGCCCGACATCACCCGACGTGTACTCGACCTCAACGATCGGCATTTCAAAAAGCAAATCAAAGGGGTACGGCTCAAGTATAATTTCTCCAACTGGGGCAGCTGCTCCAGCTCTGGCAATATCAACCTCTCTACTCGCCTGCTCTTCGCACCTGCCGAGGTCATTGATTACGTCATCATTCACGAATTGGCCCACCTCTTTGAGATGAACCACTCACCCCGTTTTTGGAATATCGTAGCCAAGGCCATGCCCAGCTACAAACAAAAAGAAAAATGGCTCAAGCAAAACGGGCACCTTTGTGACTTCCTGACTGACCAAAATATCTAAACAAAAAACCGGCATCGGAAAGCTCCGATACCGGTTAATAATCACTTATGCATAATCACACTGGGCTCCTATGCTCCAGGTGAGTACTATTTATATCAGCTTATTCAGCAACTACCTCAAAACGCACTTCAGGTTGTACCTCTTTGTGCAGGTTGAGGGTTGCGGTATAGGTACCCAGCTCCTTGATTTCATCAGGAAGGATCA
Organism: Saprospiraceae bacterium; assembly: GCA_965229635.1. Taxonomy (GTDB): domain Bacteria; phylum Bacteroidota; class Bacteroidia; order Chitinophagales; family Saprospiraceae; genus BQJU01. Next base: position 7,488,400 of record OZ245894.1, read on the forward strand.
CCTTACGACGATCGATATCAATGTCAAACTGCTCTTTCAATGCCGCAGCGATTTGTACGTTGGTTACACTACCAAAGATCTTACCGCTAGTACCGGCTTTAGCACCAATTTTCAGGGTTTGCTCGTCCAGCTGGCTAGCAATAGCCTGGAATGCTCCAATCAACTTCTGAGCTTCTTCTTCCTCCTTAGCGCGCAGTTCATCCAGGCGCTGACGGTTGGTGGCATTGGCAACGATCGCCATTTTTTGGGGAATCAGATAATTGCGGCCATAACCATCTTTCACAGTAACAATGGTATGCTTTTCCCCTACTTTTTCTATATCTTCTAAAAGGATAATTTCCATGATTGATCTAAATTAAAAGGTTCTGAAATTTTACTTCAGCAAGTCAGTAACATAAGGCAACAGTGCCAGGTGACGAGCGCGCTTTACAGCGGTAGCCACTTTGCGCTGGTACTTCAGGGAGTTACCGGTGATGCGGCGAGGTAAAATCTTACCTTGTTCGTTGACAAATTGCATGAGGAAATCAGCATCTTTATAGTCGATGTATTTGATTCCGTAGCGGCGGAAACGGCAGTATTTTTTGCGTTTCTGGCCAATTTTAGGATTACTTAGAAATTTTATATCGTCTCTTGAAGCCATAACTTTCAATTTTTAAATACTTGAACAATCAGGGGTTTATTCCTCTTCCTCAGCAGGAGCATCCTTCTTAGGTGCTTCTTTGGCAGCAGCCTTAGCGGGTTCAGCCTTTTTTGCTGGTTCCGTCTTTTTCGCTGGTTCGGCTTTTTTAGCCGGTTCAGCCTTCTTGGCCGGAGCTTTAGCTGGTTCCTCAGCCTTTTCTTCCTGCTTCTTCTTTTTACCAATCAAACCTTTGCGCTTGTCATCGTTGTACTTCACTCCGTACTTGTCAAGACTCACGGTCAGAAAGCGCATGATGCGCTCGTCCCGGCGCAAAGCCAGTTCCATCTTGTCGACGAATGCACCAGATGGCGCTTCAAACTCGACGCAAAAATAAACTCCTGAGTTCCGCTTGTTGATCGGATAAGCTAGTGTGCGCAGCCCCATATCGTCCTGGAAGACGATGGTACATCCCTCACCCTTCAGGTGATCGACGTATGTCTGAGCTGTCGCTTTGATCTCATCGCCCGACAGCACCGGATCTACGATGAGGGTTACTTCATAATTTCTCATTGATTCAGACATAAAATGGTTAAAAAATTGAAAAACGGCTGCAAAGATAGTAATTACCTTGAAATAATTTACTCTTTCTGCAAAAGAAACTTCTGATAATCAAAGCCTACACTTCTCTTAGGAAATAATTTGGGCGTGTCCCACCCCGGTTGAACCGGGAGGGCCGGTCCCTTCCGTGTGTGGCATTCGCCGTAGCCCTGCGGGCCAGCCTCCTGGCGTCGGCTGCACTCCAGGCACCTCACGCGAGAGACAGGGAGAGGGCGAGGCAATGAGACCGGGAGGTTAGCGGAGAGGGAGGCACGGATTTTTTTATTTGATTCAGGAGATTGAATGGAATGGCGTATCGCGTCACAGACGCTCACGAGCGATTTTATGTTTGATTAACCTCGCTCGGGGGATGTTTGCAACATTGCCTCCTAAACCGCCTACTATGTATCAAGCGCCTAAACCTTATAAACTCATAAACCAGAGCAGGATTCGCAGGATTTTAGAATTTGCAGGATGTCCAAACCTTTTCCTTCTCTAAACTCTAAACCGCCTACTCCGCCTCTACTGCCTAAACCTCATAAACCAGAGAAGGATTCCCAGATTTAAGAATTTGCAGGATGATCAGGCGCCCCTCCTCTAAACTTTAAACACTACACTCTAAACTACCTCTATCTCCTCACCGATACCGTCATATCCTTATCATAATCGCCCTGCAGGATCGGGCTTTGTCGATTGCCGGTGTAGGCGCGGACGTTGGTATAGACGAAGTGGAAAAGCTCCTCCACCGTTACCACCTTATCGTCGTTTTCGTCAGCTTCACCCTTCAGGCCGCGAATCAGGAAGTGACTGAATACCCCCTGCCGCAAACCGCTCGACTCCAGGGAAGTTTCATCCGACTTGGAAGACATGATCAGAGCCGTTCCGGAGTGAGCCCGGGCCAGCGATTCGTAGTATTTGCTCAGTACATTGGGTTCTTTGCCACCGCGCATCGCCAGGAGACTTCCCGAGTGGCAGGCATCGGCGATACAGAGCTTGTACTTTGCCGGACTCCGATCCAGAATCTCGTTGATCTCATCGTGGAATAACTTATTATTAACACCATCAAAGTCGATTGGCAGAAAAGCACCTTTTAGTCCATGTCCGGAAAAATAAAGTAAAACCAGATCATTAGGTCCTGCCTTTCCGTAGATGTCCTTCATGGTATTTTTGATATTCTCTTTGGTGGCATCTTCATCGATCAGGATTCGCATGTGTTCATCGCTAAGGGCGCCACCCTCCGGACTCTTTAGGAAGGCATAAATCCGGTAGGCATCATCATCCGGATAGCGTAAGACCGGCATGTGATTATAGCTCGAGACGCCGATGATCACCGCCCAGACCTGCAAATTGGGTTCGGAACGGTTATAGCGGGGACTAAACGGAACCGGTGCATTGTCTTTATCATAAGGATTGTTGGGACCTAGATAGGTGCCATCTCGCCAGTAACCCGTGGCCCGTGAACCATCCTCCATATATAAGGTGCCAAATCCGTTGAAAGCGCCATTAGCCATCTCACCTTCGTATTTTTCACCATTGAGGTAGTGTACTACGCCATTGCCATGAGGCAATCCATTTTTAAACTGTCCGATATACCTGGCCCCATCCCGAAAAACGTAGGTACCATATCCCGTACCACAGTCCCCTTTGATACAGCCGAGTTGCTCTCCATTTTTTACGCCCAGGAAGTCCCCTTCCCGCCATTGGCCGCTGCTGATCTTACCGTCGGCGTGGTACAGCCGTCCATCTCCATTCCGCAATCCATCCTTAAATGCGCCCACATATTTATCTCCATTGGGATAATAGAAGGTCCCGCGGAAGTTGGGCTTCCCGTTGCGGAAGTTTCCTTCGTAGCGGCTGCCGTCCGGGTAGGCAAATACGCCTTCCCCATTGTCACAATTGCCACGTATACATCCCGACTGAACGGCGAGTCCCTCACTTTGAGTCTCTTTTGTCAGCGCAATTTCATCAATCACATTGCCATTTTCATCAATGGGCCGTCCCAGTTTCCAGAGGCCGGTACGCCGGGTATGGTCGGGGTAAGTTTTGGTCCCTCTACCTGAAGGGTAGCCATGCTGCCATTCTCCCTGGTATTTGCTGCCATCAGTATAATAACACACACCGATGCCGTGGATTTCACTGCGGTTGAATTCACCCACATAGACCGCTCCACTTTTATAGATATATATACCTTTCCCGTTGTGGCAATCTCCGGAAATGCAGCCGGTTTGCCCTTTGGCCCGTACCCCATTCTCAATTTCCTTGATAATACTGGCCTGGGATTCCCGCACCAGCTGGCCATTGCGCCACTGCCCTTCCTCCTTTCGGCCATCGGGATACAGTTTAGCGCCTTCGCCATTGGGCTTGCCATCCACCCATTCACCCTGATACTTGCTGCCGTCCGTATAGTAGCAGCTTCCAATGCCATGACTTAGGTTGTTTTTAAATTGTCCAACGTACTTGGCACCACTGTTGTAAACATAAATGCCGGTACCATTTTGGCAATCCCCCGACACACACTGGGCCATCAATCCGCCCCAACATCCAAAAAACAGCAGAATAAAGGTAGTGGTAAACTTCATAAAATCGAGTCGTTTGAAAATCATGAGAAATCTGGTGGATGTAATTATCCTTGGGTATACGTGTTGGTCGCTAACAGGGTTACGAAGATACGATAAATCGGCAGCCGACGCAAAGCCGGTTTTGCCTGAACGCCGCCAATCAAACGAATTCCTGTCTTCGATTATTACCGCAGCAAAAAAATCGCGCCCCAAACAGAAATGCGAAAGGCGGAAAAGCACCTTACTGCTACTTTTCCGCCTCCACTAATACCTTTGATCTATATCCTCTAGTAACGAATCATCGCCACCGGCATCTTCTGATCGTAAGAACCGGTCAATGTTGGTGTCTGCACATTACCGGTATACACTCTTACGTTTTTGTGTACATAATCAAACAATTCCTGGATACTAATGATCTTGTTGCCATTTGAGTCAGCCTCTCCTTTCAAACCACGCACCAGAAAGTGGCTGAAAATACCGGAACGCAATCCGCCATCTTCCAGTGAATATTCCTCTCCTTTTGAAGACATCAGCAAGGCAGTGCCACCCGTAGAAGCTTCAAAAGCCTCATAGTAGCGCTGCAATGCCACATTGATCGGCGTCCGCGATGCCAGAATACTACCCGAATGGCAGGCATCGGCCAATACCAGTTTGTGCTTGGCTTTACTGGCCTTCAGCAGATCCTTAATCTCGGTGTGCAGCAACATATTATTGTAGCCATCATAGTCAATGGGCAAGAAAGAGCCCTTCAATCCGTGGCCGGAAAAGTAGAACATCACCACATCATTTTCGTCAGCCCGTAAAAAGACATTGCGCATAGCATTGATGATGTTGGCACGGGTAGCATCTTCGTCGATTAGCAGGCGCACCTGATTATCGGGTAGAGCTCCTCCTTCCGGACTCTTCATAAAAGCATAAATCTGATAGGCGTCATCATCGGTATAGCGTAGCACCGGCATGTGCTTGTACCTTGCGGCACCAACAACTACGGCCCAGATTTTCACCTCCTTATCCTGATCCACATTGATCGGACCGGCATCACCGCTATTATCTTCTGCGAAAAGTTTCTTTACCGGCTTACCATAATCCCAGATTGCGCCCACTACCTTACCATTGGCATAGTGCATCACGCCACGGCCATGTGGTGCGTGTTTTTTCCAGCCACCTTCATAGTAGCCACCACCTTTATAATAAATGGTACCATTACCTTCGGGATTGCCATTGACAAATTCTCCAAAATAACGAGATCCATCTCGGTAGCGGAATTTTCCGGTTCCCGAAGCACAAAAGGCATTATTGCAATCGCGCATATAAATCGTATCGCCGTCGAAAGTCAATTTTTCCCAGTCAGCCTGGTACTGGTCATCAACCCACTGACCACTTACTTCTTCTTTATCGGGGTAAATCATGACACCCTTGCCGTGACGCTTATTAAGCCGCCACTCTCCCTCATACAGAGAGCCATCGGCATAATACATGGTGCCCTGTCCATCGTAAAGTCCGCCTTTGAAGTTCCCCTCGTAGCGGTCACCATTGGCAAATTCGAAGGTACCGAAGCCATTTTGCTTGTTCTCGGCCCAGAGTCCCTCGAAGCGATTGCCATTGGCATAAGCCATGACACCTTGACCAGAAAACTTATTTTGTCGAAATTGGCCGAGGTATTCATCTCCGCCGGCAAAAATCATCCGACCTTCACCTTCGCGGTATTGGTTGACCCAATGGCCGATGTATTTGTTGCCATCACTGAAATAAAAAATACCTTTACCGTGGAGTTTGCCATTTTTGAAGTCACCAATATACTTGGCGCCACTTGGGAATACGGCAGTGCCGTAGCCATTGTTACAATTTCCTTTAATACACTCTGACTGTGATTGCAGAGAGGAGACGGTGATGAGCAGAACCGCCAGCACGCTCATTAGATCTTTCATGATCATCAGGTTTTGGTACTGTAGATGTTGTTTCTCACGTAGAGGAAAGAACCTCTGAATTTGTGGAAACGTGCCTATAAATGTTCTGTTGAGATTGGGGGGCCAGAGTACTTATTCTGTGGTTTCCAAACTTTGCAGAACTTAAGTGTAGCGGTTGCGGTCATAAAGGGAATTGGATTACATATTTTTTTTACACTAATAAAAACAGATTTTCAGCTTGAATATTGCCCGAATTTTACCTTTTAAAGAAAATTTTGAGACAACTTCTTACTTTTGCAGGGCCAAGTCAAACATTATCAAAGTATTAACAAATTTTTCGATTATGAACTTAAAAAACCTATTTTTTTTCCTGCTGTCAACCGCTGTTTTTGTAGCCTGTCAGCAAGAATCACAGCAAGCGGAGCAATCTAACGAGGAAGCGGTACACGAACACTCAGAAGCGGACGGACACGACCACGATCACGAAGGTGCCACTGCTGAATCAACGGATGGCAAACACTTTGGAGCAACCATCGATGAGGAGGGTGCTATTGAATATACAGCACTGGCCGCAAAAATGGCCGGACAAGATTCCGTTGACGTAAAAGTGGTAGGTACAGTAGAATCGGTTTGTCAGGCTAAGGGTTGCTGGATGAACATCACTGCCGGTAACGAGGGCACTGAAGACATGTTTGTGAAATTTAAAGACTACGGCTTCTTCATGCCAAAAGATATTGCCGGCCGTCGGGTGGTGATGAGTGGAAAAGCTTACCGCGAAGAGACTTCCGTTGATGAGCTGCGCCACTACGCAGAGGATGAAGGTCAATCCGCTGAAGAGATTGCCGCAATTACGGAACCAAAGGTCGAGCTGAAGTTCATGGCCGATGGCGTTTTGTTGCTTGACTAAGAGACATAAGATGGAAAAAGTGACTGAAACCGGCCACTTTTTCCATTCTTTCTCCCGTCATTTCTTTGCGGGAAAAGGCAGCTTTTCACATAATATTTGGCGTCCGCTTGCAGTTTATTATTAAGGTTCCGATATTTGGGGAGCGCTATGAGAAAACCGGTGAGGACCGGATCACCAGGGCAAAGCAGGACAACATGAATTATCACGCAGCAAAAGCATTCATCCTAGACAAACTTGAACGGGAATTATCAGACCAACTGACCTACCACGGTGTACACCATACGCTGGATGTCCTGCATATCACCGAAGATCTTTGCTATCTGGAGAAGATCGGTCCCTACGATACCATGTTGCTTAAGACTGCTGCCCTCTTCCACGATTCCGGATTTACCATTGACAATAAAGATCACGAGGCTCTGGGGTGTGGCATTGCGCGTATGCACCTGCCCAATTATGGTTACACTTCGTCTGAAATTGACCGGATTTGCGGTATGATCATGGCCACCAAGATTCCCCAATCACCGCAAAATGAGCTGGAAATGATCATTTGTGATGCCGATCTGGACTATCTTGGCCGGGAAGATTTCTACGATATTGGGGACACCCTTTTTGAGGAATTAAGGTCCTACCAGGTGCTGCAAACCGAACAGGCATGGAATAAATTGCAGGTAAAGTTTCTGGAGCACCACAATTTTTTCACACCCACCAATCAGCGTCGGCGGGCGCCCAAAAAGCAATCTTACTTACTGGAACTGAAGCGTTTAGTAGCCAGCTACGACCAGACCGCTTAAGCAAGCATTCACCTTTTGTTAATTTTTTTTTAACATTAAGCAGCGAATCGCCGCACTTAGTCGTATAGGTTATAGTTTGATGATATAGGCGTTAAATTTTTGTAGCAGCCCCTGCTTTACGCTCACTAGTTTAGTCTTAAGCCAAATAATTAGTAAGGAAGGGGCTGCTTGTTTTACCCACCTTTATTTTCCCGCAAAAATACGTTATCTTTATCCGGTGATTTTGTCAACGGCCATGTAAGATGTGTGTAGAACATTCGTTTACGCTACACTTCTGTGGCCGATGAGCGCACACGACCCGCCCCCCGCATGAGCATATCCAGGCGTATGCCAAAGATTTACCGAAGTGCATCTTTGAAGGTAGTCATTCAGGCTGCAAATCGCAGCTTTTGGAACCCCACTTCAGCTATTTTTTCGTCCATAGCGCTGCTATGCACTCAAAAATACCTTGTGTGGAAACCCAAACACTGCAATTTTCGCTTCTAAAGCACCACCTACAAACATGCACTATGCCCGATTTTTATAGATCCATACACCTGATCAGTCGTGATACTGACAGGAATGGAAGGTTCATTATTTTACCGCTAACTGCTACTCGAAACGTGTTTGGAACTCAAAATTTGATGTCCTGACAAAACCTCAGACAAACGGCTACCAGACCAGGATACACACATGACCCAAATTTAGAAAAGTAGTGAAGGAAGAAGAGTGTTCTTCTTCGCAGGAAAGCTATTTCACAAAACCCTGGTTTACAACCACCTACAGCAAAGACAACTACAGATCAGTAGTCCCCAACCAAAAAAAGGCATCAAGCAAAATACGCTGGGTATGCTTGATGCCGAAAAGCGCTAACTGTTTTGATGTTCTAACCTCTGGTACAAATATAGGGGGTCTGGTCTCCGAAAAAAAGTGTATTTTTCGGAGAAAAAGACAGGGCAAATTAAAACACAAAAAAAGTTAAAAAAGCATAACCCAATATTTACCAATACTTTACGATGCAAAATTCAAACAAAATAAGACATCAACTTTATGCTTAATGATCAAAAGTTACAACTAGTTCATGTTGATATCAGAGTTTATAATTTCTTGATGTTGCTCCAAGAGTTCAGGAGTTGCCTGCTCTGGAGAAGAAATAATTCCTAGTGAAATCAATAGTGCAATTAAGACTGCCATAGTTTTAAAATTTTAATTTTTTTTAAAACTATGGTTCATTTCCTATTAAACACCAAACTTTTTTTATCAAAAAAAACATATCAAAACCAGGTATTCTTCACCATTATAAAAACACAAAACACTGTAAATCAAAATATTAAAAACAATCATTGTTGAAATGAATGAATTAAAATCTTTAGTCGACATCGTATCCAAGGTGAAGACCAGGCAGATAGAAATTATCGGAAGTGCTAGTAAGTCGACCTCAATGGCTCAAAGGCTTTATGAGGATTTACTTAATGACAGATTCAATAATGAGGCTGAGGCCAAGATGAAGTTCTTTCCTAAAAAGAAGAATCAAGACTTCTATTTCAATCGATTAAAGCGGAGGTTAAGAGATCGGCTAATAAATACCCTTTTTTTCATTGATGTTAACCAAACAGGTCTTATTGAAAAGCAGCGTGTTTACCAATCGTGTTTACGCGATTCCGTTGCCATAAAGCTTCTACTCACAAAAGGTGCTAGACACGTGGCAATACCATTAGCAGAAAAGACGGTAAGAAAAGCAGAAAAGTTTGAGTTTACAGAAGTAATTCTATCAATATCTAATGATTTACGAACACACTATGCCACAATTATTGGTGACAAGAAAAAATTTAAGAAATACGATACAATAATTGACAGATATCAAAAAATTCAATTAGCTGAGTTTAAAGCAGAAGAATACTATTCTAAGTTGGCTTATCACTATGTTTACTCCAGAGCAAGTAAATTTAACTTGATAAACATATCGGAAAAATATGCAAAAGAACTAAAAGAACAATTATCAAAGGTAGAGTCTTTTAAGCTCACTTTTATTACATATTTAGTTCTAACAATTCAATATGAAATTGTCAATGATTATCCAAACACCTTAAAAACATGTATAAAGGCATTAAAATATTTTGAAACAAAGGAGCACCTTGTGTCAAAAAACACGGTCTTTACCTTTACATTTAAAATGATTGCAGCATTCATTCATTTAAAGCAGTATGAAGAGGCAGAAAAACAGGCTATAAATTGTTTGAACCTAATGCCAGAAGGTGTCAATAATTGGTATATTGCACTAGACTATTATATTCTAGTAGCATTCCATGCAAAGAAGTTTCAGAAAGCATTCGAAATATATTTAAAAGGCATCTCTAATCCTAAGTTTAAGAATCAATATCAGTATGTTTCTGAAAGGTGGATAATTCATGGAGCATTTATTCAATATCTGATAAGATGCAAAAAGGTTAAACCCGACACAAATGATTTTCAGATAGCTAAGAAGTTTCGTCTTAACAAGTTTTTAAATGAAGTACCTGCATATTCAAAAGATAAAAGAGGAACCAACATCACTATTTTGATTCTACATATACTCTTTTTGCTTGAGCAAAAGAAATACGGTGAGATCATCGACCGAGTCGAATCCTTAAAAACTTATTCCCAGCGTTACCTACGCCAGGACGACACCTTCCGCAGCAATTGTTTCATCAAGATGTTACTCCAACTTCCCGCCGCCAGTTTCCACAAAAAAGGAGTCATCCGAAAAGCGAAAAAGTATTGGGATAAATTACTGTCAGTTCCATTAGAAGAAGCCAATCAAAGTTCTGAGCTAGAGTTCATCCCCTACGAAACCCTCTGGGAGTTTGTTCTCGATTCTCTTGACAACAAGTTTCATTAAGGCTTTGCCCAAAAGAGAAGATGGCGCATTAAACCCAAAAAATCATTCACAAAAAAAAGCCCTCCAGCCAGGCCAGAGAGCTCCTTTTAAATAGCCACAGCCACGGCTTTTGGGCCGGCTCATGGCAGTCTTCATCAGCACTTTCAATTCAAATATCAGGGGTTTTTCGCAGAACTTCCGTAACATTTTTACAGCAAATTAGACTGGCTGATTTTCTATATTTTGTTACTTTAATGCAAAATTTCATTGATAATCAATCAGTTAATTATGCCAACATTTGAAGAGCTTTCTGATCTTGCCCAATTTGTCAAACCCAATAAGATTAAAGACCTGGTCATTGTCGGCACCACGAGTAATCCTACTACCAAGCTGGACCAGCTTTATCATGGGTTGACGCACGGGCATTTTGCGGATGATGCAAGGGCGGCGGAGCAGGTATTGGGGTGTTCGGCGAGGGATGCGGCTTATTATAAATTGAAGGAGCGATTATATGACAAGCTAACATATTCCCTCTTTTTCATTGATATAAACCAGCCTAATTACTCAGAATATCAAAGAGCATACTATACCTGCCTTAGACATCTATTAGCGGTAAAAGCACTTTTAGGTAAAGGCGCACGAAAAGCAGCCATTCCTCTTGCAGTGAAGGGAATCAAGAAATCTCAAAAATTTGAATTTACTGATATCACATTAGCCTATGCTAAGGGGTCAGCGAAAAATAACCTCCCCATATTAATACTAAGGTAAGGCCCAATAATTCCACTGAGGTAATATCTGATCGTGAACAATTGGATAGTTTTGTAGAAAGTTTTTTGTTGCCTTAATTCCAGTTTGATATTCCTTTTTCATTTGTCTAACAAATACCTTTAAGCCTTGCTTTGTTTTAGCCCTGGATTTGATCAAATGACAAACGGTCTTTACGCAATCCAACATGACTCCGGCTAATGCTCTGGTAATATGAGGGAATAGTTTATGGTCGCAAGGGTTGTACTTTGAACAATAACTTGGATAGTGAGCCACTCTGATTTGGAGGTTGGTATATTGGGCGACCCATTGTATCATTTCTTTAAACCGATAGGTTCGACACCCATTACTCCCCCCCGAATCACAAAGGATGAGCATTTGGGTAGCCTGGGGATACCTTTTACAGGCGTAGTACTTGATATAATCCAATAAGCAATTAACCGCAAAATCAGGGGTATCAGCTGATTGACCTAGAAACATATAGCCTTCATTGAGTTGAATATCGTAAATGCCAAAAGGAGTTATCTTTCCAGTAGCCATGCTTGTGAAATCATGATCATTACATATTTGTGCCTCCTTACAATACACCTTTCCCTGGCGGTACAATTGGCCTAGTTGCTCCTTTTTTTTGCTATCCATCGAGATGAGAATTTGTCCCCTCTGCCTATATTGACTCACCAGTTGGTCAATATATTCGAATTGCTCATTGCGCCCTTGTACTTGTTTAAAAGTACCCGTCTTTGCCATTTTACGTTGGCTTAGCCCAAGGCTGGCAAGCAACTTATCCACATAATAAAGACTTGTATTTAAACCGCTTTGTTGTAGCTTTTTAAGTAACTCCGGCCTGCTCAAATACGTAAACTGAATTTGTGCATTCATTGGATTACCGGCACGGTGATTTTCAACGATCTTTTCAAATTTTTCGATTAGGATCGGGTTTTGTTCCGGTTTATCCGCTTTTCGTCCGCCTCCTTTTCTACGGATCTGTCCTGGTCCGCAAAAGTCGTTTTTTTTAGCTCTTCGATCCCTGACCGTATCGTTTTACGGTCAATGCCAAATAGGGTGCTGATATATTCTATGCCCCCATGTTCCAATTTGAAGGCTTCTACTGAGGCATAATGTCGTTTATCTTTTTCCGATAAGTTATTGAACAACCGCTTCATCAATATCTCGGTCGATTCACTGTATGGATATTTATTCATATTTCCATTTTTGGAGATATTCCAAAGTTAATCCTATCTTTATTCAGATCAAATCATTTTGGGTAAGTTATTTTTCGCTGACCCCTAAGAGTCTTAGAACTCATTACGGGACAATCGTTGGAGACAAGAAAAAGTACCGTAAATACAGTACTCTAGTCAATAAAAACTTAGGATTATACACAGCAGAACTACAAGCGGAGGAATACTATACAGAATTGATGGTTAACTATGTCAATTCCAGTGCAACAAAAGAAGATCTAATTGACATTTCAAACGAGTTCTCACAAAAACTAAAACAATTGATTAGCAACCATGAGTCTTATCAATTGTATTTTGTCGCCTATTTGGTATTTATCTTAAGATACCAAGTCATAAATGACTACAAAAATATACTTCGAGTTTGCAAGGAGGCTCTCCTGTATTTTGAATCAAAAAAACATCTAGCTTCAAAGGGCGCAATCCTTCATTATTCACTGAAAATGACTTCTGCCTATATCCAATTAAAAGAATATCGTAATGCAGAATCTGTAGCGCAAAAATGTCTAGGTTATGTTTCGGAAGGAATAACAAACTGGTATATTTCTCTTGACTATAATATTCTACTCTATTTCCATTCAAAAAGCTACCAGAAAGCTTACGAAATTTACCAAACGGCAATAAACCACCCCTCCTTTTCTCAGCAGTATCAATATATTGCTGAGCGTTGGAAAATTCATGAAGCCTTTATCTATTACCTAATCATCAAGGGCCTCATAAATTCTAAAGAAAAAAATCAGGTCAAGAAGTTTCGAATCAAAAAATTCCTCAATGAAGTACCAACCTATTCAAAAGATAAAAGAGGTAATAATATTACCATCTTGATTTTACATATACTTTTCCTTCTCCAACAAAAAAAATATGGTGAGATAATCGACCGGGTAGAATCACTAAAGACTTATGCCCACCGATATCTTCGCCAAGACGACACCTTCCGCAGCAACTGCTTTATCAAAATGCTACTACAACTTCCTGCCGCCAGTTTCCATAAAAAAGGAGTCATCCGAAAAGCAAAGAAATATTGGGATAAATTACTGTCAGTTCCATTAGAAGAAGCCAATCAAAGTTCTGAGCTAGAATTTATCCCCTATGAATCCCTCTGGGAGTTCGTGCTCGACTCTCTTGACAACAAGTTTCATTAATTCAGCGCGGTAAAGGGGAGGATGAGCAGCATTAAATAAATCAAATTTCAATCTTTAAAAAAAAACCCTCCAGCCAGGCCAGAGAGCTCCTTTTAAATTGCCACAGCCACGGCTTTTGGGCCGGCTTATGGCAGTCTTCATCAGCACTTTCAATTCAAATATCAGGGGTTTTTAGCAGAACTTCCGTAACATTTTTACAGCAAATTAGACTGGCTGATTTTCTATATTTTGTTACTTTAATGCAAAATCTTACTGAAAATCAATTAGTTAATCATGCCAATCTTTGAAGAACTCTCTGATCTAGCCCAATTCGTTAAGCCCAATAAGATTAAAGATCTGGTGATTGTGGGTACTACGAGTAATCCTACTACCAAGTTGGACCAGCTATATCATGGGTTGACGCATGGGCATTTTGCGGACGATGCTATGGCGGCGGAGCAGGTATTAGGATGCTCGGCGAGGGATGCGGCTTATTATAAATTGAAGGGGAGGTTGTATGAAAAGTTAATGAATACCCTATTTTTCATTGATGTAAACCAACCTCATTTCACACATCATCAAAAAGCTTATCATTCTTGTCTTCGTCAGCTTCTTGCAGTTAAAGCTTTACTTGCAAGAGGTGCTAGAATAGCAGCCGTCCCGATTGCACAAAAAGGAATTAAAAAATCCCAGAAGTTTGAATTTACTGAAATCTCATTAGCCTTTGCAAAACATCTAAGGACTCATTATGGCACGGTCATGGGTGACAGAAAAAGTTTTAAGAAGTATAACTCCATGGTAAACAAATACATTGGGACCTATTTAGCCGAATTAAAGGCCGAAGAGTATTATAATGAGCTGATGGTAAATTATGTTAATTCTAATGCCACGAAAAAAGAAATCTATAGCATTTCCGAAAAGTTTAGTTCGGAACTAAAAGAATTACTCAAGGAACATGAATCATTTCAGTTGTATTTTGTCGCATACCTTGTATTCATACTCCGATATGAAATTGTTAATGACCATATTAATATTTTAAAAATTGGTCAAGAAGCCCTCAAGTACTTCAATACTAAACGGCATTTGGCATCTCAATCAGCCTTATTCCATTATTCATTCAAGATGACAGCAGCATATATTCAATTGCAAGATTACCCCAAAGCGCAAGAAATGGCAAATAATACACTACAATACGTGCCTGAAGGAGTCGCTAATTGGTTTTTTGCTCTGGATTACTACATTTTGTTATACCTTCATTCAAAGGACTATCAAAGTGCATATGATACTTATCAAAAAGCAATTAAGCACCCTGCATATATCGGTCAAACCATGCCACCTATATCGGAGCAAACCGTGCCACCTGTATCGGATGAAAGGGTGCCAGTCATATCAGCGCAAAGGGTGCCACTACATTGTGTTATAAAAAATGAGTTAGCGAGGTTTCTATCAGGAATCATGGTTATTGCGAGTTTGACAATGTTGTCGAGCTTTATGGAGTATCAAAACTACTTCAGCAATGGCCAATCAAAGAATAGCACTGATGGATTTACAGCAACTTGTACAGCTCAAAGCAAAAGGGCATAGCAACCGATCAATCTCGGAGAGTATTGGCATATCACGCAATACGGTTAACGATTATGTGAAGCTTTTTAAAGGCTTGGATCAGTCCTTTACAGATTTAGCGGCCTTGGACCTAAATGCGCTAAAAAAGTTGTTGGCTGAGTTGAAGCCAGCAGCGGAGCAACAGGTAGATACCCGTTATTCAGCGTTTCAAAAACAACTGAGCTATTACCTAAAAGAACTAAAACGGCCGGGAGCAACCTACCAAACTTTGTGGTACCAATATCGGGAACAACATCCCCAAGGGTATGGCTACACCCAATTTAAGCATCACTTACAAGCTCATCAGCGCAAGAGTGAGGTGTATTTGCCGATGTCTCATAAATATGGGGACAAGCTTTTTATCGACTTCACGGGCAAGAAGCTACAGATCGTAGATCGTTCCAGTGGCGAGGTGCAATCCGTAGAGGTCTTCGTTGGGATATTGGGAGCTAGTCAGTATACTTATGTAGAAGCTGTCCTGTCGCAAAGCCTGCCTCATTTTATTTCCTGCACGGCCAATTGTCTGGCCTTTATGGGTGGAGTGCCTCAGGCGTTGGTTCCAGATAACCTGAAGTCAGCCGTGGAAAAGGCGAGCAATTATGAAGCGCTTATCAATAGACAGTATAAGCTGATGGCTGCTCATTATCAGACCGTTGTTTATCCCACCCGAGTGGCTAAACCAAAAGATAAACCCTTGGTAGAAAATGCGGTTAGATTGGTCTATCAACGCATCTTCTACCCCATACGGAACATGGTTTTCTTTTCACTAGCAGAACTTAATCAACAGATTAGTCAGCTACTAGATGCCCATAACAGACAACAGATGCAAGGGCGAGATTATTCTCGTTGGGACCAGTTCATTAAACATGAAAAAGCATTGCTGAGTCCACTACCAAAATACCGGTATGAACCTAAGCATAGCAAGCGGGCAATGGTACAAAAAAACAGCCATGTATGGTTAGAAAAACACTACTATAGCGTGCATCATAGCTATGTAGGTCAGCGTGTACAAATCCTTTATAATGAGCTAAGTGTAGAGATTTACGCCCACCAGGAGCGGATTGCCATACACAAGCGATCCCAACAGCCTCATGCCTACACCACCATCAAGGAACATATGCCTTCCACCCATCAATTTGTCATGGACTGGCACCCAGACCGCTTCATTAAATGGGCTAATAAGATTGGTCCTCATACCGGCCTGTATGTGGAACAGGTTTTAGAACGTTATGGCTATCCCGAACAGGCTTATAAGTCCTGTATTGGCATCATTAATCTGGGTAAGAAATATAGTAACCAAAGACTGGAGAAGGCCTGCCAAAGAGCCCTGCTGTACGAAAAGTACTCCTACCGAACCATTGAATACATCTTGCTCAGAAAACTGGATCAACTAGATGAACAAGAGATTGGATCGCAGCAAGTACAACGGCCGTTACATGACAATATCCGGGGACCGGAATATTACGAATAACCACTATTTTTTAATCAAAAGATGAAAAACAATGAATACTGCCACCTTAGACAAAATGCGAAGTATGCGCCTGTTTGGGATGTTAGAAGCCTTCGATGTGATGCTCAAAACAGCACAAACTACTCATTATTCCTCTGATGAGTTAATGGCTCATTTAGTAGAAGCCGAATGGAATGATCGGCATAATCGTCGCCTGGATAGGCTGTTAAAAAATGCAAAGTTCCGCTATGGAGCCACTTTAAATGAGATCGATTATCAGGTGCCAAGAGGGCTAGATAAGGGAATCATTCAACGCTTGGGCCAGGGAGATTTTATCCGGAGGGCGCAAAATGTAATCATCTTGGGGCCAACTGGAGTAGGCAAATCTTTTATCGCCACAGCTTTAGGTCAACAGGCTTGTACACTAGGAATGACAACTTATTATGCCAGCACTTATAAGCTATTCCAGGAACTGAAAATGGCAAAAGCAGATGGATCTTATCCTAAAATCTTGAAGCGATTAGCCAAGCAGGAACTGCTCATCCTGGATGATTTTGGGATTAAACCTATGGATCAACATGCTAGAATGGCTTTAATGGAAATCATGGAAGATCGCCATCAAAAACAGTCGACTATCATCACTACTCAGCTACCCGTTAAGCACTGGCACGAAACGATTGGAGAAAGCACCATCGCTGACGCAGTCATGGATCGGTTGGTACACTCCGCTCATCGAATAGACCTCAAAGGAGAGTCTATGAGGAAGATTTTAGCTGCTAAAAAGGAAAAATAAACTTACTTTTAGATCAGAAACCGACCTAACTCATCTGGCACACTTTGCTCCGATATGAGTGGCATGGTTTGCTCCGATACGAGTGGCACACTTTGGCCGATATGGCTGGCACGGTTTGCTCCGATATTTGCACACCCAGCAATTAATCAGCAATACGACTATATAAACGAAAGGTGGAAAATTTTAGGAGCCTTTATGTATTATCTCTCCACGAGAGATTTAGTAGATATCTATCAACATAAGGGTCCTGAGAAATTCCGAATTAAAAAATTTCTAAATGAAGTTCCTACCTACTCCAAGGATAAGCGTGGCAATAATATTACTATTCTAATCCTGCATATATTATTATTACTTCAACAAAGAAAATATGGCGAAATTATTGATCGTGTTGAATCCCTAAAAACGTACTCCCACCGCTATCTGCGCCAAGATGATACTTTCCGCAGCAATTGTTTTATCAAGATGTTACTACAACTACCTGCTGCTAGTTTTCACAAAAAAGGTGTCATTAGGAAAGCAAAGAAATATTGGGAAAAGCTTCAATCTGTTCCGCTAAAAAAAGCCAACCAAAGTGTAGAACTTGAAATCATCCCCTACGAAACCCTCTGGGAGTTTGTACTCAATTCTCTGGACAACAAGTTTCATTAAGACTTCGCTGCAAAGGCGAGGATGAACAGCTCAAAAACCACCAAACCACATTCACAAAAAAAAGCCCTCCAGCCAGGCCAGAGAGCTCCTTTTAAATAGCCACAGCCACGGCTTTTGGGCCGGCTCATGGCAGTCTTCATCAGCACTTTCAATTCAAATATCAGGAGTTTTTAACAAAACTTCCGTAACATTTTTACAATAAATTAGACTGGCTGATTTTCTATATTTTGCTATTTTAAAGCAAAATTTCATTGATAATCAATCAGTTAATCATGCCAACCTTTGAAGAACTCTCTGATCTAGCCCAATTCGTTAAGCCCAATAAGATTAAAGACCTGGTGATTGTGGGTACTACGAGCAATCCTACCACCAAGCTGGACCAGCTATATCATGGGTTGACGCACGGGCATTTTGCGGATGATGCCATGGCAGCAGAGCAGGTATTGGGGTGCTCGCCGAGGGATGCGGCTTATTATAAGTTGAAGGGAAGGTTGTATGAGAAACTGGTAGATGCAATTTTTGTAATTGACATTCATGAATCAAATTTTCAGGAACAACAACAAGCTTATTTCCAATGCCTAAGAAGCTTGTTAGCGGCAAAGGCTTTGATATCTAAAGGTGCAAGAAAAGCAGCTATCCCCTTAGCAGTAAAAGGCCTAAGAAAAGCAGTAAAATACGAGTTTACTGATATTTCCTTACTTTTCGCAAAACACCTTCGAACTCATTTTGGATCCATTGTAGGTGATAGAAAAGCATTTAACAAATATAATCTTCTTGTTCAAAAGCATCTAGCTATTCATAATGCTGAGATCAAAGCAGAAGAATATTATACTGAGCTCATTATCAATTATGTAAACTCCATTGAAACTAGGCCGGAAGTAAAAATCAAAGCAAGAGTCTATGCACAAGAGCTACAAGATCAACAACACTTATATGATACCTACTATCTAAACTTTGTCAGCTATCTAGTCATTATTCTCCGATTCCAGATCGAAAACGACTATCAAGGAATCATCAATGCTTGTAATCAAGCAATACTTTATTTTGAAAAGAAACAACATCTAGTATCGCGCACAGCTATCTTCCATTTTTCCTTTAAACTAACAGCTGCATACCTACAAACCAAAAAATATAAAGAGGCTCAAAAAGTAGCAAACCAAACGCTTGAGCTGGTCGATGAAGGAATCAGCAATTGGTACACTGCTCTGGATTACAATATATTAGTAGGCTTTCATTCCCAAAAGTATCAACAAGCTTATTTCTACTATCAGAAAGCAGTCAACCATCCTTCTTTTTCACAACAATACCAATACATTTCAGAGCGATGGAAGACATTGGAAGCATTTATACACTTTTTGATTATGAAAAAATTGATCACTCCAGATAATTTAGATACAGGAAAAAAATTTCGTATCAAGAAATTCTTAAATGAAGTACCTTCGTATTCAAAGGACAAGCGAGGAAATAATATTACCATACTCATTTTGCATATCCTATTTCTTTTAGAACAAGAAAAATATGGAGAAATCATCGATAGAATGGAATCTCTCAAGACCTACTCTCACAGATATTTGCGTCAAAATGATACATTTCGGAGCAATTGCTTCATTAAAATGCTTTTGCAACTTCCAGCAGCAAGTTTTCATAAAACTGGTGTAAAAAGAAAAGCGAAAAAATATTTGGACAAGCTTCTATCTGTCCCATTAGAAAAGGCTAATCAAAATGCTGATGTTGAAATCATCCCCTATGAAACCCTCTGGGAGTTCGTGCTCGATTCTTTGGACAACAAATTCCATTAAACTTCACGTCGAAAAAGAGAGGAAAAGCAGCATCAAAAACAACAAATCACATTTACAAGAAAAGCCCTCCAGCCAGGCCAGAGGGCTTCTTTTAAATAGCCACAGCCACGGCTTTGGGGCCGGCTCATGGCAGTCTTCATCAGCACTTTCAATTCAAATATCAGGGGTTTCTAGCAGAACTTCCATAACATTTTTACAGCAAATTAGACTGGCTGATTTTCTATATTTTGTTACTTTAATGCAAAATTTCATTGATAATCAATCAGTTAATTATGCCAACATTTGAAGAGCTTTCTGATCTAGCCCAATTTGTTAAGCCGAATAAGATTAAAGATTTGGTTATTGTGGGTACTACCAGCAATCCTACCTCCAAATTGGACCAGCTATATCATGGGTTGACGCATGGGCATTTTTTGGATGATGCTATGGCGGCGGAGCAGGTGCTGGGGTGTGCACCAAGGGATGCGGCTTATTATAAGTTGAAAGAGCGATTGCACGGTAAACTATTGACTACCCTTTTATTCTTTGATATAGACAATAAGGAAAAGATTGAAAGAAGTCGCGCATTCCATTCTTGCCTAAGACAACTTCACGCCGGTAAAATTTTATTGATAAATAATCGAAGACAGTCAGCTATTCCACTCTTAAAACAAGGGCTGAAAATCGCGGAAAAATTTGAATTTACAGAGTTGGCCCTATCGTTTGCCCGAGACCTGAGGACGCATTATGGGACTATCACCGGAGAGCAAAAGCCCTTCTGGAAATATGATAAACTAGTAAAAATATATTTGAACCTGCTAAACGCTGAACTAAAAGCGGAACAATATTATGGGCAAATTATAATGCACTATGTGTTTTCCGAGGCGACAAAAAGTCAACTTTTAGATCAATGCATTGACTATTATTTTCAATTAAGAGAAATCACGCAGAAGAGCAGCTCCTTTCGCCTTAATTTCATTTCTTTTTTGCTTTTTATTCTCCGATACGAAATTGTTAATGACTATCTTGGTACACTTAAAGTTTGCCATGAAGCCATTTCGATATTCTCAACTCCAAAGCACACTTCAGCAAACAGTGCTCTTTTGTTCTTCAACATGAAGATGCTAGCGGCCCAAATTCGCTTAAAAAATTATAAACAGGCAGAAAAAACGGCCATGAGATGTTTCACGCTAACCCCCAAGATAGGTACTAATTTCTTTGTTTGTTCCGACTACTACATCATTCTAGCATTCCACATGGGAAATTATCAAAAAGCCTACAGTATTTACCTTTCCGTATTCGAAAATCCCGGTTTCAGACGGCAATATGATCATATCAAAGAAAGGTGGAAAATCCAGGAGGCATTTATTCAATACTTTATCATAACGAAGAAGATTTCACCACAAAAAATGAGAAAGCCATTAGATTTTAAACTAAACAGGTTCCTCAATGAGGTTCCCTTCTATTCAAGAGACAAAACAGGAACAAATACAATAATCCTAATCCTCCACATCCTCTTCTTGCTCCATCAGCAAAAGTACTCCATCATCATCGACCGCGTAGAATCCCTAAAAACGTACTCCCACCGCTATCTGCGCCAAGATGATACTTTCCGCAGCAATTGTTTCATTAAAATGCTATTACAGCTCCCTGCAGCAAGCTTCCACAAAAAGGGAGTCATCAGAAAAGCCAAAAAATACTGGGATAAATTGCAGACCGTCCCGCTAGAAAAAGCCAACCAGAGTGTGGAGCTCGAAATTGTTCCCTACGAAACCCTCTGGGAGTTCGTCCTCGATTCTCTAGACAATAAGTTTCATTAACCCTTTGCCCGAAAAGGCAACACAATTGGCACTAAAACCAGCGAATAATTGACAAAAAAAGCCCTCCAGTCAAACCAGAGGGCTTCTTGTAAATAGCCACAGCCACGGCTTCTCAGCCGGCTCATGGCAGTCTTCATCAGCACTTTCAATTCAAATATCAGGGGTTTTCAAGAAAAGATCGATAACTTTTTTTCGCTTTTTCCGACAGGCAGATTTAAACATTTTAATTTACCTTTATAACAATACTTATTGTAAATCAATATTTTAAGAATGTCTTCTTTTGACGAATTACAAGAACTGGCCAATCTAGTGCAACCCAATAAGATTAAAAACCTGGTGTTATTTGGCGTGTCAGAAGAACCGGCCAATAAGATGGATGCGTTTTATCGGGGATTGGCTAAACGCGAGCTGCTCAATGATAAAGAAGCCAAAGAACTACTCTATTCGCATTTCCCAAAGCACAATAGCTATAATCGACTAAAGGACAGACTATATGATCGACTAGTTAACTACCTCTTTCTAATTGATGCAAATAAGACAAAATTCAACACCAACAAGGATATTTACCTGCATTGTCTGAAACAGACCTTGGCAATTAAAATCATGCTATCAAGCGGTGCTAGAAATACAGCTGTTAAGCTGGCAAGAAAAACCTTCAAAATAGCAGAGATGTATGAATATTTAGATATCTGCCTTCTCCTTGCAAAAGACTTACAACACCACTATGGAGCTATTGTAGCTGATGAAAAAAAATTTAATAAATATAGCAAACTGGTAAAAAAACTTCTTAAACTCAAAAAACAGGAGTTGAAGGCAGAGAGGTACTATACAAAACTTATGATCCATTTTGTAAAATCCGGAGCTACTCAAAAAGAGTATGTTAAAGCATCTTACAAATATGTACAAAAGCTAGCTCCACTGAAAAAAAAGCCCGGTTCACAAAGACTAATGTTCCTTATTTACCTTATTGAGGTCTTACATCACGAAATCAATACGGACTATAAAAACGCCTTAAAAGTAGCGATCGAAGCATATAGTCTATTTGCGCAAAAGCCCAAAAATACTGGACCGCAAAACCCCACATTTATATTCTCTATAAAAAAATTGATTGCATGCATAAAGCTTGGCTATTACTCTGATGCCGAAAAGACTTTACAAAAGAACATTTCAATTGTTAGCCCAGGCAAGATGAACTGGTTTCTACTCCATGACTTGTACATCCTTTTAGCATTTCATTCCAAAGACTGGGACAAAGCGTATAATATTTTTGAAAAATATGAGCCCCATCCCAACCTACAAAACAGCAGTGGTTTTCTAGTTGAGAGATGGAAAATTAATAGAGCCTTTCTTTATTACCTTATTCTTCAAAAAAAATTAAGACCTAAAGATGGTCAAGGCAAAATAAGATTTAGAATTAGCACATTTCTTAATAACCTCCCTATCTACTCCAAAGACAAACGCGGCTCCAACATCACCATCCTCATCCTCCACGTCCTATTCCTTCTCCAGCAAGAAAAATACTCCGCCATCATTGACCGCGTCGAATCCCTGAAGACTTATACTCATCGCTACCTGCGCCGGGATGATACCTTCCGCAGTAACTGCTTCATCAAAATGCTGATTCAACTGCCAGCCGCCAACTTTCACCGGGAGGCAGTGGTTCGCAAAGCCAACCCTTACTGGAAAAAGCTGCTTTCAGTACCTCTTCACAAAGCCAATCAAGCCGCAGAACTCGAAATCATCCCCTACGAAACCCTCTGGGAGTTTGTGCTCGACTCTTTGGACAATAAATTCCACTAACCCTTTCTTAAAATTTTATTAAAATCTGAATTTTCTTTCCGGTGCAAAGGCTTCCTGGGGTATATGTGAGTAAAAAAGATACACCATGAAAAACCTCTATTTACTCGCACTCCTGGGAGGGCTTTGCCTCTTCTACATCAACCCTATTTTTTCACAAACCACAATCTATGGAGGTATCACCAGTGCCAGAGTTTATGCCCAGGGTACCACTGAACGTTCCTTTGACTACCCGGGAGGTTTTGAATCTACCGGAGGAAATACAAACTATGGAATTCCTCTTTGGGCCATCGGCGCACAAGCGCGCGTTGAAACGCCCTTTAGCAACCGCCTTAAGTTCGGACTGACTGGTCATTTTTTCCAAAACATTTCCAGGTTAGATGAAGGCATTTTCCCGCCGCATCTCAATGTCACCAATATGGGTGAAGAAATTAGCAGCTCACAGAAATATTACTCCCTTGGCGGCGATGCTACGCTTATTTACAATTTTTTGCCCAATTCGGTTTTTAAGATCGGCCTTGGAACCGGAGTTTCCTTGCTGTACCGCAGCTATCATTACCGGAGTGCTTTTCTTTTTGATATTGATAATGAAGGTCTCGCTCGACTAGTTGAAGAAGATCATAGCACCGATAAACTATCCACTTTGGGTATTCCCCTTACCGCTCGGATTGGCGTGCAGGCTAGCCCAAAAATCTCACTGGGATTAAACGCTGCCTTTCGGCAATATTTTAATGGGGAACAGCAATTTGGTCTCGGACTGGAAGTGGGATATCGGCTGTAGCTAAACTAAAAGCGCGCTCCCGACCGGCGGCCCAAAATTCAGGGACGTCGGTCATTTTATTTTACGATCTCAAATTCCTGGCCATCCATTTCTACACCATTGTACCACACCCTGGTGCAAATCTCATTGTTGCCATCCAACTGAAATTCCGCGCGGATGGTATCACTTTCTACTCCGTTAAACTCAATCAGCGTTTCCGAGAAATTACCGTCGTACTCATTGCTGGGAAAAAGATGGAATTGCAAATCGCCATTGAGGTCTTCATCCACAAAGTACATATTGGGGAAATCCAGGTTCCCCTGAAAGGCATACTCAAAAACGCCATCCTTTTTATAATAAACCTTGATCTTATCCTCGGCGTATTGCTCCGAACTGTTGATCAGATCCTCCCCGGAAGCATCGGTGTAGTGAATCACAATTTTGGTGTCGATATTGGTGCAACAAATTGGCTGGTCTCCTCCCTTCTCACATGCGCTCAGGAAAAATACAAGCCCGGAAATCAATAAAGCTACTCTATTCATGTTGATCAGATTTGCCACAATTTTCGGAAAAAGATCGGTAATTGGGGATGATTAGAAAAAATTCGGATGGATTTTTTATACAAAGCCTTTGCGTCCGCCGCGCCGCCGCAAGGGGAATAAATGGCGCGCAAAGCCGCAAAGTCCGCAAAGGTCTTTTAGCGGAAACCTGACGGTTCCTGCCAAAGTCTGCTCACTTGATGTTGACTTTTGATGACAGGATTTACTGGATGAACATGATCTGGGTTGAACTCGGTAAATCATCCCTAATTTGCAGTAGAGCCTACCTAATATTAAGCATTTCCAATTTAGCTAAAGATCGGTATTTCCCGTATGGTAAAGTCCACTTAGCTTTGCCACTATAAAGAATTAGTCTAAATAAACTTAAAAATTCATGAAGAAACTGATACTCCCAATGGCTATGCTGTGCATGACAAATGCCTTATTTGCCCAGTTTGTTGAAGTGAGCTACGAAGCAGACTACAGTGCCCAGACCTATTATCAGCTCGAAGATGATGCCACCACTACTGTCTATAATATTGAGTGGGACATCGCTTTTTCCACCATCGGATTTGCCGATGCGGCCATCTTCCTCAATGAGGCCACCGGCGCTTCCGGAACACCCCTGGAGTTGTACACCGCTCCCACCAATGAATTCTCTGACGATGTCAATCCGGAAGAACTCGAAAATCCGCTATACAATGATGAACTAAGCTGGGATTACGGCGCATTCAATAGCACCCGGTTGGAGGATAATCCTTTTGACCTCGGCTGGGGAGAATACAATCCCACTGATCATACCATCAATGCCACCAAGGTTTACGTTATCAAATTGCGGGATGAAAGTTATAAGAAATTACAGATCGTTTCACTGGTTTCTACCACCTATACCTTTAAATACGCCGACCTGGACGGCTCTAATGAAGTGACACAAACGATCAATAAGGCGGACTTTCCGGACGCTGACTTCGCCTATTTTTCTTTTGATACCGAGCAAACGATTTCCAGTGTACCCGATGAGTGGGATCTGGTGTTCACTCGTTATATCACTCCCTTGGATGACGGTGAAGGCAATCTTTTGGACTACCTGGTCACCGGCACGCTTTCCGGAGTTGGTGTAGAGGTAGCACAGGCCGATGCCATTGATCCCGAAAATGTGAGTTTTGACCAATATGCAGATTCCCTGAAATCCACACTGGACATCATCGGGTACGACTGGAAGGCCTTTGACCTCACTACATTCCAATGGTCGCTGCCGACTGATCGGGCTTACTTTGTAAAAACCGCTGCTGGTGACCTTTGGAAAATTGTGTTTATCGATTTTGAAGGCTCCGGAACCGGAAATGCCGTCTTCCAAAAAACAGCACTCGGAACGGTTTCAAATGTGGATCGCCCCAGTGCTTTTCAGGACTTCAATGTTTTTCCCAATCCAGTCGTGAATGAGGCCACCGTAACGTACACCGTTAAAACCGCCGGTCGGGTAAACATTAGTATTGGAGATGTCTTTGGCAGAAAATTGTGGTCGGCATCCCAGACGGTTGCCGCCGGATTTAACGCCACTACCCTACCGGCTCTCGATTTGCCCACAGGCACCTACATCCTGACCCTGGAAGCCAATGGTGATGTGGTCAGTCAAAGAATAATTAAGCAATAATGAGCAAAAGTACCAAGCAATTCATTTGGACACTTCTGCCTCTGCTGGTGGGCTTCACCGCCTGTCAGCAAGCGGCAGATTCTGGCGCCGAAGTTTCGGAAACAGCCACTACTTACAGCCGCATCATTTCCCTGTCAGGAGCGATTACCGAAACCCTGTTTGCATTGGGGCAAGGCGATAAAGTTGTGGGTATCGACGTCACCAGTACCTATCCCGAAACCACTGCTGAGTTACCCCAACTGGGCCATGTGAGCAAATTGAACGCCGAAGCCCTGCTGGCATTGCAACCGGACCTGATCATTGCAGAAGCTAAAGATCAGGCTATACCGCAGCTTGGTCAATTGCAGCAATCGGGCATTGAAATCCTGTTTGTAGAAAACAGCTACACCCTTGATGGCCCAATCCAGATGGCGGAACGACTGGCGAAAGTACTTGGTCAGGACGACAAGTTGACTTTCGTCAAAAAAGACCTCGAACAACAACGACAGCAACTGGCCCAAATCAAGGAGCAGTCCAACTCCAATCCCAAAGTGCTGTTCATCTACGCCCTTGGCAAGGGTAGCCTGATGGTGGCGGGCACCGGTACTCCTGCTGCCGCTATGATCGATATTGCGGGAGGACAAAATGCTGTCACCGAATTTGAAGGCTTTAAAGCCCTGACGCCCGAAGGATTGATCGCGGCCCAACCGGAAATTATCCTGCTTTTTGAAAGCGGCCTGCAAAGTCTCGGTGGCCCCGAAGGATTGATACAGGTACCGGGCCTGGCGCAAACACCGGCCGGCGCAAATCAGCGCTTTATTGCCATGGATGGCCTTTACCTGCTGGGATTTACCCCCAGAGCCGGGCAAGCAGCAGTTGAGCTTGCGCAAAAAATTCAACTCTCCTTTCAAAATGAACTTTGAGCATAAATAACATATTTTGAACGCCGTACACCATGCCATAAAGAATGACGATAAACAATTGCCGCAAAGGCAACGGTCAATCTATACCCAATTGTGGTCCAACCGGATATTGGCGGCGATTCTCCTGTTCTCGATATTTGGTTCACTTTACATCGGCGCGTATCCGGTTAGTGGATCACAATTGATTTTGGCCATCCGGGAAGGTCTGGGCTGGACTTCATCTGCAGAAGATCCCAGCCTGACTTTCCTGATTTGGCACCTGCGCCTTCCGCGCATTTTGTTGGCCTTAGTGGTAGGCGCCGGGTTGGCGCTATCGGGGGCTGCGATTCAGGGACTCTTTCGCAATCCTTTGGCTGATCCGGCCTTAATTGGTATAACCAGTGGAGCGATGGTCTTTGCAGTGGCGGGCATTTTCTTTGCCACTACCCTACTGCAATCCATCAGCTCACTGCTGGGGTACGCCAGCATCACATTGATGGGCTTTGTGGGCAGCTTTATCAGTACCATTCTGGTGTACCAACTGGCTACTTTTTCCGGACGCACTTCTGTAACCACCTTATTACTGGCCGGAGTGGCCATTACCGCATTTGGTAGCGCTCTGACCGGTTTGATGATCTATTTTTCAACAGAAGATCAACTGCGCGATATCACCTTCTGGACCTTGGGTAGCCTCGGTGGAGCACAGTGGAAAATGCTGGCCATTATCACTCCATTGGTCTCCATTGCCGGAATCATTTTGGTGAAAAATGCGGCCAAACTGGACTTATTACTCCTCGGAGAAAAAGAAGCACAATACCTGGGATTGAACACCCAGAGGTTGAAGTGGCAGATCATCAGCTGTACAGCCGTCATTGTTGGGGCCTGCGTAGCTGTCAGTGGCGTTATTTCCTTTATTGCGCTGGTCATTCCTCACCTGATTCGGCTCATGCGGGGCACTACGCATTTTCAGCTACTAACCGGCTCTGCATTACTTGGAGCCGTACTACTTATCTGGTCCGACAATCTGGCCCGCACCATAATCGCTCCGGCGGAATTGCCCATCGGTATTCTGACCGCGTTGATTGGAGCGCCATTTTTTATCTGGCTATTATTGAAAGCACGGCAATCCTTTATCTAGATGATCAAAGCACGCAACATACAGGTTTCGAGAGGAGGAAATTTGATTTTAAAAAATGTCTCCCTGACCATCCGTCCCGGAGAAGTCGTGGCGGTGGTAGGTGCCAACGGAGCGGGTAAGTCCACGTTACTGCAAGCTATGTCGAAATCCCTGACTGTCAGCAGCGGACTGATCAGCCTGAATGGCATTGCTCTTGAAGATTGGGAAACAACCAATCTGGCGCGGGTGCGGGGGATATTAAGCCAGCAAATCAATCTGTCCTTTTGTCTACCAGTCATTGAGGTGGTAAACCTGGGTCGCCATCCACATGCTCAACTTTTATCACGAACTGAAAATGAAGCGATTGCCTGGCATTGTCTGCAACAGGTAGGTATGCAAGATTTCGCTTATCGCAATATCCAGACCCTGTCCGGCGGCGAGCAACAGCGCGTGCATTTTGCCCGGGTGCTGGCCCAGATTAATGAGTCGCATTCGGCGCAAGCCAAATACCTATTGCTCGATGAGCCTACCTCCAGCCTGGATTTGTATCAGCAGCACCAATTGCTACAACTGGTTCGTGAACAGAGCAAAAGCTCACAAATTGGCATATTCATTATCCTTCATGATCTCAACCTGGCTGCTCAGTATGCGGATCACCTTGTACTGTTGAAAAACGGAAGCGTTATCGAGCAGGGAACACCGGCTGAAGTGCTAACGGAGCAAAACATCCTAGCAGGTTTCAATATGCAAACGGAAATCGTGAGGAAACCCTGCCATAACCATTTACACATCAGTGTCGTACCCCAGGTACAACAGAAGATATATTATTAAAAACTAACCATCAATACCAATGGCTATAACGACCACTACACTACGCGATCGGTATGCATCACTGAAGGAAGAAAATCCAAGACTACGCATTCGGGATGCAGCCCAAAAACTTTATGTCAGCGAACTCGAACTCCTGGAGCTTGAACTGGGTAATAATGTAATCCGGCTCAAGGGCGACTGGAAAAAACTGCTGGCTGACCTGAAAGAGGTTGGATATGTAATGGCGCTTACGCGCAATGAACACGCGGTGCATGAACGGAAAGGAATCTACGACAACATTTCTTTTAATAAAGATGGAAAAATGGGGGTTGCTGTCAACCCTGATATTGACCTGCGTTTTTTGATGTGGGAATGGAAATATGCCTACGCCGTACGCATGGAAAAAACCAGCGGACCACTATTCAGTTTTCAGTTTTTCAACCAATACGGCGAAGCCATCCACAAGGTCTACCTCACACAAAAATCCAATCCTACTGCCTACCAGAAACTGGTGGAGCAATACAAGGCTAAAAATCAAATCAAGACTTTAAAAATTCCAGAAAAAACACTCACCAAGAAGACAATACTGCCCGACGAAAAAATTGATGTAAAAGCCTTCCAAATGGAATGGCTGACGCTGAAAGACACCCACGATTTCTTCCCCCTTTTGCGGAAATACGAACTGGACCGTGTACAGGCCCTAAGGCTGGCTCCCAATGGATATGCCTACCAGGTAAGCAACGAGGCCCTCTCCAAAATGCTGACACTTGCTGCCAGGCAGCAGCTGCCCATCATGGTCTTTGTCAATAGCCCAGGCTGCATTCAGATTCATACCGGCGAAGTAAAAAAAGTGGTGCCTATGCACAACTGGATCAACGTAATGGATCCCGAATTTAATCTACACGTCAACCTGGATGGTATCGCCCAAACCTGGGTAGTCAAAAAACCTACCGCCGATGGTGTGGTGACCGGACTGGAAATCTTTGACCGTGACGGTAACCTGATTGTGTACTGCTTTGGCAAACGCAAGCCGGGAATTACGGAGCTCGAAGAGTGGAGGGCAATTGTAAAAGAGCTGGAATAAACGCAAATAAACAACTGGTAATGAAAATATTAAGACTGGTACTTGCTTCATTTTTATCGGGTGCTTTGCTTGTGACATTGAGTGCGCAGGAAAGTGATTCACTGAGCATCTGGTTGCTGGATTTGGAGGATGTAGTCGTCACTGCACAATACGCCCCAACCGATAGCCGAAGTGCGGTGCACGACATCCAGACCATCAAGCGGGAAACCATTGAAAAGCGGGGAGCAACCAATTTGGAGCAGCTATTGCAGCAGGAGGCCAGCATACGTATCAATCAGGATTTAATCCTGGGCAGCAGCATGAGTTTGCTGGGCCTGGATGGCCAAAATGTCAAAATCATGATTGACGGTGTACCGGTCATTGGGCGGCAGGACGGCAATATTGACCTCAGTCAACTCAATCTGCAAAATATCGAGCGGGTAGAGATCGTGGAAGGGCCACTTTCCGTCAATTACGGCACTGATGCTTTGGCGGGAGTCATCAATTTGATTACTAAAAAGTCGCAGCTGTGCCAAACGGAAATTGGTTTAAATGGACAATATGAAAGCCGTGGTGAAAACAGTTATTCCGGCTTTGCCGGTTTTCGTTTTGGTAAAAACCTGTTATTGCACCTCAATGGCGGTTATGACCATTTCGACGGATATTCGGAAGATACCCTGCGTTCGGTTTTGTGGAACCCTAAGGAACAGTGGTATGGTGATGCCAGTTTGCGGTACCAATTTGGCGAAAGCCAGCAGATCAGGTACAGCATCAACTATTTTGATGAAATAGTGACTAATCTTGGTGAAGTTCGCCGACCTCAATTCAAGCCTTATGCCTTCGATGACGAATACCACACCACACGTCTTGGTCATAGCTTGCTTCAGGAAGGTGAAATTGGCAAGAAATACTATCTACAATCGACTCTCGCCTACAATCATTTCCGTCGACAGAAGAACAGCATACGCACTAATTTTGAGGAAAATACTCAGGAGGAGATACCCGGTCAGCAGGATACTGCCATCTTTCAGAGCGCTACCTTTCGGACTACTTTCGCCAGCCGATATCGAGAATCACCACTAAACTTTCAGGTAGGTCTTGACTTTCGCTACGACAATGCTCAGGGGCAACGCATCCAGGATACGCTGAGTAAAAAAGAAGGGTTTTCCCAAATTGGTGATTATGCCATATTTACCAGTTTGAAATACGATCCGACAGCAAAGATTACCCTGGAAGGTGGCCTGCGCTACGCCTACAATACCCGCTATGATGCGCCCATGATCCCATCACTTCATCTCAAATACGATCCACATCAAAATTGGACCATTCGGGCGTCATACGGCAAGGGGTTTCGTAGTCCGGACCTGAAGGAACTCTTTTTCAATTTCATCGATGTCAATCACTTCATCATTGGCAACCCCAATCTCAAGGCTGAAAAGTCTGATAATTTACAAGCCAGTCTTTCCTTCAAAAAGGGAAAATTCAGTGCCGGATTAAAAGGTTTTTACAACTCCATACAGGATAAGATAGAACTGTACGAATATATCGAAACATCGGAGGGGCTCATACCGGCTGTAGATACCTCTACCCTGCAGTATGCCTACTTCAACCAGGATGTCTACAAAACCCGGGGCGGGTCGATGCAACTTAAATTCCAGCATAAAAATTTTCTGATCTCAACCAGCCTCACATTAATTGGCTACTACAATCCTGAAAGTGAATTATTTAGTGAAGTCAACGAGTTTTCCTATGCCTGGGAATGGGCCAGTGAGCTAAGCTATTTTGTACCTCGCTACACGCTCTCGTTTTCATTGTTTACCCGCCAAAATGACCGACGCTTTTCCTATTTCCCGGAGCTGGATGAGGAAGGTAATACCATTGCGCGACAGCGAGAAATCAAGGGTTTCACCATGGTGGATTTTTCCATGAGTAAGCGTTTCTGGAAAGAAAAAATAAAGCTGACGGCTGGTGTAAAAAACCTGTTGGGTGTTCAGCAAGTCTCAGTATTTGGAAGTAGTGGAGGAGGTCCCCACAGCGGCAGCACCGGAAATGTGCCGATTAGTCCTGGTAGAAATTTCTTTGTAAATCTATCCCTGCGACTGTGTAAGGGATAAAAGTACGGTCTGAGCGAAATACGAAAGTCCACTCAGACCGTATGATCTATTTTTTTACAAATTTTTTGGTAGCAAAGATGCCATCTGCTCCCAGTAATTGTACAAAGTAAAATCCGCTGTTTAAGTCTTCCAATTGCACTTCCACCCGCGTTTGATTGGCAATAGCAATTTGCTTCAACACTCGCCCAGTGGCATCCGTCACCTGCAAGTAGTTGAGCGTTTGGGTCGTATTACTCAAATCCACCACCAAATGATCTTGTACCGGATTTGGGAAAACATTTATTGCCGCACTATTGGCCACCACCTCTTTAACATTTGTCGTTTCACCCAAAGTGATAATTGTGTTAATTGAAGCTTCCATCCCCGCCAGGTTTTGGTTATACACATCTGCAATAATCTCCCGATCAGAAGGACGAATGATATTGACCGTTGGGAACCCCAATGGCGCATAGACCCCCAAATCCAATTGCAATGGAGTCTCATTGACAATGGGATAAGTCACCCCTTCGGTCCAATTGCCCAGTGTATTTCCGCCGGTTCCAAGCAAGGCATCCATACCGGTGTTGGCATCTCCCTCATAGAAAATCACCCGAATTTGATCAGTCCCGTCAGGTCCGTACATTTCGTGTAATTGCTGCAAATAGTGATTATTGTGCAAGTTCCAGCATGGACCACACCAGGTAGCTGACACATCCAAAACCACCACCTTACCCTCATCAAGGATAGAATAAAGGTGAATTTCATTGCCATCAATATCCGTTACGGTAAAATCATGAGCGGTACCCAACTGAGCCTGGGTAGTGGCAATACTAAATAGAGAAAGCGCAAAAAAGAGTAAAGATCTTTTCATAAGAGAAAGGCTTTAATAGTTAAATAATGAAGGTGCAAGGAAACGATTTTGGTTGGTGCAGATTGGCTGCTGGCTTACATATAAAACTTTTTCATCTCTGTTTTTAGCCCTGTATGCAATACAGCTAACAGAATTTTACAGCGTAAGACCATTTTTGGAGGTCAAAGGTTGACCTCCAAAAATGGTCTAAACAAAAAAAGCGCCCTCTAAATCAATAGAAGACGCTTTCTGGGGGGTGTGTCAGCTGTGAGGGAAGGAGTCGAACCTTCACGAAGCGGTTAGCCTGGTTTCATCTGCGAATCCAGGTTTGTGCCTTATCTCCACCCCCGGGACAGGAGGGCATGGCTGCCTGTTTCATCACCTCACAGTATTTCAAATGTCTTACCCGTTTGGTAAGTGTGTTACTCGCCTGCGCTCTTTGGGAGCTTCGGCGAGCGATGGCTGTGAGGGAAGGAGTCGAACCTTCACGAAGCGGTTAGCCTGATTTCATCTGCGAATCCAGGTTTGTGCCTTATCTCCACCCCCGGGACAGGAGGGCATGGCTGCCTGTTTCATCACCTCACAGTATTTCAATTGCCTTACCCGTTTGGTAAGTGTGGTACTACTCGCCTGCGCTCTTGAGGAGCTTCGGCGAGTAAAAGCTGTGAGGGAAGGAGTCGAACCTTCACGAGGAGGTTAGCCGTAGCACAAGGATCTTTAGTGGTCAACCCTAGTCCGCGAGGACATTATGCTATGTTTATCCCTTCGTTCCCCACCCCCGAGACAAGAGGGCATGGCTGCCTGTTTCATCACCTCACAGTATTTCAATTGCCTTTCGGCAAGTGTTTGACAACGTCCTTTGTCGTTGCATTGATAATACAAATGTAAAGGTGATGGCATTTTTATGCAAATTTTTCAATAAAAAAATAAAATTTTTAGATTTCATCTAATGAAATCAATTTTTCTTTACATACTCTTAATTTTAACCAAAATACACCCCGCATTATTAAGAAATCCGAAATTCCAAAAAATCCGGGCATAAATTCCATTAGGCGCCAGCCACTGCCCGCATCAAAAAGGCGCAAATTAAGGCCCCGTACGTTCCTAATGCATACCCTAGCACTGCCATCAAGACGCCTACTGGTGCCAGTGCCGGACTAAACGCCGAGGCAACAATCGGTGCAGAAGCAGCTCCCCCTACATTGGCCTGGCTGCCCACGGCCACAAAGAAGAAGGGTGCACGAATCAATTTGGCGACCAGCAGTAATAAGCTTACATGAATGGCCATCCAAACGATACCAATCGCAAACAAGCCAAGGTTTTTATACACCTCTCCCAAGTCCATCTTCATCCCGATAGTAGCCACCAATACATATATAAAGACACTACCCCAACGGGAAGCACCAACACCTTCCAATTGACGAGCCTTTGTAAATGAAAGAATCAATCCCAGTGTAGTGGCGAAGACCACAAGCCAAAAGAAGCCAGACAATAATGAATTTAGCCGGATGGCTTCAAGAGTATCCTTGTACTGTCCCATAAATGGAACGATCACATCTGATGCCCAATGAGAAAATGCTACGCCACCAAAACCAACCGCCAGCAGAATAAATAAATCCTTGGTACCGGCAATACGTTCAATTTTGCTGCGATAATTTTGTACTCGCTCCTTCAGATCTGCGATGGCTGTATTGTCAGCTTTTAAGGTCCGGTCCAGTCGGTCTGAGATGCTGGCACCATACAACAGGAAGCCCATCCAAATATTGGCCACTACGACATCTACCACAATCATGGAAGCAAACAGGTTATCTCCCACTTTGAAAATCTCTTTCATGGCGGTCTGATTGGCGCCACCACCAATCCAGCTTCCCGCAATGGTCGATAATCCACGCCACAGCTGATCTGGTGTGGCCCCGCCAATAAGATCGGGAGCCACGTAGGTAATCAGTAATAAAGCCACCGGTCCACCAAGGACAATACCCAATGTGGCCGTGATAAACATAATCAACGCCTTTGGCCCTAGATTGATAACTCCTTTCAAATCGATGCTGAGACACAACAAAATCAAACTGGCCGGCAATAAATATCGGGACGCCACAAAGTAGAGGCTAGAGTACGCTCCGGAAATAATACCCAGAGAATTAAAAATAGAAGGCAAAAAGTAGCAAAGCAATAATGCCGGTACATAGCGATAAAATCCCTTAAAGGCAGGTAGGCTCTCCGTCCAGAAGATCAATGCCAATAACATGATCAGGATACCGAGCACCACCGCATCGTTTTTAATCCATGGTGTTTTTTCGATCAACTTCAGGCCAATCGTATTGCTTGCTCCCTTCCGGAATTTGAGGGTATCTCCCGCCATATTGACCAGGTGCACGCCAATGGTCGGCTCCCCGGATTTTAATCCTTTTATATATATAGGCCCCAATACATCAAAGTGAAAAGGTTCACCGGCCACCCATACATCCATGCCACTGGCTTCAGCAGGAACCAGCGTATTGGGAATTTCTACCAAAAACGACTTGGTCTTGTCGAGAAAAAATTTATCCGGCTTACTGACCAGGCTCAGCCGTTGCATGTCATCGGGCGGGCTATCAATCAGATCGCGGTTGGCCACTTCCACAGTCAGTTGCTCCTGCGCCTGGAGTGGATTCCAGATCAATATGGCCAACAGGAAGGTTATAAGGATTAGGGTCTTTCGCTTCATTCAAATCAGTTTTAAGTTGAATAGGTGAATTGATGATTTGCTAATATACAATTTTTGCCAAATTGGCTATCTTGCCGCAAATGAGTGCAGATGATTAGTGAAAAAGACAAAGAATACCTACAGCAGGCAATTGATCTGGCCAAAGAAGGCATGCGCAATAACCTGGGTGGCCCGTTTGGTGCCATTGTGGTTAAAGATGATAAAGTAGTTGGCCAAGGCAATAATCGCGTAACTTCCAGCAACGACCCCACTGCCCATGCCGAGGTGGTTGCCATCCGCGATGCCTGTCAGCAATTGCAAACCTATCAGCTCAGCGGCTGTACCTTATATACATCCTGTGAGCCTTGTCCGATGTGTCTGGGTGCCATCTACTGGGCCCGGCCGGAGCGTATCGTCTATGCTGCTACCCACAAAGATGCTGACCGCATTGCCGGATTTGACGACCAGTTTATCTACAAAGAAATGGCCCTTCCCCTTACGGAACGCAAGATTCCCGCC
This sequence comes from Saprospiraceae bacterium, assembly GCA_965229635.1. Taxonomy (GTDB): domain Bacteria; phylum Bacteroidota; class Bacteroidia; order Chitinophagales; family Saprospiraceae; genus BQJU01. The sequence continues at coordinate 7,524,599 of OZ245894.1, forward strand.
TACCAGGCCTTACGCAATGAAGGACTGGCCGTATTTCAGGAATGGCAAGACAAGGTAGACCGCCAGGAATACTAAATCCCACTGAACATGCAGCCACTTTCCGTACTAATCACCACCAATAATGAAGCCGACAACATCGAAGCGGTGCTGGAGTGTGCGCAGTGGGCGGATGAAATAATGGTGGTTGATTCATTCAGTAGAGACAATACGGTGGCTTTAGCCAAAAAATATACCGATAAAGTAGTGCAGCGAGAATACAAAGGCCCGGCTGACCAAAAAAACTGGGCTATTCCCCAATTGCGCAATGAATGGGTCCTCATTCTCGACGCCGACGAACGGATCGGGCCGGAAGTGATCGAAGAAATTCAGTCGTGGCTGGAAAAACCGGAGATTCCTTACGACGCCTTCTGGATTCCACGGCAAAATCACTTTATGGGCCAAAAGGTACGCTACAGCGGCTGGCAAGGCGATGCCGTAGTGCGTTTTTTCCGGCGCGATAAGGGGAGGTACGATGACAAACAGGTACACGAGGAAATTATGACGGAAGGCATTCGTGTGAGCCGCCTCAGGCACAAGATGGACCATTACACCTTCCGGGATCTCAATCACTTTTTGGACAAAACACGTCGCTATGCCCTGTGGTCAGCACAAGATCACCTGGCCAAAACACCGAAGGTGGGCTGGTTTCACCTTTGGATTAAGCCGGCCTTTCGCTTTTTTAAGCATTTTGTGCTGCAAAAAGGCTTTCTCGATGGGAAAGTAGGCTTTATCATTAGTGTAATTATGGCGTGGGGTGTATTTTTGCGCTACGTGAGGATCAAGGAAATCCATCAGCAAAAAAGATCATGATGAAAAAAATAGAACATATCGGCATAGCGGTGAAGAATCTGGAAGCCAGCAATGATTTGTTTGCCAAACTATTGGGCAAGCCACATTATAAAATTGAGGAGGTGGCTTCGGAGAAGGTGAAGACTTCTTTCTTTATGACCGGCGACAACAAGGTGGAGCTGCTGGAAGCCACCGATCCGGAAAGTCCTATCGCCAAATTCATCGAAAAACGCGGCGAAGGCATTCACCATATTGCCTTTGAGGTAGAAGATATCAAAGCAGAAATGAAACGCCTGGAAGCAGAGGGTTTCCGCTTGCTCAATGAAACACCCAAGCGCGGTGCCGACAATAAACTGGTTTGTTTTTTGCATCCCAAAAGTAGTAACGGTGTACTCGTAGAGTTGTGCCAAAGCATCTAGTAAAAAAAGACCTTCCATTGGATTTTAACCATATACTTATCGCAATCGTAGGTAGCTTTATTGCCGGGGGCATTAATACCCTTGCGGGAAATGGTTCTGCCATCACCCTGACTATCCTTACGGAAATTTTGGGCCTGCCCGCCAATCTCGCCAACGGTACCAACCGGGTGGGCGTAGTGGGACAGTCTGCCGCCAGTACTTATGCCTTTTACCGACATGGCAAGCTTGAGTGGCAACACAGCAAGTTTTACATCATCCTGATGATCATCGGGGCGGTGGTCGGGACCTTTGTGGCTACCTGGGTGAGCAACGATCAATTCAAGGCCGTTTTCCGCTTTTTGATGATTTTTATGTTGTTTGTCATCCTCATCAAGCCCAGTCGGTGGCTCCGCGAAACCGACGCCAGCTACAGCTTGCCGCACTGGATCACCGTGCCAGCCTTTCTGGCGCTCGGTTTTTACGGAGGATTCATTCAAATGGGCATGGGCATCTTCTTTCTGGCCATTATGGTGCTGGGTGCAAGGTACAGTCTGACCGATGCCAATGTGGTTAAAAGTCTGGTGGTAGGTATTTACACCACCGTAGCGGTCATCATTTTTGCCTTCAACAATCAAATCCACTGGGGCTACGGCCTGATCATGGCCGCCGGACAAATGGGTGGGGGCTATCTGGCCGCACATTTTGCCTCTAAATACCCCACGGCCAATCTCTGGGCACACCGCCTGCTGGTCATTATGATCATCGTTTCCATCTTTTTGCTTTTTGATGTGGAACAGTACATCTGGCCTGCATAGATTCAGACCTCTTTTTTGATTTGTAGCGGCAATATATTCACCAATTTCCCAGTCCATATTTTCCCATTTCGAGAAAGAAAATTTCGTGATTGAAGAACGTCGTAAGCTTTTCAAAAGCAGTGTCAATTTTTAGCTGAAAAATTTCTTTCCGGCGGGAAACTTTTCCCGATTTCCCATCGTTCCTCCTTCTTAGAAATCGACCAAATTTCGGCTCGAAACAGAATTTTATTTTAAATCAAAAAAGACATAGGGGTAAAACCCAATTTTTGTTTCTCAAAAGAGTGACCATTTACGAAATGGCGGTCACTCGGAAAATTGTAAGACCATGAACATCAAAGATCTGATTTCGGTATCACTGATTTTGTTTTCGGTGATTGATATTGTAGGAAATGTGCCGGTACTGATCGACCTGAAGCGCAAGGGTATTAAGATTGAGGCGGGCAAGGCTTCGCTAGTGGCCTTATTGATCATGACACTCTTCCTTTATGGTGGAGAGGCATTACTCGGTTTATTTGGCGTAGATGTGCAGTCGTTTGCCGTAGCCGGTGCCATTATCATCTTCCTTATTGGTCTGGAGATGATTCTGGGTGTGGATATCTTCCGGCACCACGGAGATGGGGAAGAGGCCAATACCGGCACCATTGTACCGGTAGCATTCCCACTCATTGCCGGAGCAGGTACCATGACCACTATCATAGCGCTTAACGCAAAGTACGAAGCCATTGACATCCAGGCCGGGATCTTGTTGAACGTGCTTTTTGTCTACCTGGTGCTGCGTTCTTCCTCCTGGATCAGCCGCAAGCTGGGAGACGGCGGAGCGAATATTCTGCGAAAGGTATTTGGCATCATTTTGCTGGCTATTGCCATTAAATTATTTAAGGAGAACTTCCACCTCATTATTACGCCTTCGGAAGGGTTGAGTCTGGAATCATTCCTGCAAAAAAGATAGTATAATCCAATTTTGTATGACCATTTCGGGTGTGATGATTCCTTCACACCCTTTTTTTATGCCCTTCGTTCACTAACTTTGCGGCCATGATGAAGCAACTAACCGCCTATTGCGAAAAGCTATCGGAATCTCCTGCTCAGCTGCTGGATGAGCTCGAGCGGGAGACCAATTTGAAAACCCTGGCGCCACAAATGTTGTCCGGACCGCTACAGGGCAGGCTATTGGCTATGCTTTCCCATTTGGTCCAACCCAAGCAGGTACTGGAAATCGGCACCTTCACCGGTTACGCTACGCTTTGTCTGGCGGAGGGTTTGCCCAATGATGGGGTTATCCATACCATCGAAGCCAATCCGGAAATGGAGTACCTGATCAGAAAATACATACAAAAAGCCGGACTGGAAAAACAAATAACGCTGCACATTGGTCAGGCCCAGGATGTGGTCCCTACCCTTTCGGGAAATTTTGACGTTGTCTTTATCGATGCCGGCAAGCGGGATTATCAAGAATATTACGAACTGATCATTGACCGCGTGAATCCAGGTGGTTTGATCCTGGCCGACAATGTTTTGTGGAGTGGCAAGGTGTTGAAACCCAATGATCTCGACGCCCAAACCCTGCATGACTTCAACCAGATGGTGCACGATGATGACCGGGTTGCGCCCTTAATCTTGCCCTTGCGGGATGGCTTGATGATTGCCCGGAAATTGTAGCTTTGTGGCTCATGAAAATCCGTTACCTACCGTACGAAGACATCAACCTTGACAAATGGGATCAATGCATCTGGCATTCGGTCAACGGCAATCCGTATGGCTATAGCTGGTACATCAACTGCATGGCCGACCGCTGGGATGCCCTGGTACTCGGCGACTACGAAGCCGTTTTTCCCCTAATCTGGAACCGGCGATGGTTTGGCTTTCGCCGACTGTATCAGCCTTACTTCACGCAGCAACATGGCCTCTACTCCACCCTTCCGCTCACTTCTAATCTGCTAAAGGCCTTTCTGCAAGAGGCTGCCCATCACTTTCCTCGGATTTATATTTGTATTAACGATGAAAACAAACCCGTAGAACTTTCCGGCTACACCTTTGAAGCCCGTGCCAATTATTTACTACCACTTAATCGCGATTACGAAATAATTCGCAGAGGCTATTCCAAAAGCTTGCGCAAACGACTAAAGCGATCAACCGACCGCTATGAATGGATTGAATCTCCATTGAGCGTACCAGAAGTGGTACAACTCTACCGCCAGTACCAAGGCGACAAGCTCCCCTGCGACGACCGGGATTACCAGCGTGTTTCCTGTATGATGCAGGAGGCCATCGACCGCGGCATTGGACAAATCATGGGATTAAGAGGTCCGGAAGGACTGGAAGTGGCTGGCTTTTTCCTATTTAGCCATGGCCGCATTATCAATCTCTTGGGAACCTCCACCGATGCTGGCCGGGAAAACTACGCCATGCACTGCTTTCTGGACCAGGTCATCCAGCGTAATGCTGATACCGACCAGGTTTTTGATTTTGAAGGCTCTTCCATCCCTTCCATTGCCTATTTCTTCAGCAGTTTTGGCAGCAAAAGCCACCCCTACTACCTACTCGAATACGACCGATTACCCTTTTGGGTGAAAGGCATCAGATATTTGGTGGAAAGGATAAAATAAGTGCCTTATCCGATAGTTATAGTCTACCACAAGAACAAACAAAATATTATTCCGAAACAATAAAAGTCGAAATCTAGCCGAAGTGATTTTATCGCAATGACCAGTTTTCGATCTTATCGAATTAGATGAAAATTTTGTAAAAAATTTTAAAAAACGCATTGCCAAGCCATAATTATAATTAACTGATAATCATATAAATAAACCACAAAAACCAGCAAACCACAAAAAACAAAATCAGGTAACAAATTTTATTTTGTTTTCACCAAACTTACCATCCTCCTTAGTTGTTTCTTTAGAGAACACCAATTGATACAATTATGAAAGCCATTGCCAATATTCCCAAAAATGGGAAAAAACGTCTTGTCATAGTTGGTGGAGGTTTTGCTGGCTTAAAGCTGGCCCAATCCCTAACCAAAAGTGACTTCCAGATTGTGCTGATGGACAAGCACAACTACCATCAATTCCAACCCTTATTTTATCAGGTGGCCACTTCCGGGCTGGAGCCGAGTGCCATTTCCTTCCCATTGCGTAAAGCATTTCAGGAGCAAAAGGACGTGCACTTTCGCATAGCTACCCTGCAATTTGTAGACACCCTGCAAAAGACGATTTATACCGACTTGGGACTGTTAGAGTACGACTACCTCGTATTGGCATTGGGAGGGAATACCAACTACTTTGGCAATAAAAACATTGAGGAGAATGCTATCCCGATGAAATCCCTCACTGAAGCCATCAACCTGCGCAATACTGTATTAATGAACTTTGAGCAGGCGCTGAATGAGACTGACGCTCAAAAGCGGGAAAGTTTGCTCAACATGGTGGTGGTCGGAGGTGGCCCTACCGGTGTAGAACTGGCGGGTGCCCTTGCGGAAATGAAGAAGTACATTTTGCCCAAGGATTATCCCGAACTCGACTTTAGTCAGATGCATATCCACCTGTTGGAGGGTATGGACCAGGTACTGAACGGCTACACTGAAGACTCTGCAAAAAAAGCAAAAGAATACCTGGAAAGGCTGGGCGTGAAGGTACAGCTGAATACTATGGTTAAGAACTATGATGGCTCCATTGTTGATCTGGGTGAGGGCAAAACCTTACGCACTGAAAACCTGATCTGGGCCGCGGGGATCAAAGCCAATACCGTTGAAGGTTTTTCAGATGATGTCATTGGTAAGGGTGGTCGTATGATTGTGAATCAATTCAACCAGCTAAAAAAGCATCCTGAGATTTTTGTCATTGGTGATATGGCAATCATGGAAACCGAGGATTACCCCAAGGGACACCCACAGGTAGCACAGGTAGCCATCCAGCAGGCCAAAACGGTCAGCAAAAACCTGAAGCGACTGGAAAAAGGAGATGACCTGAAGCCTTTCAAATACCTGGATAAGGGATCGCTAGCTACCGTGGGCCGCAATCTGGCGGTGGCTGATTTGCCAGGCTTTAATTTTCAGGGATTTCTTGCCTGGGTGCTATGGCTGTTTGTCCACTTGATGGCCATACTTGGTGTCAAAAACCGTTTGGTGGTCTTTATCAACTGGGCTTGGAGCTATCTGACCTATGACCAATCTCTCCGATTGTTGATTAACCCTAAAAAGCGAAAGCCGGAGGAGGCGATGGCCGAAGGGGAAGTTGAGGTGTAAATCCTATTGAAATCGAAATTTTTGTTCTGTTTTCCAAATAACCTGAAAGGGGTGGAAGAATTGCCGGGTTTTACTGGCATTCCTTCCATTTTACAAAAAATGTTTTTTATTTTTATTTTTAAAACATTTTACTTATATTGCAGCGTGATTCACTCATAAGCTTCGCCGGCGAAACGCTAAATGCTTCCCACAGCATTTTACCTGACAGCTCTTTGCTGAACGCATGAGCTGTACGTAGACCATTGGCGGTTTGGCGGATGCGGGTGGGCTTTTTTTATTATCCCACCCTCTTAAGGTTGAACACTACGTTAAGGCCCAGCGGCAGCTCAATTTCTTGAGCTGGCCGGTAGTAAAAGTTTGCCCAGTCCATAAATGCTTTTTTTTCCTAAAAATATTCTCCTCCCCAACCCTTTTATTCCTTTCAACGGTCTTGATTATTTACAGCCAAAGGAATAGCTTTGATCTACAAATAATTAAAACAATCACCCATGTTGAAAACAATCCTAAGTATCATTTTAACAGCATTCATCAGCATTGCCGCTAAGGCACAATGCGATTTTCCCGTCCCCATCAATCCCAACCCGGAAGTGCCTGGAAATGCCTATTGTTCCTACGAATCCGTGGAACTCAAAACTACCATGTTCGACACCTACCAATGGGAGTACAAATTTTATGGATCGGGCAATTCCTGGACGGAATTCACCGGCGGAACCGACCAAACCCTCACCATCAACGCAGGTGAATGGGCTGGTACTTTTTTTCGGGTCACCGTGACTCAAGACACCTGCACCGTTACGTCTGATTCCCTGTTGATTGACGGCTATGTGTTTATACCACCGTTTATTATACAGGACAGCCCAAGTGGAGAATTCTGCATCGGCGATTCAACAAAGCTTCAAGCGGGCGGGCCCCCGTTCGACAGCATTCAGTGGCTCCGCGACTACGAGCCAATTCCCGGCGCCAATGATCCGGTTTACTGGGTAAAAGAAAGTGGCAATTATGTGCTGATCGGTTTTCCCGCAGTGTGCCCTGAGCAACAACTGACATCCGGAGTTGGCCCCACATTCACCTTTAGCGGCCCGGATGTACCCAACATCACGGCTTCCGGCGATACCCTTTTTGCTTCTTCCGGGCCCAATTATCAGTGGCTGCTCAATGGCAATCCCATCAACGGCGCCGATCAAGACTTCTGGGTAGCACAAATGAGCGGAAACTATTCCGTTGAGGTAAGCGATGCCAATGGGTGTACAGCCACTTCTGATGCCTACTCGGTAGTAATTAATGCGGTTGAAAATCCAGACTTGGCCAGGAGTCTTCAGCTTTCGCCAAATCCGGTGACGGAAACCCTCACCTTGCAGTCTTCACATCCGGAAACCTTGAAAATCACCATCCTGGATACCTATGGTCGATTGATTGTGCCCGCACAGAGCCTACAAGGCAGGTTGGAGCTCAACTTGTCGGAGCTTGCGCCTGGTTTTTACCTGGCCAAGGTAGAAACGAAAGGGAACTTTGCTGTAGTGAAATTTTTGAAGCAGTAAAAGCAAGAATTATTTGTAAAAAAAAGCCGCTGTACAACACAATTTGGTGTACAGCGGCTTTTTTGGACTCAGGTCAAACTTCCTCCCTACTCTACCACTATCTTTCCCACACCAATGCCGAACTCACTCGCCACCTGCACAACATAAATCCCCGAACTCAAGTTCGCCGACTTTAAATCAACCGACAGTTGAGTGCCCACATTGGCGAAAGCCCACGCTTGAACAATCCGCCCCTGAACATCCATCAGCCGTACCTGCACCTGCTTATTCGCTGGTTGCCCCAAACGAATGAACAGACGATCATCCAGACCAACCGGATTTGGCGAAAGCCTAAAATCAAACTGCGGCATTGCCGATTCAACGGCCGTATGCGTATTGCTCCAGTCCACCCCATCAGGATTGTAGAGCGCCAGCCCACTGTCGGTACCCAACCATAAATTGCCATTGTCATCCTGAGCAATGGAAGATACATTGCCATCAGGTAAGCCGGAATTTTGCAGATCAAAAACCTCCTGAACACCATCGTTGTAGCGCACCATATAATCGCGGCCACCAACCCATAAATCCTGGTTTTCCTCCATAAACAAAGAATAGGTGCCATACTCAAAATGATCGATACCAAAGCCATCGACTAGTGTAAATATGGTGCCACTTTTCACAAACAGACCAAATTGGGTAGCCGTGTAAATCGCCCCGTCTGCCCCGAAGGCAAAGTCATAAACCGCCGGCTGGTTACTAATTGGATTGCCTTGAAAGGTAAAATTTTGCCACTGACTACCGTTGTACCGCACCGCCCCGTAATAGGTGCCAATCCACAAGTCGTTATTGGCCGGATCAAAGGCCACATCAAGATAGATGCCATTGATGATCCCAGTTTGATTGACATCAAATGTGGTCCATTCACTTCCGTCGTACCGGGCTACGCCAATGTTTCCAAAAAGCCACAGGTTGGCTTCCGTATCAAGTGCAATATTGACCACACCCTGCAAGTCAGGTGCTCCCAGCGCTGCAAAATTGACGGGCGACCAATTGCCATTTTCCAGCGTGTAATAGTTGTACTGATCAGACATCGCCCATAATTTACCTTCAGCATCAACAAATTTCAATCGCACATTAAAATCCGGATCGTAGATATCCCAGTCTTGTCCCTCAATAGAAGCAACCGCATTGCCCACATTAGTATAGATATTGGTGCCCAGCCACATCTGCGGTCCATCTGCAACAATTTCGGCGACTTGGTTTCCCGGCAAGGGTGAATTGTTGGTTTCCACTGGTGTGTAATTGGTCAAATCGGTCTGGAATAGTCCCTTCCCGCTCGTTCCCAGAAAAAAGTCATCAGCGGTGGGCAAAATGACGGATATCCCTAAATAGGTTTGTAAGGTATCCGGAATCGGAAAAGCCACCCATTCATTGCCATCAAAACGTACCAAATGGATATCAAAATCCGGGCTGCCCAATAGCGAAGAGTAGGCCACTCCCCACAAATCCCCATTCGGAGCTTCCTCCAATGAAAAAATGGCAGGATTCTCTTGCAGGATACCCCCCAGATCAACTTGTTCCCAGGTCTCATTTTTAAACCGGTGCAAACTATTCCAGGTACCTACCCAGACCACTCCATCCTGAGTAATCTCAATGGAGTTGTTATTAGGGGATTCAAAAGGGAGCGTACTATTGTTGTAATCATAATGCGTCCAGGTAGTCCCATCAAAACGGTCCACGGAAATACAACCGAAGGTGTAGCCAGTAATCCAGATATCTCCGTCAATGGGATTGACTTCCATATCGGTAACCGCATAACCACAACCAAAATACTCATCCAACATCCATTGGTCATCGATCCACCGGTACAACTTTCCGGTAGTTGCGGCGGCAATGGAACCATCGCTCATCAACGCCAATTGAGCGCCCCGAATACTATCGTGCCGCACCCAGGTGCTGCCATCCCAAACCCCTAGCCCTCTAGTAGTGGCTGCCCATAGCTGGCCATCATCACTTTTTTCAATATCCAAAACCCAATTGCCGGCAAGACCCGAATTGCCACGGTTGAAAAATTGAGGTGTATCCGTGTCTGGAGCGTAATACACCAACCCTCCACGCGTGCCAACCCAGAGTTCACCATCAACTTCCAGTGCGCATGTAATCTCTTGTCCATTGGTACAATTTACCCACTGCTGAGCAGCTAAAACATTGGTCAAAACCAATAAAAAAATGCAGTAATACAGTCTTTTCATAAGAAGATTTTTCTTACCCAGACGTGTATTGACTGTCCTTCGGTTGCCTGACCGGCTAACTAATACATTTAGTGCCCAGTGTCGTCATGCTCAGTATTGGCAACGTAATCCATACCACATACTGGACACTTACCGGGTTCATCACTACCACTGCCTTCACAGTGCATCGGACAAATGTAGGCTGAGGTATATTCCGGTCCGGTTTTGTCACCTTCTGCATCTTCCTGTGTAGTCGCCTCAGTTTGATCGTGTTGATGATCGGCATTTCCGCCGCAGGCAGTAAAAGTCAACATAGAAACAAACAAAGAAGCGCTCAACAGATTTACAATGACCTTTTTCATAATTCAATATTTGATTTAAATGACTAATAAATTGGTTTACTCCTCGCTGAGTCCGGGTATGGAATCCTCCACCGTTCCACAGGTCAGCATCTTATCTCCGAAATAGGGATTGCGAATTTCATATTCATAACTGAGCCAATCGGCACCGGTCCAGTCTTCGGCCATCGGACAGTGCTGTACATAGATCGTGGTATCGCCGCCGCCGAAGGCGCGAACCGTTTGAATCAGCGCCTGGGATAAATGGCTGAATTGGGTGCGCTGGGTGGACAATTCAGTAGCACTGGCGATGACCGCGGTATGTCCCAAAATCGCTTTCTGTTGCGCCATCCAGTAGCGATGAGCCTCACCTTTCAGCAGGTTCATATCCACTGCCTCCAATGCTCTGATCAACGCCTCACTATGCGTCTTTCCGGCAATACTATCTGAAGCCACCAGCACATCCTTTAACCCAATGTACTCCTTGATTACTGTGTGAAGCTGATTGCGAAATGATTTAGGAGTTTCCACCGTGTAATCGGGCGTTGTTGACGAATCCGATTCCTCTCCCTCCAGGCTCACCAAGCGGTTCATCATGCTGCGTTGATTGTTGAGTTGCGCTGCCGCATCAATAGAGAAAGCGCCATTGGTCACCACTTCTTCTCCGGCCTCCACTCCCGACAATAACTGATACTGGTCTCCAACAGCTTCTCCCAACTGCACCTCCCGAAACTGGAAGGAAGGGATGGTAGCATCAGCCTGTTTGACGTATACCACAGAACGCGCGCCGGTCCAGAGTACAGCCGTTTTGGGCACGAGAATGGAGGAAGCCCCATCGTTTGCGGTTGTATTCAATCGCGCACGGATCAGCATCTCGGGTTTTAATGTGCCTCCGCGATTGGCAATCTCCCCGCGTATCGCAGCTGTGCGGGTATTGGGGTTAATCAACGGATCAATAAAACTTACCCGCGTAGTAAAGGTCTGCCCGGGCACTGCCGGTGTTGAAAATTCAATGGTCTGCCCCATTTTCAAGAAAGGCAGATCCTCCTCATAAGCATCCAGGATCACCCACAATCTACTGAGGTCCACCAAATCTACCAGAGGGCTCCCCGTTTGCAGATAATCACCTACCTCCACGTAGCGCTTGGCCACAGTTCCACTCTGCTCTGCGCGCAAAATGATGGTTTCCCGAATATTTTGCCCGGACTCCAGCTCGGCAATCCAAGCAGCACTTACTTTCCAGCGACTTAGTTTGGTGCGAGCGGCTTGCGCCAATGTTTCATTTCCCAATTTCAATGCTTCCAGCAATTCACGCTGGGCGGTAATTAGTTCCGGTGCGTAGACGGTCGCCAGCGCCTGACCTTTTCTAACCTGCTCGCCGGTGAAGGTCACCATCAACTTTTCGATGCGCCCCGGGAAATGCGCCACCTGACTGGAAGTGCGGCGTTCGTCGAGCACCACCTTTCCGGTCAATTGACGCATCCCTTCGGCCTTACCAGCCCCCACTTTGGTGGTTTGAATATTGGCCAGCTTGACCGCCGTTTCACTCATTTGCAGCACTAGCGGATCATTGGAGGCATTGGTTTCCAGTGGGATCAATTCCATTTCACAAATGGGACATAAGCCCGGTTCCGATTGACGAATTTGCGGGTGCATCGAGCACGTCCAAATCGTCTCCTCCTCCATGTTTTGGTGGTCATGATGACCGCTCATAGTCCCTTCAGCTGCTCCTGATCTGTCTCCAAAAAGGAAATAGCCTGCTCCCAACCCAATTGCGGCAGCCAACAAAAGCGGCAACCATTTTTTTATATTTTCCATAATTTGATGATCGAACATTTTGCGATTAAGCAAGGTTAAACAATGAAATTCCTGAGCCATGAAGCTGACCATTGCCGATGAAATCTTCGCACAAACGGGGCTGTCTCAATCTGACATTCTGATCGAAATGGCCATTGCCTTGTATCTCCGGGAAGTACTTCCCTTGAGAAAAGCCGCTCACCTGGCGCAAAAGACGCCGAAGGCCTTTCGGGAAACGCTGGCCGAGCGGCAAATCTCGGAGCATTACTCCATGAGTGATCTGATGCGGGATCTATCCCGATAATTAAATTCACCGTAAGCTCAAATACTGTTGTACTGCAGCCACCGCCCGGTGGCTATCTACAATTGCTTTCAACTGCAGATTTTGGTAGCGAATTAAATCGCGATACAAATCGAGCAAGGCATCAAAGCCCGTCGCATCGGCACTGTACTGATTGACCGATAGCTCCAGAATACTCCTGATTTGCCGGACTTGTTCCCCGTAGAGCTGTTGATTCAATTGTGCCTGTTCGTATTGGCGGTAAGCCTGTCGAATTTTCATCAAATACCGACTCAATTCGTCCGTCTTTTGATGTTCCAGTGCAGCGATTTTCAATTCTTCTTCCCGCGACCTGGCCCGATATTTTTCCCGATACAAGGGTACCTTTACCATCAATCGGGGCATCACCACATCCTGGCCGTTATTGACCGGATCGGCGTCGGTGCGCTGGCCGGTGATAATGTAATCGATACCGATACCAAAACTGGGTTTGGCCGATAACTCATTCAATTCCAAAGCCTGACGGGCCTGGGCCATTTGATTATCGTACCACTTCAGCTGCGGGTGGTTGGCGCGAACCCAGTTCTCCAGGCTATCCAGGTAATACGCCAGCGTGGCAAATTCAAGACTATCCTGCAATCTCAAGCTCTGCTCCTGGTCGCGCCCCAATAACTGATTGATTTCCAGCTGAGGAATTTCTTTTTGACTCTCCTGCAAAGCCAACTGATTCTCCAGTTCACGAATGCGTAATTGTATCGTCAATACCTGACTTAATAGGCCTTTTCCACTCTCCACCTTGCTTACCGCAATGCGTTCCAGCGATCTGAGCAAGGGCAGCTGCTTGCGAATAATCTCCTCGCTCTTTTCTACTTCGTACCAATTCAGCCAGGCCGTTTGCACCTGATAGGCCAGTGCCAGCCGATAAACATCGATCTTTTCTAATTGACCGGACGCTTGTATGCGGGCCCGTTCTTTCTGGCTTTTCAACAATCCCGGCCAGGGCAGCATCTGTGTGGCCCCAAGGCGCACCCGTTGGGGTCCCAACCGCGTTTCTACTGGCATCACCCCAACGCCGATGCCCACCTCGGGATCAGGCAATTCCCCTACCTGACCGATGCGTTCGAGCGCGGCCAGCTGCGTTTTTTCCAGGGCCATCAGGTTTTGATTTTGGCTTAAAGCCAATGCTACCAGGCTGTCCAAGGACTGGCTCTGTGCCAGATTGCACAAGAGTGGCCCCACTAGAAGCGCCAACAGTTTATACTTTAATTTTTTCATTGATCTTGAGTTTAAATTCTTCCCACAAGGAGAATAGAATCGGCACGGTAAACAGTGTGATGATCTGCACCAGCATTCCTCCAAAAGAAGGAATGGCCATTGGCACCATGATATCTGCACCTCTACCCGTGGAAGTCAACACCGGCAATAGCGCCAGTAGCGTTGTAGCTGTAGTCATCATGGCCGGACGAACACGGCGCAGCCCTCCTTCGATGACCGCCTCACGAATCTCTTCTTTGGTAGAGGGTTTGTTTTCGCGAAAGCTGGATTTCAAAAAAGTAGCCACCAGCACACCATCATCCGTAGCAATGCCAAAAAGTGCCAGAAAACCGACACCAACCGCCACGCTGAAGTTGATGGTATGCATTTGAAACAGATCGCGCATATTTCTGCCAAAGAGGTCAAAGTCCATAAATCCCGGTTGACCATACAAGTCGATCAGCATAAAACCACCGGCAAAGGCCACAAAAACTCCACTAAACACCATTAGTGCGATGGGCACCGAGCGAAACTGGAAATAGAGGATCAGAAAAATAATGCCCAATGCGATGGCACCCATCAGCATCAATTTCTTATTGGCCCGAACCTGCTGTTCATAACTTCCCGCAAATCGATAACTGACACCAGGTGGTACTACCAGTTCTCCTGTGGCAATCTTTTCATTCAGATACTCCTGCGCATTATTCACTACCGTGACCTCCGCATAGTCCGACAGGCGGTCAAACAACACAAAGCCCTGCAAAAAACCATCCTCACTGCGAATGGCCTGCGGTCCCTGCTCATAGCGAATTTGCACCAAATCGCCCAACGGAATCTGCGCACCGGTAGCCGTGGTCATCAGCATATTCTTTAGAGCCTCCGGATCGTCACGCAACTCCCGCGGATAGCGCACCCGAATGGCATAACGCTCCCGGCCTTCCACCGTAGTGGTCATATTCATGCCTCCGATAGCCGCCTGAATATTGCGCTGCACCTCACCAATGGTCAATCCATGCCGACTGATCACCTCCCGGTCGATATCCAGCAGCAGATAAGGTTTACCAACAATGCGCTCGGCAAAAACAGCACCGACTTTCACGCCTTCAACGGCTTTGAGGTGTTTTTCCAATTCCAGACCAAAGGCTTCAATGGTTTTTAAACCAGGACCATTCACCTTGATGCCCATTGGCGCGCGCATACCGGTTTGCAACATGATCAGACGTGTTTCAATAGGTTGCAATTTGGGTGCCGAAGTCAATCCGGGAATCCGCGACGCCTGCACAATTTCATCCCAGATATCATCAGGACTCCGGATGTGATCCCGCCATTGCCGGAAGTACAACCCTTTAGCATCCGGGACCAGCTGCCCGGCATCATCTCGCTCATAAGTTCCGGTACTGTCTATCTTGAAGCGGAGACGATGTCCATCTTCATCGGTCCGGTATTCTGATTTGTACAAAATGACATTCTCGTACATGGAGGTTGGAGCAGGATCAAGCGGGCTTTCTACCCGACCCAGTTTACCTACCACGGTTTCCACTTCCGGGATAGCCGTCACCGCCATATCAAGCATTTGCAAATTCTTCAGATTTTCCTGCATTCCGGCGTGCGGCATAGCGGTAGGCATCAGCAAGAAAGCTCCTTCATCAAGCGAAGGCATAAACTCCCGGCCAATGGAAAAGAAGATGGTGAATCCACGAAAAATCAAAATTCCGACCAGCAACAGAAAAGCCCATTTAAACCGTAATAGAAAGCCCAGGATATTCGCATAATACCGAATGATGGCAGAGAAGAAAAGGATCAATATCGCCGTGATCCCTCCCACAAAAATGAAGTTGACCAAAAGGCTGTGATTCACACCAAGCGGCATCCACATTTTGGTAAGAAAAAAGGCCACGATCCCGGCGTAGACCAGGTTTTGGAAAAACCCAAAGTAGGCATGTTGTTGCTTAGTCAGTCGAGTTTCGGTCCAGGTGGAAAGCAGTCCTAAGCCGCCAATCAAAATGACGATCCACAACAGGGGATTTCCCCAAATGAGCAAGGACACAATGCCTGCCACCAATATCGCAGTATTCCCCAACCACCGCCAAAGGACTTTTTGTAAGCGAATGCCCAAAAAAAGATGTGCCAGCGGAGGTATCACAAATAGACTCAACAGGATGGCCGCAATCAGGGCAAAGGTCTTGGTAAAAGCCAGCGGACGGAATAATTTGCCCTCCGAGGCGACCATGGTAAATACCGGCAGGAAGCTGATGATGGTCGTTGCTACTGCGGTCACTACGGCTGAGGCCACCTCCGTCGTGGCTTCGTAAATCATGGTCATCAGTGATTCACCTTCCGCCGCCTTTTCCAGACGCTGCAACATGCTTTCTACCAGTACAATGCCCATATCCACCATCGTACCAATGGCAATGGCAATACCGGAGAGCGCCACAATATTGGCATCAACCCCAAAGTACCGCATCGCGATAAAACACATCAGCACTGCCACGGGTAAAGTACCGGAGACCAGCAAAGAGGCATTGAGGTTAAACAACAACAAAATCACCACCATGATGGTAATCAGCACTTCCAAAGTGAGGGCCTCTTCCAGGGTACCAATCGTTTCCTTAATGAGTTGGGTACGATCGTAAAATGGGATGATCTTGACCTGGGAAACGGTGCCATCGGCTAGGGTCTTTGTTGGCAAACCCGGCTCAATTTCCGCGATTTTGTCTTTCACATTATCGATCACCGCCAACGGATTGGCTCCATAGCGCGCTACCACTACCCCACCGACCGCCTCAGCACCTGACTTATCGAGTGCTCCCCGCCGGGTAGCCGGGCCGATATTTACTCTAGCCAGGTCGCTGATGCGAATGGGGGTATTATTGCGGACCGCCACTACACTTTTTTCAATATCCTGGAGGTTTTCTACATAACCCAGCCCCCGCACAAAATATTCCGCCAGGTTGATTTCAATGGTCTGCGCGCCGATATCCAGGTTGCTATTTTTGGTGGCCTGCATGATTTGGTCCAAAGAAATGCCGTAGGCTTTCATAGCGACCGGATCCACATCAATTTGGTACTCTTTAACAAAGCCACCCACTGAGGCTACTTCCGAAACACCTTCCGCACTGGCCAGGCCGTAGCGGACATAGAAATCCTGAATAGACCGCAATTCATGTAAGTCCCAGCCGCCGGTAGCACTACCCTCTGCATCTCTTCCTTCCAGTGTATACCAAAATACCTGGCCCAGGGCCGTAGCATCGGGGCCCAAAGCGGGCTGAACACCTTCGGGCAGCAGGTTGGCGGGCAGGGAGTTGAGCTTCTCTAGAATCCGCGAACGGCTCCAGTAAAATTCCACCTTTTCGTCAAAAATGACGTAGATGGAAGAAAAACCAAACATGGAGCTACTGCGGATATTTTTCACGCCCGGAACTCCCAATAAAGCCGTGGTTAAGGGATAAGTGATCTGGTCTTCCACATCCTGTGGGGATCGCCCGGGCCAGCGGGTGAAGACAATCTGCTGATTTTCTCCAATATCCGGAATGGCATCAACCGCCACCGGGTCACGCGGCAAAAAGGAGATTTCAAAATCAAATGGCGCCGTCACCAACCCCCATGCTGTCAGACCGATCAATAGTAACCCGACCACCAGTTTATTCTCCAGAAAAAACCGGATTAATGAGTTAAGCATTTTGCTTTATTATTTGTAATCAATGAAGGCTGTAGGATGGTACAGCCTGAATAAGTTCCACTCCCGGGGAGTCTGCTTGATCTGCAGACATCCATCTGGAAGTGTCATGGTGACAGCAGCTAATGATCGGATTTGCTAGAATAGAAGGATAAACACCTGGAATTCACTCTGGCTCATCAATGCAGCGTTTGCCAGGGTTTTATTCAGAATATTGAAGGTCGACTATTGCCTCACCTCTGATCATCATGCGGCTATACCGATGAGATCAAAAGGCTAACAAAGGAAGGTTTGGAAGAGAATGGAGCGATCTTCGTTCAGCAAAGGTGGTTTGTAATGCAGATAGGCCACTTGTTGTAGGTCAATGCGTGGCAGTTCCCAGTTTTGGGTAGATAATAAAACGGCGATCAGCATAATGTTCTTTAGCTGAAGCTGATCAAACTGAAATTGCTGCTCGTGATCGACCTTTAGGAATTGAGATTGATCATCACAGCATTTTTTCTTTTCTTCTTTGGAAGACTGATGGAGCGGACAAGCCGGTTTAGCCGCATGCATGGGGCAGCTTTTGGCCATACTGCTGTGGCAATTTTCCGGCTCAACAAAAAAGGTCGTATTCTTCAACTGATCCTGACAATAGTGCTTGCGCAGCACCACGCCCGTGGAACTGACAAAAATCAAAATCGCCAGCTGTAAGTGAATCAGTTTTGATAACATACTTCAAAAGTACAAAGAATCCTGGATGTGGTTTGTTCCTTATAGATTGTTTAACGCTTCTTTAAGCTCCAATTTGCAACATTGTCCCCGTTATTGCTTTACGAGTCACTAATTGCCTCTCACCCTACCATCTCTAGCATTGCCAGGTAATGCCCCGCACTGCCGCCAATAACAAACAAGTGCCAGATGGCATGGCTGTAGCGCAATTTTCTCCATTGGTAAAAAATAACGCCAATCGAATAGGAAACACCTCCCGCAATGATCCACCAAAGGCAATCAAAGCTCATATTGTCGAGCATGTGTGGAATGGTAAAAATGGCCATCCACCCCATACCAATGTAGAAAAACAGAGAAAACCAGGGCAGTTTGCCAAAGAAGAAAAGCTTGTAGAGGGTGCCCACCAATACCATGCCCCAAAGCACGGCCAAATAAAACCAACCGGTGGGATTATTAAGATAATAAAGTAGAAATGGCGTATGCGTACCCGCAATCAAAAAATAGATCGAAATGTGATCCAGGACCTGAAGGTTGTACTTCAACCTCGGATTGCGTGCACTGTGATAAAGCGTAGAAGATAAATACACCAAAAACATCGACCCTCCAAATACCGACAGGCCAAAAAGCTGCCGATCTTCTACATTGGGCCCCGCCTGCCAGAGCAAAAACGGAATCGCCACCAGGCACAATAGCGCTCCCAACCCATGTGTTAGTACATTGGGCACTTCATATTGATCAATATAGCGGGTAATGGTCGTTGGCATAGGTCTGGATTCCTCTTTTTAAAGTCGCATACTTGAATAAACGCAAAACCGGCCATTTGTTTTGCATTACACCAATCTTTTTCAAAAATAACCCCTTTCCTTTTTTGTGCAAAACTTGTATTTGTAAAACAAGAAAATAAATTACCGGGGTCGGAGCCAATGACCGCTCTCTTTCCTCACAGGTAATTTTACCCGATTTCTGCAAATTGCATGACTTTCGTCACCATAGTATTCCAACTCACCCTAAATTCTCTTACTTTTGTGCCTGTATGAAAAAAATCTTTTCCATATCCCTGCTGGTCCTTTTTCTGGCTCAGGTTTTTTACCTGACGCTGCTCAGCGGGTATTTGCAATGGGAAAGAGACTATATCATTGATAATTTTTGTGTTAATAAAGAACAGCCGCAACTGCTCTGTAGCGGGCGCTGTTACATCAGTGATGTACTGGGCGAAGAGCTGCAAAATGAACAGCAATCAGAAAAGTCAACGGCACCGACTGTTATGGTAGAACGACCGGCGATGACTCTTTTCTGCACCGACTTTAAGCCTTTTGAGCTGGCTTTAACCAAACACAATAATCCCTTGATTAGCCCCTACATGCATTCCTATTTTTACCAACCCATTACCTCCGTTTTCCACCCGCCCAAGGGTTCCACATTTTTTCTAATTGGATAAAAGATGTCCCGTCACCTGACGTGGCCAACTTTTGTATGCTTTGTTTTCCATTACCTACTGATGTTGGTACACAACGGAATCAAAGCCATTGATTCGATTGGCAAATGAGCATTGGGTACGGCTATG
Organism: Saprospiraceae bacterium; assembly: GCA_965229635.1. Lineage (GTDB taxonomy): Bacteria > Bacteroidota > Bacteroidia > Chitinophagales > Saprospiraceae > BQJU01. Next base: position 7,544,251 of record OZ245894.1, read on the forward strand.
TTTTCAAAAGCGACCACCCGGATTCACTTTCGTGAAATGCCCATTGCTACGCAAATTCAAATAAAATGTGGAAGAAAAGTCTACTGATTCTGACCCTAAGTCTTGCCATTTCCTCTTATTCCAAAGCCTGTGATGCCTGCGGCTGCGGCATTGGCTCCGTTTATTGGGGTATTTTGCCCAACAATAATCTGAACTACCTGGGTCTTTGGTGGCAGCATCAGCAATTTAAAACCCATCTCGATCACGATGATGTTTTGCACCCGGAATCGCGGGAGTATTTTAATACCCTGGAATTGCGGGGAAGGTTTTATCTGACGGATCGACTGTCTGTGATGGGGCTGGTGCCCGTTGGCTTTCACCGGCGGCAGCAGCTCAACGAATGGATCAACCTCAACGGTCTTGGCGACATTAGCCTGATGGCCAATTATCGGCTCATCAACACCGCAGATAGCCTGGTGGGCTCCATCCGCCATCAGTTGGAGATCGGAGCCGGAGTAAAATTACCCACCGGTGCTTTTCGCGCCATCGACGCCGAAGAAGAGGTCAACCCAAACTGGCAACTGGGCTCCGGCAGCTGGGATTTCCTGGCTAGTGCCAATTACACCGCTTTGATGGGCAAAGTAGGACTTCAAACAAACCTGACCTACAAATACAACACCACCAATGCCGATGATTACCGCTTTGGGCATCGCCTCAATGGTATGCTTACGCTGTTTTACCGCCAGGGCAACAAAGCACTGGAATGGATGCCCAATGTAGGCCTTTACGGCGAATGGGGTGACCGGGATGTACAATACGGTTACTGGCAAACCGATACCGGAGGGCATTTGTTAATGGCCAATGCCGGGGTAGAATTTTACATGGGTCGCTTCAACTGGGGAGTCAGCTACCTGCATCCGCTGGAGCAGGAGTGGTCGGCCGGTCAGGTCAACGCTCGCAGTAGATTTTCCACACATCTTAGTCTTTACTTTTAATCCTGGTTACAATGAAACCCATTATCACCATATTACTACTCGCAATAATTGTGAGCAGCTGTTCAAAGGACGGCGGCCCGATACTCGATGAAGAAGCCCCCAGCATTTACATTTTTGCTCCCGAAACGGGAAGTATCATTAATGCAGGGAAAGACTTTCACCTACAAGCCGATCTGGCCGAAAACCAACTAATTCATCAGGTCTACGTCATGTTAAGGTCTGATAGCCTTGGTTTTGAGGTCACGATCATGAACGAACACCTCGACACACAGGTCTTGAAAATTGATCAGATGGTCACCGCTCCGCAATTGCCGGCAGGCACTTACGATCTCATTGTAGCGGCTGTTGATCACGACGATAACCACCACGAATCAACGGTGCCTGTTGTCTTGGAATAGTGCCTGACAAACTAGCTTATTTAACAATTCACTCTATTTAAAAAACATTAATTTTAAAATCTTATTCTAAACTTGCAGACCATGAAATTATTGAGCAAAATCTCTCTATTCCTATTGGCTACTGCCCTCACTTTTGCCTTTTCCGGATGTAAAGATGAGGACGAGCCCAAAACCAGCAACTTGGATTTCAACTTTGAGTTTACCGTTGATGGCCAGGCTCTTGCATACGGCACCGACATACAGATCAACGGTGTGACCGTTAATATCGAAACAGCCGCGTTTTACGTAAGTGGAATCGAAATTATGCCAGAGACTGGAAGTGCACTCACCGCGGATGGCACCCACCTTTTGGTGTCAGTCGGCTCTGGTGCACAATCTGTACTCAAAGATATTGAGCCCGGTCACTACCATATGGCCAGCTTTGATATTGGGGTACAAGCCGATGCCAACAGTCAGACGGAAACTGATTTCACCACCCGTGCTTCGGATGACCCTTTGGCGGCGCAAATGCCAGCGATGCACTGGAACTGGAACTCCGGCTACAAGTTTCTGCGTATTGATGGTGTAACGGACACAGACGGTGATGGGACTCCTGAGACCCCGTTGGCATTCCACCTGGGAACAAATGCATTGTTGACTCCCGTGAGCTACGACTTGCACCATGACCTGGAGCCCGGCGATAATACCTTAACCTTTGAATTCGATCTGGCCAATTTTTTTGAAGGAGTTGACCTGAGCACACAAACGGACACACACACCATGAATGACCTGCCGCTTGCACAAAAAGTAGCGGGCAATCTGTCCACGGCAATTTCTGTAAAAGAATAAAAGCTTGTGATGAAAACGATAAACAGACTCACCGGCATCATGCTGGTGGGTCTACTTTTTTCTTACTGCCAGGATAGCACGCCAGAAATAGCAATTGATGAAAATTATGCTATCTCCTGGCCAGAGTCATTTGAAGAGCCGGTGATCCCTGCCGATAATGTCCTTACAAAAGCACGGGTGGCTTTAGGCAAAAAGCTCTTTTATGACCCCATCCTATCCCGAGATTCCACAGTGTCGTGCAATTCCTGCCATAAACAAGAATTTGCCTTTGCTGATGACCTTCCCATTAGTCCTGGAGTGGAAGATCGCCTGGGCTTTCGAAATGCACCTTCCCTGGCCAATGTGGCGTGGTTACAAAAGGTGAACCGAGATGGTGGAGTAGTCAAACTCGACTTGCAAGCCTCGGTGCCGATAGAGGATGAAAATGAGATGGACTTTACCCTGCTAGAGGCCGCCGAGAGGCTAAATCGACACCCGGACTATGCTCAAATGTGTCAGAATGCCTACGGTCGTCCTGCCGACCCTTTTGTGATTACCCGGGCGTTGGGTGCTTTTCAGCGTACGCTGGTAAGTAGTGATGCACCTTATGATCGCTTTCTTTATTACAATCAAGATAGTGCACTGACCCCAAGTCAGCTTAGAGGACTTGAATTATTCAGCAGCGAAAAGGCTGGTTGTACCAATTGCCATTCGGGTTTTAATCTTACAACCAATCAATTTGAGAATAATGGACTACACGAGGATTACAGCAAGGACCAGGGCAGAAGAAGAGTCACTTTGTTACCCGAGGATGATGGAAAGTTTCGAGTACCCAGCTTACGCAATGTAGCACTCACGGCTCCCTATATGCACGATGGCTCACTAGGTTCACTGGAAGCAGTGATTGAACATTACAACAGCGGCGGCACTGATCACCCGCTAAAAAGCGAGCACATTCGGCCTCTCAACCTTACAGAAACGGAAAAGCAGGACTTGGTCAACTTCCTGGAAAGTCTTACAGATAGCACCTTTATTAATAATCCGGAATATATGCGCTAAGGTCTAACTACCACCAATCTTTTAGTCATGATCGTTTTGCCCCTTTCATTACTCAGGCTGTAGAGGTAAGTGCCTTTGTTCAGCTGGGATATCTCCACTTTTTCGGTGAAGTTACCGTTGATCTCGTAGCGCTTGCGCCAAACTTCCACGCCCAGGATATTGTAAATCTTTAAGTCGTATTTGCCTTGCGGCAAATTGGAAAACTCAAAGCGTACATTGACAATAGCCGGATTGGGGATAGCATAGACGCCTGGCTTTAGTCGGCTCAGATCCTGCACATTGCTCACCACATCATTGGCCTTATATTCTACGGAAGTGACATTCTGACCATCGGCATCGGCGGTGACCACCGCAATGGGTTCTTTGGCTTCATTACTAAAAAAGTGGTAGGTGATCAGGGTATCCTGGCCCAGCTGATCCGTCAATTCAGGCATATCGACAAGTTCGATCACTATATCCGTAATATCATTCCACCCAACAAAAGGTAGTTTTGCATCGATGCGGGTTTCTCTGATTTCGGTACGCTTTTCGCGCAATACGTCGTAAATCCCTCCGGGGATGGTCAGGGTGCCGTATCCATTCACTATATCCAAGCGATCAATGGCCACCCTCACGCGCAGAGAATCGGGTGTCACCGGCAATTGATCAAAGATATCTACGGGCAAATCATCCGGATTAAACGCAAATAACAGGGCCGATTCCATCTGATTGACGTCAAAAGAATTGAGCGGTGCCCGGCGTTCTACATAAGCTGGGCTAAAAGGAGTAGCCACCTCAAAACCAAGTCCTAATGGATCGGTTCCAAAGAAGCCGACTAACTCAAAGCGGCCATTACTCACATTATAATAACCATCACCAGTAGTGCCAGACTCCATGACTACATCTGCGTTGGGAAATAAAGCCGCAGCGGGCGCCTGACTCGCTTCACGTACTACCCGGCGGCGCGTAAATGGTGCCTGCAGGCTGGAAAAATCCCAGCTGTGCTCCCCATTGGTGGGTTGCAAGTCAATATTGGCAGGTAAATTATCAACGGCGGTAAAAAGTGTGTCGCCAACTACGGGAAAGTCATCGGTGGTAATTGTGATCTGTGCCCGTGCCAGGTCAATCATTCCCAATACTAGAAAAACGAGAAGTATAGATTGCTTCATATCATAGGATGGTTATCTTGAAATCATTCTTCAAAATTAGGCTTTTTAAGCCTAAACTTCCAGTGATCAGAAAACATTAACGGGAATTGAACGAAGTGAGTGGCTAGAAGGCCTGCAATTCTACCAGCTTCTTGTATTCACCTCCCCTCTCCAGCAAAGCCTGGTGGCTGCCGCGCTCTACGATCTTTCCTTCGCGCATCACCACAATTTCATTGGCGTGTTGAATAGTCGATAAGCGGTGGGCAATGACAATGGCGGTGCGGTTTTTCATCAACTCCTCCAATGCGGCCTGTACCAGCTTTTCGGACTCAGAATCCAGGGCCGAAGTGGCTTCATCCAGGATGAGAATCGGAGGATTTTTGAGAATAGCCCGGGCAATGGTGAGCCTTTGGCGTTGTCCTCCGCTCAGTTTGCCCCCCCGGTCGCCAATATTGGTTTGGTAGCCGTTTTCGGTGGCCATGATAAAATCGTGCGCATGGGCAATGCGAGCCGCCTGCTCTACTGCCGACGGTGTGGCCTGCTCCAGACCAAAGACGATATTATTGTAAATACTGTCGTTAAAAAGAATGGCCTCCTGAGAGACAATTCCAAATAATGACCGCAACTCTTTGAGTTTAAAATCCCGGATATCCGTGCCATCGATGGTGATAGCACCATGTTCCAGGTCGTAAAAGCGGGGCAATAAATCTACCAGTGTTGACTTGCCCGCTCCGGAAGCGCCGACCAGGGCAACAACTTGTCCCTTCGGAATTTCCAGGCTCAGATTTTTTAACACCGGTCCTTCCTGCTCCTTATAAGTAAAGGATACATTTTCAAAGGCAATTTTATCCACAAAAGCCGGCTGGGGTCGGGGCTGATCAGCGTCTTTGATACTGATATCTGCATCGAGGATACTCTCCACCCGCACCATGGCGGCGATACCCTTTTGGATGTGGTTAAAGGCTTTGGAAAACGACTTGGCCGGGTCGATCACCTGATAAAAAGCGAAGATAAACGTCAGAAAGGTTTCGGCATCCATTTCCCGGCTAAAGACCAGGCGGGAGCCAAACCAAAGCAGCACGGCCACTGTGGCAATGCCCAAAAACTCGGAAAGCGGTGAGGCCAGGTCGCGTCGCCACAGAAGGCGGGTCAACAGGCGACGATAACTATTATTTTCTTCATCAAATTTGTTGCGCTGATAACCTTCGGCATTAAAGCCTTTGATGATACGTAAGCCCCCCAATGTTTCCTCCACGATAGAGACCAGGCTCCCCAGTTTTTCCTGCACCCGGCTGGAACTACGCTTGAGCGTACGCCCTAAACCACCGATGACCACCCCGGTAAAAATCATGAGTACAAAGACAAAAATGGTGAGCTGCGGACTGACGTAGATCATAAAAGTCAGCGCACCGGCGATGATGAGTGGCTCGCGAAAAACTGCTTCCAGTACATTGAGGATACTTTGCTCTACTTCCTGCACATCGGAGGTGATGCGCGACATGAGATCTCCCTTGCGCTCTTCGGAAAAATAGGCAAGGGGCAGATCCAACATCTTGTCAAAAATCTGCCCCCTGACATCACGAATAATGCCATTGCGCACCGGCGCCATAAAAAAAAGCGCAAAGTAGCGAAAGATATTTTTAAAAAAGAAAGTCGTAAGAATCGCAATACAAACGTAGACTAATGCCGCCTCTTTGCCCTGATTAATAATAAGCTGACTAAATTGATAATTAAACCATTCCGTGGCAGTACTCAGGCTCCATTCACTCTGCGGAGCCTCTCGTACCAGCTCCGTCCGCTCAAACAATATTTCCAGAAATGGAACAAAAAGCGGGATACTCAACACCGTAAAGACTGCCGTGAGGATATTGCTTACAACATTCAAGCTGATGTACAGCTTGTAGTTGCGCATATACCCCATCAGTCGCCAAAAGCTACTCTGCATTGGAAGGTTTTATTGATAACTACTCTTCCAGATTAAAATCGTTCAAAAAGCCGGTGTGAAAATTACCCTTACGGAAATTCTCGTCCTTCATCAGTCGCTGATGGAAGGGTACGGTAGTCTTTACGCCTTCAATGATAAACTCGTCCAGTGCTCTTTCCATCTTGGTAATGCACTCTTCACGGGTCCGAGCCCGACAGATGAGCTTGGCGATCATCGAATCGTAGTATGGCGGGATAGTATAGCCGGCATAAACGTGAGTATCTACCCGCACTCCGTGGCCTTTCGAGCTGTGGAAAGACTTTATCAGCCCCGGACTTGGCCGGAAGCCGTTGAATGGATCTTCCGCATTGATCCGACACTCGATGGCATGTGCCGTAGGATAGTAATTACCTCCGGTGATCAATTCGCCCGAAGCAATCTTGATTTGTTCTTTGATCAGATCGTGGTCGATGACCTCTTCCGTAACCGGGTGCTCCACCTGAATACGGGTGTTCATCTCCATGAAGTAGAAATTGCGGTGTTTGTCCACCAGAAATTCTACTGTTCCCACGCCTTCGTATTTGATGTACTCTCCTGCTTTCACGGCAGCTTCGCCCATGCGCTCCCTCAATTCCGGCGTCATGAAAGGAGAAGGACATTCCTCCACCAATTTCTGGTGACGGCGTTGAATTGAGCAATCTCTTTCCGAAAGGTGCACAACGGTTCCTTTCTGATCACCGGCAATCTGAAATTCGATATGGCGTGGTTCTTCGATGAATTTTTCGATGTAGATACCATCGTTGCCGAAACTGGCTTTGGCCTCCTGGCGCGCCTTGTTCCAGTTGGGTTCCAGCTCCTCATCGTTCCATACTACGCGCATCCCTTTACCGCCGCCACCGGCAGTGGCCTTCATGATCACCGGATAACCAATTTCATTGGCTACTTTCTGTGCTTGCTTGATATCCTTGATCAAGCCTTCAGAGCCTGGCACCACCGGAACACCGGCTGCAATCATAGTTTCCTTGGCGGTAATCTTATCTCCCATCTTCCGGATCTGCTCCGGCGTAGGGCCAATAAATTTGATACCATACTCAGCACACACTTCCGCAAAATCAGCATTTTCCGAAAGGAATCCATACCCCGGATGAATAGCATCGGCGTTGGTAATTTCTACCGCAGCCATGATTTTGGGCACATTCAGGTAAGATTCAGCCGAAGAAGCCGGTCCGATACAAACCGCCTCGTCGGCAAAACGGACGTGCAAGCTTTCACGATCAGCGGTAGAATAGACGGCAACAGACTTGATGCCCATTTCCCGGCAGGTGCGTATGATGCGCAGTGCAATCTCACCGCGGTTGGCTATAAGTACTTTTTTAAACATAAATTTTCCAATTGATCAGCAATGCAGTTCCAATAAATTAGGATTGACCACAAGTCATCTTGTCACTGATAATTTTGGTGGGGTTGACCGGGGCCAGTCAACAATTGAATGCCCCTGAACCACTACAATTGTCAGTTGGCCTTATCCATTAGGATCTACGAGGAATAAAACCTGGTCATACTCAACAGGTTGAGCATCTTCCACCATGACTTTAACAATTTTACCCGCAATTTCGGATTCTACCTCGTTAAAGAGTTTCATGGCTTCAATGATGCAGACCACATTGTTTGCTTCAACGCGATCACCAACTTTTACATAGGGAGGTTTTTCGGGAGAGGATGAGCGATAGAAAGTACCCACCATTGGCGATTTGATCTGCAGATATTTGCTGGTATCTTCCTCTTTGGGTTTGGCATCGGGAGCAGCTTCTTTCGGTGCCGCTTCCTTGGGAGCCGCCGGAGGTGCACTTGGCGTTGGTGTCGCCATAGGAGCTACCGGCATCATTGGAGGAGCAGAGGGTGTCTGCGCCACTTGAATTCTGGTCTTTTCGTAATGTTTGGTTCTAATTGACAACTCAAAGTCCCCATCCTTCATTTTAAATTCAGTAAGATCGGACTTGCTGAGTAGTTTGACTAGGTCCTGAATTTCCTTAAAGGTCATAGGTTATTGTTTTACGCGTTCCATGTAAGCACCAGTTTTTGTATCTACCTTGATCAAGTCACCGGCATTAATAAAAAGAGGTACTCTAACTTCAGCTTCAGTTTCAACAGTAGCCGGCTTAAGTGTGTTGGTAGCGGTATCGCCCTTCACACCTGGCTCGGTGTAAGTTACTTCAAGTATAATATATTGAGGCATCTCCAGGGTCAATGCTGTCTCATTTTCAGCATGAAAGAGAATATCCACCTCAGTTCCTTCTTTGAGCAACTGCGCATTTTCGATCATCTCTTCCTTAATGAAGGTCTGCTCATAGGTTTCGGAATTCATAAAATGATATCCAAGCTCATCTTTGTAAAGAAACTGAAACTTTCTTCTCTCTACCCGTACATCGTTAACTTTGTGTCCGGCGGGAATGTTCGTCTCCAGTACCCGACCACTAGTCAGGCTCTTAACTTTAGTACGAACGAAGGCAGCTCCTTTTCCTGGTTTAACGTGCTGAAACTCAACCACCACATAGGTATCGTTATTCATCTCAATGCACATTCCATTACGGATGTCTGACGTACTTGCCATTGTGATTTTCTAGTTTAAAAATACTGCTAATTAATTTTGCCCTGCAAAGATAGCAAAATGCCTTGGAAATAATTCCCCCACCTGCTTAGATGGCCCACTTGAGGTAAATCGCTCCCCAGGTAAATCCGCCACCAAAAGCGGTCAAAATCAGATTGTCTCCTTTTTTGATTTGATCTTCGTAGTCCCATAAACACAGTGGAATGGTACCGGCAGTAGTATTTCCATATTTATGAATATTGACCATCACTCTTTCCATTGGAAAGTCAGCCATCCGCGATACTGTTTCAATAATCCGCATATTCGCTTGATGAGGCACCAGCCAACGTATGTCGTCATTGGTCAGGTTATTGCGTTCCATCACGCGCTTTACCACATCCGTCATACCAGCCACAGCAGCCTTAAATACCGGCCGACCATTTTGGTACACAAAGTGCTCGCGGGCAGCCACCGTTTCCGCCGTAGCGGGTCTTCTGGAGCCACCAGCCTTCATGTGCAAATACTGGGCACCATCGCCGTCACTTTGGTGCAAAGAGTCGATCACACCGTTGTCATCGGTAGAAGGTTCCAAAAGTACAGCCCCTCCACCATCACCAAAGATGACACAAGTGGTACGATCGGTATAGTCTATAATGGAAGACATCTTGTCGGCGCCCACCACAATCACCTTTTTATAGTTACCAGATTCAATAAACTGACAGCCCGTGGTCAAAGCATATAAAAAGCCTGAACACGCTGCATTGATATCAAAGCAAAAGGCATTTTTGATCCCGGTAGCTGCTGCAATCAGGTTGGCCGTATCAGGAAATTGCATATCGGGTGTCACCGTTGCGCAAATCAACAACTCAACCTCAGAAGGATCGGTGTTGGTTTTGGCCAATAAGCCATTCACCGCCTCAATTCCCAATACGGAAGTGCCCTGATCTTCTCCCTTTAAAATATGGCGCTCCTTGATGCCTGTTCTGGTCGTTATCCACTCATCAGAGGTCTCTACCATTGTTTCCAGTTCCTTATTGGTCAGGACATAATCGGGCACGTAGGCGTTGATACCGGTAATAGCTGCATTTATTTTAGACATAACTATTTTGTTGGTCTGTTTTAGCCTTTCGGCAAATTAGAAGCCAAAGGTAAAAAAAAGTCTACAATGGGCATCTTTTTCCCAATGCATACGGCTTAAATGGCTTGAGTTTATCGTGTTCAAAAACGAATTAAGATCAGGTAAATTTAGTTGTTATCACTCGGTTTCGGCAGGATGATAAGCCTCCAATTCCTGGTCATAATCGCGGTAAGAAATCCACAATAAACCAACAAAAGTCAGCAACCCGTTGAGGGCAATAATGAGAAAACCAAACTCAAATCCGTACAGGACTTCTGAAGAGTAGGTATCTACTATAAACGACAAAATTGGCGAAAGTATACAGATCAGCGCCACCAGATTGACCTTTTGGAAAGCTGCTGGCACCCAGTTGGTAATTTGGTAGTTCGACAAATCCAGGTATTCCCGAACTTTCAGGTTGGTAAACATTCCAAAACAGAAGAGGCCCAGCAATGGACCGTAGGTATAGCCTGCTGCTTTAAACAGTTGGTTGATTACTGCCTCATTATTGAGCAACCGGAAAAGCAGGATGAGCACAAACAGGATCAGTGAAAACCCGATGTGTACCCGCAGGCGAATGCGTTCCTTCTCCGCCTCGGTGCGTTCTTCTTTTTCAAAATCCAGGAAATCAACACAGAAAGAAGTTGTCAACGCGGTTAGCGCGGAGTCAGCCGATGAATACGCCGCTGCAATTAGTCCCAGAATGAAAATAATACCCACTACCGGCGACAAATGCTGAAGCGCAATCATGGGATACAGCTCATCGGTAGCAGCAGGAATTTCCAGGCCAAAGGTAGAGGCATAGATGTATAGCAGCGCTCCCAGGCTCAAAAACAAGAGGTTGGCAAACACCAAAATGATACTGAAGGTGAACATGTTTTTCTGAGCATCGCCAATACTGCGGCAGCTCAGGTTTTTCTGCATCATATCCTGGTCCAGTCCGGTCATCACAATGGTGATGAGGGCACCGCTGATAAATTGCTTAAAAAAGTTATTAGGGTCACTCCAGCCACCGCTAAAGTGAAATACCTTCGAATATTCGCTCTGGCTTACCATTTCCACAATACCGCCCAGGTTCGTCTCCAGGGCATTGCCAATGGAAATGATTGTTAAGGTCACCGCCGTCAGCATACATACCGTTTGCAATGTATCCGTCCATACGATGGTTTTGATGCCGCCTTTGAAGGTATACACCCAAATCAGCGCAATGGTAGCCAGTACCGTTCCCCAAAATGGTACCCCCAGCGGTTCCATTACAAATTTATTGAGCACAATGGCAATGAGATAGAGTCGAAAAGCGGCGCCGATACTACGCGACAGGAGGAAGTAAGCCGCCCCCATTTTGTAGGCACTGAATCCAAGGCGTTGCTCCAGAAAACCGTAGATGGAAGTTAGCCTCAGCCGGTAATACAGCGGCATAAGTACCAGTGCAATGACGGCATAGCCAAGCAAGTACCCGAACACCATTTGCAGATAGGCAAACGACTGATTAACGCCTTCTCCACCTACCTGCCCAGGAATAGAAATAAAAGTTACTCCCGATAAGGAGGCCCCAATCATCCCGATAGCCACCACAATCCACGGGGATTGTCGATTTCCGATGAAGAAACTTTCGTTATCAGCCTTTTTTCCTGTGAGGTAAGATATACCAATCAAGACCAGGAAATAAAGGACGATAATCCCCAGTATGGTAAATGGTGTAAGTTGCTGAATCATATTTGCCTAGAGCATCTTGAAGGGCAAATATAGTAAAATATGTATAGTACAAACAGATTGGCATAATTAGTAAATAACATTGTGATCCGTTGTGGATCAACAAAGGTACTCCGCCACTATCTGTGATGGCTTACGCCAGTTGGGCCAGCTGTTGTTTCAGGGTAGGTAAAGTCTGTACTCCGGAGGCACTCCACTTCAATTCTCCATGCTGAAAAATCATTACGGTTGGAATGCTTTGCACCCCTAATTTCCCAGAAAGCTCCTGGTTTTTGTCAACATCGATTTTCACGATCTGCACCGCCTCACCCAATTCCGTTTTCAATTCCTGAAGGATGGGAGAAAAAACCTTACATGGTCCACACCAGTCGGCATAAAAATCAATAACAACGGGCTTTTCCGAGTTGATCAGTGATTTGAAACTTGTTTTACTCATGTTGTTTATTTTATTCGAAAACACCTTAGCTTTGCAAGAGGTTCAATTGTTTCCTAAAGATGCCAGTCAGACTAGGTTTCTAGTTCAAGTTTTGACCTCCAAGCATAATCTCAAAAAGAATCGCAGCATGAAAAGTCTCATTTACTTCAGCTTTTGCTTTTTGTTATTTTCCTGTCAGGAAGCACCATCTGAGCAACGGCACCCGGTTGCCGAGCCAACTTTTGGCGCAGGAGAGACTGTTAGTGAAGAAGAGCTAATTGCCAGACTTGCTCCCGGTCTGACCGCGGAACCCCAGACCCTCGCCGAAAAGGACCGTAATACCATCATCAATACGGCGATTGAAAATAAGCTAAACATCCACCCCTCCTCCACCGGCTTTTTCTACCGTATCCTCCGGGAAGGTGAAGGCGAAACACTGCAATGGGGCGACCGCCTGCAAGTGCACTACAAAGGCATGTTTCTGGATGGAAAGGAGTTTGACTCTTCCTACAACCGAGGAGAACCGCTGGAATTTTACATCGGCAATATGATTCCTGCCTGGAATGACGGGCTACAGCTGGCCAAACCCGGCGGCGCGATCGAAATCTACGCACCTTCCAATCTGGCTTACGGCAAAGAAGGATTTCCGGATGGTAAAGGCGGCTTTTTGGTTCCACCCAATAAGATTTTGGTCTTTCAGGTGGAAATTCTCAAAAAAACGGGATCAACGGAGTATTAAACCGCTTCATTTTCCTCAGTCTCTACCTCCGGATTCTGCTTTTTCTCGGATTTGAACATATACGGGATGAGAATAAACAATCCCGCCATGATCGACATATCAGCGGTATTGAAAATGCCACTGCGCAAATCACCAATGCCGATATTCATAAAATCAACAACCTTGTGGTAGAGCAACCGATCATAGATATTGCTAAGCCCGCCGCCCAGTACAAAGCTAAAGGCAATGATTTGCCAGCGGTTTAAGGTATTGGAAAACAGGACATAAAAAAACAAACCAATCAGCAACAGCAGGGGTAAAGCCTTTAGGGCAATCATACGAATTCCTTCCGAAGAATTGGCTCCCAGGCTGAGAAATGCACCGGTATTTTCCGCAAAGGTGAATTTAAACATACCATTGAGGTAGTTGATATCGGCGTGGTGCTTGAGGTGCAAAACCGCCAGGTGCTTGGTCCACTGATCCAGTGCAACATTCACCGCAATGATGGCCAGCACGATTAGAATTCTTTTTATGTTGAAAGTCATTTTTTTTAGTTTAGAGTGTAGTGTGTAGATGTTTAAAGTATTGAGGTGGTCGATGTTGCAAACATCTCCCAAGCGGTTGCAAACATCTCCCAAGCGAGAACTTCCTAAAACCTAAACCCCAAAGCCTAAAAACCTACTGCGCTTCAGCCACCTGCCCGTAGGCGATGAAATGCGGGTTCAATAGGTTCTCCTTGTTATAAGCTAGCGGTTGTTTGGTTGCTTCGCTGATGACTTTTCCACCGGCTTCTTCCAGTACCATTTGTGCGGCACCGGTATCCCACTCCATCGTGGGCGCCAGCCTTGGATAGAGATGTGCTTCACCTTTGGCCAGAACCAAAAATTTCAGCGAACTTCCCTGCGATACTTTTTCCGGTTCTTTCAGCTGATCGATGAAGGCCTGCGTACCCTCATTGAGGTGTGAACGGCTGCAAACCACTTTCAAACCTGTATCCTGCATCGTAAACCTGGCAGCGTGCAACTGTTGAGTCTTTCCCTCCTTTTCCATCCAGGCCCCTTCGCCTTTGACAGCCCAATACATTTCTTCCAGACAAGGAGCATAGACCGCTCCCAGTACCGGTTTGCCTCCCTGAATCAGGGCGATATTGACCGTAAATTCTCCATTGCGCTTAATAAATTCCTTGGTGCCATCCAGCGGATCAACCAGCCAGTTGATGCCGTAGTTGCGCCTTTCTTCGTAGGGAATTGTCTTATTTTCTTCGGAAATAATGGGCACATTGGGCGCCAGCTCTACCAATCCGTCACAGATGATATCATTGGCCGTTTTATCGGCGATCGTGAGGGGTGATTCATCCGCTTTTAGCTCTACCTGAAAATCCTCCTCCCCATATATTTTCATGATGGCAGCACCGGCTTTTCGCGCAATTTCCGCCACGGCTTTTGCCATTTCAGTTTTATTCATCTCTTTACCACTTCTTTATTAAAAAGGTCACAAAGATAAACGCGTTGAATGGAAAATCGCGTTGATTTTCTAAAGAAGTTGGTCAACAAGGAGGTTTTAGGGATATTTGTCAGCTGAAAAAGAACCGTTATGAAAAAAATACTCGTCACGGGTGGCTGTGGATACATTGGTAGTCATACCATCGTAGATCTGATAGACAATGGCTTCACCGTCATTTCTGTAGACAACCTGATTAATTCCAGTGTCGAAAGCCTGGAGGGAATTAAAGCCATTACCGGGATAACCGTAAAAAACTATCCCATCGACCTCTGCGATTTGGATGCATTAACCAGAGTCTTCCAAGAAAATCCAGACCTTTCGGGCATCATCCACTTTGCCGCCCTGAAGGCCGTAGGCGAATCGGTGGAGCAACCCCTGCGCTACTATCGCAACAACCTCAACGGATTGCTCAACATTCTCGGTTGTATGCAGCAATTTGGGGTAAAAAACCTGATCTTTTCCTCCTCTTGCTCGGTCTACGGCAATGCCGATGAGCTGCCCGTTACCGAGACGACGCCCCGGAAGGAAGCCGAATCGCCCTACGCCCGCACCAAGCAAATGGGAGAAGACATCATCAGCGATTTTGCAAAAATCCACCCGGAGCATCAGTCGGTATTACTGCGGTATTTCAATCCGGCGGGTGCACACCCCAGTGCATTGCTCGGCGAAGCACCAAGTAATCCTGCTTCCAATCTGGTACCGGTAATTACAGAAACTGCCATTGGCAAACGGGAGGAAGTGGTCGTCTTTGGCAATGATTACAGCACCCGCGACGGCAGCTGTATTCGCGATTATATTCACATCATGGATCTGGCCAATGCCCACACCAAAGCCTTACAGTATTTGCTGGAGCAAAAAAATGAAAGCAACCTGGAAATTTTCAATCTCGGGATTGGTGAAGGGGTGAGCGTGCTGGAAGCTATTGAAGCCTTTATCAAGGAAACCAACCAACCACTCAACTACCGCATTGGGCCACGGCGTCCGGGTGATGTAGAAGCCATTTATGCCAATAATGAATATGCATCCGACAAATTGGGCTGGCACGCCAAATACAGCATTGGTGAAATTATGAGCAGCGCCTGGGCATGGGAAAAAACGAGAACCAAAGTATAAAGTTTTAGTCAACCCTATTGCCCAAAAAGTGTTTATTTCAATAATTTGACCGAACAAGCGTTTTAAGCATTATGAAGCATCGCATTTTAATATTTATCGCCTTATTCATTGCCAATTGGACGGCACTGCAAGCACAGCCCGCCGAAGGCAACCTGGCGCCAACCGAGAAATCTCTACTTTGGGAAATTAGTGGCAATGGCCTTTCAGAGCCTTCGTATCTGTACGGCACCATTCACATGATTGACCGCCAGGATTTTTTCCTGACGGACGCCACCACACAATCGCTGAATAAATCCAATAGTGTGGTCTTTGAGATCAATATGGAAGACATGTCCAACCCCATGGCCATGTTACCACTATTGATGAAGATCATGATGAACGGTGACACCACCCTAAGAGACCTCCTTACCGAAGAAGAGTACGATCAGGTGGCCGATCACTTTGCCAATAGTGCCCTGCCACTGCCAATGACTATGTTGGAAAAGGTTAAGCCCATGTTTCTCTCCATGCTCGATCCCGAACAAATGATGAATTTTGAGCCAGCGACCGACAGCAGCGGCATGGTAAGTTATGAGATGGAGCTGATGCAACTGGCCCAGCAACAGGAAAAAGTGATGGGAGGACTGGAAACGGCCGAATTTCAGATGAGCCTTTTTGACAGCATTCCCTACAAAGTACAGGCTCAAATGCTGATGGAAAGCATCAAAGGTGGCAATGAACAGGAATCGCAGCAACTGGACCAGATGGTCGAAATGTACAAAAATCAGGACATTCAGGCCATGCAGGACATCATGAAAGACGACAGCGGTGGCATTGGCAAATACGAAGAACTGCTCCTTTTGAGTCGCAATCGCAACTGGATTCCCGTCATGCAAAAGATGATGGCGGAAGGTCCGGTATTCTTTGCCGTAGGAGCCGGCCACCTCGGTGGGCAGGAAGGCGTTATCGCCTTGCTAAGAAGTGAGGGCTACACGGTTGAGTCTGCCCACTAAAAGGTAACATCAATCATTCGAAGGCGCTTCCGCTTTCCAAATTTGGTGGTTTTGTACCGAAATATTTTGGGCAGCAAAAAACCGACCAATCCAGCGGAGGCCGTCACCATAGCATCACCCCAACCGTAGTTGGTTTCGGGCCGTCCGTCCGTCCACTTTCCGATGAGTGCATATCCCGACCAGGTAACGCCAAAGAACATCAGTTGCCGGCCAATAGGGCGCGACCAGCCATGCGGTTGGCGAAATGCGGCAATTTCCTCCATCGGCACGTAGCGATCACCAAGCACAATCAGATTGCGGTCCACGCGGAGGTCTTCAATGACGGCATTGTGCCAAACATCCGTTTCCTTCAATAGGTAGTCAATTTCTTCGCCAATGAAGATTTTTTTGGTCTTGGCCTTGCCATAGGTTTCAATTTGTAGAATTTTCTGTCCCGGTACTGGTGAAGGGATGAAGAAAGCAAATACTAATAGTAAAGTGATCAGGCGCATAAGTTGTTTTTTTTTCGTTCTTTGACAAATTTCGTGGTCAAGCTAAAAGGTGAATCAGAAGCGCCCATAGGAAGCGCTGGTTTACCTTTTTGATTGACTCAGACTCACGAGGTTTGTCAAAGAACCATTTCTTTATTGCAAAGAGGCAATTTCACAATGGTGGGTTGGTTTGCCGCTGAGTTTTCCATTTTTTGATAAATCGCCCCAGCATCCGATCCATTGCCGTAGCGATCTCGGCTGAAGGTAGCGGTTCCTTACCCGTGTAAATGATCATCAGTGCCCATTGGTGCTGGTGCCCGTCCATTGTGCGGTACAGGCGGTGTTTGCGCAAGCGATATGCTTCCCGAATGCGGCGTTTGAGCAGATTTCGGGTTACTGCGTGCTTAAACCGGCGCTTGGGTACACTGATGGCCATCTGCACCGGAAATTCACTGCGCGGATTATCGGTTTCAATCCACACCAACCGCAGGGGATACTGTCCGAAAGATTGCCCTTTTTCAAACAACTCCCCGATCAATTTGCGGCTCTTCAGTCGCTCTCCACCTTTAAAGGTATAATCCGGCATTTTTGATTTTTTTCAAAAAAACTTTGCGAAAGTTATGGAATTTTTCTCCTTCCGGCGTCAAATACTATAGAAACCTTTATACCATGCAAAATAACCAAACCGCTCTCAAAAGCTATCCCAAAGTCAACTTAACCATTAAATCCTGGGCAGAAGAAGATCGCCCACGGGAAAAATTACTGACCAAAGGTCGGCACAGCCTTTCCGATGCCGAACTGCTCGCCATCCTGCTGGGATCGGGTTCTCATCAGGAAACTGCGGTGGGTCTGGCCAAGCGCATCTTACAATCGGTGGAAAACGATTTGCAGGATCTTGGAAAATCCTCACTAGCGGAGCTGATGCGCTTCAAAGGTGTGGGAGAAGCAAAAGCCATTACAATCATTGCTGCAATGGAATTGGGGCGGCGGCGGCAGCAGTCCAACATTCGACAAAAGCCGCAAATCTCCTGTAGCCGCGATGCCTTCAATATCATCGCCCCGTATCTGGTCGACTTGCCGCACGAAGAATTCTGGATACTTTTGCTCAATCGCAACAACCGGGTGACCTCCCGTGAGCAGGTTAGCATTGGCGGCATTTCCGGGACGGTGGTTGACGCCAAAATCATCTTTCACAAAGCCATCGAGGGCAGAGCCAGCTCAATCATCCTTTGTCACAATCACCCTAGCGGAAATTTACAGCCCAGCCCCGCCGACCAGGAATTGACAAAAAAGTTGATTACAGCAGGCAAAACACTGGATATCTTTGTGTTGGATCACCTCATTGTATCAGAAATGGGCTATTTCAGCTTTGCCGATGAGGGTTTGATGGGATCGACAAAGTAACACATCATATTTTTTATAATAAATATTAGTCATAAAGTATTCATACATAAGGTTTTACAAAATATGTCCATTTCCTTCCTAAAACCTACCGTTGCACATTATTTTCTGTTTCCAGACTAAATGTCAGTAGCTTCTTTGCGTTATTTTTCTTTATTTTATCTTAAATACACGCAAAAAACTGGGGATCAATAAGGATTTCCAAGAATGGCGTATATCAACAGGTTGAACTAGCGTTTCTGAACATGGCGGACAAACATTGGATTGCCACAATGATCAGAGACGAAGCTACTACACACTTACTTTCAATAATCCCTATGTGATTTATGCACAACAACTACGAAGGCATTTTTAACCTGGTTACGGAATACGAAAACAGCACAAAACTTGGCCTGGCCATTTTTCTTGACGAAGAGGACTATCGGCAGCTGATCGATTATTACGAAAAGGAAGAACAATTCCACAAAGCGCTTGATGTAGCCGAACAGGCCATTTCCAGTCATAATTATTCAGTAGATTTTTACTTGCGTAAAGCCACTCTGTTAATCGACACCGGTAGAGTAGATCAGGCTTTGTATACGCTGGATCAGGCTAATGCCATTGCTCCAGCCGAGTTGGAGGTTACGTTACTACGTGCCGAGGCGATGACCTATAACGGCCAGGGAGAAGAGGCACTTGCACTGTTGCAACAGCTCAAACCGGATGTCAATAAGGAGGCCCTCAGCGAAATCTACATGGTTGAGGCCCTCATTCACGAATACCAGGAAAACTTTGAATTGATGTTTTTTGCCCTCCGGGCCTGCCTCCGTGAAAACCCAAGGAATGACGTAGCATTGGAGCGCTTGTGGTTATCTGTTGAGCTATCGCGCAACTACGAAGCCAGCATCAAGCTGCACGAGGAAATCATTGACCAGCACCCCTACTCTTCTCTGGCCTGGTACAATCTGGGACACGCTCACTCTTACCTTGGCAATTATGCAGAAGCCATCGATGCTTACGAATTTGCCTTTGTCATTGATGAAAAGTTTGAGTTCGCCTATCGCGACTGCGCCGACCTATGCTTTGAAACCAAGCAATACGACAAGGCGCTGAAATACTATCACGAATTACAGGACCACTTTGATCCGGATGGCGACTTGCTGCTACGCATAGGCCAGTGCCACCAGCAAAATGGCAATCATGCTAAAGCCCTGAGCTTTTACCGCCAGGCCAATCGCCTCGATCCACTCAATGACGAGGTTTATTTCCACCTGGGACAGTGCTATGCCCATGCCGAACGCTGGAAAGAGGCCTTGCGCTACTTCCATAAAGCAGTACAGATTGAAGATCGGCAGGAAGAATATTACGAAGCTTTGGCGGTAACTTATTACGAGTTGAAAGAATACGAAAAGGCATTACCTTGTTTTCAGCGTGCCAACGAAATTGCACCGGAAAATAGCCTTTTTTGGATCAATCACGCTGCCTTTCTTTGGGAAACCGGACGCGGGGAAGCAGCATTGGAACTGCTGGAAGAGGCAACTGAGTATGCTGTGGATGGTGAGCTGGCTTTTGCCCGCATTGCCTGTTTATTTTACCTGGGTCGGCGGCAGGAAGCCGCATACTGGTTGGTTGACGCCCTGGAAGAAGACTACGCAGCACACTCCATCTTGTTTCAATTGGTTCCGGAGTTGGAAAATGATCCGCTGATCACTTCAACCATTGCTGACTTCAATGAAGACATGGAGTAGTTCGCTATTATCTAAAGAACCTTAACCTTGTGCATTTTTTCCCAGGCGTATAGCGCCGCCCCCACCGTACCAGCATCATTGAGCATCTGTGATGGCATCACGGGGAATTTCACTTTCAGGTATTGTTCGTAGAATTCAAACTTCTTACTTCCCCCTCCACTCAAAATCACACAATCAGGCGATAAGATACGACCAATGTGCTTGAGGTATTGGTTGAAGCGCTTCCCCCATTCATCCCATTCGAGATTTTCCTGTTTGCGGGCATTGTTTGAAACGTAATGTTCAGCAATCTTCTTTTTGAAGGTGATGTGGCCAAATTCAGTATTGGGTACCAGGGTTCCATCGATAAACAGCGCCGAACCAATTCCCGAACCAATGGTGAGAATGAGTACCGTGCCTTCTTTGTCCTTGCCCAGGCCATAGCGCATCACCGCCAAACCGGCGGCATCGGCATCATTGACCACCGTCACGGGACATTTACTGGCTTTGGACAAAACTTTCTCAATGTTAACCCCTTTCCACTTTTTATCAATATTGGCAGCTGAATGCGCTACACCGTGGTGAACGATGGAGGGAAATCCACAACCCACCGGTCCTTTCCAGTCGTGCATTTTCACCAGTTCCGCAAAGGTCTTTGCCATGTTTTTAGGCGTAGCGGGAATCGGTGTTTCCAGGCGTAGTCGTTCGGCGAGCAACTCTCCTTTTTCCAGATCGACAATTCCACCCTTGATTCCGGAGGCGCCCACGTCTATGCCAAGAATATGCTTATCATTCATGTCAACTTTCGTTTTGTTTAGTGCTGATTATCTGATCACGGTCATTTTCATTCGAATATCTTCCCGGGGACGATCGTATTGTCCGGTGGGTTGCTGTGCGATGGCATCGATGACCTCCAGGCCTTCGATGACCCTTCCAAAAACGGTGTATTCCCGATCCAACTGAGGCGTGCCGCCCAGTGACATATAGGCTTCCCTTTGCTCCGTAGTGTAGCGAAAGCCCTTCATCGCTTCGGTGCGATCCAGGTCGGTAGCACTGAGCTTACGGCCCTGAACAATATAAAACTGCGAGCCTGACGAATTCTTCTTAGGGTTGACATTATCGCCGGTACGGGCTGCTGCCAACATGCCCTTGATGTGCACCAGACTATCAACAAATTCGGCGGGAACCGTATATCCCGGTCCACCAGAACCCAGTGGCTGACCAGGCTTGGCACCCTTTGAGTTGGGATCCCCCCCTTGTATCATGAAGCCATTGATGACCCGATGAAACAGCAGGCTGTCGAAAAAGCCCTGTTCAACCAGCTTGATAAAGTTATCCTGGTGTTTGGGCGTAGCATCAAACAGCTCGATGATCATATCACCATAGTCGGTCTCCAACAAAACCAGACACTGCTTTGGCGATTCAATGGTCACCTTTTCTGCCGTTGTCTTGCTCTTATTCTTTTGATTAGTGGCCTTCAGTGTCACCGTGTAATTACCTGAACTCAGGTAGCGGTGTGTAGGCTCCTCCTCGGTGGAGATGGTGCCATCCCCAAAGTTCCACTCGTAAGTATCCGCCTTCTCGGAGGAATTTTCAAATTTGATCCTGGCGGGAGCTTTTGTATCTCCCTGGTAGGAAAAATTGGCTACGGGACGGGAGCAGGAAGCCAAAAAGCACACCATTACTCCCCAAAAAATTGCGTTCTTGTTCATTTTTTTCACTTGCTTCAATCCATAATCCGCACCTTCATGCGCACATCTTCCAAAGGACGGTTGTTGCCATCTGTTTGTACCTTGGCAATTTGATCAATCACTTCCATTCCTTCCACAATTTCACCAAATACGGTATAGTCATTGTCGAGAAATGGGGTGCCGCCCACCTCTTTATACATCTGGCGTTGCTGCTCGTTGTATTTAATATTTTTTTGACGCTCAATATTATCGAGGTAGGCATCGTCCAGGGGCTGTCCTTGTACCAGGTAAAACTGTGATCCGGAGGATAGCTTCTGCGGGTTTTGAGTTCTGGCTGCAGCCAATGTTCCTTTAAAGTGCGGCGAGCCGATCTCTGCCTCGATTTGATAGCCCGGACCGCCCTGTCCCAACATCTGACCGGGAGCCGCATCTTTGGAATCCGGATCACCGCCCTGAATCATAAAACCATCCATTACGCGGTGAAACAGCAGGCCGTCATAAAAGCCCTCTTTGGCCAATTTGATGAAATTATCGCGGTGCTTGGGTGTTGTGTTGTACAACATTACCTTCATGGTACCAAAGTCCGTTTCAATCTCGGCGTAGGTGTGGTCATCTTTAGGTTGGCAGGAGCTGAATAACGCCCCCATTACCAGCAAATACAGCAATTGTTTCATATACGATTCGTTACTTTTACTAGTTTCATACCATTACGATCCATTATTATCCTCCAGATTACCAACTTCTTTTTCCAACTCCCCAAAATAACGGATGACATTTTCTTTCAACACGCGTTCCTGGCCTTGCACCCCCTTGACGGTAAATGGCTTAATCATTGTGAAATGTGGCCAACCATCCGCATCTCGGCCCTGGAACTCGTAGTATCCTTCATAACTCAGCAGGCGGCATACCGCAATGTGCATCAAGTCCTGCTTCTCCTCCTTGGAAAATTCCTTCTGCCAGCGTCCCAACTCCTGAATACCGATGAGAAAAAGGATGGCATTCAGATCGGGAAGGGTGTCTTTGCCAAAGCGATCTTTGACCAAATGGCGAATGCGTAGCCATTCAAAATTCAATTCCCAATTTTCATCAGTCTCTCCCATAATCAATACATCACTAAAAAATAAGTGCAAATATAAAAAACTATTCTTCCTTGATCATTGCCGGCACCCGCTCGGCTCGCAATGCCGGAGCCAGTGAAGCCAACCAGCCAATGCCCAGTACGGTCAGGGCAACGATGATAAAATCAAACAATCGAATGCTGATCGGATAGGCATCAATGATAAATTCGCCCGGTACCGATACAATGCCTACATTTTTCTGTAGCGTGTAAATTGCCAAGGCTAGCACAAACCCGATGACAATGCCCAGTAAACTGAGCAACAGGCCTTCGCCCAAAAAGACCCTCCGGATCAGCCCTTTGGTAGCCCCCATCGACTTGAGGATGGCGATGTCTTCTTTCTTCTCCAGCACAATCATCCACAGGGCTCCTATCATATTAAAAGAAATCATCAGCATCATCAACCCCACAATAGCGTAGCTGAGCCATTTCTCCATCTTCATCAACTTCAGGAAGGACTCTTGCTGCTGATAGCGATTTTTAACCGCGAAGCTTTCGCCCATAACCGCACCAATGGCCTCCAGCGTGGCTGGTACGTCGTAGCCCGTTTCCAACTTGATTTCAAGCGCACTGACTTCCTCCCGGTGATCGAGCAGCCGACGAGCAAAGTCCAGGGAGGTGAGTATATACTGGTTGTTGTATTCGGTTTGGATGACAAAAGTCCCGGCAGGATAGATGAATTGTTTGTTAAACTGCTGTTGGAAGACAGAGGTCCGTTTGCGCTTGGGCATATAGACACTCAACGTAGCGAGCTTATCATCTATATTGACTCCCAGTTTATCACGCATACCCAATCCCAGCACAGCCATATTCCGATTGCCTTCGTGCAACTTATAAAATCCTTCCCTAACCGTGGAATCAATGCCAGTGACCTTATTATAAAGGTCGTCGACCCCTTTGACAATTCCGATGTCCTGATTGTCTTTATACTCAAAATAGGCGACCTCCTCCAGTGACTGGGAAACGACCGCCACTCCTTCAATCTGGTACAGTTCCTGAATTTTCACTGAATCTACCTCAAAGGTTTTACCTTTAATGGCCGTCACCTTCACATCCGGATTAAAGGCGCTGTACATATTGGTGATCAAATCTTCAAATCCATTAAAAACAGATAAAACCAGTACAAGCGCTGCGGTACCTACTGCGACCCCAAAAACCGCAATGCCGGTAATC
Source organism: Saprospiraceae bacterium (assembly GCA_965229635.1). Taxonomy (GTDB): domain Bacteria; phylum Bacteroidota; class Bacteroidia; order Chitinophagales; family Saprospiraceae; genus BQJU01. The sequence goes on from OZ245894.1 coordinate 7,568,256, forward strand.
AGGTTAATGGCATTGGTCGACTTTTTGGCAAACAGGTATCGCCGCGCTATTTTTAAAGCTAAATTCATTGGCCTACCGGTTTTCTTTATCCCGGTTCATAATGGTCGTGATCTGATCCACCTTCAGGTTTTTCCCGATAATGGTACGCTCCGGATTGAGCACGTATAGTTCTGGTGTATGGTCTACAAAATAAGTGGCATAGATCGATCGGCTCGATGGATCAAAAACATTGATCCAGTTCAGCCCATTCTTATTGATATAAGCCGTCCATTCCTCATGGTCAGTATTCAGCGCAATAGCATACACTTCTACACCCTTATTTTTCCATTCACGATAAAATTGCGCCAGCTTCGGCGTTTCAATTTTGCAGTTATCACAATTGGGATCAAACATATAAACAATGATATAGGGCGCCTCAATATCGTAGATCGAATAATTTTTGCCATCCGGGCCGGGAGCCGTCACATTCGGGCCCTTTTTGCCCACCAGACTATTTGACATTTCGTACGCCCGCAATTGCAGACCGTGCACTTCAACTGAATCAGACCAGAAAGCCCGCTCGTAGGTGAAGTAATTCTGGATCATGTAGGTAAATACTGCTTCCGAATCCATCAACTGGGTCTTGGTCGGCTCGTATTGCAACGTAATCCAGTTGGCAAAAAACTTGAAGTACTCCTGATGAGGCAATGACTTGTCTACAATGTATTTCGCCGAAGCGATAATCGAATCCGGATGCTGCGTAGTGAGTTCCTTAATGTACCGATTAAGTTTGTTGAACACCACCGGAGTACGAATCAAGCGAGGATCACTCAGATCTACATTATCCCACATCTCGCGGCGGTAAAGGTACACCTGCAAAGCTTTATTGACCGAACCATCCGGATTTCTGACATCTCTAACCTCCGGGTTTTGGCCCGAAAGTTTGAAGGTCGTAAAAAAGGTATTGGGATATTGGTTTTTATATTCCTCCAGCTTGGCTTTGCGTTTGGCCAGCAATTTATCCTGCTCCGCCTTGGCCTGTTGGTATTCCGGTGACCCCTCCCGGGCAGCCGCCAGAATATTGGAAACCGTTTCTATTTCCGGCTGCAAGGCCATTTCGAAGTGCAGATTCTCATAGAGCAATTCATTGTCAATGGAACCTTCGGTTTTCAATCCGCCCACCAGATCGCCGGTGGAGGTGGTGATACTAAAAGTCTGATCCTTGTCGATAAGCATCTGAAAATTGCTGTTGTCGGGCAAAAGTGCAAAGTACATGCCTGGATCATAAGGCTTGTCGCGCTTAAACACCATGTGCCCATTGGCATCAATGGCTGCTGAATCAGCCAGAAAACGCTGTTCCGCAAATAACCCGATTAGACGGGCCGTTCCTCCGCTGAGTCCATCAACGGTAATCTCAATATTGGGCGCTTCGGCCTCTTCCGGTGTGGAAACACTGCTGTGTTGACTATTGCCGCCGGTACAAGACCAAAGCAAAAAAACACTCAGGGTAGGCAGGAAAAATTTCATGGCTTCTCCTTTTTGCCGGGAAAGTACAAAATCCCGTTAAGCTGTTTAAATTTAATCATCTAAATCCACTAAGCATTACCTAGTTGCGGCCGCGAAGTTCGCAATTTTTTTGCGTTACTTACTCATCAATCTGGCCACCAACATATGAAAATGATGAACGCCCTGTTCCATTACTGGTGAAAACCGGCCACTTTGGTAAAACCGGGAATTTACACCGAGCTGCGCACTTTCCACTACTGCCTCGTCTTCAAGCTCGGTAAGTTCCAACTGGTTGGCCTCGCGGTCAAAGAGCGTTCCCTCAAAATAGTAGGAACGGAATTTTACCAAAGTTGTTTCTCGCGAAAGCGGTAAAACGAGGTTGAGCGACAGACCCCAGGGATAAAAATTAAGCATCAAATTGGGAAATACCCACCAGTAATAGGCATAGATCGACTGGCCATAGTCGGGGTGGCCTTTCGGCAATGAAAACGCAGGCTGACCCTCCTCGGCAACTCCGATTTGCACATTGCAGTAATCAAAGATCTCTGTGCGGTATTTTTTGAAGTCCAGCGCCTGATTCAAGGCCGGATGCACAAAGGGAATGTGAAAACCCTCCAGGTAATTATCGCAGTACAGCGCCCAATGCGCATTGACGTGATAATCTTTAGGTGATGCTTCCGCAAATCGCAACTTATCCAGCGGCAACCATCCCATTCGATCGACAATCGGTTGGAGCATTGCCTCCAGCGGTGCCAGCGGATTCAGGCTGACGAATAGCAATCCCAGCCATTCCACCAAGGGAAGCTGCTGCAGATTATCGGCAACAGAGGGAAAATCGACCACATTGTCAAAAGCTGGCATACTCTTGAAAGTACCATCCAACCGAAAGCAGCGACCGTGGTAGCCACAGCTTAACATTCGGGGATTTCCGCGCTGTTCCACCACCACCTTCGCCCGATGGGTACACACATTGGATAAACAATAACGCCTGCCATCTGTATTATGTGTTAATACCAGGGGTTCATCCAGCAATCCTGGCAGTAAGGTGAAAGGATAAACAGAAGGTGAAGTACTGATCACGGAGGCATCCGCTACGTACTGCCAGCTTTGTGCAAAAAGGTCTTCGCCACTCTGCCGGAAGACAGCTTCACTGCGATAAAATTCAGCAGGAAGTGTGCTGGATTGGCGAATATCCTGGTGTACCTTTGAGCAATTCATTCCAATAGCATTTGTCAATATGAAATTATCAGATTTCATCCACCGCAACAATCGATCCAACAACGGAAGCGATCAGGATTTGGGATTTGGCACAAAGATAACGGGTTCGGCGGGAAGATTATTTAATAAAGATGGGTCGTACAATATCATGCGGCAGGGGCTTTCGGTCTGGACCCCCTATCAGATTCTGGTGGAGATGAGTTGGAGGCGATTTTTTGCCTTAATATTTACGTCTTATGTGCTGGTCAACTGTTTTTTTGCCCTGCTTTTTGTATGGTGTGGCCCCGAAGCACTAATGGGAGCCCCACAGGGTAGTTTTTTTAACAATTTCCTGCATTCCTTCTTCTTTAGCGTGCAAACCTTTACCACCGTGGGTTATGGCAGCATCAGTCCTCAGGGCATGGCCGCCAACATTATTGCTTCTATCGATGCGCTGGTGGGCCTGATGGCCTTTGCCCTGGCAACCGGATTGTTTTTTGCCCGATTTTCTAAACCAAAGGCGCAAATTGTTTTTAGTGAAAGTGCCATCATCACCAACTATCGGGACATGAAAGCCTTTATGTTCCGCATTGTGAATCCGCGCAACAACAAGATCATCAATCTCGAAGCCATCGTCACCATGACCTGGATGGAGGATATTGCCGGGGAGAAGGTGCGTCGCTTTGCCAAACTGGAGCTGGAAAGGGAAAAGGTAAGTCTCTTTCCACTCAACTGGACCATTGTACATCCTATTGACGAGAACAGCCCCTTGCTGCACCTGGTTTGCGACGATCTGACCCGGATGCAAACCGAAGTGCTCATCCTGATCCAGGGCTACGATGAAACGTTTGCGCAAAATGTTCACCTCAACAGCTCCTACACCTGTCAGGAAATCCTCTGGGATGTGAAATATGCCAAGATGTACCACGCCATCGATGGGCAAACAGTACTTTATCTGGATAAGTTGAATGAGACGATTGCTATGGATGAGGAGGAGTGATTGTGGAGAGGGAGACGGTTGAGACGGGGGAGAGTTGAGACGGGGGAGACGGGGAGACGAGTCAGAGTCCTTCGTTAAAACTTCGTCGATTGAAAGGTCGATGTTGCAAACATCTCCCGAGCGGGGTAAAAGGTCAATGAAGCGTTAAAATATCCAAACCAAAAGCTAAATGGATTCCTTACAGAAATGATTGGTGAAGAAAATCGTTTCATTTTGGCGGGATAAAGTAGGAGTTCACCTATTTTTGCCCACTGAATTTCACTGAGTATCCATTATGAGCAAATTTTGTCGTTTTTTTCAGTTTGTATTTGTGGGGCTGGCCCTGGCTTCCTGTGCCAATGTGGTGCCGCCAGCTGGAGGGGAAAAAGATGAAACGCCGCCGATAGTGGTGGAAGAAAACTCGACGCCAAATTTGCAGACCAATTTTGAAAAACAAACTATTGAACTGACTTTCAATGAGTGGGTGGAGTTGAAGGATGTATTCAATCAGGTGGTCATCTCTCCGCCGCTGGAATATCCCTTTGAGTTGGATATCAAGCGCCGTACGGTGCGTTTTGAATTTGATGAAGCTGAGGAATTGCGCCCAAATGCCACCTACACCATCAACTTTGGCGAAGCCATCCAGGACCTCAACGAGCGCAACCCGGCGGAAAACCTGCGCTTCGTCTTTTCCACCGGTGATTATATTGACTCATTGCGCGTAAGCGGCCACATTATAGATGCACAAACCAGCCTTCCGGTGGAAGGCATCCTGTTTATGCTCTACGAAAATACGGCCGATACCGTGGTGCGCACTGAGCGGCCTTTCTACTTTGGTAAAACGGATGAATTGGGGCAGTTTTTGATTGAAAATGTCAAAGCCGGACAGTTTAAAGGTTTTGCACTAAAAGATTCAGACTTCAACTATAAGTTTACGCAAACGACTGAGATGATCGGCTTTCCGGATACACTACTGACGATAGCCGAAGGCAATGAACCCAATCTGAAAATCAGGCTATTTCAGGAGGCCCGTCAACTACGGGTTATCGAGGTGGATACCAGTCGCTTTGGTTTGGTGAAGCTCGGCTTCAACCGCACACCAAACGGCATGACTTACCGGGCGCCGGATTTTCAGGGTGAATTTATCGAGGAATACGTCAAAGACACCCTGAAGCTTTGGTATCAGGACGAACAGCCCGGTCCCTGGCAGTTGTTTGTTACCCAGGATACTCTACTCAACGATACTTTGTTGATTCCGGAACGATCAAAGGAAAATTTCAGGGAAAATGCGCTGCTGAAGTCTTTACTCCGAACGCAGCCCAAAGCACTTCGCCAACCGCCCGGCAAGCCGATGGTTATCGAGTTTTCGCATCCGCTGGCCAGCTATGATACAGCCCTGATTCAGGTGATTGAGGATACGCTACTGATACCGGTCTTCCCGGAAGTATCTATCGATAGCACAGTGGGCCGGGAGCTATGGTTGTCTTTTCCCTGGAAGGATGGTATGCCTTATGAAGTGACGATATTACCAGGAGCAGTAACCGACATCTATCGCCTAAGCAACCAGGACAGCATCCAGCAAAAATATGTAGGTGATTCCCGTAAAAACTTTGGTAACCTGATCCTGACGCTAAGCGGACTGGACAGCACCGAGAACTACATCATCCAGCTATGGCAACAGGATAAAAATATGATCTCGGAGTTGCAAAGCCAGGGCAGCAGCCAGTTCAACCATACCTATTCCCTACTTACGCCCGGCGAATACACCCTACGCGTCATTACCGACTGGAACGGCAACGGTTACTGGGACCCCGGCCTCTACGATGACTTGCGCCAGCCCGAACCTATTTTCCGCAAGAAAATGCAACAGCTTCGCGCCAACTGGGATTTGGAAGCTGAGGTGATTCTGGGCGTGCAGGATGTAGAGGAAGAGGAGGAGCCGAAGGAATAGCTCATTTATTCTCACCCTAATCCATAGGTACTCCTTCCGAAATCATGAAAGGAATTTCTTTTTTCACCTTAGTCTTTTCCTCGCTCGATAAAGCTTCATAAGGTTTTCCAAAGGTAGATTGGGCATATTCCTCCCAAAGTTCCTGATAGGCATCCCGTAAGGCATTGTAGACTTTTAAATAAACATCGTATCGCGTACCACGGAAATTTTTCAGTGAAATGATGGCCTTTTTTGGAGACTCAGCCAAGCTGTCATCACCTTCGGGGTTTTGGATGAAGGCTTTCGCCAATGCTTTTACCTCAGTGATTTCCACCTGTTGATCACGGACAAAGACTTCATTTTTATCATTGACAAGCACTTTGAGATAATTTCTTGATTTGGAGTCCTCAATTTGGGGCTCCGGTTCCGGAATGGCAAGAATATCTTGCTCAAATTCATTAGGTCTGGCTATGGTCAAGGGAAATTTTTCCAGGAGTAATTGGACATCTCGAGAAGCCATAGTGGCCCATTCTCGGTTCAACTCTTCCACTAGATAATGCAGCAGGAGATCGCGATAAATATCCTGTATTGTTCCCATGATCAGCTGCCGCTTAAACAGCGCAACCGTATCCGTACGATCAAGCGTTTGCACTTCCGCAATATTGGTAAAGATGACGGCCTCTTCAAGCGCCGAGGGCAGGTGCGGTAACTGATTAGGATTGGTAATGGCGTATTTAATTCCTTCCTTCAGTTTTTCAATACCCAACGGATGGTTATTTAAGGTGACCAGCCCCAAAGTGTCGATCATCAAATAGACCCGATTGCGCAAAGCAATGGAATCTCCTTCCAGATAGTCAATACCTTGATCTGTTATTTTCACAATGATGAAATGATCTTCCGGAAAGTCTCCCTGATATTTAAAATCGTGCTCTTGCGCAATAGCCTGAAAGAATAATAAAGAGAGGAAAACGCCTGTAAGGTTGATTTTTTTCATTTGATGGTTTTCCACAATTTAGTACTTTCTGGGTAATAATTAAGGACTTTTCAAATGGATAATCTTCAAATGCTGTAACTGATTTCCCTGCTCTATCCTGCCGATGTAGGTTCCCCCTGACGCAGTAGCAGCCTCCGGTTTCCAGGTGAGCCGATGGCGGCCTTGCCCCTGAAATGCTTTGGTCAGATCACAAACTTTGTTGCCCGTGGTATCAAAAATGCTAATGGTTACCGGTCCCGCTTCGCGCAAATCAAACTCGAAGTGGATCTCGCTTTCAAATGGATTGGGGTACACCGTAAAGGTGAACGACTCCGGTGTCAGTGGTGTGACTGAGGTGGTCAGTTCTTCAATCACTCTGATGCGGCTGAGGCCGTATTCACTGATGTACAATTTGCTTTCATCGTGGCTAAAGCCAATCCCATTGGGTGCCAGAAACTGAGCCTGATCCGCAGCGCCGTCATTGCCACCGGGAGCACCGGTGCCGGCAAAATCCGTGACCGTGCCCTGCATATCGATGCGGTGAATAATGTTATCGCCGTTGGTGATGTATAATGCGCCATTGCTGTAAGTCATAAAGCCACAGGCCCAGGCTTGTTGCAAGCCATCTACGTAAGCGAAGTGCTCAATTTGTACCGGGTTACCGGGAATGAGTTTGTAAATATTGCCATCGTGGGCGCTGGAGACAAAAAGCGTATCGCCGGGCGTCCAGGCAATACCGAGGGCGGTATTGAACAGTGGCGAATTGGCGTACAAGCTCATCTGACCTTCCGGGGTGATTTTGCGAACGTTGTTGTTGAATTCTGTGACGTATAGATTACCGGAGGCATCAAAAGTAATATCTCCCGGGTACACCAATCCGCTGGCGAAAACCTCGCTATTGCCCTCGGCATCTACCCTGGTGATCCACCCCTGCTGATTGAGCGGACGGTTGGTGACGTACAGGGTGGTACCAGTATTATCAAAACAAAGTCCGCTGGCGCGGGAGAAGTGGGTCCCATTGGCGAAAGCCGTAGCATCCACCACCCCATCCGGTGAAATTCGTACTACGGAGGAAGATTCGGAAGTTACGTAAACATTCCCAGCCAGATCCACAGCCACATCAGCGTTGGAGGGTGTATTGGCAAAAGTACTGACCGTTTGTGCCCGGAGCAAAGCGCTAAACAAGAGCAGCGCGAACAAGGAGTAAAACCTGCAATTCATAAGCTAAATATTTTTATCTGCAAGATTACTGCGTCGGGAGGTGGGAGGCAATTTTTTGCCGTTCGCCGCTATACAGGCGAACTGATTAGACAGGTTGGTTCTGACAAAAGGTGTATTTTTATAAACATGAGTGTGGACATTACCATCTGGTCGTTGATATTATTATTTGGTGCCTTGCAGGGCATCCTGTTGGTGTTGGCCATTTGGCTACAGCCAACATATCGGAATCGTCGCAATGGCATTTTTGTGCTGTTGCTGCTGATCATTACGGTTATTCAGGTGGATCACAGTTTACGACTGTCCAGCCTCTATCAGGCAGCACCAAATTTGATCTACATTTCCGATGCGTTGTGGTATTTGATTGCGCCATTGTTACTTTTCTACGCCAGGTTATTTATTGATCATCGCTACACTTTCAAATGGTGGGATTTGCTTCATCTCCTCCCCTTTCTGGCGATGGCCATTTATTATGGTCCGCTCCTTTTGGCACCGGCTGAAGTCAAGACCAATATTTTGGAAAACTACAACGTGGCCGGCACCTACGGACTGGAAACGCGATTGTTGATACTGGCCATGATGCTACAAATGTTGGCTTATATCGCTTATAGTTTTTGGACCTTACGGAAATATGAGGTACAATACAAACAGCAATTCTCCGAAAATCACATTGTGCAATTGGATTGGCTGAAAAACACTTACCGTTTCTTTTTGATCTATTTTTTATTAGAATTTACCTTCTCTACCGCACGGAATTTTTTCGGTTTTCGCAGCGCCTTTCTGGACAACTGGTCGCTGGTGGTGTGGGTGCTTTATATTTATACCATCGCCTATTTGATCCTCACCCAACCCAATTATCTGCTGCCGCAATTGTCCTCCCTGAAAACCGCAAAAAGCGACCACCTCAATCAGGAATCTACCCAGGCACTACTCCAATACATGCAAGACCACAAACCCTACCTAAAAAGCGACCTCAAACTCCCCGAACTGGCCGAATCCCTCGGCTACAGCACCAACCAACTTTCCCAGTTGGTCAACCAGCAATTGGGCCTGAACTTCTACGAATTCATCAACGCCTACCGCGCCCGTGCCGCCAAAGAGATGCTTGGCAATGCCGACTTTTCCCATCTGAGCATTTCGGGTATCGCCAGTGAAGCCGGCTTCAAAAGCAAGACTTCTTTTTATAAGTTTTTTAAAAAGGAATTTCAGATGACGCCTAGGGAGTACATAAGGAAGGGGTAGCACAACCTTGACTTTTTGCTGGTTTTTGCTTAATTTTAGAAAAATAATTCTAGAAAAATTAATCAAAATTATTATTGATGCGCTTTGGCCCAATGATTCGCAAGTACCGAATGCAACGTCAGTTAGCGCTACGACAAGTGGCCTATCAAATCGATTTGGATCAATCAACCCTTAGTAAGGTGGAAAGAGGAGAATTGATTGCGCCGGAGAGAATTGTAAAACCTCTGGCAAAGTGTCTGGGAGTGCCTTACAAGGAATTACAGATTCAATACCTAAGTGAGCGCCTTATTCTGGAACTAAAAGATATGGATTATCACCAGGAAGCGCTGGAGGTGGCTAAAGAGCACCTGGCGCATCTTGATCAGGAGCAAAGCGAGGACTCGGAACGATCAAAACTGCTCAGTAATATCCAAACTTATCTGGCCCAACAGCCCATTGAAAAAGCCTGGTTATTTGGCTCCTTTGCCCGAGGAGAAGAAGGGAAAGATAGTGATATTGATATCCTGGTCCGCTTTAAGCAGCCGCATAAGGTGGATTTATTTGAATACGTGGGTATGCGCCAAGACCTCGAAGACCTCACCGGCCGCTCGGTGGATCTGGTAGAAGAAGGGCAGGAATTATCCGTTGCTCAGGCCTCGATAGCCCGTGAAAAGAAGCTGATCTATGAGCGAAAGACCACTTGACCGTGAGCGGCTGCGACACATTATCGAGGCTATTGATCGCATCTACCGCTTTACCGAAGATATGACCTTTGAAGATTTTCTCGAAAATGAAATGGCCCAATTTGCCATCATCAAAAACTTTGAGATCATCGGTGAGGCTGTCTATCAAATTGATCGAAAAATGAAGGAAGCCTTTCCCGAAGTTGAATGGCGAAGAATCGCTGCTTTCCGCCATATTCTGGTACATGATTATTATAAAATTAATATGGAAATTGTGTGGAATGCCAGGGAGAAGAATTTGCTGCAATTGAGAAGGCAGGTGGAAAGGATGTTGGAGGGGTTTTCGTGAACTAACTTGCATACTTTTCCTGCAAAAAATACGCGCCATGAAATCTGTATTAACGGTGTTCATATTATGTCTACCCATCTTCTGCCATGCCCAGAAAATGGACACCACAATTACTAAATTGGACAGTGTCTATAAAGTGGTCATCATGGAATTTTATCCTTTCGGGGAACTGCAAAAAATTATTTTCCAAACCCGAGAAAAGGTGTTGTTTGATGAACATGGAAATCCCCGACTTTTGACAGAAGAAGAAAGATTTGATCTATTCATGCGAAACTACCCAATTAATGAAATCATAGGAAAGGTGGTAGAAGATAGCTTGAAAGTATTTCATGAATCCGGCCTGCTACAACACAAAAAGATTGGAAATCCAGAACAGCATTGGTTTTATCACTATGATAAAGATGGTAAGCTTAGTCACATTGAAAAACGACAGGAGGAGCAATATATCTACATTGATGAGGATCAGGTGCTGGAAGTGGATCAATATCATATTCAGGTAGAAGGAAAAATTGGAGAGGAGCAGTGGGGCAAACTTGAGTTGAGAAATACGGCCAAACAAGCTTTAGCTCTGACATTCAAAACCACCGACGTAGCCAATTCCCTGGATCGACAGAGCATACAACTCCTTGTGGGGGAAACTGACACCCTCCTTTTGAAAGTACAAATTGCTGCTCCGGCATCTCGATCAACCCTGCAAATTTTACGCGACATGGAACCGATTCTCACCCTTCCCATTTCCGTAAATGGCTACGACCTTTCAGAAGAAGATTTCACCCCCGAAAGTTCGGCACAAGCCCTGTCTTTTACTAACCGGAAATCTCTTTTCCTACAAATAGACAACAAAGAAAAACTTCTGAAAATCTACCGCAATGGTGTGCAGCTGGTGCACAGCCCAATTTCACAAATCAAAAATGAAATTGATATGCAATCCCTGAAACCAGGAGAGTACCGCTTTGAGATTACGGATTTGGGCAGTCAGGAGAAGCGGTATTGCAAGGTTTTATTGCAGTAAACTGCCGCGTTCCAGCGGAACGCCGTCTTTGTAGACCGGTCATCCCAATCGAATCCGCACCAGCGGTGCGGCATCTTTTCCCGTGCTGCTTTGCTTTCCTTCTGTGCCTTATTCCGACCCATTGGGTTTCCCTACAGCGGAACTGAAGTGTGGTTAAAAATCGTCCTCCTCATGCCCTTTCCTCACACAAAAAACTCCACCGCCAGCTCATAACCCTTCAATCCCAAACCCACAATCACTCCCTCGCATTTGGCGGAGAGGTAGGAGTGGTGTCGGTAGGGCTCGCGGGCATGTACGTTGGAAATGTGGACCTCGATCACGGGCGCATCGATAGCGCCAATGGCATCGGCGATGGCGATGGAGGTGTGAGTGAGGGCCCCGGCGTTGAGGATGATGCCGTCGTAGCTGAAGCCGACTTCGTGTAATTTGTCGATGAGCACACCCTCGTGGTTGGACTGGAAGTAGTGGAGGGTGATGCCCGGATATTCCATCTGTAGCTGGGCGAAGTAATCTTCAAAACTTTCGTTGCCGTAGATGGAAGGCTCCCGTTTCCCCAAAAGGTTGAGGTTGGGACCGTTGATGATGATTAATTTCATGCAAGTAGCAGTTTAACAGCTTGCTATTATCATGCAGCATTTACCGCAGAGGAGGATTGTCCATGCCCCTGCGGTAAAATGCTTCTTAGTTGGCCATATCCGACAAAAACTTGATGCGCATCAACTGAATTTCTTCCAGGTTGATATCGTCATCTTTCAGTTCGTTGTACGCCGTGTCGATCGAGTCTGTATCCGCTTCCATGAAGTAATCGGTGATGTCTTCGCGGCTGTATTCGTCTACATTATCTTCGATGTAATAATCGATATTGACGCGGGTACCGGAGGTCACGATGGCGTCCAGCTCGTCCATCAGTTCTTCCATACTGATGTTATTGGAAGAAGCGAGGTCTTCCAGTGGAATCTTGCGGTCGATACCCTGAATGATATTCACCTTGATCTTCGATTTATTCGCCACCTGCTTCATCACGAATTCAGTGGGCCGAATGATATCATTCTCCTCAACATATTCGCTGATCAGTTTGAGGAATGGTCGACCATAACGCATTGCCTTGCCCTTACTTACGCCTTGAATATGGGCCAGATCATCCATGCTAATGGGATACTGGGTAGCCATATCCTCCAAAGAAGGATCCTGGAAGATGACAAAAGGTGGAACGCCCTGGCGCTTGGCTTCCTTGCGGCGGAGGTCTTTGAGCAGCTTCATCAGCGCCTCATCAAGTACTGCGGTCTTGGGTACCGGCTCGTTCATCTCTGCCGTTTCCTCTTCAAAGTTGTGATTCATCGGAATCTGAACGGAATGCGGCTTCTTCTGGAATTTGCGGCCCTTATCGGTCATCTTAAGCAGGCCGTATGTTTCAATGTCTTTATACAACAGGTCATTGAGCAAGGCCTGGCGGAATACCGAACTCCAAAAGGTAAAGTCGTGCTCTTTACCCAGTCCGTAAGAATCCTTCTGATCAAATTTATAGTCCTTGATTTCTTTGGTGCCTTTACCCATCACGTAGTCGATGAGGGTTTTGATGCCAAAGTTTTCGTCGAGGTCTTCTACCACTCTTAACGCCAGCGCCATTTCTTGCTGCACTTCCACCTTTTCCTTCGGATGGCGGCAATTGTCGCACATGTCGTTGCAGTTGGCTTCATCGTATTGTTCACCAAAATAATGCAACAGAAAACGTCTGCGACAAGAAGTCGTTTCGGCGTAAGCCATCACTTCCTGCATCAATTGCGTCCCCATTTCGCGCTCGGCAACGGGCTTATCGCGCAGGAATTTCTCCAGGCGCAGGATATCGGCGTAGGAATAAAAAGCAACACACTTGCCTTCCAGACCATCACGACCGGCACGGCCCGTTTCCTGGTAATAATTTTCAATGCTCTTGGGAATATCGTAATGGATTACAAAACGTACATCCGGCTTATCGATCCCCATACCAAAGGCGATGGTCGCCACGATCACGTCCAGCTCTTCCATCAGGAAATCATCCTGGGTTTTGCTACGCGTTTTGGCATCCAGTCCGGCGTGGTATGGAGCGGCTTTGATATCGTTGACCCGCAACATTTCAGCAATCCCTTCGGCTGATTTACGGCTTTGTACATAAATGATGCCCGACTTGTCCGGCATACCCTTAATGATCTGCACAATGCTCTTGATCGTTTGCTCCTTTTTGCCCTTGGGACGGACTTCGTAGTACAGGTTATCGCGGTTGAAGGACGAGATGTAGGTATTTTCCTCATCCATATCCAGGTTCTTCACAATGTCGGACTGAACCTTGGGCGTCGCGGTTGCCGTCAGGGCCACCACGGGAATATCGGACCCGATGGCATCGAGCATAGCCCGTATGCGGCGATATTCAGGTCGGAAGTCGTGCCCCCATTCAGAAATACAGTGGGCTTCGTCAACTGCGACAAAAGATATATCGACCTGTTTGAAGAATTCGATATTTTCATCCTTGGTTAAAGTTTCCGGCGCGATGAAGAGCAGCTTGGTTTTTCCATCTGTGATATCACTTTTAACCTGCTTCATTTGCGCTTTGGTCAATGAAGAATTCAAAAAGTGGGCAACCTCATCGTTTTGGCTATAGCCGCGAATGGAATCCACCTGATTTTTCATCAGTGCAATTAGGGGAGAAATGATGATGGCCGTTCCATCCAGCATCAAGGCGGGGAGCTGGTAGCAAAGGGATTTCCCTCCGCCGGTTGGCATGATTACAAAAGTATCTTTCCCGGCTAAAACACTCTTAATAATTGCTTCCTGAGTTCCTTTAAACCCATCAAATCCAAAATACTTTTGCAAGGAATCATGCAAAGTTTCTTTCGTCACTGTCATGGCTCTCAATTCTAAGACTTGAAATTTTACTTAAATTTGCGACCTTACGCGCTATATTTTTGCAAACGATTAGATCGTAAGGCCTTTTCCTCAAAAAATGTATATCTGCGCCAATAAATTTAGTTTTTGCATTTGTTTGGCCAATTTGGCAATCACCAGAATAAAAGGCCATGTGAAAAAACACTACGCGTGCTTAAATTTAGCAAAAAAATAGGGCAAATTCATTTATAACGTTATTTTTTTCAGGGAGTTGTGCAAAATCGCCCCCTCCCGAAAAAAGCCGTTAAAAATACAAAAAACTGTGGTGAAATCCGAAAATCTGATCATAAAAACCGCATTGCAGACCCTGGAAATTGAAGCCAACACGGTGCTTACTCTAAAAAAGAGCATCAATTCGGCTTTTGAAGCTTGTTTAGAGGCCATTTTTTCCTCTCCCGGGCGCGTTGTGGTCACCGGAGTCGGGAAAAGTGCGCTGATCGCCCAAAAGATCGTAGCCACCTTCAATTCTACAGGCACCCCTTCCCTATTTATGCACGCGGCCGATGCCATTCACGGTGATTTGGGCATGATTCGGGAAGATGATCTGGTGCTATGCCTCTCTAAAAGCGGTGAAACGGCGGAAATCAAAGTATTGGTACCTCTGCTCAAAGGCATGGGCAATCGACTGATCGGCATGGTGAGCAATCCGGATTCCTACCTGGGCAGACAGGCCGACTTTGTGATCCATACGCCCGTCCCCTTTGAGGCTGACCCCAACAACCTGGCCCCCACCGCCAGTACTACCGCACAAGCAGCCATGGGTGATGCTATGGCTACAGCGCTACTAGCTATGCGAGGCTTTTCATCCAATGACTTTGCCCGCTTTCATCCGGGAGGAGCACTGGGCAAACAATTGTACCTCCGGGTCCGGGACGTCTATCCACACAACGAACGTCCGGTGGTACATTCCGGTGAAAATCTACGCAATACCATCCTCGAAATGACCTCCAAATGCCTGGGGGCTACCGCAGTAGTGGACGACCACGAAAACCTGCTCGGCATCATCACCGATGGTGACCTGCGCCGGATGCTGGAACGCACGACCGACCTCAGTCAGATCACCGCCGCCGACCTGATGAGCCGCAACCCAAAGACCGTTGATCACGAAGAGATGGCCGTGCGGGCGCTGAATATACTGGAAGAGTACAGCATTACTCAGCTGATTGTGCTGGAAGAAGGACGCTATGTGGGCATGATTCATTTGCATAATTTGATCAAAGAAGGGTTGGTTTGAGTGGAGACTGAGGAGATGGTTGAGACGGGGGAGGCAGTTGAGACGGGGGGACTTGGAGAGGGGGAGAGGGATCGACTTCGCTGAGCTTCGTCGATTGAAGGGATTTGCAGAGGTCGGGGCATTGGGAGCGATCATAAGTGCAAAAGGGTTTGTATTTTTAGAGCAAATAAATTTATCCTTTGATTTTCACTTTGACCTTGTCAGCATTCATCCATTTCGGTTTCGTAAATCTTACGTGCCCGCTTTTGCTGAGCTTGGAAAGATATACATTGTTAGCGGTTAGGCATTTTTAATATAAGTTCTCTAACCCAAATTCACCCAAGGTTTGGGCAATAGGCAGGGTCTTTAACCCAAGTTCTGTTAACCGATATTCTACTCTTGGCGGAATTTCTGGGTAGGCTTTTTTATGTATCAATTTATGCTCTCTTAAATAGTTTAATTCCTGTATAAGCATTTTTTCACTTATGCCTTTAACTTTTCGTTTTATTTCTCCGTAACGCATTACATTTTCTCCAATTTCAAACAAAATAAGCAGTGTCCACTTCCCGCCTAAAAGCCTTAATGTCTTTCTTACAGGACAGTTGTCACCACAGTATTCATTCGTTTTTAAATTTTGTTCAATATTTTTTTTCATTGATAATCAGTAATTCTAACTTTTTAGTAGGTACCTAACTATTAGGTGAGTACTTGTACAAAAGTAAGTACACCTGTAAATTTGTGCAAGTTTTTAACCAGTAAAAGTGAAGTCATGAAACCCATTATTTTATCGGTAGCTTTATTTCTTTCTACTTGTATTGCTGCTTTGGCTCAATCGGATGCCAGTGAAGTACTACAAATGCTCAAGGAGATACTGCGATAGTTTATAAAACTATTAAAGTCAAATTTTCGAACAGTAAAGAACCAATGGTCATGGCTTCTACTACAATTTTGGTTTTAGATGACAGCCGTTGGCAAATTGTCGCTTCGCAAGCCACTCCCGTAGTAGATAATTGATCGGAAAAAAGTAAACAACATGAATATACAACAAATAAGAAACGCCACTATTGTGATCGAATATGCCGGAAAAAAAATATTGGTAGACCCCATGTTTTCAGATAAAGGAAGTCTTCCCACTACACCCATTCCGGCAAAAACCTGGAACTTTAAAAGAAATCCACTTCACGAACTTCCTGTTTCTGTAGAAGAAATTATAAAGGATCTTGACTTTGTGTTTTTGAGCCACTTGCATTTTGATCATTGGGACAAGGCGGCTGCAGAGGCTTTGCCTAAAGACATAAAAATTTTTGTACAGGATGAGGCAGACAAAAAGAGAATAGAAAAATCTGGCTTTATCAATGTAGAAATACTTACCGGGAATTCGTCTTTCGGCGGTATTACATTAAGCCGCACCAAGGCACAGCACGGAAGAGGCTTTATACTAAAATTAGCAGGTAAAGTATCCGGATTAGTCTTAAAACATCCTTCTGAAAAAACGCTGTATTTGGTAGCCGATACGGTTTGGTATGAAGGCGTACGGGAGGAAATTCAAAAACATAAACCTGATGTGATGGTAGTCAATGGCGGGGACAATCAATTCTTTTTCGGAGGACAAGTAATTATGGGTAAGCAGGATATTTATAAGGTACATCAAGCCGCTCAAGATGCTACCATAGTGGTGAGTCACATGGAAGGCGTAAACCATAATACCCTCAGTCGTGCAGAGTTGAGAAACTTTATTAATGAAAAAAATATAAAAGCGCGTGTGTTGGTTCCTGATGATGGTGAAGCCTACACATTTTAATAAAAAAAGTAAAAAAATGAAAAGAAACTTGCTTATCCAACACCTGAGGCAATGCCCATAGGATGGATAGCTTCCAGAGACGTCAGTGCTTTTGTGGTTGAAGCGATATACAACTCAAGTCTAAAATCCGACAGTTTTCAGATAAGTGGATTGGAAAACTTAAAAGGAAATGCTTTGGCAGAACAGTTTTCTAAAGGTGTTGGTGTGGAAATCAGTTATTACGAACAACCCGCCAAAGAATTTGGAGAAATCTTGAAGCCTTGGGTTGGGGAAGAAGGAGCTACCGGAGTTGCTTCTTATTATGAAGGTTTGCAGAACGCGACAGAATATCCACCAAAATACAATCCGGCTATGGAGGAGGTTTTGAAAAAACTCCCTGTAAAGATGACATCCGTTCAGGATTGGGCAAAAATGAACCGAGAAATCTTCTTGGGGTAATTAAACTTGATAATATAGTGTGTCCTTTCGAGGGTGCTCTATGCTTACCGCTAACACGATAGGTACCTGGACCTGGAAATCGAACGGTTTGAGCAAAGCCAACAGATAGGGGGCAAGGGCAAAGGGTTTTCTTTTGTATTTTGAACCTTTTGGATAATGCTGAATCCCAATTCGACCTCAGCCTAAGCAAAAAAATCGTAGAATTGCTGGATGGAAGTTCATCAATCCAATCAGAACCTGGAAGTGGCAGTACCTTCACCATCAAGGTACTGGCACACCCTGATTCGCATGGTGTTTAAGCTGTTGCGTCGTACACTGTTTTCACTATTAATCCTCCGTTTATTTAGTTGCCAGGAGCCACAACACAAAGTGCCCCTCTCCCCTACCCCTGCCTTTTATCATTGGCAAACGCACCTGTCGCTGACTGCTTCGGAGCGAGCATATCTTGATTCGTTGGGTTTGCGGCGGCTTTACGCCAAATTTTTCGACGTAGACTGGGATGCAGGTTCCCAATCGGCACTACCATTGGCACAAATTCGGATCGATACACAACATTTGGACGGATTGGAAATTGTCCCTACCATCTTTATCACCAATCGCTGCATGATCAATTTGCCGAAAGGCGAAATTGGCGAACTGGCAAAAAACATCAATGACTTGATCCACCGCCTGGGTGGACAGCTTACTTCATGGCAACCCCGGGAAATTCAGCTGGACTGCGACTGGTCGAGCAAGAGCCGGGATAAGTATTTTGAGCTTATACAGCAACTGCGCCAACTCAATACCAACTGGTCGATCACTTTTTCTTCCACCATCCGTTTGCACCAGCTAAAATATGCTGAGCAGACTGGCATTCCACCGGTCGACCGCGGCATGTTGATGTTTTACAATATGGGTGACCTGGAAGACTGGAATGAGCCAAATTCCATTCTCAATCTCGAAAAAGCAGAACCATACCTTACGGAAAACTATACCCTTCCCCTTGATTTAGCTCTTCCCATATTCCATTGGGGTGTCATATTTCGGGAAAGCGAACTGGTACACCTCAGCACAGCACTGGAAGCTTCGGCCTTGCGGGACACCCTGCGTTTTCATAAAATTGGCGAAGGAAGATTTCGCGTGCTGAAAAGTACGTATCTTGACGGCTATTATCTGTATAAAGATGATCTGATTCGTTTGGAAGGCATTGACCAATCCACCCTATTGGCGGCCAGCCAAATGCTCAGCAAACAAATGAATCAATCCGAGCCCTGGGTAGCCTTCTACCACCTGGATTCGTCAACGATAAAAAATTTCTCCTATGAAAGCCTTCGCGCTTGTATGCAGGAATTGGCCAAACCAACCACTCAATAATTTCGGGCGGAGGATACTCCAAACCGTAATGCTTCTCCTTTCCGCGAGTTTTCTTCTGATTCCCATTCCGGTCTCAAAGGCTTGTGGGCCCATTGATCGTAGCTTCCATGGTTATTCCTTCATCAATCCCGCCATTGCTAATGTACATAGCTCTTATGCGCCTTTTATATTGGATATCAATAGTTTGTATGAACAATTTCTCAAACAACCGGAGATCCAAGCCAAGGACAACCTTACGGAATGGCGCGAACGCTTTTGTAACAAAGTACGCATTGATGATCTGAATTTTATCATCTACACCGTTTCTGCCGGTACGCTGCAAGAGCTTAAATCAACCATCAACAGTGAAAATATTCCACTGAATTATCTCGGACCCGAAATCGCCAACAATTCCTTTGCCCGCTACATTTATCGGAATAAGTGTATTGAAACTTTGGATTACCTGATCTTTGCCAAACGTTGCGAAGACCATGTCAGGGTTCGAAAAGACTGGGAAGACAAAACCCGGGATCGCGGGGCCATGCAGGAACTGATCAGCATCGGGAAAAAGCAATTTCTGGAAACCAAATCTCATTACTTCCGCTTGCGCTACGCTTACCAAATACTGCGCCTGGCCCACTACGCCCGCCTTTTTAAGCAGGTGCTGGAGCTGTACGATTTTCTGATGCCAAAAATCGACAACGATCCCAGCCTGATCGAATACTGGATCATGGGACACCGGGCGGGCGCCATGATGGCGTTGGGTCAAAATGTAGAAGCTTCCTATCTCTACTCGCGGATTTTTGAAAAATGCCCCAGCAAACGGGAGTCGGCCTTCCGCAGCTTCAAAATAAAGACGGATGAGGAGTGGCGTCAATGCCTGCTGCTGTGCAAGAATGACCACGAACGCGCCATTCTCTATTTGTTGCGTGCTGAAAGCAACCAGAGCCGACTGGTCCCGGAGATGCTGGAAGTATATGAACTGGACCCAACCAATCCGAGCCTGGAGCTCCTTACCCTGCGCGAACTACAAAAGCTGGAAAAGAACCTGTTGGGCTATGAATTTAACGATAAAAAAGCTCAAAACAAACGCTACCACAATATCCCTCAACCCAATGCGGGCCAGCGCGTGATTGATCTGCAGGCCTTTGTACGCAAAGTGCAGGAAGACGGATATGTAAAAAGAATAGAATTTTGGAAGATTGTGGAGGGCTACCTGGAGCTGCTGGCCGGCGACTACTATTTTGCCGAAGAGACTTTCCGTGAAGCCAAGGAAATGGTAAAATACAATGACACGCTCCGCAGTCAGCTGGAGGTATTTGAGCTGGTAAGTGAAATCAGTGCCATGAAACGCATCACCCCGGTTGACGAGCGCTACTTTTACAACCTGCGTCGGGACAATGAATACTTTAAGGCCTATGCCGATTTTCCCGATTTCTTACGTGATAAACTCGCTTCTCTTTATGAAGCCAGTGGCATGGATGGCAAAGCATTTATGTGCTATCACGACTTCAAAGAATTGCGCCCCAATCCCAAAATATCGATCATTGAAGACCTGCTCGAAATTGCCAACCGCGATTCCGTCTCCAATGCGCTGGAGCGCTCAATGATCCTCAAACCAGATGGCACTACCATACGAAACGACCTGCTCGATATGAAGGCCAGCCACCACCTCAGCCAGTTTCGGCCGGAAGCGGCGATGGAAGCACTGCGCGGGATTCCGGAAACGGAGTGGGACAACTTTGGCTTATACAATCCCTTCGTGCCCCGTGTGATCGACTGTGTGCACTGCCCTATTCCAGATACCATGCAAGTATACAACAAAGCTGAACTGATTCAGAAATTCCTCGATCTGGAATACGAGGCCCGCTCTGAACTAAACCCCAACAAATCGGCCCGGACCTACATCATGCTGGGAGTGGGGTGGTACAATATGACCTATTTCAGCTACAGTTGGCACGCCATGGATTACTTCCGTAGTGGCGCCAGTTTGCTAAGTCCCAAATCAGGCCCGGAAAACAATGTGGTGAGCTATCTGGATTTTCCTTTCGGCAATAAGGAAAACTTCGACTGCAGCAAAGCCTTGTCGTATTTCGAATTGGCCAGCCTGCGCGCCACTGATCCGGAAATCCGGGCGCAGGCTATCTTCCTGGCTGCCAAATGTGAGCAAAATTATTACTTCGCCAATCGCAATAAGGGTATTGGACAAACCCTCAATAATTTCCAAATTTTGAAGGAAGACTATGCTAACACCAATTTTTACGACCGCCTGATCCAGGAGTGCAAGTATTTCGCTACTTATGTCAACCGTTGATGAGGTGGTCATGGTATAAATCAAAAACCGTCAATATGAAAAAATTACTCTTCTTACTTGGAATGGCCATGCTGCTCGGTGCGGCCAAATGCAAACAAGACGCCGATCTTTTATTCAACGTGGGGGATACCTTCAAGGTAAAGGTAGGAGAAATGGCAGGCTGCGCCTGCAAGGAAGTGGCCATTCAGTTTGTTGGGGTCACCGAAGATTCCCGGTGTCCCAAAAATACCAACTGTGTGTGGGCCGGAGAAATCAAAACATCGATGATGATCAACGGTAACACTCACGAAATGAAACTGGGAGCTGATGAAAAAGGCTCGGCGAAAATCGAGGCAGGAAATTATACGGTACAGCTGTTGGAGGTCAATCCCTATCCCGAGGCCGGGCAAAAGATTGAACCGGAAAGTTATGTAGCCAAAATGATTGTAGAAGCAAAATAAATGAACCTGCACATTGGTTAGCCAAAATATTTTGGCAGGCCAATGTGTAGCTTCCTGAAACGGTCGCGGCAGGGGTAACTTTCGTAGAAAAACCAAACATAATCAATGAGATTATGGTTACCTTTTGGCAAATTCTATTGTTATGATTTTTCCAATTGGTGATGACCAGGTCAAAGGTGGGCACTTCCCGCTGTTTAGTTACGGATTTATTGTCCTCAACTCATTGGTATTTATCTACGAATTGAGTTTACCCCCCCAGGAGGTTGAGGCCTTCTTCATGCAGTATGGCTCCGTGCCCAGAGAAATTCTGAGCGGACAAAACCTGCCTTCCCTGCTCACCAGCCTGTTTGTGCATGGTGGCTGGATGCATATCATTGGGAATATGTTATTCCTGTGGGTCTTTGCCGATAACATTGAGGCGACCATCGGAAATATGCGATTTCTCACTTTCTATATCGTCGGAGGCTTGGTCGCGCACGCTGCGCACATCTATTTCAACCCGGCTAGTATGGCTCCGACGGTGGGAGCCAGTGGCGCTATCGCGGCGGTGATGGGGGCTTACCTCGTCATGTTTCCCAAGTCGCAGGTCAAGCTTTTTTTCTTTTTCTTCATCTTCCGCATTTCCGCCTTTATCTTTCTTGGCATCTGGATCTGGCAACAATGGATGAGCGGTACGGCCTCACTGGCCAATGCCGGGGTAGTCAACGATGGAACAGCCTGGTGGGCGCATATCGGCGGCTTTGTCTTTGGTGTCGTAGCTGGTTTTTATTATCGCGGTGAGGTGATCCGTGAGACCGCTGCCTATCCAGATAATGATCGAAGCCCCTGGTAATATCAGCTCACTTGATTGCAACATCCCCGTAAAAATCGCTAATTTGGGGCAGTTTTTTAAAAGTGAATGAGAAGATGGCCAAACCTAAGAAGAAGACAAAAGCTGCACCAAAGTCAAAGAAAGCCAAGGCTACCGGTTATCCCGACTGGTTGACCAATAAAAAAATGCACCTCTGGGTACTGGGGATTATTAGTTTTTTGCTTTACGCAAATACGCTGGGACACGATTACACCCAAGACGATGCCATCGTCATTACCGACAATATGTTTACCACCGAGGGTGTCTCCGGCATTCCCGGCTTGTTGAAATACGATACTTTTTACGGATTCTTCAAGGAAGCGGGAAAAGCCAATTTGGTGGCGGGAGGACGCTATCGTCCATTGACCCCCATCCTTTTTGCCCTGGAGTACCAGATCGTAGGGCAGAATCCCTGGCTGGGACACCTGATGAATGGAGTTTACTACGCCTTCACCGTGCTGCTGCTCTATTTGGTGTTGCTCACCCTTTTCCGACAGCAGAAAGACGAAGGTCGGGCCTTTTTTATCGCGCTTGCCGCAAGTTTGTTATTTGCCGTTCACCCATTGCATACGGAGGCGGTAGCCAACATTAAGGGCCGCGACGAAATCATCAGTTTGTTAGGAGCCTTGGGAGCCTTATATCTTTCGCTTCAGGCATTTCTGCAAAAGAAGAGCCTGCTACACATTGCCGCGGCCGGCGTCTTCTTCCTTGCACTGTTATCCAAGGAAAATGCCATTACCTTCCTGGCTGTTGTGCCGCTGGCGTACTATTTTTTCACCAAAGAAAGCATTAAAAACATTGCCTTTCACACCCTGCCATTTGTGGCGGCAGCCATCGTCTTTGTCTTCCTACGGGCTTCCATTCTAGGTTGGAGCCTTGGTGAACCATCCATGGAGTTGATGAACAATCCCTACCTGAAAATCGTGAACGGGCAGTGGGTTCCATTCACTCCGGGTGAAAAACTGGCCACTGTAATTTTTACGCTGGGAAAATACCTGCAATTGTTCGTTTTCCCACATCCATTAACACACGACTACTACCCCCGGCATATTGATCTGATGCAGTGGGGCAACTGGCAGGTGCTACTGAGTTTGTTGGCCTATATCGGACTGGTGATTGTGGCCATTCGTGGATTGCTAAGAAGAGACGTTCTGGCTTTTGGCATCCTGTTCTTCCTGGCTACGCTTTCAATTGTATCCAATCTGTTTTTTCCATTAGGCGTACACATGGCCGAGCGCCTGATGTTTATGCCATCTGCCGGGCTATGTATCGTTATAGCCATTTTGCTTTACAGGCTTGGTTTGGAAAGCAAGTTCACTTCTAGTCGTTTAAATTCGGTACTGGGGGCACTGGTGGTTGTGGCAATGCTATTTAGTGCAAAAACCATTGCCCGAAATCAGGTTTGGGCGGATAATTTCACGCTATTTACTACCGATATTGAGGTATCCGAAAACAGCGCTAAATTGCGCAATGCGGTTGGCGGCGAATTGATTGCGCAAGCGAGTAAAGAGCTGAACGAGGCGAAAAAACGAGACATGCTAACCGAAGCAGCAGGGCATTTGACGGAAGCCATCAAACTGCATCCGACCTATAAAAATGCGTACTTATTGCTGGGTAATGCCTACAATATGCTGCAAAATTTTGATGCCTCCATTCAGGCATACCAGCAGGCCCTCAATATCGACCCGGACTATCGGGATGCCAAGAATAACCTGGGCATTACCTACCGCGATGCCGGCAAATACTACGGTGAAACCAAGGGAGATACCCAAAACGCTATCAAATACCTGACCAAGGCCTACGAAATGCGCCCGGATGAATACGAAACTGTTCGGTTATTGGGCGTAGCCTACGGTATCAGTCAGCAGCCGGCGCAGGCTATCACCTATTTTAAAAAGGCCACCGAACTGGAACCCCAAAATGCGGCTGCCTGGTACGACCTGGGCATCGCCTATATTCAGGCCGGTGACCAGCAAACCGGATTGGAGCACATTGCCATGGCCAAGGGGTTGGACCCGGAGATTGAAGAGAAGCGGAAGAAGTAGGGAGTAGGTTTATTTTGGTTCCAAAAAACACCTTGTTTTCTCCAATCCAGTGGGTTACCTTGCGGCAATACTATAATATGGTTTAAACTCCATCCCCGGTGGCATCATCCCAGCCACCTATCACACTTGTCAGCCGGTAAAACCAGACCAATTGGAAGAGTCCCAGGAAGGTACACCCCAGGCTATACCATTGCACAAACTGCAATGCCTCCCACCCTTGCCGTGAGGCCAGCCAGGTACACAAGACCGTCCACACAAGAAAGCTGCCTTCAAAAAAAATGTTTTGCTGGATGCGATTTTTGATATCCACCAGACAGGAAAAGGGCGTTTTTAAAAAGGTCAAAAAAAGGAACGGCATAAGCCAGGTGGTATAAATACCGGCCGTGCGCCACTCTTCGCCGAAAACAAAGGCAAAAAGCTGTGGTGCCCAGATCAATAGCACCAGGCTTGGCACAATGGCAATGGCAAAAAGGAAAAGCAGATCATTGCGAAACAGGCGTTGCAGCTTGCCGACATCCTTGGCCTCCTGAGCCGCCCGCTGAAAAAAGACCTGCCCAAAAGCGGTAGTAATGGTACCCAGTGGTTTGGATAGTACACTTATGGCCAATCCATAAAAACCGGCCAATTCCGGGGCGTAAAGGGCAGTGAGCACCAATACCGGCATTTGGCGAAAGCCATTGTTTAACAAACCTTCCGGTGTTGAGAATAGGGGAAGATTGCGGTATTGTCGGGCCAATCGGCGAATATCGGTCCAGGTGGTCGTGGCCATGGCCGTTCTGACTTTGGAAAAGAGCTTTCTTCCGGCAAACCAGCTTTCCAGCAAAAGGCTCACTATTTTACTCAATAACAGACCGGTGGCGGTGTACCCGGCAAAACCGAGAGCCAGACTCACAAGGCCATTGGAGCTACTTCCGGCAATGCGCCCTTCCGAGAGCTGTCGGTAGTGCATAAACCGATTGGCCAGGTAGGAAATCAAGACCAGCATACAATGCAGCAGAATGCCAGCGGGCAACAGGTAATAATATTCCTGCAATCCTGGTCCCAACAACTGCCGAATCCACTCCACCTGAATCAGAAGCGGGGAAAGTAATAACAACAAGGCCGAAAAGCCAAGGGAAAGATATAGTCCGGTCAGGAACAAGCCCAGCGCATCCTTCTCTTCTTCCGGAATCAAAATGCCAATCTCGAAGCGGCCGGTGCCCACCATTGCCAGTAGGATGATAAAGGCCAGGAAGGTCGAATAGGCACCAAATTCCTCCGGACTAAAGACACGCGTTAATATTGGCGTGAGCCCAATCAGGATAAGTTGAGAGAGCCCCGACCCGGTGATCAGGGTAAGTACATTGCGGTAGTAGCTGGATGTCAGTAATCGCTTTAATGCCAAGGCACTGATTTTGGGCTAAAAATATAAGTTTTTGTTTAAGACCATGCACTCAACCGTTAAACTTACCCCGCGCGCGCGTTGTTTCTCTACCACGAGCTTCAATTTCAATCTGGAATTTGTAGTTTTGTTTGACATAAAATTCATCCATGATAGAGACGATCCCTACGAAACGCAAGTACCAAACGGTACCCAACGACCCTCTTAATGTCCAATCCTATACCCTCAAAAATGGACTACAACTCTTTTTAAGCGTCAATAAAAACGAGCCGCGCATTTTCACCAATATTGCCGTGCGTGCCGGTTCCAAGCACGATCCGCCAGATACGACCGGGCTGGCTCACTACATGGAGCACATGCTCTTTAAAGGCACCAGCCAGATTGGTGCGACCGATTGGGAAAAGGAGAAGGTATTATTGGAAAAGATTTCCGACCTCTACGAAGCTCATCGCAAAGCCACCACGGAAGCCGAGCGTAAGGCCATATACCGGGAGATCGATCAGGTGAGCTATGAAGCTGCCAAACTGGTGGCGCCAAACGAATACGACAAACTGGTGAGTGCGCTTGGCGCAAAAAGTACCAATGCTTACACCTGGGTGGAACAGACCGTTTATGTCAACGATATTCCAGCCAATGAGCTGGAGCGCTGGATGCAGCTGGAATCCGAACGCTTTCGCATGATGGCCCTGCGGCTTTTCCATACCGAACTGGAAACGGTTTACGAAGAATTCAACATCGGTCAGGACCGCGATTTCCGTAAGGTCGGCAAAACCATCCGTCAGGAGCTGTTTCCGAACCATCCCTACGGACAGCAAACCACCATTGGTAGCGCTGAACATTTGCGTAAGCCATCCCATGTCAACATCCAGTGGTATTTTGGCACTTACTACGTGCCCAATAATATGGCCGTTGTTCTCTCTGGAGATTTTGAGCCCGATGAGGTAGTAGCTTTGGCCGAAAAGTACTTCGGGAACTATCAGCCCAAGGATATGCCAGCATTCAGCTATTCCGAACAGCCAGAGATCACAGAGCCGGTCAAGCGCGAAGTACTAGGACAGGAAGCCCCTTACGTCGAAATTGCCTGGCGGCTGAAAGGCAACAAGACCGATGACCCGTTGATGGCTTCGATGATTTCCGGATTGCTGTATAATGAACAGGCGGGTTTACTGGACATCCACCTCAATCAACAACAGAAGGTACTGGAATCCGAAACCTGGATGTGGGTGTATGAGGATTATGCCGCTTTTGGCCTTTATGGAAAGGCTCGCGAAGGCCAAAGTCTGGAGGAAGTAGAGGCGCTGCTATTGGCGCAAATAGACCGCCTGGCCAGTGGTGAATTTGAGGATTGGTTACTCGAAGCCGTGATTAAGGACA
This sequence comes from Saprospiraceae bacterium, assembly GCA_965229635.1. Classification (GTDB taxonomy): domain Bacteria; phylum Bacteroidota; class Bacteroidia; order Chitinophagales; family Saprospiraceae; genus BQJU01. The sequence continues at coordinate 7,595,410 of OZ245894.1, forward strand.
TGCGGGTTTCTGAGCTAAGATCATATGAAAACAACCGTTCCCGGGTAGGGTTGATCACCAATATGTTTGTGACCGGTATGGGCTGGGACCGCTTTGTGAATCGCTATGACTGGTATGGAAAAGTAAGCAAGCAGGATATTATTGATTTTGTCAAAAAGCACTTCCGGCGCGATAATTTTGTGACCGTTTACAAGCGCCAGGGAGATGATCCCGATGTGCTCAAGGTAGAAAAGCCGGAGATTACCCCGGTAAGCCTGCAACGGGAAGCCATTTCTGATTATGCCAAAAACTTTTTGACAAAACCTGCACCTGGATTACAGCCTACTTTTGCAGATTTTGAAAAACATATTGAACAGCGCAAACTAGCCAACGGCTTGCCTTTCTTTTACGTCAACAATCCCAATAACGAGCTATTCCGGCTTGATTTCATCTTTGAAATGGGTAAGTCAAGTGATCGTGACCTGGCAATTGCCCTGTTAAAACTTCCCTACCTGGGTACCAGACAGTACTCGCCCGATGCTTTACAGACGGAATTTTTTAAACTGGGAATTTCCTTCGACACCAACTGTTACGATGAGCGGGCCTATTTCACACTTACGGGACTGGATGAATCGCTAGAGGAAGGCTTGAAGTTGATTACTCAACTTTTGCGTGAGGTTGAACCCAATAAAGAGGCCTTAGAAAATGTGGTAGCCGACATTTTGGTCAAGCGCGAAAATGACAAACACGACCGCAATGTCATCTTGCGCGAAGCGATGAGCAATTATGCCAAACACGGTACGGATTCGCCGTTCACATATCGGCATACGGTGGAAGAACTGCGCAATCTGGATGCTAATGCATTGACTGAAAAAATCCGCAGTTTAATCCACTTTGAGCATCAGCTGTACTACTACGGTCCTCGAAATCAGGCGGAGGTGGGAACGCTGCTGGAAAAGCACCACCAGTTGCCCGGGGAGATGAAGCCAGTTTTGCCCAACCGGCATTTTCCGCAGCTGGACACACCGCAGGAAATTTTATTCCTCGACTTTCCGATTGTGCAGGCCGATGTAATGCTGGTTTCAAAAGGTACGCCCACTTTCAATCTTGAAGAACACATCATGCGCACCTGGTACAATGAGTATTTTGGCTATGGACTTTCGTCGATTGTTTTCCAGGAAATTCGCGAGTCGCGGGCGCTGGCTTATGCCACTTATGCCTACTACAGCACGCCTACTCATCGGCATAAGGGTCACTACCTGCTGGCCTACGTGGGCACCCAGCCAGACAAGCTCACTGAGGCTATTCCTGCCATGAAAGATATTCTGGAAAATATGCCGATTGTAGAAGCACAAATCGAGCACGCACGGCTGTCGATACTCAAGCAGATTGAAAGTCAGCGCCTAGCACCGAGCAAGTTATTCTGGGAGTACCGTGCCAATCTCGACAAGGGCTACAGCCATGACCTGAGTCGTGACATTTATGAGCGCTTGAGTAAGGCCACACCACAAGACTTGATTGATTTTCATCAAAAATTTGTTAGGGGACGAGAGTTTACTTTCCTCGTACTGGGCAGCAAAGAGCGTTTGGACCTTGATTATCTAGGCACTTTTGGATCGGTTAAGGAATTGCAATTGAAGGATGTTTTCGGATATTAAATGCAGCCCTTTGCATGAACTGGACCTCAGTCTGTTTGAGGTAGACAATAATATTCGACTGTTTGTCAAGCGCGATGATTTGCTATACGATGAACGAGCACCTTACTTTTGTGGTAATAAATGGCGCAAGCTTAAATACAATTTACAGGCCGCCCGGGAGCAGGGCCATACCACTTTGCTCACCTTCGGTGGCGCCTATTCCAATCATATTTTAGCCACTGCCGATGCGGGAAAATTGCTGGACCTTCAAACCATCGGCATTATCCGCGGCGAGGAGCACTTACCACTCAATTTCACCTTACGGAATGCCCATGATCGCGGAATGCAGCTGCATTACCTGAACCGGACGACTTATCGCAATAAAAACTCAGCGGAGGTTCAGGAGCAGCTGTTGGAGCAATTTGGCTCGTGCTATTTTATTCCGGAAGGAGGGACGAATGCCCTGGCGCTGAAGGGATGTGCGGAGTTGGGTAGAGAGATTGAGGTACAGATGGAAGATTTTACTTTCCAGGACCGGGGGACCTTGAAAGAGGAAGAACCAACCTGCATTGCCCTCAGTTGCGGGACCGGCGGTACGATGGCGGGCTTATTGAGCGGATTGGCGACAGCCAAAACCAAAGTCCTTGGCTTCTCTGCATTGAAGGGCGACTTTTTACAAAAAGAAATTGAAGATCTGCTTTCGCAAAACGGGTTAACGTCTTGCATTGATTGGCAAATTCAGACTGATTATCACTTTGGTGGCTACGCCAAATTTAAGCCGGAGTTGATTGACTTTATCCGCCGATTCAAAGCCGTTTACGATATTCAGTTGGATCCAATTTACACCGGCAAATTGTTTTACGGCATATTTGATTTAATACGGGAGGGATATTTCCCGAAAGGGAGTAAAGTTGTAGTAGTGCACACCGGCGGCTTGCAGGGGATTGAGGGTTTTGAGGAGCGGTATGGGGAATTTTAGCGCGTTTTCGAATCACGTAAGTGCACGTCTCGATCGGGAGATGTTTGCAACATTGACCCTCCTCGATCGACGAACCCTCCGGCGAAGTTGATACCCTCTAAACAGCCTCAACCGCCTCCCCTGTCTCAACTATAATCCAGAGCAGAACTTCCAGAATTAAAGAATTAGCAGCATGATCAGGCGCGCCCCTTCTCTAAACACTAAACTCTCCTCTCTAAACTTCTTCCATCTATTCTTTCAACGTCGTCTTCACCTCAATATCGCCATGCAGTGTACGGTGTACCGGGCATTTATTGGCAATTTCCAGGATGCGTTGTCGCTGTTCATCAGTGAGATCACCTACAAGTTCGATGATTCGTTCGAAAAAGTCAATTTTACTTCCGGGGTCTTCCATCATTTTCAGATCCTTGGCGTAGTCCTTGTAGTGATCCAGATTGACGGTGACTTCCTGCACCGGCCATTTTTTTCGGCGGGCATACATTTGTATGGTCATAGCGGTACAGGCACCTAGCCCAGCGGCCACCAACTCATAGGGGGAAGGCCCAAAATCATTGCCTCCTACACTTTCCGGTTCATCAGCTAGCAGGCCGTGCTGGCGCACCATAATTTCGGTAGTAAAACCTTCCTCACCGAGCCGAACTGCTACTGATTTTTCAGCCTTGAGTTTTTGCTTTTTCGGAATATCGAGATACCGTTTTACCCAACAACCGATCAGGTCGCCAGTATAAGCGGAGTCTGATTTGCTGGAAAGAAGGTGGTCGCCACCGTCCAACGAAATAAAACTTTTAGGGTGGCGTGCTGCCTTGTAAATGTCGGTGGCGTTTTCGATACCAACGATATCATCCTGCGGCGAATGTAAAATGAGAATAGCCTGACTGCCGTCCATGTTGTTGAGCACCTTATTGAGGTTGTGGTCGTTGACATCTTCCAGAAACTGCTTTTTTACTTTAAACGGCCGTCCGCCGATATTCACTTCAGCTTCTCCATTATCTGAAATTTTATCGATGTCTTCCGCAAATAAGTGCTTGACATGCGCCGGATTAAAAGGAGCCCCGATTGTAGCAACACCTCGCACCGACTCGATCTGCCCGGAAGCCGCAATCACAGCAGCGCCGCCCAGGGAATGCCCAACCAACAGCCCGGGAGCTTCGTAATACTCTTGCAAAAAACTGGCCGCAGCCACCAAATCGGCTACGTTGGAGGTGAAATTGGTCTCCGCAAAATCGCCTTCACTTTCTCCCAGGCCGGTAAAATCAAACCGCAGTACGGCAATGCCCCGCAAGTTGAGCGACCGACTGATATTGCGTACCGCCTGCAGGTTCTTATTGCAAGTGAAACAATGCGCAAAAATGGCGTAGGTATGCGGATACTGATCGACGGGCAGCTCCAGACGAGCGGATAATTCGATGCCTTCAGAATTGGTGAAAAAGACTTTTTTGCTATGCATAATTTGGGTTAATGGTTAATGGTTAATGGTTAATGGTTAATGGAAATTCGGAAGGGTTGTGCTGGTTTCCCAATACTTTTTCGGTGTTAACCCTCAAGCCACTTGTTTGATAATTTAAAAAAGTAACGTTCTTCAATCCGTCTTATGACGGACAACCGTATTAAGATATAAAAAGCCGATCAAACATCAATTGATAGGCATTTGTTTAACTCTAAAAGATAAACAACATGCAAAACTTACCCCGCTGGTCTTCATTTGCCAGCTTCGTTCTTCTGATCTCAATGCTGGCTCCTTCCTGTAAAGTAAGCAAATACAATTCTGATTCCCAGCCGGTGAGCCATGCGCTTTGGGATACCCTGTTGCAGGAACACGTCAATGATGCCGGTTGGGTCGATTACGAAGGCTTTCTCAAAGACAGTGTTCGGTTGAATAAGTACCTGGATCTGCTGGGCAACCACCACCCCAATGATAAAAACTGGAGCGAAAATGAACGCAAAGCTTACTGGATTAATGCGTATAATGCCTTTACGGTGAAACTGATCATGGACTATTATCCGGTGGCAAGTATCAAAGATATCAAAAATGGCATTCCATTTGTTAATACGGTTTGGGATATCAAATTCATTGAAATTGAAGGACAGACCTATGATCTCAATAATATTGAGCATGGAATCATACGGCCAAGGTTCAAGGATCCGAGAATTCATTTTGTGGTGAATTGTGCCTCCGTGTCCTGTCCAAAACTGCAAAATCGGGCCTTCATGGCCAATAAACTAGACGAACAGCTCGACGAAGCCGCCCGTGAGTTCTTGGATGATGAGTCTCGCAATAAGCTATCTGAAAACGAGGTACAGCTATCCAAGATCTTTACCTGGTACAAAGGAGACTTCACCGATGATACTTCACTGATTGGCTACATCAATCAATATGCGCCGATCAAAGTAAATGAAAATGCAGATGTGGACTATCTGGACTATGACTGGGGACTGAATAAGCAGTAGTAGATGGAGGCGGTTTAGAAAGTGTAGAGTTTAGATTGGGAACCTGGTAATTTTGCAAATATTGCGATGGTTTATGAGGTTTATCCCGAAGTTGCGGATGGCCTAATCCCTAAAACAGTGCTGCAAAATTTGGCACACGACGTTAGTGGCGGCCAGCTCAAAATTTCGAGCCGCCGAGGGGCTAAACAAATCAGTCATACCGTTAGAGGGTGGGATAATAAAAAAAGCCCGCCCGCATCCGCCAAACCGCCAATGGTCTACGTACAGCTTGCGCATTCAGCACAGAGCTGTCAGGGTGGAAAAGTAGCTACTTGTCAAATCCGCCGGCTGAAATGGATTTTGTAAAAAGACACTGCAATTTAATTAAAAAGTTTTAAACACAAGAATAAAACACAATTATTTTATAAATTAATTCCTGCTTCCAAAACCACTTACCTCCTATTTTTCGACAACTACTGCCTGTACTCTGCCAGTAGCGTTGACACTATTCTTATCCAGACTTGATTTATGCAACTTTGAATCATCAAGATTTGAAAAACCATAAATCAAAGGAACATGACACAGAATAATGCTAACGACCTCAAAATCAGTGTAAACCCCAAAGAACTAAAACCACTGTTTCAAACCAACTCCCTTCGGCATCTGTCGGCCATCATTGGAGACTGGCTGCTCATCTTTGCTACCATTTATGGCTGTATTCAGTTTTTCAACCCGGCAACCTACCTGTTGGCGGTCATCATTATCGGTGCTCGAATGCACGCGCTGGCTATTCTGATGCACGATGCCACTCACTTCCGATTTTTGAAAAACCGTAAGAGGAATGATCTGGTGACCAACCTGATCACGATGTACCCTTTATTTACCTCCATAGAACAATACCGGGAAAACCACCTCCGGCATCATCGCCACCTTAACACTGAGGAAGATCCCGACTGGGTGGCTAAATTGGGGAAAAGAGCATTCACTTTTCCAAAAAGTAAAATTGAATTCTTAATGACCACTTTATCCTATCTCGTATTGTATCAGGGTATTATGGATGCGGTGTGGTTTTTGAAGCGTTTTGGTACCACTTCGGATAAGGTGAAAAAGAAGGGTGGAAATAAAGCTATCCGGTTGTCGTTTTATGCTGTACTTTTCACCATCTTGACCATTGCCGGATGGTGGCCCTATTACCTATTATTTTGGGTCATCCCCTACCTGTCTACCTTTTTCATGTTTCAATACATTCGCAGTGTGGCGGAGCATTTTGGCGAGCTGGCCTATGACCATTTGCTCACTTCCACACGTACCGTCAAGCCCAATTTGTTGGAGCGTTTTTTTATCGCGCCTCATGAGGTGGGATATCATTTGGAGCACCACTTGTATCCGGGCGTGCCGTATTACCATCTGCCAAAGTTGCATCAGTTGCTGATGAAAAATGAACAATACAATGACAAAGCCCACATCACTCAGGGGTATCTGAGCGGACTGATGAATGAGTTGGGCAAGGTATAAAGAAACTGGTTTTCAATAAAATGTGGTGAGACAATTTTGTCTCACCCTTTTTTGTTTTAACTAAGTATTGTTTTATTTTTAAAACTTCATGACATGTAAAAACCACAATGAAACAACACCTCCGCACCCTCATCGCAACCGGCAAGACCAAACAGGCCATCCAGCAATTACTGAATTATACCCAGACATTGTCTGACCAGGACCTACAACAGGAAATAATTATGCAGTCGGCACGTTTTGAAGACTATCAAAAAGCCAACCGGCTGGGCACCTCTACTGCTGAAGATAACCGTCTTTCCCAGGCGCGCATCAATCAGGCACTGCTGGATATCATTGATCGCCTTCCTGCAAATGACGTTAAAAGCCCCGTCCCTCCAAAAGAAACAGCTTCAACCCCGGTAAACACTAAAACGGATTGGTGGAAATACGTTACGGCTACTGCCGTAATCATCGGCATTTTGGGTAGTCTGGCGGAGGTTTTCAATTTTATCAATTTCATTCCGGCAAAATCCAGCGATACTGCACAAATGACCATTTACGTACATGGTCCGAATGGATTGCAGGATTATGTAATCGAAAACGAAGGCGAGGTGTTGGTCGATCTGGATGGTGATCGGCGTTTTGCGAAAATCGGTGAAAAAGGACGCACCGTTTTCAACGAAATCCCCGCCAAATTTCAGGGACAGTTATTGCCGGTGGGTATCAAGGCCGATGGTTATGAACTGGCACAACCTGACAGCAAACACCTTTGGGAGGGCAAGGCTATTTACCTAAAAGTGCAACCCGCTTCAAGCCTACGGGAAATCAAAGGCATTGTCAAAAACCAGGATGCCAGCGAATTACTGGCCAATGTGCAGGTGATGATCGAAAATGAATTTACCACAATGACCGACAGCCTGGGGCGGTTTACCTACACCGTGGAGGCCAAACGGGTCAAGGATAAATATACCCTTTCCTTTCGGAAAGAAGGCTTTGAACCATTAACCGAATATTACTACCCCCAGTCTTCTCAGGAATTTCGTTTAAAAAAGGAATAACCATGAAAAGGCTTTTTTTACTATTGTTGACCAGTGGAATATTTACCATTGGTTTTACCCAAAACAATGTGCTGCGCGGCTTGGTGAAATTGCAGAGTAGCGGTTCCCAACCGTTGGCTGGTGTAAAGGTCAGTGCTTTTGGAGCAGGTCCGGTATACTCCAATAGCAGTGGCATGTTTGAACTCACCTTTAACAGCAAAAAACCGGGATCTTCCATCAGCTTAATCATTGAAAAAGATGGCTATGAATTGATAAATGACAAGGAGTTGGAAAGCTGTGTGCTGCGTGCTCAGGCGGATGACCTGGAAATTGTGGTGATGGCTAAAAGAGGCGAACGCAATAAACAAGCTTTGGTCTATTACAATATTATCATTCAAAACGCTTCGAATAGTTACGATAAGGAATTTAAATCCATCAATACCCGCCTCAACAAACTCGAAAAGGATGATGAGGAAAGAGGTGTTTTGCTACAGCAAATTGAAACATTACAACAGGAAAAAGAAAAATTGCTGAATCGCGCCGAGGAATTGGCCAAACAACTGGCCATTGTCGATCTGGATCAGGCTTCGGGACTGGCACAGGAAGCTTTTGAAAAATTTGAATCGGGAGATGTCAAAGCCGCTTTGGCGGTATTGGATGATGAAGCATTAGACGAAAGTCTAAAACAGGCAAAACAAGAACGGGCGAAACTGGAACAGCAATTGCTCCAGGCTGATAGTGCTTTTCAGCAGAGCGTGGAGAATTATATGATTAAAGCACGCTTTTGCATTTCGGACAGGCAGTATACCGCTGCGTATAAAAACTATCTGAAAGCGGTTGAAGCGGACTCCAGTAACCTGGATCACCTTTTGGAGCTGGCAAATTACTGCAGTCGGCTCAACCAGCAGGAAAGGTCCATCAGGTTTTACCAGCAGGCATTGCCTCTTGCAAAGTCAGAGGCCATCAAAACCACTTTGCTGACGAGCCTTGGTCGACAATATATTCATAATAATGAATTCGACAAAGCGGAAGAAACCTTACTCGCTGCTCTGGAAATCGCAGAAGCACTAGTAGAAACCTACCCCGATTATTATGCCCATAAACTGGGGTATATCAAGCTGAATTTGGCGGATTATTATGCGATGGTCAATAATTTCTATGAGGCCGGATTGGCGTATGAATATGCTTTCGACATTTACGAATGGCTAGCCGAGGGTAATCCTGAGTATTACGAACCATACGTATTGACGACCTTGACCAACTGGGGAAACATGCAAAAGCTGCACAATGAGATTGAGGAGGCCGAGGCCACTTATTTAAGGGCACTCGAAATAGCCACGCGATTGGCCCAGACGGATCCATCAGAGTATGAACCTGATATAGCGATTATTCATTTGAACCTTGCCAACTTGTACAGTTCAATAGAGGAGTTCGAAAAATCGAGAACCTCTGCGGAAAGGGCATTAAAAATGTACCAAAGGTTGGCTGAGAAAAATCCGGAGCGTTATGAACACCGTTTGGCACATGCACAGCTTACCCTGGGTATGGCTCATTCTGACTTAAGAGAATTTGCACAGGCGGTGCATCATGTTGAAGTCGCTCTGGATATCTACCAGCGATTGACCGATAAAAACCCACAAAGGTTTAAGACTTACCTGGCTTCCTCCAAGGAAAATCTGGGCATCATTTTTTTCACCATCAGAGAAGTCGAAAAAGCAGAGAAATTGTATCTCGAAGCGCTGAACCTTATACAAGAAATCATGAGCGTCACTTCGGCCCCCTATCGGCCGACAATAGCAACACTTTCAGTAAACCTTGGACACCTCTACATCAATACCAAAGATTTCGAAAAAGCGGACTCTTTTTATTCAGCGGCGTTAAAGTATTATCAAGAATTGGTTGACGAGAACCCTCAGCGCTTTTATCCGCATTTGTGTAATATTAATATCAGAATAGGGTATTTGAAAAAAGCGCTGCTGGAAGAAACAATAGATTTTCGCTATAGGAAAGAGGGATTGGCATACCTAGAATCGGCCCAACGAATCTTATCCTTTTACCAGCAAGACAATACGCTACCGGCTATTGCATCAGCCAGGGAGGACTATAAATATTTGACCGCTTATTTTGAGACTGTCACGGAGGAGGATCTGCTTGTGCAAAAAGCAATGATTGAGGCCGCTCCGCTAGAGAACCAAAGTATTGATGAAGCAGACCCAAAAAAAGCCCTGGAACTTCAAAAAGAAGCAGTTGATCAACTAGATAATGCTTTAGAAGAGTATCCTGAAAATCAAGACCTACGGACCTATATGGCAGGGTCCTACGGCAATTTGGCCTGGTGCTATTTGTTCACCCGCCAATTCCCTGAAGCTGAACATGCCGCCCGTCGCGGCCTGGAACTGGATGAAAGCCAGCGATGGATCAATACCAATCTGGCTTCTGCGCTACTTTACCAAGGCCAGATGGAAGAGGCCAAAGCGCTCTATCTTAAGCTAAAAGATGAAACAGATGGAGATAGCACCTTTCGGGAAATTTTCCTACAGGATTTGGATGCGCTGGAGGAAAAGGGTATCACTTGTGAGGGGGTAAAAGAAATACGGGAGTTGCTCAAATAACAAAGCACAAAAGCCCTGCATTTCCTCCACTCCTTGAAACAAACCATTCCCTCCTGATCACCTGAAAACCAAATGACCAGTAATTTCCTCATTGTCCAGGAGTGACGACTTTGGCCCTATCCCGATCATCACTTTGTCGTCTTATCTCCATATTCATCCGTAAAGACCTGATCTACTGGCTCCCATAGCTCAATTTTGTTGCCTTCCGGGTCCATAAGGTGCACAAAGCGGCCGTAGTCGTAGCTTTCTACTTTGTCTACCGGTTCGATACCCGCCTTTTTGAGTTCGGCGAGCACATAATCCAGATCACCTACGCGGTAGTTGATCATGAACTGCTTGTCGGACGGCTGGAAGTATTCCGTATCTGCCGACATGGTGCTCCATTGCAGATAACTCTTACGCTCTGGCTCATCAGCATCGCGGAATTCAAATAGCGCACCGTACTGGTCCGTATTGAGCCCCAGGTGCTCGTTGTACCAGGTCTTGAGTCCCTTTGGGTCCTGACATTTAAAGAAGATACCGCCAATACCGGTTACTTTTTTATTTTTCTGGTCAGACATAGTCGTCGGGTTTTGATGTGGAAATGAACAAGATACGGGTTATCATATAAAGTTGATTGGATAAAATATCTAAAGGTCAATCTCTTTGGCTCAAGCTCTCTGCAAATTGCATGGAATGCATGAATTACACTCACTTTTTCCAATAGCTTTTAGGGACTCGAATGCATCGAATCGAACCGGCCTCCCCCTAATTTCCAAGAACCCTCAACCGTTAGAGGGTGGGAATAAATAAAAGCCCACCCGCATCCGCCAAACCGCCAGGTTTACGTACAGCTTGCGCGTTCAGCACAATACTGTCAGGGTGAACTACTTCCGCGTCGCGTGGTGAATTCGCCGGCTTGTTTTGGTATGCCTTTAAAAAATATAACATCGGGTGATCGGCATATCACAAAGTCAATGACTCTGCAATTTAGCTAAAATGTTTTAAACTGTAAAATAAAATACATTTTATTTTACAGTCAAATTATCCGATCAATGTCATTTATAGGCACCAGAGCGCACTATCTATCCCCCCAAGTTGGTACTCCTTCGGCGAAGCCGTATCTTGTCGGCTGAGAGCTATTCTGAAAAAATACCTGAGATGAAAGTAAAGGGACTATTGCTGACCTTGGGCCTGCTGATGAGCGGCCTGCTAACTGCACAAACACTAACGCAAACCATTCGCGGTCAGATTGTTGACGCAGATACTCGACAACCACTCGTGGGGGCTACGGTGAGTATTCTGGACGCTCAACTGGGCACCACCACCAACGAAAACGGCTACTACCGCATCAATACTGTGCCCGTGGGCCGTTACCGCATCCGCGTGAGCTACCTGGGCTACGAACCGCTGGAAATTCAGGAAGTACTCATCGAATCGGGAAAGGAAGAGGTGCTGGATGTGACCCTGACCGAAGCCAGTACGGACCTGGAACCTGTGCTGGTGCGCGCTGCCCGCTCGGAAAACAGAACATATAGCCCCACCGTCAAATCACTGACCGTGGAAGAAACCCTGCGCTTTCCCGCCACCTTTTACGATCCGGCAAGACTGGTGATGACCTACGCCGGAGTAGTCAATGACAACGACCAGGCCAATGGCATTTCGATTCGTGGTAACTCACCCAACGGTTTGCTGTGGCAACTGGAAGGACTCGATATCGTGAACCCAAATCATACGCCCAATGCAGGTACCTTCAGCGACCGCATCGCACAAAATGGCGGCGGCGTAAATATCCTGAGCGCTCAATTGCTCTCTACCTCCTACTTTTATACCGGAGCCTTCCCCTCCGACTACGGCAATGCCCTTTCCGGGGTGATGGACATGCGCCTGCGGCGGGGCAATAATCAACAACAGGAATTTACCGGACAGGCGGGACTGATCGGGCTGGAACTGGCCACGGAAGGGCCGTTTAGCTCGGATAGCGAGGCCTCTTACCTGGTCAATTACCGCTATTCTACGGTGGGCCTGCTCACCGCTATGGGCATCGACTTTGGCGATGAAGCCATTACCTTTCAGGACCTGTCGTTTAACCTGGTTTTTCCTATGGAAAACGGTGGCACCTTCACCCTTTTTGGCATGGGCGGCTTGAGCGAAAATATCTTCAAAACCGAGCGGGATTCTACCATGTGGGAATTTGAAAAGGACAGCCAGGACATCACCTTCGAATCGCAAATGGCGGCAATTGGAGGCACCCTGGAACTGCCGGTAGGACAAGCAGGCCGCTGGCGTACGGCGGTAGGTTTTTCGGGATTGGAAAGTCGCCGTCTGGCGGATGAGCTGGATGCTGACTACAATCCCATCCGCACGGCCGAAGACGACAATACTCAATCAAAAATCTCACTGCACAGCGTGTATTACCACAAATTCAGCGCCAATGCCCGCTTGCGTGCCGGATTGATGCTGACACAGCAAGATTATGATATCCGCTCCTCGATCGGTAATACGCTGCTGGCCCAGGGCAAAGGCGGCGGATTGCTCTGGCAGCCGTACCTGGGATTGCAGTCGCGCTTGGCCAATGGTCTGGACCTGAACCTGGGTCTGCATTACACCTATTTTGGCTTTAATGAAAGTAGCGCCCTGGAGCCACGCGCTTCCCTGGAGTGGAAAGTCAATGAGCTAAATAGCCTCAGCGTTTCCTACGGATTGCACAGCCAGTTGCAGCTACCACAACTGTACTTTGCCCAGCTGAGTGAGGCAAATAATTCCGACCTTGGACTCAACAAAGCCCATCACCTGGTGCTTGCCTACCAGCGGCAACTGGGGCAAGCCACCGAAATTCGCGGGGAGGCTTTTTACCAGAGCCTGTTTGATCTTCCCGTCTCGGCAGATCGCTCCAGTTCCTTCTCGGCCATCAACTTGCTGGAGGGATTTGTGACCGAACGGCTGGTCAATGAAGGCACCGGACAAAACTACGGCCTGGAACTCAGCCTGCGCCAATACCTCAACCGCAATATCTACTACTTGCTTAATGCCACTTACTACGAATCCACCTATGAGGGCAGCGACGGTATAGAACGCAATACCCGCTATAACGGCAATTATATCGTCAACCTCACTGCCGGTAAGGAATGGCGCTGGCGCACGGCCAAGAAAGGTAAAGACCGCTTGCTGGGCGTGAACACCCGGGTGGCCTACATCGGCGGCTTCCGTGATTCGCCCATTGATGTGGCGGCATCGGCGGAGGCGGGGCGAACCGTGTACGTGGAAGATGAATTGTTTAGCGTGCAGCAAGATCCCTATTTTCGCATCGACCTGCGCATTTACTACAAGCGCAACAAACCCAAATACAGCAGTACCTTGTCGCTGGATATCCAAAACCTGACCAACCACGAAAATGTGGCCTATACTTATTACGATACGTTCCAAAAGACCCTGGTGCAAAAAAATCAATTGACCCTGATCCCGATTTTGAGTTACCGGATTGCCTTTTAATATGGCCACTCAGTCGATCATTTACCGGGAAATCAAACCTGCGGAGCAGCTGGCCAAATACATCCAGTCCTACTGGATGTTTGCCTACACGCCGGAGCATGATCAGGTATTAGAGCACTCCATCATTCCCGATGGCAGTTGTTCTCTGGTCTTCCCGTTTCACCAGGGGCATCCCATTGGCCAGGTGCTCCTGTTTGGCCCGCAAGAGCAGAATTTCACTACTACCGTTTCGCCCCATGCTTCCACATTGGGCATCCGATTTATGCCGGGTGCCGCGGCGGCAATCCTGGGCACTTCGCCCGAGGAATTTCTCAACCAAACTGTCCCTGCTCAATCGCTGGTGACTGGCCTGGATGTAGCGGCAATATTCAATGGATTTCAGGAAAAGCCGCCCGATTTCACCTTTATTGACTCGGCTTGTACTCCCTGGATCAATGAAAAGTCAATCGAACTGGATGAAAAGGTCTATCAGGCCGCGCAATATATCCTGGAAAACGACGGCAATATCAAGGTGTCCTCCTTACCCGAAATGGTCTTCCTCAGCGAGCGCCAACTCCAACGCCGATTCCGCAAGGAAGTCGGACTTAGCATCAAGGTCTTCGCCCGCATTCGGCGCATGCGCCAGGCCATTATCGATGTCATTTTGCAGGACAAATCCTACCAGGATGTGGTCTTTGACCGCGGCTTTTTCGACCGCGCCCACCTCAATCGCGACTTCTCCGCCATCGCCGGCATTCCGCCCAAGGTACTGGAGGAGTACATCTCCCGCATCCGGCACATCGATGTAGATTAATTTATTTTTTTGGGCGTGTCCCTCCTTCGTCAGGCCGCTCCCTTGCAGGCGCACTCGGCTCAGCCGAGTTTGGCCCTGCGGGCTTCAGTCGCTGCGCTCCTTCCCCTTCCAGGCAGCTCACGCGGGGTTCGTGCTTTTGGATACCCTTCTCTTTTCTCTCTAAATAAGAATAAGGCAGTCGAACTTATAAGCTCAATAGGACATGCCTCCGGCGGGTTCTTTTCCTTTGATGAAAAGCAACCAAAAATCAAGGCTGTACCTGGTTCTTAACGCTGCGAGGACATTCAAAAGCCTAAACGGCAAAAACTCGCCTTGATGTGCGCTTTTCCAAGTCAAACCATGGGAATTGCTCGATACTTGTGTTTCAAGCTATCCTAGATTTTGGCTCAAACAGTTTCCCGTTTTTAACTGCTTTTGAATACCCTCTTTGGCTAAACCAGCTAAGGCCAATGAAGCCGCTTGTAGTTAATCGGAGGGTTGGGATTATGGATGAACGCTTAATCGGCATTAGAGGATTTCCGTAAAGAAAATCTTCACAGCGGGAGAGCAAAAAGAGCTTTGCACTGCGAACCATATTGTGAAAAACAACGCTTTTTATTTTCCTCCAGCCAAACCAACCTTCTCCAATTAAGCATCAATCGTGAGCAGCTTGGGAAGTGAGCAGGATTGGAGGGAAGATTTTTAGGAAAGGCTCTACAGCCTTGGGTTTTTCTGCCTTTTGGGCCAAGCCAAAAGGTACCGCCGGAGGCAGCAATGAGCACATTCAAAAAACAAAACCCAGAATAAATTATGAACTATATTTAGGGTCACATTCGCTCTTTGGCCTTACTTTTAGTTGCACCCGGTGTTTTACAAACATTTTAGTGAATGTCGTTTTTTTACAACGCAAGGCGCCCCAACTTCCCATAACTTGCCCATAAAAACCAAAATTAATGCAAAAGTTATTATTATTGACCGTATGGTCGCTCTTACTAAGCACTACCTTAATGGCACAAGAAAAGATCAGCCCGGAAAAATTGGAAGCCATGAAAAAACTTGAATTCATGGTCGGCCAATGGTCCGGGTCCGGCTGGATGATGGACCGCCAGGGACAAAAACAAACCTTCAACCAAACCGAAAACATCCAGTGGAAACTGGATCAGGCCATCATCATGATCGAAGGCCAGGGCAAAAAAGAAGATAAGGTGGTACACGACGCACTAGCCATCGTCTCCTACAACGAAACCGAAGACAATTACAACTTCCGCTCCTACCTCGCCACCGGCCGCGAAGGCAGCTACACCGCCACCCTCAAAGACAACCAAACCTTCATCTGGACCATCGACGCCCCCGGCGTCACTATCCGATACACCATCCAGATCAAGGACGACCACTGGCACGAAATCGGCGAAATGAAACGCGGAGAGCAATGGTTCCAATTTTTTGAAATGGATCTGAAACGGAAATGATTATTTGAACCACGGTAGGCACATAAGATTTCTTGAGGAAGCATTCTCCCTCATCCTTATGTGCCTTAAACCAAAACAACTTTGCGAACTTCGCGGCTTAGCGTGCTATTTTTTCCTCTCGCTAAGGCGCGAAGCCGCCAAGGCTTTGAATAAAAAATCCACCCGGATTTTTCTATTCAAAATAAATCCTGTTAATCCGGTAAATCCTGTCAGAAAAAAGTCAACATCAAGTAAGGCCGCTTTTGAGGAAACCGTCAGGTTTCTGTAAAGTACTTTTGCGAACTTTGCGTCTCCACGTGCCATTTTATCCTCTCGCTAAGCCGCAAAGCCGCAAAGCCGCAAAGGATATGAGTAAAAAATCCACCGGCTTTTTTACTCAAATTAAATCTTGTTAATCCGGTAAATCTTGTCTCAAAAAAAGTCAACATCTAGAAGGCCACTTTGCTAGAAACCGCCACGTTTCCCCCAAAGCAACTTTGCGGCTTAGCGGCTTCTTTGCCTTCACGTATCTGCTACGGCGAAGCGTCGTTCGTGCCAGCATTTCTTTTGTGCCTTATTCCGACCCATTGGGTTTCCCCGCGGCGGAACTGAAGTGTGGTTCAAATAAAAGTCAACATCATACGGCAAACTGCACCGAATACACCATCGGTAAATAATTCGACAGCACCTGCCAGTGATACCCCCGATCATCCGATATAAAAACATTGCCCGTAGTCGTACCAAAGACCACCCAATCACCCGTACTCGCCAGACCGTGGCGGTAAACGATGTCGAAACAATTCTCCTGTGGCAGCCCCTTGCGGTAGTCCTTCCAGGTCTTGCCGCCATCGTCAGTGCGGCAGATGCACAAGGCACCATCAATAGCAATGCGATGTGTATCACTCAATCCCGGAGCTACCCAAGCCTGGTCAGGATTGTCTTCGGCAACCGCAATGGCAAAGCCGAAATTGGCGGGGCCATCCTTTTGCGTGATATCGTCCCAGAAATGACCGGCATTGCCGGAGCGGAAAATGCCACAGTGATTTTGCTGCCAGAGAATATCCGGATTGGAGGGTGCCGCCACCAGCAAATGCGGATCGTGGCCCACCTCCGCATTGGGATTGGGTAGGAACTCGGCGTGTAAGCCTTTATTGCGAATGGCCCAGGTTTTACCGCTATCAAAAGTTTCAAAAACGCCCGCACAGCTAATGCCGATGTACAGATGATCTTCATCCCTTGGATCAAGCACAATGGAATGAATACCCGCATAATCCCGGCCGCCGCCAAACCAGCCCTCCTCACGCGTAGGATGGTTCCAAAGCGATTCAACCAGTTGGAAATCATCACCGCCATTTTCGCTCACAAACAAGCCACCCGGCTCGGTGCCAATCCACAAACGGTCAGGATATTTCTCGCCGCCGTGCTGTACGGACCAGAGGTAGCGGGTAGTAGCCGGCACGCCTTCCTTTACGGTGGCGCCTTCTGGATAGGCCGGGGCCTTGACTTCTTCCCAGGTGGCGCCGCGGTCTTTGGAGCGCTGCAATTTCATGCCCCAATGGCCGTGGTCGAGGCAGGCCCACCAGGTGCCCTGCCGAGGATCAGCGTAAGCAATGGAAACGGGAATTCCGGGAAAGTGGGTACTATCAACCTTCCATTCACCGGATTTGTGTTGGTAAACGAGCAACCCTTTGCGGGTGCCAATCAGTAGGGTGGATTTCATGATGGTAGGTGGTATTAGGATTTAGGGTTTAGGTTTTAGGCCAAGGCCAATTGTAAACCCAAACCACATTAGAAAAACAAAATAATTTATATTTCACCACAATTTAAATCATTTTGTTTGAATAATCAACCCTTCCATTCTTCTTCGATCACCTTATCCTGGATTTTTAGGAATTTCTCGATTTCCTGTTCAATATACAAGGCATGATTGGGCTGTTTTAGTCCCTTGACCAGATTGATGCGATTCTGGTTGGTTTCAATCAACTTTACCCTAAAAGCAAAATCGGGATTGTTATTGGTCTTGCTGGCCACGTAGCGTTCTACAAAAACCTGCTCAATATTGGCGACGGGAATAAAACGATCGGGGTAAAAGGGAAAACGTAAAGGTAAGTGCTCTACACTCAGTTTCCCCCGCCTCACCGTGATGTAGGTAGTGTTGAGCATGTTGGCCAGCACATAGTACAACAAGCAAATGCCAATGAGTAAATGGATACTCACACCCAATAGCATCTTCCACTCGCCGGTAGCCAGCGCCATGATCACAAAAATGCCAACGATACCATTCCAAAAGAGCGTAAAAAAGACGAAAAAACCTATTCCTTTGCTGGTCTTACGCCAGTTGATCTCAAAATCCAGTTCGTGATCGGTGCTGTAGGACTCGATGCCGGCCGGTAGCAGCACTTCCTGCTTTTTGTGTGCGGGTTTGTGTAATTCATTATTCAGTTCATTTTCAAAACTAAACACTGTATTACAATTGGCGCATTTGGCCACGACCTTATCGATATTAATATCTTCCCCGCGGATATCGCTTTTGCAGTTGGGACAACTTAGTTGCAAGTGCATTTTTTTACACGAATATAAAACTTTTTCACTTTGAAATTTTTATGCCATTGGGTTATCCTTGATTACTTTAGCAGCTTTCGCAAAAATACCATCGAATGAAATACAATACGCTTGGCCCTACAGATATTCAGGTAAGTGAGATTTGCCTCGGCACCATGACCTTCGGCGAACAAAATACCGAAGCAGAAGGCCACGAACAGCTAGACTATGCCCTGGATCAAGGGATCAACTTTATTGATACCGCCGAGATGTACTCCGTACCCGGCCGTAAAGAAACGCAAGGCAGCACCGAGCGCATCATCGGTACCTGGCTTAGATCACGTCAAAACCGGGATAAATTTGTGCTGGCCACCAAAGTCACTGGTCCCTCCGCCGGCCTCAAGCACATCCGCAATCCGCTGCGCTTCACCCGCGAGCAGATCATGGCCGCCATCGATGGCAACCTGCAACGCCTGCAAACCGATTATGTCGACCTCTACCAGCTGCACTGGCCGGAGCGCAAGACCAATTATTTTGGCCAACTGGGCTTTAAAAACGATCCAAATGATCCCTGGGAGGATAACTTTGTCGAAGTATTGGAAACCCTGCAAGACCTGGTCAAAGCCGGAAAAATCCGCCACTTTGGGGTGTCCAATGAAACGCCCTGGGGCGTGATGAGGCTGCTGCACTTGGCCGATAAGCACGATCTGCCGCGCTGTGTGAGTATCCAAAACCCTTATAACCTGCTCAATCGCAGTTTTGAAGTAGGACTGGCCGAAATTGCCATACGCGAAAAGACGGGATTACTGGCTTATTCACCGATGGCTTTTGGTTTGCTGTCCGGTAAATACCACCGCGGCCAGGACCAGCCCGACAACCGCATGAATCAATTCAAGCAGCTTTCGCGCTATAGCGCAAATGTCACCTATCAGGCTGCCGCCAAATACCTGGCTATCGCCGAAGAGCACGGCCTGAACATGGCGCAGATGGCCCTGGCTTTTGTGACCAGTCGGCCGTTCACAACCAGCAATATCATTGGAGCGACCAGCATGGAGCAATTGAAAGAAAACATTGCCAGCCATCAATTGAGTCTGAACAAGGAGGTGCTGAGTGCCATTGAAAAAGTGCATTCGGAGATTTCGAACCCTGCGCCGTAATTGGTTGGGTGAAATTTATTTCACTCCCCCAACTGCTTCATCTCCGGCTCCTGATTCGTGGAAGCCACACAATCAATGGCCCATTCACCGGCGGTCTTTTTGTAGATCGCCACCCAGGAAAAATGAGTGAGCTGCTCGGTAGGTTCAACCCCTTCGTAATCGTAGCGCACAATGACTTCCTTTTCCACCACAGTGTACGCCATCGAGGCATCATCGGAAAAGCGGATGATGGGGGGATTGACGTCTTCCCATTTGACAAATTCGACGGCATCAAAGTAGTTTTGAAACCGTTCGCGGTTTTCTTCGTAAGAAGGCGTAGTGATTTCACCGCGATTGATGGAAATGTAATCCTCGGCCATCAGCGCCGCAAATTCGGGCGCCATTTTTTCGAGGTGGTATTTTTGCTGTAGCTGGTGCAATTCGAGAATCCTGGCCCGTTCGACTTCAAGGTCAGGTGTAGTAGATTGACAAGCCCCCATTGCGATAAGCATCAAAAACAGAAACAGATTTTTCATAATTGTCGGATGATTATTTTAACTTTTTCAATAATACCTATATTTGCGACATTTTTAGACGATATTTGGAGGTCAAACTTTGAGCTCCAAATATGGTCTTAGCAACCCTCTGATTTTTTCGAAGCATATGCAACTCAAACTGGTCAAGGACTTTTTCGATCAATTTACGACTTATCTGGAAAGTGAGGAGAATAGCGATTGGTTATACGCGTGGGAATCCCAACGCATTTTCAAGGAAAACTGGGACCTGGACAGCACCGATCTGGTGAGCATGTACGATGCCAGTCTTGACAATAGCAAAACCCGCCGCCTCTGGACCCGCGAGGCTTACGAGCCCAAAAAGATGATGCTCAAATTTCTGGAAGACCAGGGCGAATTTGCTCGTTCTATGTTTAAGGACCTGTTTAATGAGGACATCTCCCTCTCCGGTCGGGCCGGTCGTTTTGTTTTTTATTGCGATGAATTGCTCAATGCCTACCTTGAAAAATATCCCAAAGCCCGCGAAAGCAGCCATTTTCACAATGATGGCTACCAGATGATCTCGCTTTACCTGGCCTTCCGCTACCCGGATCAATATGCCCTGTACAATGCCAAGGCTTTTCAAATTACCCTAAAAAAAATCGGCAGCCCCGATATTCCCTCCACTGATGACCTCGAGCGTTACGCCAAGGTCACCAAGACCATTTACAAGCTGATGCAAAAGGAACCCCGCATCCTGGAACTGCACCAGCAGCGCCTCGATCCGGAAGTACACTATACCGACGAAAGCCTCTTATTGGTGTACGAATTTTACCGCTTTTGCGAAACGGCTAAAGCTCAATCTTCAGCGTCTTAAAGTATTCGTCCCAATAAGGAAAAAAGTCACCTTTTCTTAGCATCTCCGCAATTTCGTGTGGATAACGAAAGGCGACCTCGTCTACCTCTTCTGTAGGGACAAACCGTTTGTCAAAATCCGCATCAACTGGAGTTTGCCACAAATCGAGCAAGTGATTAGAGCGCAGAAAGCGTTGGGTCAACACAAAATCATTGGGGTGGATGCTCAGTCCCAGTTCTTCGTAGGTTTCCCTCCGTACCGCTTCCAGGCTGGTCTCCCCTACTATGGCCGAGCCGCCGGTAGCCGCCCACACCCCCGGATAGCTTTCCACCGTACTGGCCCGGCGCTGAATGAGGTAGCGGCCCTTTTCATCCATGAGCCATACGTGGATCACCAGGTGGTAAAATCCTTGCGGAACTGGTACGCCACGGGTGTGGATTTTGTCAGTGAGGGTGCCATCTGGCAGATAGAGATTCCATTTTTCCATTAAACCGTTTTTGATTAGTACCTCCTCCAATTCATCCACCCGCAAAAAAGTTCCTCACGCCGGTGTTGCCAATAAAAATTTCCTTGCAAATGAGTCCATTTACTTCTATCTGGTGTGTCCTTTAGCGGGATAACATAGTCAAGACTTTCCAATGAATGCCCTCGATAACGCAAAGCAATGAGGTCATGGCCTTTTTCAAAGGCGGTACAATCAAGGGCTTTAATCTTTTGTTGTAATTGTAAAAATTCCTGCAGGGGAATACCTTCATAGGCCAGGAGATCAGGAAGTAGAGGGTCGGAATCTTTGCCTTGAAAATGGAGGGTCCAATGCTTAAAATGGAGCGTATCCCCATCAATGATACATTGCAATTGATTGTCAATAATGGCAACCTCTTCCGGTATGTCTCCACATACAAAATTATCAATCCCCACACTAACAAAGATTGGTTCAGAACCTCCACGGCTCTGAAGTGAATCATTGACATAAAAAGAAATGAGGGAATCTTTTTCAAATTCCAGCAGGCCAAGCTCCGGCAAGGCTTCAGCGTATTCAATAAAAGTCTCGAACTGTTTTTGATGACTTGCAAAATTGGCTTCAAGCTGTCGCTCAATTCTTTCGAGGTGCCATTCCTTTAGCCTTGGCCAAACATAAGATCCATAAACGAAGTATCCGCCGCCTACTCCAATACAAAGGCCAATCATCATTAGCGAAAGCTCAAAATATTTCTTTGGATCCATTATTGACCCAATATAATTAAAAAAGACGAGCCGGTTTGCGGCTCGTCTCGTTAGACTTCTGGTATTAAAAACACCAGAAATAGGGGGGAGTTTACTTTCTCATAATCAAAACCGACCGGGCATGAATGGGTCGGCTATCCGCAGTAATCTGCAAATAGTAGACACCGGCCGGCATATCAGATACATCGAGTTTCATCATCGATGCTCCTTCCCGATCACGAAGGAAGGTACGAACTCGCTGTCCCTGACTATTTCGCAGGTATACGATCATTTCCGTGTCGTCCAACGTTGGCGGAAAGTCCACTCTGATCTCATCAGAAGCGGGATTCGGGAAGATGCCAATATCTCTTCCCGCAGCGTCATCATCCTCATTAGGATTGTCAACCTTAATGCAATCGCGGTGATAAGTGCAAATGGTCTCACAACCGTTGGCATCTGTGATGGTAACCACAAAATTGAGCGGTGTATACCCGGCGGTAAAGGTGATCGTTTCCGTTCCTTGTCCACCAGTAATGAACCCGTCGCAATCCACCATTTCCCATACATAAGTGTATGGTGCCTGACCGTCACCGGCAATCACTGTCAATTGGTTATCATCGCTACCACAGGCAATAATGCCTTGTAATGCAAAACTACAGGTGATCTCCGTGTCATAGATGGTAATGAATTGCGTTGCCGATGAAGCATTTCCACAGGCATCGGTGGCTGTCCAGGTGCGACGAATTTGTCGGCCACCTTCAACCAGATGAGTCGTTTCCTGAAGAGATAGTTCGTAAGCAGAACAATCATCAGCTACCAGCGGCGCTACCACTGTCGGCAATTCATCGATGCAGTACAAGGTCAAGTTCGCCGGCATATTGTAAATCACCGGTGCATAATCGTCGATAAACACAACGATCAAGGACAAGGTGCTCATATTACCACAGGCATCCGTAGCCACCCACCGATACCGGTAGCGGCTGAGGTAGCCATCCGTCGCACAATCTCCCTCGTCTAGCAAGCTACGTTCCAGTTGAAGATCGACGCCCGATGAACAAGCATCATCTGCCAAAACCGCATCAGTGCCAAAGTCTGGTAAGTCTCCGTTTGGCAATAAGTATTCTCCACACGACAAGGTCACTTCATCTCCATCGGACAGGTCTGCCAGAACCGGTGCGTTGAAACTCAGCACTGGTGCCTCATTATCATTAAAATAGATCCTTTGAGTGGCCGAAGAAACATTTCCACATTCGTCTTCCGCACTCCAGGTTCTTTCAATGATATCTCCACAAGGTCCAGCGATCGTTTGTTCACTGAAAGTAACCATCACCGGAACATTCAGGCAGGCATCTATGGCCGTGACGACAGCTACCGGAGGAACAACATCGCAAGTATCAGCAGGCACACCAATCAGGTCTGGCCCAATATCATCGATAATGCGAATTTCTTGCAATACCGTACTTTCGTTACCACAACTATCAACAGCGGTCCATCGGCGAACATAAAGTTCTCCCTGATCACCACAGAAGGCTTGTGGGTCATTCACATCCTCAACAGTAATAGAGGCTATACCACTGCATCCATCGGTTGCCGTCAGTTCGGGATAGTCTTCTCCACAGCTGATACTGTAAAGCGGGAGCACATCCTCGAAAACAGGTGGCGTATTATCAACCAAGATTGCAACAAATGCGAGTGCAGAAGCATTATCACAAACATCGGTGAGGGTTACTGTAACTTTCACTCGATAGAGGAATCCATCTGTAGCACAATCTCCTTCACCTAACAGTTCAGTAGTGATATTTACATCCGACAAACCACAATTGTCGTCCACTTCCAGGGCTTCAGAAACCAGGCTTTGCAAACCAAAATCTGCTTCAGAACAATTGGTTTCCAACTCTACTTCGTCGCCATCATTGATGCCGGTCAGCACCGGATGATCAAAAGCGATCATTGGACCAGTATTGTCGTTGATCGTAATCTGCTGGGTAACCTCTGTAGTGTTACCACACTCATCAGTTGCTGTCCAGATACGCGTATAGAATGTACCTATGCCATCCTGACAAGTTTCCGGTCCTAGCTGTTCCATGCTGACAAAAGCCAGTCCACAAGCATCGGTCGCCGAAACACTTGGCGGTTGTGGCAAGGTCGTCGCACAAAGATCTTCCAGCGCATCGTCAAATACCGGTGGTGTTTGATCTTCAAACTGGAAGAATAATGTAAACGTACTTGCATTACCACAGTCATCGGTGGCCGTCCAGGTCGCAGTCAACCCAAACAGGTAACCGGTCGTTGAACAATCCTGATAGTCGGTGTAAGCAAACTGGTAATCTATGGTTGTCGTTGGACTACAATTGTCAATTGCATGTACGTCCGACGCAGTAAATACATATTTATCCAAGTCATCACAATTCAAGGCAATTCGTTGTCCATCGATCAACCCCTCGATCAGATTATTCACTGGGAAGATCATTGGTGCTTCTTCATCCACTACATTGATGGTCTGGGCCACCGTATTGGCATTGCCACAGGCATCAATGGCCGTAAAGGCGCGAATGATTGTATAATACCCTTCACAATTACCAGGAATGGTTGACTGAGAAACTGAAAGTTCTACGCTACTACAAGCATCCAGGGCTGTAGGCATATCAGTCGGTATGGGATCATCACAATTGATGGTTGTATTTGGAGGAATATTGGAAAACACCGGTGGTTTAGTATCCACAATCTTCATGAAAATATTGAAGGTGGAGGTATTTCCACAAGCATCGGTGGCTGTCCAGGTGCAACGATAGAGGCTGATAAAATCAGACACGCCACATATACCTTGTTCCACCAAGACATCCTCAAAAGTAATTTCCACATCTGTGCAATCATCGATATCTACATCGTTCGGTCCTAGTACAAAAGGATTCCAATCCGGATCGGCATTATTACACTCCACGATGAAGGTATCTCCATCCATCACATTTCCAAACGTTGGCGTAATTACCGGAGGTGTATCATCGATAACGAAGATGGTAGCAGAACAAATATCGGTTCGACCACATTCATCGGTAATGGTAAAATTGATGCCAACTCCATTGCCCTCTGCAATATCACAGACAATCGGCAGATTGGTATCGGGATCAAAGTCATTGCTGATCTGAAGTGCCGAACCACAGGAAGCGGTCGAGGCCGCAAGGATATCCCCTTCTGCATCGGCAATCCATTGCAGGATGGCATCTGTAGTCACATCGTCACAGCTAAAGACCTGATCGGCGGGGCAACCAGCAATCATTGGTGCAGTATTCTGAATAACAAAGGTCTGCGTACAGGTGCTGGTTTGGTCACAGGCATCGGTTGCGGTATAGACAATGGTAAACCTATCACCCGGACAATTACCACTCATGGTATTGGTCAACGCCGGAGTAACTGCTCCAGCTGTAACCTCGTATGGGCCACATCCTCCACTAACAGTCACCCCTGCTATATCGGCGGCAATATCATCCATGCACGCTACAACTTCATTCCCGGGGCAAGTCACCACTACTGCCGAAGGGGCGGCTACACTAAACTGTGCTGTACAGCTGGCAGTTTGTCCACAATCGTCTGTCGCACTATAGACTACCGCTACTGTGCCCCCAGTACAAGCATTGGGAGCCGTATAGATTTCGGCAAACACACCGACTCCATTGCAACCACCTGAAGTACTGAAACCTTGCAGGAAAACTGTAAAGGCCGCATTAACATCTGCCTGACTCATACAAGCATCCAGATTCTCACTCTGTGGGCAGCTGACGCTCAACATCGGCGGTGCTGCTACCGTGAAGGTTCTTGTACAGTTATCGGTTTGATTACAATCATCTGTAGCGGTATAAACCACCGTTACCGTGCCGCCAACACAGACATCGGGTGCCGTGTAGTTTCCAGCAAACGTACCAACGGCATTACAACCGCCATTCGTACTAAAGCCTTGCAGGAACGTCGCAAAGGCAGCATTAACCGCATCCTGACTCATGCAAGCACCCAGGTTCTCATTTTGTGGACAGCTGACGCTCAACACCGGCGGTGCTGCTACCGTAAAGGTTCTGGTGCAGTTATCGGTTTGATTACAATCATCTGTGGCCGTATAAACTACGGTTACCGTACCACCAACACAAACATCGGGAGCCGTATAGTTATCTGCAAATGTACCAACGGCATTACAACCGCCATTGGTGCTAAAGCCTTGCAGGAACGTCGCAAAGGCAGCATTAACCGCATCCTGACTCATGCAAGCCCCCAGGTTCTCATTTTGCGGACAGCTGACGCTCAATATCGGCGGGGCTGCTACCGTAAAGGTTCTGGTGCAGTTATCGGTTTGATTACAATCATCAGTGGCCGTATAAACTACAGTTACCGTACCACCAACACAAACATCGGGAGCCGTGTAGTTGCCGGCAAACGTACCAACTGCATTGCAACCACCATTGGTGCTAAAGCCTTGCAAGAACGTCGCAAAGGCAGCATTAACCGCATCCTGACTCAAGCAAGCCCCCAGGTTCTCATTTTGTGGACAGCTGACACTCAAGGTTGGAGGCGCTGCTACCGTAAAGGTACGAGTACAATTATCGCTCTGATTGCAGTCATCTGTAGCGCTATATACTACTGTTACTGTTCCACCAACGCAGACATCAGGTGCCGTATAGTTCTCGGCAAACGTCCCTACACCATTACATCCACCGGAGGTGCTAAAGCCCTGTAGGAAGGTGGTGAATGCTGCATCAACATCCGCCTGGGTCATACATGCGCCCAGATTCTCATTTTGTGGGCAGCTGACGCTCAATGTAGGAGGCGCTGCTACCGTAAAGGTTCTGGTGCAATTATCACTCTGATTACAGTCATCTGTAGCGGTGTAAACCACCGTTACCGTACCACCAACACAGACATCAGGTGCCGTGTAATTTTCGGCAAACATGCCCGCGCCATTACAACCTCCGGAGGTGCTAAAGCCTAGCAGGAAGGTGGTAAAGTTCGCATTGACTGCATCCTGGGTCAAGCAAGCCCCAAAGTTCTCATTTTGTGGACAGCTGACACTCAAGGTTGGAGGCGCTGCTACCGTAAAGGTTCTGGCGCAATTATCACTCTGATTACAATCATCCGTAGCTGAGTAAACCACCGTTACCGTACCACCAACGCAGACATCTGGGGCCGTATAGTTCTCCGCAAACATACCCATGCCATTACAACCACCGGAGGTGCTAAAGCCTAGCAGGAAGGTGGTGAACGCTGCGTCTACATCCGCCTGCGTCATACACGCGCCCAGGTTCTCATTTTGTGGGCAGCTGACGCTCAATGTTGGAGGCGCTGCCACTGTGAAGGTACGAGTACAATTATCCGATTGATTACAGTCATCCGTGGCTGAATAAACTACTGTTACTGTTCCTCCAACACAGACATCGGGAGCCGTGTAATTCTCGGCAAACATGCCTACTCCATTACAACCTCCCGAAGTGCTGAAGCCTTGCAGGAAGGTGGCAAACGCAGCATCAACATCGACTTGCGTCATACACGCACCCAGGTTCTCATTTTGTGGACAAGTCACACTCAATGTAGGAGGTGCTGCAACCGTAAAGGTTTTAGTACAATTATCCGATTGATTACAATCATCCGTAGCAGAGTAAACCACCGTTACTGTTCCGCCAACGCAGACATCAGGAGCCGTATAGTTCTCCGCGAACATGCCCGCGCCATTACAACCACCGGAGGTACTAAAACCCTGCAGGAAGGTAGTGAATGCTGCATCAATATCCGCTTGCGTCATGCACGCAGCCAAATCTTCATTTTGTGGACAAGTCACACTCAATGTTGGAGGCGCTGCCACTGTGAAGGTACGAGTACAATTATCCGATTGATTACAGTCATCCGTGGCTGAATAAACTACTGTTACTGTTCCTCCAACGCAGACATCGGGGGCCGTGTAATTCTCGGCAAACATGCCCGCGCCATTACAACCACCGGAGGTGCTAAAGCCCTGTAGGAAGGTAGCAAACGCGGCATCAACATCGGCCTGCGTCATGCACGCGCCCAGATTCTCACTTTGTGGACAAGTCACACTCAAAGTAGGCGGTGCCGCTACTGTAAAGGTGCGAGTACAATTATCCGATTGATTACAATCATCCGTGGCTGAATAAACCACCGTTACCGTACCACCGACACATACATCAGGGGCCGTGTAATTCTCGGCAAACGTACCCATGTCATTACAACCACCGGAGGTGCTGAAGCCCTGTAGGAAGGTGGCAAATGCTGCATCAACATCGGCCTGCGTCATACACGCGCCCAGGTTCTCATTTTGTGGACAAGTCACACTCAATGTAGGAGGTGCTGCAACCGTAAAGGTTTTAGTACAATTATCCGATTGATTACAATCATCCGTAGCAGAGTAAACCACCGTTACTGTTCCGCCAACGCAGACATCTGGGGCCGTATAGTTCTCCGCAAACATACCCATGCCATTACAACCACCATTGGTGCTAAAGCCCTGTAAGAACGTAGCGAATGCTGCATCAACATCGGCCTGCGTCATACACGCAGCCAAATCTTCATTTTGTGGACAAGTCACGCTCAATGTTGGAGGCGCTGCCACTGTGAAGGTTCTGGTGCAATTATCACTTTGATTACAATCATCTGTAGCGCTATAAACTACTGTCACCGTGCCACCAACACAGACATCAGGGGCCGAATAGTTCTCGGCAAATGTGCCGACTCCATTACAACCACCATTGGTGCTAAAACCTTGCAGGAAGGTGGTGAACGCTGCATCAACGTCGGCCTGGGTCATGCACGCGCTCAGATCTTCATTCTGTGGGCAAATGACACTCAACGTAGGAGGCGCTGCTACCGTGAAAGTTCTCGTGCAATTATCACTCTGATTACAATCATCCGTAGCTGAATAAACCACTGTCACCGTACCACCAACGCAGACATCGGGAGCCGTGTAATTCTCCGCGAACATGCCTGCGCCATTACAACCTCCCGAGGTGCTAAAGCCCTGTAGGAACGTAGCGAACGCTGCATCAACATCCGCTTGCGTCATGCACGCAGCCAAATCTTCATTTTGTGGACAAGTCACGCTCAATGTTGGAGGCGCTGCCACTGTGAAGGTACGAGTACAATTATCCGATTGATTACAGTCATCAGTGGCTGAATAAACCACCGTTACTGTACCTCCAACGCAGACATCGGGAGCCGTGTAATTCTCCGCGAACATGCCCATTGCATTGCAGCCACCGGAGGTGCTAAAGCCTTGCAGGAAGGTGGTGAACGCGGCATCTACTGAAGCCTGAGTCATACATGCGCCCAAATCTTCATTCTGCGGGCAAATGACACTCAACGTAGGAGGCGCTGCTACCGTGAAAGTTCTGGTGCAATTATCACTCTGATTACAATCATCTGTAGCTGAGTAAACCACTGTCACCGTACCACCAACGCAAACATCGGGAGCCGTATAGTTCTCCGCAAACGTCCCGACTCCATTACAACCTCCCGAAGTGCTAAAGCCTTGCAGGAAGGTGGCAAACGCAGCATCAACGTCGGTTTGCGTCATACACGCGCCCAGATTTTCACTTTGTGGACAAGTCACACTCAACGTAGGAGGCGCTGCAACCGTGAAAGTTCTGGTGCAATTATCACTTTGATTACAATCATCTGTGGCTGAGTAAACCACCGTTACCGTACCACCAACACAGACATCGGGAGCCGTGTAAGTCTCGGCGAACATGCCCGCGCCATTACAACCACCCGAAATACTAAAGCCTTGTAGGAACGTAGCGAACACGGCATCTACATTGGCTTGGGTCATGCACGCGCTCAGATCTTCATTCTGTGGGCAAATGACACTCAACGTAGGAGGCGCTGCTACCGTGAAAGTTCTCGTGCAATTATCACTCTGATTACAGTCATCTGTAGCTGAATAAACTACTGTTACTGTTCCTCCAACGCAGACATCGGGAGCCGTATAGTTCTCCGCAAACGTGCCGACTCCATTACAACCTCCCGAAGTGCTGAAGCCTTGTAGGAAGGTGGCAAACGCAGCATCAACGTCGGTTTGCGTCATACACGCACCCAGATTCTCACTTTGTGGACAAGTCACACTTAATGTTGGAGGACTCGTTACTGTAAAAATTGCCGAACAAATATCGTCTTGACCGCAATCATCTGTAGCCATGTAAAACACTTCAATGCTTCCTCCACAACGGGAAGGAGCCGAATAATTCTCTACAAAATTGCCAACGGCATTGCAACCACCACTGGCAGTAAATTGCCCCAGGAAAATTGCAAAAAAGTCGTCGACTTGCTGTTGGGTCGCGCAGCTTGATGCCGTCATGTTAGTAGGACAATTGGCTATCACAGGAGCCGCTTCTTTCCAGGTAAATAATTGGGTACATTCTGTGAAAAGAATGGGATCTCCACAATCATTGCTGGCCCGGTAAGTTCTGGTAATGGTGTAATCACAGGTACCACTCATAACCGGTGCCGAATCGCTCACAAAAATCACCTCCGTATTGCAGCCTGCATTAGGACTGCCAGAGGTAACCAATGAAGGATCGGGAGCAGGGATATTATCGGGAATGCCATCATTATTCAGATCGTCTGGATTGCACCCCAGGTCTTGATCTGGAGGACACATGATGGTGGGTGGATCCACACAGACACAACAAACGGGTGCGGTACCAGAAAGCGAAAGCACACATTCGTCAGCATTACCATTATTGCCATCTTCACCTTGAGGATAAGGCGTTGGATGATCACAATCTACTCCCGGACTAACATTGGGAGGAGGCGTTGAATTATTTGTTTCCAGAATGAGGATATCGTAGTCTACCCCCTGGTTGTAAGTCAAAGATATCACGCCACTCGTAACAGCCGGATTTGCTTCTGAGTTTGTCAAACAAATCGGGTCCGACAATCCATCTAGGTTATTGGCATTGGGATCATATCCAATAAATTCTCCGTTGACCCCCATCACCGGTACCTCAACCGTATAAGTACCGTCGGCATTGCAAGTAATGACCGGATCGCCTGAATCAATATTACAAGCCAAAAAGTCACCATTGCCACAACCAAAACGAGCCTTGAAGTTATTGATACTGACATCACCATCAGCTGGGGTCTTTGTATCCCAAACCGCCAGATAAAAATTGGTGGCCAATGTAAACTCAGGAACGGTAATGGTATTAAACGTATTAGAGCTTTCCACACCACAGGCATACAAAGTCAGATCAGAGCAATCACCGCTGAGTTGATTGCCTGTAGTATTTGGTGCATTCGTACTCGTACTTTGTGTCGGTGAATTGGAATAAAATAAAGCAAAAGCTAAGTTGTCATCAGCGGCATTGTCGTTTAGCTGAATATCGAATACACCGGCATTGGGACGTACATCAAAATTCAGCCAGATAATGGGCTGACCAGGTACCGGATTTGACGGCGCCGGAGTTGTTGCCTCTCCCGTACTTGGATCAATACAAGTGAAGCCGGAAATATCTACCGGGAAAGCTAGCGGATCGTAAATACAGCTGTTAATAGGAGCGACCTGAGGCTGTGTGCCTGCCTGGCTAGCGCATTTGATCACCCCATTGGGCGGTGGCGCATTAGGCGCATCATTGACGGAACCATCCATATTCCAGGTTCCTCCGTCGGTCCACCGTTGGGTACAATTACAGGGAATATTCTGAGCAAATAAAGATTGTTGAAAGAAAGCCCCCAACATAAATAGGCTAAACAATACAGCTAATTTCCCTGGGAATAGCAAATACGAGTTGAAAAAGCATTGGGTTAGAACAAGTTTTTCGGGGTAACTTCTCTCCTTAGAAGAAGTACTGATGTTGCGTTCCATGATCAGAGTTTTTTGTTACATGATTGGATTGGATTCGAAGCTCATTTAGCGCACTAGTTGTCCAGGCCTTTCAGGAGCAATTCCCAAAAAGCAAGTAGAATGCTTGGTTTAAGTCATAGCATTACTGCCCAGACAGATGTGACTGAAAGAGCCTTGTTGGGGGGTAGTAAATTTGTTTCTGATAATGATTACTGTCAGACCAATGATCATTGATCTAATTAGGGAACTTAATAGGGAAACTGAGTTTCTATGAATTTAGAAACTACAATTATCACAACTCTCTGTAAGTAAGGAGTAAAAGGGGACAAGTAAGATTTGATGTACCTAGTTGATCTAGATTTAGCAGGCAAGGTACGTTATTTATTAAAGAAATCGAAATGTTTCTTCAGATTAATTTCCTTAACTATTGCAAGTTGGCTTCTTTTAAGTACTAGTTGTGCTTCATAATGACGATCCATAAAATATAAAAACTGTCCGAAATAGAGCCTATCAAGCTACTTATGGGGGGCCTTCAGGCGACATCGAGCTACCTACTCCCCTCCTATCACCACCGTCCACGGCCGCACGTACCACTCCTTGATCAGCCCGTTTTTCACGTAGGGATCATTGTTGGCGAAGTCTTCCGCAACGCTGGCATCTTCGCCTTTAAAAACCAGCGCTGCACCATCGGCCGGCTCGGCAAAGGCTCCGGCCATCACCAGTTGTCCGGCTTCATAGGCTGCTTGGGCAAGCCCCAGATGTTCGCCACGGAAAGGAATGCGTCTTTCAATATAGTCATCAACGGTTTTGTAGAAAAGGATGTAGTACATACGTTTAAATTTATGACCTGCAACAAAATAGCAAATAACCAGTAAAATTTCAATTTTCATATTTGTAGTATTTGATGTATATTTGTTCTACATTTACGAAAATTGATCTTGATGAAAGGGACCAACCTGGGCGAGTTTGAAGAATTAATCCTACTGATCGTTGGGGTGCTTTACCCCGATGCTTACGGCTTGAATATCCGACAGGAAGTCATTGAGCAAACGGGCCGGAAAGTGGCCATTGGAGCGGTACATTCTGCACTAAACCGGTTGGAAGAAAAGGGCTTTCTCAAATCCAAACTGGCCGATGCTACCCATGAGCGCGGAGGACGCCGAAAGCGCCTGTTTCACATCACTGCCGCAGGCAAGAGAGCCCTGGAGAAAACACAGGAATTGAGAAACGGCCTTTGGAATCAAATACCCGATCTGACCTGGAAACACCTTGGTTATGGCACCTCCTAAAGAACACCTCCCACCCCGGTCCGCCGACCGTTTTCTGAGCTGGTTTTGTCGGGAAGATCTGCTGGAGGAAATCCAGGGCGATTTGTACGAGTACTACCAAATTGCAGTTGAGGAAAACGGCCATCGAAAGGCCAACTGGCTCTACTGGTTTCACGTATTGCACTTTCTTCGACCCTTTGCCATTAAAAGAAATCACCCACAATCACCTACTGTTATGTTGCACAAATCTTATTTTAAATTCGCCTGGCGCAATGCCCTCAAATACAAAGGCAATACCCTGATGCACATCTCGAGCCTGGGCCTCGGCATTGCGTGTTTTATCTTTATCTTCGTTTACCTCAAAGGAGAACTCAGCTATGACCGCTTCCATCAGGATGCGGAGCGCATTTACAGAGTGGCCATTGATTTTGTAGATTCTGAAGGCCGCAGATTGCCCGATGCCACTACCCCACCGGCCCTTGCCCCGGCACTGAAAAACGACTTCCCGGAAGTGGCCTCAACCGTTCGGCTTTTCCCCAACTGGGGCGGCAAATTTTTGTTGGGGACCTCTCCCGACGAGAAATTCTACGAAGAAGAGGTCATCCGCACCGACTCCACCTTTTTTGATGTATTCAGTTTCCCCGTACTGTATGGAAATCCACATGGAGCGCTTGACCATCGGGATCAAATTGTGATAACCAAAAGCATGGCCATCAAGTACTTTGGAAAGGAGGATGCCGTTGGGGAAACGATCACCCTTTTTGGTGAAGAAAATAGCATTTACAACGTGTCTGCTGTATTGGAAGATATACCGGTTACCTCCCATTTTCAGTTCGATTTTCTGATGAAAATCCCGTTTGAAAACATTCAGGAAAATTGGGGGTGGTACAATTATTATACTTACGTCAAATTAGCTGCCGGCGCAGATATTGCCACCTTGAATCCAAAGCTTCAGCCCTTTTACGAATCACACCAGGAAGAAGATCGCGCACCTTACAATATCATTCACACCCAGCCACTGACCGATATTCATCTAAAGTCTGATTTGAAATGGGAACTGGCTCCCAATGGCAACATCAATGACGTCTATATCTTTTCTATGCTGGCCATCTTTGTACTACTCATTTCCTGCCTCAATTACCTCAATCTTAATGTGGCCGCTTCGGTAAAGAAATTTCAGGAAGTGGGTGTGCGCAAAGTCTTCGGAGCCAGCAAGGGGGCCTTAATCGGGCAATTTCTGGTCAATACTTTTTTCATCACCGTGTTGGCTTTGATTCTCGGCAGTGTATTGTCTGAAGTGTTGTTTACCTATCTCGGTGACCTGCTGGGGCGCAACATTTCCCTTTTCGATCCCGAAAACCTGCTGATTTTCTCCGTGGTCAGCATCGTCGTATTGATGTCCGGAATTTTTGCCGGCCTCTACCCGGCACTGCATCTTTCGTCCTTCAAACCCGCCCTTGCGGTAAAGGGGTTATTCAACCAATTCGGGAAATCCGGCAACAGGCTCCGGCTCAGCCTCCTGGTGGTGCAATTTGCCCTATCCACCTTCATGATTTTCTGCGCTATTGCCGTGTATCAACAATTGCAACATGTGAAAAATGTCGATAAGGGCTTTTCTTCCGAGCAGGTGCTGGTGCTTGAAAATGTGGATGACATTCCCAATCAGCAAATTTTGAAGGCTGAATTGTTGAAAATAAACCACGTTACCAATGCCGGACTATCCAATGGCGTTATCGGCGGCCTAAACTGGACGACATCCTTAGGATACCCCGATGCCTTTACCATGAACTGGGTCGTGATTGACCCTGAATTTATTGAAACACTTGGATTGGAACTTGTAGAAGGCAGAAACTTTTCTCGCGAACGCCCGATGGATACCACCGATGTAACCATTATTGTCAATGAAACAGCCCTGAAAGAATTGAACCTCACCAATGATGATATTGGCAAGAGCGTACCCATGTATGAGCAACGCGACTCCTCCGAGGCAGGTCGGGGAACGGTTATTGGTGTCGTCAAGGATTTCCATTTTGCAGATTTCAAATCTGAAATCAAGCCGTTTTGCTTCTTCTACCGGGAGGAGCCACAGGACTATCTGAGCCTGAAATTATCCACCCAAAATCTATCACAAACATTGCGTGAAATAGAGCAGGTTTGGGCCAGTTTTTCAAACCAGACACCCCTACAGTATTTCTTCCTCGACAAGCGCTTTGCCAAGTTGTACGCCAAAGAAGCCCGTTTATCACAAGTATTGACGATTCTGACTTGCTTAGCCCTGTTCATTGCCTTTATCGGTATGTTTGCCATTGCCAATATGACCATCAAGGACCGCACCAAAGAGATTGCTATCCGCAAAGTACTGGGGGCCTCGATCTCCAACGTCATTTTGTTAATTTCGAAAAACTTCCTTGGGTTGGTCATTATTGCCAATCTAATCGCCATACCCGTTGCTTTTTATGTGGTTAATCAGTGGTTGCAAGGGTTTGCTTACCGCATTTCCCCCGGTGTTACCCTCTTCTTGATTACCATCTGTTCTACCCTATTGGTGGCTTGGATAACGGTAGGCACTCAGTCCTTTAAAGCAGCCATTGGGAATCCGGTGAATAGTTTGCAGGAGGATTAATGGCTTAGAATCAGGCTAACAAGTGCCATGACGGAGGGGTTGTAATGACATTCAACAGTAGCAGTGGGCCTATCGACGTCTATTTTCTTTTCAACTCACTGGGCGCCATTCCAAACTCCTCCTGAAAGCTTCGCGAGAAGTAAGCGTGACTCGTAAAGCCTACTTTAAAACAGATCTCGGAAACATTATCATGGGTTGTTTCGAGTAGGGTCTTTGCTTTGCCCAGGCGTTGTTGGCGAATCAAATGGGTGGCCGACTTTCCGGTTAAGGCTTTTAATTTCCTAAACAACAGGGACCGACTCATATTTAGCTCCTTGCACAATTGTGGCATACCAAAATTTTCGTCATGAAGCTTTTTTTCGATAATCTGCAATACCTTTTTCAGAAATGCCTCTTCCTTCGTCTCTACTGTTTTGCTTAACAGTTGCTGGAGATTTCCTCCTTGCGAATATCGTTTTTGTAATTCACGTCGCAATGCAATTAGCTTTTCTATCCGTATCAGTAATTCCTCCTGATCAAAGGGTTTTGCCAAATAGGCATCAGCACCGTAGGTCAACCCCTCAATGCGCGAATTATGATCAGACTTGGCCGTCAGAAGAATAATGGGAATATGACTGGTTCGTTCATCCTTCTTCAACGTTGCACATACATCAAAGCCGTCCTTATTGGGCATCATTACATCACTGACAATAAGGTCCGGAATCAGTTCTACTGCTTTATCGATTCCTTCTTGCCCATCCTTCGCAGTAATGACCTGATAATCACCGGTTAAAAAAGAGGACAAATACACCAGCACATCGGCATTATCTTCTATGAGTAGTACCAGGTTGCGATCCTTGGGCATCAACTCCCCTTGATTGGCAACTAATTCGTTCTTGTTTGTTAGTACCTTTTCCTCACCTACGTGTGGAGTGCTTTTAACGGTCTGGAATGGAGTGGCCTGATGAGTAATGGGCAGATGTATGACAAACTTGGTCCCCTGGCCTTCCTCGCTGTTCACATTGACCTTTCCATTCATCGCTCTAACCAGTTCCTTAACCAGTGCAAGGCCAATACCACTGCCTTCCCCAGTCCGCGTATGGGAGTCATCAATTTGATAAAAGCGATCAAAAATCCGCGTAAGTTTTTCCGGAGAAATGCCAATGCCATTGTCCTTTACCGAGATGATCAATTCCCTGGAATTCACAGTGTTTTGTGTTGCCAGGTGCACATAAACATCCCCCCCTGCCGGCGTAAACTTGATGGCATTGGAAAGCAAATTGGATAGGATTTGCTGCAGTTTTTCCGGATCATAGTCCATCTGCAATTCCGACAGATCCGTAATAAAATGCAAGCGAATATCTTTACTATCCGCATAAGAGTGAAAGGACTCAATCAGGTATTGAAGCAGGCTGATCACATCCCCATTTACCCAATTCACAGGCAGGTTTCCAGCCTCTAACCTGGATAAATCCAGCAGTTGATTCACCAGGCTGTGCAATTGCTGGCCATTTCGTTGAATGAGATTTAATCCCTCTGAGAACCAATGTTTGGGGTCTTTCCGAACCTGGTTAACCATGCCCAGAATAATGGTCAACGGCGTGCGAAACTCGTGAGTGATATTGGTATAAAAACGCGATTTTGCGAGGTCCAGCTCCCGAAGTTGTCGGGCTTCATTTTGCGCCAATCGCCGGTTGAGCTGGAAACGGTAAAGGGCGTAGATTAATCCCACAGAAAAGCTGATCCATAACAGATAGGCCCACCAGGTTCGATACCAGGGAGGGAGGATTGTAAATTGATAACTGTAGACATCGCTCCATATTTGCGCCGCCCCTAAAGCTTTTAATCTTAAAGTATAGCTACCTGGGTTAAGATTTGTAAATTCAGCAAAAGCTTCCTTTCGCAAATCACTCCAGGAATCCACAAGGCCATCTAATTTATAACTAAATTTCACCTTTTCGGGCCCAGCCCAGTCATTTGCCGAAAATTGAAATTTCAAATGGTTTAAATCACTAGGTAAGCGCAGTTTGTGGGGGTAATTGAAAAAAGGAATGACGGAATCGAAGGCATTGTGTAGGCTTTCGCCAATAAGAACGGTACTTCGATATAAAGAATCTGCCAATCTCCTGAAATCGACATAACTTTGATTTACTTCAATATGACTCAGATATACCTTTGGAGGGTTTGATGGCAAAACCATATCTCTTAAATCCATCTTAGTTACCCCCCTTGTGCCACCTACCCAAATTGAACTATCTTTCCCATGAAAAATCGTGTAGAAATGGCTGCCGGGGAGTCCATTCATCTTATCAAAGTTGATAATTCGAAAATCCTCCTTCATTACATCTTCTTCCAATTCTTCCTCAGCGAAAACTTTGGTATCTTCTGGAACCAATACACTAATACCTCCTGCTCTTAAAGCCCAAATTCGATTCTGGTCATCACAGACAAGTGCTATTATCCTATCTTGATCTAAGCCGTCCTTTTTTGTAAAATTTGTAAAAACTTTCTTCGAATCCGATTCCCTATGGCTAATACAACTTAAGCCATTCAATGTTCCGCACCAAATATTGCCACGCTTATCTTCCACAAATGCTACGGGATAGTTATCTACTAACCCTTCTGTCTCGGTATATCTTGTAAAATGTACAATAGAAGAACCTTCATCAAACTGATAACAATTGATTCCTTGTCCTTCTACTGCAACCCAAAGTCGTCTATTACTATCCCAAAAAACAGCTTCTGCAGGCCCTTCTATTCCTCCTTTTCTACCACTATAATGAGTAACAGTTTTTATACCTTTTTCTAATTCCAATCGGCTGATACCATTATCCCCTTTCAGAGAAAGCCAAATATTGCGCCCGCCATCTTGAAGTAAGGGTAAAACACCTGGACTAGTATAGTGTCCCTTATTTATTTCTACATAATAAGTAAGATACTGATTGTTCCAATAAACCAATCCTTGGTTACCTGCATCAAACCAAAGATCACCATCTTGTCCTAAAGCTATTTTGTTTATTATTGAAACAAATGGCACATTATAATAAATGAAGTCTTGCCCATCAAATTTAATAAGACTTTTGCCCCAGGTTGCCAGCCAGATATTTTTCAAGCTATCGCCAATTATTGATGAAACTACTTGACCATGATTTAAACCTTCTACCTCAGAAAAATTAAAAGGAGAATAGGGATTAATCCTGCTTACCCCTTCTACCGTCCCAACCCAAATATACCCTTCACTATCTTCCATAAAACACTTTACAATATTATCTACCAAACCCTCATTCTGGGAAAAGTGTGTGCAACAATTACGCCCCGTTTTATCAATACAATCTGAGTATATCCTCGTCACTCCAAAATCAATAGGCCCCCTTGCGGAAGTCAACCAGATATCTCCGTTTCTGGCGGCGATTATTCTTCTTACGGAGTGTCCTTTTAGACCTTGTTCAGTGGTATAATTGTGGAATTTATTGTCTTTATAATGACTGATTCCTTGATAAGTAGCAAACCACAATCCGCCATTTTGATCTTTTTCCACTGAATAGACAAGTTTGTTAACCAAACCTTCTTTTTCCGTAAATTGGTAAAAACTCTCCCCATCAAACTTGCTCACACCTTCGACTGTTGCAAACCAAATATTATTCTTATTGTCTTCAACGATTTCTCGGACATGATTGCTGGACAACCCCTGACGCTGCGTATAGTTGATAAATTGAGCGCCATTGTAGCAGGTAAGGCCATCAAAGGTACCAAACCAGAGATTTTCATCAGTATCCTCCAATATGGTCCAAACTATGTTGTGACTTAACCCATCCTCATCCGAAAAATGGAAAAAAGACTGGCCATCAAAAAAGCAAGCCCCGTCGTATGATCCAAACCAGATATTGCCCTTTGAATCCTCTGTTATACAATTAATCCTGTCATCTATCAAACCTTCATTCTTGGTGAAAAGAAGATAATTTTCTCCATCATACCTGATCGCACCTCCATTAGACCCGAACCAAATATATCCACGACTATCTTCATAAATACAGGAAAGACGGTCTGTTCCAAACTCGATGTCTAAATCTAATGACACGATATTTGATGAATATCTGTCTTTAAATTCAAACGGAGGGGCCGGTATTGGCTCCGCAAAGACAGCTGTAACCCTTTTGCCGTGTACAGAAATAGTATCAGGAGATGGAATGGAGTCCTTTCCGGGGATGAGCCTAGGTACACTTGCAGAAATTTCTACCACCCTTGGTGCAGACAATGGATAATTATGGTTGGAAAATGGTACTGCCTCAACTAAAGACATTTCATTGATGACAGGTGGCATTAAACTATCTATTGGAACTTCATTTGCTTTAGCTGGAAGGCTAATCCCTGATTGAAGACTGTCTGGTTCGGTGATTTCATTCTCTGCTTTGGCCTCTATTTTGGGACGGAAATTTTTTCGTTTCCCTTCGTGCTTTTCAAAGCAGGAGAATAGAAGAATGGTCAAGAAGAAAAGTAGTAGAGTGCTTGCCTGGGGTGTCATCAAAACTGAATTGCGTCAGTAAAATTAACAAAAAAGCCTCAGTAAATCAATACCGAGGCTCAAGGTGGAAATTTGGGGCTGTACAAAAACTAGTATAGGTTATCCTTTCAAGAATTTGCCGACGTAGGCGGTATTCCTACTATTTACTTTTACAAAATAAACGCCACTCGCTAAATGCTCAATGTTAATTGGTTGGATTGACTGCCCCCACCGGTCCTCCAACAACTTTCCGCTAGCATCCAATATCTGTACATTGATCAACCCCTCATGTGATTCGGGCAGGTTCAACCAGATTTCATGGGTGGCAGGATTTGGCGAAAGCGTAATGTGCTGCACGGTGTTGACCTCTTTAATACTCGTCGCAAACGGACTTTCGTAGGCACCAATGTCCACCGTACCTTCCTGAATACGCACGTTGCCGGCCAGGTCAAATTCGGCAACACCATCGTTGACGCCCGCATTGACCAGCGGACTGGTAGCCGCCGGGGCCAGGGAATCCATCATAAATACCGGATCGATTTCTGACTGGTCCTGAGCCGTTAGGTAGGCATTCATACTATTGTCAAAAATGAGATTTCCGCCGTTGGAAGTGATTACGGCATTTTCGTTAATTGATTGCAATTCAACATAATTGGGGTTATACAGGACAGTATTTTGTAAAGTCAAATTACTTTCAGCCGAAAGCAAAAGTGCTGATCCATCATTGTTGGCAACCGTACAGTTAATCAAATCGAGGCCGAGTAAATCTACTATCGAAATCGCGGCCTCTTGCCCAGAGTTTTCTGCAATAAGACAGTTATCCAGTTTTAGGGAAGCCATTGTCGGCGTTGCCGGAGTGATCAGATCATCGGCAATACTTCCAATTGCTGCTCCAGCTGGGCTACTATTATTGATAAACTTACAGTGATCAATGGTGGCATTAAAACCATCCGATCCATTGAGTACCCAGATGGCTCCGGCATTTGCTCCGGCCTGATTACCTTCAAACAAGCATTGCTCAACATAAAAATCAGCCTCTGTATTTTCTTCGCTCCAAAAACTCAAAGCACCGCCGCTCACTGGTGAAGAATTATTGAAAAATTGACTATTCCTTATCCGGTATTCGGAAGGCCCAGCCCCTGTTCCCGATCCCCAATCGATGCCTCCACTTGAATAAGTTGACGAATTATCCTCAATCACACATTGATCGATCAATACACTGCCATTTGCTCCATTTCTCTGGTGGTAAAAGGACAGGGTTCCAAAAGGAAAACTACCATTTGACTGATTGGCCTGAAAATGAGAATTAGTAACGGTAGTTGTATTTTCCTTACCAAATACCTGAGAATAGAGTGCTGCACCGCTCCCTTCGGCCGAATTATCATTGAACAAACAGCTATCCACTAGCAGTGAAAAGCCTGCTCCTTCTTGGTCCACCCAATAAAATATTCCACCTGCCCCATCGCTGCCAAAGTTGGAGGAAAAGGAACAGTTTCTAATAGTACAAAAGGAATTTTGGGTGAAAATTCCACCGCCTATCTCATCAGATGGTTGCCCTAATGTAGCAGAGGCGATATTGTTGGTAAATTCACAATGGTCGAAAATGAAGGTGCAAAATCTTACATCGATCCCTCCTCCACGGTTACTCAAATTCCAGTCAAAGGAACAGTTTTCAATTTTGATAGTATCTGAGATTTCCCATAATGAAACTCCGCCTCCCAAATTTATGGCAAAGTTTTGACGAAATTGGCAGTTAACAATTGCGGGACTCCCCTCACAGCGTAGTCCTCCTCCATTTCCCTGCTGATTGCTGGTGCCATCGGCATGTCCATTTTGAAAAATAAACCCATCTATCACGGCTGCATTTGTCACTTCACTGCCAACAATCATGACGTTCCTTACATTATCTCCCCGGTTGGTCTCAAAATCATTCTCCACATCATCACCATTCAGGTCACCGGAAAGAATGGTAGGAAAATCCGCAGGATTTCCCCGTTCTGAGAGCCGTTCCTCTGTAGCGGCAAAACCGCCATAAAGCAAGATATCCTTATCCACTAAATACGTAGCAGCTTCACTTCCGCCCATAGCCGCAGGTTGATAATGCCCCTCAGCTACCCAGATTTGATCGCCAGCCTGAGCAATAGCCAGTGCATCTTGCAGGTCGTTAAAGGCATCTGTCCAGGAAGTGCCGTTATTGGCCCCAGTGGCATCATCATTCACAAACAGCCGATTGCCCAAAACCGGGCCGTTCCATTTAAATACACTGGCTACCGTTGGGTTATAGGTTTGACTGCCGGCAAATCCGGTACTCGGGTCCAGAAACTTCACCGACCAGGCATCAATATTCCAATTGGAAAATTCCCAGGTATTCCCATCATTATACGACACCGCATAATTGCCGGGGCCTCCAACCAACATCCAGGTACTCCGGGTGCCAGCCACATGTGCTACCTGCGCTCCAAAAAAACCTGAGGGCACCGTAAGGGGAAGTTCAGTCCAGTTGGCGCCCCCATCCAGAGAACGTGATAACCGAATTGGGTTTAATGCAATTGTTAGCCCAACTGTGTTATTTTTAAATGCAGTGGAAGATATCCTAGCATTATCAATAGCAAATGGCGTATCCACTACCTCCCAGCTCGTTCCACGATCGGTACTCCTAAACATTCTGCCTTTGGTAGTTCCAAACCAGCAGGTATCGCCAACAACTGAGAAGTAATCTTCGAAATTATAGAGCTGGAATCCCTCTCCGGGCAATTGTGCAGGCATGTTCGGCGCCACAACTTTTGTCCAGGTATC
The DNA here is from genome assembly GCA_965229635.1 of Saprospiraceae bacterium. GTDB lineage: Bacteria > Bacteroidota > Bacteroidia > Chitinophagales > Saprospiraceae > BQJU01. The sequence goes on from OZ245894.1 coordinate 7,638,498, forward strand.
CCCACCATTTTCGGTGGTATAAATGGCAATTTGATCGTCGTAATTGAAAAAGCTGGTCGCACCAAACGAGAATCCTTTATTTTCATCCCAAAAGTAGACTCCGGCAGGCGTTTCATTAAAGCCTGTGAAGGCGGTAGTTTGCTCTACCCAGATTGCGCCACCATCTACGGTCTTATAAATGCTTCCAGAAATTGGGTCTAATTCGTCAGCAGTGGTCAGCCAGGCCGTTTGATCATCCAATGCAAATAAATAAATGCCTACGTAGGTAGGATCAATTCCTGTGACTTCGCCGGGTTGCCAGGTTTGCCCGCCATCTGTTGTGCGCGTAAATTCAGAGGTAGGACCAAAGGTAGCGGTGTTCCAGGTAAACCCCCAGATGACAGTATCAGAGGGGATGGAAATTCCCGCCATTATTCTTGGAGAAGCAGTAATATCACTTCCCAAGTCTACCCATTGGGCATTTAAAAAATTGAAAGAAATAAAAATAAAAAAGAGGAAATAGGGTAAGCGTTTTGGGTTCATAAAGGCTTTAGGTTTAGAACTTATAAAATAATGTTAGCCTTACAAAAATGTCGCTCCTATCTCTGACACGCTTAACCTATTGTTGAAAATGCTTGACTTATTGTTGAAATAATGAACAATGCCGGTTAAAACCTTTCCAAAAACGCCCTTACCTCTACATTCGACCGCCCATAACTGACGATCCTCACCTCAAGTGGCGTCCTCGCAAATTTCTCTACCGACTGCCGGATGGCGTCATAAATCCAGGCGGAAGGATTGCCAAAAGCACCTCCGCCCACGAGCGTTAGAAAAAGATGGGGATTGCCGGTATCCGCATAGTTGATTAAGGCAGCCAGGAAGGTCGCTTCGTAGGTAGCTTCCAATACCAGACGGGCGAAAGGCTCCCAAAGATGGGCATCGATCTGAGCGTAAGCAATGGGAAGTGCGGAGCAGTAGGCTTGTGAAACGAGTTGGCCGCTGTTGTTAATCGTCACCTCTGTATTCCATTGCAATCCGATTTTTAATCGGCTTTTTAGCTTATCGTAAGCTTCTGCAGAAAGGGATTGAATGTGAGTGGCTACATGCTGTAGTCCCTCCCGACTGGGCAGGGCGTAGCCGTTTTTCATTTGCCACAACTGGCGTTTATCATTATCGAGAGCTTCTGCAATTTCCTCCAGGCAATCTACCTGATACTCGGCAGATTGGCCCTTGTGGCCATTGTGCTCTACAAAATAATTCCGGTAAATAGTTCCCGCACCACAGGCAATGGCACAAGCAGGTCCCTGCGTGCGATCGTATTGATAAATACCGATACCGCGCTCGGGCGTAATTTCCGGATTGACCATTTCCAGCAGATTAAACTGGGAGGCCGCCTGAAACATAGCGCCTTCGTTCTCCGGCTCCCCGTGCAGCGCCTGCACATCACCGACAATTTCGGATATTTGTAGCTGTTGCTGTGGATTTTCAAAATGGGGTACTTGCTTTCGCAAATCGGCGAGGGTGGGTATTTCTAAACGGCCAAAGGTGTACTCAGCACCATTGACTAATGATCTCAGCTTCCTACCGGAAACCTCCAGATGTCTTCTAACCTGATCAGGGTTTTCTTCGGGAAAGCCGGTTAGTTTTTCAAACCACATGTAGAGATATTCTGGCTAGAAATTGTTTAAAGCAAAAAAGCTATCGAGAAAAATACTAAACATCATACTTCTTTAACAATTCCTCGGCTAAAACCTTTTTATAATCAAAGTCCTCTTCTACTTTTAGAATTCCCTGTATTTTTGTGTTTTTCTTGAAAGAGTTGCGGGAATAATGCTCTTTTCATTCACAACCTGAGTAGCATAGTCCAGGCAAGCATAAATATCTTCTTCCTCCAGATATGGATAATCTCCAAGAATTTTGCCCACACTCATTCCTCCTGCCAACAGCTCCAACAATTGGGCAACGGTAAAGCGCATATTTCTGATAGTAGGTTTGCCTTTACATACTTCTGGATTCAAGGTGATTCTTTCTGAAATATTCATTTCGATCGAATTTTAGAACAACCTCTCTTCGTGCCTAAAAATAAGCGTCTTTAGTATGTTTGTCAATAAAAAAACCCTCTTCCATTAAATAATCACCGCACCAACATCACATCCCCCGCCAACTGCACCACCTCACCGGTAGCATACCCCACCTCCAAAAGATAGGTATAAATGCCCGCATCCAATGGCTTTCCCTGTTTTCTACCCCGCCAGGACGCCGAGCTATCGCCAAAAGCTAAGTCGCTCACCGAATGTACCATGCCGCCCCAGCGATCAAAGATCACAAAACGATTGATCGTAGCGCCAAGTTCAGAAGTGGCCAATGGGCCAAACAAATCATTCACGCCATCATCATTTGGAGAGAAGACATTGGGCAAATAAATTGGGCACAAACCGGATGGAATGCCAAACAACAACGTATCAGTGCAGCCCTCCACATCCTCACCAACCAAAGTATAGGCTCCCGCAGTCAGTGATTCCAATGCATCGGTAAAAAACAGAGGCTTGCCATCCAGCTTTAAGTCGATGGGGCCCGTTCCTCCGGTAGCGGAGAATTGAAAACGCCCGGTTGGTTCATTACAATTTGCGGCCTCCACTGCTCCAGCTTCCATCACCAAGGCCGGCGAGCCATCTACCTGCACAGAGCCAGTCTCTACGCAACCATTGCCATCAACCACCTCCAGGTTATAACTACCCGCAGGAACATTTTCAAATTGAGGTGTTTGCCTGATGGCCAATCCCTGCAGCTCGTACGACAAGGGGTCTTCCCCTCCACTTACCGCCAGATCAACCTGCCCATTGGCCAATCCACAGCTACTGTTAACCACCATCACCTCCTCAATCACAATTGCACTGCTGGCGGCAATGACCAGTTCCTCGTCAATGGTACATCCCGCCGCATCGGTGATTTGCAATGCATAATTGCCGGAAGGCAAATTGGTGAGTTCGGTATTGGTAATTTCCTGCCCGTTGAGTTGAAAAATGTAGGGTTGTTGTCCCCCTTCGGCACTAAAACTAATGCTGCCGTTGTCTTCTCCGCAAGTGGTAGCCGAAACCTCCAGGTTGGCGAAAGCCGGCGTATTAAAACTTCCCACATTCACCACCGCCGTAGCTGAACAGCCATTGCCTCCCAGCACCTCAATCGAGTAACTTCCAGCGGCCAGCCCTTCAAAAGTGGTCTCATTGCCGAAAGGCCCGCCATCAATCGAGGTTTGAAACGGAGGTTCTCCCTCTTCAATGGAGAAGGTCAATGAACCATTGTCTTCATCACAACTGGCAAAGGTGGTTTCGATATCAGTGATTACGGGTACATTCAAGTTCAGGTCCACCGTTTCATCTACCAGACAACCCACCTCATCCTGTACATAGATGATATATTCATCGGCCGGAAGGTTGGAAAATGTGGGTGATATCTGAAAATTAGTGCCATCGAGAGAATAGGTTAAACTGCCAATCCCCCCACTTGCCTGGATGGAAATTGTACCATCACTAGCCTGACAGGAAAAGCCATCGGCGCTGATATCCAACAACTCCACCGGGTCGGAGCCGAGAAATTCAAAGGTACTGGCACCGCCGCTGACGGCCAGTGGAATCTGGCAATACAAATCAAGTGAGGCGGTTTCGAAGTCAATCTGGTAAATATTGGCCGCATTATCGGTCAGGGCATAGGTTTGTACCTCTTCACAGCTTTCGGCATAGGAAACAATGCCAAAGATGCGGCCCGGTACATTATCGTTAACTACCACCGTGCTGTTGGACGGATTTTCGGTATCAACCAGCACGATATTGTCGCCCTCGGCGGCCATGTAGAGTTCACCATCAAAAAAGGTAAGATCCCCTTCAGCCCCGTAGCCCACATCACCGAGGTACTGACCGGTATCGGAATCCAGGTCATAAGACCACAATTCCCCGCCCAGTCCGCAAGCATAAAAAGTGCCATCCGCCGAAATGGTGAGGGCAGTGTATAGCTGACCGGGATTGGCCTCAAAAATATACTCTAAGCTACTGGTCCCCGCCGCCACATCAATTTCATAGATTCGCCCGGAGCCGGTCACCGCATAGAGGTTTCCATTGGGATGAAAACTGATATCGGTAGTCGACAGCGGCATATCGCCGATGAGGGTATAGGAACAATCGCTTAAGTCGAGGGAATAGAGTTCACCACTAAGGGTACTGAGAAAGATTTCCTGGCTGTAAAGGCCCGCCGTTAGCCAACTCATACATAAGATGAGGATCGATTTTTTGGGAAAGTGCATCATAGGTTTTTTATCCCTTGCGGGAAATGATCAGGGGTGCAAAGATAAGTAACCTATTTCATTGAGCTTGTCTGAAGGGGAGAATTAACATATATAGAATCAGCCAATGGATAAATAATTTAAGCAGCCAAATCGGCGGGTTGAATGTTTAGTTCACTTAACAAGTCTTTTAATTCCTTCAAGAATAGTTCCCGACGATATTGATACTGTTGCAACATGATATCTTGATCATCCCCCTTTTCTTTATGAAGTGAGATCATTTCATCAACTGACTTAATTTGCTCAAGGATATCAGCAACTCTGATTATCTTTTCATCTAAAATATCGAGATCTTTCATCATCCATTATTTATGAACTAATTTACACCTTCATCCGCATCTGATACAAATCAAATCCCTCCGCCCAAAAATCCTTCTCCACCTTTTCCACCTCGAAGCCGATTTTTTGGTAAAACGGATAAGCCAGCTGCGAAGTCCGCACCACGATGGTTTGAATATCAGGATTTTTTTTGATTTCGTTGATTCGGAATAAGGTCAATTGTTTACCATAGCCTTTCCCCTGGTGGTCGGGGCGGATAAAATCCCAGGAAATGCGGGCTTCGCCATCGCCTACGAGGTTAAAGCCGCCCGCGCCGAGTAGTTTTCCTTCCACTTCCAACACAAAATAGTGCTCAGCGTGCTGCTCCAGGTATTCTTCAAAATCAGCTGCTTCTTCCGGGGCAAAGTATTTGGGAATGTTGAGTTGTAACAAAGCTTGGATTTCCTGCTTGTCGGAATGGGCATAGGGCCGGATGATCATGATGTAGTACTTTTTAAACACGAAGATTTGAAATCAGCATTAGTTTAGATCGAAAAGCGGGTTCTTTAAATTACAAGTTTTTTGCAATTCTGAAACCATTACTAAAGTACTTACTAACCTCATCAGCTGACTCTCGGTAGCAAATCCTACTCATATAGTCGACATTAAACCAGGATCCTCCTCGAATGATTCTCCCTGTGCCTTCAGTGGGGCCTGAAGGATCGATAACCTTTCCTTGATCAAAACAGTGTTGATAATACTCCAAAGTTCCCTTATCCCAGCACCATTCCCACACATTTCCACTAAAGTCATAGAGGCCCAACTCATTAGGCTGCTTTGATTTTACAGGATGTGCTTTGCAGTTATTTCGTTGAATACCTTCGTAATTTTCGCCCCCGGTAAGCCGATTATCGCCTGAATTAATTTTGTACCAGGCAACATCTTCTATATTATCAGATCCTGAATAGGCATACCCTTTACTTTTGTTTCCTCCTTTGGCAGCAAATTCCCATTCTGCTTCTGTAGGCAAACGAAACCCATTTTTTGTCCGATCAAATTTATATGTCCATCTGGAGTCGCTTTCGAAGTATTCAATAACCTCTTCTTCCGAATCAATTGCTTCGTACACTGGTTCATAGCCCAAATGCCTGCTTAACCAATTGGTGTAAGCTACGGCCTCTTCCCAGTTGACCAGTACAACCGGATGATTTCCGTTACGGCCCCAGGGAGGAGTATAGGCTTGTACCTTTCTATTTGTTGAAGTACAAAATAACCCAAATTGCCAGAAGGTAACAGGGGTAGTGGCAATGCCGAATGTAGATACCTCAACGTCATGTGGCGGCTTTTCATCCTCATCACTCTCTTCATCATCGGTTCCCATTTTGAAGATACCTCCCTCAATCTCCAGTAATTCAGGGTAATATTTATTATTGAGGTATTTCATTAACGCTGGTTTCCAATCGAGGAGGAAGGCTCTTAGGCTTTCCGAAAGTTTTTCTTCTACCTCAACAAGGCGATGAATCGCTTTAATTATTTCTTCCGATTGCGGAAAGGACTGTAGGAGGTTTATTGTTTCACGGGCGATCTCATCATTTTGCCTGCTTTCAGAAAAGAAGAAAGCTATCTCAATAAGTAAATCTTCCAGCTTTTTCTTCTTTTCTAAAGAACTTACCTCCAGGTCCAGCGCTTTTTTCACCTTTCCCAAAGAGGCGAAAAACTCTATCCTGTCCAGCAGATTATTGGCGTCGGTCAAAAGTGTATCAAAAATGAAAGAGGTTTTTGTAAAAATTTCCGCTTCACGACGAGCAAGAATATCCTCACTTTTAACAATACACTCCTGGACTTTATCGGGAATTCTCCGCATGTACGGCTTTCCAATCTTAATGACTTCAATGTCGGATTTACTAAAATTTACATCCAGTCCGTTTTCAATATCCTTTCGCTTAGCTTCTACAATGCGGAGCGCTCTCTGGCCAACGGCATCGGAATCATTAAATCGTTCTCTAACCAAAGGCGCTAAAGCATCATGAGCTAGTCTGGTGTAGGCTATTTTTCCCTGGCTTCCTTTATTGACATCATCATTAAGCAGGTGCAGCCTTTTCAACCTTAGAATTAACCCAGTGGTGAGTTCCTGTTCATAACTGTTTAATATCACTTCCTCAGAAAAAGATGCTGCAGTTTCTCTACTCGTCGTAAAAAAATACAGCAGGTCAATGACGAGGCCATTCTTGAGTGCCTTTTCATATTCTGAATCCAGCAGCTGGTTCAGCTGTGCGTCGAGGAGGTGCCCCAGATTCTTTTGATAAAAGGCTTCATAAAGCGCTCTGGTAATATGTACAACACTGTATGGATATGCTTTCTGTTCCACAGCAGCACTCCAAAGTTTAGATAGTTGAATTTGCAAAACCGGCCCAATGTGAGATACTCTGTCCTTTAAGATGTCGGCAGCAATCACCTCCGGCAAACCCTCCTCAAACTCAAGCTTGAAGGTGTCGGTCATCAATGGAGACTTGGTTACACCTAATGCTGCTTCGAGAATGCCTTCCTGGTTTAGTGGTTTCAGCAGAAATTCCGAGGCTGGTAACTGCAACATCCTTATCCAGTCAATAATTTCGACATAGAATTCACTCCTAAAACCCAACACAATTCTTACCTGAGGATAATTTTCCAAAGTCCAGTCTAACTGTTGAAAAAAATCGGCAGCTTCATTGCTCACTTCAGGGTTGGGATCAGTAAAAATTTCTTCCACCTGATCAAGCATGATCAGATTAGAGGTTGCAGTATCAGAATTGCGCTTGACCAGCTTTATCAGGCTTTCCCCCAGAGCCAGCTCTTTGCTTCTTCTGTGGTAATACACCGACCATTCTCTTTCAAGTCGTGGAAACAAGCCAGCAAATAAAAGAGAGGATTTTCCTACTCCTGACTTTCCGTACAATAAACATAGGCGATGAACAGGTCCTGAGATTCTTTTGTACAACTCGTAAATCTCCTTATTTCTACCGAAAAAAAGCTGCGCGTCATCTCTGGAAAAAGGTCGCAACCCTACATAAGGAGAATCACCTACAGGAATTCTTTCTGCCAGCTCTGGAGGAAGTGGAAGATCTTTTAAAATATCAGTTTCACTTATTTTTATATCATCTTTAATCTTTCGCTGAAATTCGTAGCCAAGAATATCACTGATCTTTTCAATCATGATTTTCACATCATAAGGAAACCAATCCTGACGAATGTCTATCTTCTTAAATTCGCGGAGCTGTGGGAGAAGTGAGTTTTCAGGGTAGGCTCTTGCGTTCTCAAACTCTTTTACGGTATCAAACAGAACTGGAATTATGTTCTTTTTCTGGCGGATTGCTTCTTCTATTTCAAGTCTGACCCAATCCAAACTGTTGTCAATTCTTCTTTTATTAAATTCGTCTGTTACCTTAAACCACCGATTCCCAATTAGACAAAGAACAACATCGGAGGCATTTAACGCATCTTTAATGGATTGCGGCCATAGTTTACCGTGTTCCATTGTCTTATCAAGAAAAGCAATGTCTTTTCCAAAATTTATCTCAAGACACTCCTTAACCCTATCTGCAGTTCCATCCAGATCTTCTCTTCTATAATTGATGAAAATCCTTGACATTGGACTAAAATACTTTTCAGTGCATGTAATATTAATACATTTATCATATAAAAAGAAAATTTTTATTATCGTATTAGCCTTTGATTCAATTCCGAAAGCAAGACTCCAGCCAGTTCCGGGTTTATCCGCAGAATCACAAGCCCAGCCGATCCATTTTTGGCTCCTCATAGCGGCTATCCTCCGCCGGATACCGAAGCTGGTCTTCATAGTCCCCGGTAGCTTTGGCCATGGACCAGATCAGGCTTTCACCCGCGGGGACCGTATTGGGTTGGGTTTGATAAATCTCATCCTCAAATGCTTTTTGGGCATCGATCACTTCCCAGCCCTGAGCCTTAAAAGCCGCGATCAGATCGTCCAAAAAGAGGGCGGAGGTCAGATTGTGATGCAGCAGCAACGTATGCGCAATATGACGGCCATTCATTTCAAAAGAAAGCGCTTCATAATACTGTGCTCTTTCCAATAGATGCTGCACGTAAAAATCCCGGTATTGATTCAGTTCAACCGTGTCGACTGCACTTTCCCGCATTTTTTTCAGCAAGCGCCCATTGATGTACCAATCCGAGGCATCAATCGTGACGTAGCCATTTTGATAATCATACTTTGACAAAATGCTTCTGATGCTATCAATTTTTTCCCTGCTTCCGCCTTCTTTTAAATAAGGGGTCAGCGAAAAATAACTTACCCAAAATGATTTGATCTGAATAAAGATAGGATTAACTTTGGAATATCTCCAAAAATGGAAATATGAATAAATATCCATACAGTGAATCGACCGAGATATTGATGAAGCGGTTGTTCAATAACTTATCGGAAAAAGATAAACGACATTATGCCTCAGTAGAAGCCTTCAAATTGGAACATGGGGGCATAGAATATATCAGCACCCTATTTGGCATTGACCGTAAAACGATACGGTCAGGGATCGAAGAGCTAAAAAAAACGACTTTTGCGGACCAGGACAGATCCGTAGAAAAGGAGGCGGACGAAAAGCGGATAAACCGGAACAAAACCCGATCCTAATCGAAAAATTTGAAAAGATCGTTGAAAATCACCGTGCCGGTAATCCAATGAATGCACAAATTCAGTTTACGTATTTGAGCAGGCCGGAGTTACTTAAAAAGCTACAACAAAGCGGTTTAAATACAAGTCTTTATTATGTGGATAAGTTGCTTGCCAGCCTTGGGCTAAGCCAACGTAAAATGGCAAAGACGGGTACTTTTAAACAAGTACAAGGGCGCAATGAGCAATTCGAATATATTGACCAACTGGTGAGTCAATATAGGCAGAGGGGACAAATTCTCATCTCGATGGATAGCAAAAAAAAGGAGCAACTAGGCCAATTGTACCGCCAGGGAAAGGTGTATTGTAAGGAGGCACAAATATGTAATGATCATGATTTCACAAGCATGGCTACTGGAAAGATAACTCCTTTTGGCATTTACGATATTCAACTCAATGAAGGCTATATGTTTCTAGGTCAATCAGCTGATACCCCTGATTTTGCGGTTAATTGCTTATTGGATTATATCAAGTACTACGCCTGTAAAAGGTATCCCCAGGCTACCCAAATGCTCATCCTTTGTGATTCGGGGGGGAGTAATGGGTGTCGAACCTATCGGTTTAAAGAAATGATACAATGGGTCGCCCAATATACCAACCTCCAAATCAGAGTGGCTCACTATCCAAGTTATTGTTCAAAGTACAACCCTTGCGACCATAAACTATTCCCTCATATTACCAGAGCATTAGCCGGAGTCATGTTGGATTGCGTAAAGACCGTTTGTCATTTGATCAAATCCAGGGCTAAAACAAAGCAAGGCTTAAAGGTATTTGTTAGACAAATGAAAAAGGAATATCAAACTGGAATTAAGGCAACAAAAAACTTTCTACAAAACTATCCAATTGTTCACGATCAGATATTACCTCAGTGGAATTATTGGGCCTTACCTTAGTATTAATATGGGGAGGTTATTTTTCGCTGACCCCTAAGGGAACCTGAATAAAGGCTGGTAATTGGAATAATCAGCAATGATGGAATGTGTTTTCACCAACTCTTCTTCAAAAAAAACGGCAGGATTCTTTTCACTACCAAAATTGGGATGCGAAAAGGTATGGTTGGCAATGCCGTGTCCTCTGTCATTCCAGCTTTGCAATAGGTATTGCCCTTTTTCATCCAGCTTATTGCGCCCCATCACAAAGAAGATCGACTTGAGACCAGCCTCGTCCAGTGAACGCAGGATCATCTCGTTCCAATCTTCAAATGGGTAACCGGCCAGATCATCCGTAATACCATCATCAAAGGTGAAGCTGATTTTTGGACGTTCAATAGGTTTTTCTTCGGCTTTCTGGGTGGAAACATTTTGGCAACCAGCCAAAACAAGACATAAACAGAAAATCTCTATTTCAGGTAATTTCATTTTCGTCTTTTATTAGAGTTGTTCTGTTGGGGTAGTTCGGTGGGAAAATTAGTCCATTTTCGACCACATGAAGGCTTTTTGAAGGAGTATAGCCTTCGCTACACGACTGAAAAAAGGCACAGTGTGGGAAGGAAAGGGGCAATTTGCACCCGAAATAATCCCAGCAGAACAACTCTATTCAACAATAGCCCGATACAAATCCTCTTCAAAATTTTCCGTAGCCATTTGCCTTGACACCTCACCCGCTCTATCCTTATATCCAGAATTATTCATCAACTCCAAAATCTTTGGCTCCAGCCGATCGGCATTAATCTTATCAATCCGCACTCCTTTAGGCCCGGCGCCTAAGTCGGCCACCAATTTATTCCAGACAAACTGGTCAATGATATGCGGAATAATCATGCTGGCACAACCGTGTTTCAAAGCCGTATGGGTTGTACCCGATCCGCCGTGGTGCACCACCGCATAAATCTTCGGGAAAATCCAGTCGTACGGCACCTGGGCTACAAAATGCACCAACTCCCGGTCATAATTGTCCGGCTCCGCCAATCCACCGGCAGCGGTATTGATAATGGCCGGTATTTTATTTCGGGTCAGTACCTCCAGAAAGGCCCTAGTCTTTTCTTCGGATACCGGATTGGTCATACTGCCAAAGGTGACAAACAGTATTTTTTTATGCTTACGCAAAAAGGTTTGCAACGATTCAGAAGGCTGCCAATTGATGGTTTTATCGCGTTCATGATAGCCGAGTACCTGGACATTGTCGGGCCAATAATCTGGCCGGGGAAAAAGCGTTGGAGAAATGGTGTAAATGGTTTTGCCGGTATCCAGCGATTTTTTGATTTGCTCTCTGGTAACTTGCTTTTGTAGTCCCAGCCATTTGACGGCGGTCATTATCGTGCTTACTAAACCAAATCTGGCTATTGCAAAAGTCATTTTATTAAAAAATGGTCCAAAATTGCTATTAAAGGCCAGATGGGTATGTCCTTTTATGTAATGCAAGTAGGGAACCGGGGTCACCGTAATGTTCTTGCCGGGGTGAGAGGTTCCCCTGATCACTGGATAAATCACTTTTGCATTGTGCACTACCCTATTGGGTTTTTCGGCTTCAATGATTTCACATTGCTTTTGCACCAATTCTTTATTGATGCCTCGGTAACGCGTTCCCAGTCGAATGTAGGCCAATATCTTTTTGAGCCCGCCTCCACTACCTCCAAGCGCAGCCTTTCCATCTTCACTGTCGAGCATTTCCAGGAAGCGTGGACCTAAGGAGGCAAAACCGAGACCGGTATCTTCGGCTAAACTGCGAAATTGTTCCGGGAAAAGACAAATGACTTCGTGGCCTCTTTGTTTCAATAACTGGCCAATGGCCAGCAACGGTTCCATATCGCCACGGGTACCGATGGAGGAGACGATGATCTTCATAATCACTCGTATTTTGAAAAGATGCCCGAGTCGAAAGCCGTCCACAAACAGCTTTTCAAGCCACTGTGTTTCAAGCCATTATTGGCCCAGGTATTGCAGGTATGCAACATGCTGTAACTACCCGTGGCCTCGTAAAAAGCATCATGCCGACCGTAATTGGCATTGGTAGGGATATGGATATAACGACCGTTTTCATCCTTTTGGAAACTGCCTTTGATGTAATCAATCAGCCGTTGGTACTGCTTTTTGCTGATGCGAATCTTTTTGCAGGATTCACTTTCCGTCAGAGACTGATGAAAGGTGGTGTGCATCGCAGTGGTGCTCAATCCAAATGCCGCGCTAAAGGCGACGGACGCCTTCAATTCCGCCCACGAAGGCGTTTCCAGGTAGAAGCCCTTATCGCCCCACCCCATAGCGAGGTATTTGAAGGAGGTATCAGCCGCTTCGGTATTGGCATATTTGATTTGCTGGCTCCAGTCAATCTGCTCGTTGCGTACCGGCACCACGATGTCGGTATGCACGCCATTGGTCAAAATGTGAATGTCCATCTCATCGGCCGCGTGAGGGTCTTTTTCAACTGTGATGCGGCTAAGGCCAAAAGCGGCTCCGATATACAACAAAATGAGCCCCACCAAGACCAGCAGGGTTTTTCCGAGGATTTTTAAGACTTTTATCAAGGTAGTTATGGATTTGATCAGGCAGTCAATTTATCTATTTTCTACAAAATAAAAAAGCACCGACTTCAAGTGCGCTCAGAATGAGTGCTTGAAGCCAGTGCTATTTTTCAATTACAGTCGGGTATTTCTTCCTTCTTTGACACATTTAGTGGTCAAGCTAAAAGGACAAGCACAAGCGCCTACCAGAAGCGGTGGTTGCCTTTTAGATTGACTCTGAATCACGAAATGTGTCAAAGAAACTATTTTTTATGATCCAACCACCCGGATCACCACATTGCCCTTCTTATGCCCGGTATCCACGTAGCGGTGAGCATCAGGCGTTTGTTCCAGTGGGTAGTAGCGATCGATGATCGTTTTCAGCTTTCCGGACTCGATGATGGTTTTTAATTCGTCAATCAACTTTCGTAATTCCGGAACCGGCAACAACCCGGTGGCCGAAAACAGGGCTTTTTTATTGCCAATAAAAGAAGTTTTTAGCATTTGCAACAGCAAGCCAAAACCCAGTTTGGGAGAAAGATAAATGCCGTTGGGCTTCAAGGCTTTTTTACTACGCGAGAAGGAACTTTTGCCCACCGTATCATAGATGATATCATAAGCCGCGTAGTTTTGCGTAAAGTCTTGCTTGTTGTAATCAATCACATGATCGGCACCTAGTGATTTGACCAATTCCACATTATTGGGGCCACTCACACCTGTGACCTGGGCACCAAAGGCTTTCGCCAATTGAACCGCCGCCGTTCCCAAACTACCGCTGGCTCCGTTGATCAATACACTTTGTCCGGGCTTTACCTTGGCTAATTCTTTAAGAAAATTCAGAGAAGTGAGCGGCCCATCGGTCATCGTAGCGGCCTCCTCAAAGGTGATATTTGCCGGTTTGCGCACCACCAGTCCTTCGGCGGGTACGGCAACGTATTCCGCATTCGCACTAAACTTCACGCTGGTCTCTCCAAATACTGCTTCGCTTTCTTTAAAGGAAGTCACTTCCGCGCCTACAGCTTCAATCACTCCAGCAAAACCGGTACCCGTAATCGGATTCTTTGGCCGGTTAAAGCCCAGAAAAAATCGGCTGATAAATGGGTCTGCCTTACGCATCATGGTATCGGCAGTGGTCACGGTAGTGGCGTGGATTTTAATTAATATTTCATTGGCTTCCGGATTGGGCTTGGCTACTTCCTGAATTTCCAATACATCGGGTGATCCGTAGGTTCTCATTACAACTGCTTTCATGGTAGGTGATTTCATTTTGTGGTCAATTTGATGAATAATACACCACAAAGATATGGGCACCTGGCCCGCCAGTCGTTCGGAATTTGAAATCAGAACCTTTTGGTTAGGAAATGAAGAGAGTCAATTGTGAAGGTTTGGCAACAGCTTATGCCTTTACTACCTCCTTCCAGTACGCCTTGGGCGTTTTGCCCATCGTTTTTTTGAAGAAGGTATTAAACACCGTTTTCGAATTGAAGCCACTGTCGAATGCCAGGGCCAGGATGGTGAGCTGCCGGTTTTTAGGTTCGGCCACTTTTTCCTTGAAGGCTTCCAGGCGGTAAGTATTAATAAACTCGGAGAAGTTCTTGTCAAACCCCTCGTTCAGCAATTGGGATAAATGATTGGAGGGAATATCCATCATTTCGGCCAGGCTGCGGAGCGACAATTCCGGGTCGAGATAAGGCTGCTCCTGCTGCATGATTTGCTCCAGCCGGTTTTTGTACTCAATCAGCAGTTCTTCATCCAGCAGCGAATTTTTGTATTTCCGTTCGGAGAAATCAAATTGGGTGGTCTCCCCCAGAATGGTTTTCATCAACTCCTGGAAGCGTGGGTAGGAGCGTAGCGGTTTCAGCATCGGTTCTACATATAGATAGACCATCAGCGGCAGGCGGTACTGCACCCCCTGCTCGATGTACTGAATGGCCTTTTCGTGGTTGCCCATGATCGTATGGCAGAGGATTAATAGGTTGATGACGCGTTCCTGAAAGTCAGCTGCCAGAGCTTCTTCCAGTTTGGTGATACCTTCCTGTGCTTTTTCCTTTTCGCCCATGGCCGCATGAGCCAGTGTGATGCCGCCCAGTTTCATCGGATCGGCTTCATCAACAGACAGGTTTTGAAAGTAGGTAAGGCATTCCTCCGGCTGTTCCATCAAAATCAGTGCCTGCCCCCAGTACAGCAATGATACGGTAGAATCGGCCTTGTATTCAATGCCTTGTTTAAACCATTTGATCGCTTCTTCGTATTTGCCTTCCAGATAATAAATATAGCCTTTCAAATGGCAGTTGATCTCCGAAAAGGGATCGAGCTGAATGGCAATATCAATATAATTCATAGCCGCCGGGTATTTGCCTTCCGCCACAAGAACCGATGTTAGCGTTTGGTAGGTATCTACCACCGGTCGCATTTCCAGGGCTTTACTCAGATGTTTGTAGGTGGCCGGTAAATCCCATTCCTGCAAAAAGCTGATCCAGGACAGATGCAGTTGACATTCCGGGTGGTCCTCATCAAGTTCAATGGCTTTTACCAAATAGGGATGACCCTCTGCAAAAGCCTCCGCGGCTGGCATAAAGCCCAGCGTACCGATTAGGGTGTAGGCCATGTGCATGCCTAACTGAGCCGGCGCGTAATTGGGATAGGAGGCAATAATTTCTTCCAGCAATGCCTTGCCCTTTTCCAGGTCTGCAAGGCTCATCTTCAATAGATGATAACGGCTTTTCAGGTATTTTTGGTAAACCTCCACGGGAATATCGGGGTCTTCGACCAAGTGGTCTTCAATCTCAAAGTGGCCGATGTGCTCCCGCAATTTATCAGCAATAAGCAGGCTGATTTCATCCTGAACGGCAAAAATGTCGTCCATCGACCGGTCAAAGGTTTCCGAAAAGAAGTGATAGTCGTCTCTGGTATCAATCAGCTGTGCAGTGATGCGCATGCGGTTGCCCGCCAGGCGAATGCTGCCCTCCAGGATCGTGGACACATTCAGCGCCTCGCCAATTTCCCGAATGGGGATGTTTTTATTTTTAAAAAAGAAAGAGGACGTTCGTGAAGTCACTTTCAGCGTCTTGATCTTGGCCAGGGCGTTAATGATTTCCTCGGTCATACCATCGCTAAAATATTCATTTTCCTGACTGGAACTCATATTGACAAAGGGCAACACCGCGATGGTTTTGGTGGGTTCCTTTAGTTTGCCTTTGAGCTGACTTGGTTCCGGCACCTGGATGCCCTCATTGCTTATCGAAAAAATTTCGAGTGGCTGGTCTACATTTTTAAACTCAAAATGCCCTAGCGACTGGGTGGTAATCTGCGGCTGATTTTTTAATTCATCATTGATGTTTTGGGTCACCAAAACCCCTCCGGCAATGCCCATGCTTTCCACCCGGCTGGCCACATTGACGCCGTTGCCGTACACTTCGGTATCATCCGTCACAATATCTCCCAGGTGAATGCCAATGCGGATGGGCACCTCTCCCTGCAAGCCTTTCTGAATTTCAATGGCACACTGCACCGCCTCCACCGCACTCTGAAAAATACTCAGCGTGCCATCGCCATAATACTGCAAGATTTCTCCGTGATGAAGGTCGTGTTGCTGGTCAAAAACGGTTCGGTGGTGTGCTCTGGCCTTGGCGGCAGCCTGTTCATCCTGTTGCATCAATGCGGTATAGCCGACGATATCGGTAAACATAATGGCGGCCAGTCGGCGGGTCTTTTTGTGTTTCATTGAGGAGTGAGGTGGAAGAAGTTTGTGGATGGGGCTAAGGTACGAAAAATGCTCCTCTATGACTAAGCCTTTCAGCTATTTGCTCCTGTCCAGTTTTTAAAGGTCACGAATTCGTTACCTTTATTCTTATCATTCTACGCTCATGAAGATGAGTGGTGAGTTCATTAAGGGTATCCTGGTCCATATCCTCCCATAGACCAAAATAATCGAGCAAGCTGCTTTCTTTGCCTCCCTCTTCTAATGTTTTGACAAATTCCAGCAGGGTCTCCAATTTTTCTTGAGGGACCTTTTCAACCCTTTCTTGAATCTCTGCCCGTATTTTTTCGTCAGCTACCATGGTACAATCATTATTTCTCTATCAAATATCGGCTTTTAGTAAAATAATTGCAAACAAAAGTTTACCTCAACCACTCCCACCGCTTCGCCCAATCCATCAAAAAGGCCTCCCGATACTTCGCCACCGTCCTTGCCCCTTGTTGTTGATCAATAAAATATTCCGGCTCCTGCCGATCACTGTACCAATTGGCACCAAGTTGATAATCATGTGAGGCTGGTTCGCCAGGCCAAGGGGTAATACTCACAAATTGACCAGTCTGTCCATCCAGTTCAGGGATCAAACTGGATGTGGTATAAGTACAGATTTCCGGCTTCTTGGAGGAATAGCGAATGCCGTATTTCCCATCGCCGAGGTAATATCCGGGCCAAATCTGATTGGAAATTTCCATGGTAAAACAAGCAGAATCCGCAGGAATTGCCAGGTCGGGGCCATTAAATCGCCATTCCAGTGTGGCATAAGCGACCACCGTATCCGCCGTAGTGGTATTGCGATCAAACACCACTCTGGAGCTGTGATCAATAGGCGTGAAACTGCCGCCCCAGCTTTCACCCAGCGGATCATTGGGATCGCCATTCATCACGTAGGCCAACGATGGGGTATCGCCCATTTTGATGATGCCATCGTAATAATTTTTAAAGGCCTGCCCCATAGCCCCCCCGGCCCTGGATATAGTTGTCGTAATAAGCTTCATCCTTAAGATTTTCGGGAGAATCGGCATCCATAAACCAGCCCCGGTAGGTGGCATTGGCCTCAATCATCCAGAGATCGGGGTGGTTTTCGGCAATGTAGGCGTAGGCATTGACACTCCATTTTTTGTTAGGCCCTCCAATCCAGTACACCCGGATTTTTCCTGTAATTTCCGGGGCATCGTGCAGGGCTTGCGCCAAATCTTCCAATCCGCCCCAAACCAATACCCACAAAGGTTGATCACTTTCTTTTTTGGCACAGGAAATAATCCAGTCCGAACCTTCGGTTGCGCTCCGATAACCCACAAAGGGGGCCTCAAGTACGGCTCCTTGCTTACAAATTTTTCTTAAAGAATCAGGAGCGGCAAAGCCAGGAGCATGTTTCTTTAAAACATCAAGATCTTTTTCGTAAAGATCAATCATATCCAGGAGGTCCTTTTTTCGCCCTTTCCCGAAAGGCGAGGATACCAAACCCTCAATCTGAAACAAATCTGCATAAGTCAGCAAATGGATCATTGACTGAAAATCATCGGGATCCGTTCCACCAATATCGGTGCTGATTAATATACGGGGTTTGTCTTTTTCAACTTCGGCAGTACCGCATTGGATGAATAGAATTGCGCCCAGCATTGCCAACAGGCTAATACCCGTCCACTTTTTCAACTCTAAATGGTGCATCATCAATTAGCTTTAATTTCGAAAATCACAAAAAAGAAAGTAAACGAAAGTAAAAAAAAGTAAACGAAAATCACTATATTTATTTCCCGACTGTAAGAATTGTCGTTTTTTAAATCGTAAAAAGCGTTTTTGTATGAGAAGAACTTTATTTCTGCTTGCATTTTGTTTGGTGCTTTCCAGCAAAACATTTGCCCAGGCCAACCAACAAACCCGGGTCATTATCCTGACCGATATCGAAGCTGATCCCGATGATACGCAATCACTCGTTCGACTATTGCTGTACGCCAATCAAATGGAAATCCAGGGAATTATCGCCACCACATCCTGCTGGCTGCAGTCAAAAGTGAATCCGGAATCTGTAAAAAAGGTGATCGAGGCTTACGGGAAAGTGCACAACAACCTGGTCCAGCATGAAAAAGGCTACCCTGATGCCCGCTCCTTGCTAAATCTGGTGAAAAGTGGATTGCCGAAATACGGGATGACCGGAGTCGGTGAGGGCATGGATTCGGAAGGGTCGGATTGGATCATCAAAGTATTGGAAGAAGAGGATGACCGCCCGCTTTGGATATCGGTATGGGGAGGGGTCAATACCCTGGCGCAGGCGCTGCACAAAATCAAAAACACCAAGAGTAAAAAGGAAGCAGACCGGCTAATTACCAAACTGCGCGTCTACACCATTTCCGACCAGGATGATAGCGGGATTTGGATTAGAAATACCTTCCCGAATCTATTTTACATTGTCAGTCCCGGCGATCACTACAGCAGTGCTACCTGGACCGGCATCAATACCTTTGTCAAAGGCATCGACAACCACACAATTAGCAATAGTTGGATAGCCGAAAATATTCAACAAAACCATGGCCCACTCGGCGCTTGTTATCCTGATGTGTCGTGGGGCATGGAAGGAGATACGCCCGCATTTCTGTCCTTAATTCCCAACGGATTAAATGCCTCGGAACATCCCGATTGGGGTGGTTGGGGCGGTCGCTATGAATGGTACCAACCCGATTTTTCCAAAACTAAAGAAGGTAGCTCAATTGTTACCATAGCTCCTGAAACAAGAGAGATTTGGACTAATGCCAATGACACCTATACGCCATACATTGCCAAGGCATACGGCCGAGCGGTAGGAAGGGATACGCTGTCACACCAGGGCTATAAAGAAACACTCTGGCGGTGGCGGGATGACTTTCAAAATGATTTTGCGGCACGTATGGACTGGTGTCTGCAATCCTATGAAAATGCAAATCACCCACCTGTCCCCGTACTGGCTACTGAGGAACGTATCACGGTCAAGTCAGGAGAAGGCGTTTTTCTTGACGCAAGCAAATCCTACGACCCTGACGGTGATAACTTGAGTTACCTGTGGCTTAATTATCGGGAAGCGGGCACGCTACAGGAAGAGGTTAAAATTGGGGGTGCAGAAAATGCTCACACGGTGTATTTTGAAGTACCCGAAGTCACTAAAAAAGAGATGGTCCATTTCATTTTAAAAGTGACCGACAAAGGCATTCCCGCACTATCGCGATACAAGCGAATCATTATCGAAATACTGCCGAAATAATCGCCGTTTTCAATTTACCCTTATCAAAAGAGTTAATTTAGCTAAAACCATGAATTCCCTCAAAACTTTGTTGTCTCTCACGTGGATTTTCCTGATTTGTTGCCCAACGGTTCAATTCTCACAAAACTTGCGAGCCTTTCCCGGCGCGGAAGGGTTTGGTGCCTACGCCAAGGGTGGACGTGGCGGGCAGGTGCTGCATGTGACCAACCTCAACAACGATGGGCCAGGCAGTCTGCGTTGGGCGATTGAGCAGGAAGGTCCACGTACTGTTGTTTTTGACCTTTCGGGTACGATCGAACTCACCAAAAGATTAACCATTAAAAATCCTTATATCACCATCGCCGGGCAAACGGCACCGGGAGATGGCATTTGCCTCAAAGGCGAAACGCTACGCATTGAAACCCATGATGTGATCGTGCGCTACCTTCGCGTTCGTCTGGGAGATGGTAAACACGGGCAGGGCAGCCTCCAGGGAAAAGACGCCATCAGCATTTCAAGCGGGGAGAACATCATTTTGGACCATTGTTCTACAAGCTGGAGCCTCGATGAAGTGCTCTCTGCCTCCAGCTATCACCCCAACCTGACCAATGTGACGGTCCAATGGTGCTACATCACCGAAGGGCTCAATCCCGATGGTCACGGATATGGGTCGTTGATCCGTGGTACGGGTGGAGCCAGGTACAGTTTCCTCTATAATTTATACGCTCATCACCGTGCCCGCAGCCCACGCCCTGGCAACTACGATTCTAATCCACATACCAAAGACCCCGAAGGACTGCTACTGGATTTCAGGGGCAATGTGATCTACAACTGGGCCGGCGGTCATGCGGGCTACAATAGTGACACCTCAAGTGTAACCCGGCTAAACTACGTGGGTAATTACCTCATTCCGGGGGTGAATTCGAAGAATAATGGCGTTGCCTATGCTACCGGATCGCCTTACAATCAAGGCTATTTCGCGGAAAACTACTACGATGGCAACCAACCGGAAGATCAATGGAGTTTGGTTGCTTTTCGCAAAACCTGGACACCGGAAAATATTGAAAGTTATAAACAAGACCAGCCCTTTGAAACTGGGCCAATTTCCAGATTGGAGGCACCGGCAGCCTATCAAAAAGTATTGGCATCCGGCGGGACCAGTTTCCCGAAAAGGGATAAAGTTGACCTTCGAATCGTACAGGATGTCGAAGAAAAAAAAGGACAAATTATTAAAAGTCAGGAGGACGTGGGCGGCTGGCCCATTCTTCAATCCCTTCCCACTCCGGCTGATACCGACCGTGATGGCATGCCCGATGACTGGGAAATAGAAAATGGGTTAAATCCGAATGACCCGGAAGATAGAAACACACTTACCGCAGATGGATATACCATGCTGGAGAAGTACTTGAGTGATCTTGTAGCCAAGGACCTTAACAGCCAAGAAAACGACTCCCATACTCCACTGGCTCCGGTCAATTCTGGCGTGTATAGGTGGGATGATGCGCCCAGAGAACGAGGAATATTGAAGGAGTCGCGCAGCTTTCTCGAAGGCTCTTCCCCCCATTTTGAATACCTCAACATTGCGGCGATCACGCTATTTCCAGGTGCAGAACCAATTGATTTTTCTGCCAGTGAGCAATATGAAAAATGTATCATCATCAAAGAGGGGCAAATGAAAGTGACTATAGATGAACAGAGCGAAGTTTTGGGCCCGGAAGGCGTAGTATTGCTGATGCCTCAGCAATCGTATTCCATCGAAAATGTGGGAAACACCAACCTTTCCTACTACCTAATGAAATACAAGTCAAAAAAGCAAATGGACCTGGCAAGAGGAACTGCCGCCGGAGGATCGATAATGCTGAATGCCGATTCGCTGACCTTCAAGCCCAGCAAAAGAGGTAGGGGTCGCGCCTACTTCGACCGGGCTACGGCCATGTGTGACCGGTTTGAAATGCATGTGACACAACTAAAGGCCAAAGGGCCAAGCCACAATCCACACGAACACGAAGAAACCGAGATCATTCTTGTGTTATCGGGTGAAACGGAAATGACCATCGATGATAAGGAGTACAAAGCCTCAGCCGGGGATTTTTATCTTATGGAAGCGCATTCAAAACACGGCGTGCGAAATGCTACGGATCAGCCGTGCTCCTATTTTGCCTTTAAATGGAAATAAAATTCTGATTACTGACTAACCTGACAAAAGATAAAATCATGCAACCCAAAACTCTAGTAAAAGGACTGATTCTGACCATTTGTATGATAGGATATTTTCCTATTTCTGCACAGACAAAAGTCGAAAAGCCAAGAATCATTGTCCTGACCGACATCGAAAACGAGCCTGATGATGCCATGTCTCTCGTTCGTTTTTTAACTTATTCCAACCAATTCGATGTAGAAGGGCTGGTGGCCACCACTTCCGTTCATCAACAAAAAGAGATTGCGACCTGGCGCATTCTGGAAATTGTGGCCGCTTACGGAAAAGTCCGAAACAACATGGAGCAGCACGAAACAGGATATCCAACCGAGGCCTTCCTCAAATCCATTATCAGAGAAGGCCGCAAAGATTATGGCATGAACGCCGTTGGAGAAGGTATGGACTCTCCCGGCTCCAACCTCATTATTGAGGCGGCAGATAAGGACGATGATCGCCCCCTATGGGTATTGGCATGGGGTGGACCAAATTGCCTGGCACAAGCACTTTGGAAAGTAAAAAACACCCGTTCTGAGGAAGAGCTCAAAGCATTTGTGGCCAAACTCAGAGTATACACTATTTCCGACCAGGATGATAGTGGCCCCTGGATGAGAAATACCTTCCAGGACCTGCACTATATTGTCAGCCCGGGGTTCCACCGCTACGGTGGTTATCACCGCGCCACCTGGAGCGGCATCAGCGGAGATCACTTTCACGCACGTTTTGCCGGAGGCAATTTTGAAATTGTTGACAATCCGTGGCTCGATGAGCATATCCGAAGTAAGGGGCCACTCGGCGCACAATATCCGCACATGACTTTCCTGATGGAGGGTGACTCTCCCAGTTTTATGTTTTTGATCAATAATGGTTTGAGTAATCCGGACCACCCGGATTGGGGCAGCTGGGGCGGTCGATATGAACTGTACCAACCCCGAACGGAGAAATGGTTTTTAGAGCCCGAAACTCGCCCAATCTGGACCAACGTAGCTGATGAAGTACTTGGTCATGACGGCTTTTGGCACACCAGCAATCATGCCACCATCTGGCGCTGGCGGGAAGCTTTTCAAAATGACTTTGTAGCCCGCATGGACTGGACTCTTAAATCTTATGATGAGGCCAACCACCCTCCCGTCATCAAACTCAATCATGATCAATACCTGACGGCTAAAGAAGGTGAGCGCGTAGAATTAAGTGCGGAAGGCTCCACCGATCCAGATGGCGATAACCTCTCCTATCGCTGGTTTTATTATGGGGAACCAGGCACCTTCACCATCTCTACCGCCAGAACCGGGGATCCGTTGAAAATTGAGAACGACAACCAGGCCAATGCTGCAATTGTCATTCCCAAAAAATACGGAAGACTAGGTACTATGCACATTATTCTGGCTGTCACAGACAATGGGTCACCCCAATTGACCCGTTATCAGCGAGTCATCATCAATGTCGTTCCCTAAACGATTAAAAAGTGCGGTATAAGAACTTTTCAGGAAAGCAGTCCAAGAGGTCTAAAGGTCTGCTTTCCTGCTAAAAAATGACTTTGTTTCAGAATCCTCAAGCCAAATTCCCCCGCATTTCCCGTACCTTTGCCCCAAAATACCCGTTATGAAAATGCGTACTTTCTGCACGCTGCTAGCTCTTTGTTGCACATCATTTGGCTATAGCCAACAGGACATCTTTCCTGAACTCGACGGCCAGGATCTTTTTGAAGCCGTAGTCGATGCCTACAAGCCCTCATTTGTCCTGCCCTCTGGCAATTCCCGCGATACGCTCTATGGAGTCATCTACAACCACGATGATAGCCTGACCTGCGTGTATACGGGATTTACCATCTACCTCGATCCAACGATGGACCCTTCCACTGCCGCATATATGAATGGGGGTCCAAATGGCATCAATTTGGAACATACTTACCCCCAGGGGCTGGGCGCCGGTTCGGGCAATGCCAATGCCGATATGCACCATTTGTACCCAACACGCATTGATGTGAATTCCATTCGCGGCAGTCACCCATTTGGAGACATCCCCGATAATCAAACCGAACGCTGGTATTATCAGGGTGACTACATTACCAGCATACCTATCAGCAATAAAGACCTCTACAGCGAATACAAAAGCGGCCTATTTGAACCCCGTGAAGACCACAAAGGCAATGTAGCCCGCGCCATGTTTTATTTTTATACGATGTATCGCAATGAGGCCAATGCCGAAGACCCCAACTTTTTTAATTCACAGCGCAATACCTTTTGCAATTGGCACCTACTCGATCCGGTAGATGATGCCGAATGGAACCGCACCATGAAAATTGCCACTTATCAGGATGATAAACCCAATCCATTTGTACTGGATTGTACGCTGGCGGCACGCATTTATTGCCCGGAAAACCTGACCGATCCCTGCTCCGCCATCCTGGATACAGACCAACCGGAGCATTTGCCCTACCACTTCCCAGCCCTGCATCCCAATCCTGCCGACCAGGAGGTGACAATCGATTATCAATTGCAGCAAGGGTTTCATGTGAGTCTAAGATTACTTGATCCTTACGGAAAAAATATACGACAATTGGTGCACGCCCGACAAGCTGCCGGAGATTATCTGGTGACACTCCCTACGCATGACCTCCCCGCTGGTGTTTGGTACCTCCAACTGGAATTGAAGGGTAGCGAAGGCCATCTAACCGACCAGCAAAAACTGATCATCGTACATTGATTGAATGGTGGTGCCTCGTCACTTTACCCCCATTTGTCGATAAAATTTGGGAATTGTTGCCTGAAGATGTAGCTTAGTACTTATTCTGATAAGGGTTTTAGGCCCCAAAAACCTAAACCCCAAACCCTAATACCTAAAATTAACTTCACAAAATCAAATCACAACATGAGCTTTTTTGATCGTATTAGTCATGGCTGGACAATTGGCTGGACCAGTTTGAAGACCATTAAAGACAACGGTGCCCTGATGTTATTTCCCTTAATGTCGGGCGTCGCCATTATTATGGTCTTGATCTCCTTTGCCAGCAGTTTTTTTCTACTGAGTGGTATTGACGGCCTGGAATCCTTTGGCCAATGGATAGACAGCCAAACCGGTGAGACAAATGAAGTGGTGGCATATATCGGCCTGTTTCTATTTTATTTTGTCAACTTCTTTATCATCGTTTTTTTCAATGTAGGTTTGGTGCACTGCGCCCGTCAGATCTTTGAAGGAAAAACACCAAATGTCAGTGATGGACTGCGCTTTAGCATTTCCCGTTTCGGCGTCATTCTTTCGTGGGCAGCACTTGCCGCTACGGTAGGCGTCATTTTAAAAACACTGGAAGACAAGTTTGGCTTTGTCGGCAAGATCGTTATCGGCATTATTGGTATGGTTTGGTCGATTGCGACCTTCTTTGTTGTTCCGGTGCTGGCTTACGAAGAGGTGGGCCCAATTGAAGCGGTAAAGCGTTCAGGCAATATCATGAAAGAAAAATGGGGCGAAGCCATCGGCGCTAACTTCAGCTTTGCTGCCTTCTATATTCTGGGATACCTGGCAGCCATTTTGATGGCAGTTGGCCTGTTCTTTGTGCACTGGGCGCTGGCCATTGTTGCCGGCATTCTGGCTATCCTATTGGTTCATACGGCCGTTTCCGCCGCCAAGACAGTCTTTTTAGCGGCAGCTTATCAACAACTGCACCAGGAACCAGCCGGCTACTTCGATAACGGCGATGTGCTGGATGACCTGTTTGTGCCTAAAAAGCGCTAGGAGGGATTTCCCGAAGCTGTTACCTGGTAGCTGACGATGACCATGCTCACCATCAGCTATCAGGCCATCCGCGCGGCTCTGGCCAACCCGGCCATGGCATTGAAGACAGAGTAAGGCTAGTCTGCAAACGGGTCGGAGAAGCGTTCGTCGATGGTGAGACGCTGGTCGGTGAGGGTCTTTAAGAAAGCCACAAGTGCTTCTTTTTCGTAAGGAGTCAAATTTAGTTGACGTGGAATTCCATCAATATTCTTCATAAGATAATGAAGGTTGGGATGAGGTTTGACCTGAGAATTGTAATGTCCAACTACTTCTTCCAAAGTTCCAAAACGTCCATCGTGCATATAAGGCGCGGTCAAGGCAACATTTCGCAGTGAAGGGATAGTGAAATTTCCTTCATAAAGATTTGGCGTTGGCCAAAGATCTCCGGCGCCTTTATCTTCATATTCCATATCCAATCCGATATTGGCATAAACTAAATCCTGACTTCTAAAGGAATGATATCCATGACATTTGCTACACTTGCCTTTTCCACCAAATATACTACTCCCATCCCATTCTAGTTCTGTAAAATAATGCTCGTCATAGTTGCCCCCACTCAATGCCTGATCGCTCAAATCATACCTTGAAGAATAGGAAATGATAGAACGCATAAATTGTGACAAGGCTTCTCCAACTCGTGCTGACGTAATGGAAGGGTCGCCAAAAGCATCTTTAAACAACTCGGGATAATAGTTGATCGTTTGTAATTTTTCAACCAGAAAATCCTCACCGGGAAGTCCCATTTCTGCATGATTAACCACTGGCTTAA
Organism: Saprospiraceae bacterium; assembly: GCA_965229635.1. GTDB lineage: Bacteria > Bacteroidota > Bacteroidia > Chitinophagales > Saprospiraceae > BQJU01. The sequence goes on from OZ245894.1 coordinate 7,664,896, forward strand.
GCGCTAATTCGTGCAAGTGCAGTTCCCTACCATCCCAAAAGAAGAACTCCTGATCGTGTAGGTTAACCAATGCTTTGGTATTCCTTTTGGTAAGCTCGCCATTAAACCCAACGTTGAAAGCACTATTTGAGCTAAAGGCCATCTTCTGCTGATGGCAAGTGCCACAGGAGATGGTATTGTTTTTCGACAACTTCTTGTCGTAAAATAGAACCCGCCCTAAGGTTGCCTTATTATTATTGATATCCGCCAAATCGGAGAAAAGAGTAGACGTATAATCCAGTGGAGTATCTGGCAGGTTTGGAATAATATTTTTATAAGGAAGTGTTTCTGTTTTCTGACAAGCAGAAAAGACCAAGGAGACAATCAGAAGACCAATAAACCATTGCTTTTTCATCATATTGGAATTTCAGGATTAAAACCGATATAAGAGAAATATACTTGCAGGTAAAGTTGTTGCCAACTCTAATCGATTGTTCACCAGGGTTTGATCATCAAACTGTGGCAGATTTTCGTATTCTGTCTTATTTTCCGTTTTGGAGACCAAGACGTAAAAAGTTCCTTCTGTGTATAAACTCAAATTAGGAGTGATCAAAAAATGCAGGCCCAGAACAGGCCCAACTCCAAGGCCTTGTTCTTTTGAGGTAACAACAACTTTATCAAACCCTGAATCTGTAATATTTTTAGAAACATCTTGTTGAACAATTAGATCTCCACCAAAAGTCCCTTTCCATTTTTTGCCAAAAGCCTTGTTCCATTCCATTCCAAGTCTAGCATCCACCGCATAGTCAACGACTGTTTGAGAATCTTCAAAACCTTCCTCGCTAGCCTTATCACGATTTAATGCCAAGCCTAAACCTCCCCTCAAGGTCCAGGTAGAAAAATAGGCCCGATAAGTTAAAAGGTAAGGGCTTTCTAGCAAGGGTGAACTACCTGAGCCAAGAAATTGACGAAAGAAATAGGTTGCATTCATACCAATTTCGTGCTGTGTGGTTCTCTCCGTTTCTTGACTAAATCCAAGTGATGGAATGACCGCGAACAGAATGATATAAAGTAATTTATCCATCATTAGAGCGTAATTTTTTTTATTACTGTTTTATCCTCAAAATCAACACTTGTTTCACCTATCAATAGAGCGCCCGATTCTAGTGGGATTAATGCACGATACCTAAAAGGTAACAACAACTCCTTTTTCAGACTTATATCAGGTGTAGAATAAACCAAGATCCGATCATTGTAGTCGTCATAAGAATAAATGTCTGCATTTTCTCCAACAAAAACAGGAGGAAAGTTACTGGGCGTTTCTACACTCCCAAGCTTATTAAAAGAGAGGTCGAAAACACCTCCGTAATTATTAATGACAAAATATTGCCGATCAGGACTCAGAGCAGCGTGATCAAATAATGTACCGTCTAAATCTACCTCCTTTTCCTCTATGGTTTCAATCTCACCCGTTGGACTAATCTGCAAATGCCATAGCTTATCATTATTAGTTAGTAAAATTTCGTTCTGATTATTATAAACAGTAACCTTGGTTTGCCACGCATCGTAGATAATATGGCGTTTTAGCATGGAAAAATCATGAATACTCCTTATTTCAAGTGATGGGTAGCCAGAATTCCTGACCACTATATAAATAAAATCATCATCGATATCGATGCTTCTCACTTCCTCTCCAATTTGAAAACTCGCAACGAAGTCTAAATCTACGACATCAAAGAAACGTACGATATCACTATAAACTGCCACGATTACCGGCTTATTCTGGTAATGTGCAGTACTGATTTTTCTAAAATCTCCATAAAGTGATCCGGTATGTAGCACTTCGTTATTTACATAATCATAAGTTTGAAAAGTCTTCTGATAGGCATCATAGCCAATGAGGAGATTCGAATTCTGAATATTGTATACTTTATCGTATACCATGTCAAGATAGGTCACCTCAAAATCAAGCCTCACTGTTGGAGACAAGATCAGCCGATCAGCAAACTTCACCACTACTTTATAGTATAAAGATTCGGTAGCTTCCGGCTGCAAGTCAACCCACCGTGTACTGTCGATAGCTGTAATCTGGTCCCAAACCAATCCCTCATATTCTGCGAGAGTCTCTTTATCTGGAATTGAATCTCGTGATCGAAAAATCACATATCCCTCAAAGTTTGATATAGGGGTGGCAGTCCAGTCAAGTACAACCTGGTTGTCAATTATTTCTGCTATCAAACTAATCGAATATACATCATCGTCCTCTGTCAGTTGCTCTTTATCGCAGGCACTAATAGTCAGGCAAAGCAGACCAATCAAGGTGAAATGAATGAGGCACCTCTTCATAAGTTATGATTTGCTGGAAAAACAAGCCCCTTAAGTAAAGTTTTAGGCATCACAATTCTAGGGTTTTAATGAATGTGCCATTATTGCCAAATTCATAGGTATGGCCGATGACCTTTATTGCGTCATCAGTGTGCAAAAAACCGATTGCTTTGTAAGCTACGGTTTCAATCTTTTGAAGGGTTAACTCTGGGAAATTAAAAATGTGAATATAACGGTAGCCATAAAAAGGAACCGCATATAGTTTCGTGCCATCTTTTGCAAACGAGACATGCGTCCACTTCTGATCCCCTAAAGCACCAATATTTTCCAGTGATCTTGTATAAATTTCACCTCTTTCAAAAGGGATAAAGTGGGTCCCCGAAGGATGAATGGCTGGTTCCAGCATAAATGTATTTCCAAATGCTGGTATATCGATTTCAATTTGCTCAATCAAATTTGCCTCTTCATCTAAACGCAACAATGAGTGTCCTTCTTTACCAAATCGTATAAACTCTCCTCTTTCTGGCAAAGCCCTCACAATTACGGTATTTTCAGTATAACCTGTTCAAATTGAGCAATCTTTGAAAACGTATGACCATCTAAAATCACCATGGGAAACTCCTCATTATTCGTAACCAAACAAATCATGTCATGATCTGTAGCCAGACTTTTTATGGCATTATCAGAATAAAAAGTGCCGAGTTCCTCAAAAGTTCTTGCATGGATGATTTTTACCTGTTTATAATCCGGTGCAGCAATTATGAATAAGGCCGCCTGGTCATCTGGGGTTGACTGAAGAAACACCTTATCTGTTTTAAGTTGTAATTCAATGCTCCCCATTACTTCATCTTTGGAATAATCGAAAACAGTGGCAAGTTTTGTGTCGTTGTCAATAAGAACAACCAGGTTCTCCTTGGGAAGTACAGACCAACGATCAACAAAAAAATCAAAAAACTCAAGGTCAAAATCTACCTGAATGGTGGGTGATACTACTTGTCGGCCATCTAATAACGCGACCACCTTATAGTACCAGGTCTTTGCAGGGGGGGGAGCTTCATCAACCCAACTATTGTTCTGAAATCTGGAGGTAAAATACTTTACGATCGAGTATTGGTAGGTAACAAAAATTTGATCGGAAATGGGGTTGGCAGCACGAAGTACCATATAATTCTCAAACCCCGCTGCTTTTAGCTCCGTCCAACTTAACTCCACCTGCCCATTTTCATTAACTACTGCCGTCAACTCAATAGGATACCCACTCTCACTCTGACGAAAAGTCTCCTTCTCACAGGAAAGGCCCAATAGCATGAATATGCCCAATACAATGGTATAAGCGCGCGTCATAACACTACGATTGATCACGTAAGGAGGGGCTTCAGTAAAACTACAAAAACAAAATGAGATTTATCCCTCTTTTATTGAAATACCATCTCCTACCCTTAGCAAGGTGGAGCTATTTTCTCCGGCTTGCGCCAAACTAGCGTGTAGCCCAAACAGCACCTTATTGCCTTGCCGACGGTAGGTACTCAAAGTGCGCAGCGGTTCTGCGCCCACCTTGGCACTTTGCTGATCGATGGTGATGACCTGACAGCGGGCACAAGAACGTATTCCCCGTAAATTCACCTCGCCAATTTGAAAAGATTTCCAGCTCTCTTCTTCGTAAGGCTGGCCACCGCTGAAGACAATATTCGGACGAAAGCGATCCATCGAAACCGGTTGTTCCAGGCGCTCATTGAGGTCGGCCAAAGAGGCCTCTCCCACTACCAGCAGCGGGCAGCTATCGGCAAAACCGACCATTTCTCCTTCCAGCCCGTACTTGGCATTCAACGGACGAATGCTGGCATCAGGCATATAAACCAGCTTGCAGGCCACACCCAACACTTTTGACAGCCATTTGTTGGCCGTTTGGCTCACTTCCTGTGCCGTACAAATATCATCCCAAATCTGTACCTGAATCTGACTGGAGGAAGTCTTTTCTTTCAAAGGAATGTGTAGCGGCTCAATGACCAAATGAGCAGCGTGGAGGACTAATTCTGAAGCGGTGATTTCCGGCTGCAACAAGGCCATTTGGGGAACTTCCCGCTGCGAAATAAAGACACTTTCCTCATCCACCAGCATCCAGCGGCGGTCGTAGGCCAGGCCACGTGATTCAAGATTGGCAGCAGAGAGACTGACTCCGGCCAGCCCTTTTACGGGGTAGGTATACAATCCGGTGATTTGCATAAAATTGCTCGGTTTGTCCAAAAATAAAAGACGCAAAGTACAACATATTATGTCCTACTTTGCGTCTTCAGTACTTCAATTTAATATTAAATACTATTCCGTACGCATTACCTTCCAACCTCCGTTCCAGTCTTCACCGCGGAGGTGCAGCGAATAAATTCCGGAAGGGAAACGATTTAAATCCAGTTGGAAATAATTATTGCCTTCATTGACCTGCCATTGACCGCCGTCAATACGTTGACCAAGCGGGCTGAGCAATTGATAACTCACCTCCATGCGGCGATCGCTATCCATACTGATGTACAACTGATCGGCCACTGGATTTGGGAACAGCTTCAGGACAAAAGGCAACTCCATCTGATCCTGCACACTAACCAGCAAACTCACCTCAATCTGGTGGGTGTCAGAGTAGATTTCTGCTCCATCATTATCGGTAGCCCGCACCTGGATGTCATAAAATCCGGCAGCGGGTACATCAAATGGGTAGATGTAAGGGGCCTCGGTAGCAATGCCGACCGAATCGCCATTGACAAAGAAGGTAACAAAATCAATAGTTCCATCGATATCATTGGCCAGCGCTTTAATCGGAATGGTTGGCAAGGTTACCTCTTCGTAGAGACGACCATCCTCTGGCGCTTCCAGATAAACGGTAGGCGCCTGATTGGGGCTACTCACAATATTGATATTATCAATGTATAACCGATTTCCATCTCCTCCAATGGCTTCAAATTCAATTTGCACAATCTCATCCGTAAATTGCCCCAGATATACGATGTCATTTCGCCATTGATTACAGTTTACGGGTACAAAAGTGCCCGATAAATTTCCCACTGTAGCCAAAACATCGCTGCTCTTATTATATACATTAGTCTTTTCGCCATTGCAATGGACGATATTGATTCGCAATTCGTCATAAGTAGTATCATTCCGCCTTGCGTAAGCCACATCAAAGGTCATAGCAGGATGGTCCAATCCATTCAGATCAATTCTAGCGGAGAAATAATCCCGCGTATGTTCAGAATTGAAATTGCGATTGTCGATCATAAAACTATTGCCATAACAAATGGTCTGTTCAATCGTCCATTGCGCCTCGTCATTATCCGGATTTACGACTTGCCAGTTCTCGTTTGGACCGTTGGCAAAGTCGTCACTAAATGGCGGCACAGCCTCTTCAATATTGACTTCATTTTCCAACACCAGGGTATCCATCCCTGCCGGATTACTCACGATCAATGTCACATCATAAGTTCCCGGAGTATTGTAGGTAATCGTTGGATTGGCTTCGGTCGAGGTGGCCGGACTGCCTCCCGGGAATTGCCACGCTAAGCTCGTCACTCCATTTTGGGCATCGCTACGGAAAGTCACCGAATTGCCGCTACAAAGCGTGGAAGCAGTATGCAAAACCTGGGCCACCGGCGGCTGGTCATAACCTTTTACATTAAAATAAAAATAGCCTTCCGGAGCCACCATCGGCCGTACCTGCTCTTTACCGGAAACTGCCGTAGCATGAATGTAATACTCCACTCGAGTACCAACCGCCTGAGCCGGAATGGCTGCCGTCCAAAGGTCTTCAGCCGCATTGGCCAAAGCCATAGGAGTTGAACTGTAGGTACCATCCGTTTCAGTGCGATAGTAGAGGGTAGCCTGCTCAATACCGCTGCGGTGCTGAATAATGGCCTGCACCGGATATTCATTGGTGCTATCATAGGTATCGCGCAGGCGCGGGTGGGCAATGCGCAACGGGTCGGACACACCGATCAATTTGGTAATGCAGTGCAAAGCGCCCAATGCCTGAATGATATCATTGCAGGGAATGCCCACCACATTGTAACCGGGCATGGTTTCCCGATAAATGCGCAGGGCTGTAGTATCATATTGCTCCTCATAGACAGGAACGATAATGGTCTTATTGATAAACAGAGAATTGGTGTAGGTCCGGTAATCGCCGCCCTGATCAGGATACTGATTGGAAAAGTCCGGGGGCATGGGCAGGCGCAACACATTGTAGGGATTGCCGAAAGGCGTCAAAAAATTATTGCGTAAATATTCAATATTCTGCTCAATCTGCGGACCATCCGCTACACCTTCCGGATATTGGCCAAAAAAGATGGTCTCCTCATCAATCACCCGCATGTGCATATCGATGTGGTGAATGCCATCATAAGGCAACCGATTAAATTTGATGTAGTTTTCTGCCCCCAGAAAGGACTCAGCAATGTCATTAATTTCCCGTTCCAGGCGCCCGGGATTTTCCCGCATCACCAAATCGGAAGAGAAAGCAGTTGTCATACCATCGCGCAGATGATTGCCTCCGGTATGCACCCAATTAAACGGCACCTGGGTGGCCTCAAAAACGGGGTAGTTGAGGTACTCTCCTATCGCAGCTGGCACCTTATCATCATCCGGACGGTAAAATCTGTTGTAAATCCAATCGACAATATTGAGGCTATCGACATCATTCTGGTAAACGGTCCAGGGGCCGTAATCCCTAATCCATACGCTATTGAGTTCTTCCACAATGAATTGCACATTATCCAGAGGTACGCTGGCTGAATTTAGCCGGGACATGATATTGCTCAAATTATCAGTCACGATGTAGACCGTGCATTCCTCAACCGCGTTTCGGACAATTTCAGTCAGCACTGCATGGTACGAACTGCTTCTCCAACCCACCACAAGGCCCTGCACCTCTTCCCACTCGGCCATGGTACGTACCGGTACCGGCGGCGGATTGGGGTTGATCTGTTTGTTCAGGTAGCTGTAGCTGGTGGATGGGTTTTGTTTTCTTTCAAACTCCGTTTCCCAGTGTGGTAAGTTGTAATTTTGTGCAAACAAAAGGAAAGGCAAAAAGGTAAGAACAATGGTGTAAAGATTTTTTTTCATAGCTAGTCAGGAGTTTAATAGTTGCGAGATTCAACTAATCTCTAGTTGGCTTCGTTTTTAAAGTAACTTTAAAATTAACGAATTAATCGTATTAGCCATAAGAATTATGCATTCAATTGTATGCCAGATGTCAATGATATTGTGTTGAAGGGATTTAAACAAGCAATAACCTAAAGACCCATACCATGCTTCTACAAATATTGATCACGATCGGTGCAGCCCAGGCTATCAGCTTCGCCTCACTAAATTTGCTCAAAAAAAACCGTAAGCAGGCCGATTATTTGCTGAGCCTGGAGCTTTTTCTACTCTTTCTCATTACGCTGATTTACAACTATCACGAAGCACTGAGTTTTGAATATCCCAACCTGCCGCTCAATGCCTACGTGCTGGCTTACCTGGCAGTTCCGGTCTTTTACCTGTATATCAAATCGGCCACGCGTGGTGCACTACCTTTTGCCTGGAAGGAACTCACTCACTTTATTCCTTTTGTTGTGGTCAATATTTTGCTTACGCAAACCTTTTACCCACTGCCCTACTCCACCAAATTAGAGTTGATCGGACAAATCCATCAGCACGTTTGTCCTACCTGGTATTACCTCATGTACTACGGTCTTTTTCTGGGCCTTTTTCCCTATTACCTATTTCGCTCTTTCAAATTACTCCAACGACATGAAACTTGTATTCTGACCCGATTTTCCTTTACGGAAGATTTGAGTTTATCCTGGTTGCAACGATTTCTGTGGGGCATGATCATCACCTGGGCGGCCTTTATCGTCTTTGAAGTACTGGCCAATCAGTTCCTGGAGCTAACCGGCAGCTACGGCTTTCAGGTGGCCTTCCTCTTTATGGTGGCCAATATATTCTACCTGGGCATTTACGGCGTGCGACAAAAAGTGATTTGGGAATCGGAAACGGAACTGCTGGACGCCGAAGAGGAAGCGGCCAAATATCAGCCTTCCAGTTTGACCGATGAGAAGGCCAAACGATACCTCCAAAAGCTGTCCAAATATATGGAGCAGGAAAAGCCCTATCTCGAACCCCGCATCACCATTGCCGAACTGGCCCAACGGGCGGGTATTCCGGTCAATTACCTGTCGCAGGTCATCAATCGCGATCTGGATCAGAATTTCTTTGACTTTATCAATGCCTACCGGGTAAAAGAATTCCAGCGCCTGCTCAATGAACCGGATAATCATCAGTATACCCTACTCAGCCTGGCACACGAAGCAGGCTTTAATTCCAAATCCACTTTCAATGCCATTTTCAAAAAAATAACCGGCCAAACGCCAAGCGAATACGCACGACACATATCCCGGGATGGCACTTTGAGTACAGAATCTCTCCGGTAAACTCGTGTGATCAGTTAAGTCCTTCCAGGGTTCTATCGAGGATTTTCTTAGGATGTGCCTTTCTCAAATCCAGCAAAAAGGTGATCCTGCTGAAGTAGTTGCCGCGCTCCACCATGATATCCTGTAAATTTTTTGAGGAAACAACCGGAAAGTTGATCTCAAAAATCCCTTTGGCCAGAATCCAGCTAAAACCACCGGTCCAGAGAAACTGATCATTGAAGGTATCCTTCTCGCCAGTGGGCATCGCGTTGTCAAAATACCCCAAATCCAGGTATGGACGTATGCTCAACCTGGCCGGCAATTTAAAAGGAAGGTCCCATTCGAGATTGACCGCCAGCGCAAAATTGTTGCTGCGCCCCAGCTGGTAAGCTCCGCCCAGCGCATAGCGCATCCCGCCTTCTCGTTGGTGAATTTGCTGTGACCACAACCCTTCGTTTTCAAATCGGCCAAAGTACAGCTCTTCAAAAATGTAATCGTTATATCCCTGAGCACTCAAATTGAACGCTCCGGTAGAGATGAATCCGCGATTTCGATTTTCATTTTGTGGAAAAACCCCGGCAAATCCGCGAATATCAAACCGCCGACCCCGTGCATAGGTGATACTGGTTTTTCCTTCCAGCGATAATTTCAGGTAGCTGCCGCTAGCTTCAAAAAGTTCATCATTGCCCGGAAAATACTCCAGCCGCACATTCAGTGCGCCGGAGTTCAGAACATTGGTATTAACCAGGGCATATTCCAGCCCTAAAAAGCCCAGATTGGTCTTCTCAAATACAGGTGGCTCGTCCGGACTGTAAATGGCATAACCCCGAGAAAGGTGAGTATACCCAAGTTTCAGACGGTGACTAATTCTTGTAACAGGATTACGCTTGAACCAGTATTCCAAATAAGGGTAGAGCCGTTGATAACCTAATTCAGTCTCCTTGGAAAAGCTATAGCTTCTGCCCGCCACGCCCAGGGTCAATTGCTGTGGTGTTAAGCCGTCACCCCAGAACCAATGGTATTTTACGCTTCCAAGCCCCACCAGCTTTTGGCTATCAAAGCCATAAGCCGGAGCCAGCGAAAACTCAAACCGACGATCCGGCAGGGTCAGGTTGTGCAAAACCATGCCCAGCATAAATCCATCGTAGGCATTATAGGCCGGATAAGGCAGGTAATACAAGGTGGTTTTTTTGTCGTTTTCTACCGATCCCAGGAATTTAAATGTTAGCGGTTCTACTTTCTTCAACACCCCTGCGGGATGCCAGTAGTTGTTCTTCCGATTTACATCCAACGACCAGCGCTGAGCATCAATAGCCAGGCTTTTGCCGTATTGAGCGGGAAAAGAAAAGGTTTGACTTTCGTCAAATCCCTCCTGCCATTGAGTATACAAAATATTGGTATCGGCTACTGCAGAAATGGGAAACGGTGCCGCTATATCGCCGCGGTTTTGCACGGTAATTTCCAACTGATCTCCCTGCTGTTTCAGGTCGGTGATAGCATAGTCGATCTTTTCATTGGAATTAATCAGGCCATCAAAGAACCAGTCCAGTTCTTTATCGGTATTTGCGGCAAAATGCGCCCTTAAATCTTCGGGTTGTGGGTGTTTAAAGGCCCACTTTTGATAAAAGGACTGCATGATCGGATCAAAATTGTCGGTACCGAGGTACTTCTCCAGATATTTAAAGACCACCGCTGGTTTTTCATAGCCCCCCAGCCAGTAGTTGATGGGAACAAACTCATCGGAAGTCGTCTGCGGTGCCTGATCGCGGTCGCGGCGGGCCTGCAGCAGATAGCCAATCTCGTATTCAGTGGCCTCGGTATCTCCCAATAAGAAACGGGGAAGGATTCCTCCTTTCTGCTTCCCGTAGTAGCGCTCCGTATAACGGTGATCATAATAGGAATTGAGTCCCTCATCCATCCACGGATGGTCGCGCTCATCAAAGGCCAGGATACCATAAAACCAGTTGTGCCCCACCTCATGAGTAATCACCTCATCCAGACCCTGTGGATCGTTGTAGTAGCCAATTACGGTGATCATTGGGTACTCCATTCCCCCACCGGCACTCAGCGCACTCTGTACCGCCGTAGCCTGAGGATAAGGGTATTCAGCCACCAGTTCCGAATAAAAATTGACGGCCCGATCTACGTAGCTGATAGCCTCTTTCCAATAAGCTTCATTGGTTTTGGTAAACATGACCCAGGTATCCACTTCCTGACCCGAAGTCAGCGTTACCTGACTTTTGACCACTCGGAACCGCTTGTCGGCAAACCAGGCAAAGTCGTGCACCTTTTCGGCTACAAACCGTATTGTCTTTAAATTCTCGCTGGAAGGCGGATAATCGTTCTCAACCAACCCGGTTTCCGGATTCTGTAGCGTATCCAGGTAAGCCCTTGTTTCTTCAACTTTCTGCTGGATAAACGCCTTTTCGGATTCCGTCTGTAATACACCGCTGGCCCCTACCACATAATTTTCCGGCAAGGTAATGGTCACATCAAAGTCTCCAAATTCCGAATAAAATTCTCCCATATCCAGGTAAGGCATCGGGTGCCAGCCATCGCGGTCATAAACTGCAGGTTTGGGAAACCACTGCGTCATTTGGTAAGATTCACCAACGTGCCCCAGACGGGAAAAAGAGGCTGGAATTTTCAAAACAAAAGGACTGGCAATGCGAATGGTTGCTCCTTTAGTGAGCGGCTCTGGAAGATACAATTTGGCAATATCCGGATCGTTGGGTTCAAGCTCCAAACGGGCGGTTTGGCCATCCACGGTGAAGCTTAGGCCGGAATAATTGCCCAATTCACTATCTTCGGCAAAATAAAAGCGCGTACTGTTGGTTCGGATTTTTTGGCGGGCAAACGCAGTGGAGCGGTCTTTGAAGGCATTGCCCCACAGGTGCAAATAGATAAAGTCCAGGGCTTCCGGAGCATTATTGGTATATTCCATCTCAATATTTCCCGTAAGGGTATGCTCCTGATCGTCCAGCTTTACGGCTATTTTATAATTGACTTCCTGCTGGAAATATTCTTTTTGAGCCATTGTTATGGAACAAAACATCAACCCAATAACTAAAGAGAACGTTATTTTCATAATACCAATGATTTTCTGACAAATTACGTATGAAAAATCAAATATTCGGCATCCTCATCCTCTGTTTTTCACTATCTGCCACGCTACAGGCCCAGGATCAGTTGACCTTTCCCGATAGCTGGTGTGGTGATTGGACGGGTCAATTGGAAATTTACGGCGCACTTGGGCTCCTGAGAGAAATCCCCATGTCGTTGAGCATCCAACCTACCGACAGTGCAGACCTCTACACCTGGAAACTGGTGTACGGCAGTGGCCCGGAAAGCAGTGTTCGTCCGTATCAGCTGAAAGTTATCGACCGGAAAAGTGGACAGTATGTGATTGATGAGCAAAACACAATTGTGCTACAGGCTTATTTGCTCGGGGGCAAATTGTACAATCGTTTTAAAGTTGGAGATAACCTTTTGTTGACGACTACCGAAATGGTGGGGGACAACCTGATTTTCGAAGTCATTTCCGGCAAGGATACCCCAATCAAAACCACCGGTGGGCAGATGGTAGACGGCGAAGAAATCCCCCCGGTTGATGCCTACGAAATCATGGTGCGGCAGCGAGCCATTCTTAAACGATAATGACTGCATGAAAATACTTGAGCACATCGGGCTTGAAGACCTGCCGAAGGCAGTGAAAACCGTACTGGAGCATACTAAAAACGGACGCAACAAACTGGTACTGACCGGAGAAATCGGCGCGGGAAAGACGACTTTCATTAAGGCATTCTGTCACTACCTGGGCGTCGAAGAAGCGGTCAGTAGCCCCACGTTTGCACTGGTTAATGAATATTCCTATTTTGACCAGGAGGCCAGTACCGACCGAACCATTTACCACATGGATTTGTATCGATTGAAGGACATTGAAGAAGCACTGCAGATCGGCATTGAAGAATATCTCTATGGTCCGGATTGGTGCCTGATTGAATGGCCAGAGATTATCGAGCCATTGCTACCTGAAGACGTGGTGAGAATAAAATTCGAATTAGAGACCAATTCAACACGAAAAATCCTAATTTTGTAGGCTATGAGTGACAAGGAAAAAAGGATACCCATCCCTAAGGTTTTTTCGGAGAGTCAGTTTCAGACCCAGCCGGAGATGTTGTTGGTGCAATCCAAGAACAATAAACTCTTTATCGGTATCCCAAAAGAGATTACCCTACAGGAAAACCGGGTGGCCCTGGTCCCTTCCTCGGTTTCTGCCCTTATTGCTCACGGCCATCGAGTAGTAATGGAAAGCGGTGCCGGTGAAAAGTCTAACTTTACCGACCACGACTATTCGGAAGTGGGCGCAGAAATTGCCTACAGCCCGGAACAGGTCTACAAGGCAGGCATCATCATCAAGGTAGCGCCGCCTACGCTGGACGAGATTGACCACATGCATCCCAATCAGATTTTAATCTCTCCACTTCAGCTTCCGATCATTTCGGCGAGTTACATCAATAAATTAAAGCAAAAGCGCGTCATTGCTTTAGCAATGGAATACATCAAGGACGAATTTGATACCTTCCCCATTGTGCGCATCATGAGCGAAATGGCGGGCATCAGCGCCATGCTGACTGCCGCCGAGTTGATGTCGAGTACCAGCGGCGGAAAGGGCGTCTTACTCGGAGGTATTTCCGGAGTACCCAGTGCCAAGGTGGTCATTCTGGGTGCCGGTATTGTGGCCGAATACGCGACGCGTACCGCCATCGGGTTGGGTGCTGAAGTACGCATCTTTGACAACAATATTTACAAACTCAAACGCATTCAAAATCAAGTGGGGCGAGCGCTGTATACCTCCTCCATCAATTCCGTTTACCTGGAAAGGGAACTGGTAACGGCAGAGGTAGTGATCGGTGCTGTGCATTCCGAACAAGGACGTGCCCCGGTGATCGTTAGTGAGGAGATGGTGGCCAAGATGAAGAACGGAGCCGTCATTGTTGATATCAGTATTGATCAGGGCGGATGTTTTGCCACCTCGGAGGTCACTTCACTGGACAAGCCTACCTTCATCAAGCACGATGTCATTCACTATTGTGTGCCCAACATTGCGTCACGGGTTCCACGGACTGCCTCCATTGCGGTAAGCAACATTTTGACGCCTATCTTGTTGAGAGCAGGGAGTACAGGAAGCATTGAGCACCTGTTTTTTGCGAATTTGGGCCTGCGCCACGGGGTGTATATGTACAAGGGTTGCCTGACCAATGAATATCTGGGACAGCGCTTCCAAATCAAATCGACCGATCTGGCGCTCCTGATCACGTCGAACCTTTAGAACAACGAAAGAAAGCGAACTTTTTAAGCTCCGGCAGGGTTTCTGTCACAGAGTAAAACGAAAGCCATGGCAGAGAAGAAGAAGAGTAACACTAAAGAAATAGTTAACCGGAAAGCCGAATACGATTATCACTTCATTGACACTTATGAGGCAGGCATTATGTTGCAAGGCACGGAAATAAAATCTATCCGCAGCGGAAATGTCAACCTACGCGATGCCTATTGCACCTTTAAAGACGGGGAATTGTTTGTAAGAAGTCTGTTTATTGCCGAGTATTCCCACGGCAATCTCTTCAATCACGAAACCCGCCGTACACGCAAACTGCTGCTCCGCAAAAGGGAATTGAGGAAACTGGAAAAGAAAGTAAAAGAAAAAGGCTTCACCATTGTTCCCTATAAAATGTTTATCAACGAGCGCGGCTTTGCCAAACTGGAAATCGCCCTGGCTCAGGGTAAAAAGTCATTCGACAAACGCCAGTCCATCAAAGAAAAAGACGTCAAGCGCGACCTGGCCCGGATGAAGAAGTTGTTGTAAAACAGAATTTTTTAGTTTAGAGTTTAGGGTGTAGAGTTTAGAGAGGGGGCCCATCATTGACATAACCTATCACCACTTCACCCATCACCATTAGATAGGAGCAGAATTTTTTAGTGTAGAGTTTAGAGATGGGGCTGACCAATGAAATCGCTTGCCCGATTCCAATATTAGCCCGTAAAAAAACCAACCTCGCTTGGGAGATGCTTGCAACGTCTCTATTCCTTGATCGCCAAAGTTTTTAGCAAAGTGGATTCGCCTAACTTTTAAACCCATAAAATAAACCTCATAAACCAGAGCAGAATTACCAGCATTTAAGAATATGCAAGATGCTTAGCTGTTCCCTTCTCTAAACTCTAAACCCCTACACTCTACACTTTCTCAACCGCCTCTGCCGCCTAAACTTTAACCATTAACCTTTAAACCCGTAAAATAGAGTAAAACTTCCAAAATCAAAGAATCAGCATAGTGATCAAGCGTGCACATTCACTACACTCTCCACACTAAACTCTAAACTTCACTTCTTCTCCATTAATTCCAGAAAGGCCTTCACTTTTTCGTTGGGAACGGTGATCGACAGGTGGTACTGCTTAATTTTCCAGCCTTCGGAGGTGAGTTGTAATACACCGGAGCCGCGACAGATGCCCATCCAGGTATCGAGGGTTTCATTCCACCAGGCGTACTGGCCATCATCGGAGAGGTGAACCTGGCGTTCTTTGGCGGTAAAGGCCCAGGCTGAGTCCTTAGCGAAGTACTCCTTGGACCATTCCCTGAGTTCATCACGCAGCCAGCGCTCGGAGGCATCGGTACCAATATAGATGCCATCAGCGGTCATGCTGCCGAAGAAGGTATCTTCATCCGCGTTGGCGGCAGCCAGGTGCCAGTTGTCGAGCAAGGTATTGATTTCCGTTTCCCAATCGGTGGTCTCAGTTTTACAGCCCTCGCGGCGGCGGGTATCGGTGATTTGCAGGATTTGCCAGCCCGTTTCGGTTTTTACCATTTGGAAGGTGTTGACCCCACAATGGCTCTTTTCTTCTCCCAGATAAAAGGTGTATTCGGTCCAAACGGAAGCCATCGGTCCATCAACACGGATGTCGTAACTCCATATTTTTTCGTCGTACACCTTATCGTGGGGTGTACCGATTTGTTGTAGGAATTTATCAAGTGTACCTTCCACCAATTGCGGATTGCCCTCTTTGTTGATAAAGGTGGTGTGCATTCGCGCATCGGGGTGAAATACTGCCCGGATCATACTGGTGTCACTGGCACGCATGCCGTCAAAAAGCTGTTCGATAGCTGCCTTTACGGCAACTTCTTCACTAATTTCCTGTGCTTTCATCTGGAGCGTACAGGCGATCAGCAAAATCAAAACGGCGTATTTTTTCATACTTTCATGTTTTTAAAGTTTCCTGCAAAGAAGCACAAGATAACTAATGCATTTTCGACCAGGGGGACAAATATTGCCCGTTTTTCGGACAATTTTCCTCATTTATTGTTGTTATATACAGAAGAAGTTGTCTAACGTTTCCTCACTTACTTACGCACGAAGCATTGCGGCTTTTGACTTCGGCTTTTTTTCGTCCCGGACCTTCCAGGTACGAAACTCACAAAGAGCCTCGCCAATAACCACAAGCCTTCATGCTCACTGACAGCAGAAAACATTAGACAACTTCTAATCTAATTGGCCATGAAACTGACGATTCCTGCCCTGTTCCTTTTACTACTCGCCGGGTGTGCTGTGCATCCCAAAGGGGCTTTTGACCTCAGCGCTACCCCGTTGGCTCCTGATTACAGCAAAGCCGAAAACTGGGCAGCCCTTCCCGACAAGGAAGATCCAGCAGACCGTCGGCCCGATCCTTCCTGGCCGGATAACCAGGCTACAGCGGAGATTGATGTCTTTTTTCTACATCCAACTACCTATACCGGTGACAAAGGGCAAACCCTGTGGAATGCTCCCGTCGATGATACGGAACTGAATGAAAAAACCGACGGTAGCAGCATCCTTTATCAGGCGAGTATATTTAACGGAGCAGGAAGGGTTTATGCGCCACGGTATCGTCAGGCTCATTTACATGCCTATTTCACCAAAAATAAAAGTACGGCAAAAAAGGCTTTTGATCTGGCCTATTCTGATGTGCGGCAGGCTTTTGATTATTATCTGGAGCACTACAATCAGGGCCGGCCATTTATCATTGCCAGCCATAGTCAGGGAACCACTCACGCCAAGCAGTTGATTCGTGAATACATCGACGGCAAGCCGCTACAAGCTAAATTTGTGGCTGGCTATCTGATCGGCATTCCCGTAGCGAAGGATTTATTTGAAAATATCCCCCCTTGTGAAAGTCCGGAGGAGACCGGCTGTGTCTGCGCCTGGCGCAGTTTTAAGAAGGGATATTTTCCGGAAGGCAAATACACTTTAGGCGACAGTATTTTGGTGACCAACCCTCTGAGTTGGACCACCAACAGCGAATACGTACCCAAATCCGAGAATGAGGGTGGTGTTTTGCGGGATTTTGAAAGGATTTTTCCGAATTTAGCCGATGCGCAGGTACATCAGGGGATTCTTTGGGTAACCAAACCCAAATTTCCCTGGAGTTTTTTGCTTACGCGACGTAATTATCACATTGCCGATTTAAATTTTTATTACGTTAATATCCGCAAAAATGCCATGCAGCGTGCGGATGCCTATTTGCAATTACAAAACTAAACCTGGGAAGCAGTTTGAATTGTATTCCCAAAGGAAATGCTCAATAAATTAAACCATCCATGGATATCTATCAGCGAAAATCAAGATGGAAAATATACCTGGCCGCTGGCGGGATTATCATCGTACTGATTTCCATGATCTATACCAATCACCTGGCGAGTCAGATTGCTGAACAGGAGAAAAAGACGACCCGGATATGGACGATGGCCCAGGAAGAAATCAACGACCTGGACGATGAAGATTACGCCTATGTGGATGTGACTTTGCACAATGAAATATTGTTGTCCAATACCAATATTCCGGTGATCCTGGTGAATGAAAGGGGGGGAATCAATGCTGCCATTAACTTTGGTGAAGGCAAGGATGACAACGAGGAATTTCTCAAGAATGAGGTAAAACGAATGCAGGAGGAAGGCTTCGAACCCATCCAGGGATATGCCGTATCGATCTACTACCAGGAGTCGAAACTCCTGACTCAACTACGTTATTTCCCGTATATTCAGCTATTGCTAATCAGTGCATTTATCTTATTTGGCTACCTGGCCTTCAACTCTGCCCGACGTGCGGAGCAAAACCGGGTGTGGGTTGGTATGGCCAAGGAAACGGCCCACCAACTGGGCACTCCCATTTCGGCCATTATTGCCTGGCTGGAACACCTGAAGATTATTAAGGAAGACGACGAGGAAATCAAGGAAATTGTACAGGAATTAACCAAAGACGTGGACCGTTTACAGCTCATTGCTGAGCGCTTTTCCAAGATCGGGTCTGACCCTAACCTGGAGACCATCGATGTATACGAGGAGCTGGAAAAATGCCGCTCTTACATGGCCAAGCGTGCCCCGAGAAGGGTTTCTTTCCACTTCCCGGCTGCAGAGCAGGATGCCAATCACTACATCAATATCAACCCTCCCCTATTCGACTGGGTGGTCGAAAACCTGCTGCGTAATGCGCTGGATGCGCTGGAAGGTAAAGGGGAGATCAGCGCCGAAGTGTACACCGATACCGATTTCGTTTACATCGATATCAGTGATACGGGTAAAGGCATTCCTGCCGGTAAGTTCAAAACCGTTTTCCAGCCGGGTTTCACCACCAAAAAGCGCGGCTGGGGCCTTGGCCTTTCGTTGGCCAAGCGGATCATTGAGCAGTACCATTCCGGAAAGATTTTTGTGAAGAAATCTGCGGAAAATGTGGGTACTACCTTCACCATTCAATTGCCGAAAGGCAAATTGATCAACCCAACAGAGGAAAGCAGTCCGCAGCGGGAAGGTTCGGCATTGGCGGAGGGGTAAAGGCGGCTCGTTTTCATTTCCACTTCATGATTTAAAATTTGGATGGCGGTTTTTCCATCCAGGAACCCGCGTAAGGGATAGAAGCGGTATCCCGAAAATTTCGGGATAAGAGCGGATAGCCCGACCTCGGCTCAGCCGAGGATACGCCCAAATCCTTAGAGTAGAAACAATTCAATCATTGGAACTATTCTATGGCCCTTTCCCGTTAAGCAGCTGAACACACATCTTAAAACCTAAATTCCCTGCATGAGAAAGATTGTTTATTACGTCGCATCGTCCCTGGATGGATACATCTCCGGACCAGATGACGATATCAGTTTATTTGCCCAGAACGGTAACGGTGTTGATCAGTACTTGCAGGATTTACAAGACTTCGATACCGTCATTATGGGCCGCAATACGTACGAATTTGGCTATAAATATGGCCTGAAGCCCGGTGCTGCGCCTTACAACATGGAGCACTACCTTTTTTCTTCGACCCTGAAATTTGAGCAGGCCGATAAAAAGCTGCACGTTTGCCCACTGGATGTTGATGTTGTAAAAAACCTCAAAAACCAGGATGGTACCGATATTTATTTGTGCGGCGGTGGTGCCTTTGCCGGCTGGTTGCTCGACCATGAGTTGATTGATGTGTTAAAACTCAAGCTCAATCCAATCGTGCTGGGTGACGGGGTGCGACTTTTTGGTGATTCGACCAAGGCACATCGACTGTCGTTGACGGAAAGTAAAATTTATGATGGAGGTTTGCAGATCATGAATTTTGATATCGGTTATTAGTGTTTACCTTTAGGTAATAAAACCTAAGACCATGGAAATTGCCATTATGATTGTCATTGGCCTGGTGGCCTTAATCCACTGCTACATTGTGTGGCTGGAAATGTTTGCCTGGACCACGCGCGGCCCAAAAGTATTCCGAAGCGTGCCCAAAGACTTGTTTGAGCCCACCAAGGTGCTGGCTGCCAATCAGGGGCTTTATAACGGCTTTCTGGCCGCTGGCCTGATCTGGACCTTCTTTATTTCTGATCCGGTTTGGAAGTGGAATGTGGCGCTCTTCTTCCTGGGCTGCGTGCTGGTCGCCGGCCTTTACGGTGCCATGACGGCCGATAAGAAGATCCTGTATGTGCAGGGTGTACCGGCAGCGATTGGGATTTTGTTGATCCTTTTAGGTTAATATGTGGCAGGCACCCTCAAAGGAAATTAAGCCAGGACGGATCATTCAATTCCGACTGCTCAAAGATGAACGCGAGCTGACCATTGATGAGGTTATCCAGTATTGGATAAAGGACGGGGCCTTTCGGCAGTTTTACAATGATTTATTGGCACAAAATAACTTTCCAGCCTTTTTCTGGGAGCATCCAGCTGTGACGGAGCAAAGCCTTTACCATCCTTATGAATTTGTGCTGATCAAAACCGATCTTTTTGAGGGGCTTCGTGCGGATATTGGCCCTTTTTCCAGCTATTTTGCTACGGAAAATGAAGTGGTGGCTTTCGCCAATGTAAGAGGAGATGCACAGTTGATCGTCCCTACTCCCAAAACCAATGGATATGAGTGCTATAAACACCTGGCCAGCTTTACGCGACGAGCTCCCTCTTCGCAAATCGATGCTTTTTGGCAAGCTGTTGGAAAATCCTTCAGGAGTTATATTGGTAGTTCACCCAAATGGCTGAGTACTTCGGGTCTGGGCGTGCACTGGTTGCACGTCAGGATCGACACCCGGCCTAAATACTATCAGTACTCTGATTACCGAAAGTCAGGGTAATTGGATATATAGCTCCCCGCATATCAATCCTCCCGATTGCGATTGCCATTTGTCTCCTTATATTAAAGGGAATAGATTTGTGCTAATACTCTTTGTAGAAGATGCCTCCGGCGGCTTACTTTTCCTTAGATGAAAAGTAAGCAAAAATCAAGGCTGTACCTGGTTCTTAACGCTGCGATGACATCCAAAAGGCTAAACGGCAAAAACTCGCCTTAATGTGGTTTTCCCTGAGAAAATTCTCGGAATTGCGGAATATCTGTTTTTCAAACTATGCACGGTTTTGGCTCAAACAGTTTCCCGTTTTTGACGCCTTTTGAATGCCCTCTACGCTAAACCAGCTAAGGCCAAAAGGGCCGCTTGTGGTAAATCGGAGGGCTCGTAATATGGATGAACGTTTATTCGGCATGAGAGGATTTCCTTTAAGATTTACCCGTCCTCCTACTTTCTTACAAGGCCACCGATTAATCTAGTCAATTCCGTTTCGGTTACCTTCAGGTTGTAAATGGCGTTGAGCAGTGCCTGAGTAGCATTGACGTAATTCAACTGTACCGTCCGGTAATCAAAAGAACTAATCAAACCACCACGAAAGCGTTCCTCGGAGATATTCAGGTTTTGTTGTGCATTGTCCACATTGAGGCGGGTCACTTCTACCAGGCGTTTTTGGTTGTTGTAGGTAGCCAGTGTATTGGCCAGCTGTGTATTGAGCATGCGCTTGGTATCTTCGATGGTCAGTTGGCTGATCATTTCCTCCAGCTTGGCATTTTGGATATTGATTTTGCGTACATTTCCATCAAAAATGGTGTAGGCAAAAGCCAGATTAATATTGCCAGTAAGTGTGCGCGAAGAAGCGTTGATATCCCGTGGATCCTGGGTGAGAAATTGCTGGGAGCCATTACTCAGGGCATAGCCATAACTAAGGCCCGAATTGAGGCTAAGAGAGGGCTTCAGCTCACTTTCCTGCAGGCGGGTATTCACTTGTGCCAATTCCCGGTTCAAGAACAGATTATTGAGTTGATAATTATTGGCCAACATGCGTTGCTGCAAATCTTCGAAGATATAATTCTGTGGATTAAACTCCAGTCTATCCGTAAGACGGTAGAGCTGGGAAAGGTCGTCTTCTCCCATCACCTGATTGAGCGAACGCAGTGCATTTTCATAATTAGTCAGCTGGATCAGGTAGGTCGTTGAGTCATCCAGATAGGCATTTTGGCTTTGCAGCAAATCAAAGGTACCAGCCTGGCCAAATTCCTTGCGAATTTCCTGGTATTCTACCCGATCGCGCGACAGCCGCATGACGGTGTCGATCACGGCCAGTTGCTGAGCCTGGAGCAGCGCATTATTGTAAGCCAAAATGATGTCCTGAATGGTATTCTCAACGGTAATCTTGGCTGAATTCTGGCTCATGGTCTCCAGTTTCTCCAGGCGCTCTTTGGTAATTTGCACGCGGTATCCGTCAAACAAGATCCAGTTGAGGTTCAATGAAGGCGTAATCCCATTGCTTAAGACCTGCTGTTCAATCAGGAAGCCTGCGGGGTCCTTGCGGTTGGTGTAGGAGTTATTGGAATTTATATTAAAAGTCAGCGTAGGATATTTTCCCGCAACGCCCCAATCATTGCTATTCTCCGCAATTTCTATATCGCGTTCGGCAATTTGGATCTGGAAGTTATTTTGTAATCCCTTTTCAATGGCCTGGGAAAGGCTGAGGTTGGTCTGAGCCAGGCCCATCTGTGCGACAAGCAAACC
This sequence comes from Saprospiraceae bacterium, assembly GCA_965229635.1. Lineage (GTDB taxonomy): Bacteria > Bacteroidota > Bacteroidia > Chitinophagales > Saprospiraceae > BQJU01. Next base: position 7,686,996 of record OZ245894.1, read on the forward strand.
AAAGATCAGGGTAGAAAATATTCTGGTCATCATTGCTCAACAGGTTTAATCCGAAGTAATAAATCGCTTCTCAAAGACAAAGCGTTTTAAATAAAAATTATAGAAAAATACGATGCCCGTGGCCCCCAGCTTTGCCAGGTACTGACGGGAAATAAAAAATTCGATTTTTGACAAAAAATAGATAATGCCGGTGCTCAATGCCATACCTCCCAGCGATACCAGGATGGCGAGCAGAAAAGCCCTGGAGACCGACCGTTGCAACGTAAAAACAAACCGTTTTTGCAGCATAAAGTTGACCACCATACCACAGGAGTAGGAAACCACATTGGCCGACACCGGCGGCAACCAGCTGTGCACCAACACCAGGTACAATACGTAATCAATGGCCGTGGCCACAGAGCTGGTCAGCGCAAAACGCCCCTTAAGCAGAAAAAGCCGCACCCATTTGTTTTGCCAAAATTCACTCATCCCGCAAAGGTATCTTTTTATCGATTCATCTCCGCCCTAAAAAAGGCCATCACTTCCTCCCAATTGTTCACACGGGTAAATTCGGTTTCGTGAATATTGTGAGTAGCTGTATACAACAAACCCTTACCTCTAAAGGTGCGCAAATTATTGGCGTGATCATCGATCATATAGTCGGCATTGATGATACTTTTATCACCGCAAAAGACAATATTCCGCCAATGGATAAAGGGAAAGTGCTCGTGCAGCCAGTCAAATTTATCCTCAAAAGACGAACGAAACTCCATAGCCGCGGTAGTGATAAAAACATCGTAGTATTCCATCAGTTCCCTCAGCCCTTCCTGGCTTCCCGGCATCACCGGCAGATCGGCAAAGAACCCTTTGTCATGCAATGCTTCGCGCAATTGAACCGCACCATTTACCTTGTAAATTTTCTTTCCCCAGTAATCTTCTTTCTGAAGTCGCACCCCGTACTGTTCCTCGTACATATCCAGGAACTTCGGTGCCACTTCGGCGATTACTTCATCCATGTCTACCGCTATCTTTTTTCTCATCATTGAGCCAGATTTTCAGGATTATTGGATTTTCAGGATTTTTTAGTTTAGCGTTTAGTGTGTAGAAGGTTTAGAGAGGAGTCCATCAAAAACTCAGGCCGACATGCACTAGAATTGAGCAGAACCCCCAGAATTACAGTATTTGCAAGATGCTTAGCTGTTCCTTTCTCTAAACTCTAAACACTCAACTCTAAACTTTCTCAAACTAAAGCAGGATTCCCAGAGTCAAAGAATTTGCAGAATCTCAAGCGCCCATCCTCTAAATTCTAAACACTAAACCCCTAAACTCTACACTTTCTCAACCGTCTCACCTGCCTAAACCATAAACATCATAAACTACATAAACCTGATAAACTATAAGCAGAATTTACAGCATCTCAAGTGCGCACAGCTGTTCCTCCTCTAAACTCTACCCACTAAACTCTAAACTTCTTCTACGATTTCACCATCACTTCCCTCGCAGCAGGCTCTACATCTTCGTAGCTCACCTTTCTGGCATTCCACAATTGGTTCCACAATACCTTGATGCGGTTGTTGATGATCAAAAGTACCGGCAACAAAATCAAGATCAAAACCGTGATGGCCAATAATCCGAAAGATACCGAAATAGCCATCGGAATAAGAAACTGTGCCTGTAGGCTTTTTTCTAACAACAACGGAGCCAGGCCGGCAAAAGTAGTCACGGAAGTAAGTACGATTGGCCGGAAACGGGAAAGTCCTGCCTGATACAAGGCGTCCATTTGTTTCCTTCCCTCGCGTAAATAATCATTGTAGGTTGCCACAAAGACGAGCGTATCATTGACCATTACCCCCACCAGTGCGATAATGCCCAGCATGGAAAACAAACTAATGGGAGCCCCCATGAACCAGTGGCCCCACCCTACTCCGATCATGGTAAACGGAATCAATAAAAAGACCACAATGGTTTGGGAGATCGAACGGAAGGTCAGAGCGATCACAAAGAACATCAAAGCCAACACAATGGTACCTACCGTAGACATTGACTGGGCCGATTTTTCCTGTTCGCGGTTTTGACCTTCGTAGCGGGCCGTTACACTGGGATAATCCGTCAGTACGGAGGGAATCAACTCTTCCTTCAGGTTGGTGGTAATATCACTTACGGAAACATCATCATTGGCCACATCAGCTTCGATCTTGATCTCGCGTTGTCCATCGAGGTGATTGATGCCGATAACGCCCCGTTTGACCTCCAGATTAGCCACTTCGGAAACAGGAAACTCACGGCCATCGGCAAAACGGACTCGCATATTTTCCAGTTTGGCAATATTGGTCCGATCACTTTCATCATAGCGTACCCACACGCGCACTTCATCACGACCGCGTTGCAGGCGTTGTACTTCGCTACCGAAAAAGCCTTGTCTGACCTGCCCTACAATATCCTGAAGGTTTAACCCCAGAAAGTGGGCTTTTTCTTTTAGGGTGATATTAATTTCCCGCAATCCTTCCTGATTATTATCCACTACATCCGCTAATTCCACAAGAGAGCCCATCTCTTCCTTCACGTGATCTGTAGCGGCTTTCAATTCGTCATAATCTTCACCAACCAAAGAAACCGATATCGGCTTTCCAAAGGCCGATTGTGCGCCAAAAGTCAGTACTTCAGCCTGTGGCATCGGGCCCGCCTGCTCGCGAATTTCATTGCTGACATCGCGCAGCGCGAGGGTATCTCTGGTTTCTCCATCCAACAAACTGATGTTGAGCTTGCCCTGGTAAGTTGTTGGTCCGAGGATCTTTTCGATGCGAAGGATGGCCTGTTTTTCGTTGTCGAAGAATTTTTCACTCAACTTCTCATTGGCTCTCCACGCCGCTGCCTCAAGGTGATCCAGTTGTTCCATGGTAATATAATCGCGGGTGCCGGCTGGCATTTGTAAGTCAATGCTCATGTCATCCCTTTCAATATTTGGGAAGAACGTTTGTCCAATAATTCCCCCGCCAATAGCCCCCATGGTAAGGATTAAAGTACTCAGCGCTACGGCCAGGGCAAATATCTTATTGACCATGGCAAACCGCAGTACCGGGGCATATAAATTGTCTCGCATCCAGTCCATCACACTTTCCAGGCGCTTCTGCACCCGATTGGGTGTCCGATCGTGGCTCAAAGCTTTGGAATGAGCAACGTGCGTCGGCAAAATGATTGCGCCTTCAATCAACGAGAAGATGAGGGAAAAGATCACCACAATGGCCATTTGTGAAAAGAAATCGCCTAACCTGCCATCTATAAAGAGAAAAGAAGAAAAGGCAATAACCGTGGTCAATATCGCAGAAAACACTGCGGGCAGTACCTGCATTGTGCCCTCAATGGCAGCTTTCATTCGCGGGACTCCATCCTCATATTGTTGGTATATATTTTCACCAATCACAATACCATCATCCACCAGAATACCAATTACGAGGATCATACCAAAAAGGGAAATGACATTGATGGTCACCCCCACCAGGTTGGCAAAGATGAACATACCGGCGAAAGAAATCGGGATGGCGATGGCGACCCAGAAAGCCAGGCGCCAGTGCAAAAACATAGCCAGCAACACTACCACAATCGCAAACCCCAAAATACCGTTCTCGGTCAGCAATTCCATCCGTTGACGCAGAATAACAGAACCATCCCGAATGATGGTGGCTTGTACAGCCTCGTTCTCTTCATTAAAATCTTCGATGTATTCCTTGACCTTGTCAGTGATGGTCAGCATATCCTCTTCCAGGGTATTTTGTACTGTTACCACTACCGAGGGATCACCATTGAGGAAGCTCCGGTTGGGCTGATCGGCCCACTGGTCCTTGATATCAGCTACCTGATACAGTCGAACGACACTACCATCAGGGCTGGTTTTCACGATAATATCGCGCAATCCCTCTGCATAATATTCTTTGTTGCGAGCACGTACCAGCAGCTCCTCGTCCTGCCCTTTTACCGATCCACCGGTAATGTCTAGGTTGGCACTGCGCACGGCCTGGGTCGCTTGCTGAAAGGTAAGATCGTAGGCACGAAGGTCTCTTTCCCGAAAGGCAATTTCAATTTCTTCATCGGGAAATCCGCTCAGCGCTACCTTGGAAATTCCATCCGTTTGTCGCAGCTCTTCCTCCACCCCACGGCCATAACGCTTGAGTGTTTGCAGATCCACTTCACCGCTGATCGCAAAGCTTATGGCAAAGCCAAGATTTTCCTGCTTGTAAATCACGGCTGGTTCCATACCTACCGGAAAGGAGTTAATGCGGTCCACGGCATTTTTCACATCCTGCAGGATAATGTCGGTGTCATAACCTTTGAAAACCTCCACAGTGATGTTGCCGGCATTTTCACTGGAAACCGAAGTATAGCGCTCTACCCCGGTGAGTCCTTTCAGGTTTTCCTCAATCTTTTTGACAATGCCTTCCTCCACTTCTTCGGGAGAGGCCCCAGGATAGACAATCTGAATAGAGATGATCCGGCTTTCTACTTCAGGGAAGAAGGTAGATTGCATGCTTCTCATGCCCACTAATCCCAAAATGAGGATTCCAAACATCAGCAAGTTGGCAGCAACCGGGTATTTGATAAAATAGTTGATAAAACTTCTCATGTTCGCACTATTTTTGCGAAGGATGTTTTTTAATTTTTGTCAAGTATGTCTTACTGTGCGGATGTAGCTTCAGCTGTGGAAGATTCGCTGACTTCTGTTGAATCGTTCTGGTGAATTTTCACCTTCATGCCATCAAAAGCTCCGGGAATTGCTTCCTTTAGCAACTGAGTCCCGTTTTCCAGTCCACGGATAATAACCGTTTCGTCCAGGAATTTGATCACACTGACCTCTTCCAACACCAGCACACTATCCTTTACCACGTAAACCGAATTCTGGTTGATCAGGAGCTTTCGCGGAATCCGCAAGGCATCTTCCACCTGACTGGCTTCGATATCGCCCTTCATGTACATGCCTTCCTTGAGGTCTTTGCCACTGACATCGATAAAAACCTTGACCGTTTGGGTGCCTACATCTACCTGATTATTGATACGCTTCACCCGGCCATTCCAGGTCCCTTCAATATCGTCGGAGTACAATTCTACCGGATTTCCGACTTTGATGTATTTCAGGTCGTTCAACGGTACCGTTGCTTCCAGTTCATAATTGCCTGTATTCATGAGTTCGCCCAGCTTTTGTCCGGACCGGACCACTGCACCGGTATTGATGCTGGTTTGGGTAATGACACCACTGAAGGGTGCATAAACCGTGTATTTTGAAAGGCGTTCCTCGGCACTTTTTATGTTGTAATACTGGGTGTACAGATTGCGCGAAGCGATGAAAAACTTTTCCTGGTCATTCAACGGTTTTGGAAAGGCTTGAATATTATTTTCCGGATCAAACTGATCGAGGTAGGTCTTCCATTGCTGGTAGCTCTCCTGGTAATCAATTTTCAGGTCGGGCATCATTTGGGTGATGCTATTGAGCAAACTACTTTTTTGCGAAAGCAAGGTCAAACGAGCTTCGTCGTCATCCACTTTGAGCAGTACACTGCCCTTTTGGAAATAGCTACCCACCTTAAAGGGCCGAGACGTATTTTCCAGGGTACCGGAAACCTCCGTGAAAATATCAATTTTATCAAAGGCTACCAGTTCCCCCTGCACCTCCAGTTCGGTAGGAATATCTTCATTACTGACGGATACCGTTTGTGCCAGTTTCTCTCTTACCACTGCCGCTTTGCGTTTGGGATCCTCCTTTTGAGAAGTGAGGTATTTCGAAAAATAGAAAGCCCCTACCACGAGAAGGACGGCCGCAACAATTCCCAACCTGCGTAATAAAAGATTATTCATTTTAGCTGTTATTTATTTTTTTAGGTTTACCTAAACTACATGATTCACTTAAAAACCTGCAAAGAAACGAGCTTTTGTTGCACTTGCAACTAAAAAAGTGACAAATTTCGATGTATCACTTATCGAGGCAAACGATTTGCCGGAAGCATTACTTTAAATCTGGACAGTTTTTTTCTCTCCAGGATGCAGATTCAGGTACATTTTTTCCAAAACCTTTCGGCAAATAACCATTTCATCCTCACTAATATCTTCTGAAGCTTCGTGCGTAACGGCATCTGCAATGGGCAGCAACGTATTTTTCATTTCCCGACCTTTGTGAGTCAGATAAATACGTTTATTGCGTTTATCATTGGGGTCTATTACTCTAACCACAAGATTCTGGCGCTCCATCGCATCAAGGGCTCGGGCAATTGTTGCCTTGTCCTTAATGGTAGAGATGGCCAAATCCTGTTGCCTTACACCATCTTTTTGCCACAGATCCACCAACACGCCAATGTGTTGGGGATGGGTCATTTTCATTTCGGGACTGATCCGCTTTTGAATATGCAGGCTGAGGAGCCTGCCGACCCGGTTGGTTAGGAAAACCAGAGATTCAAAGGGATTATTTTGCTTTTTCTTCATCAATTAATTAGTTGCACATGCAACCAAAAACAAGGCTCTCTGGAAAAGGTTGAACAGAATTGATTATTTTTTCTTAAAAGTTTCCGGCGGGCAAAAAAAAATCCGGGCAGCCTGAAATCAATCAGACTACCCGGTAGGGGGGTAATTAACGTACAATTTCCTGCGCAGGCAGATTCTTTAGTTCAGAGAGAACTGCATCAACACCTCTGAGGCATTGTGAAACATCAGTTCTGATACGTTTGGGGTCATATAGTCGCTCAGCGGCATGCGGGAAATGATTTCCATCACTTCAAATTCCGACTTGGCGGCAACAATTGCCCACAGTCGGGACCTATCCATCGAAAGCGAATAAGATTTAATGCTTCCTTCTACCAACATGTTATTGATCACATAGCGTTGTTGTGGAATCAGAGCCAAAAACTCTTCGGTCATGGTTTCGGGTAGTTCAAATTCTACCATAAATGCTTTTCTCATTGCTTATTGGTTAATTCATTTATTATAATGCAAAAAATGGCAACAATGTTTCACTGAAAGCCTTATAAAGTTGTTAAAACTCCTATATTAGTGCGGCACAAAAAAAATTAGCAAACATGAAAACCATTAAAGGCCCAGCAATCTTTCTCGCCCAATTCATGGGCGACGAGGCCCCCTTCAATGCATTGGATTCCATTTGTAAATACATGGCCGATCTCGGTTATAAAGGCGTGCAGATTCCCACCTGGGAGAGCCGCCTGATCGACCTGGAAAAGGCCGCTGAGAGCAAAACCTACTGTGACGAGCTCAAAGGCAAAGTGGGCGAATACGGCCTGGAAATCACCGAATTGTCGACCCACCTCCAGGGACAATTGGTAGCGGTACACCCTGCTTACAACAGCGGTTTTGACGGTTTTAGCCCGGAAAAAGTACACAACAACCCTGCGGCACGCACCGAATGGGCTGTACAACAAATGAAGTGGGCTGCCAAAGCCAGCCGCAACTTCGGACTGGATGCACACGTCAGTTTCTCCGGTGCCTTGCTTTGGCCATTTATGTATCCCTGGCCACAGCGCCCGGCAGGACTAGTCGAAACCGGTTTTAAGGAGCTGGCCAAACGCTGGAAACCAATTTTGGATGCCTTCGACGAACAAGGTGTGGACGTATGCTATGAATTGCACCCGGGCGAAGACCTGCACGATGGCATTTCCTTTGAAATGTTTGTCGATTACCTCGACGGGCATCCCCGCGCCAATATCAATTACGATCCGAGTCACTTTGTATTGCAGTGCATGGATTACCTGGAATTCATTGATCTTTATCACGATCGCATCAAGGCCTTCCACGTAAAGGATGCAGAATTCAACCCTACCGGCAAACAGGGCGTTTACGGCGGTTTCCAGTCCTGGATTGACCGAGCCGGTCGTTTCCGCTCACTGGGCGACGGACAGGTTGACTTCAAGGGAATCTTCAGTAAACTTTCACAATACGACTACGATAGCTGGGCTGTACTGGAATGGGAATGCTGCATCAAGAGCCCGGAGCAAGGGGCTGCCGAAGGTGCTCCATTTATTGCTGAACACATTATTGAAGTCACAGCAAAAGCCTTTGACGACTTTGCCGGAGGAGAAGCCGATGAAGCTTCTAATCGCAAGTTACTAGGTTTATAAAAAATCTATGATTTACGCGAGAGCGAGAAATCTCCTTGCTCTCGCGTAATCCGTCACTTCCACTCTACCGCTTCCACTTCCTACTCGAATTAAACGCCCCAAAATCGATGGCCAGGGCAATGACCATTCCGATGATGGATACGGCATTCCATTCTCCGCCCCAGTAGTTTATGACCACACTGTACCATAGGGTTCCTACCGGTACAAAGATCAATCCAAGCAGTAAGTATAAAATGTTTCCCGACACCCGATCAAACCAGTGGGTAAAGAACCATAAGACGATGATCAAAATCCGGGGAAAGACGAGGGCTAATAAACCAAGAATGATGGCCATGGCGGTGTTTTTAAGTGAATAACTTTTGCCTGTGTAGATGATTGCATAACGCTTGTAGTAATGTGGAGGTTCGTTTAAGTAACTTACAGCAACCAACAGACCAGGATTTCCATCCACTGAAAGTACGTAGACCAATGGTGGTTTGGCGGATGTGGGTGGGCTTGGAGGATCTGCTTGCATTTAACCTTTTGATTTTGTTACACCTCTTTTCCTGCCACTCTTCGTTACCAAAATCCTCATTTAGCTTTGGCTAAACTCCGGTTTTGGTGCCTTGATTGGCAACAAAATAGCCCATAACAATTTTCAAAAACCAAATCCAAACAGCTCCTGATATTATCCCTCCCTCTAACGGTATGACTGATTTGTTTAGCCCCTCGGCAGCTCGAAATTTCGAGTGGGTTGACGTTAAAGCTATGCCCACAAATCTTTATCTTTTCTTACAACTGACAATTTTCCATTTTACCTCACCACTTTGACCACCCAGCTATCAAATCGGTTATGCACGTGTAGGCAATACACCCCAGAAGCATAAGCCGACATATCAATCCTGGATTTTGAATCTTGCATTTCAGTCCTATACACAACTTTGCCGTGAGCATCGGTCAAAACCAAATTGAGTGCTTCGTGCATAGATTCCCACATCTCTACTGAAAGCTGGTCACTAACCGGATTAGGGTAAACCCTTACCGGAAGACTTCGGTCTTTCCAAAGCCGGGCGGATCGAACCGGCGAAAACACCCCAAAACCATTTTCGTCAATTTGGTAGAGTCGGTAGTAATATTTTACGCCCGGTTCCACATCCCGGTCAATGAATGTGTATTCGGTTAGCACCTCCGTAGTGCCCCGACCATCCTGCCAGCCAATCACCTGAAAAGAGGGATTTTCAGAACTACGCCGCTGGATCTCAAAACCTCTGTTGTTGAGTTCACTCGCTGTACTCCAATGCAAAGAAATGTAGTCCTGATCGGCATTTGCGGTAAACGCCAGCAGCTCCACTGGCAACGCCACTCCGGAAAGGCCCGAAGCACATACCTGCAGTCCCCAGTGCTGCAATTCCCCGGGAGCAGAAAGGGAAAAATGATCTGTCAATTTAAGCGTCCAGTCGCCATAGATACTTTTTCCATCCATGGCTGACAATGCCTCTTCCGGCTGGTAAAAACCGTTGTCCGTAGGTGGGCACGCAAAAGTAGTTAATGGGGCCTCATCATCCAGGTTTAATTGAAAATCATCCTCTGATCCACAAATTCGATCAAGCAATACCACCTCTGTATTATCGGGTGCCACTAGGCTAAACGTCAGATCGCTGATCCAGTCGTGTGTGCCTTGTAAGTCGATGACACTCAAATCCTGCACCGTGCCCGTTTCCGAAATGGGAATTACTGAAGTGATCAGGGCTACGCCATTGGGCATTGAAACGGCGGTGCTGTTTTGGTAAGTCACGCACGGGATCGTCTTAAAACGGCGCACTTCCGACCAGGTACCGGTACATTCATTGCGGGCACGTACCCGCCAAAAGATATCAGTTCCTGCGGGCAATTCAAAAGGCGGGGTATAGGTATTGGTCACCGTAGTGGCTACCAGCAACAGATCATTAAATGCAGGACTCTCGGCCATTTCCAGGCGGTAGGTTTCTGCCATCACGTCGGCTTGCCAGGATACAGTAGGCTGCAAGGGAAGGTCTACCTGCAAGTTTCCAGGCTCACTGAGCAACACGGTGCCGGGAGCCTCCATCACTTCAAGATACAAAGTAAGCTCCTTTACCGCACCATTACTGTTCGCTCGCAATGTAAAGCTGTAGTCACCGGGCGTCAAAGACTCCAGGTCATAAAAATACAAACTGGTGCTCTCTCCCGGATTGACCGGATTCGTTGAAAAATTATAACTGGCGGCCTCGGGGGCACCATCAAGGGTAAGTGTCACCGGGTCAGTATAACCAGCCAACTGCCCAATGTTGATTGGATAGGTGGGCAAGCCCAGTTGGCAGGAGGCCCGAAAGGCCGTTTGTGGTTCCAGCGTATATCCGGGAGTGTTATTCTGCTGGATCGTAAAATCCTGATCGGAAATATCAAAGAAAACATTATCGGCCGCCTTCACCATGACGCGAGCCTGGCTGGATGTTCCCGCCGGCACAAAAATGGTAGCAGAACCGGTATTGGGTGTACTGCCCGCCAGTAATTTTGGATAGGTCAAACCGCCATCGTAAGACATTCGAATGTCGACCACTTCACAGTTGACAGGAGCCAGGTCTGTATCGGCCACATCCCAGCTAACAACTCTGCTCTCCCCTTCCATCCAGGACACGGGCGTATTGGGGGCGTTTACCAGAAATGGGCCAGCCTCTTTTTTCACACTGAGGTGCAATTGGTCTTCTTCGCTACAGCCCTGGGCTCCGGACATGCTGCGGACTGTCACCTGAAAGTTGAGATCCCGGCTCTCGGAAGGCAGCACTTCCCACATTGGCTCAATATTTTGCACCAGATCTGATAATTGAGGAAAATACCGCTGAGTTGAAATCGACGGAAGGGTAGAGCGAAATAATGGGCCAATAACATTGGTGGAAACCGGAGGCATCACCGGACCGGCAGAATTGTCCCATTGCTCCCAATTGATATACAAATCTCCTCCTCCCGATCCGGAAGTGACCGCATCAAGCACAAATGGCGTGGAAACAGGGATGCTGTGATCTTTCCCTGCATCTACTGCTGGCAATTCAAGGTCCAAAGGTAAGGGAGTATCACATAAATTGCCAATACCAACCGTGATATAGGCTCCTATTTCTACCAAACTTATACCATGAAAGTAATCGTCGCTATTGGGCTGTACATTGGGAAAACAAACACCGGCATAGCCCATTATAGTAGACCCACTGCCCACTTCCATTGCCGTAGGCAGATTGCGATTACAATTGTTGTTTTGGGTATGGCTTGCGCCAAATTGATGCCCGATTTCGTGCGACACAAAATCGATGTAGAAAGGATCACCAATGGGGTTGGCCAAACCGGTTACTCCGCGCGCTTTATTGGACTTACACACAGAAGCAGCAGTCGCCAAACCGCCCGATCCGGTACAAAACAGGTGACCGATATCGTAATTGGCCGGACCGATCACTGCATCGAGTGTCATTTGATTAGTAGCTAATTCAGTGGGATTTGGCGTATTTTGGTAGGGCTGAGACGTCATATTGTAAAAGAAAACCGCATCGGTATTGGCGGCCAAAATGAGGCGGATGGTCAAATCTCGTTCGTAAACCTGATTGACCCGGTTGATGACGGTAGTCACCGCTGAAAGCACCAATGCAACATCTGCTTCCTCATAAGCACCGTGGTAATGTGCATATTGCGCCGTGGTGGCCACCGCCAGGCGGTAAGATCTAAAGACACAATCCCCCGACTTGACGGAGGGAGGATCACCAAAGTCGAGTTCATCAGTCTCCTTTTCTTCAACATGACAAGGAAAACCATCCATTGGCACCGGAGCCTGATCTTTGAAATAAACTACATAATCCTCCTTGTTTCCCCGACAGTATGGATCGATATAAACGCTTTGCCCAGGACCGGTAACCATGGCATGAAAGCCTTGTTCGGTCCAGTCAAAACGAAGCATATAACCATCTCTTGATTCGCTCACCCCATAACCGGTCACAATGTTGGGGAAGCGCTCTGCCAGGCCCGGCTCCATCATATTATAACGGACCAACTGAAAGGTCTTTGCCCCTCCATCCGGCCAGGGCACATTGATGCGCACAGGACTTTCTGCTACGGCTACCTCCTGCTCATTAGGGGCATAAAACAACAGGGCTTTCAAGCGGGAAGTATCGACATTGAAAGCGAGGTATTGGTTGGGAGCAATCCAGCGGGGGCCATTAAGGTTGACCGCTGAATCAGCTTGTATAGTCCAGAGTTTTTGTTTTGTCTGTGCGTTCAGGGCCAAAGTCAAAAGTAATAAGAGCCCCGGCAGCCATTTTTTTCCAATTGGGTACATTCCTATTCTGAAGTTAGGTTTCTCAATGTATTTGTGGTTCTTATGGGTCCAACTGGGGGGATTGGCAGCAAACTGATCACTCCTACGATGATCTGCAAACCAGCAAAGGGGATAAAAGCCAAACCGACTGGTCTGGAAATATTACCAAGGCATCAAATTGGATTGATTAGGTTGACGGGACCACAAGAAAATCTGGGGAATAAATGATCAATGCCCATCAGTGGTGGGGGGATGTAAATTTGTGTCTTTTGTGAAGAATTCTTGAGATCAGATTGGTCACTGAAGCTTGGGTCAAGATAACAAAAATCCTCAGCAGTTAGTGAAAACCAATTGATTAAATGAGGGGTTGAGGGGAGTTGATTAGCAAAGCTAGGGAATATTTTTAAATTCCGAAATATTATTTGGCAATTAAATCGCTTTGTAATAAAAATCATTTCTTTACATTAGAGGCAACAAATGATTGGACACCACTATTAAAAACCAATAATCCTATCCCCAATAGAGCCAAAAATTGGGATAAATTTCCCCAAAGTCATTTTTTCATAGTATTAATTTGACCAGTGTATGCAACAAACTATTCGCCTAGTCTGCATTTTTTCTTTATTTATGATGCTGATTTCTGCTCAGCACACAGCCGAAAATAATTTCCCTGAAGAAACGGTTCCCAACACGCTCACAGCCGAGGAAGAAGCCAAGGGCTGGACACTACTCTTTGACGGCCAAACCACAGAGGGTTGGCGCAATTATCAAAAATCCACAATTGGAGAAGGCTGGAAAGTTGCTGATGGCGCCCTGTATCTTGATGTACAGGACAAAGAAGAGGGCCACTGGCAGGGCAATGGCGGCGACATCATCACTGAAGGCCAATACGAGAATTACGACCTGCGCATGGAATGGAAAATTGGTGAATGCGGCAATAGCGGTATTATCTATAATGTGGTAGAATTGGGATCCTGCGAATACGTATGGCAAACCGGGCCGGAAATTCAGCTACTCGACAATCCCTGCCACCCGGACGGTAAGTTGGAGAACCATCGAGCGGGAAGTCTTTACGACATGATTGCGCCAAGCAAACTGGTGGTCAAACCCGCAGGCGAATGGAATAAGATGCGCCTGAAGATCAAGAATGGTAAGGTGACCGAATGGCTCAACGGCAAAAAGATTGTTGAATACGAAATGTTTACCCCCAAATGGGAGGAAATGATCGCCAACAGTAAATTTAAGGATATGCCCAACTTTGGCAAGGCCCGTAAAGGCCACATAGCACTGCAAGATCACGGCAATCCTGTGTGGTTTAGAAACATCAAAATTAAAGAGCTTAAATAACACAAACGAAAAACTTTTAAATACTGAATTATGGAAAACATTAACCGGAATAGATTATTTTTTGCCAGTTGTATTGCACTGGTGGTCACCTCGATGACTTTTGCCATTCGCGCAAAGTTGGAGACGGTTTTTGGACCTGCCGGTATCGGGCTTACACTGGAACAAATTGGTATCGCTTTCGGACCTGCCTTCTGGGGTTTCACCCTGGCCATGGTTGTGGGTGGTCCGTTGGTTGATGCGTTGGGTATGAAGCGCATCGTTGGTCTGGCCTTCATTACACACGCTATTGGTATTGTGGCCACTATTTTTGCTTATGATCAGACCAGCCTCTTCCTGGCTACCCTGGCAGTGGGTATCGGCAATGGTATGGTGGAAGCAGCCTGTAATCCACTGGTCGCTTCGATGTACAGTACCGAAAAGACAAAGATGCTCAACCGCTTCCACGTGTGGTTTCCGGGGGGCATCGTGATCGGTAGTCTGGTAGGCTACCTTGTGATGGATGTCATGGGGCTGAGCTGGCAGGTGATGGTTGGTACATTGTTCATTCCTCTTGTGATCTACGGAGTAATGTTTTTCGGACAAAAATTCCCCCGTACAGAGCGGGTGGAAATGGGTGTGAGTACCAGCCAGATGTGGAGTTCATTGGCCACACCACTCTTTCTTTTCATTGCTTTCTGTATGCTGCTCACGGCATCGACCGAGCTGGGTACCAATCAACGCATCAGCTCATTGCTGGGCAATACCGGTGCTCAACCACTGCTGGTATTGGCTTTCATCAATGGCATTATGGCGATTGGCCGTGCCTTTGCGGGTCCAATTGCTCACCGGTTAAGCACCACAGGTATGCTGTGGTTCTCAGCAATTTTCTCCTTCCTCGGCTTGTTATTGCTTAGCCAAACGACCGGCGCAATGGTATTCGTTTCCGCTGCGGTATTTGCAGTGGGTATTACCTTCTTCTGGCCAACGATGATCAGTTTTGTTGCCGAATACATTCCCGAAAGTGGGGCACTAGGCTTATCTGTGATGGGTGGTCTGGGCATGTTGGCTACTTCTATCGTACTGCCCATTATGGGTAAAATGATGGATACCAGCGGTTCAGGTGCCAGCACCTTGATGACCATGGCAATTCTGCCGGGGATCCTGATTGTTTTATTTGGTGGTTTGTATTTTTACATGCGCAATAAAAAGCCTTCCGTGGCCGCGTCAAAAGCTGCCGGGTAGAACGCAACATTTTTGATCAAAATGAAAAAGCCCGCCGGAAAGTGTTTCTCGGCGGGCTTTTTCATTTTGGGGCTATAGCCAATTAGAATGGAATATCCTCATCATCATTCATCTTTGACGGACGGGTAATGATATTGTTGTAGCTCGAAGCGTCAAATGTATCTTCCGGGAGATTGCTGAAGTCCGGATCATCCAGGTCGGAGAAGCGGGCAAACTCAGGCGTAAAGCGAAGCTTAATCGTTTGTAGTGCTCCGTGACGGTGCTTGGCTACAATAATCTCCGCCACGTCCTTCAGGGATTGGCCCTCTTCATCTTCCAGAATTTGGTAGTATTCCGGACGATAAATAAAGGATACAATATCCGCGTCCTGCTCGATACTACCACTTTCCCGAAGGTCACTCAACTGGGGACGCTTGGTACCGCCACGCATTTCCACAGCCCGGCTTAGCTGCGAAAGGGCAATGACCGGCACATTCAGCTCCTTAGCCAGTCCCTTCAATGCTCGTGAAATGGCACTTACCTCCTGTTCACGGTTACCTTTTTGATTATCGCCACCACCACTCATCAATTGAAGGTAATCGATAACGATTAGCTGAATATCGTGCTGCATCTTCATCCGACGGCACTTCGCCCGCAGTTCAAAGACGTTGATGCCCGGCGTATCATCAATAAATATTGGCACCTCACTCATGCGCTCAATAGCACTATTGAGCTGTTGCCATTCGTATTCTTCCAATTGCCCATTCCGCATCTTCATACCGGAAATCTCCGCCTCCATCGCAATAATCCGCTGTGCCAGCTGCAAGCTCGACATTTCCAAAGAAAAGAAGGCAACGGGCTTTTGAAATGTAGCGGCAGCATTTTTGGCCAGAGATAGGGTAAAAGCTGTATTGTGCGTAACCGTCATATCCTCCAGCAAAAAACGTCGGTTGCCATCCAACTCGAAACCGTAGAAGTCATCAACCTGATCGTATTCTATGCGAATATCTGATTGCTGCCACAGCTTTTGGTGGGAACGACCAGCAATTTTTTTGATGCGGGTAGGAATACCTTCAATATTCCCGGAAATGGTCAGACAGGAGGAAGTTGCATTGGCGAAAGCCAAATTGGTACTATAACCCAGCGTATCAGCGAGATATTTTATTTCAGGGCCCTGATCAATATTTAGCGAAAGCTGAATGGAATCGGAACCTATTTTCACATCATGACTATCGATGATACCGGCCAGTAGTTCCAGACGTTTATTTCGACTATTGTACAGATATTCCGCTTTGATGGCTTCGGGCCCTTCATGACCACTATTTTCCCCATTGCTTCCAGCGCCCACAGTTACCGCTTGCCGTTGTTTTTGATTGGCGAAAGCCACACCCAGTCCCACAAAATAGGGGGGCAGGAAGGTGTCCCTTTCGGGAAAATCTACCGCAACTTTGAAGCCCTGATGTACTGTTTGAAATTCAGCTGATTTGGCCAGAAAATCCCTTACGGAAATATCGAGAATGCGGCCATTCTTGTCTTTTAAAGACAGAATATGGCTTTCATTGACCCGATAATCAATGCCATGAGATTGGCGAATCCAGTACATGCGTTCGCGTCCGCGACCCAGTGTTAAAACGCTTCGTGGGCGGGAATCATCGCCCATTACCCGGTCGCCAACGCAAATGTCTTCCACTTTTTTCAGGCGGCCATCATACATCAATACTTTGGTGCCTTTGCCCAGGCATTTACCCATACCCGGGCGGGCAGCGAGGATGATCAGGTCAGATGACTGCAAGCCGGAAGTCAGGCGGTCCAACTCGGTAAACCCCGTGGGAACGCCGGTCAGTCCGTCTTCCTTATTTTTCAGCTCTTCCAGTTGCTTGAGTGCCTTACTGGCCAGGGAGCCCATGCTATCGTAGCCCTTACTCATGTTTTGCTGGGCAATGGCAAATAGCCCCTGCTCGGCATCATCGAGCAACTGAAATACATCGGTCGTATCTTCAAAAGCATCGCGAATGGTTTGGGTCGAAACCGTAATCAGCTCGCGCTGGATGTGTTTTTGGGCAATGATGCGGGCGTGGTATTCAATATTTGCGGCCGAGGCCACCCGGTTGGTCAGTTCGGCAAGGTAGGCAGGTCCTCCAACCGCTTCGAGATCGCCCGACTTCTTGAGTTCTTCCATCACCGTCAGCAGGTCGATGGGCTGTGAACGCTCAAAAAGGCGCAACATGGCCCGGTAGATGAGCTGGTGTGCATCCAGATAAAAGCTTTGAGACTGAAGAATATCAAGCACAACGGTGAGCGCATCCTTATCGAGCATGATGGCACCCAGCACTGCTTCCTCCAATGGCGTAGCCTGCGGCTGCACCCGGCCAAATACGTAGTTGGACAGGTCATCTCCCCGTTTGCGGTTTTTGCCACGTAAGCCCGTTGTTAAAGGTGCCGGTTTCTTTTCGTCTGCCATGCCTCGAAGTTAGAATTTCTAGGTTAGAACCTGATCTAAAATTGCGAAAAAAAGAGGAAACAAACGATCTGCCTGGAAAAAATTTAAACCTCAATTTTTCGAAGGACAACAAAACTACAAGTAATTATTTAAAATGTCGAGTGTGGAAAAAGGCTTTGACTTATCCACAAATGTGGATAAAAGGCTTAGTAAATGTGGATAACCTGTGGAATTGTTAACTCATTGTAAAGAAAATGGTCGATTTTGTGAATCGGCAAACATTCTGTTAACCCACTTTCAAACATTTTCAATATACACTTTACCTTGAAAATTGGGAAATTAGGAGGGAAGCGAACGCAAAAACTTTGTGATTTTGTGAATTGAAACAATTCTGAAAAATTGCAAAAACGAGATGTGGAAAAAAAGTTTTTATGTTTTCAGATACACATTTTGATCTGAATCCAACTGTTGCTAATGAAACCCTGCTGTGCTAAAAATGTTCGGAAAAAATAAAAAAGCCGATCCTTTTGAGACCGGCTTAGTTTTACTGATATTTCTTGAGGGGTACTTCATTTTGGGGATTATGTCCTGTAGGTTAGAGGTCAGTTGCAACGCTCTTTTAAATCAAATGGACTCCTTGACGGCATTTAGAGATCATTCAGTTTTTTTCTGACTGCTTCTATCTGCTCCTCCTGAATTTCAATCTTTTTGGCCATATCTTCCTGATCCTTGGCATTCTGTGCAATGTCTTCCTCTGCTTTGCGAATGGCTTCCTTGGCGCGTTCTATATCCTTTTCGTAACGCTCCTTTTCATTTTGTAGCTTTCGCAAATCTGACTCCAGATCTTTGAGGGTCTTTTCTTCTTCCTTCAGCTCTTCCTTCACTCCTTCCTTGGCTACTTCCAATGCAAAACGCATCAGAAACTTTTCTGCTTCACGGAACCTTTCCGGATTATCCTGGGCATTAAGGAAAGAGTTTCCCAGGTCGGTCCAAAGGGTAAAGCTTACATTATCACCTTCTCTCTCGGTAGTCGCATACAGATCTATACTACTGCCCATACCCAGGGCCACAATATCGGCGCCTTCAGTCACCCACTCGTCGGTCTTGCGGTTCCACTTGGTTTTGCTATCGTAAAAATCCTTGGTGTAGTCTTGCCAAAGTTTGCCCACCGTCTTTTCATCAGTGTTGGGCAGGTCAAGCACCATGGCGTTGCGCGTTCCCAGACTCATGGTTTTTACTTGTTCGGAGATCTGGGCGTTTAGCGTGGTGGTAAAACCTAGCAAAAGTAGGCTGTAGGTTATTAAAGATTTCATATCGTGTTTTTTGTTTTTTAGACGAGGATTGAGGCTGTGGTCACTTTTTTCTTGAAAAAAGTTCCCTGAAGCCATACTTCAATTGATTACCACCCGGCTGCGCCAAGTAAGTCGTAGCCTGGAGGAACTAAAAAAGTACTTGAATCAGTTGAATGTTTTGTCGAGATTGCGTAATTTGAATGAGGAAACTTTAAAAACGATCAATAAGATGCCGATCACAATAGATTTTGAAAAAGACTACCTCTATAATCAAGGGATAGAAAAAGGGGAAGTCGAAAAAACCTACCAGACCACCGTGAACATGCTCAGAATGGGCTTTGAAATTTCCGCCATTTGTCAGGCGCTGGAAGTAAAGGAAGATTATGTCTTAAAAATCAAAAAAGAATTAGGACTTTAGGGGACTATCACCCTTAACGCATTAGGAATAATCTCAAAGCGCGCTGGCGTCTCTCCCAGAAATTCTCCATCCACCTCCAGCAAAGTCGGTTCGCTCTCGGCCGCCTGGATTTCTACCTCTTTTACCTGAAAAGTTTCAATTTGTGCATGCTCCCCTACCGAATCGTTGTAGAAGCGATAGGTATTTAACAATACGCCCAATTTTGAAATGGGGCCAGCCAGTGTCAAGGCCAGTAACCCGTCGTCATACTGAGCATGGGGCACCAGACTCATTCCTCCTCCCGAATATTTGCAAATGCCCACATTGATGGTATAGTAATAGTCTTCTCTTGATTGCTGCCCAAATACGACCCGTGCCCGGCGCAATCGGTACATAAACAAACAACGTAAGACCATCATCAGGTAAAAAAAGCGGTTGGTCATCCACCCCTTGTGGCTATCGGCGTATCTTACTACAAAGGCATCATAGGCCAGGCCCGCAACGTTGGCAAAATAGCGCTTCCGCTCCTTTCCTTCTGCATGATAGTAGACCAGCCCTACATCCTGCATGACTACCCTGCCCTGTTGAAACATCGCAAACCACTGTGATAGATTCCTGGGAATTTGATGACTTTTCACCCAGTCATTGCCTGTACCAATGGGTAAGAAAGCATAACAGATTTCACCAGATGGCACCACCTCCTGGTTCATAATGCCATTGACCACCTCATTATTGGTCCCGTCTCCGCCAATGGCCAGCAAATGCCGATACCCCTCTTCAATGGCCTGCGCCACCAGTTCAATAGCATTGCCCAACCCTGTTGTCAACACTGCATGATATTCCGAAATAATGGCTTGCAGTGCTTTCTCTATATGTGGCCATGCCTTTCCGGCTTTGCCTCTGGCCGCCACCGGGTTGACCACGACAAACCATTTTTCCTCTTCGGGGTTGAATGTACTCATGTATTACAATTGACAGTAGACCTTAAATTTATCGAAAGAAAACAAGATTCAATAGATTTTTATCGCAATGTGCCAAAATACTATGCTATATTGACCGGCAGACAAAATTCCACCATGAATATTTTGACTTTAGAAGACGTTGTCAAACAGTACGACAAACACACCGCCGTTGATCACGTCAGTTTTGTAGTCCCCGAAGGCCGGATTTTTGGGCTCCTTGGCCCCAATGGTGCCGGTAAAACCTCGCTGATTCGCATCATCACGACCATCACCCGTGCCGATTCCGGAAAGGTATTCCTGGGCGATGAGCCCCTGAATAGCCGCCATCCTGCGCAGATTGGTTACATGCCAGAGGAACGTGGCCTTTACAAAAAAATGAAAGTTGGGGACCACCTGATGTACCTGGCCCAACTTAAAGGACTACCAAAGAAGGAAGCCAAAGCCGCTATTACGGATTGGTTTGAAAAATTTGAAATTACCGATTGGTGGAACAAGAAAGTGCAGGAATTATCAAAAGGCATGCAGCAGAAGATCCAGTTTATCTCCACGGTAGTACACCGCCCACGGCTGCTCATTCTAGACGAACCTTTTTCCGGGCTCGACCCTATTAATACCAATTTGATCAAGGATGAAATCCACCAGTTGCATCAGCAAGGCACCAGCATTATCTTTTCCACCCACCGTATGGAGCAGGTAGAAGAGATTTGTGAAAGAATTGTGCTGATCAGTAAGGGGCGAAATATCCTTGAAGGACCGGTGAAGGAAATTAAGGATCAATTCAAGGAGCACCTATTTGAAATTGGATACGAAGGGGATTTGCCCGAATTGACCTATGACCAGATTTCCATTGTGGAAAATAAAAACAATTTGCTGGTGGTCCGTATTGCCGCAGGTCATTCTTCAGATGCAGTACTGCGCCATCTGCTCGATCAGGGTCTACACATTCTCTCCTTCCGGGAAATACTGCCCAGCCTCAATGAAATCTTTATCCGTCAAGTAGAAGAAAAAAACTCGGTCGTATGAATAAACTTTGGCTCATCATTCAACGTGAATACCTGACTCGGGTGAGGCGCCGCTCTTTTATTCTGGCCACCTTGCTCACCCCACTTGCTTTTGGACTCTTCTTTGTGGTTGTGTACTTCATCTTCAGCTACGAAGATCAGGATGCCCGCCACATTGCCATCGTAGATGAAGGCAATATTCTTAACCATAGCATTAGTGACGACAAAAACCTGTACTTCAAATTTGTCGATACCGACCTACAGGTACTGCTCGACAATTTTGATGAGATGAAATACGAAGGCATTCTTTATCTGCCTAAAGTCAATGATGTCTTCAATCCCAATTTTACCGCGCGCTACTACTCCGATCAAAAACTGACACTAGACCTTGAACCGCGCATACGCGATCGGGTGCGAAAAAGCCTTTATCAATACAAGGTAGACCAGCTTCAGTTGGATCAACAGGCACTCAACGCCCTAGATCTAAAGGTAGATATCGACCCGCGGCCCATTAAAGCCAGTGAAACCGAAACCGGCAAGCTGGCCGGACAAATTGCCACCATCTTTGGTTTTCTAATGGGTATCGTGATGTATTTTACGGTCTTTATATATGGTATGATGGTGATGCGTTCGGTGATGGAAGAAAAAACCAGCCGTATCGTGGAGGTCATGATCTCCTCGGTTCGCCCTTTTCAGCTCATGATGGGTAAAATTATCGGGGTGGGTGCTGTAGGCCTTACTCAAGTAGCTATTTGGGCAATACTGGTTCCACTTATTCTCATTATCGTCAATCTGGCATTTGGAGTCGATCCACAACAACTGGAAGCCGCCAATCCAAACATGCAGCAAATTGATCCAGCCGAAGCGGAAGCCCTTTTCGCGCAAGTGATGGCCGAAATCAACCGGCTCAACTGGTGGGCCATGCTCCCACTATTCTTGCTGTACTTCCTGGGCGGCTATTTCATGTACTCTTCCATGTTTGCGGCTGTTGGCTCAGCTATGGGCGATGATCTCGGGGAAGGACAAGCACTAACCTTGCCCATTACCATTCCAGTGCTATTGGCCTTCTACATCATGATCGCGGTGGTGGAATCACCAAATAGTAGTTTGGGCGTGTGGTCCTCTTTGTTTCCACTTTTTTCTCCTATTGTGATGCCCGCCCGGTTGGCCTTCGAACCTCCGCTATGGCAGGTTCTGGTTTCCGTAGTGCTACTCATCGCTACGGCCATATTTTTTGTATGGTTGTCCGGGCGTATTTATCGGGTTGGCATTTTGATGTACGGCAAGAAAGTAAGCATGAAGGAGATCGGCAAGTGGTTGTTTTACAGAGGTTAGGCTTTCGCCAAATGGGAAAACATTTTGGTACCGGCCTATTCGTTAAAGGATGATTTCTTTATTCTTTAAATCTTCAACTCGTTTCTTTTGGTGGCTACTGTTGCCCGAAAGGCACACCCCTCCACGTGATCATTGACCAATCCCATGGCCTGCATGAAGGCATAAGCGGTAGTCGGGCCCACAAAACTCCAGCCGCGTTTTTTAAGGTCTTTACTCAATGCCGTTGAGGTCGGTGTAGTAGCCATTTGCATCAGAGATTCATAATCGCATTTATCAGGACGTTCCTTTGCCTCGGGCTCATATTTCCAGAAATATTTGGCCAGTGAGCCAAACTCTTCTGCCATTTCACAGGCCCGTTGTGCATTATTGATGGTAGATTCAATTTTTCGGCGGTGGCGGACAATCCCGGCATCCTGCAACAATCGCTCTACATCTTTTTCGGTAAAACGAGCCACTTTTTCAAAATCAAAATCCAGAAAGGCCTTTCGAAAATTCTCTCGCTTACGCAAAATGGTGAGCCAGCTTAATCCCGACTGAAAACCTTCCAGACAGATTTTTTCAAACAATCGAAAATCATCGGTCACCGGGTGCCCCCACTCGTGGTCATGATAATGCTGGTAATCCGGTTTGTCACCGGGCCACCAGCAGCGAATGAGTCCATCCTCCCCTTCCGAGAGCCCTTTAGGTAAAGTATTCATATAATTTTATCAAATCGTTTTAGCTTCGATACCTTCCTGAATGGACGCCAAGATAGCGTCAATTTCTTCTACCACTGAAGTTTTTCCCAGCTGTTCTGCCGCTTTTCGTTTGCCTTGTAAGGCTTTGATGCGTTTGGGCCCGCGGTATAATGCAGCATCGTATTGCTCCAGGGCGGCTTTTGCATTGCCCTGCTCCAGGAGCCATTCGCCATAGAGCTCATTGGTTGGCTTGGCAATAACCGGCGGACCATAGGCATAACTAATCTGATCATTTTTTTCCACTGCTTTCTTGAGCCACATTTCGGTAGTTTCGCCATCCTCACTGAGCCAGGCGAGTAGGCCTTTTAATTCCATTTCCATAATTTCCGCCTGATCCAGATCGAGGCGATTCGGCGCCTGTTGGTTGCTACCTGCACTGCACATCGGCACTCCTTCCTGAGTGACCAGCAAAGCGGCGGTTTCCCGGTTTTCTTCCATTGCTTTAATGGCTGCTGCCAAACTCTTGGCATCTTTATTTCTAAAGGCTTCCATACCTTCGGTGAAATGGTGGGTAGCTCTGGTCACAATATTGAGGTCTTCCATGGGAGCCTCCAGCTCCACAATGGGACTAGACCAATCATCTGTTTCCATTAGGTAAGTAGCTTTCATTTCAATCAAGTAAGACCGTGCTCTTTTAGAAGAAGAGTCCTGTACAAAACTTTGCAGATCACGCATCATATTTTGGGCATCTTTCACCCTACTTTGCTGCAAATACCCGTACATCAACCAATGAAAGGCGTGGTAGCCTCTGGCATCATTATCCAGTTCTTTCTCCTGCATCCGGCTCACACTTGCACTGTAGGAAGCCTCATTGGAAGCCACAACTTCCTTCCACATGCCCAGTGCCACAAAGATATGGGAAGGCATATGCAGGGCGTGTTCCGCATCGGGTGCTACCTTGGAATAGTTGTACGCTGCATTTAGCGCTAGTTTGGCATGATTTGGATCATCATAAGAATGAATGAGGTAGTGCAGTGCTCCGGGATGATTTGGATTTTCTTCCAGGATGCCCTGCGCGACACGAGCGCCCTTTCCGTAGGCCTCTTCGTCGCGTCCTACCGGAACTGCTCCAAGTAAGGACAGTGCATAAAATGCCGCCACCTCTTGATTGCCGGGGTATTTTTTATACAAGGTACCGAGATAGTCGGCATAAGCCTGATCTCTCGCTTTCTTTTTGCCTTCGCCGTAGAGGATTTCGGTAGCTTGCAGCAAATCTTTTTCAAGAGGTGTGGCGGCTTTCGCCAAACGAACCTCTGCTGTTTCCCCCAGCTTTAACAATGCGGCCTGGCCGGCCTCGTAATCCTGTTGTCGCCATAAGCCATGATTGTGAGTCATCGCCTCACCCCAGTATGCCATTGTAAAATCGGCATCAATTTCCTGAACTTCTAAAAAGGCATCACGGGCATCATCGTATTCAAAACTATGCAACAGCAGCAATCCTTTTTTGAAATCAGCCTGTGCCGCTTCCTTGCCAGTAGGTTGAAAATCAACTTCTCCCAACCGATCACCGGCAGGAGCTTCTTCAGCTTCAGAGGCCGGTTTATCCTGACAATTTTGTAAAAGAAAAAAAGCCATCAACAGGAAAAGCATACGAACCTTCATAAGTATAAATTTTGATAGCTCAATTTACACTTTTTCGAGGAAAAGGTGATTTCGGGCACCGATTGTAGCGGCAGAATGAGCCACCACCATGATCGTAGATTCATCGCCGGAAATAATTTTGGCAGGATTGTGAAAAGAAAAAATCAGGTGAAAAGGTGGTCCTGTGGAATTTTTTTGAAAAAATTTCGGGCGTATTTCCGTGATCAAATAAAGTTTTTAATCATTTGAAAAAGAAGCAATTACAACACCACAATCCCGAACACACGTCATGGTGAGTGCTCATATTCCAGATTTTTTTCGACTTGTAATGCAACTAAATTAAAGAATGGCCGTACACAAATGTGTTACTAATTGACATGGAAGGACAAGAAAAGCGGGCGCTTTGTTTTTTTCTTTGATGATTAATTGGTACATTTGCTTGTCTTTTAAAGTAAAAAGGAACCGGCTAGTCAACTAACCGGTTCGAAAAGAGCTTTGAGAGGCTATCTACATACCAAAAAAACATAGGATATCCATTGATACCCTAATACTCTTAAAGGGAATTATATTGGAAATTATCCTTTTCAACTGAAATTTGCAGATGCACTTGTGTCTGCAAATTTTTTTTCTCTTCTGCTGATTGGCTTCCTTCTCTTCATCTTCTTTCTTCCTCGTTCTGTTCTCAACCATCAACAATACAAATGTCGCTCAATTGTATTCAAAAAAATAGTACATTTTACAAAAATACTGCAACATTACACACAACATCTAAAACCATAAATAACTAATTATCAATATTTTAAAATATAAAACAAATCAAAATTCTGTATTAAACCTCACTTCTACACATTCTCTAACTACTCCAGTAAAGCTCATTTTTTTTCATTTTTTATAGAAAAAAGTTTTTTCCTATGGAAAAAACATCCTGAGCAACGGCCTTTTCCTTACCTGTATCTACAACAAGCATGGAAATGCTTTGGATGAAATGCTACACTCGTGCGACTAGTCCGAAATAGTTGATACTTTTTTCACGCCAGAAGCACTGAAGATGCTAAACATTAAATGTCAGTTATTTCTGCATCAATCCACTATTGACCAACCAAAGGCGTGACAATTAGATAGAAATGGATGTATAAAACAAATGGATAGAAAAGGCAGGTGAAAAATGAGTAAGAATGGCGGAGAATTTAATAAGGTACTTTTTTCTTTATCAAGAAAAATGTACCTTTAGGGTTCCTCTTAAAAATAAAAAAACCGGCTAGTCAACTAACCGGTTCGAAAAGAGCTTTGAGAGGCTATCTACATACCAAAAAACATAGGATATCCATTGATACCCTACTAATTCTTCAAAGGATTATAATGTTGTCAGTGGACTAAGTCCTTTTTCAATTCAGTTTGGCAGCTACTTTTTGCTGCATATTCGGTCGTGGTTGTCACTTCGTTTTAGTTTATCTTTCTCCTCAGTACCGTTCTCAACCATCAACAATACAAATGTCGCTTAATCTTCTTCTAAAAATAAGTACATTTTACAGAATTACTGCACCCAACAGAAGCACCTCAAAAACATTAATTAACTGAAAACCAACGATTAACGCTTGAAATCAACCACCAATACTGCACTTTTTAGCCCTTTTTATTGCAATTTATCCAGCAAAAAAAAATCCAATTCTGGCACTTTTTCCTCATTTTATTTGGAAAAAGTATTAAAAAAACTTACAAGAAGCCATTTCTTTGCCCGTATGGCGGAAGATTTTTTACGATTTGTACACTTTAGGAAAGATCATTTTGTAGAAACAGGGCTACTAATCTACTTTGCGCAACACCATGAGTTGTTGTTTTCCCTCAGATAAAATCAATCGCAAATCTTTGATATAGTAATTATCAACAGCACGCAACGTCGTAAGAAATTCATTTTCTACCTCCATCTTATCACTACAAAACATCTTGGTACTTCCCAGCTCCTCAAACTGAATGGATTCACCAGTAGCCTTGATCTTGCCAAAAAACTGGTTGCATCCGGCAAAACCCTGCACTTTCTCCTGGCCGGGAAACAGTTCCATAAAGGGTCGCTTTTCCAATTCAATGGTTTTCCCCTTGATAGACTCCAGCGCCCAAATGTCGTGCAGCCCCATCCATTCGGGTGCTTTCTTATCCAGCACCTCCACCAATTGATAACGGAACCCGGCGGCATCAGCTGGTGGGTTGGTGATCACCAATTTATTCACCCTGATCTTGTATTCATAGCCCGGTTCGTAATCAAAGCCTTCAATTTCGCCGTAATATAGCTTCCAGTCTTCTTCAGGACTCAGTCGAATCTGGTAGCAAACCTGTGGGCCAACACCGGTACAATCAATGCGCTGGGAGGCCACATATAATGTTCTTAAGTCTTTCTTCCCTTCTCCGGAAGATTGTGTTTTACACTGAAATAAAGGGAGCAACAGCCCCATAAAGACGAAGGATACTAGTACTCTCATAATCATCGGGATATCTTGATTTTGGTTCTTTGACAAACTTCCCCGATGTGAAATCGGGACAAGCTGTGGTCAAAGAAGGTTGATTTTTAAGCTCTTTTCCACCACTTTGATCAATGGCATCAGTTTTTCGATCGTCACATGCTCCATAATCACGATTTTATACCATTTCGGCTGGTGGTGATTGTCCGGCACCAGGCCAAATTCATGCACGATTTCCTCATCTACAAATTCACTGCGAATCGCTACGATATTGGCCTTGGGATAACGATAGAATCGTACCCCCAATTGCTTCAACTGCCCACAAAGCCATTCGGTGCGCTTTTGTAAGATAAAGATTTTTTCCTGCCACCCGAAAGGTCCGTTCTTCATCAAGATCATCCATACCGCAACGGCATTGGCCCCCGAGCGGCTACCGATGAGGGTACAATCTTCTCCTTCTACATAACTGGCCTGCTGAGTAGTAGCATAACCGATAAATCCCTTGCGGATCAAGAAGATGCCGGTCCCGTATGGCGCCTGCGCCATCTTGTGTGCATCGAGGGTAAAGGAAGTGATTTCTGTATTTAGGAAGGTCAGGGCACTCTCACCACCGGTAAAGGGGAAATAAAAGCCTCCATAAGCTCCATCTACGTGGATTTTGTACGCCACGTCTGTTTGCTTCAAAGCATGCACGTAGTGGTCAATCGAATCCACGGAGCCAAACATGGTGGTCATCATATTGCAGACGACGATGAAGTGGGTCTTTCCCGCTTTTTGAGCGGCCTCAATGGCATCCAGTACACTTTCTTTGGAAATGGTCCGTGTATCTGCATCCACCGACACCTTATATATATCTATGGCCAGGATATTAGCCGCCTTGTCCATCGAATAGTGGCTGTCCTCGCTACACAGAATACACACCTGATCGCGGGGCACTCCAAGTTCATGCATATAATAGTTTCGATAAATCCAGATCGCCTGCATATTGGCCTCCGTGCCTCCCGATGACACATAGCCATCCTGCTGTTCAGGCTCTCCTTTCAGGATATCCACCGCACAAATCTCGATCAGTTCCTTTTCAATAGCCTGAGTACCCCTAAAATAAGCCTCTGATTTTCCGAGTGTATGACAACCAATGTGATTGGGGTTTTGTACTAAAGTAGAAATAAATGGAGCATCCTTTAAAAAGAACTCATCCTGTGAAAAGACTTTTTCATCCAGATAAGATGCCGGTACGCCAAGCACGTACTGCTCACTATAATTGACATTATGGCTCAGCGCTTCAAAGATCCTCGTCTTGATCTCCTCCTGCGATTTTTTCTCCCAGATTTGATACATGAAATGATTGTTTTTGCGAGCCGCAAAGGTACAACAGTTCTAAAAGTAAACGAAGAGGAGGTGCTGCTAATCAGCCGAAGGCCTATTTTTTCGGGTAGGCAGCAAAGCAGGCTTCCAGGTGTGCTCACTCAATTAAGATTATTTACTGGAATGCCAACACCTTAGCCTCAGAGTATCCCAAAGCTAAGGTGTTGGCATTCCAGTAGCGTCTATCCATTCACAAACTTATGCCGCTTTCGGTTTCCTTTCTTCTTTTTCCATTGGATGCAGCTTGGTTCCACTTCCGTGAACGGCTACTTTCTCTGGTTCGGTAATATGTACACTAACCCCGACTATAAAACTGATCGCAGTAGTAAATGCCAAAATAGCAGCAAGTATCCATTGATTCAATGCTCCAAAAACAACAGCAAATGCCATCATTAAATAAAATCTCCATACTACACCGCTAACGCTCAAATCGAATGCTTTTAACCTGATCATGACTCAATCTTTTTGGTGAGTAATAACCCCAAGTTATGTACTTAATTACGATAAGTCAGTGACATAAATCACGTAGCCCTATGATGATTAAACCTCTGCAACTCGCTCGTGAGCGTCTGTGACGCGATACGATCTATTCCACGACACCCATTGTGGATAGAACAAATCCGCTTACCGCTTCACCCCCACCATCCTACTGGTTCGTCCAATACCGGAATGATGATCCCCTTCCTGCAACTCAACTTCCACCTCTTCCAGCAGCTCCAACTCCAGATCGGAAAAAATTTCCCCGAGTTCGGAGGCATCAATCAGGTAGTCCAGATTCTTAGGCCCACCGGAAGGTAATCCCAGCTGCCTTTTATTAAACACCTCGATGATCACCTTCCCGCCCGGTTTCAGGAAATTGAGGTAACGCCGAAAGATATCCCTGCGTTGATCGGCGGCCTGGTGCATGAAAAGGAAGGCCACTACATCAAACTGCTCATCGGTCTCATACTGCGCCACATCGGCCAGTTCATAGTGGATGCTTACGCCAAATTGTTTGGCCAGTTGTAGTGCCTTAGCTTGCCCTTTCTGGCTAAAATCCAATGCGTGTGCCTCCCAGCCCTGGCGGGCAGCATATACGGCATTACGCCCCTCCCCTTCTGCGGGCAGCAGGATTTTTCCCCGTGGTAATAAATCCAGTTGAGATTTGAAGAAGGCATTCGGCTCGATGCCGTAGATGAATTCCTCCATGCCAAAGCGTTCATCCCAGAATTCGCTGCCGGTAAACATAGGTCGTTGATTATTGGCGTCCATAGATTGGTTTTGTGATTGAAAGGATTGACTAAATAACTACCAGGAGCGGACTTTGGTTGAGCCGGGCAGAATTCTTTTCACATTGACCAAATATCCTTGTCGTTGACATCAAACTTCGCGTGGCCGCCATCTGGTTTTTAACAATGCCCAAACGGCGGGGGTGAAGAAGATGGGAAAAATAACGGTAAACAGTAAAAACAATAACCAGGGAGCATCACGTCCTGTCTGCAAGACATCTGAAAATTGGATAACCACCAAAAGGATTAACCAACCATTGGCCATGAATAAAATTGAAAAGAAGTGAATTAAAGGGGTATTTTTCTTCCTGATAAAGAAGTATAATATGGCCAAAATAACCAGATAGAGGAGAAGTATCAGGAAAGTGCCAATTTGAAAAATGCCTCCCGCAAATAATAGAAGTTCCCCTAAGGTAACACCAAAAGCAAGCAATACTAAATACAAGCTCCTCCGATTACTCATAAATTTTGAGCCGTAAGCACCTGTGACAAACGGAATGGCAAACACAAGTAAGAAGGGTGGCGTATCTTCATCCACCCAAAGAAAAGTGAGAAACATTAGTGGTACTAAAAAGATCAGAAAGAAATAAATCACTATTAGCCCCAAGTTAGGGAGAAGTTTTTGTGGAACGTATTTATTACGAATCTGAAAATAGGTCCAATAAATAGAACTTACTGCCATCAGGAGAAACCATAAAACAGGTTCTATATCTCGTGTGTGAACGCCCAGTGAATCTATTAAAAAATTCCCGATTGCTTCACCTGAGAACCAGATAATCGAGAGAAAAACCAAAGAAAAAACGATCGCATGAATCAAATAGACATGAAATTTGGTTGCCCATACTGCAGGGTAGTGTGTCACCAAGTACTTATCGAATCTCTTGATTAAATTTGCGTAATTAAAATTGAGCTTCGAAGGGAAAAAACTGGGTAAGGAAAACTTAAACAACCGCCTGAAAACGGCACGAGGGATAGAAAAAAGTAAGACCAGGCTTCCCAGAAAAATGGAGAAGACCAAGGGCATCCACCATTGAATGTAAACATCAAACCCACTTTGCTTTCCGCTTTTCCATTTTTTTGCTTCATCAATGGTAGTCAGTCGGTCTTTAAAAGGTTGGGGATCTAAAACGCTTCCAATGGAGTAATGGGGAGCACTCCAGACCATCAACCAACTATCTGGCTCATTAGCCTCAATATTTCTTATTTCCGGTTTTAGACCAACACTATCACCAGGTTCAATCATGCCATATCTTTCCAGATCCCTTGCGATTCTTTCCCAGTCAGCCATTGAATGATCACCTATTGGAGTCTCACTTTCTAACCAAAATCCATGAGCATCATGATATTGATAAATGTTATCGAAGGTCTGATCCTCTTCCAGTTCCGCAATCTTGTTGAGCAAGGGAGGGAGAAAAACTACACTATTGAGGTACAACAAAGAAATGCATACAGTATTGAGGCCCCAGGTTTTTGCATAAAAGCCAAACGGTTGTTGCCCTGCCGGTGTTTTGTACTGTTTATAGGTCCAATAGATAATGACCAGCCCTCCCATTAGTTGAAAGAGAAAAACCAAATTAGACAACCTTCCCTGTGTAAGGAAACGGAAACTATCTAACTGGATCGGATAAAAATAACCCCACACCAACAACAAAGGGTTCATCAAGAAAAAAGAGAAAACAACAAAATAGTGGAGGCGTGTCCGCCAAATGATCGGGTAGATGATTCTCAACCATTCGTCCAAACGCAGAAAACCCTTCCATCCCGGAATGCTGGAAAACAGGCGATACGCTATTTGACCGACTTCCATTATTCAAACAATTGCTTTATCGATTGGCTAATATTCCGGAAATAGGTGATCTCTAGTCCTTTACTTAAAATATGCTGCAGTACCTGCCGGTAATCCACATCAAGGCCCGTGATGATGACGTAGGCAATGCCATTATAGTACAACTTTTCATGAGGGAAATCACTAAAAACGGCCCTGACCTCAGAGAGCGACGAATTGCAATTCAGCTCATAGGTATTGTGGTCTCTTAGCGTGCCCATTTCATTCATTTTCCCGTAGAAAGCGGCTGCTCCATTTTTCAGGAAAAGCACTTTATCAGAAACGGCTTCAATTTCGTGCAAATGCTGGGAACTGAGCAAGATAGCCATAGGGTAGCGAAAACTCTTGGCCAGGTTTCTTAAATCCTTTAAGATGACCAGCTGGGTTTTAAAATCCAGGTTGGCTAAGGGTTCATCAATGACCAGCAGTTTGGGTTTCCAGACCAGGGCCTTGGCCAAGGCAAACCGCAGTTTGAACCCACCGGATAGCTGGCTCCACTTTTTGTCGAGGTGGTCCTCCAAATCCAGCCGCTGAATGATATAATCAACCTCCCGGTCATTGTCTTCGCCGCGAATGCCGTGGATGGCGGCTTCAAATTGTAAAACCTGCTTAAGCGAACCGTCCCACGAAGGCAATTCCTGGGGCACATAGGCGATGTGTTGCTTGACCTGCGACCAACGGATCTTATTTTCTTCTCCACCTTTGAAAGCCGGATAGGCAATGGAGCCCTCATTGTGTAATAGTTCTCCCACCACAATCCGAAAAAGGGTCGTTTTTCCATTGCCGTTCTCCCCTACCACGCTGGTGACCTGCCCGAGGCGCAATTGTAGATTGATGTCCGTCAGGGAAAATCCCGTACTTCGGTAGGTTTTACCCAAACCGTTACATTCAAACACCACGTCATCCGGGGCGCTCTGCTGAGCAAAATGCTTTTCTAATTGTTGGAGGGCCTGCCTACTTTTCTGAGCCGCTTCTGATTGCCCCTTTTCCTGAAAATCTGCTACAATTTCATCAACGAGTTGTAGCATTTCCTGCTGTACTTTTTTTACGGCTGACGAATCAGCAGCCTTTTTACAATTTAAATTCAGGATGAGCGCATCGTGTTTGAGCTTGGTGCTCACAGCGTAGGTCTTGGCAAAGGTGATTAGTGATTTAGCTCCGGCTGAGGGGTCTCGCTCAATGCTTTTTCGGAGGTCGGTCGATATTTGACTAATGTTGCCCTCCATCAAGATGCCAGTTTAAATGCAATCCCGTTTTCGATGCTATCGATGAGCCCGAGGATTTGGTACAAAATCTGGTTTCGCTTGAGTTCAACTTCCTCAAAGGCCAATACACCACGACGTTCGGCCTTTTCCAGGCGATGATAACCGGAACTGATTACGATGACCTCATTGACATCCGACTTGTCGTCTGAAAAATCCCTGACGTAATCCAACAAGAGCTTGATAGCCTGTGGGATGCTATCTGAGGCAATGAGGAGATGGATTTCCTCCGACCGCTCTCTTATTTTGTTGGGTTCAGTCAATGGTTTGAGGTGTTATCAAACCCAATATATTAAATTTTATATAAAAGCAGGAATGTTGTGTTGGATCGCAGTAATTCTTTTGTGAGTTGGAGTTAATTTAGCTGGGAGAATGGCGAGGCCTTACGGCAAAATCGTTACAAATATAATGATGATAAAAATAATGATTATATTTATAATGATGTTATTTATAACGATTATTGGTGATTTTGGTGACTCAACCTGCCATTATCAGTGATACCCCTTCTCTCCATAAGGCGCCAATTCCTCCAAATACATTTCCTCCAGCAACTTCACTTCCCTTTGATAGTCCAACTGCTTTTCTTCATCGTATTTTAATGGAGACAATACCTCAAAGGTAAACTGGCTTTCGCCAAAAGTGTTCCAGTCCTTCTGCAAAGCTGTATTACGATGGCTATTAAACCGTAATTCAGAGCGGTGACGGTTCCAGCGGGCTTCCATATTGGTCGCCCCTTCGATCAGGATTTTGCCATTGCTCAGGTTCTTGATTTGAAAGACGCCCATTTCGGGCTTCAGCTCTTTATAGTCGTTCTTTAACTCCTTTTTGGTTTTCATTGTTTGATTAGCTTTTGTGCGTAGACTTGCGTTTTCTGCGCTTTTACTTTTAGAAAATAACTGCCTTTCGGCAATTGTCCAGTGGAGATCCTAGCTCCATCCAATACCGTTTCGGTCAGCATCAGGCGGCCCACCGCATCGATAATTTACAGTTTACCCCGAAAAGCATTTGGCAACTCAACCGTGAGGAATTCACCTTACAACGCCGACGTAAATTGCTTGAGGAAGCGAACATCATTTTCAAACAACAGGCGGATGTCGTTGATATTGTACAACAACATGGCCTGGCGCTCGATGCCCATACCGAAGGCGTAGCCAGAGTAGCGGTCGGGATCGATGCCACAGTTTTCCAATACATTGGGATCCACCATACCGCAGCCGAGGATCTCGAGCCAGCCGGTACCTTTAGTAATGCGGTAGTCGGTCTCCGTTTCGAGTCCCCAGTGTACGTCCATTTCGGCGCTGGGCTCGGTGAACGGGAAGTAGGAAGGCCGCAAACGAATTTCCTTCTCCGGGCCGTACATTTCCTTGGTAAAGTGCAGCAAGGTCTGCTTCATATCTGCGAAGGAAACACCCTCGTCAATATACAGCCCTTCAACCTGGTGAAACTGGCAGTGCGAACGAGCCGAAATGGTTTCATTACGGTACACGCGCCCGGGGGCGATAATGCGAATGGGCGGCTTTTGGGAAGTCATGGTCCGGGCCTGCACAGAGGACGTGTGCGTGCGCAGCAACATCTCGGTGCTATTGCGCAAATAGTAGGTATCCTGCATATCGCGGGCCGGGTGATCTTCCGGGGTATTCATGGCGGTGAAGTTGTGCCAGTCGTCCTCGATTTCGGCCCCCTCTGCCACCACAAATCCGATACGTTCGAAGATGCGCACAATGCGGTTCATGGTTGCCGCAATGGGGTGACGGGCGCCAAGCGGCAACGGTTCACCGGGGGCAGAAAGATCGAGTTGATGGGCACTGGACTCTTCTGCAGAGGCTTCCAGCTTTTCCTTTAGCGCAGCAAATTTCGACTCTGCAACACTTTTGGCTTCGTTGACCAACTGTCCGTATTCCTTCTTGCGCTCATTGGCCACATTGCGGATTTCCCCAAACAGGCCTTTCAGGATATTCTTGGATCCCAGGAAGCGGACACGGAACTGTTCGAGGGCCTCAGCCGTTTCCGGGTGTTGACTTTCAATATCTGCAATGATCTCTTTTACTTTGTCGAATGCTTCGTTTGCCATGGTTTAATTCTTGCTGAGCCGCAAAAGTAAGGAAACTGTTACGAAAATGGATTGAAACAATACAGAAATAACGCGCGCGTTATTAGATTAGGTTCCCCCAATGGGTCCTCGTGGTTCGTAAAATTTAAGGTAAGTCCCAGATGGACATAAGGCTTATTCAACGCAGGCATCTGGCCCTTTTTCTTTGTGTGGTCCTCATCGCTGCTTTAATCTATTCACCATTTCTGCTCTCCGCCAGCATGATTGGGTTGGCGGTATTGTTTACTTTTTCCTGGCAGTGGGACCAGCCGGGATGGTTGCGTTTTAATCCTCATTTTTTTGACTACTTCCGCCGTTTTTTTTCCAGTCGGGTGCACCTTTCGGTGACCCTATCTTTTTTCATTGTCTTATTGAGTGGCTATCTTACAGAAGATTATACCTACTGGATGGAACGCCTTCGACTGAAGGTGCCGTTTCTGGTTTTGCCAATCATCTTCTGTGGCCTTCCCTCCTTTAGCCGGCGCGAATACTTTGGTTTGCTGTATTTTTTGGTCTTTGCCCTGGTGATGACCTGTATCGGAATCGGATTGAATTACCTGCTCAACTTTGAGGCAATCAACCTACTGCTGAAGCAAGGACAACCGATGCCGACGCCACGCAATCACATTCGCTTCAGCTTATTGCTGGCCCTGGGCATCCTCGCAGGGGCCTACCTATGGCAAGTAGGCTACTATCTAAAATATCAATGGGAAAGAACGGCGCTGCTTGTAGCGGTGGTCTTTCTCTTTTTCTTTATCCATATCTTATCCGTGCGCAGTGGGTTGGCTGTTTTATACCTGGCCATCCTGGTATTGGCAGTGCGCTACGTCTATCTCACGGGGCGTTATTGGGTGGCACTGGGTGCCGGGGGCGCGATGACCATTGTCCCGCTCATAGCGTATTTCACCATTCCCAGCTTCCAATCAAAGGTGGCGTATGTGAAGCACGAAATCTGGGTACAACAGAATGACGTCCCCGATGCCAACTACTCTGATGCAGGACGGTTGGCCTCCCTGAAGATCGGCATGGAGATTGGCAACGAACATCCCCTTTTTGGCGTGGGTGCGGGCAACCTGCGCCAGGAAGTCCGCTATCGCTACGCGGAGAAATACCCTAAAGTCAACGAGCCCAAGATGCCGCACAATCAATTTGTATCGGTCTACGCCGGCATGGGCATCACCGGTTTGCTGCTCTTCATCTTTGCCTTTTTATATCCACTGATCCATCATCACAATTACCGCGATCCGCTATTTCTGGCTTTCCACGTAGTGGTACTAGGTTCCTTCATGGCAGAGAATACCATCGAGAATTCTATTGGCGTGGCGTTTTATTTGTTCTTCTTATTGTTGGGATTGAATTTTCTGGAGAAAGAGTTTAGAGGTTAGGGTGTAGAGTTTAGAGAAGGGAACAGCTGTTTATTCTGCAAATGCTTTAATTCTGGGAATTTTGCTCTGGGTTGGTTGGGGTTAAAGGTTAAGGGTTAAAGTTTAGGCGGCAGAGGCGGTTTTGAGGTCGATGTGGCAAACATCTCCCGGGCGATGGGTTTAGTTTTTTTGCGTACAATATAGGGTTCTGACGGCAATTTCATTGGTCAGCCGCCTCTCTAAACTCCTAAACACTACACTCTAAACTAAATCCATGTCCAGCCACTCCAGTGCATTTTTGGCAAAAATAGCCTCCACAGTCGATTTCGGCAGGTCCATTTCTTCGATGAAGGCGCCGATTTCCAGGTCTCCCAGTGGGAAGGGATAGTCGGAGCCGAGGCAGACTTTATCGGTGCCGGCCGTTTCGAGGATGTATTCCAACATGCGGGCATCGTGAGTGATGCAGTCTACCCAAAACTTATTGAGGTACTCGCGGGGGTTGACTTTATTGTCGACCGCTACCAGGTCGGGGCGGCAGTTGAAGCCGTGCTCTACCCTACCGATGGTAGGCAGGAATGCACCTCCAGCGTGAGCGAAACAGACGCGCAATTGCGGCAAGCGCTCAAACACACCGCCAAAGATCATGGAACAAATGGCGCGGGAAGTTTCCGCGGGCATGCCCACAAGCCAGGGCAACCAGTATTTTTCCATGCTGTGGAAACCCATCATATTCCAGGGGTGCACAAAGACAGCCATTCCAAGCGACTGGCAGGCTTCAAAGATGGGAAAGAACTCCGGCTCGTTCAGGTTTTTATCATTGATATTGGAGCCGATCTGGATACCGGGCAGGCCCAACTCTTTGCATCGCTCCAACTCCTGAATCGCCAGATTGGTATCTTGCATGGGAACGGTGCCCAGTGCCACGTAGTGTTTGGGATGATTGGCAACCGTTTCCGCAATATCGTCATTCAAAAAGCGGGATAGTTCCAGACAATCTTTGGGTTTAGCCCAATAAGAAAACATGACTGGTATGGTGCAAACCACTTGAACCTGGGTATGGTGGGTGGCATATTCTTCGATACGGGCCTGTGCATCCCAGCAGTTGGCTTCAATTTCGCGAAAGAATTTACCGCCTTTCATCATATTGGCGAAACCCGGTTTGTGGTGCACCAGAGTGATGAAGTCGCCGTAGCCAAACTTCTCTGCGAAGCGAGGCAGGTGCTCCGGGATGATGTGGGTATGCATATCGATTTTCAGCATGGATAATTTGGTTTGTGGTGTATGGCCAAAGGTAAGTGATCGTGGCATAACCCCCAAATGTAAAGTGTTGGATTGCGTAAACGAGAAGTTAATTTTGTCCACAAAAGTTAAAAAATAATTCCAGGGCTCTCTGTCGCAAGATCAATAAATTTACTATAGCTTTGCACCGGATTTATAGCTGAAAAGCGATCTTTTCAGCGGAGAGAGATTCTTTAACAAATCAAATTTATTATGAAAAACATCATGCTTCTTTTAGCAGTAGTTGTTGCCTTAAGTTCATGCAACAACATAGAACAACTCCGCCAGCCAATTGAGACGCTAAGTAGCAATTGGGACAGCACCACCACCCAAGTAACCGATCTGCTGGGACAAGTCAACAGTGAGGCAATTAAATCGGAGGCGATGGTCAAGCGCCTAGAGTTTTCTGACAGTGCTGCAAGTACCCTCAGCGAAGATGTCAAAAGCCAGGCTGCTTCCATCCAACAGGACTTTAAAGCCAAGATGGAGGAACTTTCTACGCTGAAAAGTGGAATGACTGACTTCGCAACCACCTGGAAGGAAAAGTCTTCCGATTTGGAAGCTTTGACCTCCGGACTTCAGGCCGGACAATTGCCGGAAGGAGCGGCTGAGTCGGTAAAAAACTTGCAGGAAATGATCAGTACCGCACAAAGCAATCTGACGGATTGGTCCGCAAAATTTGAAAGTATTAGAACCAGCTTTTCCGAGCTATATAACAAGTTTGTCACCCTGCGTCAAAGTGCGGGAGTTGGTCAAACCGAAGCAGATTCCTAAAATATAACAGGAACAGTCGTTTCGCAGAATAGACCGGCTTTGAGTAATTCAAGGCCGGTCTGTTTTTTTCACCCTGGTTGTCTATCTTTGCCGCTTCAAAACCGTACCACATGCCCAATCTCAAAATCC
This sequence comes from Saprospiraceae bacterium, assembly GCA_965229635.1. GTDB lineage: Bacteria > Bacteroidota > Bacteroidia > Chitinophagales > Saprospiraceae > BQJU01. Next base: position 7,725,476 of record OZ245894.1, read on the forward strand.
GACTGTGGATCATGTTCTTTTTGCAGTTCTTCGTCTGGGGCAGCTGGTACGTTACCCTGGGTACTTATCTGCTGCAAACGCTGGGTTTCAACGGCCGGGAAGTGGGATTGGTGTACGGCTCAACAGCCATTGCTGCCACGATTACGCCCTTCTTTCTCGGCGTCATTGCCGATCGCTTTTTTGCAGCTGAAAAACTATTGAGCCTGTTGCATTTGACCGGTGGTGTCGTTTTGCTGGTGGCCGCTCAACTCACTACTTTTGCCTGGTTTTATCCCGTTTTGGTGCTGTACACCTTATTATATATGCCCACTTTTGCCCTGTCTACTTCCCTATCTTTTCATCATTTGAAAACCCCTTCCAAAGACTTCCCCATCGTTCGGGTGGGTGGCACGCTGGCCTGGATTGTGGCGGGGATTATTCTCAGTTATTTTCAACTCGAATCAACAGCTACGCCCATGCAGATTGCGGCGGGGGCATCCTTTACACTGGGATTGTATTGCCTGACTTTACCACACACTCCTCCCCTGGGCGAGCGTGAAAAGATGAACGTCAAAAAACTCCTGGGCGGAGAAATCTTCACCATTTTTGCCGGCAGCTCGTTTGTGGTCCTCATTCTCTGCCTTACCCTCATCCGGATTCCGGCATCTTTTTATTACAGTTTTGTTAATCCCTTTCTCAATGAGGTGGGCCTGAGCCATACCGCGGCAAAGATGACCCTGGGACAAACCGCTGAAGTGCTGATCATGCTAGTATTGCCCTGGATATTTGTGCGGTTTCGCATCAAGTGGATCATGGCGCTGGGTCTGTTTATGTGGGGCTTTCGCTACTTGATGTTTGCCTTTGGCGTGCATCCGGGATGGAGTTGGTTGTTTTATATCGGGATATTGATTCACGGCATCACCTTCAACTTTACCACCCTTTCCGCACAGATTTACATCGACCGACACGTGCCCCCGCGTTTAAAGAGTACCGCCCAGGGATTCGTCACTCAAGTGACTAACGGTATTGGTGCACTGGTGGGCACTTACATTGCCGGAGAGGTGGTAAGTCAGCTGACAATGGCTGATGGCAGCCACCAATGGACCACCATCTGGCTCATTCCGGCGGTGATGGGCATGAGTATCGGGTTGACGTTTTTAGTTTTCTTCCGTTCACAAAAAAAAGAAGCCGCCGAAAAATCGTCGGCGGCAGCTAAATAATTCCTATGGTAATCAAAATGATCTCATTGCGGAGTAAAATACGTTAGGCAGTGGTTGGGATGAGCCTCAAGCTAAATGTTTTTCAAGTGCAAGCGTCTGCCTGTTTCCAGGGTTTAATTTCCCGCAATAGATCGGTAATAGAGGTTGTTTTTTCGGGCCCGCTCTTTTCCCACATACGAGCCCTAATCCTTGATTTGGGACCAGGTGTTTTTCCATCATAGTTTTTGTTTTATAAAAATAAAAGATACAGTTACTAGCATACAGACAACAAGAAGGTTGAGCTGATGTCATACACCAGTCATATCTTTCTATCGATTTTGGGAAAGTTGGGCAAAAGTACCTAAGTGGGGATTAGAATGGAGGCTTTCGCCAAATGGGCAGGCCTCTTTTGCGCTGGGGAATATTGCTTGTGAAAGCACCTTAAAGGTAACACAATTTTTTAATATTCGTAAATTTATACAAACCGGATTTACTAAATAAGTATTAAAACTCGCCTATTTCGGGTTAAAATCCGTTAATGTGCACTACAAAACCGCTCGTTTTTGACCAGTGAAGCGTTTTACTTATAATCAAACCCTACCAAAATGAGACCTCTTCATTTCTTGCCTTTACTCTTACTTAGTTTGTGTACAATGCGCCTTTCGGCAAATACTGACACCTTGGGGCTGGAACTACAATGGGAGAAACTGACTTTTCCCGCTCTTCCACAGGCATTGGTTGTTGACCAACAGGATCGCCCCTACCTCTATTTGGCAGCCAAAAATGGCGGACTACGAATCTGGACAGATAACGGCAATGAAGTACCCGAAGAAATTGGCACCCTCCTTCCGGAACAACTGGAGGGATTGGAAGTGATGCATTTGTCGCAGGAAGGGGATTTGCTTTTCCTGGCGTTGGGTAATTTTTTTGGTACCAACCAACAAGAAGCCGGACTTGGAATTGTAGATATCAGCACCCCGGAAAATCCACAGGTAATGGATGTTTGGAAGGCCGATACCCTGGTCAACGGAAGTGCCATCGTAGCGGTGGAAGGGGATTACGCCTATCTAGGTGGGATGAGTATGGGTTTGTTGGTTTTTGACGTAAGTGATCCACAACAGATACAGTGGCTGACCACTTATCAACCAGACATCAATTTCCCAGAAGAAAACCCCGGTGATATTCAACACCCCAATGCCCGAGGTATGGACATTCAGGATGACCTACTCTACCTCTGCTATGATGCCGGCGGTATTCGCGTGATTGACATCAGCGACCCGAGTCAGCCGGAGGAATATAGTCGTCATATTAATGAGGTTGTATTGGGCAAACAGCAAGCCTACAACAATATCGTGATTAATGGCAATCTGGCCTACGTAGCGGTGGATTATTGTGGGATGGAAATATTGGACATCAGCCAGCCCGATTCGATCCGGCAGGTCGGCTGGTGGAATCCGTGGAACTGTGAAAATCCCTTCAACCTGTGGATCAATAGTGCGGGCCACACTAATCAACTGGCTTACGATGCCGGGCATCAGCAGGTATTTTTGTCCAGCGGCGGCAGTGAACTGAGCATCGTCGATGTATCGGATCCGGAGCAACCGGAATTGTGTGGCAGTTATGGCGCTACGGGCAATCAACTAGGCACCTGGGGGGTTACACTTGACCAGGATCGTCTGTTTTTGACTTATATCAACACTATTGTTCCCTTTGTTGGCTCATGGTCGGGCATAAAAATGTTGGGGTTGAATCAGGTCAATACAGCAGCTGAAGAAGCTGCATTTGAAGAACCTTTACACAATCTGCGAATAGGGCCAAATCCCTTTAACGATGTGGTTGAACTGCAATTTGAACTGGCGCAGCCCAAAGCTACACATTTATACATTTATGACGCGGCCGGAAAGGTCATTTGGCGAAAGCCCAAAACAAAACTGGCTACAGGAGCGCACATTTTCCAGTGGCGTGGTACGGATGAGAAAGGTAGGAAGGTACCGCCTGGTGTGTACTATGTTGCGGTAAAACTGGAGGATAGAGAATACTTGCAAAAGCTGGTGCGGATATAGGACGATGGTTGGCGACAAGTATGTCATAAAGAAGTAGCGGAAGCTGACAGGTGGTCGGCTTCCGCTATTTTTATATTTTCCAGCTTTTTATTGCTTCTTCAGTAAGTCTCGGATCTCCGCGAGCAAATCCTTTTCGCTCGGACCCGGAGGAGGAGCAGGAGCTGCTTCTTCCTTCTTGGCCTGCATCTTGTTGTAAGTCCGAATTAACATAAAGATAATGAAAGCAATAATCAGGAAGTCGATCACTTTTTGAATAAACATACCGTACTTGATTTGTACAGCTTCCTTGACGACTTCTCCGGCGTCGTTCATTTCGGCGGCCTGCAAGGTAATGGCCAGATCGCTAAAATCTACGCCTCCCAGTGCCAGCCCAATCGGGGGCATAATGACGTCGTTGGTCAGTGAGGTAACGATGGCTCCGAATGCACCAGCTACGATTACGGCAACGGCTAATTCCAGCACATTACCCTTCATAATGAATGCTTTAAATTCGCTCCACATAATTAATTAAGTTTAGTTGGTAAATGTTGTTTTGAGCATTTGTATAATTAAAAATACAACAGGATATCAAATAAACAAGAGAAATACGGGATATTTTGCTCCCTCCGTGAAGCTCCAGTTATTAGAAAAGAAGTAATTATTAATAAACCTAAAGCTTTACTATTATTAAAAAAAGCAATGTTTTAATTTTTGTTATTTCAAAAAAAATGTTTGCTTATTGTATCGTGTTATAGAAAAAAGTCCTATTTTGTAAAGGCTTTGAGAGGCTTTCTTTATTTGAGAAATACCTTGTGCCAACTTAACCAACCTTTTCGCTGAAATCTGTCCTGTAATTGGGATCAGTTGTTCCAAACTCTTTTGTCCCCTCACCCACGACCACGTGTGTTTAATGTACACAGTTGGAGTAGATAACTCATGTTAATGAACAAATACAAAACCTCAGTTCAATGAAAGTACTTTTTGTAGTAAGCGGAAATTCTGCCTTTTACAAAATCGCCCCCTTCATTAAATCCCAGGGAGAATCCTTACAGGAAGAGGGCCTGGAATTGTCCTACTTTATGGTAATGGGCAAAGGATGGTTAAATTATTATAAAAATATTGGTCAACTGGCTGAGTTTTTAGTTGAAAACCCGGTAGATCTGTTGCATGCACACTACTCACTTTGCGGGCTCGTGGCTATTATGGCAGCGGGCAAATTGCCCGTGGTTTTGTCGTTAATGGGTAGTGATACGCAAAGAAAGTTTTCCGGCAGTTTGCTAACCAGATTACAAGGAAAGCTATTCTATTATATTACAGTAGTTGTGCAGTTTTTTGTCAAAGCCATCATCTATAAATCACCGAATCTGGAGAAAGCAGTGTACCGCAGAAAGATTGCTCACCTGGTGCCCAATGGCGTAAATCTGGAGCAATTTAAGGTTTCTAAACATTCCTATCGCGAGGAATTAGGACTGCGAACCGATCGGAAATATGTTCTATTTCTGGGTAATCCAACGGATCAAAATAAGAATTATAAACTGGTGGAAAGTGCCATACCACTTTTGAACCGCCCAGACGTCGTTTTGATCAACCGCTACAATATTTCCCACAATGAAGTAGTCAAATACCTGAATGCGGTGGATGTAGTAAGCCTTTGTTCCTTTAGTGAGGGTTCGCCCAATGTGATCAAGGAAGCAATGAGCTGTGGCTGCCCGATCGTGTCCACCAATGTAGGAGATGTAGCCTGGGTGATTGGGCGGGAACCGGGACATTACCTGGCATCCTTTGAAGCTGAAGACTTTGCTCAAAAATTGAGACAAGCCTTGGCTTTTGCTGATAGAAATGGGCGCACTAATGGCCGAGACCGCATATTAAGGTTGGGCCTGGATACCCAAAGTGTTGCTCGGAAGGTGATTGGCATTTATGAGTCGGTACTTTGTTTGCCGAAAGGCAGCCTGGCAAAAGCACAAAAAATGGTTAGTGAAGTATAGTGGCGGAAAGTAAAAAATCGTTACAAATATCATCATTATATTTATAATGATTATTTTTATCATGATGATATTTGTAACGATTATCGGGTAATCTACGGCTTGATCACCTTTCCCTTTTTCTTTGCTTTCTGCATCGGGTTCGGTTGTTCCTTCATCTTATTCTTCTTAAACACCTGAAAGCGACTCGGCAATTCCTTCACCGGCCAGTTGTTGTTACTCTCGTCAATGTCAGCCGTTTCCTTATAGGGATCAATCACAATACCGGTCACCACTTTGTCTTTTACAAATACTTTAGTGAATTTCTCTTCATTCAATCGCCAGATCTCTACCGGAATGCGCTCCACTTCCTTGGTGCCGTCTTCGAAAGTCCACTCAATAATGACTGGCATCACCAGCCCACCCTTATTGCTGAAGTAGAGCTGGTAGTAGTTCTTACCGCCGAAGAGTTTTTCCTTTTCCTTATCGGAATAGGTTTCGTCGTAGAGATAAACTGTCTGCGTGGTCACACTATCTTCGGTTTCCCAGGGCTTGTAATTGGTGTAGAAATCCTGTAGCTCAGGATCTTCCTCTACAGCAAATTTAACGCCTTCCTCCCGGTTGCGAATCTTGGTGATATCCTCAAACGGCTTTTCGTGCTTTTGTGGCCAGCTTTGCTCCTGCCGCTCGGGGTTGTTTTCCATATCCACCTTATACCACTTGATGCTGTCCAGAGAGATATCGGTGGCATCAGTGCTGTAAAACCACCCGCGCCAAAACCAGTCGAGGTCTACCCCACTGGCATCTTCCATCGTGCGGAAAAAATCGGCTGGTGTCGGATGTTTGAAGGCCCAGCGGCGACAGTATTCTTTAAAGGCGTAATCAAAAAGCTCGCGGCCCATGATGGTCTCTCGCAACATATTGAGCCCGGCAGCCGGTTTGAGGTAGGCATTGGGGAAGTACTGCACGATATTCTCACTATTGGTCATGATGGGCTCCAGTTGTTCCTTGGGCAGCTTCATATAGTCGGTAATCATGTAAGCCGGTCCTCCCCAGGAAGCATAGTTATTGTCAAACTCCTGCTCCGAAACGAACTGAATGAAGGTATTGATGCCTTCATCAAACCAGGCCCACTGTCGCTCATCACTATTGATGATCATGGGGAAGTAATTGTGTCCCACTTCGTGGATAATGACCGAAATAGCAGCTTGTTTGGCTCCCTCGGTATACGTACCATCTTCCTCCGCACGACCGGGATTGAAACAAATCATGGGATACTCCATACCGTTTTGGGCTTCCACCGAAATAGCCACTGGATATGGATAAGGAACGGAATAATCGGAATAGGTCTTTAGTGTATGGGCAACCGCCTTGGTGGAATACTTGCGGTAAATGGGGTAAGCCTCCTTGGGGTAATAACTCATACACATCACCTTTTTACCTTCTTCGGTAATGTGGGGCATGGCATCCCAGATAAATTTCCTGCTGGCTGTCCAGGCAAAGTCACGTACGTTTTCGGCCTGGTAAATCCAGGTTTTGGTGTCCTTGCTTTTTTTGCTTTTTTCGTTCTTTTTGGCGTCGTCCAGCGTTACGATTTCCAGCGGTTCTTCTGCATTTTTGGCCTGCTCCCAGCGTTTTAGCTCCTCGGCAGAAAGCACTGTTTTATAGTTGAGGCACTCGCCGGTGGAGCCTACTACGTAGTCATCGGGCAAGGTCATTTTTACGGTGTAGTTGCCAAAATTCAATGCAAATTCTCCCCTTCCGGTAAATTGCTTGTTTTGCCAGCCTTCAAAATCGCTGTACACACACAATCGCGGATACCACTGCGTGATGGTAAACAGGTAGTTGTCGTCTTTTTCAAAATACTCGTACCCTCCACGAGCCAGACTGGTGGCATTGATACGATCAATGATGTAATACGACCAGTTGACACGAAATGAAAACGTTTCGCCCGGTTCCAGCGGCTTAGGCAAATCAACGCGCATCATGGTCTTATTGATGGTATAGCGCAACTTACCACCATTGGCATCCGTTACCTGATGAATTTTGTGCCCGTATTTATCCAGTTCCCGCCAGGGTTCCAGGCTACGCATCTCCATTTCACTCATCTTATCCTTGATCTTGCTGGAGTTGAAGCGGTGATTATCGGCATGTGGGTCGTGTTGATTTTCATCCAATTGCAGCCAGAGGTATCTTAGTGAATTCGGCGATTGGTTATGGTAGGTAATCAATTCCTCACCGCGCAGCTGCAGGTTCTCCACATCCAGCTCACACTCGATATTGTAATCCACCCGCTGCTGCCAGTACTCCGGCCCGGGCGAACCGTCCATGGCCCGGTATTGATTGGCATCAGGAAGCATGGAGCCCAATTGTTCAAATTTATTGGCGTGATTAGAATTTTTCTGACCGTACAGAAATCCCGTGGTCAGTATCAGACAAGAAAAGAGGTAGGCGAATGATTTCATAGGTTGCTATTTACTTCGTTTTGCGAAATCTCCCAAAACAGGAGACAACATATAAAGGTATGGATTTTGCGCAATAGAGCAGTGGCCAATATTGCGAAAAATGTCTTATTCTATTTGTTTATCCAAACCTTTGGAAGATTGTTACCTGTCATTAAACGCAAGGAGGCGACCCCAAACGGAGCCGCCTCGTTAATCTATTTCTCAAAAAAATTAAATTCAATTAAGCCTGCAATTCTTCCCGAATTTTGTTCAGGGCAGAACCAGCACTTACCCAGCCGATCTGAGCTTTGTTGTAAGTGTGTGCCACTTCAAAGCTTTCTTCGGAACCATCCTTATGGTGCAGCACCACGGTCAGGTTCTTCTCCGGAGCCATGCTATCCAGGCCAAGGATATCGATGATATCGTCCTGGCGTACTTTTGCGTAATCAGCAGGATTGACGAAAGTCAGTCCCAACATACCCTGCTTTTTAAGGTTGGTCTCGTGAATACGGGCAAATGATTTCACAATTACGGCCTTTACCCCCAGGTGACGTGGCTCCATTGCCGCGTGCTCACGAGAAGACCCCTCTCCGTAGTTTTCTTCACCAAATACTACGGTACCGATACCGGCCGCCTTGTATTTGCGTGCAGAATCGGGCACCGCCATGAATTCGGCTTCGTCCTTGCTATCCACATAGTTAGCCACTTTATTGGCCTGATCGTTGAAGTAGTTGATCGCACCAATGAAGCAGTTGTTGGAAATATTATCCAGGTGACCACGGAACTTTAACCACGGACCGGCCATAGAGATGTGGTCAGTGGTACACTTGCCTTTTGCCTTGATCAGCAGGCGCATGCCTTTCAATTGATCCTGCGTGATTGGCTTAAATGGCGTCAACAACTCAATACGGTCAGAGTTTGGATCGACGATAACATCCACACCGCTACCATCTTCCACCGGTGGAATGAATCCGGCATCTTCCACATCAAAGCCTTTTGCGGGTAATTCCACACCGGTTGGTGGGTCCAGTTTCACGGACTCTCCATCTTCATTGATCAGGGAGTCGGTCAGTGGATTGAAGGTCATATCACCGGCGATAGCCATGGCGGTTACAATTTCTGGAGAAGCCACAAACGCACGGGTCTGTGGGTTACCGTCATTCCGCTTGGAGAAGTTCCGGTTGAAAGAGGTAATGATCGAGTTGGCACGGTTAGGATCATCGGTATGACGCGCCCACTGACCGATACAAGGTCCACAGGCATTGGCCAATACAACACCACCCATATTTTCAAAATCGTCCAGAATGCCGTCGCGCTCAACGGTGTAGCGGATTTGCTCCGAACCGGGCGTTACGGTAAATTCCGATTTTACTTTAAGCTTCTTGGCAACCGCCTGCTTGGCCAGGGATGCAGCACGATCCAAATCTTCGTAAGAAGAGTTGGTACAAGAACCAATCAGTCCAACCTCCAGCTTTGGTGGATAGTTGTTTTCCTTAACGGCTTGCGCAAATTTGGAAATTGGCCATGCCAAATCCGGTGTATAAGGACCATTAATGTGTGGCTCCAGTGTAGACAGGTCAATTTCGATGACCTGGTCGAAGTATTTTTCAGGATTGGCGTAGCACTCAGCATCACCGGTCAGGTGTTCTTTCACCTGGTCGGCCAGATCAGCCACTTCAGCACGCTCTGTAGCACGCAGGTAGCGGCTCATCGACTCGTCATAACCGAAGGTTGATGTCGTTGCACCAATCTCGGCGCCCATATTACAGATGGTACCTTTACCGGTACAAGACAAACTTTCCGCGCCTTCACCAAAGTACTCAACAATGGCTCCGGTTCCACCTTTTACGGTCAGGATACCGGCCACCTTTAAAATGACGTCTTTCGATGAAGTCCAGCCGCTCATCTTACCGGTCAGCTTCACACCAATCACTTTCGGCATCTTCAATTCCCAAGGCATTCCGGCCATCACATCTACGGCATCTGCTCCACCAACACCGATGGCCACCATACCCAAACCACCCGCATTAGGGGTGTGAGAGTCAGTACCAATCATCATACCACCGGGAAAAGCATAGTTTTCCAGTACAATCTGGTGGATAATACCAGCACCCGGCTTCCAGAAACCGATACCGTATTTATTGGAGATCGAAGACAAGAAATTGTATACTTCAGAGTTGACAGTATTGGCTTTCGCCAAATCCTTCTCGGCACCAACCTCTGCCTGAATCAAGTGGTCACAGTGTACCGTAGAAGGCACCGCTACCTTGTCGCGGCCGGCAGTCATAAACTGCAACAACGCCATCTGAGCGGTCGCATCCTGCATGGCCACACGGTCGGGCGCAAAAAAGACATAGGCTTTTCCCCGCTGGTAAGTCTGCAATGGTGATTCGGGGTGAAGGTGGGTGTAAAGGATTTTTTCTGTCAAGGTCAATGGCCGCCCCAGCATTTTTCTGGCTTCGGCTACTTTTTCTGGTAAAGACGCGTATACCGCCTTTATCATATCAATATCGAAAGGCATAAATTATAGGTTTTTTAGATAAAACAACTTTTACTGTAAAAAGTCAACAAATGTAAATAAATTTTCCCCAAATTATGAACCAGATTAATCGTGAGCAATGTCGACTTTTCAAAAAGTAGTGGTTAAAGTAGGGACCAATGTGCTGACCAAGGCCGATGGGCTGCTGGATATGACCAATATCAGCCAGTTGGTAGACCAGATTGCCGACCTTAAAAAGCGGGGAACGGAGGTGATATTGGTTTCCTCGGGTGCAGTAGGTGCGGGACGTTCGGCCTATCAGGTGCCGTCAGATTGGAGCAAAGTGGTACAGCGCCAGGTACTCTCCGCCATCGGGCAGGTGCGGCTGATGGAGGTATACCGCCAGTTGTTTGGCAATTACCAACTTTTTTGTGCACAGGTCCTGGCCACCAAGGAAGATTTTCGGGATCGACAGCATTATCTTAACATGCGTAACTGCTTTGAGGCCTTATTACGGGATCAGGTGGTGCCGATAGTCAATGAAAATGATGTGGTTTCCGTTACAGAACTGATGTTTACCGATAATGATGAATTGGCGGGTTTGGTTGCCGCGATGACCAATGCCGAGGCCCTCATCATCCTGAGCAGTGTAGACGGCTTGCTCGATGGGCCTCCTGATGATGCTGAAAGCAAGGTGATCCCACTTATCGACCCAACTGATCCAAAATGGCTGGAATACATTCTGCCGTCCAAATCCTCTTTTGGCCGTGGCGGTATGCACACCAAGTTTCGGGTAGCCCAAAAGGCGGCTCGGGTGGGCATTGATACCTTCATTGCCAATGGCCGGAAGCCCCAGGTACTGGAAAGTATCATAGCTGGAAAAGTCGAAGGCACCCGTTTTCAGGCGGGCAACCAGTTATCCAACGTCAAAAAATGGATTGCCTACAACGAGCTGGGATACAAAGGAAAAGTATATATTAATGAGGGAGCTGCGGAGGCTTTGCTTTCGCAAAAACGGGTATCGAGCCTGCTGCCGGTGGGCATTGTCAAGCTAGAGGGCACTTTTGAGAAAGGCGACCTGTTGCGCATTTACCGGGAGCATGGCGACCCCATCGGCTTGGGCATTGCGCAGTACGATGTGGAGACCGCCCAATCGTACCTGGGGCAGCAAGGACAGAAAGAATTGGTACATTACGACTATTTAGTTTTGGACATATGAACATCATCATAACCGGAGGGAATGACGGAATCGGATTGGAGTTAGTCAAAATGCTTGCGGCCGAGGGGCACCGGTTGGGCCTGGTGGTGCGCAATGACAGCAAAATGGCGGCTTTCGCCAATATTACCGGCGCAGAGGATTTCACCTATTTCTACGCGGATTTGGCGGATCGGGATCAGGTACGTCAAGTCATTGCTGACATTCAGAAAAAATTTCCGGTCATCGATGTTTTATTTAACAATGCGGGTATTCAGTTGGGAGCATTGGAAAATTCGCCCCAGGGAAATGAAATGCATTTTGAAGTCAATGTATTGGCTCCCTACGTAATGACCCAGGCGCTGCGGCCCCATTTGGCGAAAGCCAAAAATGCCAGAGTGATCAATACCTCCTCCGGCGCGGCGCAAATGGCGGGGGATTTAAAAGTGGACCAATTGGTGGCTCCCTCCGGCTTTAACAAGCTCAACGGCCCTTACGCACAGTCGAAGCTGGCATTGAGCTACTGGACCTATCTGCTGGCTGATGATTATCAAAAGGAAGGTATTGAACTATGCAGTGTGGATCCGGGTGGCAACAAAACCAAGCTGACCAAGGGCCCCGGTATGCCGCTGCTTTTTCTATTACTCCGCCCATTTATTTTTAAGGGCCCCACCCACGGAGCAAAATTGCTGTACCAGGCGGCTTTTGCCAACGCAGCGGCCAAAGATGGTTTATTTCTGATGAAAAATAAAGTAGTGGATTTGCCCATTTTTCGGGTGCAAGATGAGCAAAGAGAAGCTTTTTTACACTTGGTGAATAGTCGTTAAAACCAAACATCACGCGGGTTTCAGCTGTTAAGATAGAATATTCATCCACGATTCTAAACACCTGCCATGATCCGCATTATTCCATTTTTCCTATTGATCTTTTTGCTCATTTTTTGTGACCGGAAGGAAACCGTTACCCAAGAAGCGCTTGCTGAACAGACGGCTGATTCCCTGTTGCTTGCCTTGCCTCCTGCCGAAGCCATTCAGCAGAGGGTTTATGCAGCAAAGGATAGGCTGGAACAAAGTGAAGGCGGCAAAGAAATTTGGCAGGCGATAGAAGCCCACGGTGGTTTGCGGCGCTGGTTTGGCAATGGACCACTCTATTTTCATTTTAACTACCAACCACAGCAGGAAGGCCCGGCCCGCAATACCTACGAAGTAGCTGATTACTGGACATCACGTACCATTCATCAACTGGCTACTGATACTACCTGGCAGTTTGGCTGGGACGGCAAACAAGCCTGGCACATGCCCGACACGACCATGCCAGGTATTGTGCCGCGATTCTGGGCACTGACCCCGTATTATTTTGTGGGCATCCCCTTTGTGCTGGCTGATCCAGGTATAGAGTATGAACTGATGGAGCCCGATACGCTGTCGGGAAGAAACTATGATCTGGTGAAGGTCACTTACGGAAAGAATGTGGGCGATGCTCCTGACGATTATTATATTATCTACGTAGATCAGGAGACCAAAGAGGTCGGTGGCATCCGCTATATTGTGACCTATTTTAAGAAGGGTGGAAAACACCAGGAGAAACTGATGAAGTTTGAAGGACGGCAGGAAATCTCGGGCATTAAATTTCCGGAAAAGTACCGGACCTACCGCTGGAATGGCAAGCAAGGCGAGTACATGACACTAACCGAATTAAATGATGTAGACTTTCGTCCGGATGTACCGACTGAATATTTTGATATGCCGGAGGGGGCGAAGGTGGTGGAGTGAAATAGTTAATAAAAAAAGGGAGCATTTAGCTCCCCTCTAAGTCGGATGACTTAAAAAAATTTAGCTTACCATTATTCGTTTTGTATCTTTTGCAGCATCAGGCTTTTCTTCCATGGGTACTGTGATCATGAGGATACCATTTTCATATTGAGCCTTGATGCCTTCTTCAATAGCATTTTTGGGTAGTGTGAATGAACGCTGATAAGTGCGATAATGAAATTCTCGACGCGTGTAGTGGTCGTCCTCTTCAACATCTTTCATTTGTGCACTGACCGTCATTACATTATTATTGACCTGAATGTCAATATTCTCTTTTGTGAATCCGGGCATTGAGAGTTCCAGCATATAGCCTTTATCTATCTCCCGAACATTGGTAGCTGGTACGCTAAGTTGATCATCATCAGATAGACGAGACATACCACCTACCATTTGACGATACGTATTGTTGAAGAAATCATCAATCGTTCGCGTTCTGGTATTTCTTGGAGCAATTCCGCCCCAGTTAGTGATAGAACTCATAGTTTTTCTTTATTTTTGGTTAGAAATTAATTACATCTTTAGAACGAAGACAGCAGTGATATGTTTGGTGGATTATTTTCATAATTTATTAATTAACAATTAATTATGTCAACACTTCTCGGTCTTCGTACAGCCATCTACAAGGTAGCCGATCTGGCTGCGGCCAAAGCATGGTATACAAAAGCCTTTGGTGTAGACCCCTATTTTGATCAACCTTTTTATGTTGGTTTTGATATCGCCGGTTACGAATTGGGTTTGCTCCCTGAGGAGGGACCTGCTACAGAAAAGGGAGAAAGCGTTTTCACCTACTGGGGCGTGGAAGATATTGCGAAGCAGTATGCCCAATTGCTCGAACTTGGCGCCACTGCCCATGAAGAACCTACCGATGTTGGGGAAGGGGTAATGGTCGGCACTGTAAAGGATCCCTGGGACAATGTTTTGGGTATCATCTACAATCCTTATTTCAAGACCAAGGGGTAAGCAGGAGGAAGACAAATTCGTTCGAAGTATGCCTGGAGATAACGGGCAACTTTCCAAATAATCGTTACAAATATCATCATGATAAAAATAATGATGATAAATATAATGATGATATTTGTAACGATTTTGGTGTTTTATTGAGCCTCCACCTGATGAATAACCTCTGCAAACATCTTAATGCCTACTTCGGTAATTTCATCGGGATAGTCATAATCTTCGCGGTGCAGTGGGGGACAGTCTTCACCGGAGCCGATGCCGAACATCGCGCCGTTAAAAAGCTGGGAAATAGCCCCAAAATCCTCGCCCCAGCGGAAGGGCATTTTTAGTATTCTTCTGGAATAACCGTGCTTTTTAGCAGCGGCTTCAATCAGGTCAACAGCCTCCCGGTCATTGCGGTTGGCCTCAAAGGGGTCGGCCCAGTCGTAGGCCACCTTCAATTTGCACTGTTGCGCTACAGACTGACATTGTTCCTTGATCTTTTGCACCAGCTTGTCCATCTTGGCCTCGGTCCAGGTACGGATGGTAAGGTGAATCTCTCCGTAGCCGGCCGAGATTCCGTAGGCCTTCTCGCCCATGATTAGATGAACGGGCGTGACCACTGTGAAGTCTTTGGAATCGGGGTCGTTATTGGTAAGAGGAGCAAAAAACTGCAATAAATCGGCGATGGCCAGTGCCGGATTGGCGCCATTTTCGGGTTCGGCGGCGTGACTGGTTTTTCCTTTCAATTTGATGATCAAACTACGCACCGCAGCAGTGAAAGGCCCGGTTTTATAAAGGATTTCGCCCAATGGAAAGCCGGGTAGGTTGTGGAAAGCGAAGACATGATCAAATTTTAGTTGAGCAAATCGCTTATCAGCCAATACTTTGCGGGCACCCGCACCATTTTCCTCTGAGGGTTGAAACAGGAGACTCACCGTACATTTATTTTCCCTGCGTTGAGCCAGGTAGCGCGCCAATCCCAGCAATACGGTAGTGTGACCATCGTGACCGCACTTGTGAGACACTCCCGGTTGAGTGGATTTATGTTCAAACTCATTGGTTTCCGTGATGGGCAAGGCATCAATGTCGCCGCGGAAAAGTAGGTGTGGATACCCGGCTACTCCTTCGAAGGTTGCCACCAGACCGGTTTCTCCTACATTTTCTAATAGCACATCGGGCTCAAGCGGCCGGAGCTTCTCAGCGATAAAGGCAGCGGTCTGTTCTTCTTTCCCGGAAAGTTCGGGGTGTGCGTGCAGGTATTTTCTTATGGTGGTTAGTTCTTGTATTTCTGTATTGGATAGTTGCATGATGCGATGATTTGCGGCAAATATCGAAAACTGCGCTCTAAAATGATGAACTTTTCCGAAGGTGTCTCAAATCGGAGAAACCGTTTTGGGCCTTAATTAGCTCTCTCATGTATTCACTCTTAACTACCGCGCTGGCATGATATTGACCTACTTGAACCACATAAGGTCAATTAAGAAAGAGTATTTTCTCTTATTCTGATATATCCCGGGTGTTTTCAACAAAAGCTATTTGGCAGCTTTGCACAGCAACAAAAAGACCGCCCTCCACCACGCGGCCCCTGCGTGAGCTACCTGGAGGGGCAAGGCTTTGCCGCAGCTCCCCACCGAAGCCCAAGCGCAGGAGGGGACGAGCCGGATGGCGAGCCCGGAAGACAGCGACCTCCCGGTTGCCCCCGGGAGGACACGCCCAAAAACAAACTGCACCTAACACTATTTTCCTCGTTTTTGCTTACAAAAAGTGAAATATTTTCCGGCTTTGCCAACCAATTGTCATTTCCATTTTTTTTGGCGAACACCTTTCGGCTCATCCTGTTTAAGAGTTGCATTAGTAAATTAAAATAACCAAAAACAAACTGTATTATGCTGAACCGAAATTTTTTAATGACGCTGCTCTTTGCCGGATTGACGGCAATGACTTTTGTGGCTTGCGATAATGACGACGACACTCCTGTGGATCCCAATGCGGATAAAACTGTAGCTCAAATTGCTGCCGATGACGGGCAGTTTAGCACTCTGGTCTCGGCCCTTGATCGGGTAGGACTGACCAGTACATTGGATGACGAGAATGCTTCCTTTACTGTATTTGCGCCCACTGATGCGGCCTTTAATGCATTGGGAATCGACCTGAGTACGCTCTCCGATGCCGAACTGACAGAAATTTTGTTGTACCACGTACTGGGTGCAGAAGTGCAATCAAAGGATTTGCCGGAAGGTAAAACTTACGCAACTACGGCTACTTCTACAGGCCCAGGTGGAACGCAGCTTTCTATATTGATCGAAAAAACGGCAGCTGGGGCAGTGAGCCTGAATGGAGATGTCAATGTGACCACTGCCGATGTAGTAGGCAAAAACGGAGTGATCCACGTGATTGATGCTGTATTGCTGCCACTCGATCTGGTAGGACACGCTACTGCCAATGATGACTTTTCACAATTAGTAACCGCACTGGGTGGTGCCACCGGTGACCTGGTAAATGCCTTGAGTGCCGACGGACCATTTACCGTATTTGCACCAGTGAATTCCGCATTCGAAGCCATCGCAGGTACCGTATCCGGACTAAATGCCGATCAGTTGGCTACCGTATTGACCTACCACGTGGTTGCCAATGCAAATGTGCGTTCCTCTACATTGACTGACGGGATGTCGGTAACGAGTTTGAACGGTGAGACTTTCACCGTAAATATTAGTGGAAGTACTGTAACAATCACCGATGCACAAGGAAATACTGCCGATGTGCTGCTGACCGATGTGCAGACAACCAATGGTGTGATCCATGTATTGGGATCTGTACTACTGCCGGAAAATATCTGATTCGAACCTTAATTTAGATATACGAACGCGATGGGGATTTCCTCATCGCGTTTTTTGTTTAGCCCACCTATTCGATCTCGACAGAACATCCCCCGGGCTGGTTCGTTTTACAAATGCTAACCAATGACTAGAAAATACCGATATGAATTTGATTAAAAGAGGATGGCTCATTTCCAAGACCCTGATTTTTCGATTGTTGATCAGCCGTGCCGGAGGGATCATCAGTAACCCTAACCGAGCGGTGGACCTGGCTAATGGTGCCCTGAAGAAATTAAAGAAATACGACGAAGCCGAAGAATTTGTGGTGGATGTCATCGCCAGCATGTACATTTTTACAGAGTTGCTTAAAGACTGGGCCAAAGGCAATTACCAGGGACTTGACAAGAAGAAGGTGTTGTTGATCGCCAGTGCACTGGTGTATTTTGTTTCACCGCTGGATGTAATTCCCGACTATATTCCCCTGTTGGGACTACTGGATGACCTTAGTTTGCTGGCCTGGTTACTGAATACCCTTCAGGACGAGATGAATCACTATCTGGTGTGGCGCAATGATCAAGATGTGCCGTCACTCAAGGACTGGACCTATGAGGA
This sequence comes from Saprospiraceae bacterium, assembly GCA_965229635.1. Taxonomy (GTDB): domain Bacteria; phylum Bacteroidota; class Bacteroidia; order Chitinophagales; family Saprospiraceae; genus BQJU01. The sequence continues at coordinate 7,742,956 of OZ245894.1, forward strand.
GCTTTATGCCAAGGCTCAGGAGGTGGACCTACACGGACGCTCATCGATGAACAAGGAGGAGCTGATGAAGCATTTGACAACAAGGCTGCGGGCGGTTAATTAGGAGCAGAATTAAAGCAGAATTCCCAGAATTAAAGAATTGGCAGGATTTTTTAAGGTGGTTTACCCAATCAGGAGATTGGATGAAATGACGTATTGCATCAGAGATGCTCAAGTGCGACTGGAGCAAGGTCTTCGGGTGATTATGCAGTAAGAGTATATTCATCAACCAATTGCAGCATAGTTTGCCCGAGTTTAGTAATGGCAATATATGGACTATCCTCATCTTCGGAACTAGGGCCATACACTGTTGATCTTCTAACATTACTAGTTGTTCTTGATTTAAGAGCAGCACTTATCGCAACTAAATTTTCTTGCGATAACTGATCTGTGAGATAAATGAATAAATCTATTGACGTCCCCACAATTGCATTTTCAGATCTAAACATATCATATATGACCTTATAATCATCAACTTCTTTCCATTTTTCTCTATTAACAGCTAAGAATCTTAGAATTCTGATATGGCTTGGTGTCAGGACATCTAACCTTGAGATTAATGAAGTTTTCAGGTCAAAATCGATTTCTAAAAGATAAGAATTTATAAGAGCATTTGCTAAATACCTTAACTTCTCTTCCCTATGGGTTTTGATCATTGATGGTACTATTTGAGCAAATAATGATATAAATTCTTCATTCTCCTTCAAATTATCAATATTGAATTTTCCATTATTGACAACCTCATCTAAACTTGCAATTTTGTCAGAAAGTAAAGCTAATGCTTTTTGTAACCTCTTTACGGCTGGAGTAGCAAAAGCCGTATCAAACAACAAACCCACAATTGATCCCGATCCGGGTAGTAACAACAAATCTGCTGCTAGTATGGTGAGTGCTTTTGCAGACGGATGACCGATGTCCTCAAGATCATTTTTGCGATTTTCACCTAGAATCTTCTTATCTTTTTTCATATATTAAAATTGGAAACTTTGGTAAGTTAAACATTAAAAATGACTCCTGCTTTAATATATGTAAATACCCCATTCCTGTTAATGTTAGGCCATATTTCTAGCATTCACTGTATTGGCGTAAACCTTTTTAACTCCCATAGCCCCATGTCCTAGTGGCTTCGAGAAACAAGCTAGTTTTTACAAGCTTCATCCGTCTCCCCCGCCTAAACGATAAACATCATAAACCGACATAAACCCCATAAACTCTAAACAAAGACTCCCTAGACAAAAACATCTGCAGGATAATCAACTGTTCCCTCCTCTAAACTCTAAACCGTCTCCCCCGCCTAAACTTTAACCCCCTTTCCACCAAACTCAATTACCGCAATCATTAGATTCTCCCTATCTTTCCAGCCACAAACGATCTGCATGTCAAAATTTCGTTTCTGGCCGGTAATTGGAGGAGTGGTCTTTGCTCTTCTTTGTTACTTTCCCTTGTTTCTGCACCTGGGTAGCTTGTCGCTGCGCCTGTGGGATGAATCCCGGCGGGGCGTGAATGCACTGGAGATGGCGGCCAATGGCCACTGGCTGGTGCCGCATTTTGGTGGTGCACCCGATATGTGGGGAACCAAACCGCCACTATTGGTCTGGCTACAGGCGATCTTTATGAAAATAGTGGGCTACAATGAGCTGGCGGTACGCCTGCCCTCGGCACTGGCGGGCGCAGCTACGGTTTTTCTGCTGGTTTGGTTTGCCCAAAAGGTCTTAAAAAGACCATTTGCCGGTTTTTTTGCCGGATTGGTGCTGCTGACCAGCGATATTTACATCGAGAGTCACGGAGCCATCTCCGGGGATTACGATGCATTGCTGGCCTTATGGCAAACGGCTTATTTGCTCTCCTTCTACCGCTATCTGGAAGACCGGCGACCACAGTTGTTATACCTTACCGGACTGTTCGTGTTTCTTGCCGCTTTCACCAAAGGCATTGCCGGTTTTTTCTTTTTGCCCGCCTTGCTGGTCTACGCGCTATGGCGGGGCGAAATGCTCCCTTTGCTGACAAGCAAACAAACCTACTGGACTTTGCTGGCAGTAGTGGGAGCGTTGCTCGGCTACTACTTCTTGCGCGAAGCGGTCAATCCCGGGTATTTGCAGGCCGTTTGGGAAAACGAACTTGGTGGCCGCTATTTTGAGGCCAAGGAAGGACAGGCGCAGCCCTTTTTATTCTATTTCAAGTCGATTTTCAAATTTGACCTTTATTCGCCCTGGGTTTATGTCGTTCCCCTGGCATTTCTGGTAGGCTTTTTACAAAGTAACCTGCGCAGGATTACGACTTTGCTCGCCATCAATTTTGTGCTGTTCTTTGGGGTTATTTCTTTTGCACAAACCAAGCTGACCTGGTATTTTATGCCCATTTTACCAAGTATATCGCTGCTGGTAGGCCTGCTAATTGAAGAAGTCTATGAAGGCTTGCGGACGCACCTGCATTTGTCGCGTCCCTGGTTGCGCCGGACCTTATTTATCGTGCTGTCTTTTACCATTTTCACCCTACCCTACCGCCGGATTATTGAGAAGGTCTACGTCTTTGAACACCAGGGTTTCCTCAAGGAAAAAATGGACTACCGCGATTTCCTGCGCACCATCCCAGAAGAAAAAGAATTAACCATTTTGCATCCTTATTATAATGGTCATGTGGTCTTTTACCAAACTTTGTACAATCACCAAGGATACCAGATTAAGGACAAAATGCTACACACACCCCAGCCCGGTGTTTTGCCGGAAATTCCGGAAATTCCACCCACTTTTGCAAGAGGCGAAAAAGTAATCTTGTGCGAAACCGAACCCTGGAACTATCTCAGTTCCAACTACCTCTGGGAGATCCAGCGGGAGTGGAAGGGATGTAAACTGATACTCGTCAAAGGGGACCGGGAGTGACTATTGTTTCATCACCCTTTCACAACAAAGTTCAGTATCCGTCTCTATTTGTATGAAGTACATGCATGAACAGAGGAAGTCATTCATACACTAAGCGACACAAAGTCTCGATTGCTTCAGGCGGCACCTGAAGGCATTCATCGAATTAGCATGATTAGGGGCGTTAGAGCGTTGTGTGCCGCAGTGTCGGGCCCACTTCTTTGGGGATTGGATTGTAATTGATAGAGAAGTGGTTTAACCTGCTTTTGCGCAATAAGATATCAATAATTCATATCTATCGCAAGAGCTCGGTTTCAAAAGCAGTAAAAAAATAACCTGTTGGCGTATATCCTTGTGCCGCTTCTGTAGTAAAACTGTCAAAATCTTTAGAAAGCGTCATTTTTACACTTTCTCGAAAATAAAGTGCTTTTATCTGTCTTTTGTAAAATTATTTTTTGATAGTTTAGCAACTGCTAAAATTATATTGCCATTTTCGGGTTAATCTCGTTATAGCCCTAAGGCATTGATTCTCCCCCAACGACCATATTATTCCAATTGTTAAAAAAATTGCTCATGTACTTTAATTCACAAGGTAAAGAAGAAAATACCTACGATGCTATTGTAGTGGGTTCGGGTATCAGTGGCGGCTGGGCAGCCAAAGAGCTTTGCGAAAAAGGCCTCAACACCCTGGTACTGGAAAGGGGACGCAATGTTCGCCACGTTTTGGACTATCCCACTGCCAATATGGATCCCTGGGACTTTGAAATGAAGGGATACGTCTCCCAGGAAGAACTCAAGAAATACCCAAAACAAAGCCGTACCGGCTATACCATTCGCGAAGAATCCAAGCACTGGTTTGTCAATGACCTCGAAAATCCTTACACCGAAGTGAAGCGCTTCGACTGGATGCGCGGCTACCATGTTGGCGGTCGTTCAATCATGTGGGGACGCCACTCCTACCGCTGGAGCGAAATGGACTTTGAGGCCAATGCTAAAGATGGCTTTGGCGTAGACTGGCCCATTCGTTATGCCGATGTGGCTCCCTGGTATGATTACGTAGAGCGTTTTGCCGGTATTAGTGGTATCAAAGAAGGGCTGTCGCAATTACCAGATGGACAATTTCAGCCGCCTTTTGGCCTCAACTGCGTTGAGGAACACCTTCGGGAAAGTATTGCCAAAAACTTCAACGGCCGGGTCATGACCCAGGGTCGGGTGGCCCACTTGACCGATCCACAACCCATTCATGGCAATCGCGGAAAATGTCAGTCGCGTAACCGCTGCATCCGGGGCTGTCCTTATGGAGCATACTTTAGCAGTAACTCCGCTACCCTTCCCGCCGCTGACGCGACCGGCAATATGACCCTGCGTCCATTCTCTATTGTTAATTCCATCATTTACGATAAAGAAAAGAAACGTGCCGTCGGAGTCCGTATTATTGATGCGGAAACCAATGAAACCACGGAGTTCTACTCAAAGATCGTCTTCCTTTGCGCCTCCGCCCTGGGATCGACCTTCATCCTGATGAATTCCAAGTCGGATGAATTTCCCGATGGTATGGGTAATGCCAGTGGTGAGTTGGGGCACAACCTGATGGACCACCATTTCCGCTGCGGCGCAAGCGGCACTTATGATGGCTTTAATGATAAATATTACAAAGGTCGCCGTCCCGGAGGCATTTACCTGCCGCGTTTCCAAAATATTGATAAGGCCAGTGAGCGCAAAGACTTTGTGCGTGGTTACGGCTATCAGGGTGGCGCCAGCCGCACCAACTGGATGCGTGGAGTGAAAGAACTGGAAACGGGTATGGGAGCTGAATTTAAGGATGCACTGGTGATGCCCGGCCCCTGGCAGATGGGATTGGGCGCCTTCGGCGAATGTTTGCCTTACCATGAAAACAAAGTGACCCTCAATGAAGAGGTTCGCGACAAGTGGGGCCAGCCAACCTTTACCTTTGACTGTGAGTTTAAGGAAAATGAAATGGCCATGCGTAAAGATATGCAGGATTCGGCCGCCGAGATGCTGGAAGCCGCCGGTTTCACAGACGTCAAAACCTTTGATGCCCGGTCGTACCCCGGATTGGGTATCCACGAAATGGGTACTGCTCGTATGGGCCGCGATCCAAAGACAAGTGTACTCAACAAATGGAACCAACTCCATGAAGTACCCAATGTTTTTGTGACCGATGGCGCCTGTATGACTTCAGCAGCTTGCCAAAATCCGTCATTGACCTATATGGCCCTAACCGCACGCGCGGCTGACTACGCAGTACAGGAATTGAAAAAAATGAATTTGTAAAACAATCGCCAAACTAGGGAAGATAGTAGGGTTTCACTCTAAACTCTAAACCCTACACTCTAAACTATCTTCCTAGAATTGGCCCAAAAAATACTATTATGGATCGCAGAGAAGCCATAAAAAGAACCATGCTCTTTACCGGATATGCCCTATCCTCCTCCGTGATTGCGGGCGTGATGCAGGGCTGCCAGCCGGAGCCCACTGGCCCGGAGTGGACACCACAGTATCTGAGTCAGGAACAAGCCGATCAGGTCACTGCTATGATCGATGTAATGCTCCCAGCTACAGAGACACCGGGTGCTGCCGAGTTGGGCGTGCCTGCCTTTATTGACCTGATGGTAAAAGAATGGTACGAACCTGAGGATCAGGAAAAATTCAAGAGCGGCCTGGCCATGATGGATGAGCGTGCTCAATCGGAGCACAGCAAGAATTTTGTTGGCCTTAGCGCCGAAGAACAATTGGCGCTAATGAATACCGTTGATGAGGAAACCAGAAAAAAGGTAGAAGCCGAAGTGATGAGCCAAACCGGGGCAGACGTCGATCAAGATCCCTACTGGCCCTTCATGCACAAACTAAAGAATCTGGCACTGCTTGGCTATTTCACCTCCGAGAAAATCGGCACCGAAGTACTGGCCTACGACCCTGTTCCCGGAGAATACCAAGCCTGTATTCCACTGGCAGATGTCGGAGCCACCTGGTCATTGTAATAGAACGTATTTGTAAATGTCATATCGAACGGGAGCGGCCCTCAAGCCCTCCCGTTTTTCTTTGACTCTTTGGCCGACAAACCTCGCTCGGGAAATATTTGCAACATAGACCTCAACCGCCTAAACTTTAACCTTTAACCAAAAAAAAGCAGAATTCCCAGAACCAAAGAATTTGCAGAATGAATAGCTTTATCCTTTCTCTAAACGCTACACCCCTAAACGCTAAACTGTCTCAACTCTAAACTAAAAGCCGTATCTTTGTCCGCTTCAAATCCTATAAAGCATGGCAACCAACACGGCAAATTTGGAGCAAACCATCCTCGCTAACCTGCAACAAGTGCAGCAAGCCAGTCGTAAGCTGGTGACGCTCTCCGATCAGGAAATCAACAGTATTTTAAATGAATTGGCAGATTTGGCTTTAAGCCAACAAGACTACATCCTTGCGGAAAATCAAAAGGACCTCGATCGCATGGACCCCGCCAATCCGAAATACGACCGCCTGTTGCTCAATGCTCAGCGGCTGGAAGGTATTGCCGGAGATTTGCGGAAAGTGGCCGAATTGCCGTCGCCCCTGCACGTTACACTGGAAGAACGTACCCTCGATAATGGGCTGGCACTAAAGCGTGTCGGCGTGCCGCTGGGTGTGATCGGCATCGTATTTGAATCCCGGCCTAATGTGACGTTTGACGTGTTTGCCCTTTGCCTCAAATCTGGTAATGCCACCGTACTAAAAGGCAGCCGCGATGCCCAATATTCCAATATAGCTATTGTCAAACTCATTCACCAGGTGCTGGCCAAACGCAACCTGGAGCACATCTGCTACCTGGCTCCCAGCGAACGGGAAGCCCTACCCCACATCCTTAATGCCGATCGCTACGTCGATATCATCATTCCCCGAGGAAGCCAGGGTTTGATCGACTTTGTTCGAGCCAATGCACGGGTGCCAGTCATCGAAACGGGCGCAGGAATCGTACACACCTATTATGATGCAGCAGCCGATCTGGAAACGGGAAAAGCCATCATCGAAAATGCCAAGGCTCGACGCGTTAGCGTTTGTAATGCGCTGGATACCCTGCTCATTCATCAACATCGCTTACAGGATTTGCCAACCTTACTCAAACGCCTCGGCACTGTCCACAAATGTGAAGTATTTGCCGACCAGAGTGCCTACGAGCAACTGGAAGGCCATTACCCTGGCCCACTCCTACATTTGGCGAAAGCCGAAGACTTCGGAACAGAATTCTTATCCATGAAAATGTCGGTAAAAACCGTGGAGAACCTGGATGAAGCCCTGGAACACATCGCCCGGCACAGCTCCCGCCACAGCGAGGCCATCATCACCGAGGATGCCGCCACCATGCAACAATTCCTCAACGAGGTGGATGCCGCCGTGGTGTACGCCAACACCTCCACCGCCTTTACCGATGGTGCCCAGTTTGGCCTCGGCGCGGAAATAGGCATCAGTACCCAAAAACTCCACGCCCGCGGCCCCATGGCCCTTCGTGAACTCACCAGCTATAAATGGATTGTGAAAGGAAATGGGCAGGTAAGGAAGTAAGCAGAATTAAAGCCGGATTTTCAGAATTATAGAATTAACAGGATTATTCTAGTGTAGAGTTTAGTGTGTAGGAGTTTAGAGAGGAGGCCATCGATGACATCACCTATCACCCCTTTACTCATCACCACTTCACCCATCACTTTTTCAAACCTCGCTCGGGAGATGTTTGTAACATCGACCTTCGAACGCCGAAACTTCTAACGATGCCAATTCCCATCTAAACCGACTACCACGCCCCCTAACCTTTAACCTTTAACCAAAAAAAGCAGGATTCCAAGAACTAAAGCATCTGTAGGATAAATAGCTGTTCCCCTCTCTAAACTCTAAACCCCTGTTGAATCCAGTTAAGTCGTGCTAGGGGTAGTCCAGAAAAGTCGTGTCACCCCTATATTTGCCAAAAGAGGCAAATGAAAGTTACAAGTTTGGAACAAAAGCGCCAGATACAGGCCCTAATGAAGCAAGACAAGACATCAAAACAGATAGCAGAACAGCTGTCTATGAAAGTCCGTACTGTTCGCAAATGGGTGCAGCACCTAAAAAAAGGGGCTCCTTACATAGCGCTATGGGCCGACCGGCTTCGGGGAAATTGTGTAGTTACCCCGAGCAAATACGGCAATTAATCAAAGAAATACGAGAAGAAGAACCTGGTTATGGTTCCCACAGTATTTTAGCTGAATTAATCCATAGATATGGTTATGAAGCCTCTAGTTTACCTTGTAGAAGTAGTCTTGCTGCTTATTTAAAAGAACAAGGTCTGACTAAGTCTTACGAGCATCATAGTGCTTTGCCAAAACCGGACCGGCTTCAAGTACAAGCCCCTCATGATCTTTGGCAATTAGATGGACGAGGTAATGAATGGGTAGCAGATCTAGGAGCCATTGCTTTGCTTGATATCAAAGATATTTATAGCCATAGCTATGTCAGCTGTTTTCCTGCTCCGATTAGCTCGATGAAGGGGCATCCCAATACAGATCAGTATCAACGAGGGCTTCGATTAGGCTTTTTAAGCTTTGGTTTACCCAAAGTAGTTCAGGCCGATCATGCTAGTGTTTTCAATGAGAATAACTCAAAATCACCTTTCCCCACTCGCCTGCATTTATGGTTGATTGGCTTAGGTATAGAATTAATCCACTCTAGAGTGCATCAACCTACAGATCAAGCAGCAGTAGAGCGGGCACACGAGATTTTGTACAATCAAATTCTTAAAGGCAAAACGCCTTTCAAAAATTGGAAACAGCTCTTTGACAAATGTCAAAAAAGAAAGCAGGCGCTGAACTATCAAATTCCTAGCAGAAGTTGCGCCAATCAAGCCCCTCTGATAGCTATGCCGGAGGCTAAACATTCCAAGCGATTCTATTGCCTTCAACGGGAAACTCAATTAATTGAGCTGAATCGCATTTATCAATTTTTAGCCAAAGCTAAATGGTATCGCAAGGTGGCAGGAAATAAAATGGTTTTCCTTGGTGGACAATCTTATTATATAAAGCATGGTCGACCTAAAGAAGAACTTGAAATTTCATTCTGCTCGAATTGCCAACATCTTTTGTTCCAAAATGACAAAGAACTTTTGATCGCTATGCATCCCATTAAAGGATTAAACAAATCCAATCTAATGGGAGACTCGGCTAAATCTTTTGTTATACCAAATTTTCAACTCCAAATTCCTTTTCATCATAAGGATCGAGTTGACACGACTTTTCTGGACTTGGTATAGCACGACTTAATTAGATTCAACAACCCCTAAACTCTACACTTTCTAAACCGCCTCCACTGTATCAACAGCCTCCTCCACCTAACCTTTAACCATTAACCTTTAAACCCCATCAAAATAAAAGCATTTGCAGGATGATCAGCTATTCCCCTCTCTAAACTCTAAACCCCTAAACTCTACACTTTCTAAACCGCCTCCACTGTATCAACAGCCTCCTCCACCTAACCTTTAACCATTAACCTTTAAACTCCATCCATATAAAAGCAGAATTCCCAAAACAAAAGAATCTGCAAAATACCCAAGCGTGCCCATCCTCTAAACGCTACACACTAAACTCTAAACTAAAAAAAACTCACTTCGTTTTATCCAGCCGGTCCATCAGCCTTCCCGACACCCGCAGGAAGTCCATCTCCGTAATGATGCCAATCAATTCTTCATCCTTGACTACCGGCAGGCAGCCAATCTTATTGTCTCGCATCAGATACATGGCCTGCATCATCGTGGCTTTTGGAGAGATTGTAATCGGGTTTTTAATCATGATATCACGAACGGCATTCTCACTATTGACCTCCATCCGGTTCTGGTTGGTAAAATGTCGAAGTAGCAGCCTGGAGGTAATCAATCCACAGAGTTTACCCTTGGTATCCTCTACCGGCATGTAGCGAATTTTCCGCCAATCCATCATCTCGGCCACAAAGTCGATCAGGTCATTTTCGTGCACCGTAAAAAGGTCCGTTTCCATCAATTCATCCACCAGCAGTTTCGTTGGACTATAATCCGTCAGGTCCTTGACCATCGGCAATTCCCACTTGTGCACGGGCAGTCCCTTCGTCTGGTTTTTGATGATCGAATTGGTCATGATCGTCAGCGCCTCATCGCGGTTCACCTCCTTGATCAGGTGGGTGAAGGCCCGCAGCTGCCAACGTGCACCATTCATATGATGCTTAGCTCGCTGCTCAATAATACCCAGGTATTTCTTGATGTCAGCATCATCCACTTTCTGCAGTTGCAATCCGCGGCGCGCCAGCGGAAGCAATTCCTTTAGTACCAGCTCACAAGCACCTATTTTCTTATCCTTAAACCAGGTAAACTGGCTATCAATGCCAAATTTGGCCGCCTTGCCAAAGTTATCACGCACATCTTCCCACGAAATCTTCTCGCGGATGTCCTCATATTTCTCCGCCATACCCACCATCGCACCCAGCCAGAAGGCCGCATTGGCCACCTCATCCACCACCGTCGGTCCAGCGGGCAATACGCGGTTTTCAATGCGCAGGTGTGGCTTGCCGTTATCACTGATGCCGTAACAAGGCCGATTCCAGCGGTAAACCGTTGAATTGTGTACCTGTAATGCCTTGAGTTTGGGCGCCTTGCCCTGAGCAATCAAATCAAAGGAATCCTCCTCCGTTTCGGCACTGAGCAGCACCCGGAAGCGGGCAATGTCCTCCTTATAGATTTCCATAATCGATTTGTCCAGCCAGCCGGAACCGAAGCTCACTCTCGGACTGCGCTCCCGCATGTGGTCGTGCGTGGTGCGTACATCCAGCGCCTGTTGAAACAAAGCTATACGCGTCTCATGCCACAAGCGCTTGCCAAAAACAATCGGTGAGTTCGCCCCAATGGCCATCACCGGAGCGGCCAGCGTCTGGGCAATGTTGTACATCTTCACAAAACTGCCCGGGGTCACCTGTAGGTGCACCTGAAAGCTCGTATTACAAGCCTCCAGTAAGGGAGAATCGTGCTTCACCAGCAACTCATCGATGCCCGCCAACCGCAGCTCGTAAGCATTACCAATCAATTGACTATTGATCGATTCCATCAGGGCAAAATAGCGGGGTTTTGGTGTCAGATTGTGCATCTCCAGGTCCCATTTGCGCAGCGTGGGCAGTATTCCCGTAAGGATCAGATCTGCATCCAGCTTTTTGACTTTGACTTTGATCTTTTCCAGGTTGGTCACCAGCTCCTGCTCCATCTTGCTCAGGCAGTTACCCTTAAACACCCGTGGCGTCAGGTTGGTCTCCAGGTTGAAGCGAGCCAATTCACTATCGATCCATTTGTATTTTTTCAGCTTTTCCAGTGCATCTACCGCCACCGGAGCCGGTTTCAGCGTTTTATGGTCAACCAGGCACATTTCCTGCTCCGCTCCAATTCGTATCACATCATCCTCCACCCAGTCGTTCTTCAGCATATATTCCAGCGCCTGTACATCCTTGAGTAGATTGCGAATAAAATTGTGCATCATTTCTTCGCTTTCCACCAGCGTAACTCTTTGTTCGCCCATCTGTTTTCGTTTTTGTCTCAGCGAAATATAGGGATATTTTGAAATAAGCAGATACTTTTGCCGATTTCTTTCATTTTATAATCAAAGTTGTTCCCGGCAGGTCTTTTCAGTAGGTAATTGACTTAATTCAAACTTGTGCCATTTTTTATTATGCAGGCCCCACCTTCGTGGCTGAGGCCACTATGGCGCGCCGGGCTATGCACCGCTTCGGCCCTGCGGGCACCCGAGTACCTCGGGTCGGTTACTATCCCTACCTGGGGCGCAGTACATGCTTCAAGCGTTTTGTACTGTATCAGATCGGTGTAGGTCTATTCCCAACAGTGAAGGCGAATAACGTCTATCCCTAAAACCAGTCCTCCTATTTTACCACAAGCGCCCCCATTGGCCTTAGCTGGTTTGCCGTTGAAGAAAGTTCCAATCATACCCTACCGAAAATCCTCTAACGCCAGCAAATGGCCATCAGTAGACTACCTTAATCCTTGTTCGGACCGCCCAACTAAGAGTATCACTACGACTATCTTATCCTTACTAGGAAGTCGAATTCCTACTTTATCCTACTCCACGATATAAAAAAACCTAATTTTGCCGTTCATAACTTGGAAGACCGGCATTAAAACAGACTGCCCTACATTTCATCCAATACTTCCATTGCTTCCATTTAAACAATAAAATGACCTCTTAATGAAAAATACATCCATCCTCTTCTCTCTCCTGCTGACCACCATCCTGTTGGCCACCGGCTGCCGCGATGCTCCCCGCGATCGTATCTTTCAGATGATTTATCCCAATCTGACCTTCGAAATCCCCCCCGGAGTGGGCAGCAGCCTTTCGCTGGTATTCGAGTTTCCCCTGCTGGCCACCAATTTTGAGGACTACCTCCAGGAAAATGAGGTGGAAGAGTCGATTGTTAAGGGCATCTATCCAGTCTCAGCCACCATCACTTCACAGGACGGCGGCGAATACTTCTACGTACAGGAAGCCGAAGTGCGCGTTTGTGAGGTGGGCACCGACTGCCGCCCCGAGCTCGACGCCGTCTTCTACATCGACCAGCTAAACGGCCGCGCCAATACCAAGATCGACTTCCTCCCTGGCCTGCAAAACGTACGCAACCTGATGAGTGGAGAGGAATTCCGCCTCGAAGTGGTACTCAAACTCCGCCTGGGAGATGTAACGCCTTATAGTGTGCAAAGTAAATTGGATCTGGCTTTTGAGGCGGTTCGGTAGAGCTCAATAGATTTTTATTAAAAATACTGTCAGCTCTTATCCTTCAATTCTTAGGAAAAACTATGGAAATAATAAATCGCAGCATTTCATGCGCCTTCCTCGTTTTGATTCACTGCCACCTACATCCAAACCTACCCATCATTTTCTCGGCTCTTTCCCAACAATTACCTATCTTTTGGGAAAAAAACTACAGCTATGAAAATCTTTACCGCTTTTGCGCTATCCATGATGTGTTTCATTGGCCTCCGAGCCCAATCCGCTAATGACGACTGGACCTTCCACCACACCGATATCGACGGCTGGTTTGGGGCCCTGGCCGAAGCACCCAATGGCCATATCTTTGCCGGTGGTGGTGCCCCGGAATCTTACTTCCGTGAATACGATAATACCGATTGGTCGTTGTACAACGAAGGCAATACCGGAGTCAATTTCTTCTTCTTTGGCCGCGACCTCATAGTAGATCAAAACGGCACCCTTTGGCTGTCGCCCGGCAATACCGCTGGCCTCTCCAGCTGGGATGGCGAGACGGTCACCAATTATTATACCGGCAACTCCGGTCTGATATCCAATTCGGTCTTTGGCGTAGGCATCGACCACGATAATGTGCTTTGGACCACCACACTGCAATCTTTTGATGGGACCACCTGGGAAACATACGACCGCCAGGAGTGCTTCCACGGCGGCATGCGCAAGGTGTTTGTTGATAGTGACAATACCGTTTGGATTTCCGGCACCTATAGTATCGGTATTGAATCCGGAATTGTGGATCAACCCTGTGTTTTCCGAATAGCCGATGGCGAGTCGACCGCTTTTCACTTTCTGGATGGCGACAATCTACCGGAAATCTATGGTGGCTACCACCTCATAGATCAATTGCCGGATGGCACCCTGTTTATTGCCGGTAAAACTGAGGACGCTATCGTCATGAAAACCTTTGACGGTACTGCCTGGCAGGACTGGGTCAGCTATACCGGTCCGGAAGTGGGCACCTCCTACTGGGATGTGCACGTGGATGTCAACGGCAATATCCTCCTTGGCGGCGAAAAGGAAGATGGCATTGCCCAGATTGCCAAATACTGCCAGGGTGAGTGGACCTTTTACGATCTCCCGGAGGAAGATAGCTTCCCCGGCGTGATTTTCGAACTGCTGGTGGATAGTCAAAGCCGCCTGTGGATTGTCGGAGCTAATGGACTGGCATCGGTACCTTATACACCAACCACCTGCCTGACGGTTGATGTTGAAGATCCTGTAGAGACGCCGACGACAAAGCCTTACCTGAGCTACCATGAGGGCTATTTATCCGTTTGGAATTTGCCCGCTGATCAATCCCTGCAAGCGATTTCAATTTATGATCCACTTGGCCAACAAGTCGGAAATTACCAATGGTCTGGACAACCTCTATTTGTTGGCAAACTACCGGCTGGCACCTATGCAGCCCAAATGCAGATGCGAGAACAACGACAAAGCGTCTTGTTTGTGGTGCATTAAATCATATTAGGTACAAATAATTTTAATTTTATAAAATTAAAATTATTTGTACCTTTCCTGCATGGAAGAGAACTTTAAGCTGAAAGAAATCATCAACCCAAAGATGATCGCCAGAATTGCCGCAGATTTAAAAACGGCCTGGCCCGATTTTGACGCAAAGAACTTTGAAAAAAGGGTCACTGCCGCGCTTGATCCGCTCAGTTTTGGCGAGCGGGCACACTGGGTGACGGAACAAATGGCCGACTTTCTGCCTGCTGATTATCCATCAGCCATTAAGATCCTCCTGCAAAGCTTCGGTCCGGAAAAAAACGGTCCGAGTGAAGAAGGCGATTACAGTTCGTTTTATTACTGGCCACATGCTAAGTTTGTGGAACACTACGGGTTGGAGCATTTTGACCTTTCAGTCACGGCCTTGTACGAAATAACTAAACGGTTCACCTCCGAATTTGCCATTCGCCCATTCATCAGCCGCTATCCGGAAAAGATGATGGCATTGTTGCACCAATGGACGGAGGATGACAATCTCCACATTCGCCGACTGGTCTCCGAAGGTACCCGCTCAAGATTGCCATGGGCCTCGCGGCTGCCGCAGTTTCAAAAAGACCCAGAACCGGTGATTGCCTTGCTGGAAAAGCTAAAGGAAGACCCAGAACTCTACGTGCGCCGCTCGGTGGCCAACAACCTAAACGACATTGCCAAGGACAATCCCGAAATCGTGGTGGAAGTGCTCAACCGCTGGAGCAAAATCGACAATCCCGATACCCAGTGGATCATCAAACACGCTGCCCGCACCCTCATCAAGGATGGCCATACCGAAGTACTGGCCCTTTTGGGCTATCCTCCCGATGTTGATATACAAATCAGTGATTTCGAAGTTGATGAAAAGGTGAAAAAAGGTGAAAAACTCAGCTTTTCCTTCCGCCTGACTTCCCGGGAGAAAAAGCCGGTTAATCTGATGATTGATTACCTGGTCTATTTTATGAAAGCTAATGGCGAGCAGAAACCCAAAGTTTTCAAACTAGCTAAAAAGAAGCTTGTTCCCGGCGAAAGTGTAGCGTTTAAAAAAACGCAGTCCTTCCGCCCCATCAGTACGAGAGTGTACTACTCCGGTGCACACGCCATAGAAATTCAGGTGAATGGGAAACAGTTAGCAAAAAAGTCATTTACTTTGGTCTAAAATATCAGATATGAGAAAGATTATCCTCAACCTGGCTACCAGCCTCGACTGCATGATCGAAGACGCTGATGGGGCATTTGACTGGTGTTTTACCGATCAGGATTATGGCATGACCGAATTTCTGGACAGCATTGACACCATATTTTACGGTCGAAAGTCTTACCAGTTGCTGCTTGAAATGGGAGACAACAGCTTTGCAGATAACAAGCGGTATGTCTTTTCCAATAACCTGACCTCCGTTGAACCCGGTTGGAACCTCATCGGCGGCAATCTGGAAAAACAGGTCAATGAAATTCGCAACCAACCCGGTAAAGACATCTGGATGTTTGGCGGTGCCAGCCTCATTACCACCTTTATCAATGCCGGTTGGATCGATGAGTACCTGGTTTCGGTACATCCCATCGTGTTGAGTGGTGGAAAACCCCTATTTGAACACCTTGATGGTCGCCTGGCTCTGGACCTGATCGATTGTAAAACCTATGATAGCGGTCTGGTACAATTGCGGTATAAACCGAAGGGTTAATTCCGATAATCCAACGCCGGTGGCCGATTGCCAATCAGTGCTTCGTACTTAAAAGCACTGCCACGGGCGGCCTCCCATTCTGCTCTGGCAGCTTCAATCAATTTGTGGTCATGAAAAAGATCATAGCCGGTAGCAGTCAGGGTCTTGGCCGCCACCATCATTCCTTTATAACCAATATCTGTTCCACCACAGGCTACGGCCTGCCAGCTGTGCGAAGGGGTTCCTGGAATCCAGGTGGCTACGCGAAGGCCCACCGTAGGGACCGTCCAGCTCACATCACCTACATCGGTGGAACCGCCACCTTTCCGAAAAGATTCATTGACAAACGGATGGATATAGCTGGCATCGTCAATGGGGGGAAAACTTGTATTACCAAAAGTCGCCTGAATCTTCTCCCCAAAAGCAATTTCTTCACGGCTGTAAATGACTCCGCCAATAACCGTCAAGTTCTGATGCATTAATCTCGCCAGTGATACCACCGGCAATAAGTTGTATACCCCACCAATAATTTCGTAGTCCATCTTAGTTTCGGTGCCCAGAGCAGCACCTTCCGCCGCTTTTACGATGCGTTCAAAAATGCGTTTGGCCTCCGCCGGATCGGGATGGCGGGCGTAGTAGTAGACCTCCGCAAAATCGGGCACAACATTGGGAGCCTTGCCACCATCGGTAATGACATAGTGAATGCGTGCTTCTGTGGACATGTGCTCGCGCATCAGATTGACCATCATATTCATGGCCTCCACCCCGTCAAGAGCAGAACGCCCTCGTTCCGGAAAACCGGCAGCATGTGCAGAAATACCGTGGAAACGAAACTTGGCGGAGATATTGGCCAGCGAGCTGGATGGATTCGCCGTATTGCTGCTGGATGGATGCCAATGCAGCACAACATCCACATCGTCAAACAATCCATCTCTCACCATATATACCTTACCGGAACCGCCCTCCTCGGCCGGTGTGCCGTATACCCGAATCGTACCACTGCGCTTCTCTTTTTGCAGCATTTCCTTCAGTTGAATACCGGCGGCTACACTGGCAACCCCAAACAGATGGTGCCCGCAGGCATGACCATTTTCTCGGGTTGGGTCAGGGATTTTTTCGGGTTTTGCCTGTTGGCTAAGACCCGGCAGTGCATCGTATTCCGCCAGTATTCCGATGATTGGTTGTCCGCTTCCATAGGTCGCAACAAAGGCCGTAGGAATGCCTGCTACTTCAGCCTCTACCTTGAACCCAGCCTTCCGAAGGGCCTCCTGCAATCGCTGACTACTGCGCGTTTCCTGGTAGCCCAGTTCTGCCCAGTCCCAGATGTCGACGGCCATTGATTTGTAGGCTTCAAAAGATTGATCCAGGTCATTGACAAGTGATGCTTTACCTGGTGCAAAGTCAGTAATCTGGCCCATTGCTACAAAGAAAGACATTGCCAAAAAGGTCAGAGAAAATAATGTTTTTTTGTAGTTCATAAGGGAAAGAAAATATTTACAAAATAAACATATTTGTTTGATAGTAAAACTATTTGGTCTTTAGCGCAAAAAGTAATACCTTGGGTAAGCTAATTTAACTTGGTTCTTTGACAAATTTCGTGATTCAGAGTCAATCGAAAAGGCCTATCAACGCTTCTTGACAGCGCTTATGATTGACCTTTTAGCTTGACCACAAAATTTGTCAAAGAACGTTTAAATTTTCACCTAAACCAAAACAAGATGAATACCAACAAAATTTTACTCGGTGGCCTCGCAGGAGGCGTAGCTTATTTCTTCCTGGGCTGGCTGGTCTATGGCATTCTATTAGGCAGTGTCTTTGAGTCGCCCGCTGCCGTGGCTAAGGATCCCATGGAAATGTGGGCTATGGCATTGAGCTGCCTGCTATTTGGTCTTTTGCTGGCACTGATTTTCGGCAGATGGGCCAATATCTCTACATTTATGACGGGCGCACAGGCTGGCGCTCTTATCGGAGCCCTGGTGGCTGCCTGGGTTGACTTTTCCATGTTCTCGATGTACAATTTTGTCAGCCTACAACAGGTACTAATTGACATCGTTGTTGCCGCCGTGGTAGCTGCGATCACCGGAGGTATCGTCGGCCTGGCCTTAGGTTATAAACAAACCACCTAAAATAGAAAAATCATCCCGAAGATCGCTTCGGGATGATTTTATTTTCACATTCTCACCGAATCATAAACCACTACCTTCTCCCACAAGTCACTGGCATTGTCTATAAATTTCTTATGCCGTGGATGATCCTGATAGGCATCCTGGTCTTCCCGATTTTTGAAAGTCAACAGCAAATTATAGGTATAACTACTATCGATTACCGGGCGGTTGGTGCCGGCAGGGGTACCAATGTGTTTGCCAACGATCATCTCCATATCATCGATAAAGGTGGTCAGTTCGTATTCAAACTTCTTTCGGTCAGCTTCACTGTCCGGGTTTTTCAGCCAGAAGAAAACGGTGTGTACAAAAGTGCCTTTCAATTTTTTAGCCTTTCGAGCTTCATCCATAGCATTACTTTTTACAAATGGAAAAATACTTAGACCAACAACGCCTAAGGATATTTTTTTGAAAAATGAACGTCTAAACATGATCTGTTAAAATTACTGAATTAGGAAATATGGACATTCGCCAGGGCAATTTTCCCAAATATAAATTTATATGCAATCAAAAGTGTTTTTAGAAATGATAATTTCAAATCATTTTCGGTTGGGCATAACACTAAAAACTATTTTTGTTCTTTTGCCGTTTGTTTGGTAATAACCTGCCGATTATGTTGAGAAAAGCCTGGAAGTACCTTTTGCTACAAACGATCCGTACAACCCTGAATACCTTGTCATACCTCGCTCCTCAAACTGCCGGGCGCTGGGCATTTGTGCTTTTTTGTACACCCCGTTCCGGTCGGCCCGAGGATATGGATACCAGCATCCTGGAAACTGCCGAACGGCAAACCGTCACCCTCGCCGGCCAAACCACACAGCTGTATCACTGGCCGGGAACGGGCAAGCGTATCTTCCTCCTGCACGGCTGGGAAAGCAATTCGGCACGCTGGGAATCGTTTTTACCTTTGCTTCAAGACCAAAATTTTGATATCTGGGCATTGGATGCACCTGGACACGGCTACTCCACCGGCAAGCGGTTCACCGTTCCATTATATGCAAAAGTGGTAAAGGAAGCGCTGGAGATACACCCTCCGGACGCGCTCGTTGGGCATTCCGCCGGAGGCATGGCCAGTGTACTATATTTAAGTAAACACCAGCCAGAATTTGTAAAGGAATTGGTATTACTGGCAACGCCCTCCGAATTGATCGAGCTGGTAGACCTTTATCGCAAGGCGCTTGGATTGAGTGAACGTTTGATCAGACAAATGGGGCAGGTTTTTGAAAAGCGTTTTGCCTACCCCATTCAGTCATTTTCTATTCAGCAAATGGCCGGCAATCTAAATTTACCCGGCCTCATCATCCACGATCTGCAGGACGACATCGCCCCATTTCAGGATGCTAAAGCCATCCATCGAAACTGGCCGCACGCAAAGCTGATCACTACCGAAGGTTTTGGCCACAGCCTTTTTGCTAGTGATGTGATTGAAGAAGTTGCCCGGTATTTATCGCAAACACCGGCCGTTTCCAAAAAAAACTAGTACCCTACCCTTCCGCTCTTTCCTTGAGCGCCACATTCATCTTTTCAAATCCCTGAAGGGTGCTTTGACCAATCATTTTCATAATCGGACTCACCAGTAAACCACTAAAATTTTCTCCATGAATAAAGCGTGTTTTATTGGGAGCAATAGTTTCCAGTTTAAAATAATGATTTCCATCGAAGAGTCCTTTGACAAACAAATGGCCCAGCCATTGGAAGGATTGCTCCTCCTTCACTTCTAATACCGTGGGTTTAAAAACCTGAGGCTTTTGCCCTTCCAGGTGAAGGGTATTGACCAATTGGCTGCCCACCTCCGCTTTTCCCTTTACCGAGCGGATGAACGGATTCCATTCGGCGTAAGCCCCAAAGTCCATTAAAATTTGCCAAACTTTTTTCGCTGGAGCATTGATGATGATTTCTGTTTTCAGTGATTTCATGATATTGTTTTTTAATACACGACAAAGATGCAGGGTTTAACGCCTTCCGTGCTTTGCAAAAGATGCCAAAGGATTGACATTTGGCGCCAAATGCAGATTTAGCCCACTTTTTTTAAAAAAAGGGAGCCAGGTTGTATACAAAAAGGAGCTAAGATTCAAATAGTTATTGAACACTTTAACCATTCAAAATTCCAAAAATGAAAACCACCAATTTTTTCAATCCACTGACCACCTTACTGTTTCTGGTCTGCCTGACCACCGTTTGGGCCTGTAATTGTGATGGCGACACGCTCATCAATAACGAATGGGTATTGACAGCCTACGGACCGGAAGATGCCACTATCCCGGCCCTCGACCCTACTGCCGTGACCCCTCCGGGCAATGGCAAGATTACCATGCGTTTTGAAGACAATAGAATTACCGGCAGAGATGGATGCAATACTTATTTCGGCGTGTTCAGCCAGGAAAACTGCAATTTTAGTGCCGACAGTATCAATACCACCTTGATTCTATGTCAGCCAGAAGTGATGAATCAGGCCAATACCTTTATGAACATCCTGCAGTCTGCTACCACCTTCAGTACAAAGAATAACCAGTTGCGGCTCTGCACCGAAGATGACCGAATATTGGTTTTTGACAAAAATTAATTTACCCAAAAAACCTTTGAAACATGCTAAAGAAACTTTCATTATTGATGCTATTGTCCTGCTTGCTTTTTGGAGCGTGTCAGGAACCCGTTGTTAACGAACCCAGTGCCATTGACCGTTCGCGTGAAGCATTGGCGGAAGCCGTTAATAAACTAGGAATTCAGGGAGAATTTGCCTTTCAGGCCATGGAAGATGGTGACCAACTGACCACCATTTATAAAAACAAGGCCATTGGTAAACAAGTGGAGATGAATGAGGACGGCACCTTGATCCTGGGCCTATATACTGAAAAGAAATCAGCGGAGGAAGCACTGGTCGTTTACCAAACTCGACTCGTGAGAAAAGGCAGTAATCTGGCGTTGGAAATCACCGATTTGGCAAACAATGTCATTAACCGGCAAGACCGCCCCATTCCTCCTATTGATGACTTCGAAACGCCACCCGTAGGCTACGATTCCTTCGAGGATTGTCTCGACGACTTTTACTGTAATGAATTTCCCGCCCTGCAATGCGAGGCCAATGAAACTTGCGAAACGATTATCACCGGAAAGCTATGTTGCTTGAAAGATGGTACCTGTGCCTGGTTTGACTTCATCCATATAAAACCGACCGATCCAAAATGTAAGTTCATAATTAATGTACTGGAGCCCCCAGTGCTTGTAGCAAAGTACTAAGGCGTAGTCTTGAGCAATGATCTAAATAAGGACAATAGTTCTTCGGCCATCAAGACATGATCGGCTACACTGGGGTGACCGGTGCAGCCACGCGCCTGGATGGGCGTAAACAAATGAATGAGTATGGGCATATCTAGAGGGTACAATGCATCAATACTCGTTTTTACCGCAGAAAGGCATCGCGACAAGGTGTCTTTCTGTTCTTTTTTTAGAATGGGGTCATGGATTTGTTATTGAAAACAAGCGAAAAGTACCATTTTTATTGGGGATTATGTAAATTGGAAAATGAACCTCGAAAGATTTAAACAAGAAATCAGAAACCTGGTCGCACAGGACAAGCTGGAAACGGCCATTGAGCTGCTCACGGAACACTTTGCCGACCACGAAAGTCTGGATGACCTTATCATTCAAGCTGCCAGATATGAGGCTGTCAAAAAACAATGGGAAGGCGGCATCATCAATGTGGATACCTATAACCAGGAGATCAATACGCTGAGGCGCAATATTTTATCCTTCATACGAAATATTTCTTCCATTCCAGTCAAGGAGCAACCCAGTCCTACCTTAGATAGGTACGAAATGGAAGTGGCCATGTCGCACGCCAGAGTGGTCCTGGGACATTTGCTTTTGGAAAAATGGGATCAGGATGAAGTGCTCAACATTTCGACGATCTTTCAACAGTCAAAATTGCGGAGAAGAAAACTGGTGGTTGACTTTATTGCAGAATTGGAAAACTTTGACCTGATTGCCAGGAGGCAAAAGGAAGGAGTGATCAGTTTTCATCTGAATGAAAATGGCAAGTCTTTTTTCGAAAAGTTGTTGCGAGTCCGATAGCCGGTACTGCTACTCTTGTTTTACGTCCTGAGGCAGACGGGTGCAGCACATGGCTACCAAACTACAAACGGGATTTTGGGTTTCGACATGATTGTTGTCAAACCAATCCTCGATCAGTGAAGGAGCCCTACAGCCCCCGAATACATCAGTTTTCATGGTTAAAAATTTTGATGTTTAAAAAAAGAATTTGGTCGTTATCCTGAGTTATCTCGAAAAGCGTAAAATCATATTCGAAAAAATCAGATAGGTGCGACCAACAATGACATTTGTATTCAAAAGCCAAAATGTTACAAGGAACATCTCACTTTTTGCTTTTTTTATTAATATGAACATATCCTTGCCGATTCACGGCTGGATTCAACTCATTGCCTCTATTGCACTTGTAGCAGTAGTCTTCTTTCTCGGAAGTCAGGAGGGAGCACTGGCCAGAAATTTCTATCTGGGATTTGCCGCCGCCGTATTTTTGACGTGGCTGATTACCGATTATCTGGGAAAAAACCTTGTGTAAAGAAAAGATGAGTTATTTGCGGAAAGCAAGTTACTTCTCTGATAAATATTTCCAATACCGCTTCGGCACGTGCTGGAGGTGCAGTTTCATATTGCGCCTTTCGGGAATATTGGTGCTATCAAAGTAGGTCTTCCAGGCTTGTTGGTAGGCTTTTTCGCCTTCTTCGAGGACCTCGGCGGTGCACTGGCGAAGCTGGAAATTATCCTTTTCGGCAAAGGTAACTGGCTCCGTGTGTTGCTGATTGTAGTACATTCCGTATTGCCGTTGGCAGTCATAAATGAGCCAATGCTGGGCAGGATATCGCTTTTCGAAGTGATCGATGATGAGTGGTAATACGTCAAAATCGGGCTCGATGGCGGCGTAGTAAATGTCGTCTTTGGTTTGCTGGAAGCGAACGAAGGCGTGCATTCGGTGAATTTCCCGGCCCATCATCTTGTCGATTTGTTTGAGTCGGAGCACCGTGTCGTCCAGGAAATTACCTTCCCAGTTGATCGAGCTCTTCATTGCCTTCCGGATGAAAGTATAGATCAGCATTTCTACATCCGGCTGTTCAGACAACAGGCAGCGGTATAGCATTTTTTTAACGCTCGGAGAAGTCTTCTCAATGATGCCTTGGCTTACCCGCTCTGCCCAGTCCGTTCGGGTGGTAACTTCAATTGGTTGGTCAAATAAAGTTTCTTGCCATTCTGAGTGGGGAACAATACGGCTGGCGGGTGATTTGAGCCGGTACGTTTCAAATACAACCGAAAAAAGGCCCGCAAAAGTTCCATCGTACAGGTAAATCATGATCATTTTTTTTAAAACAGGGACAATTGGGCAGCCTTCTGTCGCTTGGGATCGGCGTGAAGAATCCTGGCACGGATGGCTTCGGGCTTCATGCCAATATTGAGAAAATCTTTGTCGGCACAGGTGATGAAATACTTGGCGCGTTTGAGCACTACACCTATTTTTTTGAGATTTTCGAAACGCAGCTGGCCAAAACGACGGGCCTGCACAATCTTCTTTGCCGACTTGACGCCGACGCCGGGAATGCGCAGGATCATTTCATAATCGGCTTTGTTGATGTCCACCGGAAACAGGTGTGGATGCCGTAGCGCGTAGGCTAGTTTGGGGTCCATGGCCAGATCGAGTTCCGGGAATTTTTCGTTGACAATTTCATACACCCGGAATCCATAAAAACGCATCAGCCAGTCCGCCTGGTACAGCCGGTTTTCTCGAATCAAAGGTGGGGATTTCAGTACGGGCAGCCGATTATCGGTCGGAATGGGAATATAGCCGGAGTAATACACCCGTTTGAGTGACTGCCTCTTGTAGAGGTCATTGGCAAGGTTCAATACCGTCAGGTCATTTTCAGGTGTAGCACCGACGACCAGTTGGGTAGATTGTCCCGCCGGGGAAAAGTTGGGCGCTTTTTTCAATTGTTTACGCTCCTCCTTATAGCCGGCAATGCGTTCCTTAAGGTAGGACATAGGCTCCAGAACGTCTTTATAATTCTTTTCCGGAGCTACTTTCTTCAAACTCATTTCCGAAGGAATTTCAATATTCACACTCAGCCGATCGGCGTAGAGCCCAGCTTCGTGTAGTAGCTCCTCGCTTGCTCCGGGAATGGCTTTGAGGTGGATGTAGCCGTTAAAATTATGCTCGGTACGCAGCTTCTTGGCGATGCGCACCAGCCGCTCCATTGTGTAATCAGAATTTTTGAAAATGCCGGAGCTCAGAAACAGGCCCTCGATATAATTGCGGCGGTAGAAATTGATGGTCAGGTCCACCACTTCATCAACAGTAAAAGCCGCGCGTTTGATATCATTACTGCTGCGACTGATGCAGTAGGCGCAATCATAAATACAAAAATTGGTCAGCAGGATCTTTAGTAGGGAAACGCAGCGACCATCTTCTGTGTAGGAGTGGCAAATGCCCATACCGGTGGAATTGCCCAATCCGTTTTTGGTATTCTCCCGGTTGCTGCCACTGGAGGCACAACTCACGTCATACTTGGCAGCATCCGCCAGGATCTGTAGCTTTTGTTGCGTGTTTTGGTTCATAGACCAAAAATACATTTTTTGTTTTAAATTTAAAACAAAAAATGTATTTGTTTGCACTATTACCCATGTATCCTTCAAAGTCGAACATCACCTGACTTTTTGAGAGAAAAGCAAAAACACTCCGTTTAAATCTGTATATTTTCACTCACAAACAAAATGAACGATGAAACGCCTAATTCTACTCACCTCACTCTTCTTCTCTTTATCTCTGGGTACTTATGCCTTCCAGGCCATTCCCGGTGACGAATGGATTGATTTATACAATGGCAAAGACCTGACCGGTTGGCGCGCAAGTGAGCACCCCGCTTCATTTTCTATTCAGGACAAAGTCATTACGGCGGTGGGACCGCGGGCGCATCTATTTTATGAGGGTCCGGCACTAGGAGAAGGATTTGATAATTTTGAGCTGCGACTCGAAGTCAAAACCTTTCCGGAAGCCAATAGCGGTATTTTCATTCATACGGCCTTTCAGGATGAAGGCTGGCCCAGTCAGGGTTATGAGGTGCAAGTCAACAATACCCATATCGGGGCAGGCGATTACCGGGAACTGAAAAAGACGGGTAGCCTTTACGGAACGCGCAATGTATACAAGGCTCCGGCACAGGACAGCGTATGGTTTCCCATGTTTATCCGGGTGTTTAAAAATACCGTGGAGGTCTGGGTAAATGGAGTAAAGACGGTTGAGTATATCCAACCCACTGATGCCACGATGACCAAGCCATTGTCAAAAGGCACCATTGCCTTCCAGTGCCATGACCCGGGTAGCAAAGTGCAGTTTCGAAATATCTACATCCGGCAGTTACCGATAAACTTCATGCCCGAACAACAATCGGGATCACTGGGCAGCTGGCACCTCAAAATGATGGAATTTCAACGCCGGGATCAGATACCCTTCATTGATCTGAATCCCGACTTAGAGCAGGGTGCAGGGATGGAGGAGCGCATTAAATTTGGCTATCAGTCCGGTATCAATGTAGGTCAGATTGTGCATGTGCAAAATGAGGGTGATCATCAAAAATTGGTCAGTCTCTATCCTTTATTCACCGGTACTGCATTGGATGATGCCGAAACTTCGGCCTCCGCAGACTACATTATCGGCGTAGCGCCTTTCCCGACTATCAATCCCGGCAGTGAGGCATTTGCGAAAGCATATTATAAAAACATTGAAGCATTCTTGTCAGACGGGAAATTCAACATCTGGGCCAGGGCCACCGCTTTGCCCGCCAGTATGCAATCTGACTATACCAATTTCTGGTCGATGTCCAAAATGGGTCCCCTTTTTGAGCTGGCCGCCAAAAACAATGTGGCCATCGAGATTGACCATCTGCACAAAACCCCTTCCATCGACCTGATCAAACTGGCCAAAGAGAAGGGCTGCCGCTTCAGTATGGCGAATATTTCCTCGGCAACAGATTGGCAGGATTCGGAGTATATGCTGGAGGTGTTGGAGGCGTGTGAGTTGAAGTATAAGGATTTTTATGTGCCGGGGTGGTAGCAGGAGCAGAATTCTCAGAATTAAAGAATTTTCAAAATTATTTTAGGGATTTGGATTTGGGCTTTAGGTTTTAGGGCGGCAATGGTAGGTTCGACCATTTGGAGCTTTTTGTCACACTAAATCGAAAAAATAAACTTTAAGCATTAACCTTTAACCCAATAAAAGAGAGCAAGAATTCCTACGTTTAGAAATTTGCAAAATAAATAACTGTTCCATTCTCTAAACACTAAACCCCTAAACTCTACACTTTCTAAACCGTCTCCCCTAGATCGCCGAAGCCTTGGCGAAGGAGATCCCTAAACCGTCTCAACCGTCTCCCCCGCCTAAACTCTAAACCTCATAAACCGACATAAACCTTATAAACTCTAAGCAATATTCACAGAATTGAAGCATTTGCAGTATAATCAGCTGCGGCCCCCTCCTCTAAACTCCTAAACTTTAAACATTAAACTAAAAAAAGCCTATCTTTGCCGCTCAATTTATTCAGGTACAGTTAGCAGCTACGTCCTGAGGGACAGCAAGCATGCAACTTGCCGTTAATCGTTAACGTACCAAAACATGTCGACTAGAAGATTACGGAACCTCGTCAACAACGACGAGTTGAAGCAGCGCTTGCTGCAAAGTGAGGAAGCAAGAACTACGCTTTCCTTTTACCAGTATCACCACATTGAGAATCCTGAAGTCTTTCGCAATCAGCTCTTTATGCGCTGGAGCGAACTGGGGGTCTACGGCCGTATTTACGTGGCCAAAGAGGGCATCAACGGACAGATTTCGGTGCCCACTGACCGCTTTGAGGCGTTTAAGCAGGATATCTATGACATTCCCTTCCTCAACGGCATCCGTCTCAATATTGCCCGGGAAGATGATGGCAAGTCCTTTTACAAACTCAAAATCAAAGTCCGCGAAAAGATCGTCGCCGATGGGTTGGATGACGAATCATTTGATGTAACCAAAAGGGGACAGCACCTCAATGCCCAGGACTATAATGAGCTGACTGACCGCGAAGACACCATCGTGGTGGATATGCGCAATCATTACGAAAGTGAAGTAGGCTACTTTGAAGGTGCCATCCGCCCCGATGTGGAGACCTTCCGTGAAGCCTTGCCCATTGTGGAGGAAATGCTGGAAAACGAGAAGGAAAAACCCATCGTGATGTATTGTACCGGTGGCATTCGCTGTGAGAAAGCCAGTGCCTATTATCTGCATAAGGGATTTAAGAATGTCTTCATGGTCAATGGCGGCATTATTGAATATGCCCGCCAGTGTGAAGAGCAGGGGCTACCCAATAAGTTTATTGGCAAAAACTTCGTTTTTGATGAACGTATGGGAGAGCGTATCGGCGAGCAAATTGTTGCTCAGTGTCATCAGTGCGGTGAGCCTTGTGA
Source organism: Saprospiraceae bacterium (assembly GCA_965229635.1). Taxonomy (GTDB): domain Bacteria; phylum Bacteroidota; class Bacteroidia; order Chitinophagales; family Saprospiraceae; genus BQJU01. Next base: position 7,770,459 of record OZ245894.1, read on the forward strand.
TACACACGTCAATTGCGCCAATGACGCCTGTCACATTCTGTTTATTCAGTGTGCAAAATGTGCGGAAAAATACGAGTCTTGCTGCTCCAAAAAGTGCGCTGAGTTCAATACTCTCCCCGAAGAAAAACGCGAGGAATTAAGAGGTACCATTGAGTTTAACGGCACCAAATTTGGCAAGGGCCGCTATAAGGCGTTTCACAAGGATGAAGGATTGGTGATGGAATAGCCTGGTAGCCATAGATTTTCTGAACGGCGCGGGAAGTTATGGTTATCTTTGCCTGTACGAAAAGGTCGACAGGCAGTGGATAGAACGATATCGGCGGGACCGATGGATTAGCTGATCAACTAAAAAGAAGAGAGCATGCGCTATATAAAAATGGGGGTTCGGATAGTACCATGGCTTATTTTTTTGTACGCTATCCTCATGGAATCCCCCTATTCCACCCGCTTTCAGATATTCCTTGGTATTGGAATTCTGTTGCTTCCCTTTTCTATTTACTTTGATTATTCCACTGAAAAGGCTGCATTGACTAAAGACTATACCCCTGCACCAAAAATGGATGTTAGAGGAGGTAAAAAAGTACATTGGATCAATGTTTTAAGTGGCCTGGCCTGTCTTTTCACGGGAACAATCGTCAAAGAAATGCTCACCGCCGAGGCATATGTTTTCTTCATTTTTGGTGCCTATCTCCTTTCTTATGAATTGATCTTTAAACTACTGCTTTTTCCTGCTCCTCCGTCCCGCTTGCTGCTTTTTGAAGATCGCATCATTCTTTTCAATCGCAGTGAATTGGCTATTGCTTTTCAAGATTTAAAAGAAGTGCGGCAAAGAAAGGATTATATCAAGTTTACCGCAATCGACAACATCAAACTACAAGTTAACTTTAGGGAATTTGATGAAAGTGACATGGAAACTTTCCAGGAGCATTTGAAATCCATTCTCAATCATCACAAGAAAAAGAATGGCCTTTTAATACAATAAAGTTTACCCTTTAGGTAGAGCGACAATCCAAGGACACCATCCCAAATTTCTATCATGAAAAAGATGCTTTTGCTGTTATTATTTGCAGGAAACACTATATGCCTACAGGCTCAGCAGTCCTTCGATGACCTGTTGAATCTATTTGAAAAGCCCAATCAACTCATTCCTGAAGCACTCGCCAAAACGTATTTTGGGTTTGAACCAAAAACCAAAGAAGATGTACTGGATCAATTGTCAATCATTGAGCGCAAGAATGTTGAACTGTTATTAAGTTTCGAACAGCAAAAATGAACATTGAACCATTCCGCAGCTATTGCCTAATCCAAGAGGAATAAGCCTATGAATTGATCAACCGGAATCTAACCAGAAGGCAGCGCGAGGTACTTGACCAGTAATTTCTCTATCTTTACCTTGCAAAGCAAGCCTCCCCCGTATTGCTGATCTGCAAAATGTCCGATATGTGGAGTTGCACCAAGTATGGCCTGACCTTTTTCTTATTCCTAGGTTTTTTCTCGTCCGGAGGACAAACGTACACGCCTCGGATTGACTCCCTGATCCAAACTTTGGAGACCGATTTACCCGATTCCATTCGGCTGGAAACCTGCGGCATGTTGGCATCCGAGATGCGTCGTTTTGATTTGGCGAAAGCCGAAGCTTATGCATTGGAGGCCGTAAATATTGGTGAAAGCCAGGGATTACAAAGCGGAGTGATTCGTGCGCGCTTCATGCTAGGCGTCATTTATCGACGGCAAGGGCGCAATGAGGAAGCCATTTCCACCAACCAGCAATCACTCGCCTTGGCGGAAAAATCCAGTGACCTGAAATGGGTGGGGGCTAATGCTAATGCCCTGGGAAATACTTACCACGGATTGGGCAACTATGAAGAAGCAATGCGCTATTTCCTTCAGGCCATCGAGGCGTATGAAACCATCGGTTATATCTCAGGACTGGCGCTGGCATATAACAATCTAGGATTGGTCTTTAAGGCTCAGGATAACTTTGATCAGGCCAAAAAATACTTTCTACAGGCTATAGCAGCACAGGAAGAAGCCGGTGCTGACAACCGAATCGGCAAAACCTACATGAACCTGGGCAATGTGGAAGAAAATGATAGCCTGGCCATCGATTACTATGACAAGGCTCTGCAGATATTCACCGAATACCAGGACCGTTCAGGATTGGCCAGTCTGCGCATCAGCCGGGGTAGTAAAATGATCGACCTCGGAAACTTTGAAGCGGCCAGGGCCGATTATTTGGCTGCATTAAAAATTGCCACAAAAATTGGTCAAAAAGAGCGGGTAGCTACCGCCAAAAGTGCGCTGGGTTCCATTTATCTACAGTTGGATGATTACCCACAAGCCCTACAATATGCAAAAGAAGCCCTGCAATTGGCCGATGAAATCGGTTTCCGTAAGGAAAAAGCAGAGACCTATTCTTTACTTGCTCGAATCTACGCCGAAAGCCAGCAATATCAGGAGGCTTATCAATATACCACCCTGGCTCAGGCACTCAATGACTCCCTTTACAATGAAAGGAGCCTGGAAATCACCGCTGAGCTGGAAGCCAAATACCAAAGCCAAAAGCAGGAGACCACGGTAGCCCGGCAGAAACTTGAAATCGCCCGGCAGAAAAATATGCGCAATCGCATTGCCATCATCAGCCTGGGATTGCTGCTGGGACTGCTCCTGGCCGGGCTCTTTTTGTATCGCTTTCGCAAACAAAAGGAATTGACGGAAATCGCGCTGAAAGTAAAAAAGCAGGAAGCACAACAATTAAAAAAACTCGACCAGCTCAAATCCAACTTCTTTGCCAATATTTCCCACGAATTTCGCACACCGCTAACTTTGATTATTTCGCCGCTTGAGCAATTGCTTCAAAAAAGTGACGATGGTATTTTCAAGACCATGCTGCGCAACGGCAAACGAATGCTCAATCTGGTAAATGAGTTGCTGGACCTGTCCAAATTGGAAGCGGGAAAGATGGAGTTGCAGCATCAGACATTAGATTTCAATGAATGGGTACGCCCATTGGCTCATTCCTTTGAATCGTTGGCGGTTCGCAAACAGATACAATATGACATCAAATTACCTTCCACTCCGCTCACCTGTACTTTTGATGCTCAAAAAGTAGAAAAGGTCCTGAGCAATTTGCTGTCAAATGCCTTTAAGTTTACGCCTGAAGAAGGCCATATCAGCTTTACAGTCGTTCAGGATTCGCCAGAGCAAATCCTCATCACCGTACAAGACAGCGGCATTGGCATGTCGGCAGAAACACAGGCACACATTTTCAATCGCTTTTACCAGGTAGATCCATCAGATAGCAGCAATGAGATCGGCTCCGGCATCGGACTGGCGCTGACGAAAGAACTGGTCAAACTTCACGGTGGCAGCATCGAGGTACAAAGTCAACCAGACCACGGTAGTTGTTTCACAGTCACCTTACCCATTGTTGATATCAAGGGCATTTTGCAAAAAGATCAGCCCCTACGAATTATTGAGACGAAAGAAACGCCTGCCAACGCTACGATTTTGGCTTCCGCCAATAGGCCTGACGCCGACCAGCCCCTGGTGTTGGTGGTAGAAGACAATCCCGACCTGCGAGCCTACATCCGCAACTGCCTGCAAGATCAGTGGCGCGTGGAGGAAGCAGAAAATGGTGCAAAAGGTCTGGAAAAAGCACTTGAGTTAATGCCTGAGGTCATCATTACCGATGTGATGATGCCCAAAATGGATGGTCACGAACTCACAAGAGCACTCCGGGAGAATGTACAAACCAGCCACATTCCCATTATTATGCTTACCGCAAAAGCCTTCCTTGAGGATCGCATTGAAGGCCTTGAGCAAGGTGTGGACGACTACCTAACCAAACCCTTTGATGCGCGTGAGCTGATAGCCAGAACACAAAACCTGATCCTGCAGCGCCAACGACTTCGAGAAAAATACGCCGGTGCCCTGCCCCATTTTCTGAACCAAAGCGAAACGAATACCAACCAGGAGGACAAGTTTATTCAGCGACTGGTAGATGTGGTCAAACAACACATGGAAGATGAGGATTTTAGTGTGGAGGAGCTCAGCAGACTGATGCACCTGAGTCGCTACCAATTACACCGGAAAGTGAAGGCCCTTACCGGCAAATCCATCAGTGTGTTTATTCGCAGTATCAGACTGGCTCATGCCCGGCAATTGCTGGAGGCCAAATCCGGAAATGTATCGGAAATTGCCTTCCAGCTGGGCTTCAACAGCGTGGCCTATTTCAGTAAATGTTTTGCAGACGAGTTTGGCTTCCCACCCAGTAAGCTACTGTAAATCAACAAACTCCGCACATAATTTAAAAGCTGTGCAACATAGCTGTAAATCGCACATGAGTGCAACAGATTGCAACGGAGCTTAAAGCCCGCCGTTTCCCTCAACCCTACTTTTGTATCGAATCATCAACCTTGAACTCATTCAAAATTCGATACCATGAAAAGTCATGCTCATTCTTTTAATCCAAAATTTCAACCAATGAAAACTTTTATCTTCCTCCTACTGGCCGTTGGCCTGACCGGCCCATTTGCGCAAGCTCAGAATCAGTATTTGTATCATATTGATAATGCAAGTCAAAGCTATGCCACTTCTGTGGTCACTTATGACGGCGAGATCATCACCACAGGGTATTCTGTGGAGTACGACGACGAAGACCAAACTATCGCTACCCCTTACATTTGCAAAAAAGACCAGAACAAAAATGTAGTTTGGCTAAAGCACTACAAGTTTGACCTTGAACAAAAGCTCTACCCTAAGACCATCATCAGGACATTTGCGGGTGGTTATCTTATCGGTGGTAATACTCAACTGGATACACCAATGGGCAACACTATGTTTTTGATGCTCGTTGATGCAAATGGCAATTTGCAATGGTTTGATGTCTATTACTGCCAAAGTTTGCCACTTGAAGGCGTTTTTTCCTGTGAGGCGACTTACTTAAATCACGTTACGGAAGTGGAAGGTGGTTTTCTGGTATCCGGCCTGAATCGCTTCACCAATGATAACACCTCAATGGCCATGTTGCTAAAAGTAAATTACCTGGGTACCGCACAGTATACCACTGCATCGTATATATCCGGTGTTCCGGAAAATGAAGTTTTAAAAACGTATCAATTATCCAGCGGTGACTACCTGTCCTTGATTCGCAGTTCCACACCAGTAGAAGAGGAAGGCAGAATTGACCGGGTCATTTTGAGGCAGATGGACCACCAGTTTAATGTCATCTGGGAAAGAGAATACTATCCGGCCGAAAATTACATTGCCGACTATGCTATGGATTTTGTCCTTGATCCGGATGGAAATATTTTAGTACTAAGTAAAGGCGTTGGAGAGAAGCATGTGTTCACCAAGCTGAGCAGCTATGGCTACGTGATGTGGACTACTGTGGTTGAAAAACCAGATTGGGGCAGCTACATTCGCCCCAAAGCAGTGACCAGTGACTGGGCAGGTAATGTATACTGCACCGGTCAAATCACGACCAGCAATGAGCAAGTGGCCTACGTGATAAAACTCAATCCCGGGGGTGGAAAGGAATGGGCGCGTATTTATGGCGAGAATTCACCCAATGGTCGGGTTTATGATATTGAAATGATGCATTATCCGGCCGGAGCCCCCGTATTTGGCGATTACTTTGTCTTTGTAGGAAATTACACTGACAGTTATGTAGGTAATGTGGGTGGCGATGCCTGGATTACCATTGCCAATGCCTGGAGCGGGGAAGCCGGATGCCGTTCTACAGAGTGGGAAATTGACCCCATTGAGGAGGCCTATCGATTCTCCTACCTTGAAATGCCAAGGATTGATCTTGAGAGTATTTCGATCAATTTTGAAATGGAAACGCGGGAGCCAGAATACAGTCGCATTACCTGTAGCCCTTTCTTCTTTCCATTAGCTGAAGCCACACAGGAAAATTCTGGTGTTGACAATATTACCGCAACCCTTGCCCCAAATCCAAGCACAGGCCACTTCAAGGTTATGGCCGAAGGAGTTCAGAATGGCCAGCTTTTCATTTACAATCAAATGGGGCAACTAATGTTGCAGCAGCCATTTTCCGGCACCTCCGAATTCAACCTGGAACATTTACCAAAGGGCGCGTATACCATCCGGATTTCGGATAGGTTCCAGGATATCAGAAAGAAGCTGCTGCTCCACTAAAGAGCAAAAATGCGTAATTTTGTTGCATGACTTTCAGTGCGCGATACATTGCCAATATTATTCAATTTGCAGCACAGCAAGGTGCCAGTCGCAGGGAATTGTTAGCCATTGTCGGATTAGAAATGGAGGCGCTGAATGACGATTCCCTGCGGCTTGAGACACCGATTTATAATCAGTTGCTGGAGCGGGCGCTTGAATTGACCGGAGATCCAAATTTTGGTTTGCATCTGGGAGAATATCTATCCCTTTCTGCAACCGGTCTGCTTACACAGATGGTGCAAAGCAGTGCTACAGTACAGGAAGCCCTGGAACATCTGGTGGCTTTCGCCAATCTGGGATGCCAGGCCCTGCCTTTTCAACTTAAGGAACTGGATGATCATTGGGAAGTATCGGTAACGGCCAGTCCGCTCTGGCTGCAACAATCTCCTTTGGCCGTACGCCATACCATGGATGCCGTTTTCTATTTCTCCTTGCGGGTATACCAAACCCTGACCCACCAAAAATTTCAGCCATTAGCCATTCATTTCGACTACCCCCGACCTGAGCGATTCCTGGAATACGAGCGGCTATTCGGCACAAAAGTGCGCTTTGAGCAATCCAGGACCGCATTTCACCTCGGTAAAAATCAGGTCGCCGCACCGGTCATCACCAGTGATTACGCCCTATTACAGGTATTGGTACGCCATGCCGAAGAAAAGCTGGCGGCCATGGAAAAAGAAGCCGGTTTTTCGACTGTCGTCAAACAATCCATTATCAACCTGATCAAACCTCAATTTCCCACCATCGAGCAGGTGGCTGCTAATCTAAACATTAGTGTACGAACGCTGCAACGCAGACTTCGGGAGGAGGGCATATCCTACAGTGGTGTTCTGGATGAATTGCGCCGCCAATTTGCCATCGACTACCTTAAAAATCCGACCCTAAGTATCAAGGAAGTGGCCTATTTGCTGGATTATGCCGATTCGAGTGCCTTTACGCGCAGTTTCAAGCGTTGGACTGGGCAGAGTCCGATGAGTTACAGAAAAGCAGTGGCGTAATTTTCTTAACCCTCCGAGAAAAAGGATTAAAATTTTTTTATTTATATTTTTTTATTTAAAACAATTTCATTAAATTGCATTGTCCTTAATCAAAAATCCATTCGCCGGCGGATTAGACAAGTAGCTACTTTTCCACCCTGACAGCTCTGTGCTGCTGCGCGAGCTGTACGTAGACCCTTGGCGGTTTGGCGGATGCGGGTGGGCTTTTAATATTATCCCACCCTCTGTTGGTATGACTGATACATTTAGCCCCTCGGCGGCGGCTCAATTTTCGAGCTGGCCGGTGAAAGGTATTGATGAAACAGTAACTCACTCATACCGCAACGCCCGCACCGGATTCGCTATCGAGGATTTATACGCCTGAATACTTACCGTCAGTAAGGTCAACAGCAATGCACTCAAAATGGCCAGGGCAAATGGGAACACACCAACCGGCGTACGGTAAGCAAAATCGGCAAGCCAGTCCTGAACCAAATAGTAACTAATGGGCAAGGCCAACAACCCTGCGATGAATACCAATAGCACAAATTCCTTTACCAACAGATTAACCAGACTGGCTACGGGAGCACCCAACACTTTCCTTACACCAATCTCCTTAGTGCGCCGCTCTACCATAAAGGTCGATAGGCCAAACAAGCCCATGATGGCAATGATAATACTCAAAATGGTTACCATCAATACCGTTTGCCCAAAACGGGTAAAAGAATCGTATTGTCGGGCAAAATCTTCATCCAGGAAGCTGTAGCGAAATGGATGCACCGGCTCAATACTCGCCCAGGTAGTTTTTAGCTCATCCAGTACCTGACTCATCTGGTTGGCCTCCACTTTGATGGCGACATTGCCATACCAGGGCAAATCTTCCCGGGCAGAAATAACGAGGGGCGTCATCGCCGATTGTAATCCGGTGAAATGGAAGTCTTTAACTACTCCCACAATTTCTCCGTAGGTTTCATCAAAGGCAAATTTCATGCGATGACCCACCGGATTTTCAATTTGGTATTCTTTGACAAAACGCTCATTGACCACAAAAGAATTGGTTCTGTCGGTTGGTAAATCAACAGACAAATAACGTCCGTCAATCATATCCAACTCCAGGGTCTCGGCCAGTTCGGGATCGGCAAAAAAGATGTCGACGCTCGGCGACTTTTCAATGCCCTGAATGTGCATGTCATAGCTGGAAAAAGAAGTTCCAGGCAAGTCTGCCACCAGAGAGAAGTGCTCCACACCCGGAATATTTTCAATGCGCGAACGGCTTTGACGAATCTTTTCGGCAGCCTGCTCTGTGTTGATATTGGCGACGATTACCTGCTGATCATTAAAACCCAACTCCTGGTTTTGCATATAATTCACCTGTTTCCAGATAAAACCAACCAAAATGATCAAGGCAATGGATAGGGTGAACTGCAACACCACCAGCCCCTGGCGAAGCTTGCTACCTCCCTTACCGCTAAAGGCCGTTCCTTTCATCGTGACAATCGCTTTAAAGCGGGAGAGGTAAAAAGCGGGATAACTTCCCGCCAATAATCCCGTAAACAGGGTAAGTCCCACCAGTGCAAAAGGCAACACTCCCTGCGTAATCATCTCCAAATTCAATTCACGATTGACCAATTCACTGAAAAGTGGTAGGGTCAAATCCGTAATCAGGATGGCTCCAAGCATGGCAATCGTACTCTGTAGCAGAGCCTCCATCATAAACTGAGTGATCGTGTGCAGCCTTGAAGCTCCGGCTACTTTACGAATGCCCACTTCTTTTGAGCGCTGCGTCGCGCGGGCGGTGGACAAATTCATGTAATTGATTCCGGCTATCAACAAGACGACAAAGCTTAACAACGCCAGCAGAGAAATTTGCCGAATATCTCCTTTATCTCCACTGTACCCACCAATTTTCACGGATTTTAGGTGAACATCTGCAAAAGGTTGCAATTTCCAGAGCGGAAATTTATCCGGCAACGACTCTCCGGCATCCAGGTATTCCTGACGGATATTGCGATTAGCCAGATCCGTAATTTTTTGACCAACGTTTTCCGCAGTTGCTTCCGAATGCAATTTGGCATAAATCATGGTCTGCGCGCCGGTCCAGTAAGGGGAAAACTCGTTGTACCGCACCAGCATATTGACCTTAGATAGATGGCTTTTACCACGTGGGGCTTCTATCACTCCCGTTACCTGATATTCCACTTCATTATCGAGTCGGATCGTTTTCCCCAGCGGATTTTCCTTGCCGAATAACAATTCGGCACCGCGAGCAGAAAGCACGGCAGTATTGGGCTGTTCGAGTGCAGTAGCCGGATCCCCCTGTGAGAAGGTAATGGGCCAACTCTGTAGCAACAAACTATCGGCCTGACCAATGCCGGAAAGGTACTGCGACTTTCCATCGATGGTCACCAAGCCTTCATAAAAACCTCGCACCCCTCCGGCTGCTATCACCTCCGGAATTTCATCGACCATAGCATTGGCCAAAGCATGGGGTAAAATCGCCGACTTCCAGCCGCTGGTGCTTTGAAAATCTCGATAAACCCGGTATACATTCTCCTGACCTGGCTGCCATTGATCATAACTAAATTCGTGCTGAATAAAAAACAAGATGAGAATCGACAAGGCCATGCCAATGGATAACCCCAAAATATTAATGGCTGAAAATAATTTGTACTTCAGTAGATTTCGCCAGGCTGCTTTGAGAAAGTTTTTTAACATACTACGGGTCATTTTGAAGGTTCTTTACACAAAGTCCAAACAGTGTGCCATGCTTATTTAGCACTGACAACCAACAATTTATACCTCAAAAATAGTTTATCCATCGCTGCTGCTTGTCCATTTACGAACGTAACGTGTTCATTTTCGAACACTTCAACAAACGGGGAATTGCTAAAAATCACAGGCATGTGAAGGGAATGTAGTAATTTTGTTTTATGAAAAGACCGGGAAAGAAGAAATTTGAAAGAGGGAAGAAAAATCCGAAACCTGCCGCGCCAAAGGCACCTCCTATCTCCAGCCCTGATGTGGAAGGCATGAGGCTCAATAAATACGTCGCCCATTGTGGCGTTTGCTCCCGGCGGCAGGCCGCAGATCACATCAAAGAGGGCCTGGTTACCGTCAACGGAGAAGTGGTAAAAGAACCTGGTTACCAAATTGAAAAGGGGGATAAGGTGACCTTCAAAGGTAAAATCATCCAGCCGGAAGAACGCATGGTTTACCTTCTGATGAATAAACCCAAAGGTGTGATCACCACCCTCAGCGATGACCGCGGCCGCAAGACGGTTATGGACCTGCTTAAAGGCAAAATCAAAGAACGTATCTTTCCGGTAGGTCGATTGGATCGCGATACTTCCGGCCTGCTGGTGTTGACCAATGACGGGGCTCTAGCCAAAAAGATGACCCACCCCAGCCATAAGATGAAAAAATTTTACCAGGTAACCCTCGACAAACCGGTCATCAAGGCCGACCTTGAAAAGATCAGGTCCGGATTGGAACTGGAAGATGGTATCGCTCCGGTGGATGGGGTAGACTATGTCAGAAATCAGGGCAAAGAAGTGGTCGGCATCGAAATCCACATTGGTCGCAACCGCATTGTGCGCCGTATTTTTGAACACCTCGGCTATGAAGTCAAGCGCCTCGACCGCCAATATATTGGCGGCCTCACCAAAAAAGACCTGCCCCGCGGCTTCTGGCGTCACCTTACGGAACAGGAAATCATCATGCTAAAACACTTTACTGGAAAATAGATTTTGTAATCGAAGAAGCTTTAACCTAGCAACTACTTGTGTTGTAACACAAACTTGGGGGCATTGTCCAGGCCTCAAAAGTGTTATTGGATGAAATCGCCCCTTCTAAACTGTCTCCTCAGTCTAAACCGCCTAAACATAAACCTGATAAACCGATATAAACCTCATAAACCATTCACGTAACAATCCCAGGAATAAAGAATTTGTAAAATACTTAGCTGTACCTTCTCTAAACTCTAAACCCTAAACGCTACACTTTCCCAACCTTCTCAACCACCTCCACAGGAACTATCTTCAACAATTTTGTTTTTTAAGTAAATAGCCGCAATTTCGCAGCTTCAGAAAATCAATTTCTACGCATGGCCAAAGTAAGCATTCCTAAAGGTACCCGTGATTTCTCCCCCGAAGAGGTAGAAAAGCGCAATTTCATTTTCGATACCATCCGAGAAGTCTTTGTGCGCTACGGTTACCGCCCCATCGAAACACCGACCATGGAAAATCTGTCGACACTGACCGGCAAGTATGGTGAAGAAGGCGACAAGCTGCTCTTTAAGGTGTTGAACAATGGCGATTTCCTGAGTAAGGCCGATGAGGAAGCCCTCAGTAATCGCGACTCTAATCAATTGATTGCCTCCATTTCCAAGCGCGGACTGCGCTACGATCTGACCGTACCCTTTGCCCGCTACGTGGTCATGCATCAAAACGATATTGCCTTCCCTTTCAAACGCTACCAAATCCAGCCCGTTTGGCGAGCTGATCGTCCACAAAAAGGACGTTATCAGGAGTTTTACCAGTGTGATGTAGATGTGGTGGGCTCCAATTCGCTCGTTTACGAAGCCGAACTGGTACAGATCTATGATGAAGTCTTCACCAAACTGGGTGTTGATGTGGAAATCAAGATCAACAACCGCAAGATCCTGGCAGGCATCGCAGAAGCCGCCGGTATCGGTGATCAGTTTATGGACATGACCATCGCCATCGACAAGCTGGATAAAGTAGGACTGGATGGGGTCCGGGAAGAATTGCGCAAAAAAGACATTTCCGAATCAGCCATCAACAAGATTGTTGAAATTCTGGAAGTCAAAACCCTGGATGATCTGAAAGCTCATTTTGGCGAAAGCCCAACTGGCCAAAAAGGCATTGAGGAAATGGAGACGGTGTACCAATACTTTGATGCCGCCGGTGCCACCAATGAGGTCAACTTTGATATCACCCTGGCGCGTGGGCTGAATTATTATACCGGTTGCATTTTTGAGGTCAAGGCCAAAAATGTAAAAATGGGCAGTATTGGCGGCGGTGGCCGTTATGATGATCTAACCAGCATATTTGGGCTAAAAGATGTCTCCGGAGTCGGTGTATCTTTTGGTGCAGAGCGCATTTACGACGTCATGGAAGAACTCAATCTCTTTCCCAAACAAACGGATACCAGCTTAAAGATCTTGTTCATTGCATTTGACGAACCTAGTCATCGTTATGCCTTCCGGGCACTGGGCAAAGTGAGAGCAGCCGGCATCAATGCCGAGTTATACCCCGACCCGGTCAAAATCCAGAAGCAGATGAAATACGCCAATGCCCGCAATGTGCCTTATGTCATTTTGGTGGGAGCAAATGAGATGGAAAGCGGACAACTGGCCTTCAAAAATATGCAAAGCGGCGATCAGGAAAAGCTAATGCTCGACCAGATCATCGCCAACCTTAAATAAACGGATCAACTCATGCCAAAATACGCTTCCCTGCCACAGGTTCAGGCCGATATTGCCGCTGGAAAGACCAATTGCGTTGCATTGGTCAATTATTATCTGCAACAGATTGAAGCGACCAAAGACCTCAACATCTATATTGAGGTGTACGCTGATGAAGCTCGGGCTAAGGCAAAAGAACTGGATGATCGCTATGGCTCCAACCCGGAGCAGGCAGGGCGTTTATTTGGCATGGTACTTTCGCTCAAGGATGTACTTTGCCATCAGGATCATCAGGTGACGGGAGGATCAAAAATCCTAACGGGCTTTGAGTCTCTATTTTCGGCCACTGCCGTGGAACGCGTCCTGACCGAAGACGCCATTGTCATTGGTCGGGTCAATTGTGATGAATTTGCCATGGGCTCTACTACGGAAAATTCTCATTATGGCCCTACCCGTAATGCCGCTGATCCCAACCGGGTACCGGGCGGTTCTTCAGGAGGCTCAGCGGTAGCCGTACAAGCCGATACCTGCCTGGCCAGCCTGGGCACCGACACCGGAGGGTCCGTACGCCAACCCGCTGCATTCTGTGGAGTCATTGGCATGAAGCCAACTTATGGCCGCATTTCTCGCTATGGGTTATTGGCTTACGGCTCTTCTTTTGACCAGGTGGGCGTACTATCGCATAGCGTGGAAGATGCTGCTCTGCTGATGGAAATCATGTCCGGCCCTGATGCCTACGATAGTACCGCCAGTCAGGAACCGGTGCCCGCTTATAGCCAATACCTAAATTATTCCGGTAAGGCCCGAATCGCCTACTTCGATACGGCTATCAACCACGAAAATCTCGATCCGGAAGTACGGCAACATAGCCAACAACTGATCGCCTCCCTCCAGCAAGCCGGTCATACGGTGGAGAAAGTTGATTTTAATTATCTGGATTATATCATTCCAGCCTACTATGTCCTAACCACTGCCGAGGCTTCGTCCAACCTCTCCCGCTACGATGGTATCCGCTACGGTTACCGAAGCCCGAATGCCACCGATTTACTGGAAACCTATAAAAAGTCGCGTACGGAAGGGTTTGGCGCAGAAGTCAAACGCCGCATCATGCTCGGCACTTTTGTACTGAGCGCCGGCTATTATGATGCCTATTATACCAAGGCCCAAAAGGTGCGCCGCCTCATCCAGCAGCAAACTTTGGATATCCTCAAAGACTACGACTTCATCCTGATGCCCGCCGCCCCCAGCACTGCCTGGCCGCTCGGCGAAAACCTCGACGATCCAGTCGCCATGTACCTGGCCGACATCTTCACTGTACAAGCCAATATGGTCGGCATTCCCGCCATTGCCATTCCCGTAGGTCAACACTCCAACGGCATGCCCATCGGGCTGCAATTCATGGCCAATAAATTTAAGGAAGGGGAATTGATGGCTTTCGCCAAACTAGTACTGGAGAAAGTTTAAAGTTTAGTGTGTAGTGTTTAGAGAAGCGGCCTTCTAAACCTCCTAAACTCTACACACTAAACTAAATCAGGAGCAGAATTCCCAGAATTAGAGAATTTGCAGAATGATCAGCTGTTCCTACTAAACCGCCTCAACTGTCTCTCCTGACTAAACTCAGAAATAAAGCAGCCTTCCCAGAGTCAAAGCATTTGCAAAATAATCAAACGTTTCCTCCCTTTAAACTCTACACACTAAACTCTAAACTACTTAGTACCCCTCCAGCGGTTGGATCAAAAAGAAGCCGTCTTCGCCCTGCGCCTGGTACAGAGGCATCAACAACAAGCCATCTTCCTCCGCAGCAATGGGACCATTTTTATCATGGGCAATGATCTCTCCTTTTTTTACAGAGTGAAAATTGAGGTAGCCAGGAATCATCTGAAACTGATCCTCCGGACAGATGGGATGGCTGCCCACCAGCTGAGCTACTTTGGGTAGATTTTTTGAATATTCGATCAATAACTGATCATGCCGGTTTTCAACATGGTCAGCCTCCACACAACCAACCGTACGCATACAATTGGTCAGCGCTGCAATGGCCCGGTTGACCGACAGGGGGTCATCATGCTGCCCGGATTCGAAGACAACACCCACGGTCTCTGTTTCAAAATTATCGTTGTTGAAATAGTGCAAGGTTGTTCCGCGAATACCTTCCAAGAAACCTTTGATTACGGGGGCATGTAATTCCACGCCAATGCGCACGCTCTCCGGATCGTCCGTTGAAATGGTAAAAATGCCTCCCTCTGCCGTAGTGGTGTGCAAATCCAAAACAATCAACCGTTCTGGTTGGTAATCTTCAATTTCTGCTTCCACGAACTTCAATAGGGATCGTAGTTCCTGGTCTTCAGCATCCAGCTCGCGAAGTGGAGCCGTTCTGACTCTGTTGATATTTTCCAGCGTCCATTGCCGATTGAGGTCCTTTACCAAATAGCGCTGCTTGCGTTCAATGGCCTTTAAATTGCCGCGCAGCCCCACCAGTCTTCCGCGAAAGTGAAAGTCAGGATTCGTAATGGGTTCTACCTCCAGCATTTTAAACATTAGGTCAAGAGCCATAATGCCCGCCGGTTCGTTGCCGTGCATACCGCCAAAACAAATCAGTAAAGGTCCACGGTCCGGACCGGTGTATCTGCCAATCAATCGTTGCATGTGGTATTCTGTCATCTGTTTGGAGAAAAATCAAGGTAGTGAATTTTCCCTTTTATAGGTAACAGAAAAACCGCAATTTTGGCTAAAATAGGCAGGATGATATTCATCATCCAATCAGTGCCCTTCAAGCTCACCCGATAGCGCGAACTATTCCTTTATAAATCGACGACTATAAACACCGTTCAAGGTACATAGCTGTAGCAAATAAATCCCTGAAGGCAAGGTCCCAATATCCAACCTTCCTTCAGACAGATGGTGTGGCTTTCGCCAAATGCGCCCATCCATTCCAACTACCTGAAAGGTCACATCCTCTTGAACTTCACCGATCCATTCTACAGTCAGAAAATCCGTCACTAACGTTGGGTAAACCTGAAACTCACCAACCGCCTCATCATCACCAAATTCCACAGAAACGACCTTATGGTACTCATACTGCCCATCAAAATCCACCTGACGTAAGCGGTAAAAGTTCATGCCCCGCATCGGACTGCGGTCAATAAATTCATAGTCCTGAGCTTCCGTAGTAGTACCCATACCCTGCACCACACCGATTTCTTCAAAATGACGACCATCACGGCTACGCTCTACGGCCATGTAATCGTTGTTGATTTCTGTGGCGGTTTGCCAGTGGAGGAGGATGTTGTTGGTTTGGGCTTTGGCGGTGAAGGAGGATAGGGAGATGGGGAGAATGATGTCACCCTCTAATTTAATATTGTCGAACCTATTATTTCCTGCCGTTGAACTTCCACCATCTAACGTTATCCTAATTTGAAAACTACTGTTATTATTTGCAGCTGAGATTGAGGAAAAGTCAAAAGACTGAATAGATCCAGAGCTGCTAGAACTAGGGTTATAGGTAGCGAAAGGATTATAGCTAGACCCTCCATTTGTGGAATATTCCACAGAATTATTATTGAATCCTGTACTTGTTCGTCGTGCCCAAAAGGAGAGAATAATACTTTCATAACCAGTTGTTGGAAATACAAATACGACAGAATTTCCATTATTTACATCTCCAGATCCAACTATAGGGCAAAATGCTGCCCCACTGCCACTACCAGAACATGCATTACTTGAGTTACCGTTGAAATCTTGAACTTCCGTAAAATTATGCAAAATGGAACCATTTCCTGAAACCCTGTTACTTACATCTATGGGAGAATTTGTAAATTCACCATTGGGTGATGTTGAACCATCAAAATCCCAACAATGTATCGTCACCTGCCCTTCCAATTTCAAGGCAAAAACCAAAACCATCAAAACAGTAAAAATCTTTCTCATACTCAAATAAATATTTAGTGTTGTGAATTGTCAACATTGATAGATAGGGACTCCGAATGAAGTAAGGTCAGGGATGGATTTTAGGCACTCCAACTGCACCGGATTGCTAAAAGTGCATGGAAACAACAAAGTAAAAAACAGGCGGTCATATAAAAAAATTTCGTAAATTATCTCTCCATTAACTTTAGGTAAACACCATGTTACGCGCTCGTGAGCGTTTGCAACGCGACACGGCGTGTCATCAAGTCTCCGACTTGTAAAAAAACCCTAATTGAAAAAAGTAAAAACTTTAGATAGGATCAACTAAAAAAACAAGCGTAAACCCCGCAATCCTCCCATTCCGTCCATCAATCTGCTCCTCCCCTACTGACTATCCTTCCACTGCCACAAATACACACTGGCCACCGTGCGGTAGGGCCGCCATGGTTCGGATACTTCCAACATACGCTCCTTCAAATTGCGACCTTTGGCTTCAAAGCCGTAGAGCAATTGAATGGCTTGCTGAATACCCAGATCGTCCAGCGGCAGAATATCGGGCCGGTTGAGCGTAAACATCAGGATCATTTCTACCGTCCAGCGGCCAACGCCCTTGATCTGCGTGAGGTAATCGACAATGGCATCATCCTCCATCTCCGACCAGTCCTTTTTCTCCAGCTTTTCGGCCTGAAAAAATTCGGCGACATTCTGGATGTAGGTAGCCTTCTGCCGCGACAGTCCGACCGCACGCAGCGCAGGCAAATCCATAGCCAAAAGCGGCCCGGGATGAGGATAACCATCGGGAAACAAATCAATGAAGCGACCGTAAATCGTAGCCGCTGCCTTGCCGGAAAGCTGCTGGTAAGTAATGGCCCGGATCAGGCGGATGTACAGGTCTTCGGTACCGGGAGGAATCTCTACTTCGGTAACATCAATGATGGATTTTAACTTCTGGTCCTGACTAAGGTGTTGGATGATTTCGGGTGTCAGCATGGTTGCTACAATATTTTTCTGGCCCTTAAGATCAATAAGATGATACACAGAATCACCACTCCGGCCGCTACTCCGATCTGTATCCATTGTTCCTGGATATGACGGATGCTACTTTCTACGTAGTACGGATTGGCCATATTGGGTGAACCATAGCCATCGCGCAACTCCCAGTTTTCGGGATCACCGTTGTTGAGGGTTGGCAAGAGCAGGCTTAAAGTAAAAACAGAATCACGCGGCGCAAGGTTGTAATACACGCTATCTACTGCTGCTCCAAGACGTGAATAAAGCCCCAGCGACTCCGACCGCTTATTGATCCCAAAGTCCAGCCCGCCGATTACATTATAGGCCCCGGGAAATACATTCTTAAACCGTACCGAATCCCGGCAAATCACCAGGTAATCCTGCGGCCCAATCCACACATCGTCCGGTAGGGTATATTCATTTTTTGAATCAATTAATATCCAGCCCCCCAAATCCACCCGATCATCGGTATAGTTGAAGATTTCCAGCCAATCACTGGTTTTTTTGTTATTCGCGCAGATTTCATTGATCATCACCTTACCCACCAGTGGATGGGTAAATGGCTCAAATACCGCACGGATTTGGTATGGTTCCTTTTCTTCCAGAGCCAGCGTAAAATCTCTGATTTTTTCCGGCACCTCAACCCCTTCCCAGTGAGAAAAGGTATACCCATAATCGGCCACTGCCTTGAGACTGATGGGAATCTTTTCAAAATAAATGCCTTGCAACCCCTCGGTGCGAATAGGTACATTGTCGTTTAAAATAACCGCTCCCCCCTTCGTCGCCGAAATGGCCACCTCCCGGGTTCCTCCCGTATAGAATTTCTCCATCAAATGAAATCGAACGTGCGTTGCCCGCTCCTGACCAAACGTACGCAATTCATGCACTTCATCTTCCCAGTCATCCCACCGTAGCCGCCAGCGATCCAAATGGCGGGGAATTTCAGGAGCAAGGGTGCGGTAGAAGCCAGCTATTCGCTGATCAACCCGCAGCGGCGCAAAGGTGGTATTCAGATGATCGGCAAAACGGTTGATGAACTTTTTATTGAAATCCTCATTTTCCAGCAGCTTACGTAATAGAAAGGTACTCCAGGGCGGATTGGGCCAGGAAGGGCCATTGGGCTCCGTGTGAAAAGCCAGACTATTATTGCGATAAGCGTCATTGTCATGTAACCCAAATCCCCAGTCGGTATCATACATGATCCAACGCCAGCGGCCATCTTCGGTTTGTGGTCGCCAAAATTTGATGTTGCCACCTGCATCCTGATTGTCAAAATAAATCTGCGCAATCTGGTAATTCATAAAGTTGTCGATATCCATCTGGCTGCCGATGTAGGCATATCGGTCGGCATCCTTTAGGTCGTTCTTTTCCAGAAAGTTCAACATTCTTAAGTAGTGCCGCTTGCTTCCCCGCTTTCGCGTAAAGCGGTGCTCAATCAGGTCAATACTGTCCTTATCGGCCTCGCTGTTGTCGGCCACAAAGTAGCGGTTGATCTTTTCGCGAATATTGTAAATACCCCAGTAGCGGCCATTGATGTACACGTGAGAAGGCCGGTATGCCTGCTTTTCCATATCCCAGCCGTCGAGCAAACCAGTCATCAGGGCATCGCGAAAATGGGATTTGCCAAAGTCACTGCCCGAATTGCGCAGCACCAAAAACTTGAATTTGTCCGGACCGTCTTCGCCCAAAATGGGATAATCAAACCGCTTTTGCCCATACCTTTTGCGGGCCACAATCGCCAGTGATTTTTGTGGGAATAAGCGACTCATACCTCCAAATAACCGCACGCCAGTTTGATTGCTGTACACGGTACGACCGTCCGATTCAAACATATCCAAATGGCAACTAATCTCACGTCGGCTCCAGAAATTAGCCCCAGGCTTCTGCCAGGAGCTGTCGATCACCTGATTGCCCCGCATGAACAGCCCCTCATCCGGATCAAAAAGTAAGTAAGGAGTAATGCCAATAGAAATGATCGGAAAATCGGTATCTGGCTCGTCGATCAAATAGGTGTGACCAAAGTAGCCACTTTCCCGGTCACCCTGAAAGGCAACAGCACGAATTACGGTAGTTTCGGTAATTGTAATGGGATGGCGGTAGTGATCCGACCTTTTAGATGGACGCGAACCATCGAGGGTATAATAGATTTCTGCTTTTGGAGAATACAATGCCACCTCTACCTTTTCCTTGTAAAAGCCACCCTCCATTGAGAACTGAATCTCTATCGGGGGTGCTTCGGTAGCGCCGGGGTCCTGTGCCTGTACCATAGATGTCAGCCACAGTATTGAAACGAATAGTACAATTGCGTATTTCCTCAAATCAGTCAGTTTGCATTCATCGCCTGTTTGGAGTTTGCTATTGGTTTTACACCAAATAGTATCAAGCAAGTTATATAAATTTTCCTAACTTAGGAAAGTTCCCTGTTGGCTCCAAAGTGAATTATCCTCCAAACTTGCGGTTTTTTGTTAATTTTGTGCCTATGCGACTAGGCTGAAATGATGGATACTTTTTATAAGCTGAACATTGAATATCAATCATTTCTGCATCAATCCACTAGCTAAAAACCAAATAAATGCTCAGCCGCATTAGTCAGTTTATCCTCAACATGCTGGGGTGGAAGGTAGATATGCAGGCCATCCCCTCACCCAAACAATATGTGCTCATCGCCGTGCCACATACATCCAATTGGGACTTCCCACTCGGACTACTGGTTCGTAGCGTGATGCGCCAGGATATTAAATACGTAGGAAAAGCATCTTTGTTTCGCCCACCCTTCGGTGCCATCTTCCGAGCACTGGGAGGAATTCCTGTGGATCGCAGTAAGCGCAACAAATTTGTTGACGCCGTGATCGGCATGCTTGAAGACAGCGAGGACCTCAAAATATGTATTGCTCCCGAGGGCACACGCAAACGGGTAGCTCACCTCAAAACCGGATTTTACCATATCGCCAAAGGGGCAGATGTCCCTCTTTTGCTGTGCAAATTTGATTATGAGCATCGCACTGTGACCATTAGCAAGCCATTCTATCCAACCGACAATATGGAGGCAGATTTCGAATATATTGAAGGTTACTTCCGGGGCATTAAGGGCAAAAACCCTGAAAACAGTTTTTTGTAAAAAGTTCGACATTAGCTTTTTTTGATTCGCTGATATTAAACCCTTTGCATTTCTTTTGCGTCTGAGTTGAGTGTCGACTATGGTAGTCGGCCCTTGTTTCCTTTGGTTTTCTCCATTTAATTAAAAATTATCGAATGAAGTTTAGCTACATCTACTTTGCCTTTGCCCTTTGTTTTGGCGCCTTCCTTTTGCTCAGTAATGCCAACGGCGCTGCGGAAATACAACAGGAAGACCGCACACGATCACCACTAAGTGGCAATACCTCTTGTCAGACTTGCCACAATGCCGGCGCCTTTTCCCCCACCATCAGTGTGGAAATGCTGAATGGCAACGGTGAAACAATTGAGAACTATGTACCTGGCGAGACTTATACACTCAAAGTCAGCATTACACCTACGGATGGCACGCCACAGCGCTACGGTTTTCAGGCCGTTGGTCTAATGGGTAATGACAACCTCAATGCCGGTTCGTTTGGCACACCACCTACCGGGATACAAGTCATTACGCTCGAAGATCGAGACTACGCCGAACACAGTATGCCCAGAAGCACCGATGGCATTTTTGAAATCGAATGGCAAGCGCCAGAAGCAGGGTCCGGACCGGTTCGCTTCTATGCCTCCGGAAATGCCGCCAATGGCAACGGTACTTCCGGCGGAGATGGCGGTGTAACACTACAAACACCACTCACCCTGGAAGAGGATGCAGGACCAAGTAGTCTTTTCGACACAGAAGCATTGTTTTCACAAATAAACCTCAGCCCTAATCCTGCCAATGCGCTTTTAAACCTTCAGATCAACGCGGAGGAATCGGGTTCTTTCCAAATGGCCATTCGCAGTCTGGATGGCAGATTACTACAGCAGCAGATGGTAAATGTGGCAAATGGTGAACAGATGATTCCCGTGGATATCAATGCCTTGAATGCAGGATTGTATTTGTTGCAGTTGACGGATGGGAAGCGGGTGTCAACTAGAAAGTTCTTGAAGCAATAAAAATAAAAAAGCCACCTGGAAAGACCAGGTGGCTTTTTTATTTTTAAAAGGTCGGGCAACCAAATCCTTTTCCGTTGCCGCGATATTTGCTGCGACCACTGCTTAAGCCATTTTTGGATTGACTGAAGATGGTGTAACTTAGCGTTAAGCCGCCGATAAAAAACCAATCGTCCCTCTCCGGGTTACCACGCATGGCTCCGTCGGGAGCATCAACGGGTTCTGTACCAAAAAACTCACCGGTACGGTTGCTGAGGTCGGCAGCGAGTTTGCCGTTATTGGTGCTCAATAGCCCATAATCCACATAGGCTCCACTCACATCATCGAGATAGTCGGTGAAGGTTTTGCGGAAGCCCAGTTCCAAACCAATATTGATGCGATCATTAACAGCATACTTGAGGCCTCCGCCAAAAGGAATGGCAATTTGTGTCAGCGAATAAGGGTCTCCAAAGCCGTCAATCCCCTGTCCTTCGGTACCTAGCGGTTGCAGATCAATGGTTTGTCCCTGATATTCCGTACGGGGATTAAAGCGAAAGAAAGAGACTCCTCCAAAAACGTAAGGCGAAAAGCGGTGACTGCCACTACCCGGCGCAAAGCCGAGAATATTCCACTCGCCGGTCAGTCCCAGTTCCAAAATATTAGAACGAAAACTGAGGTTCCGCTCCCGCTTGGCCTGCACCTCCGAATCAGCATCAGTAGCTGCGATTTCCCCGTACGCAAAATTGGCTTTAAAGCCAATAAATCGATTGGGATTGTAACGATAAAAAAAGGAAAAAGCAGGGTGGTACTGATCAATGTCAAATTCGGAGTTTTCAGGCGACAAGTCTCCCTGATAGGTAGAAGCACCGAGCAATACGCCTAACTCAGCAGATTGTTGAGCCATGACCATTACCGACGACAGCAGGATGAGACATCCGGTGAGGATATGTTTCATAAGATACAATTTTAAAGTACAAAATTGTAAAACTGCTGGTCATAAGGATGGTTTGGTCGAGAATGGTAACGACGAGAAATTCGGGCTTATTTTGTCTTAAGGCCAATTGTTTTGGTCATCAACCTTACTTTCGCAGTAGGAGAATGTCCTGAAAATCTTTGCTTTGTCCTCGCTGCCCTTTGCTCCAGTAGCCATAGAAGGTCTGCTGGAGGTTGAGTTTTGCCTGAGAAATGAGCTGATGCAAATAGTGTTCATCGTAGGCCACATTGGCGGAAGCCACCCGCTCATCCATCAGGCGGTAGTGACCGTGATCGTAAGGAAAGGCGAAGGTCGGATTTTGCTGATCAACTTTGGCGGAAGCCTCATTCCAGACAAAAAATGTGGCAAAACAGATGCCCCCCGGCCGCAATACCCGTCCGATCTCCCGCAGGTAGTTAGCCACCTCATCCGGCAGCATGTGGGTAAAAACGGAGCTGAGTACTATAAAGTCAAAATTGTCATCCTCGTATGGAAAGACAAAACTCGCCGCATCCGCACCCGCTGATCGGTATAGGTCATTGTCCAGCTCAATGTATTGGAACTTAAAATTAGGAAACCGACTGGTAATATTCTGCCGACACCATTTGACGCCAGTCTCCACCACATCAAAGCCTTCATAACTTCCTTCCTCGTTGAGGTAAGTTGTCAACGGCACGGCAATGCGCCCAATGCCGCTGCCAATGTCGAGCACATCGTGATGGGGCTGTAGCCCGGCATCTTCGATGAAATATTGCAGCAGTTTATTGCCCTGAGCCCGGAAATCTCCCGATCCGGTGTAAATCAGGCCACGGGGCGGGGTGAGGGGATCGCGCTGGCCGGTCAGACCTTCGTAAAGGTCTACGGGCAGGTAAAACAACCGACGGGCAGTAAATCGCCAGCGGGGCGGTAAGGAATAAAATGCGTTGCGTAACCAGGTCATGCCGCAAATGTAGGACAATTGCCAGGAAGAAAGATGAATTTTAGTCAGTCTCTCTCCAAAAAAGCCGGCCGCTGGGAGATTTCGTGATAGCAGATCACCCCTTCACAAAAATAGTGAGCCACCATACTTTTTCGGGTTGCCCCCTTTTGGGTAATGGGGCTTCCGGCGTGGATCAGATTGGCGTGCCAGATGAGTACGTCTCCTTTTTGGGCCCGGAAGAATTCAGGCTTCAAATCGTGCTCCTCAATGAGGGCCTCAATCTTATCTTCAAAATGGGTATTGCTGTTCGCACCAATGGTCAGTGCCGTATTTCCGGAAGGATAGTCCTGCGTAGTGAGGTACGGCAGTCGGTGACTTCCCGGATAATAGACTAAAGCCCCCTGTTCCGGCTCAATATCCTCCAGGGCCACCCAGGCGGCAATCAGATAGCCCTGCGGCTCGGTGCTCATGTGGATAAAATCGGAATGAGGGCGCTGCTCACTGCCCTGAATAAAGTTGATGGTATGAAAGGGAATGATCGGCTTACCCATCAGAAAGGCCATGATATTGAGTAGCTGCTGATCCCGAAAAAAATCATTGGCTTCGGGAGACACCTTGTAGGATTCCATGATCTTGCGACCGGTATAGTTGAAATCAATCGACCGTTCCTCGAGCAGGCGATCAACATCGGCATTGAGTTTTTCCACCCGTTCTTCCGAAAAAAAGCCTTTCAGAATCAAATAACCATCTTCCACAAAACGGACAAATTCGCGCTGCATTTCCGGAGAAAACTTCCCAAAATCAGGATGATTTTCCAGCGCCTGGCGCGCATCGGGCCGATCCAGCCAGGGAATATCCGCATGGTGGTGCGGGAAGTCGCTACTACCGATGGAGCTATAAATCGACTTTTGCAGTCCGTACTTTGCATACAGCTCCCGGTTGTGCTGCAACTGCTGCCGGTTCAGCCAGTTGTTGATGACGTACAAGGGTTTGAGCTGGCGCAGTACGCCGGTATATTTGCGGAAAATTTTGCTGAGTGAGATCATGAGTCAAGATATCTATCGGGCAAAATTACTACTTTCAGATTTCATAGTGAAGGCGACATAATCAATATTCTTCACATTGTAATGCAATAAATCACAATGTACCTTCCACAGGGTGAAAGGTACATTGTTGAAATTGGTTAATTTGGGGCATTTCATCCAAGAACAAATAAATGTCAAAAAACGACCACTCAACTTGCGTAGTTATCAAAAAACGACTATTTTTACTTATTCAATAGAAAAAGCCTAATGAAAGTATACTTGGAAGAAATTGCTTCACGCGAATTGATAGAAGCATTCATTTCTAAGGCATCAAGTAAGGATATGCCACTGAAAAAGAATGGGTGGCAATTTACTTGGAAGCAATTGAGCCAAACAGAAGGAGCAGATTTTTACAAGCTCACAAAACTTGATACTCCCGACGAAATTGAGGGTATACTCATGTTGACACTCTTAAATGAAGAAATGCTTTACATGAATAATGTAGAAGTAGCACCTCATAATTATGGCTCTGCCGGTAAATATGCAAATGTAGCTGGTAGCTTGATAGCTTTTGCCTGTTACAAGAGCCTTGAACAAGGAAAAAACCATTATTTAGGCTATTTGTCTTTTGACAGCAAAACAAGGTTGATCAAACTATACCAGGATAAATATGGGGCGACGTTAGCAACGGGACAGAAGATGTTTTTTGATCCCGAAGCAGGGAAGAAATTGATGAAGAAATACTTAAAAATTGAAATATAAATATAGTTATTGTCTAAAACACGGCACTTATGAAGCAGAATAAAATCATCAATGCAGGAGGAATAAATGGTCTTGGGGAGTCTTTGGTAAACACCAATAGCGAAGACTTCAAATTCCTAAAAGAACGTATTAGGGAGCATTACAATGCGCAAGAAGAAAAAAGTAAGATTGAGAATGGTTTACTTTCAGTCAGGTTTCAAATGGAATCTTATTTAAACTCTACTTTAGAATCTAAGGATATTAAGCCCGCAGGGTATTTTGTGGAAAAATTGCTAAAAACTATTAGCATAAGTAAAAAGCAACTTTCTGAATACATTGATTATGAATACAGTAACTTCATTGCTGTGATCAAAGGACGTCGAAAAATAAATAGTGACCTGGCGATTAAATTAGGACAAATTTTTAAAATAGACCCAACAATATGGTTACATATCGAAAGTAAAAATGAGTTGATAAGCACGCTTACTCATTTCGAGGGATCGTTTAATTTATCAGACTTGCTTAAAAAGGCCTCATAGGTACTACCCCAAAATCCCCTGTAAACTCTCTTCCTGGTGCTTCCACAACTCCTGGAAAATGGCACTGCGCTTACGCAATTCCTCAAAGGTGCCTTCATCCACTACCCTGCCCTTGTCGAGAATGTAGACGTAGTCAAACTTGGCCAGCAAATGCAAGCGGTGCAGAGAAGATACCACTGCCTTATCGGCAAATTCTTCAAACATCTGATCGTAGATCAGCATTTCGGTCTTGGGATCCACGCTGCTGGTGGGTTCGTCAAGCAGGACGATATCACTTTCCTTGGCGGCCAACACCCCACGGGCCAGCGCCAGTCGCTGCTTCTGCCCACCCGACAAATTCACGCCCTTTTCCTGAATACCGGAGGCCAGACCATTGGGCAATTGCTGCACCACCTCATGGAAATGCACCACCTTACAAATGCGCTCGACTTCTTCCTTTTCAAAAGGTAAACCCAGCGTGATGTTGTACTCAATAGTATTCTCAAAAATCTCCGGTTCCTGAGGAAATAGGGTGACATAGTTGGCAATAACCTCCAGCTTTTGCGTCGTTTTATTATCCACCAACAAATGCCCCTTTTCCGGAGGATAGAGCCCTCTCAGCAGCGCCAGCAAGGTACTCTTCCCACTACCGCTTTCGCCAATCAGGGCTACTTTTTCGCCACGAGCGATGCGCACCTCCAGATCGTACAATCCCAGGCTGCCTTCTTCACTACGCCAGGCTTCCTTGTGCACAAAAGTGAGGTCTTTGATGTCCAGCTGCTGCCAATTTTCGGGTAAATGACGGGTATGATCGGGCAGATGCTGCTGCTCAAATTCGTCGATGATATTCCTGGCCGACTGCACATCGGTGTGAAACCGCACTACGGCGGTGTACTGCCAGGCGATATTGTGAAAAACACCGGTAAACTGGTTGACGTACCCTACCAAAGTGACCAATCCTCCTACCAGAAAGACCTCACCGGGCACCCAATTTTGATAAATGTACCCCAAAACAATGGTGCCGTAAATGATCTTCACTGCCGTATCTACGCTAAACCATTTCCATTCATTCACCCGAATCTTACGACGAAAGGGTGGCAAAATGTCCGCTACCTTGGCCAGAATGCCTTCCTCCATACGTTTTTCCAGCCGCAGGGTAATGACGGTTATGATATTGGAAAGACTGTCAAAAAGTGAAGCCGAGACCTTATGCTCGCGCTCATTGACTTCGGTAACAGCCTGGATAAATGGTTTGTCAAAGACGATAATAATATACACTACCAAAATGCCCAGTGCAACCGCTATTCCTCCAAAGATGGGTGAAAAATAAATCATGGCAAGCAGTGCAAAAAACAGTTTGGCAAGGGTTTGAAAATACATAAAGCCATTGTCAAAAAATTCGCGCAGGGCTTCGTACGCTTTCCGCACCCGATTGATGGTGGCACCACTGTGATTATCCTGGTGCCATTTCACAGGAAGGTGTACAGTTTTGTGGTATAGCTCGTGCAAAAAATTGCGACTAAGGTCAAAGGCCAGCTCCCGCTCCATGACCCGCGCCGGACCATGAAAAGCCCAGTCGAGAAAGTGAATCACCAGATAAGCACCTACGTAAATCCACGTCGAGCGAAGTGCATCGACACCTTCCTTTTGCAAATCATTAATAAACAATCCCCAAATGATCGGAAAGGCTGACATCATCAAATTGCTCAGCAAAAAGAAGCTATAGATCGTCAGGTATTTCTTACGATGATCTCTGGCGTAATGCCAGGCGGTCTTCATCAAGGATAAGTAGGGATTGCGAAACATAGTCACACAGATTAGTCAGGTGAAAGCAGATTAATTGGCCAAAGCCAGCAGTCATAGACTGGCAATAACCTTTTTCAAATGGAAATGGTTCCGTAAAACGAACTTATCCAATGGCTTTGACACTATACATCATTGGCAATATCCCTTCCAGGCCCTGAATTTGCCAGCGCCCGGGTGCAACCTCCACGGTCTTGGGAAAACAGTCGTACAAAGAATAATCGAATTCTTCAAACTGCTGTAGCTGCAGCCCCTCCTCCAGCAATACGGTGATCACTTCACTCAGGCTATGGTTCCAGCTGTACTCCGTACTTTTGATGGGCGCATCGCGGTCGGTATAGGTACCGGTAGCTTCCTCAACAATGATCTCCTTATTGTCGTAGGCATATTGAAGCATGGTCAGGTCGTCGTCCATCATCCAAATCACGGGATGAAATTCTACCATTAGGAAAGTCCCACCCGGTTTGAGAAAATGACGGATCACCTTGGCCCAGCGCTTTAGATCAGGCAGCCAGCCGATGACGCCGTAGGAGGTAAAGACAATGTCAAACTGCCCTTCCAGATGCTGCGGTAGATCGTACACATTACACTCCACAAATTGAGCATCGAGCCCCAGCTCATCATTGAGTTTTCGGGCCAGCTTGATGGCTTCCGGAGAGAAGTCCACACCAGTAGCTTTGGCCCCCATGTTAGCCCAGGAAAGGGTATCCTGTCCAAAGTGGCATTGCAGATGCAGCAGGCTTTTGCCGGTCACATCACCCAATGCCGCCGTTTCGATGGGCATCAGAGATGATTTTCCTTTCAGAAAACTGGCCACATCATAAAAATCAGAGTCCTTGTGAATAGAAGTGCGCTTGTCCCAGCTGAGACGGTTGGCATCGAAGTAGGCTTGTTCATTCATGACGGGAAAGTTGTTTTGAGATTCAAACATGAACAAAAGCATCCCTTCGCAAAAAAAGTTCCCTCAATCGATAAACAAGTATTCTTTCTTAAACTTTTTGACCAACAGATAATAGAAGATCGCCCGGTATTTGTTGCGATTGGATTGGCCCATCTGCCGGCAAACCTCATAGATGGCGACTTTTAGGACTGGTGTTTCCTTCAACCCTAGTTTGCCCATCAAGAAATTTTCCTTCACCCGACTGAGTTCTTTTTTATCGGAGCAAGACACTTTTGATGCATCATCGTGATAGATGCTTGGTCCCAGAGCCTTGGCAACGCCCCTCAATAATTGTTCATCAACCTCCATGTGGAGTTTGACTTTCATTTCCTGCTGGTAGAGGTCAAGCGCCTCATCAAATTTACTCATAATCCCGACTGTTTGTAGATCGTCAATTGGTTCAAGAACTTATGCTACTCCCCTCAAATGCCCTGAAACCACTCTTGAAATTTTGGCCCCAGGTCAGTTGGAATCAACTTTTCTTCGCCCTGAACTGCGGATAGGATGCCAATGAGCCAGAAAACGAGGCCGATCAGATAACCTATCAAACTGGCAATCCATCCCAAAAACGGAATGATACCAATGATACCACAGGCCACAAAGATTAGATTGATGCCCAGCGACTGGCGCATGTGGAAGGCGGCAAAGGGATCACGAGGTTTGTTAAGCAGGTAAGCAATAACCCAACCGATGAGGGTAAGGTAGGAAACGATAGCAATAATTTTGGGATCGTTTTTAGGTGTTTGGTCTTCCATTTTTTTTGTTTTCCCAAATTTAAAAAATTATGGCGGTGGAAGAAACCCTCTTCAGATGCAAATTCAAAAAATCAATCCTTGTCAGCCTCCAGGGCCTTCAATTGATCAGCCACCATTTCCGGATGAATTTCATCAAATATCTCAGTAAAGGGGTCCGTTTGTTTGTAGCCGCGTTTGAGTAAATCATCAGCGACCTTAAGACAACTCAGAGCCTCCTCTCTCCTGTCCAATTCCAATAAGGTCAGTGCCTTATAATAATAGGCCATGGTGCATTTGTCATATTCCGCAATAGCGGTATCAAAATCGGCGATGGCTTGGTCGTAGGCTTTCAGCTCATGTTGACAAATACCCCGGTAGACGTACACATATACATCAACGTTTTTACCGTCTTCCTCCACGCAGGTGGTAAACTCCTGAATAGCCGTGGGTTGGTGCCCCAGTTGTTTCCGCACCAGGCCTTTCAGAAAATGGATATTTCGCCCCCAGACCGCATCGGTCTGATCCGGGGTCAAATTATCGTATTGGTTCAGGCGCATCAGTGCGCGTTCGTAATCGCGGTATTGGTAGAGCAGGAGCCAGCAGTAGTAATTGAGTGCGGCCTTGGCGTGAAGGGCGGCGGCCTTTTCCATAAGGGGAAACCCCAGGTGGTAGTCGCCGGTCTGATTGTAAGGAATGGCCTGCTGACGATAATACCTTTCTATATTGGGATTCACGGCGATCAATGTATCATAGATCGCCTGATGATACCGGGTACCAGAACGGTAAAATTCCTGAATACTGTCCAGCCGGATCGTCATCTGCTGGCGTTCTACCGGAGTCAGATGGCTATAATCCAATTCGGGCTGCTGAT
Organism: Saprospiraceae bacterium; assembly: GCA_965229635.1. Taxonomy (GTDB): domain Bacteria; phylum Bacteroidota; class Bacteroidia; order Chitinophagales; family Saprospiraceae; genus BQJU01. The sequence goes on from OZ245894.1 coordinate 7,800,586, forward strand.
TACATGCCAATAATCCTATCAGGGCCACACTAATAAAATACTTCAACGATCTTCCCATTTTTTAATTTGATAGTCAAAAATTTGTACACGTCCATCACCTCGCCGCGCACCTTCTCTGGCGGTTTCCAGCCCTGCAATTCCCTGCAAATCTGTAGCAGTTGCCGGGAAATGCGTTTGTCAAACTTTCGGATTTGATAATTCCGGTCCAGCTGTAGCATTTCGTACATCCCCGCCTTCCCTTCGCAGTTGACCACAAATCGAATGCGGATCAGGCCCGTTTCGCCTTCCGCATTGCGGGGTGGTTTATATTTTTCTGTAAAGATTTTATTGATCGAATACAACCCTCCCGGATATTCCACCTTCCTGGCCGAAAAGCGCTGATAAGGCGAATAGAGATAGGTATACGGGTTACACAATTGAAAGGCCTTTGTTTTGGCGAAAGCCTCCTCCTTAAAGGCCTTTGCCCGGTAAGTCACCTGCTCAAAATCAGTCCCCTGCCAGCGGATGACGGTCAGTTGATTTTCATCCAATTGCACAATGTGTTCCAGAAACTGGTAAGCCACTCCGCATTCCTGCTGATTGCCGTGTTTGACCAGTAAAAGATGGCCATCAAACTGATCAATACGGTAACAATAGGAGGCATAGCCTTCTTTGGGATCCGTGATCATTTGAAATTTGTGATCCTTACGGAAATGCAACTGCTCCTTTCCATCCACCCAGGTGGATCGTTGAAGTATTTCTTGAGCGCTGAGTGTATCCATAACCAGCACCGGATAGTCATCCATTCGGTGATAATGGCGGGTATAGCGCTCCCCCCAGGCGAATTGTTCGCGTTTGATATCAAAATCGTGTAGAGAGAAAGCACTGGTATCCACTTGCAGGCTATCGTTGTGAATACGCCACTCAAAGGTATCCATCTCGGTATTGTTCATCCACTGCCCGTAGTAGGTTCCATTGGAATCAAACTGCATCATTTGCGCAACGGGCAGGTAGACCTCTTTATCAAATTCGAAGCCGCCCCCCATCCAGGCACCCACAATGTTAGGTGGCAGAGTGACCATGGGCGCTTCATTACGGTAGCAGGCGGTCAATAGGATTAGTCCAAAATACAAAAGGTGTTTTTTCATATAGCGCAGGTCATCGAGTTTTGATCGCGCACTAAATTTACTAGCGTAGGAAGGAAAAAGAGAGGAAAAAGGCTGGATTAACAACTCATTAATAATTCTCAAATCCCGGTTTTCAAATCAAAGAGATATTGTAACTTTGGTCCTCACTCAAACGGCTCTAACATGTACAGTTCCGCTGAACAAAAAGCGAATTACGAATTATCCAAACAATACCTCGATCCCGATAGCGCCATTCACCCACAATCTCTCGATCAGCGGCTGGCCGATTTGCAGCGCCTCATCATTTACCACGAGTATCGCTACTACATCATGAACGACCCAGTGGTCAGTGATTTTGAGTACGATCAGTTGTTTAAACAACTGGAAGCCATTGAGGAAGCCCACCCGGAACTGGTCACGCCCGACTCCCCTACCCAACGCGTGAGCGCCGATCTGACTTCCGACTTCCCCTCCGTAGAGCACCTGACGCCGATGCTATCATTGGCCAATAGCTACAATGCCGATGACTTGAATGATTTTGATGATCAAATCAAACGGCTGCTCAACCTACCCGAGGATACAGATATTGAATACGCCGTAGAACCAAAATTTGACGGCGGCAGTATTGCCCTGGTCTACGAGGATGACCGACTGGTAAGAGGCGCTACCCGGGGAAATGGCCAGTTGGGTGAAGAAATGACCAAGAACGCCCGCGTGATCCGTTCCATTCCATTGCGGGCAGCTTTTTCGAAAAGTGGCATTTACAAAGCCGAACTGCGCGGTGAAGTCCTCATCCGTAAGGATCGCTTTGAAAAGATGAATAAGGAACGCGGCAAAGCGGGCCTGACCCTATTTGCCAATGCCCGCAATACTGCTACCGGTGGACTGCGCATGAAAGATCCCAAGGAGGTGGCCAATCGCGGATTGGAGGCCTTTGTGTATACCCTTGGCTACGCCACCAATGAAGCCGGTGAAAATGTACTGGACCAATTTTCCACCCACTACGAAAGCCTTGATTTACTAGCCGAACTGGGTTTTAAAGTACCAAAGGACAAAGAATCGAGAAAGGTGTGTAAAAACATCAAGGAGGTCATCGACTTTTGCCTGAAATGGCAGGAAAAACGCGAGTCGTACGACTATGAAATCGACGGTATGGTGGTGAAGGTCAACAGCCGGGAGTACCAGGAGCGGTCGGGTTATACCAGCCACCACCCGCGCTGGGCCATTGCCTTTAAATTTGCGGCCAAGCAAGCTACCACCAAATTGCTCAATGTAGAATATCAGGTGGGCAAGATCGGTTCCATCACGCCGGTAGCCAAGGTAGAGCCGGTGCCGCTGGCCGGGGTCACCATTTCCTCTATTTCCCTGCACAACGAGGATTTCATCAAGGAAAAAGACCTGCGCCTGGGCGATACGGTACTGGTGGAAAGAGCCGGTGATGTGATCCCTTACATCGTCAAAGCCATGGACGAGCTACGCGACGGCTCTGAAAAACCCATTGAGTTTCCGCGACATTGTCCCATCAACCTGCCCCACGAGCCGGTAGAGCTAGTACGCGCCGAAGGCGAAGCCGCCTGGCGTTGTCCAAACTGCGTATGTGGTGCACAGGATTTACAGCGCATTATCTTTCACGTCTCCAAACCCGCTATGGACATCGACGGCATGGGCAAATCCATCATCGAGCGCTTCCACGAAGAGGGCTGGGTAAAGACCATCGCCGATATCTACCGGCTGGACTACGATAAAATTGCCACATTGGAAGGCTTTGGTGCCAAATCTGCTGCCAACCTGAAAGCTGCCATTGAAGTGGCCAAAAAGCAGCCTATCCATCGGTTATTACACAGTCTGGCCATCCACCACCTGGGTAAAAAAGTATCCAAGCTACTGGCCGCCGAAATTGAGCACGTGCTCAACCTAAAGGACTGGACGCTGGACGATTACACGCACATCAAGGACGTCGGCCCCATCGTGGCGGAGAACGTCATGAACTGGTTTGCCGAACCCCGCAATATTGAATTGTTGTACGAACTGGAAAGCCTCGGCGTCAACCTCCAACAAACCGAAGACGACCGCCCGAAAGTCGTTTCGGAAGATGCGCCCCTTTCGGGAAAAACCATCCTATTCACCGGCACCCTGCAACTCATGGGCCGCAAGGAAGCCCAGGAAAAAGCCGAAGCCGCCGGCGCCCGCAACATCAGCGCCGTCAGCTCCAAATTGGACATCCTGGTCGTAGGTGAAAAGGCCGGCTCCAAACTCAAAAAGGCTCAGGCACTGGGCACCGTGCAGGTATTGACGGAGGAGGAGTTTTTGGCGTTGCTGGCATAAAAAGGTTGCGTGAAATTTATTTCACCTTGAGAAAATGGCGTTCGCGTTGCAAACGCTCACCAGCGGTTGCGTGAAATTTATTTCATCGTGAGACAATGGCAATTAAGAATAACGAAGATGAAACAAAATCCGCTCACCTTCCAAGTTAAGAACTTTGAAGGAGGCTACTCTGGGAACCACAACAGAGACAAAAGGCGCACAAAAGAGGGCATATACGATGTTGACTTTATATAAACCACATACCTGTCCCGCTGAAAGGAAACCGATAGGTCGGGAAGGTCACAGAAGTCAGATTAGAAAAATCCACTTTGGATTTTTCTAATGCCCAAAAATCATGTAAATCTGTGTAAATCTTGTCAAATAAAAAGTCAACGTCTAGTCCTCAATCCTTGGCAAATACCTACACCTTCAATTATAATCCGACCTGATCATTTGCAAAACTCCCATTACCACCTTATGTGTCTGAGGTGGTTCCATTTCAAGTCAACACCTAACTGGTTTTCACCTTACCCTCTCAATTTTCGCCTGCCTAAATTAGTCAATCGAGCAAGGCAGTTGGAGCACCTTGAAGGAGGCTATTGCAGGTCTGAAAAAGCTTTCTCTACTTCTATAGGACAACAGATAGTCCAATATTTCAGTGAACTATTTGACACAGAAAAACACGCAATTTTCCTTACTTTTTCTTATGTTTACGCATCACTTACTCGTAAACAAAACGCGCTTATTCAAGATTTTAAAATTTATTTTAATTCAATTCCAAATGAAAAAGATTGCCTTTTTTGCGCTCCTGGGGGTATTGGTGTTTACTTCCTGTAAGAAAAACGATATGACCACCACCGATGACGACATGCCGGAAATGCCGGAGGTTACCGCTACCGTCGAGTGGTCGAAGCGCTACATTGTCAACAGACCACTTGTTATCCAAAACGCCTACCAACTTTCCGATGGTTCTTTTGTGGCTTTTTGCAAAGGGGGGCCCCAGGCCTACATCATGAAGTTTTCACCGGAAGGCGATACTACGCTTTCCCAAAACCTGCTCGAATTTGATCGAAGCACCTTCCAAGACTTTGAATGGTTTCGGCTTATGGAGGATGAAACCTATATGGCTTTTGATTCTAATAAAATAAAAAAATTTGATCAGGAGTTCAACCTTATTTGGGAGGTTGACTTCGGTATCGACAATAATTATCAAGGAAAGCAGTTTTTAGCCACTGCTGACAATGGTTTTTTGATACAACGTTCTAATAACCAAATCGCCAAATATGATGAGAATGGTGCACTACAGTGGGAATCCACAATTGGGGAAATCAACATGGATTACATCATTTTAGAGATGGTGCAAACCGCTGACCTTGGTTTTATAATTTTGAACGGTGAATATGATGGTCTGGAAGAACAAGGAACATTGATTAAAGTCAATGCAGCCGGTGAATTCCAATGGAAAACCGTTGGATTCATTTACTCATCGGCAATAAGAGCTACCTCTGATAATGGAGTCATGGTCATGAGTCAAACAAAAGAACCCCCTCCCAGTTGTAGTTCCGGAACAATGCTGGAAGTACAGAAGGTTGATCAAAATGGAGCATCTGTTTGGAAACAAGAAAAAATCTTTGATGCATGTAGAAGTTACCATAGCGAACAAGATATAGTAGAATACAATGGCTACTATATCATCGGCTATACCTTAGAAAAATACTTCGAAGAAACTACGGAGTTCATCACCCGAGTTTTCGATGCAAACACAGGTGAGGCCCTGGAGAGAATAAATCATGGATTTGTAAGAAATATTCACCTTGGAGGAGGTAGATTGAAACAAAATTGTGTTGGGCCAACCAATGACGGCTATTTCATCATAAAGAGTAAATATATTGATGTTACAGTTTCTGAAGTTTTGATTGAAAAGTTGAAGGTGGAGTAATAACCTACCCAACCCGCGAAAAAATAAGCCCTTCCGGCAGTGCTCACCGGAAGGGCTTATTTTAGGTTTATGCTGCCAGCAGTATTACTGCACCTTTACAAACTTACCCCGCAGCGTTTCTCCGCCAATGGACAAGTTATAAAAGTAAAGACCACTGTCCCAATTGATCAAATCAACGTAATGCTGCACACCATCAGCGTGGTTCCATTGCTGGGTATACATGGTGGCCCCTGTGACATCAACGATCTGGAGCGTGGCTAAACCCGTTGGTGCGACTAACTCAAACCGCACCTTTCGGTTAGCGGGGTTGGGAGCTACCGACACATTGATATTGGATTTTGGATCACTGGTTCTCACCAGTGTTAAAGCCTGTTCTACTGCCGCCAGTGCATCTACCCGGCCGTAGCCGTAAACGGCATTGGGTACAGACATACCGGACACCTCCCCGCAATCCTGATCTGAAAGCATCGGCATGGCGGTTGCTTCAACGATATCCTCGATGACATCTACCTGTCCGGCCAGTTCGGGGTTAGCAGAAATCAATAAAGCTACCAATCCGGCTACGTGTGGTCCGGCCATACTGGTACCATTCCACGTAGCAAATCCGCCGCCGCGCACTGCCGAGCGTACACCGACTCCCGGAGCCGCCACATTGGGCTTCAGCCGCATACTGCCATCCACAGTCACTACCCCACGACTGCTGAAGTTGGCAATGGTGTCATTCGAACGAGTAGCACCTACGGTGAAGGAGGATTCAAACATGGCAGCCGGGGTACTTACTGTACCACAATTAGAACCACTGTTTCCGGCAGAAACCACCACCACAATACCGGCAGCTTTCAGGTTATTGACCACCGTTTCCATTGTGCCCCAGTTGGTGGCATTGCAGCCTTCCACTTCGGGGCAAGACCAACTGTTGTTGATCACATGAGGGGCCATGGCAGGATTGGGGTTTTCATCGTCCGAATCGGTGGGTGCCAAAAACCACTCAAAACACTCGATATAGGAAGCCGGACTTCCCCAGCCGCGTTCCATATTGCGACAAGCGATCCAGCTGGCACCGGGTGCTACTCCAATCTGATTGCCTTCACCATCATCACCTACCATGGTACCTACCGTGTGTGTACCGTGGTTGTTGTCGTCGCAAGGCACGATTGTTTCCAATCCACATGGATTATTCATGGGGTTATTGGTAGTATCATTGTGCAGCGGACTAAGCTCGTGAATGCCATCGTGCCAGTTGTAATTGTGATCAGCCGAACTGCCGTTCCAGCCACGGTATTTGCTCTGGATGGTGGCGTGTTCCCATTCCACACCGGTATCGGCACCACCAACCACTACGCCCTGACCGGTAAAACCCATATCCCAAACATCATCGGCATTGATGCGCTCAATGCCCCATTCCACCAAATCGCGGAAATTGACATTATCGCGCGAATTTTCGGGTTCCTCCAGGTAAATTTTCGGGTTCGACTGGATTTCCTTCACCTCTTCCAATAATGCCAGTCGGCGAACCAGATCGAGGTCACCTTTGGTGTAAACCGCATTGATAATGGAGAAAGATTTAAAAGCCGCCCCTTCGCTACGAAGCAGGGCCTGTATATTCTTTTGGGTATTTTCTGCTGTACTTTTCAATTTTTGGTAAACAAAGCGCCCCTTGGACTCCTTGCTTTTCAGGGCCTTGGCATCTTTTACCGAAGCCTGTGTATTGAGCACCACCAGAAAATCAGTGGTAGCTCCATCATTGAGTTTTTCCAATAGTCCGGAATCTACCTTTGCTTCCCAGTTGGGAGGGGTGGGCATATTCCAGGAAACGGTAATCACCAGCGCAAAAAGTAGTAATAGTTTATTCATCATGGTAAATGTAAATTTGATGCTACAAAAGTAACTTAATTAGCGGGCGTGCCCAAACCTGCCTTGGCATAAAGGGCGACAAAATGGGAGTTTATAAAGATGTGAAAAACGAGGTCTAAAAAGAATGCGATCTAGTAAACAACCACTAATGCCAATGACAACAACGCCTTTTTTTATACTAAAACAACCTCTCAATTATTTGTATTTTAAAGTAATTTTATTTAAATTAGTTTGTCAATTATTTTTTCTCTCTAAATAAAATTAAAATGAAGCGCAATTCTCTACCTTTCCTATTTATTATACTTTTTTATTTGCCAAACTACTCGCAACATTGTGAAGAAATAGTATCCTTTATTCCAGGAGAGAGTATCCTGGAATGGGATTGGACACAACCACAATTTGAAGTTTATATAAAACCACCTGGAACACAATCAAGTATTCATCAATTTATTGACTCCCCTTTTTATCAATCTACCGTGATAGGCCAACCCAATACCAGTTTCTTAGCTGATGCTCCCATAATCGGCGAACCACTTGATTTTGATCCTGATGATGGTTGGGAACTATTGATAAAAGAATTTGGCAATGACAGTGAAGGAGGAGGAATACGATTCCCTGTATTCGTTTTATATAATAGAATAGAAGGGAAAATGAGGTCTTTTTTCTATGTAGCTGACGTTTCGGGAGTTCATGAAATTATTTTAAATGTAAGTCATTACACAACAGCAGCAATTAAATATATAACGGCAGCGATGGAGCACGCCAATACCCCCATGCAATGGATTGAAGGTTATGAGGATTTAAGTTTAGTTAATGAGACTCCTAATGTCTTTGAAGGATCCTCTGGTATTTGGGCAATGTCCGAAATCCCGATTCTTTATGACCCTTGTGCATGTACATTTGAATCAGGTTTAAAAGTGCAAAGTTTTTCAGTAAACTCCACAGATATTGAGATTGAACTTGACGGCACAGGTGTTATAGAGCAAATTATTGAAGGAGGTAACACCCTCCCAAATGATGCAAAAGGTTTCAATATCAACTCAATTGGAGCAGTTGCTGAAGGAGCGTCAAAAGAAGGCTCAAAAGCCTATAAAAGCAGCTCAAAATTTATCAAGGATTTGGATAAAATCTTGGTAAAAATAGCAAATGATAATATAGATGATGAAGTGAAGGATGTATTGCAGCAGCTTGGTTTTGGAGACGAAGTTGATGCAGACGAATTGAGGGAAATGTTCGACATGATTAGTCAAGCAGGAGTTCCACCCGCATCAAATCTCGCAAATGCTTTTAACTCTATGCTGCCCCAAACAGTATCTAGTATCCTACCAGCTTGGATAAAAGACGCTGTTCCATATGCTGGTGCCGCCCTTGCTGCTATTGATTTTTTAGTTAGCGGAGCAAAGAAATCTCCTCCGAAACCTATGAAATTTAATACAAATGCGAAATTCACAGGCAGTGGAAATATTACAGAAACGGTACCATTGCAGTCCATCGAATTTTATACCCCTGGTTCAAATAACACGGCAGGCAGCGCGGCAAAAATTCCAATTTACAATCATATACTTGGTGTTTTTTCAGTAGTTGAAAAGGTTTCGGTTGGTCATCATAAAGGCTATGATGTAGATGAGGATGGCGCTTATTACCACGATGCCTATCAATTAAAAGCCTCTCCTAAATATGCCGTAAACCCTTTTGCTGGGCTCAAGACTCAACCTATCGACATCAAAGCTTCTCTGCATTTTTTCAACCCTGGCCCTTTGAGTGATTATCCTCCTTTAGCCGGTAGCTATTTCAGCTCAGGTTTAATAAAGGTTGAAGAAAATCACTATCGTACGCCATATGTCCCGCTATCCTGTTTGCCCGACTATACAGTCCATTTATATGAAACACGGTTGGGGGAGGGGTTATGTCTGGAGTGTCACCAAGTGCCGGAAGTGCGAATGCATATTCTGGCAAGCTTCGAAAGGTCATCAGGCTCCCCTGAATCTGAAACAGAAATGATTGCACAGATGTACCAGGTCTCCCTAGAGTCTCCGTCAGGAATTATTGGTCAGAATCCGTTCCTTGACATTAAGGAAAATGAAACTACTGATAATTTAACTGATATACTCGATGGCACAATCACAGCCTGGAATGACATTACCTATACAGGAGATATTCTTGTTACAGAGGACAACAAGGGTAAGTTAGAGGAATTATTTTTTCCTCCACAAGTCGTAGAAGTCCACGTTCCTGGTCAAAATGGCAATCCAGGATATACAACAACAGAAAATATATTTCAAGTATTACCCGCTGTTGGAACAACGCTTAACGGGCCCTTGGTTCTTCAAAATCCCCCAAGTTGTTCTCAAGAATCCTTCCCCGTTGACAAGAGCTTTCTAGAAGGTTTTTGCCAAAACCTGAATAAATACAATCCTTTGGGAGCCTTAAGAGAAGGAGAATATAATGGCTATGATTCGACGCAAATTGAAGATATTTCGGTAAACTTATTTCCAAATCCTGCCCAAGAGCTTCTAAATATCTCTTTATCAATTCCCCAAAATAGTGAAATCAAAATCTGCGTCAAAAACCAGTTAGATCAAATTATTGTTCCGTTCTTCACCTTACATTACTCTGAAGGAAAGCATCTTCACCCAATAGATTGCTCAAATTTTGCAAAAGGAATGTACATAGTAGAGTTAATTGCCAATGGCCTAAGGTTAAATCCTCTTAAATTCATAAAACTATAATCCCCTCTTTCTCAGGGACTTGTTTATATAAAAATCATGATTAAACAATCGAGCATATTCATCTTATTAACAATACTCCTTATACATTGCCGAAAGCCTGAACCCTGTATGGATATTACCAACCCGGAATGCACCAATTATGACCCTTGTTTTGGAGCATATCAGGCCGATGCCGAGTTTGGTTTTTTTGATAGACGCCTCTCTGGGGCGGGGGATACCATCTATTACTTTGAAATGACTGATACTATTTATAACTCCAATTGGGCAACTGGTAAAATATATTTTAAAGCTAAATCAGGAATGGATAGCTACAGTTGGAAAGTGGGACTTGATCCGCGAGAATTCACAGATAGCCTTTTCTTTCTTTCTTTTGATCCGGAGCCGGGTTTAATTGACGTGACTTTAACTGTGACTCATGATACGAACCTTGAATGCTTTCCCAATGGAAAAGTAATCGACACCAAAACCAAAAGTTTTTACATCAAACTCTTTGAGGAGCTCACCGAATTACCGGCAATCGGTATTTTTCGAGGCTATGATATCGACCTGCCTGACTCTCTGTATACCATCGAAGTTACGGCTGATGGAGTACTCGGACTTCCACCCTACTGCGAGCGTTATTACGGTATTCCTGCTCTGGTTTCTCAGCAAGAATTTGTTTTTGATCATTCTCAGCTATATCTCTGCGGCCGTCCCATTGGTGGAGGAAAAAGAGGACACGATGATCCGGAACTGGTCATAGACTATGTGATTACCAACGAATTTGGTAGACGGGAAAGCAAGCAATTTCGAGGGGTAAAGCAAGAGTAATCTCTAATTTTTCCGATTACGAGGATGATAAGTCAAAATCGTCTCCCGTAAATAGTCAGTATCCAGGTGGGTATAAATCTCCGTGGTGAGGATGGATTCATGCCCCAGCATGTCCTGCACGGCTTTGAGATCGGCTCCGCCTTCAATGAGGTGCGTAGCAAAGGAGTGGCGAAAAGTGTGGGGACTTACATTCTTGTCGATGCCCGCTTCCTTGGCGCATTCTTTGACCACCAAAAAAACCATCACGCGGCTCAGTTTTTTGCCCCGGCGGTTGAGAAACAGGTAATTGGCGTGATCCTGGTGAATGTTGTTCATCGTGCGGCGCACACCCTCCAGATAAAGATTGATGTGCTTGACCGCCTCTTCTCCCACCGGAACAATCCGCTCTTTATCCCCTTTACCTATGACCCGCAGGTAGCCCAAATCGGGATAATAATTGGTCAGCCGTAGGTCAATCAGTTCGCTTACGCGCAATCCACTGGCGTACAGCGTTTCCAGCATGGCCCGGTTGCGCACGCCGTGGTCGTAGCTTAAGTCGATGGACTGTAGCATGCTCTGAATTTCATCGTAGGTCAATACTTCCGGAATCTTGCGGGGTAGCCGTGGCCCCTCCAGCAATGCAGTAGGATCCTCACTGATCATATCTTCGGTGAGCAGGTATTTGTAAAAGGTCTTGATGGCCGAAAGTAGCCGCGCCTGTGAGCGGGCACCTAATCCCATTTCGTTGAGCCAGTGAATAAATTGCTCCAGATGTTGCAGCTCAATCTGCTGGGGATTGAGGTCGTATTCCACGATTTCCAAAAATTCTACCAGCTTGCGCAAATCGTGTTGGTAAGCTTCAATCGTATGATCAGAAAGCGAGCGTTCCAGCAGCAGGTAAGCCTTAAAACCATTAATGTAGGGAAGCCAGTTCATACACAATTAGCACGCCTCCCCACCACTTTTATCCGCCAAATCCTGGAAAGTATCAGATTTATCTTCATCGGAACGGTCTTTACAGGGGAAATCTTTTTCTACCAGGACGTGTAAGAAGGATTCGGAGGACAACGCAATCTGTGTTTCGATGCCCACCTGATCTGATTTGATCCATTTTTGGGCTTCTTTCTCCGGAAGGAGCACGTGCAATTGATTGTCCAGAAAGGAAGCCTCGACTTTCTTTACAGTACGAATAAACAGCCCAAAAGTCAGCACTCTCTGGTCAGGAAAGTGGATGACCTCCGTACAGTATCCGGTATTATCAAGGTGTTCCACCTCCGATTTTCGCAAGCGAATTCTAACACTATCATGCGTACATCTCAGTTTCATAACGCCCGGGATTTTGAATCAGCAAAATACAATCCCTTTACCATTTCGTAAAAAAAGATATCAACTTTTTGACGAAGAGCCCTAATTATGTACTTTTAGTGCATAGTTTCAATCCGGAGCCAATTCTATTACACAAAGCCTACTTGAACCTAATACACCCTATTTATGAGGACTCTTGCATTTATCGTCTTTTTGTTGTTTTGTGGTTACGCTTTGGTGGCCCGCTGGTATTTTGTTTGCCAGGTCAGACAACTCTGTGAGGAAGTCGTGGAAGATGTACGCTCAAAAAATCTCACCCTCACCGAAGGCGATACGGTCCTACTGGAAGGCTATGATCAGTTTGCTTTTGCTCCGGATTCCATCCAACCGCGCATGAATGCCAACAACGAAAGTTTCCTGGATACCATTGCGACCATGTTGAAGGCCGACACAACGAAATCCCTCTCTATCACTGCCTTTTACCGCGAAAGCGAAGCCGATTTACAGCCCGACCGATTTGAAAATATGGGGCTGGCCAGAGCCGATGCTATCCGTGCATTACTGGTACAAAGGGGCATTAAAGAAAGCCGAATTTCACTGGATCACGGTATCAGCGAAGACCCAAACCTTACGGAACCGGCCATCTTTGAATTGTATCCTACTTCCGGGGTTCCAGATGAGTTTAATAAGGTGCAATACACCTTCACTAACATGACTTTTTCGGATGCCAATTTCGAATTTGATAAAGCGGACTTTCGTCCAACACCACCCTGTGTCCTCTATGCCGATTCGGTCAAAACCTACCTGGACCTTAATCCGGACAAGCGTCTGACCATCATCGGACATACCGATAGCAAGGGATTACCAAAATACAATTTAGATCTCGGAAAGCGCCGGGCGGAAAGTGCCCGCGAGTATTTCCGGGAATTAGGCGTTACTGCCGATATAAAAGTAGATTCCAAGGGAGAAACCGAACCCATTGCCCCCAACCAAATCAAAGGCAAGGACAATCCCGAAGGCCGGCAGAAAAACCGGCGTGTCAATTTTGTCATCGAATAAAAAGCTGATACTATATGGATTTTTCAGATTTTTTCACCCAATTTGAGTCGCAGGATAGCATTGCCATCCTGTTTATTACCATCATCGGCTTCCTCTTTGGACTAATCGTGGGGTTGCTGCTGCGCGGAGGTCGTATTCGCAAACTAAAAAAGGAACTCAAGGAGCTTAAGCAAAAACTGACCGAGGCCGAAACGGCCCGCGATCAGGCACTAAGCCAGCTTTCCGAAAAGGAAAAAACATTGGCGAAAGCCCAGGGTGAAATCCGGGAACTGGTGGATAAAACCGAACGCCTCGAAGAGGAAAAAGGCCGCCTCTACAATGAAGTGTACAATATCAACACCGAACTGGAGAAGCAGCAAACGGCCAATAAGACCTACCTGGCGACCATCGAAGACCTGAATAGCCAGATTGTGGGTTTGAAGAGCGAAAATGAAGAATTGAGCACCGAAATTGAACACGAGGATGAGGTGGTTGACAATGTGGCGCAAATGCAGAGCCTGTACAATGCAACCCGCAGTCAGATGCAGACTTTTGAAAGTAAACTGAACCAGCTGGAGACAGAAAATCAGTCGCTGAAAGCCGAGGTGGAAGCCCTGAAAAGTGGTGCCGTTATAACAAAAGGGACAACTATTGTAACGGAGGATGCTCCCGTACTCTCTATCGAACTGGAGGAAGAACCAGAACCGGTTTTTAACCCCAATGCGCAGAAGTCTGTCCTTGGCGAAAAGATCATTACCGAAGCGCACCCCAAGGACGACCTGACCATGATCAACGGGATCGGGCCCTTTATAGAAAAACAGCTCAACGACATCGGCATCTTTACCTTTGAGCAAATCAGTCAAATGAATCAAGCGGATATCGAGGCAGTAACCCGCGAGATCGGCTACTTCCCCGGCCGCATAGAAAAGGACGATTGGGTGGGGCAAGCCAAGGCGCTGGCAGATATCAAGGCCAATAACCCGGATGCACTAAAGAAAGAAACCAAACACCCTACCGATCCCACTGATCTCAAGGTAATTGAGGGCATTGGCCCCAAGATCGAGCAGCTGCTCAAGGATGCGGGTATCAACAACTGGCAGGATTTGGCGGAAGCTGAAATAGAGAAACTCAACGAAATCCTGCACGCCGCTGGCGATCGCTACCGCATTCACGACCCGGGTACCTGGCCCAACCAGGCACAACTGGCTGCCCGCGGCGACTGGGACCTGCTGTACCAATACCAGGATGAGCTAAAAGGAGGCCGCCCGGTGTAAAAATCCTGTTAAAATAGGACTACCGACTGGCACCAATGCCGGTTTAAGCGTATATTGAGAATAGTAAAACTGAATCCCATGATAAATAACAGCAGTCACATTTTGATGTGGCGATGCCTAAGTTTAATCAGCTTATTTTTCCTGACAACTGTAGCATACTCGCAGGCAAACAGGCAGGCGCAGGCATGGGTGGATTCCGTTTACAATTCATTGAATGAAGAAGAACGCCTCGGACAGTTATTCATGATCCGGGCACATTCCGATAAAGGCGCCGAGCACATTGCTCATGTGGAGGAACTCATCCAAAAATACCACGTGGGCAGCCTTTGTTTCTTCCAGGGTACTCCCGAAAAACAGGCCGAACTGGCCAATCAATACCAGGAACTGAGTCGCGTACCACTGATGGTCGCCATCGACGCCGAATGGGGGCTGGGTATGCGCATGAAACAAACCACAATCAGCTTTCCCCGCCAGTTGATGCTGGGTGCTATTCAAAACAACGAACTCTTGTACAAGATGGGGCAGGAAATTGCCCGGGAATTGCGTGCTACCGGCGTGCAGGTCAATTTTGCACCCGTTGCGGATGTCAACAACAACGCCGAAAACCCGGTAATCAACACCCGCTCCTTTGGCGAGGACCGCTACAATGTGGCCGTTAAGAGCTATATGTATATGAAGGGCATGCAGGATGAAGATGTGCTGGCTTGCGCCAAACACTTCCCCGGCCATGGCGATACCGATGTGGATTCTCACCTGGATTTGCCCGTCATTCCTCACAATCGGCGGCGATTGGATAGCATCGAATTGTATCCCTTTCGCGTACTGGCCCAGCACGATGTAGGTAGCATGATGGTGGCTCACCTCAGTGTTCCTGCCTTAGATTCCAGAGAAAATAGGCCGACTACGCTTTCGCGCAACACAGTAACGGGCCTTCTCCGAGATGACCTCAATTTTAAAGGCCTCATCTTTACGGATGCCCTGGAAATGAAAGGCGTCACCAAACATTTTGAAAGTGGCGAGGTAGAAGCCGAAGCCCTGCTGGCAGGTAATGACGTGCTGGTATTACCCGAAGATATGGAAGCCGCCATTCGCGAAATCAAGAATTACCTCTCCGCCGGAACACTGGATGCAAAGCAGGTTCAAGCCAGTGTGAAACGGGTGCTGCGCGCCAAATACCAGCTGGGGCTGAATCATTACAAAGCAGTACCTACGGGTAAAATCGATCAAAAGATCAATACCAACTCGGCCTTGGCACTCAAGCAGGAACTCATCGAAAATGCACTTACGCTGGTGCGCAATCAGGAAAATCTATTACCCTTTGGCAGGATGGACGCTTCAGTGATGGCTTCTCTGAGCATCGGTGCCAAGAGCAAAACGGATTTTCAAAAACGCATTGACAGTTATATTTCCATTCCTCAATTTCAGACTGGAAAAGAGATATCCGCTGACCGAAAAAAGTACCTGTTCAATCAATTTAAAGGCAAGGAAATGGTCATCGTCGGACTACACGGCATGGACTACCGTGCCGACCGCGATTTTGGTCTGACACAGAGCACGCTGAGCTTTCTGAAAGAGCTCAATAAGCAAACCAAAGTCGTGCTGGTTGTCTTCGGCAATCCTTACAGCCTAAAGTATTTCGATGACTTCAATTGGGTACTCGAAGCCTATCAGGAAGAAGAAATGATCGAATCGGCAGCGGCGCAGGCGTTGTTTGGAGCCTTTGCTCTGAGTGGCCGCCTTCCGGTGACGGTTTCCGCCAAGGCGCGGTACAATATGGGCGTCAGCACCCGCAAAAATTTCCGCATGGGTTATTCCATTCCCGAAAGGATGGGCCTCAATACAGATACCCTACAGCGGTTAGCCAGCATCGCTGAAGAAGCCATTGATGGCAAAGCTACGCCCGGTTGTGTAGTGCTGGTAGCCAAGAGCGGCCGCATTGTGTACGAAAAAGCATTTGGTTACCAAACCTACGCCAAGAAAAACCCGGTGCAAACCACCGATGTTTACGACCTGGCCTCCATTACCAAGATTGCGGCAACGACCCTTTCCATGATGAAGCTCCAGGAAGATGGCCTGATCGATATCAATAAGACGCTGGGCGAATATCTTCCCGAATTAAAAGGCACCAACAAGGATTCTATGGTGATCAGGGACCTCATGGCCCATCGCGCCGGATTGGAAAGCTGGATTCCCTTTTACAAACAAACCGTAAGCGGAAGCCGACGAAATCCGCGGCCTTCGTCCGCCTATTACCGTAAGGAAGCCTCCAATAAATATAGTGTCCCGGTCACCAACCACCTGTTTATGAATCAGGCCTTCATCGACAAAATGTGGGACCAGATCATTCAGTCGGAGCTTCGAGAAACACGGGAGTATAAATACAGTGACCTGGGTTTTTACCTGCTAGCCAGACTAGTTGAAAAAGTCAGCGGCTTACCCATCAATCAATATGCAGCCACTCAATACTACGAACCGCTTGGATTGCGGACAGCCACGTACAATCCCTGGCAGGCCCTCAACATCAAACACATCGCCCCTACTGAAGAAGATCGCTACTGGCGTCGGCAACGGGTACAGGGCTACGTGCACGATATGGGTGCCGCGATGCTGGGTGGAGTAAGTGGTCACGCCGGCCTCTTTTCTGACGCCAGCGACCTGGCCGTATTGATGCAATTGTTGCTTTGGGAAGGCCAGTACGGCGGAGAACAATTTCTGGCACCGGCAACGATCCACGAATTTACGAAACGCTACTCCGGCGATACTCGTCGGGGCATCGGTTTTGATATGCTGGAGCTGAATCCCAGTCGGCCCAAGAACCTTTCGCAGGAGGCTTCTCCGCGCACCTTTGGCCATCTCGGCTTTACCGGTACCTGCGTATGGGTAGATCCCGAGCACGATCTGGTTTTTGTCTTCCTGAGCAATCGCACTTATCCGTCCATGCGGAATTACAAACTCAATTCACTGAATATCCGACCACGAATGCAATCTGTGGTCTACCGGGCGCTTCAATAGAGATGGCTATTTCTAATCCCATATCCCCCCTACCCTACACAGCGGAGCTAAGCGCCCGACTAAATGCCGTGGAGCGACAAACGGAGGAGGCTTTCAGTGACCTACTCCACCTTTTTTCCTTTCAAACCATTAAAAAAGGGGCGTATTTTGCCCGTGAAGGGGAACGCCCGCAAAAGTTGTGCTTTCTCGGGAAAGGTTTTTTCCGAGCTTATTATCTCTCTTCCAACGGTACAGAATATAATAAGTCTTTCTACCTCGAAAATGACTTCTACTGCGCTTATTCCTCTCTAATCCTAAATCAGCCCAACTACATCAATATCCAGGCCATGGAAGATTGCGAAATGCTGGTGTGTAATTACCATGAAATGACTCGCCTTTACGACAAGCACCATTGTCTGGAGCGCTTTAGCCGCAAGGTGGCTGAATGGCTGTTTGCCAAAAAGGAAATGCGCGAGATTCAGATGGTGATCCATCAGGCGGAAGAGCGCTATCAGATCTTCTTGCAGGAATACCCCAACCTGGAAAACCGTATTCCACAATATCACATTGCCTCCTACCTTGGCATCACTCCAGTGCAGCTCAGCCGTATTCGCGCCAAAAAAAAGTGAGTTTTTTCCGTTTTCTTATACTATGTTAATGACTTCCTGCCCCTGACACCCCCATCTTTGTAATGTAATTATTCATCAACTAATTCTTTCACCATGAGATCGTTACAGAGCTTTTTAGCCACCGGTAGTGGCCTGGTCGTCCTATTCCTTTTGAGCATATCTATCATGGTCATCATCGACTATTTCCTTAAAGAAAAGGCCGAGTTTTTTGATGCCTACACCTTATTGCTTTTCGGCATTGAACAACTGACGGGCACCGTAGAGGGAGTTACCAGAACCTTTATGGTCGGTCAGGAAAAGCTGGGTGCCTGGGCATTTCCTACCGGCTTGACGATCCTGATCGGCATCCATAGCCTTTCCGCTGTTTGTATTCAATTCATCATCAAAACCCTATAATCATGACTCGACTTATTTTCATTTTTCTTGTATTTTCATTGTCCTTGTTTCAAGTGACCGCACAAACGGGTGAAAGTAATGCACCTTTTCTCCGGGGATGGCAAATCGGCATCGGCCTGGGAGAACTTCCCATGGGCGGCAGTTTTAAGCCCAGTTTCACCTTGGGTTACCACTTTAATGAACATTGGTACGTAGGTGTCAACTACCAGCTCAAAGACAAAATTTCCCGCGGCACCAGTTCTTTTAATGCTAAATCAACGGGGCTGAGTCAGCTGCAGTCCAGCACGGAATCAGTTGGCCAACGAGCCATCTTACAAGTACGTTACACGCCTTTTAGAAACGGGCCCTACGTAGCTGGAGGCCTGGTTTTCAACGACACCGACAGCGAGCAAATGGTATTTGGCGAAAGCCTGCACCACATCGGTAATAATGACTATCAAACTGCACTTGAGATTCAACAGACCCGAAAAAGAGGGTTGGTACCAGCACTTGGAATCGGCTACCAGTATACACATAAGAGTGGCTTATACGCCAATGTGGAATGGATTCCCGGCCTTTTTTCGGGTATACCCGAGCCTGAATATAGATTTACCAGCACCGAGACGATTGCATCAAACGATCTGAACATCCTGGAAGACAAAATGACCGACAAATTTCAATCCACTATCACCAACTGGTACAAGGTCTTTCACATCGGCCTGGGATACCAATTTTAATCAACAATTTTAAAAACCATTTATCATGAAAACCTCTGGAAATAAAATATTAATCACTGGTGCCAGCAGTGGCATTGGTTTTGCACTGGCCCAACAATTTATGCAGCTTGGCAATAAAGTCATCACGGTGGACCGCAATGTAGAAAAACAGAAGAAAGCACAGGAGTTACTGCCCGGTTTAATCGCCATTCGCTGTGACCTGACCCTTCGGGAAGACATTGACCAACTGATGATTACCATTCAAAACCAACATCCCGATGTCAATGTGTTGATCAACAACGCCGGCATCCAGTACAATTACGACTTCAAAGAAGAAGCACAGCCGTTGCCCCGCATTGAAAAGGAAATTCATACCAATGTAATTGCTCCCATGCAGCTTTGTGCTTTGCTGTTGCCCATTTTGAATAGCCACAACGAAGCCGCCATCGTCAATGTCAGCTCTGGACTAGCCTTCGCGCCAAAGGCTGATGCTCCGGTTTACTGTGCCACCAAGGCCGCTGTACACAATTTCACAAAAGGATTGCGTTATCAACTGGAAGAAACCAATATCAAAGTATTTGAAATCATTCCATCTTTGGTCGCTACTGACATGACCAGTGGCCGGGGCAAAGGTAAGATCTCACCGGAGCAACTGGCCACGGAGTTTATCAGCGCTTTTGAACGTGATCGGTTTGAAGTTAATATTGGAAAAATCAAGCTATTGAGGGTGATACTCCGTATCTTCCCGAAACTGGCCGAAAAAATGTTGAAATAATACCGGTTTCTGGTTAAACCCTTTCTGATTTCGGTAGTCAAAAACACAAATTGCACCACAATAGCCCGAATGCAGTCTGAAATAAATGATGAGGAAATCCTGTCTTTGCTAGCCGAGTCCCAAACTTTCGAGCGGGGTTTCCGCTTGTTGATGCAGCAATATCAGGAACGCATATACTGGCACATTCGGCGTTTGGTGGTTGAACACGAAGACGCCAATGATGTTGTGCAAAACTGTTTTGTCAAGGTGTACCGTAGCATCGACCGGTTTCAACAAAAGTCAGCGCTGTACACCTGGCTCTACCGGATCGCAACAAACGAGGCGATCACTTTTTTGAATAAAAAGAAGCGCAAGAGAACCAGTTCCATCGACGATGAGGAGAGCTTGCTGGCCAATCAATTGCAGGCTGATCCCTTTTTTGACGGAGATGAGATTCAGCGACAGCTACAGGTAGCATTGCAGAAGCTACCAGATAAGCAACGAGCAGTGTTTAACCTGCGCTACTATGAGGAAATGAGTTACAAGGAAATGTCGGAAGTATTATCCACCTCGGTTGGCGCCCTGAAAGCGTCGTACCATCATGCGGTGAAAAAAATTGAGTTTTACCTGACAAATGGCTAAGCTGATGAAAGAAAAAGACGAAATCAGAAAGGAATTGGAAGAGCTGGCTCCCGGATTATCAAAGATCAAGCGGGAACAGCCTTTTCAGGTGCCTCCTACCTACTTTAAGGAACTCCCCGATGAAATGCTGGAGAAAGCTCGTCAGCAACCGACTGGCCCTGCCTGGTGGAGCACTTTAGGTGAATGGGTAAGCAGCTTACTGACGCCGCAGCGCTTGGCGTGGCAGTTAGCCGCCATTGCCGTAGTGGTGGTAGCGGGAATCTGGATGGTACGCTCTCATCAACCGGCAGAGGAACTGCCCAGCGTTGCCGACTTGTCGGTGGAGGAAATGCAGCTGTATGTCAGCAACAACATTGACGAGTTTGATGTAGACATTCTGCTGGAAGAAAGTAATTTAACCTATATCGATGTGCCCCTGCTCGATACGACAGCCATTGAACAGGAATACCTCGACGAATTCCTCGACGATCTAGACTTAAACGACCTTGAAGAACTATTATAAACTGCTGAACTGGAAATTAAAAAAAATGAAAAAGATTTTATTACTGGCGCTGTTGTGCACAATGACGGGCCTGGCTGCCCATGCACAAATATTTGATGATGAGCCCGACCAGCAGCCCATCGGAGATCGGGTTCGCGCCGCTCGGGTAGCCTATATCACCGAACGACTGGGACTAACCTCACAACAATCCGAGAAATTCTGGGCGATTCAACGAAAGTTTGAAGAAGAAAAGACCGCCATTCGGCAGAAGCACACCTTTACGCGTAGCTTTGATCAACTGACTGATGCCGAAGCTGAAGAAGCCATCATGGCCCGGTTTGCCATGGAAGAAGAACTAATCGGTTTGAAGAAAAAGTACTACCAAAAACTCAAGGAAGTGGTTCCGCCACGAACCATTGCCAAACTGCCAAAAGCAGAACGCGAGTTTAAACAGATGATCATCAAACAGATCAGGGAACGAAGAAGAAATTAAATATTTTAAGACTCATTTTTCTACCTTTGCAATGAAAATCGGTGTTGGAACTTCCCGCCACCGGTTTTTTATTTTATTGCAAATGTCATCAACAATCAAAGCCCATCTGGCTCTGTTTACCGTTGCCCTCATTTATGGGGGAAACTACTCTATTGCCAAGGTCGTTCTGGATGGAGAATACCTGCAGCCGCTACCGTTCATTGTACTGCGCGCCGGATGTGGCATGTTGCTTTTCTGGATATTTCATACCCTTTTTGTGCACGAGCGACTGGCCAGAAAAGACCTGCTGCGCGTGATCATCTGCGGTGCTTTTGGGGTAGCCATTAATCAGACCTTTTTCTTCAGTGGCCTGAAATACACCACCCCGATCAACGCCTCGCTGATCATGACCATGACGCCGATCTTGGTACTGATAATTTCCGCTCTGTTGCTGGGCGAACGCATCAATCTCCGAAAGATCGTGGGGATCATTTTGGGAGCTATCGGCGCCATCCTATTGATTTCCTACGGAAAGGTGATCGAATTTCTACCTAAACAATGGCTTGGCAATATACTTGTTTTCACCAATGCTATGTCGTATGGACTTTATCTGGTTCTGGTAAAAAGCCTAATGAGTCGGTACCACCCCATTACCATTGTGAAATGGGTGTTTACCTTTGGTTTTTTGATGGTATTGCCATTGGGTGGTACTGGATTGATCAATGCTGAATGGGCTACCTTCAGCCCTCTCGTTTGGTTGTCGATAGCCTACGTTTTGATCGGCACTACCTTCCTGGCTTATCTGCTCAACGCAGTGGCTTTAACCCAGGTCAATGCCTCTGTTGTCAGCATCTATATCTACCTGCAACCAGTAATGGCAGGGGCCATTGCCCTGGCCTGGGGTAAGGAATCGCTCGACTGGGTGAAGGTGGTCAGCGCCCTGTTGATCTTCACTGGCGTATATTTAGTGAGTATTCGCCGAAAATGAATCCATTTTTCAGTCAACTATATTCCGTATTTTGGCGTTTTTTATGGGTCAGATCGTTAGCTAAAACAAAAGCGGTTTGCCCAAACAGAGCACCTTATGGCTGAAATTGACAAGAATAAATTTGATTTTTACCTGCTGAAAAGAGTCATCCGACTGGCCAAACCTTATCGCAATGTCTTCGTTGGTGCCGGTGTGCTGGCCGTTATACTGGCTCCTGTCGCCATTCTCCGTCCCTACCTTATTCAGGTGATGATTGACGATTATGTTTTTCTGGGAGACCTGCCCGGGCTGACCAAGATGGCTTTTATTATCCTTGGAGTGCTGGTACTGGAAGTACTGCTGCGTTATGTGTTTATCTACTCTACCAGCTGGCTTGGACAATCGGTGATCAGAGATTTACGGGTGCGCATTTTCAATCACATTACCAATCTGAGGTTGAAGTACTTTGATCATACTGCTATTGGAACTTCGACAACCCGGACTATCAATGATATTGAAACGATCAATACCGTTTTTTCCCAGGGAATGATCACCATTATTGCCGATTTTCTGACGTTGATCGCCGTTTTGGGCATTATGTTTTATACCAGTTGGAAACTCACCCTGATCTGTCTGACTACCATGCCATTTTTGATGGTGGCAAGTTATATTTTCAAAACCAAAGTAAAGACCTCCTTTCAGCTGGTGCGCTCGCAGATTCAAAAGATGAATGCCTTTTTGCAAGAGCGCATCACCGGTATGAGGATCGTACAGATTTTTAATGCCGAGAAGGATGAGATGGCCAAATTCAAAAAAATCAACCGGGATTACACCCAGGCCAACCTGGACTCGATCCTCTACTATGCGGTCTTCTATCCGGTTGTAGAATTGATTTCTGCAGCATCACTTGGTCTGATGGTATGGTGGGGTGCTCGCGATGCATTACATGCCGGAGGTATCACGTTGGGCGCACTGGTTGCTTTTCCGATTTACCTCAATATGCTGTTCCGTCCAATCCAGATGTTGGCAGATAAATTCAACACCCTGCAAATGGGACTGGTGGCTGCTGAGCGGGTGTTCACTTTGCTGGACCGGAAGGAAGTCATCGAAAACAAGGGTACCCTTAAGCCGGAGAAATTACAGGGCGAGATAGAATTTGATCAGGTCTTTTTCGCTTATAATGCCCGTGAATACGTGCTGAAAGATATCAGCTTCCGAATTGAGCCGGGACAAACCCTGGCCATTGTAGGAAGTACCGGTTCAGGAAAAAGTACGATCATTAATATCCTCAACCGTTTTTACGAGATTCAAAAAGGCGCCATCCGAATCGATGGGGTTGATATCAAAGATTACGAACTACATACCTACCGTCAACGCATTGCTCTGGTCTTGCAGGATGTCTTCTTGTTTTCCGGTTCTGTACTGGAAAACATTACCTTACGGAACGATACCATCACCCGCGAAAAGGTAATTGAAGCTTCCAAAATGATCGGAGCGCACGAGTTTATCGAAAAACTGCCCGGCGGCTACGATTACGAAGTAATGGAGCGCGGTGCGACCCTCTCCATGGGGCAGCGACAGCTCATTTCCTTTGTGCGTGCCCTTGTCTTTGATCCCGACATCCTCATTCTCGATGAGGCCACTTCGTCGGTAGATCCAGAAACGGAATCAGTTATCCAGCACGCCATTGAAACCCTGATTGACAAACGCACGTCCATCATTATTGCCCACCGCCTGACCACCATCCGTCACGCCGACAACATTATGGTGCTGAATAAAGGTCAAATCCAGGAATTTGGCTCCCACGATGAACTGCTACAGGAGGAGGATGGTCACTACAAAGAATTGTACGAAATGCAGTTTTTGCAGCTTGCTGAAGAGAAATAGAAAGTGGACGCAGAAGCGAGTATTACCTACCGTTCTGCGCCCCGTTAAACCAATAATCAATTTCTACTTGATTATCAGATTCGCATTATCTTCCAGTTTGCCTTGTACGGCCCAGCCTCCAAAATTCTCGGACACGGCCAGAATGATTGTGTTTGTTCCTTTCTGCAAAGGCAGATGAACGGCATCGAAGTAGCCAATGGTGCCCAGATAACGGTAGTCGCGGGTGCGAAAGCCATTATTACCCGAATAGATAATCTGTCCGTTGCAATAGACCCGTACTCGGTCAGAATAGCCGATATCCAGGCGTTTGGTTTGTGCTTTATCAGAATCAATGGTCAATTTAGCCAGCACGGTATTGCCATCCTGTACCGGCTCGGTTACTTTTGAAAAATTGGCCAGTCCGGTACGTTCAGCGTCCAGCTTTTGCCATTGGAATTTATCCAGAAAATCATTTGATAAGGTATTTAAATCAGCAATCTGAGCCTCCGGAAATGCGGTAGACACCTGCCACTGAGCGATGGTATTTGCGGACCTATTCTGCAAAGTCTTTCCCTTCCCTTTCAGTATAGGGCTTTCCACTTTCTGTACCGAAAAATTGGCGAAGTGTGCCGGTCCCGCTGAGCATTTCAAGCCTACACTACCGGCATCCGTCCCTCTATTCAATTCGCTGATGAAAACGGAAGGTATTTCCTCTCCATCGAGATACATTTCAGCCTGCGTACCTTTCACCACCAGCTTGACATGCATCCAGCGATCAAAGGCAAAGTTGAGAATGCCATTATAGCCCATGCCTTCTCCTACCGGCTTCCAGCCAATCAGGCCATTATTGTCTCCGGTATATAGGTCATGATAGATTTGCCAGCCGCTCATGCCTTTGTAAACTGGTGTATACTGATAAGCATCAGGGTGCCCCGAATGGTGGCCCCGAAAATAAATCTCTTCGTAGTTGCTCAGGTCCTGCCCCCGAAAGAAAAACCCGGCGAAGGACACCCTTTCCTCCAGGTACATATCAAATTCGATGATGCCGTTTTTAAAGGACTCATCCTTGAGGTAGTAAAATCCGTTTTGCAGGTAGATGCTGTTTTGTCCTTTATAGTTTTCGATGACCTTACTTTGTCCTTCAAAAGTCCAGCGATCATCATTAAAAGGAATCACCTGAGCAAAAATGGAGTGGCAGAATGCCACAAAAAAGAGGAGTGAAAATAATTTCATGATGTACAATTGATTTTGGTTTAAACTAGAATCCCAAAACTCAAAATTGTACAACTAAAAACCTATTCACCGCTTATACAAGGTGGTACAAAGCGGTGCAAGTAGTGTTGTTATTGCTTTAGTTCTTTTTCGATTTCGATTACATACTCTTTGGTCACCCCCAATACCTGACAGATAGTGGCATGGTCAAATCCCATCTCCAGCATATTGATGGTGGCTTCTTTGTTCTTTTTTGCTTCTCCTTGATTAAGACCTTTATTGTAGAGATAATCCTTATCAAAATCAATAGTGATTGGCATTTCTGTTATGATTTTTACAGTTTCTTCATTCAAATTACGCAATCTGGATAAAACATTCAACTGATTGAAAATCTTATCGTATTGATTGGCCTCTTTGGACGGTTGTTTTTTGGGCATGGAACGCGAATTTCGGGTACATATTGTTGTAAACATAAATCATTTTTGTCTCCTCTCCAAAACACAACCTCCAAAATGGAGAAAAATGTGTAATTTAGGTGCAAACCTTCGAAATCACCATGCAAATCACCCGCGAAAAAGACTATCTCGATCTTTGCAAAACCCATATTGAAGAAAAACTGGGCTGGGGCCAATCCGACAGTTGGGAAAACCAGGACTTTTTAGCCCTGAGCGAAAAAATTCTGGAAGCTACCGGCGTACAGCTAAGTGGCACCACCCTGAAAAGAATCTGGGGCAAAGTCAAATACGATAGTATCCCTCACACCAATACACTGAACACCCTCGCTCACTTTCTGGATTACGAAAATTGGCTGGCCTTTAAAGCCGCCCATGCTCATGAACCGGTGAAATCCGATCCAGCAAAAGCCAATCGATCGTATCGTAGCCTCGCTTTGAAAATCGCCACCATAGTGGGCATTCTTGCCCTGGCCGTTACCATCATCAGTTCCATTAATCGAGAAGAGAAAACACCCTTATCTCCCGAAGATATTGAGCAAACCCTTTTCACCAGCAATCCTGTCACCTTTGGCATACCCAATACCGTCGTTTTTCACTACGATGTAAGCCACCTAAAGGGTGATACCTTCCGCATCCAGCAAACCTGGGATCAGCGCAAACAATTTGACATCGATAAAAACCTGCACGAAGCCACCTCTATCTATTATTTCCCCGGCTACTGGCGTGCCAAACTGCTGGTAGACGGTCAGGTCATCAAACAACACGACCTACACATTCAATCCGATGGCTGGATGGCTACGGTAGACCGCGAACCTCGGCCAAGATACGTGCTAAATGATGAACTCATCAAGGGAGGCTTTCTTTCAATCTCCGATCTGGTAAAAGAAGAAATTAATACATCTTCAGAGGAACCAACGGCTTTCACTTACCATCTGGTCCAGTCCTTCCCCGGCCTCAATGGTGATGATTTGACTTACGAAGCTTCCGTAAAGAATACCTATGAAAAAGGAGATGGCGTTTGCCAGTTCACCAACCTACTGCTCCTCGGCTCCAAAGGCGCTATTATCATTCCCCTGGCCGCTCCAGGTTGTACCAGCGAACTGGGCCTGATGTTTAATGATGTCTATAAAAACGGGAAAACTAATGATCTTTCCGCCTTCGGCGCCGATTTTTCAACCTGGCAAAAAGTCCGCCTTGTGAATAAAAACCAACATGCTTCCATATATCTGAATGACCAATTGATTTATGAACTATCCTACAAAGAACCCATCGGAGCTCTATCCGGCCTACGGTTTCGATTCTTAGGCCACGGCGAGGTGAAGGATGTCAAACTCTGGGACCAGAACAAAAATCTTAAATTTGAAGAGCACTTTTTAGACCAATAAACCCTTGCTTAGATTTATATTTTCCTTTCGCTCACTCGCTTGGGAGATGTTTGTAACATCGACCATAAACCACCTCAACCGCCTACCCTGCCTAAACCTTATAAACACATAAACCTCATAAACTAAAGCAGCATTCCCAGAATTACAGCATTTGCAGAATGACCAGTTTTTCCTACTAAACCGCCTCAACCGTCTCCCCAGCCTAAACCTCATCAACCCCATACCCCTCATAAACTAAAGCAGAATTTTCAGAATTACAGCATTTGCAAAATGACCAGGCGTTCCTCCCTAAACCGTCTCAACCGCCTACCCTGCCTAAACCTTATAAACTAAATAAACCTCATAAACCAGAGCAGGATTCCCATGATTTTAGAATTTGCAGAGTAATCAAATGCTTCCGCCCTCATAAACTTCCTCCTAAGGAATCCGATTCCAAATATCCAGATAAATCTTCCACTCCTTGCGCCCCACCCGTTTCCAGACAATGACGTATTTGCCTTTCCAGGAACTTTCCTCCCCGTCATTACCGATGGAGCGGCCCTCATAGTAGCCGTAGTCGTAGGCGGTCCTACCCTCAATCTTGATTTCAGAAGGGGTGATTTTGTGGTAAGTGATCCGGGAATTGCTGCCCGCCGGCGGTGTCCAGTATTTGCGAAGTGCTTCCGCTCCGCTAAGGATATCCCGATTGTTCGGGAATATTTTACCGTCGCTTGTGTAAGCATCGACCACTGCATCATAATCCTGCGCCATGAGTGCGGCAGAGAAGGCTTCAATATTTTTAAGGATGATGGCTTCCGCCGATTTGGCTTTTTTTGTGGTTTTTCCAGCAGTCTGGGCATTAAGAGTAGAGCCTATTGCCAACAGGCAAAACAAAAAAGTAATGTTCTTCATCGGATGATTTTTCTTTAAATATACAAAACACCACTGACAAGGAACTTTTTGGCACATAATTGCCTTTTTTGATTACCGATGAACCTGTACACCACAAGACTTTACCTTAAGGAGATTTCCGAGGAAGATGTCGCCAACATCTATCATCTACACACTTTTCCGGAGGTGGCTCGCTTCAATACTATTGGCATTCCACAGAATGAACAGGTCACCAAAAAATTGCTGCAGTCCGTTATTGAAGAACCCAATAAATCCAAACGCCGGAAATATGGCTGGGCCGTCTTTCTAAAGGAAGATCATACATTCATTGGTGAGGCGGGCATTAATCTCAGTATTCCTAAGTTTCGAAGTGGAGAAGTCCATTACAGCCTGTTGCCCGCATTTTGGAATAGAGGCTATGCGACTGAAATCGTAAACGCCATACTGAAATTTGGCTTTGAATACCTGCGCTTACACCGCATTGAGGCGGGTGTGGCCACCGAAAACTTTGGCTCAATCAGAGTACTGGAAAAATGCGGCATGTCGCGCGAAGGGCTGCACCGACAAGTCCTGCCATTGAGAGATGGCTGGAAAGACAATTACCACTATGCCATCCTGGAGAGCGATTGGGCAAAAAGCAATTCCTAACCTAGATACTTCCCTTTTTAGCCATTTTTAAGTAATTTGACTGAATATAGAGGTAATACTATGGCTATTCACAATATCTATGTGACCGTTGATTGCGAGATTAACACTTTTCGCGAAAAGCTGAAGGCTGCCCTGACCCGCCTTGCGTGGGACTATAAAATGGAATCCGACAACTTCTTTCGGTTCAAACTCATTGCCAAAAACCTCTACGGCAGTCAGACAACCGGCGTACTTTCCAGTGACGAGCTGAAGGAACACGGCCTGAGCAATATGCAAGCCATCAGTGCTCAACTAAGTTCCTCGTTTATGTCGGGACTGAATGCCGTAACCAATAGCTTTAGCCTTTTCAAAAGAACGGTATCCGCCAGTGAAAAACTGATGAAAGGCATTATCGAATCTACTAGTCAAAGTGACACCTTTTACCCGGAATTGTTATTGATGCCACAGGAAGGCAGGACCGAGCTGATCTTCTCTAACAAAACCTGGGAAAGCAAAAACATCTTCCTTATTCTCACCTATCTCGTGTTAAAAAATGACTTGCAAAAAGCAGCTGGCTTAAATTTTGAAGGCTACGATTATCAAGTAAAGTCGGCACAAAAAAAGGTAGAAACTACAACGCCTGCTCAAGCGGATAAGCCAAAGTCCGTACCCAAAGCAGCCAAGCCATCAGACAACCTCAAGGCACTGGTCACCGAACTAAAAATCAACATTTCCGAAAATAAAATCCAGGATTGTTTTAAAAAGCTAGAAGACATCTTTCAAGCCATCCAGTCGGACCTGCATGATGAATTTCTGATACTCAAATCCGACTTTAACCGGATGAAGCAGAGCATCATTGCCGGTATCATTTCTTTTGAAGAGGCGGAATTAAAGCGCAATCAGATCAACCACCGGTTCCTACAACTTATCGACCTACTCGAAGAAGATCCCGCCATGACAAAGCAGTATTGAGGCCGTCTAGATGACCAATTCTCCCACCTAAATTTCGTTATTTTGCCGGTTCAATAATTCGAGCTATGAAATACGCCATTGCCTTACTGTCGCTGTTCTCTATTTCCTCCCTGCTGGCCCAAACGCCAATCGAGGGAGTCATTAATGATTATACGGTTGTCGATGATATCGTTCCCGATAACTGCCAGCCCTCCGTAGAAGTAGCGGACGCTACGGCCTTTCAATCACAAGACCGCGTACTGATCATCCAGATGAAAGGGGCTACCATCGACTCGACCGATGCGCCTTCCTTTGGTACCATAATGGATTATGGCAATGCGGGACATTGGGAGTACAGCACAGTTGCAGCCATCAATGGCAATACCATTTTGCTGGCTCGTCCACTATTGCGCGATTACGATCCTGCCGGAAGGGTGCAAATGGTCCGGGTTCCCGTGTACGAAAACGCCATAGTCACCAATACCCTCACTGCCGCTGACTGGGACGGGCAAACCGGCGGTGTACTGGCGTTTTGGGTCGAAAACACCCTGGAATTGCAGGCCGACATTGACCTTACCGGCAAGGGTTTTCGTGGGGGCACCATTAGTAATAATCCCGATGGAGGCTGCGGCAATGGCTCTCCGGCCTATTATTACCCATTGGAGCAACCCGGTTTCAACTGGCAGCGCGGCGGTGCCGAAAAGGGAGAAGGCATTGCGGAGATTAGTGAAGAACGCCGGGCGGGTAAAGGACCTTTAGGCAATGGTGGTGGTGGTGGCAACAAACATAATACTGGTGCTGGTGGTGGAAGTAATTACACCGCCGGGGGCAAAGGCGGCAATGAATTGCAAAGCTGCATTCCCAACGGCAATGGCGGCCTGGGTGGCCGTTCACTGCAAACCGGTATTCTACAAGACCGCATCTTCCTGGGTGGCGGGGGCGGCTGCGGCGATGACAACAACGATGCGGGAAGTGTAGGCGTAGATGGCGGCGGAATCATTTTTGTGCACGCTGGCACAATTGAAGGCAATGGTTTTTCCATCATTTCCAACGGTGAAAGTCAGCTGAATCCCGGTACGGGCATTGCGGACGGTGCGGGCGGCGGTGGTGCCGGAGGCAGTATTTATGTGGATGCAACTGCTTACAACGGCAACATCAACATCTCCGCAAATGGCGGTAACGGCGGCGACCAAATCCCGACTTTTGGTTGTGTCGGCCCCGGCGGTGGTGGCGGTGAAGGCGTGGTGATCAAATTAGGACCAACCCCGTTTCCGGGAAATGTGACCGCTTCGATGGCGCCAGGTAATGCCGGTGTTTTTTCCTTCCCGGGATTTGCCTGTACGGGTACCAACTACGGCGCGGAACCGGGTGTGAATGAAAATGTCAACAGCATTGTCACCAGTGCCTTCTATTTCAACTTGCCTCCCGAGCCTATCAATTTAGGCAATGACACCCTGCTCTGTCCGGGAGAAACACTACTATTAGAACTGGATATTGCCGATGCCACTTACAACTGGCAAAACGGCTCCACCATGCCGACCTTTTTGGTCAGTATGCCCGGCGGATACCGTGTGACCGTCACTGTTAATGAGTGTACGCAAAGTGATACCATCATGGTGGAATATGAAGACATTCTTCCCTCCGTCCTCGGCGCTGACACCAGTCTCTGCGACCAGCAAGGTTTTACCCTGGATGCGACCACGGCAGGGGCATCCTACGTATGGCTGGACAATTCAACGGCCCCTACCCTGCCCGTGACCCAGACCGGCATTTACTGGGTGGATATCACCCTCAATGAATGCACCTATCGCGATAGCATCAGCGTCAATTTCCTGGAAACGCCGGTATTGAATTTACTGCCGGAACTGGAACTCTGCCAGGAGGATACGCCCTTCCCACTAGTGGCGGGTCCCAATGATTATCAATACGTCTGGCAAGACGGCCTACCCGGCAACAGCTACCCCGTAGATACCGCTGGACTATACTCCGTGACCGCCTCCGTAGGCGACTGCGTAGCTTCCGACAGTACACTCATCAATATCGAGCAATGCATCCCCTGCGAGTTTTATATCCCCAATGCCATCTCCCCCAACGATGATGGCGTCAATGACGTACTGGATATCTATTCCAACTGCGTACTTGATGAATTCCACCTCAAAATCTTCGACCGCTGGGGCAGTCTGATCTTCACCAGTGACAACCCCGCCAACCGCTGGGACGGCCGCCGCAGCGGTGAAGCGCTCAATCCGGGTATTTATGTGTATGTGCTGGAAGTGGTGGTGCCGAAACGGAATGTGCCTACGGCAGTGGTGCTGTCGGGGGATGTTTTGGTGGTGAGGTGAGTTATGGCGCAAGCCGTTTAAGCAATTAGGCGGCATCTTTTAGGGTTTTCGTGCCTTGATCAAAGTTCTAATTGTTTGCTATAGCAAAATTAGAACTCCCTAAATGGTAAATTTTCAGGTAATGTGAAAACCTCCGGACTTACCTTTTCTCTAACAACTTCAATAGCGGTAAATGTAACCTCGTATAAATCGTATTCCGTTTGGGACCATTCAATAAAATGCGATTCAGTCAAATTATACACTTGTCCTAAAAAACCATCCTTAAAATCTTCGTATAACTTTGGATCTATTTGTATCCCCTTGTCATAGACAAATACCTGCTCAGCTTTCTTATTATCCGAATTTGAAAGATAATCTTAATTGAAGGATAGGTTTTGTTATTTATTATTTTCGCTGTGTCCTGCCCAATATAAATAAGATCAGAGTATGCATTACCGCAATCATAGTAGAATATTGTATCCATTGAGTGCCATTTGGAGTAATATTCATTTCTTTCTGGATTATAGGTACTCCATTCAAACCCATACGGCTTACTGTTCAGATATTCCCTTTTCTGAAACCCTTGACGGTTGTGATAGACAATCATCGTATCTCCCCATTTAATATTTAAATATCCATTTAATGGGTGATCTTCTTGATAGGTTGTTACCTCTACAGCATATTTGATATACCCCTCAAAACTGCTTCTTTCATTACATTTTCCAATATAAACCAGCAGGAATGAGAGTAAAATGTATTTACTCATTTTTGAATCAATAGGTTCGTGACATTTCAATCATATCAGGTCGATAGTTAAAATACCAAAGTTCCCAATTTATACAAAAAATAATCAAGTCAACCCTCTCAATAATACGCCTAATCCCCCTCTCACACCTTCACAATCAAATACCCCGCCACCACAATCACCAGCAACGACCACAATTGAAACTGCCACCGCCATCTTGAAGTGGAACCTTTAACGGCTTCGGCATATTCCACAGCATTACTCCAGGCAATAAAAGCATCGGCCATCGGGAGTTGACCCAAGATGTATTTTTTCTCGGCTTGGCTGGTGTAGGGAATGCCAAATACTTCGATGGCGTTTCGCAGGCCTTCGTAGAGGGTCCAGTCGGCAAATTTTGCGGTGGTTCTTTGGCCTAAGCTAGTTTTAAACCAACGCCATCACCAGCATCCCCAGGCTCATGGCAATCATCAGGCCGTCTTCAATGATGGTGACGGTGCTCATCGGCAAGTTGAAAACATCGCCCAGACAAGCACATTTGATGGCTTTTTTATTGAGTACAGTTTGCAGTACGCCGATGATGCTGACGGACATGACCACCAAAGTTACACCATTGGTGACAATTGCGTTGAAGTTGATCAAAAAGGCAATCCCCAATAACAGTTCGGTGAAGGCATAGACATACCCCCAGTTGGGAAATCTTCTGGCGATTACATCGTACATCAGGTAGCTTTCCTTAAAGCCATTTAGATTCAACATTTTGAAGAAGGAAAACGTCAGGAAAAAGCCGCCCATAAAATGGCGCATCCACCGAAATACATCGATGCGATCAGCCGTGAACTCTACCAGAGCGGTGACTACAAACAGGTACAAAAAGATCAGTAAAACGGGTTTGTAAGTCGCCAGCCACGATTTGGTTTGTTCCAATGCCTCACTGTGGTGTACAGCCGATATTTGATACTTATCGTCCAGTGCATTTTGTAGATCAGACAAGGCGATATGCTGGTCCATACTAATGGTTGCGGTATTATTGTCCTTTGAAACAGCTACATCCGTTACATGATTCACCATGAGTAGCGCTGATTTCACTTTTGCCTCACAGCTTCCGCAGGTCATGCCAGTGATTTGATAGGTATGTGTCATAATTTTTTGTTTTTTGATTACAACACAAAGATCAGCGCTACTCGGCCTTTTTTGTTACACTATTTTGGAATAGATTTGTAAGATTAGAGTTTCCCTCCAGCAGAACAACTCGATTACAGTTGATCCAGAGGTTTACGTTTGATGGTCCGTAGTTTCTTGAAGTGGCTCGGCGTCAGTCCTGTTACTTTTTTAAACTGGTTGCTTAGGTAGCCCACACTTGAATAATTGAGTTGAAAAGCAATTTCACTCAGCGTAAGTTCATCATACACCAGCAATTCCTTGATCTTCTCAATTTTTTGCAGGATATAATATTTTTCAATCGTGATGCCTTCAACTTCGGAAAAGAGATTGCTCAAGGCGCTATAATCCTGCCGTATTTCTCGCGACAAGTATTCCGAAAGGGTCACCTGCAGCTCACTATTCTTGTTATGAACCAACTCCGTGATCAGATTTTTGATCTTCTCGATGGTTTGCGTCTTTTTATCATCCAATAAGTCGAAGCCCAATGCCTGAAGTTCCTTTTTTAAGGTATCTTTTACTGTCGAAATATCGCTTTCCTGCAGTTCTATTTCTCCCAACTCCACTTGCACCGGGTAAAGCCCCAATTTTTCAAGCGTCGATTTCACAACCATCTTGCAACGGTTGCAAACCATATTTTTGATGTAAATCTTCATCGTTCATTTGTTTGCTTTCGCAAATAAAGGATAAGTCCAATAGGGTAACATCTGGCGGTCAACTCTGGATGTGTACGAAAAAAGATTCACCCTCTAATCCTTAGTTTTCGTCATCAACCCTTCCTCCGTCCTACTCACGGGTTTAATCGTGCCATCTTCATTAAAGTAGAGATACTCCGCACAGATATGCCGCTGTCTTTCCCGGTTGTCGCAGGCTTCGCCTGTGTCGATCCAGCGGTGGTAGAAGAGGAGCCACTGACCGTTGAATTCTACGATGGAATGGTGGTTATTGCTGTTGTGTTCCTCCTCCATGATTACGCCCTGATAGGTCCACGGACCTTTGGGGGAGTCGCTCATGTAGTAGGTCAGCACGCGATTGCCTTCGGGCATAGTGAAGTAGTACTTATTGTTTCTTTTGAATATCCAGGGGCCTTCCATTTTTGGCTCGTAGCCGCCCATCTCCATTTTGTAGAAATCACCTTTTACGGCACTCAGGTCGTTGGTCAATTCAATAACGCGGTAGTCGGCGCCACTGCCGTGCACGTAGAGGTAGGGAGTGCCGTCATCATCAATAAAGATGCAGGGGTCATTGGCGTAGGGCTCGGTCCATAAGGGACCGCCAATGTGATCCTTGAATGGCCCCGTAGGTGAGTCGCTGACCGCGATGCCGATGCCCATCCACTTGGTGCTTTTTTCGGGATTCACGCGGTCTTTATGGCCGGTACCGGCGGGAAAGCAGAAGTAGTACTTGCCGTCTTTGTAGGCACAGTCGGGTGCCCAGGCGTAATTGTCGGCCCAGGAAAGGTCATCAACTGACAATACGGCCCCGTGATCGGTCCACTTGACCAGGTCATCAGTGGAAAACACATGCCAGTCTTTCATCCAGAAGTCTTCCTGACACTCTTCATCGTGCGAGGCATAGATGTAGAGCCGGCCATCTTCCCACACATGCGCGGAGGGATCGGCGGTGCGGATGTTGCTGCCAAAATTCAAGGGATTTTGGGCGAAAGCCAGGGTGGAGATTAGGCTGAGGCAGATGGTGAGTAGCGTATTATGAAGTTTCATTGCGGTTAATTTGAATATAAAGAAAGTCCCGAAGTACGAAAAAATCAAACTTCGGGACCAATAATTTGATCAAATTAATGCATGAAACTATGCTGACTACTCTACAACAAGGGTAGCCGTTCTGCCATCTTCTGACCGGACAATGTAGGTGCCCGCGGGAAAAGCATTGGTGTTAATCGGATCGCTGGAGTCAATATTGTTTAGATAAACGCTTTCTCCCAACAGGTTGAAGATTTCAATATTTTGCGCCAGCTGCAGGTCTTTGATAAAGAGTTCCCCACGGGCAGGATTGGGAAAAACCGACAAGGTTGCATTACCTTTTACGATGTCCCCCACATCACTAATGTCATTGGTGGCGCGCTCGTAGGAAAACCCTCCCATACCACCTTGACCACCATTGGCCCAGGACAGGAATTTAATATCAATATAAATATCCTCCACCGTCAGATGCACAACCATATCCTGCCCAACTAAGGTGGGAGGATTGGCCAACCCATCATCTACAGTTGCTTGAACCCAGGTCATAAAGCTGAGGTTTTCTATGCCGTCGCCGGTGGTACCAAATGCCCATTCGGTCCCAACGGGAGAAGGGCCAAAATTCTGATCACCATCTCCCTGGTATTCTTCTTCCTTGGCGATGTTAAAAATCCCTTTATTGTTGGTCCGGGTAATCCAGACGCTATCCGTAATTCGATCCTGATTTTCTTCGAGCGTCCAGTCGGCTCCATCAGCCTTCTCAAAGGTAATAACGGGCCCCGTCCAGATTTCCTGAGCAGTGATTTGCTGAAAGGCAAGTGTAAAAATGGCTACTAAAAATAAGGTGTAATTTTTTTTCATAATGCAAGTTTAAATGAACAATAGCTCTATACCGTGGCAATGGATATAGGCAAGTATAAGTTCACCAACTTTTACCCTGCAAACAAGGCTTGAGTAAGGTAATTTGTTAATTTGTCGGCATTATCTGCGTAAAAGACTAATTGGTGACATTTGCCTACAGCCATAGACTGTTGGTTTAAAGACTTCCTATTTCATCATTTCCCTCAGTAAATATCAGTCAAGATCATTTCTTAAAAGCAATAGGAGCATCTTTAAATTTCTTGTATTTGCCCGTTATGCTTCCTATCAAATAAAGTATGGGAAAGACAATCATTTTAACAGGCCGGGGAATCACCAATAGGTCTATTTCCGATTTGTACTTTGTTAATAAAAAAGCCGCGTCAAATGGACCGGGTTTTACATCATTTGCGGCATTTGCTGACTGATACACATGCTCGATGATGTACTCCCAATTACAAGAAGGCTTCAAATAGCCGGAATAGTGGTTCTTTTCTTTACCGGTATTCCAAAATTTGTGCGGTACTCCGGGTTCAAAGATGTACTCCTTACCTACAACCAAATCAAACTCATGGTCAGGCGTTTTCACCCTCATCTCTCCCGCCAGCAGAGTAATTTTTTCCTCCTGTAAAAAATGAACATGTTCCGGTGGACCGATACCAGGTTCGTCCATCCCTTCAAATTCCGTAATTGCACCATTGGTTTCTTTGCCCGATTTGGTGATGATCAATACTTCTCCGTTCTTGTTGATCTTAAGTGTTTTTGCGGCCATTTTATTTCTTTTTTGGTTCTATTCTGCTAAAGGGAATCACCCCACTTTTTTCTAACAACCGTTTGAATTCACCTGCAAACTTGTGCGCATATTTTTCCTTGATGGATGTTTCCAAATTATGGTATAGTTCCTCCCTCTTTTGATAGTCTTCGTAAGCTTCACCGTTGGGACTGTCCTCAATTTCACCCACCATTTCCAGGAAGTGCTTGTAGTGGCCGATTTCATGTGGCAAAGTCCTATATAATTGGGTATTTCGTACAGAATCCAATGAACAAGTAATTACGTGGTTTCTCTTTTCTGTAACGATTTCATGTCCATCGCTTTCGAGTCGCTTTAGCTCTTTCATGTCCTCCGGCCCCAGGCTCTTAGACCATTTCATTTTTTTATCAATGGAGATGGCTTCCAAAATAACTACAGGACGGTATTCATCTTCAAAACTATAAGAATAAATCAATCTCCCCCAAACCGACGATAGGATTTCCTCCTTGCGCTTAGGCTGTCGAAAGATGATTAGATTTAAGCGCCCATAATCCTGGGTATCTACATGCCTCAGGATCTCAGCAATATCCTCCACCGTACAAGCATGTACTGAATCAGCACGAGTTTCTTCGATAATAAATTCAAACTTATTGCCATTGATCGTTCTGAATTCTTTAGTGTAGTTCTCCAGCCTTTCGTGGAAGGATTTCATCGTACTTGCCACCCAGGGTATCACCAATTCATTATTTTGGCCATGACCTTGTTTGGAGGTGCCGATATTTCTATTTCTTCTGACCGGGTTTTTCATTTTTTCTAATTGCGTAACCAGTAATACAGCATCTCTACCTCCACCCTTTGGAAGGCGTAACCTCATCAATAAAAAGAATGGCATCATAATTATCGAGAATGAATTTTAACTCCTTTGTGATCAAACTATCCTGATCCAGGCTTTGCCTGAAAGATTCGATGTCAACATAAAGGGAACGCCCTCTTTGGGGTATTGTATGATACAAATAAAACAAATTTTCATAAAACCCTGACCGAAGGTCAAATCTGCTGGAAGACTCCTTGTTGATCTCAAAAGGTAATCCAATGGTGCCCTTTACAGGAACAATAGCCAGAAAAAACGAATGGGTCAAACCTTGTTGACTTAAAGAGTCGAGAAACCAGCCGATATCTTTAAATCCAGCCGTATTGCGGGTTTTTAACGTGTGAGAACCTCCAAATTTAAATAAGACATTTTGGGATAGCAAGTCCGAATTTTCTGCCATTTCTGCCATTTCCTGGATCATAAACCCGGCTCTCGCCTGCATCATATTGGGTGGGTACCGGTGTTCCAAAAGGTGACGGATCAGATCTTGCTCATATTCAGGACATTCTTTGGCCAACCTTTTTAGCATTTTGACGGTGGCCTTTTCTGTTTTGGCCGACAAATACCCCTTCCTTAAATCCTGTGAATGTAATTCGATTAAAGCTGCTAGTTTTTCAACTGACTTTTTATCCAGATGAGTACTTTGCATCAATTTATAAAGGATCAGCCGACTTGCTGCCGGATGGATTAAATCAATTCCTTTGCAAACAACATTTTGGTCAAATAGCAAACGGAGCAGTTCCACCTCTTCCCGATAGGAATACATGGCAAAGACTCCCGGCATCATCTTCAAAATCGAAGCGGCACTGTCCAGATTTTCTGATAGGTAGGCCATCGAAAAACGATCGACTTCCGTGATAAACTGATCCATTTTTTTCACCCGCGCGATCTGCTCAATAATGGCCGTTGACTCCCTTGCGCCGTGTGTTTCACCCACTACGATAAAATTGTTGCTCAGAATTTTAGTTCTTAACTGAGGGATTGTTAAGTCCTCAATCACTTCGCTTTCCAGATCGCTAATGGGTATGATATATTCGGAAGGGACAGTAAAAATGCTATCGGACTGAGCCAAACAATCAAAGGAGCAAAAAAACAAACAGATGTAGATTACTAAATTCTTGGCGCGCATCAAATTCATCAATTGTTTTACTAAAGTTGTTCCTTCCTACAAACTACCCGCCAAAACCGTTGCGAAGAGCGGTTCCCCACATGCTTAGCCGGTTCGTCAATTTCCACAGCTTCCAGCAGGCCATAAGGCCCAAATTCCGCTTTCACGGAATCGACATCGTAATAGAATAACTTGACCCCGTGCCGGGTTTCAAAGCGGTCTTTACTCAGAGCTTTGCCTTCACCGTAGGTAGCCGTATTTTTAGAAATGGCCACAAAGACCATGTAGCCACCAGGAGCCAGCTGATCGTAACAATCTCTGATCAGCTTCGCCCTTTCTTGCTCATCCAGCAAATGAATCAGTGCATAACAAAAAATGCCGTCGTAGACCTCCCGGTCAAACGGCATCTCCGTCACACTGCCGTGGTGAACCTGCACCTGCTCCCCGTAGTGCTTCTTGGCCAATTCGATGGCGGTTTCCGAGATTTCAATGCCCGTGACCTGGAAGCCATTATCCGTAAAGATTTTAGCATTTCGGCCATAGCCAAATCCCGGAATCAGGATGTTTGTTAAGCCTTTCTGCTTGAATAACTCCACAGCGGCAATAGCCGAATCGGCGGGTTCAAAGCCCCACATTGTTTGTTTGTCTCTAAAACTTTCTTCCCAAAATTCTGGCATATCTTTTCTTTTGATCGCAAGGTTTTCATAAACCGATGCGGTGTGTCCACAAGTCTCCCAACCTGAATAAGGATTCCAATCCCCACCTTAAAACTGCTCCTCCGTCAGCTCGTGATTCACCATAGCTCCGGACATATTTCCTGTGAAAACAGCCGTAGCAATCGAGCGCAACATGGAAGTATTGTCGCCACAGGCATACACTCCTTCAACGGTTGTTTTCTGAAAAACGCTGGCCTTGATGTGTCCGGCTTCTGTCAGCTCACAGCCCAATGTCATCGGGATATCTGAGTGTTGCTCAAATGGAATGGCAGCATAAGTTGCATCAAAATCTGCTTTGGAACCATCCGCAAAGATCACGTTTTTGAGATGACCGTTTTCGTGCTCAATTTCGGTAATGACCTTGTCAATAATCTGAATGCCGTGCTTACTTAATTTAGCCGTTTGCTCTTCGTTAAAATCTGCCTTTCCCATGGTCAGGATCGTCAGCTCATCCGTAAGGTTATTCACTAAAGAAGCAAGGTGGAATGCTCGATCTCCATTGGCCATAATACCCGTTTTTTGCTTGCGAAACTCATATCCGTGGCAATACGGGCAGTGAATAACGGAAATGCCCCAGCACTCCGCAAATCCCTTGATATCGGGCATGATGTCTCTGACACCTGTTGCAAAAATCAGTTTTTTAGCCTGAAAAGTTTCCCCATCCTTTGTGCTTATCTCAAAACCATCTTCACCCTTCTTTCCGCTAACGGCAAGCCCATTCAGATACTTGACCGTGCTGTAATTCAAAACCTGGGCTTTGGCAGCCTCGGCTATATCTTTCGGCTTCGCGCCGTCATGGGTGATAAAGTTATGCGAATGCGGAGTTTGCCGGTTGCAGGGTAATCCACTATCAATGATCAACACCTCTCGCAGGGAACGCCCCAGCGCCATGGCTGCCGAAAGTCCGGCGTAACTTCCGCCGATGATGATTACTTCAAAGTTATTGTTATCGGTCATGTGGTTGTATTTTGTAATGGAAGAAAGCGGTAAGGCAAGTACTGCTAATCCACTTTGTTTGATAAGTTCTCGTCTGGTCATACCAAAAGCTTTTGGCAAAGTTACAAACATCTATTTTAAATGCAACAATGTTGCATTTAAAATTTAAACATAAAAAAAGGCAAACAGCACCACCCTGTTCGCCTTTTTTAAAATACATTACTAGTTCGAAATGATTGATCCTCTTTTTAGGCTCTAAATATTGATATTGTTGAACACCAAATGTCAATCATTTCTGCATCAATCCACTAGTCCTTAACACAACGTACAGAAAATGCCTGTACTTTTTCTTCTGCATAGCGGTTCGCATCACCAATAGGTTTGATGAGGTGTACGTAAAATGCGGCGTCCTGTTGTCTGGCAGATTCGGAGCCCTCGGTACTGCTCCAGTAAAAGCCATGTGAGTCAAGCCTTAGGAAACTCTTTTCCTGATTGTCAAACCTCGTTAACCAGGCACCGCCAAGCAGGGCATTGAAGCCCGACGAACCGCCGGCGATCAGCGCATTATAGGCGTCACCGCCCGCTCCTACATTATCTTTGTTGGATAATCCGCCGTAGGAATCGGCCAGATTTTCCCATTCCTCAATGCTGGGCAGGTGCCAACCTTCTCCCAATTGTGCACAGCCTTCCTGTGCTGCCTCATAAGTGTACAACCTACCGTAGTCTACGCAATTGTCGGAGTTGTTTTCATAGCAATACGAGCCCGGAACTTCACAATCCAGATTCTGGGTCAGCCAAAACTTACCATCCGGCATCTGTTTGAATCGAAGGTTTTGACAACTGGGACCACCACAATTGGAGTCCGGACCGCCATATCGGGCATTGATCCCTACGATGTCCTTAGAGCTCAACCCGGCACGTTGCCCGATTCTTGTATCAGCAGGGAGGGGTTGTGTTGGTTGGATGGTAGGTAAAGGATTACCATTCGCATCCTTTCTATTACTAAAAGCATATACCCCGTAATGCATAATAGAACCATAGTCGTAAGAAGAAACGCTGGTAGCAAATGGTACCAGGTCAAAATTATGTTCCTTTCCTTCTTCAATATTTTCCGCAATTATTTGTACAAATTGATCTCTGTCGGGTCTGGATTGTTCATGAAAAAAACCGGCAGCATGAATAAATTCGTGCATGATACTTCCCAGCGAACAATACTGACCAATATTCATTTCCTGCATACCGCCTGATTTGCCTAGAGCGGACCAACATCCACCGTTAGGATCACCGCCGACAAAAATATAATCGGTAATATCAGCAGTTTTTGGCTGAATATCCAAATTGGTTTCATTATTGAGGATCTCGATAGCTTGTAATATTTCATCCTTCTTGGGGTGATTGGGTGGCATTTGATAATATAATTTACCGTTTTGCCAGCAATAATCACCATCATCGGAAATCAGTGAGGCGTCATTGGAAATCAAAACATCCGGATCCTTTGCAGAGCCCACCTTATACAAGACCATATCGCCTTCGTACACCGCCAGGCCATTGACTATTTCAACTGTGATTTCGGAAAGACCAGTACTACCGGGCAGTTGATATTGAACGGTTCTGATTTCCCGTGGAGCACCGGGGGCAACTAATTCATAACCACCCGGATTGGTTACTGCAAGATTGTCAACTACAGGCGGCTCCGCTGAAATATATCCTTCTATCCTCACCAACTCATATTCTGCATTCAGAGCGTAGGTTTGTCCCAATTCTAAGGCAGAGAGGTGGTAGTCACGACGGTTCCAATTCCAAAATTGTTTTAAGGGTTTGGTGCCGGGCCTTTTTTCAGTAAAAACATATCCCAAAATACCGATCAGTTCGTACCCTCCTTTTTCATCCTGACCGATTTCCTGCTCTAGTCGGTTATTTTCCATGAGCGTCAGGTAATCCTTCCTGGTCTTGCTCAAATACAGCTTGAGCGCCTTTACCCCTTGCATATTTAACTCTTGCGCCTGTGCTTCACTAAGCAAAAAGCCCTCAGGTTCGGAGTAGGTATAATCTTTGCCGCGTTGGTAGTCGCCCCCCAGGGCATTTAACTCCTGCTCAATGAATGGTGTCACTGTGTAATTGTCTTCCTGCCCCCACACCCAATGCGTAATCAATGGGATCGGTTGATCATCCGTCGTTGAAGGGTTTCCTTGTTGAGCAAAAATGGTTATAGATGTAACCATTAGTAGCAAACATAAAATAGAGTGTCTTTTCATTGATTTTGATTTTGATATGGAGCATACTCTTTGCAGGATTTTCTGCATCCTCCTGGTTGGTGGATACAAAATTGAGGCTAGTACAGAATACCTCCAAATAATTAAGACGCTTTGGGCTGAATGGTAGCTCTGATGTGCTGAATGGTAGAGTTTACCGTAGAGAACACCAATTCACAGCGGAATGATCCTTAGCAAAAATATTGGATGAAGAGAAATTTTGACCCTTTCTCAATGTTTTACTTGTTAGAAAAGCACCATCATTTCAACTCCCTCCGCTCTCCATCATGCAAAACCCGGAAATACCGGCCATCATCTATCAACAGGCCTTCCGACTTCCTTTCAGCAAAGTATTCATAATAGTCCTGAGGGTGCTCCACGTCAA
Organism: Saprospiraceae bacterium; assembly: GCA_965229635.1. GTDB lineage: Bacteria > Bacteroidota > Bacteroidia > Chitinophagales > Saprospiraceae > BQJU01. The sequence continues at coordinate 7,844,115 of OZ245894.1, forward strand.
TTCCGATCACTTTTCCGTCGTACTGCCGGTTGATCTTCTCCTGAAGGGTATGTCCTACCACTACTGCTTTGGTGTCAAACTTATCTAATCCCCGCTCCACAATTTCCTGGGGCAGACTTTCGTCAAAATATCCCCGGTACCAATAGGGCGAAGTTTGAGCGGATGTCAATGCTTCAATTACGTCATTACCACCCTTCTTCGGATAGTACGGCGTATAATAGGCTCTTCTGATGATCTGATTGAGACTATCCAGGTCAAGGGACAAGTCCGCCAACTCCGGACTGATGCCGCCGTGGACAAACAGAACTCCATTAATCACTTCAATGGTATTCTTACTTTCCAGCCAACGACCCAAAAAGGAGTTCTTTGAGTACAACTCAAACTGCTGCTTGCCCAGGATGGTAGCGATTTTATTGTATTTGGATTTTGCATAGCTGTGATTGCCCTGCATATTCATGATCTCGTGATTACCCAGGATGTAGTGAACCATTCCACGTTTCTTCTTTGCGTCTTGTTCCAGCTTGTAAATAAACCACAAAACCTGCGTGGTAAAATAGCTTCGGTCAATAAAGTCGCCCACGAGTACCAGGTGGTTTTTACCAAAAACCCAGTTGAGGTCTTTGTCAATTACCTTATTGTTGATCAGAAAATTGCGGAAGGTTGCATAGTTGCTTTCAATATCAGAAATCGCCAGTATTTTTCCATCATCCTGGTATTGGCTTTTGGGCACTGCAAAATTTGGAATCAAATCAAAGGAAAAGCTGGAGGAATCTAGCGGATAATAGCACGTTAGCTCAGGAAAAGAAGCCATCGACTCGGTGAAAGTGTCCAGGTAATACCCCTCTTTCCGACTCCCCTTGATGTAGTTAATTTCTACTGTACTATCCTCCTCGATAAAGACATACGGCCCTTCGTTTTCTAAAGTAGCCGCTAGCTCATTTCTATCAAACTTGACAACATTGCCCGACATAAAACCAATGGCAATAACGATCGGGATAGCAATCAAGGCCGTAACGATAATGTGTTTCAAATATCTGACAACTCGCTTTTTCACAACAGCCGATTTTTTATTAACTCAGATTTCATAGCCCTCAAAAGATCACCTGTACCCTACTCCCCCAACAAATTCACCAAATCCGCCTCAGCCGCAATGTACCCAAACGAATTCCAGCTATTCTTCTCAAGAATGCCTTCATAAATTTCCCTGGCCCGGGCTTCCTGGTCGTTGTAATAATACCAGTTGCCGATACCGTAGGTAATGGCATCACTACTAATGGAAGAGCGGTTTTGCTCCTCCAAGTCTTCCAGGGTCATCAAGCCTTTGTAAAACAGGCACATTTGGTAATAAGCTTTGTTTTCCACCACATCCATACCGGGAAAGATCGGCCCGAGGTATTTCTCGGCCAGATCAGGCAATAACATGCGGCGCAAGATCATATAGATCCAGTGAGTAGCCGATACGATATTGTCGTCATTCACCGCCGCATCAAGGCATTTCTTGAAGGCCTGCAATGACCTTTCCCGGTCATTTTTCAGGTAATAAGCCAATCCCAGGTGGTAATAAATATTGCCGTGTAAAGTACTGATCGGAATGCCCAGTTCGTTGGGCATACCATCGGGCTCCACTTCATCTTCCGTGTCCTTGATCAGCTCACTGCCCTTTTCCAGATCTTTGATGGCATTGTCAAATTCGCGAACGGTAATGTAGCGGTGCCCGCGGTGACGGTAAAGCTTGGCATTATCGGGAAAGTGCTTAAGGCCGATGCTGTAAATGTCGATGGCCTCCCGGTAGTTGCCCATGTAGGCCGCCCTCCGGCCGTACCAGATCAGCGTATCTACATTGTCGGGATGGGCCTCGTAGGCTGACTTGGCCGCCTCGTATTGCTCAATCAACTGGATACTGGGCCCCTTCGAATACAGGGTTTCTCCCAACAAAGAAATGGCCTGTGCACCTTCGGAAAGGACCGCTCTTTCCTCCGCGGCCGTTTCCTGCTGCCCCGATTGGCAAGAATGAATGGACAAGATCAACATCAGCAAAGAAAAAATAAAAAATGGCTGTTTGGACATAGCATTCTGGTTTAGCGACGAAATTAAACAAATTATGAGAGCAAACCCTAACGGGAAATACTGCCACTCATCAACCAGATGCAAAAAATGGGGAATTGGTGGGTTAACCACTCATTACACAAACCCCGAAGGCGATTTCCCCGTCATTTTTTTAAAAGTTTTGGCGAAAGCCCTACGATCCGAAAACGAAAGTTCATAGGCCACCTCCGTTGGTGGCACTCCTTTTTGCAGCATTACTTTTGCTTTTTCGATGCGTAATTTCAAAATATGCTGATAAGGTGTAATGCCATAAGTTTGCCGGTACAAACGGGTAAAGTGGAAGGTAGACAATACCGCTTCCCGCGCAGTATCTTCGAGCGCAATAGGCCGGTGATAATTGTCGAGGATAAAGTTGTGGGCCCGGCTGACGCGTCGGTAAATTTCCCGGCGCGTTTCGTCTTTTTTAAACGGCAAGTCGTGCAAATGGCGGTTGATTTGCCAATGCGTCTCCAGAAAAGCTTCGGCGATGCCGTAATAAAACTCATCCCAATCTACCAGTAGTTCTGCGCGTTCTTTAGCCAATTGCTTTTTTATCTTTTGCAAATGTCTTCCCAGCAAATTTTCCTTCAAGGATTGCGGTTTGACCAGGAATTCGTGCCGTTGCCAGGGAATGTCAAAAGGGTGGTCCAGCAACTGTTCCATATTCCTGGTTTTGGCCGCATACACCTCGGCCACCGTACCGGGGTCAAGAAAAAGGCAAAGCCCTTTGACCGGCATATCAAACCTGCCCTCACCCCTCACTTCCTGCTGGTATCCCAATACCATATATTCCTCCTCCGCAAGTTCTACCCGCTGTCCTTCTGATACATATACTTCCTTTCCGCTAATGGGCACACAGATGTGAAATCGAGAGGTATCCAACCGGCAGTTGATTTCTTTCACAATGGCATACTTCAGGTCATTTCCAGACTTTTGCGACGGTCGTTGCCACTGTATTTCGGCAGCACCAGGATTGGCCTGCCAGACGGTACCACTAAAAAGTCCAGCCATAAATACTTGAGTTTTTGCAGGGCAATCCCGGCAAGAATTAACCCCTTGCGTGTATGAAATGACGATAATTTTATGGCACAACGTTAAATTAAAAACTCACTGGCTATGAAAACAAACTGTCTGCTACTTTGTCTGTTTGCTGTCGTAAATTTGGCAGCCCAACAGGTGGAAACCCTTGTCTCTCATCCAAAAATTCTGGATGGTCTGCATGTCGATTCCGCCGGTTACATCTACACCACTCCCGGGGGCCTGGTGGGAGGAAATGCTATCGGCCGTGCCACACCACAAGGCGATTTTGATCCCAATTTTGCTCCCGGTTTTAATGGTCCTATCGACATCGATCAGGATGCCAATGGCATATTGTACATCACCAATTATGACAACAACACCTTAAAAACCTACCATCCCTCCACCCAGCAAGTCTCGATTCTCGCTACCGGACTGGACGGTCCGGCGGGCGTGGTGCTCGATGCATCAGGCAATGTATATGTCACTTGTTTTGGTGCCCCTCCCACCTACAACGGCCGCAGGGTCATGCGCATCACGCCTACTGGCGAGTCTGAAGTATGGCTGGAAACCACCGAATTTTTCCGTCCCCAGGGCATGGACTTTGACGATGAGGGCAACCTTTGGATTGCCAATACGCCGAGCGGCAACATATTTCGAGTGGATACCATCACAAAAATTCCAGAATTGGTGCTTGACTATGAAGGCAAGGTGGGCAATATGACCTTCCGCAGCAAAGACCAAAAGCTCTATTTCCCTTCCGAAAACTGCCAGTGCATTCTGCGTATGGATTTACAGGGCAACCTGGATACCCTGGCCGGAAGCGGAGGCACAGGAGGCACAGACGGTGATGCCATGCAGGCACAGTTTAACAAACCGCTGGGCATTGCCTTCACAGCCTCAGAGGATACCCTGTACATTGCCGAAGCGGGAGCGCGCAGGCTTCGGCGTATTGTGATGAACACTCCCAATGCTATTGCTCCCGTTGCCACAGATGATTTCCAAGTTGAGCTTCTCAACAACCCGGTGCACGATCAATTAATTGCAATTTTTGACCTCCCTGACGCGCAGACCGTGCATTGTCAAATTATTGATACAAATGGAGCGATCAGGTTACACTCCAAACCCAAATTGATTTCTACTGGACAAATGGAATTTCAGTTAACCGACTTACCTGCAGGAATCTATTATCTGCTCGTCAAAATGAGAACCCATCAAATTTCCAAACGATTTTTAAAAATCAATTAATTGCAAAATAACAATATTTAGTTTATCTTTGCACAACAGCATAAGTACATTGGATTAATCCATTGTTTTTGCCCGCATTAAGCATTGTCGGATTGGCCTGTAGCCGGTTCGATGCTATTGGAGTTGTTCTGCCGGGGTTATTTCGGGTGCAAATTGCCCCTTTTCTTCCCACACTGTGTCTTTTTTCAGTCGTGTAGCTAAGGCTATACTCCTTCAAAAAGACCTCGAGTGGTCGAAAATGGACTAATTTTCCCACCAAACTACCCCGACAGAACAACTCTATTGTTTCGGGTAAAGCAATGGAATTATGTTTAAAATCAACCGCGTGTGGTCAAAACGTTCGGCCACAAGAATGAAGGTCGTACATAGCAAGCCGAGGATACAGCGTGATCAACCGCCATTTCCCGGTTATCGATTGTTTCTGTTACTATTCCTCTTAATCGCAGCCGCAATCGGCTACCACATTTGGGCTGGCCCGGAGTATCCTGTTGTCATTGGCCCGGATGGAGAAGAAGACATTGCACCGGACCGGAAGAGGAAGTTGGAGCGGGAATTGGAGGAGATAGATAATGCCGAACAGTATGCGCTAATTGTCGTAATTGATGGATACTACCCTTGTTTCACTTGCCCTAATGGAGCAAATTCAATATTTTTATATGCGTCTGAAGTATGGCGTTATGGGATAACTCGCAAAGGAGAAAGACTTAGGTACCCTCGAGGAGATTTTGGAACTGAGGATGTGAGATATGTTTTGCAGTTTACTGGCAACTTCGCTGAATGTCTAAAACAGGAAAAACTAAAAATCTACAACTACCCTCTATTGCCTGAAGCTCAAAAGAGAAAAATTAAATTATTACGCCCTCCCGGAAACAAAAACGATAGCTAAAATTAAACCTGATGAAGCTTATTCCTAAAGAAAGACAAATCTATATTTCAGCCCGAACCTGGCACGAAATTGATTCCAAGATAAAGCTTGCCCCATTTATCTACGCCTTACACAAGAGAATTGATTTGTCTAAATACGGAGATGGCCTTCAAAAATTCTATTTCACTTTTCTTATCCTACGCCCGGAAAATGAAAAGCTCAAATCTGGCACCTATTTTAACAAGGATGAGAAAGCAATGGAAATCTCCGTACCAATTGATTATGACCAAGCAGAAAAGGCATCTCCCTCAGAATTAATTAAACTTATGGAAAAAAGCTATTTAGACGGCATCGACCTGATAAAAACACTTCCATTAAAATCCAACTTTGATGTGGCTGCTTTTAAACACGATGTCGAAGCCATATTTAAAAATTCAAACTGGTTTGAAAAAGCCATTGAAGCCTAAATTTATCCTTGTTCAAATGGTACCCATACCCAATAAAAAGCAAATTCACGTATCAGGAAGAATTTGGCATGAGCTTTACCCAAAGGTGAACCCATCAATCTTTCTCTACGCACTCCGGAAAGAGATTGACCTTTCGAAGTATGGGAATGCACTGAATAAATTTTACTTCACTTTTATTGCTGAGAAGCCGCCTCAATTACACGATTTATCAGGTACCTACTACAGTCCAGAAAAGAAAAGAGCTGAAATCGCAATTAACCTGCCTTACGAGAAGTTAACTTCTGCTTCCCAATTAGAAGTCATTAAACTTATGGAAGCCGCTTACCTTGAAGGTATTGACCTGATAAAAACACTTCCATTAAAATCCAACTTTGATGTCGCTGCCTTTAAGCGTGATGTAAAAGCTATCTTTGCTGAAGAGGGCTGGTATCTGCAAGCCCTCGAACAATAAAAAACCAAAAACTTTGGTCCATGCAGCAAAATGCCTACATCGAAGCCACCCAGGAGGCTGGCAAAGCTTTTTTTCAGCGTCAACTGGCCGGTCCGGTGGTCATGCTCAACATGTTGAAATTCCGAGAAACGGCCGATTATTCCCACGCGCCGCAACTAGCCCCCGAGAAGCCCATTTCCGGAGCAGAAGCCTATCAATTGTATATGGATCACACCCTTCCTTTGCTCCAAAAAGCGGGTAGTGAAGTCATCTTCCAGGGCAAAGGCGGCCCTTTCCTGATTGGGCCGGAGAATATGGATTGGGACCTGATTTTGTTGGTCAAACACCAAAGCGTAGCCCGTTTTATGGAATTCGCCACTGATCCTGAATACCTTAAAACGGCGGGGCACCGAGCGGCTGCCCTTGCTGATTCACGCTTATTGCCCATTATCGAGCAATAAACCGCCTTACTTTCATCGAGATTTCAAGCGGGATAATCGAGAAAAATGGCTTTTTGGGGGCAAACAGGTTACCTTAAAAGAAAACCCCAATACCATGTTTCCCGGACATTTTAAAATCGATGGACATTCTAATGTAAAAAACCAGAAAGGGTTTCTTGGCCCCAAACAATTGCAGGACAAAAAAGCAAGAGTGAAGGGAAACGTATCCTCCAATCGCCGCTGGCGACGCAATAATAAAAAGGAACAGCGCACAGATAAAATCATCACGCTGGCAACTTTCCTCCTGTTCCTTATTTTGGCCGGAATGCTGGCAGCAGGACCAGTATTCGATAAAGTGCCAAAAGCCATAAATCCTGATCACACCGCCGAAATGACCAGGCAGCAAATGCTTGACCAAATGGTAGAGAAAGAAGTCCTGCGCTGTATGGAAAGAGGTGATGGGTTTTCTCGTACAGGTGATTTTGAAGGAGCACTGGAGGAATACCATCGGGCTCTGGAACTAGACCCTGCTTACGTAGAAGCATGTGAAAAGATTCAGGAAATCATGGCTAATTAACCCTATTATTATGAAAAAGAAAATGGATCCTATTTTGAAAGAGGCATTCAATACGCCCAATGAAGCCGAAGCTGATTACGCAACCAGCAAATGGATGGGTGCAGTATTTTATTATCTGTTGAATGCCGGCAAAAAGCCTTTTGAGCATTTCTATCAAAAACAGTTCCACACCAGGAACCTCTGGACCGGCTACGTGTTTAAATTGGTAGTGATGGCACTAGCCCTTTTTGCTTTTTACAAACTGGGAAGCTGGCTGTACCTAACCTAATCTTGGTGTAAACTCTTTTGCATGAATCACTTTTTGTCTTCTTTATTATTCCTGCTATCGATCACTTTGCAGACCACCAGCGTTTTCTCCCAAAAAGTGGAAATTGAGAAGCGCATCTCCAAAGAGGCTTTTCCAAAACAGGCACTGCAACTGGTAGAAACGGACTATCCCGAGGCCAAAAGGCTCAAATTTTACCGTGAACGCTCGGCCGATAGTACGACTTTTGAAGCCAAATTTTGCTTTGAAAAACATCGCTACAGCGTGGAATTTGACCCTGAGGGTGAGCTTTTGGATATTGAGAAAAAGGTGAAATTTAAAACCTTACCCGAACCAACAAAAAAAACAATTGAGGCAAAGTGGACCGAAGATTTCAAGCGTTTTCGTGTGAGTAAATGTCAGGAACAATCTTCTTCCAACGGCATCCGCTACGAGATTGAAGTGAAGGGAAAATCTTCGACAGGAACGGACTTTTACGAATATCTTTTTGCGTCGGATGGTACATTTATCCAAAAGCAAAAAATTGTATTGCGCCCCAGCGATATGTCACTATATTGATTGTGTATGAAAGAAAGGATTATTTACTTTTTACTGGGCGCTTTTATTGGCTACAGCCAACATATTTCCGCTCAGGATGTACACCTGTATGGCCTGTTGCCAGCCGCTTTACTGAAAAAAGACATTAGTGAACGCACCGACTTTGCCGTTACCTTTTCCAGTGAGATCAATGCCATTTCCAAATCCACCACCGACCGCGATTATCCAGCAGAGGTCTTGAATTTTAATATCGAATCCGTGATCTCTACGGACGTCAACCCCAACCTCAATTTGGCGGGAGGTTTCCTTTTTCGATTGCGCAATCCGCTGGAAGGCATTAGCACCGAACTGCGTCCCTGGCAGCAAATCACACTAATTCACCGCGTTGAGCAGTTTCGTATTCGCAATCGCTTCCGAGCCGAGCAGAGGTGGATTGCCTCGGGAGAAGGCGGGCGCTACGACTTTGATCTGCGCCTGCGCTATCGTCTTTCTACCGACTTTCCCCTGCAAGGTACCCGACTGGACAATAAGGAATTTTACCTCAACCTTTCGCTGGCCGCACACCTGACGCCCACAACCGATCGGCCGTTTTATTTTTGGGAAGGACGGGCTAATGCCGGGCTTGGTTACAAACTAAATGATCGCCACCGGCTGGAACCGGCCCTGGAACTCCGCTCGCGGCGCATTGATGAAAAAGGTAATCGTCGGCATTTTCTGTTTCTGCGATTTACCTGGGTGGGAGCGTTATGATGGGTTCATTTAAACCCGAAAGAGGTCAGCCTGGAAAGACTGACCTCCATAAATCCTATATCACCTTCAACTAAAATCTCTTTGCTATACCGATACCGATTGAAAAATACTGCAGATCAAGATCGGTCTTTAAGGTATGTTATAGTCCAATTCCTTGAGGTAAAATTTGCCATAAACAAACTCCCCTTCCGGAAAATGCCATACGGCATCGCCCGAACGCAGCAACTGATGTCCATTGATCATTTGATAATCGTGCACTGGAGTAGAAAAGGGCATTTGCTGCATGCTGGTGATTTCAGTGCGATCATTGGATTCAAAGTCGATTAATCGTCCCATCTCATCAAAATACAGTGTAGCAGAAATCGTAATGTCACGATGGGTAAATTTCGCTTTGGCCGTATTTTCATCCACCTCCGTCCATTCGATGCGATCATCGATCAATACGGCTGGCGCCATCAGGCAGATATCGTTAAACAAGGTCACTGTTTCCGCTTTCTGCATCACCTCACCCTCGAGCTGTACCACCGGAAATGCGGACAGCACTTTTACAGTCATACTGGCCTCACCATCCTTAAAAGCATGGTAGCCAACAGTGGGTATTCCCTTAACTCTTGCTTTCATGAAAAACAGGCGCTCGGGCTCGTCAAAAAAGTTGTACTGCTCGGAAGTGAAATCAAACCATTCGCCTCCTTTTTCCCGCATTTGTCCGCTGAAGGTGACGCGGAAGTTTTTCACTTTTGGTTGTCCAACTACACCTGCATACCGCAGGTACCGTTGTACCGGTTGTGGCAGGTGTTGTAAATCAGGATCGGTCAGCACTTCCATTTCCATCCCTTGCGTGCGCTCTAAAGCCGCTTTGACATCCTGATGAAAGCCATTTTCAAAGCTCCAGGCGGCATAGCCCAGCAAAGCTGCCAATACGATAATAATGTTGGCTATAGTGCCAAACTTGGCGTCCGACCAGGCCCCAAAAATGAGTATTTGTGATAAAATCACCGCGGTCAAGGCTCCGATCACCCAATAATTGGAATGCAGCATAAATGCCACACCGGTTGCCAGAAACAAAATTGCGGCCAGCAACCAGAGTGTCCCCCCCCCTTTGCTGATCGGTTGTGTTAGCTGCTCGACCGAGGCCAATTCAAATGCCTTCACAAAACCCAGCAGGTGAATCAAACCATGCACCACGATGATAAAGATCAATGCGAATCTAAACATAACAGTTGCTTTTGGGCCAGATATCAGGCACTTTCGAAAGTGCCTGGTATCTGACCGCAGTGGTAATGTATACCAGATTAAGCTTTTAGAAAATGATTAAAGTCAGGAAAGCAAAAGATTTAGATCACTGATTTTCAGCTAGTTTAACAAATCGGCATAAATATATTCCATCCTCCACTTCTACTCTGACGTAAAACGTTCCAGCAGGAAGGTGATGTACCGAAATACGGGCAGGAAAACGAGTGACCCACTCCTGTAACACCACTCTTCCCGTGGTGTCGTACAGCCATACTTCGTGTGGCCGTCCACCGCCATTTTCAGCATTAATAAACAGGCTTTCGCCAACGGGATTTGGGTACAGCCGCAATCGGGACTCGCTGAGAATAGTATTTGTAGAAGTGATAAAACAGGCGGTTGGATTTTCCGGAAAGACCAGTTCGGCATTTTGATAATGACACAATAAACCTTCATTGTAATCGGTTATGCAGAGCGCATCAAAATGAGTCAACAAACCACGAACGCTGCCAATCCCTTCAATCCAGTAATCAAAACCCCAGTTTGGATTACCCGCTCGCTCCAGCTTTAATCTCTTGCGAACGGAGCCATTATTGAGGGTGATATCGGACACTTCCACCACTTCAAGCGTACAATTGTCATTGACCATAAATTGCTCTCCTTCCACTAGACTAAAGTCATATAAAACCACCTCGGGCTGTTCAATCGTTTTGAGGTATACCTTTCCCTCCTGATCCTCACGCAAATACTGATTGGTAACCTGCCAGCTGAGCAAATCAGAAGAGCGGCAAATCAACTTGTAGCCCTGATCATCAATGATGGTATCTCCGTCAATACGCAAAGCATAACTGGAAGTATTAGGAGAAAAGGTGGGATAAATGGCGATATTCCACTGGTTCCCATCCTGGACCAAGGACTGTGCCCAGGAAGAGGATGAAATGACAAAGAGATTAATCAGGAGCAGCGCAAAAGTTCTCATTTTTTTACCATTTAGATGTACAATTTCATGCCCTGACCTTCCGCCGCTGCCACCATTTGACCAGCTCATACCAAAGCACAAAGACCAATCCTAAAATAACACTAATACCCAATTGGCGCAAGCTAAGGTGTTCGAATTCAAAGAAGTGCGTCAGCGGCGTTACATAAAGGAGCAACCCGGTAATGACAATGGTGATACCGATGATCAGAGGTACCAGTTGGTTTTTGTAGCGCAAGGTGGTAAAGATGGAGTAGATAAAAGATCGGTTGACTAAAGTCAATACAATATTGGCGGAGATGAGCGTGGTAAAGACCATGGCCCTGGTCAGCGGTTCACCCAGTTCCTGATCAACGGCGTATTGATAGGCCATCAAGGTTCCCACGGTGATCATCAGTCCCTGTACAATGCTGGTCGTTAGCTCTCGCCAGTTGAAAAAGGTGCTGGTAAACGGACTTGGAGGTCGATTCATGATGTGTTTTTCTATCGGCTCATTTTCATAGATGATGGAGCAGGTCGGTCCCATGATCAACTCCAGCAGAATGACGTGAATCGGCGAAAAAATATTGGGGTACACCCAACCCAGCGCCAGCGGGATGAAGACCGTCAGAATGATCGGGATATGGATGGAAATGATGTAGCGGATGGCTTTCTTTAAATTGGTATAAATCTTCCGTCCCATGGCTACGGCATCCACCATATTGGAGAGGTCATCTTCCACCAGGATTAGCGATGCCGCCTGTTTGGCGATCTCGGTACCTTTCTTACCCATAGCCACCCCAATGTGGGCAGCTTTCAGCGCCGGGCCGTCATTGACCCCATCACCGGTCATGGCCACCGTTTCGTTTTTCGCCTTGAGCGCATTGATAATCCTCAGCTTGGCATCGGGAAACATGCGCGTGAACACCTGGGTTTGCAAGACCTTATCCGGTAAAGCCTCATCTGATATTTGCATCAGTTCATCACCGCTCATGGTTTGATCAGCACCCCGGAAACCGATCTGCCTGGCGATGGCGGCGGTAGTGGTCGCATTATCGCCGGTGACAATCTTAACGGTAATACCAGCATTGTAGAACGCTTCCAATACCTCCTGAATATTAGGTTTCGGTGGATCATAGAAGGCCACCAATCCCAAAAATTGGAAAGTAAACTGCTGCTGTGTAGGCGGGAAATCAGTGCCGGAAAAGGAAGCTTGCCCTACCCCAAGAATGCGGTATCCCTCCTGAGCGAGGTCCTGAATAGCTTTCTTAATTTCGGTTCTATCAGCATTGCTCAAATCAGCAACGTTCAGCAATGCCTCCGGCGCTCCTTTAGCGGCAATGATTCGTTGTCCAGACTCATTTTCGAATAGATGCGTCATCATCGGCGGTTTGCCTCCCAAGGGATATTCGTGTACCATGTGATAATCCGGTCGTTCATCATTGCTAGCCGATTTGGCGTAAGCCTCATGCAGTGCTAGCTCCATCGGATCAAAAGGAATGGGTTCACTGGCCCACATCGCCATACGCACCAGCGCCTGACCAGCAGCATCCATCTCATTCTCCGGGTCGACCATTTGCCGGGAAGGCCACAAATACAATTGCGCCAAGCTCATACGATTTTCCGTGATGGTGCCCGTTTTATCCGTACAAATCACCGTGGCGCTACCCAGTGTTTCTACCATTTTCATCTGCTTGACCACCACGCCCATTTTCATCAATCGCCAGGCCCCCAGTGCCATGAAGGTGGCAAAGGCCACCGGAATTTCTTCCGGCAGAATACTCATGGCCAGAGTCAGGGCCTTGAGCAGGCTATCCAAAAAGTCGTACGACTGAAAGTAGTTGATGCCCCAAACGATGAAGAAAACAATGGTGCCGATAATGACCATCTTTTGCACAAAGCCGCTGATCTGTAATTCCAGCGGGGTCTTTTCCTCCTGAATCTTCTCCAGGCTTTTGCCAATTTTTCCCAGGGCCGTATGATTGCCGATTGCCGTAATGGTGGCGATGGCCAACCCACTTGCTACCGTAGTACCTTGAAAAATAGCATTATCATCTTTAGAAGCATCTTTATATACCGACAAGGACTCGCCGGTCAGGATGGATTCATTAACTGAAAAATCGTTTGAGTGTACAATTGTTGCATCGGCGGCAATGGTACTGCCTTCCTCTACCATCAAGCTGTCGCCAATGACCAGTTCTTCAGTCTTGACTTCTACTACCTCTCCGTGACGGATCACCTTGCTATTGGGCTGCGTGAGTTCTTTGAGTTTTTCCAGGGCATTGCGACTGCGCGAATCCTGGTACCAGGAAATGGAACCTACCAGGATGATGGCCGCTGCCAGAAAAAGTCCATCTCCGATATTGCCAGTAACAAAATAAATGGTCGAGGCCACCAGCAGCAGGAATACCATCGGTTCACTGGCCAAACTTTTCAGTGCATCCACAATGCCGCTTTCTTCTCTGGCATCCAAAATATTGCGACCATGCGTTTTACGTGATTCCAGCACTTCCGCCTCAGTAAGTCCACTGATGTTAAAATTGTCGACCGATGTCATCTCTTTTTTCTGACAAGATAAATGATCCCCTGACTATGGGCAAATTTTAGCTCCCGGTTGACAAAAGATATTGTTCCACTATATAACAAAATGATTTATTTTGTCCTTCCAAAACGCCATATTATGAGTAAAGACCGTACTAAAAAAGACTTCCAAAACTGGCAACTCATCATTTGGGTGCTGCCCATCATTACGCTTCCGCTGATGGCCGGAGACCTCAATTTTGATATTCCTGAAATGGCTTTACGGGCACTTTTAGCACTACTTGGAGGAGCCATCGGGTTTGTTCTTTTTTGGATCACCAAGGGGCGGTCGAGACAAGTACAATTGGGTACGCTGGGGATAACTGCAGTCGTTTTGCTGGGATGGTTACTGTTCTTTGCCAATCGTTCCAATTCTGCCAGAGAAAATCTGCTTACCTGTGAAATTTGCGGATATAAAACGCTGAATAGATTAGGAGAGGAGTGCAACGTTTGCCTGGGAGCACTCAATGACATTTATCGCCTGGAGGAAGGCTACAGCAGTATGGATGAGCTGATTGTTGAAGAACAGTTGATGTTTTTTGCTTTTGAAGAGGAAGAGGGGGTGACTTTCTCTACCCCAAAAAGCTACGACGATGGAGAAAACACCTATCTGAAAGACGATAATTGGAAGCCGCGGGTCACCAAAGAGGCGGTAAAAGACTACTGGCAGGAACTTGAAGAATTTAGGGATTCTATAGAAACAGAGTCATTTGGAAATCAATAGACGACAATAAAATTGGCCTGCTCCGTGTAACATTTTCCCATATAAAAACAATCAGTAATAAGCTACCTTACTAACTGTTTTGTAGGAGGTATACCTCCACCCCATACCTGCAAATGAAAACAAATGAGTCTTGAAACCTCAATGGTTACCTATCATCTTATTGTCTTTGGGTATATCCTGTACCCGGTAGCGACCTTTTTTCTGCTGCGTGCGTTTTTCCGACAAAGGAAGAAACGAAAGCATTGGCAGGCCCGCCTGGAAGAGCAGCAGCAAAAGGCCAGTCAGTTGGAGCAACTACATCAGTACAAAAGTCGGTTTTACACCAACATCACCCACGAATTTCGTACGCCGTTGACGGTCATTATGGGCGTGGCGGATCAAATTGGTAACGAAAAGGCCAAAAATCTGATTCTGCGCAACAGTCATCAACTGCTCACCATGGTCAACCAGCTGCTGGATTTGTCCAAACTGGAATCCCACAATCAATCGGTTGATTGGGTCAACAGTAATGTCATTACTTACCTGGAATACATCGTTGAATCCTGCCGTCCGATGGCGGAAGGAAAGCGATTGAATCTGGCCTTTTTTGCACAAAAGGAACACTTGGAAATGGATTTTGATGAGCACAAGTTGCAGCAAATCCTGATCAACCTGCTATCGAATGCCATTAAGTTTACGCCTGAATATGGCCAAATCAAAGTCTCCGCCAGCCCCGTCTTCATTGAAACCCATGCTTACCTCGAACTGAAGGTCAGGGACACTGGCCGGGGCATTGCTGAAGAAAAACTTGAGGTCATTTTTAATCGCTTTTACCAGATCGATGATCAACAAAAAGGCTACGGCATTGGTCTGGCGCTGGTCAGAGAATGGGTACAACTGCTCGGCGGGCACCTGGAAGTGGCCAGTACACCAGGCAAGGGAACCTGTTTTTCGGTCTTTTTGCCTATTGCCCAAAAATCAGCCGGGAAACAGCCATCTTCCCTGACCATTCCCGAAATAGAAAATTCGGGGACTGAAACCGAAGCATTTCAACCAATGGCTGCGCCCAACAACGATCAACCCAAAGTACTCATTATCGAAGATCACGCCGATGTAGCCGACTATATCCGTCACTGCCTCAGTCCAACCTACAAAATACAAACCGCCTCGGATGGCGAAGCCGGACTACAAAAGGCACTGGCAACCCTCCCCGATGTCATCCTTTGCGATGTGATGATGCCCAAAGTAAATGGCTTTGACGTTTGCCAACAACTGAAAGCCCACCGCCATACCGGCCACATCCCGATTATTCTCCTAACTGCCAAAGCTTCACAGGAAGACAAAATAACCGGTCTGGTCAACGGTGCAGATGCCTTCATTACCAAACCATTTGACAAAAAGGAGTTGCTGGTACGACTGGAGAAGCTGGCAGATGTGAGTCAGCGACTGCGGCAAAAACTGGCTGAACCCGATTTGGCCACCACTCCCCTCGATACGATGGAAGAACAAGAGGTGGAATTCCTGCGTGCAGTTCATCTACAGCTGGAGGACAACTTACAAAATGAAGCATTCAACACTCATTTTCTTTGCCGGGCCATTGGCGTAAGCCGCACCCAATTACACCGCCGCTTAAAAGCCATTACCGGCCTTTCTACCGCTAACTATATTCGTAGTTATCGCCTGCAAAAAGCCAAAAATCTGCTGGAAACAACAGATCATCCCATCGGTGAAATAGCCCTCGAGGTGGGTTATAAAGACTTTTCTCACTTTAGCCGTTCCTTCCATCGCGAATTTGGCATCAAACCCTCCGAAACACGTAAATAACTGATTATCAAACCTCATCAATTCACTTATCGGGGCAATTGAAACAAATATTCCAATTTTTGTAATACAATTTGCCACAGCCATTCCAACATTTGGTTCAGAACGGCCATCGCTCAAAAGCTACAGCCAATACATTTGTATCAGCAACTACAACTTGTAGCATTTTACACCCTATTAAACCTATTGAAAATCATGAACCAGAGAACTGCTCCTCAATTCCCAAAGGCTCCTTTGGAAGGACAAATCATTAGTACACATCAAGATTTTACGTTGGAAGTATGTTTGGATGAATCCAGCAGACACCTGGCTTACAAGATCCGCTATGAATCCTACCTGGAAGCGGGTATGACCAAGGCAAATTTGGAAGGTTTGCTTTATGACGAGTACGACTTTATGCCCAATGTGCGCATTTTCCTCGTCTGGTACCAGAACCAACCTGTGGCTACTGTCAGAAGTTGTGTTTATTCAGAAGCATACAACTGGCTGGCAACGGAAGGAGTCAAACACTTCCGCCAGGAACTGTTGGAAAAGACCGGCCCCAAAAGCCGTATCCTGGAGTCCAACCGCTTTGCCGTTGATCCCAATTTCCAGGGTAGGCAGTCGCTTTTCGCACGATTCCTCCTGTTCCGGGCCCACGGCCTCAATGCTGCCGTGCACCAGTGCTCCTACATTATCACTTCCGTGCAAAGCAATCACGTGGCATTTTACCGTAGGTTTCTCAACCTCAATCCTATTAGTGATCAGCCGCACTACTACGAATGGTTGGGCGCTGATGTATCACTGCTAATCAACGAAACCGATGCTTGTCTTGGCGCCATTCTCAAGCGTGGTATGCCTGCTTATGATGAGGAAGACATCCGGCATTTTGCCATGTGTACCTATGTGCCATTGATTGACCAAAAGAAAGATGTTGCCTAATCCTCAAAACCAAACCTTATGACGACTACTCCCAAAATTGTCAACTGGAAAACCTATGCCCAGAAGTACGATCTGTTGCTGGCGCACAATCCTTTTTACCAAAAGCTGCACCAGGAGGTGATGGAAGCCATTCGAAAATGGGACATTCACGAAGGCGATCACATTGCCGATATCGGTGCCGGCACCGGTAATTATTCCTTGCCGATGGCCCAGCTTTTTCCGCAGGCGACGGTGCTACACATTGACCGCGATGAAGGCATGAATGCCCAGGCCGCCAAAAAGAAAGCCGATCAACCGTTGTACAATCACCGCATTCTCAACTGGAGTGTGGATGACATTCAATTGCAACCGGCCTCACTGCGGGCCCTCATTAGCATTCATGCTCTCTACACCTTTCCCGATCCACAAAAGACGCTGAGGCAGATGTATGATTGGCTGGAGCCTGGTGGAGACGCCATCCTCGTCAATGCCGGCCGCATTGTGAATGTACTGGATTGGCAACTGGCCATCGGCTGGCATTTGATCCGGCAGTATGGTATCCGAAAGACGCTCCACATCATGAAAGAAGGCAGGGAAGTGAGTCGCCAGAACGCCTACATCCGCGAGATGCAACGCAAGGGTACATTCTGGACACATACCCACGAGGAATTTTGTGAAGCGGTTGAAAAAGCGGGCTTCAGGATCGAGCAGCACTGCACCAGCTTTCGGGGCATCAGTGATTTTGTAGTCGCCAAAAAAGCGTAAATAATGGAAGTAACACCAATGGAGGCTTACGCCAATGTTTTACTTTTTGCCATACCGGTTTTGTTCTCCTTCGTCATCATCGAAGCCATCTATTCCTGGCGCAAGGGCACGAAAGCCTTTCGCAGCATGGATACCATTTCCAGCATCAGCAGCGGGCTAACCAACACCATCAAGAGTGTGCTGGGGCTGACCATCTTCATCATCGGCTACGAAAAGCTGGAAGCCCACATTGCCATCTACGAAATTGAAGCAACCTGGCTGGTCTATCTGATTGCTTTTCTGTCGCTCGATTTTGCCACCTACTGGAGCCACCGCCTATCCCACGAAGTGAATTTCTTTTGGAACAAACACCTGGTGCACCATAGTAGTGAAGAATACAATCTGGCGGTGGCCCTTCGACAGCCGATTTCCGAGTTGGTGAGCCTGTTTTTTGTCTTTATGTTTCCGGCGGCGTTGTTGGGTGTTCCCCCTGAAGTAGTGGCTATATTTACCCCGATCCATTTTCTGTTGCAATTCTGGATTCACACACCGCACATTGGCAAATTGGGTATTCTCGAATACATCATCGTCACGCCTTCACAGCACCGGGTGCACCATGCATTGAATGACATTTACATCGATAAAAACCTGGCGGGCGTATTTTGCATCTGGGACCGGATGTTTGGCACCTTTCAGGAAGAGCTGGAGGAAGAACCGCCCATTTACGGCAGTACCCGGCCGTTGAATACCTGGAATCCCATCAAGCAAAACTTTGCCCACCTGCAACTGATGATCCAGGATGCCTGGCATACCCGCAGCTGGTGGGATAAGGTCCGCCTGTGGTTCATGCCCACCGGCTGGCGTCCGAAAGATGTAAAGGAAAGATTTCCGGTAAAATCGGTTGATCAGCATACGCTGGTGAAGTTTGACACACCGGCTTCGCCGACTATGCACATCTGGTCGTGGACACAATGTGTGATCACTAATGTGCTCTTGTTTCAAATGCTGCTGTACTTTCGGGACATTGGGTTCCCAATGTTGTTTGTCTACGGCGGTTTTCTGATGCTCACCGTTTACGCGTACACTGCACTAATGGACCGAGAAAAGGCGGCGTTGTGGTGGGAGGGTATACGTTGTGTATTTGGATTAGCCATTATCTACTTCACTGGCGATTGGTTTGAATTGGGCGGCTGGAGCTGGCTAATAGCGGCGTACCTTGGATTCTCGCTTGGCATGGTTTGGTGGTTTGTGAAGGTAGATTTTACGGAAGACTTTGCATTTTAATAAACAAGATGGTGTCGTTGACCTAGGATTTGGCAATGAACTGCGGGATATTAATGCTGTTGATGAACTTGCCTAAGCGTCTTTGACACCAAAACTGAATCAGCATCTTCCTCTATCTCGCCAAAGGCAAAAGTTCTTGCAGGCATCCTCGCAAAAATCAAATCTCCTTTTTCTAATCCGGTTACGATTGTTGAAACGTGGCTATATACTGTGAACAAATAGTACACTGGAATGGGTAAACTTTGAATTTTCTCAAAGAAAGAAACGCCATTTACAACTGCAATATTGGAATGCTCAAGCTTGCTTAGTAAATCTCTGGAACAAAACCTTAGATCAATTGCTGGAAGGAAGCTCTTTTCTTCAAAAAAAGCAAAGTTAGGATGGTCCATCAATTCCTTAAAGAAACTATTGTCAGAAAGCACAAATTCTAATGTTGAACTATTGACATTATTTGTAATAGGCAGCTCATTTACTACGACAGTAACATAAAGGTTTGACTTTAGATTCAAAAGCTCTTTTATCCATAATAAGTGCCAGACTAATTCACCATTATCATCTAGAAAGTATAGTATCCTGGTCTCTTCTTTATTATTGAGGACTTCTTTTCTAAACAAAGGGAGGTCATTTATCCTAAAGCCTTTCGTCACTTTCTCCTCTAAATCACTATACAACGAATTCAAAACTTCTGGTTTGGATCTAAAATACTCTTTTTGGATTTGAGGATCACTCCACCAAACCACCCCAGCAGCGACAGCGTACTTTGCCAGGTCTTCAAAGCTCAATGCGCCCTTTTCTTTTACAATATCAGAGTGTAGATTGGCTGAAATCTCATTAGCACCTTTTCCCGTTTTGATCAACAATGCTTCTTTTTCTTCTTTCCCATCTATATTGAGCACTTTTTGTAACAGACTTAATATAATAAAATCTAGCTCACCGTTGGTTAAATTAAGAAAAAGAGGATTTTCATCAAAGAAAGCCGTTTTCAAAAGAATCACAACAATTTTGATCAATCGGGAATAGAGCTCTTGGTAATTATCTACTGCCTTCCCTTCTTTTGTGGAAAGATACTTCTCAAGCTCTATTCTGATAACAGCATCCTGATATTTTAGATTAAACTTAAACAAGCTATTCAACACCTGTTTCATTTGAAAAGGTCCAGCATATTGATACATTGCTGACTTCAATTGATTATCTGTATTATCGTTAATCCGATAACTGAAAAGTGAGTTATAAATCTCCTCCTGTGAAAGAATAAGTGATAGCTTTTCTAGCTCGACGATGCACTCATCACAGTTGTAAACGACCGATTTATGTTCATAGAAACAGTCTGACAAAGTGGTGGGGTAAACCAATTGTGGGGTAACACCTTTGATACTTATTTCCGGAGATCTCATGCTTAGTGGATTCTACTTGATAAAATTTCATAAACCAAATTAAAGGAGTGAGCCCATAAAGCCGTTTTATAAATAAACTTAGTCGTCTTTACGGAAGGATGTTGTTCCGTAAAAGAATCAAAAAATCCATCCTCTCCTTGTTCTATCAGGAGAATGGGGATCATCTCCAGGAAGCGATTTTCCTGGTTACCATTTAGTTGATTTCCTAAATAACACTGAGCAAGACCTTCTACTACCCAAGCGCCTGTAATATGAGTCCATTCCCTGATATTCTGTGTATAATCTTCCAATATTCCTCCAGTAGAATCGTAAATAAAATCCTTGGTATCTTCCCATTTCTTAAAGCTAGCAAGACTAATTTCCTCGCACAAAGAATCTACAATTTCACTTATCAAAGATTTTATTTGAATCTGTTTATTAAATAAGTGAACTTCATTGCTTTTTTGTAGATAAAACACCAACATTTCTAATGACATTGCCAAATAAGGTGTGCTTGGCCATTTTGCCTTAGGCAAGTCTATGAGTGCTTCTGCAAACTCAATTATTTTTTTGTACAGCTTGGATTTCAGATGATCTTCAACACCAATTTCATCCCAATATTTTTCTGATCGAACCAGAGCTTTCATTGAAATAATGAATTGAAAAATATGCTTATCAATAAGCATGTCACCTTCATCAAAGGGAGTGGCATCAGTATAGCAAACCCAATGAATGCAATTTTTCATTTGTCGCTTAATGTGCTCATAAGTTTTTTGGTCCAAAAAATTATCAGCACGGCTATCAAGTAAGTGCGAAAAAGCAAAAATGGGGATGCTGTTGACTCGAATTGTGGGAATTTCATTTGTCAGCGACGTAAAGGGATCATATTGCTGTTCAGCATCATGGCGCGTTTCCCAAATTTTTAATCTTTTTTCCAAGACATAAATTCGGTCGCCGTTTTCCAGTTTCTTCTTCTCATCAATCTCATTTTTCAACTCTTTTATCGCCTTTGTTATCTTCAATTTTCGTGAAGCATTTACCCGGCTTATTCTCCCTGAATCCAGTGATTGAATAACCTGTTGGATCACCGTTTTAGCCTGTCCATAAAACTCAATATCGGTTTCGTACACTTTGTACTTGCTTAAGGCCATTAGCACCTCAGAAGTATTAACTATCCGCGGTGACCGGAAATCTTCAAAATCCTCCTCTTCATGCTTGACCACCAGGTAAGGCCCCCACCCCTGTAAGTTATCTTCCTGGTACGGGTATTTAGCATCGACAAGAGCTTTAACTGCTGTAAATATGGCTTGTCTTAACTCTTCCAAAAATTGAGCCGTATAAACGTATTTTCTAATGTGTTCAGAAAAGGAAATCTCGTGCACATCAATCACTTCCCCTTGAAAAAAGAAACTGCTATGAGATAAAAAGCTTCTACATCGCCTGATTTCCGCAGCTAACCTATTCTGCGTATTCATTATTATCTTAAGACTTGAGAGCAATTGCCCTTGATCAAATGCCCCAATTCTCAGAAGAACCTTTTTGTTTTCAATGTTGTCAATAATTTTTATGCCGGAAAAAATCTGACTTGAAAGCACTTCATTGTGCAGCGCATTCTGCTTATCAGACTGAGTAAAAAATGACCCGTGATAGATTTTGGGAACCGTAATCTCAAGAATTGACAAACTAGATAACAGCTTCAAATAAAATGAAAGCTTTATTCTAGATAAAGCACCCATTTTCAGCTTTGTCAATAACTCTTGATCGTCAATCGAACGCTTTCCATCAGCTGTATTTTTATGGCCATAAATAATCCAGGCGATATCCTCAATGGCTTCTGGGATTATCCCCATTTTTTTACCATTCTCCTTAATTAGGTTTTTACCACGCAGCGAATGATTATCATAAGTATCAACTGGCAACTCATTTAGATAACCAATAAGGCCAACCTTATGAAGGTAAATAGCGCAACACATACAGTAAATGTCCTCCGCCTCCCATTCATGAAGTTCTGATTTTAGAATCAAATAAGCATAATGGTCTATAGTATCGACATATTTTATCCAATCAATACCAAATCCAACAACATTTAATATGTCAAGCCCATTTTTTTTCACCTTACTGAAGGAGGTAGAAAGAATTTCATGGTCTTCTAGAAGGTTACTGAGTTTCTTGATGGTCGATTGTTTAGTTTTGGGTTTGGCTTCTTTTTCCAGTATAACTTTTACCTGGAATTTTTCATTTATTTTATCCTTTAGCCTTGCTACTAGGTCAGGTTGACTAGGAAAGTTTGTAGGCATTGCTTTTTTGCCTCCAGCAAAATTTGTAGGATCTTTAAGATAGTTTTGAATTACATTCTCAAGCCGCCCTAAATATATTCCATCTACCTTTTCTTCTACATTATTTAAGGCCCCTTTTTGAATATCAGGAATATCTGCACATTTTATAAAGACTACGCACAAAATCACCAATTGGTTAGAGACTTCATTATAAAACCCTCCAACAATCTCAATGTCATCTTCCGATAAGCTAAACTTTACTTCCTCTTCAAATTCCTTAATAATTACCTCCGTTGGAGTCATTTGTTTGAATTGCATCTCTTCACTATTCCATATGGTTGGCATAGTGCCTCCCCCCAACAATAGTTCAATACGAGGATCTTCCAAACTTCCGCTCCATCCTCCAACTCTTCGATTCATGACCAAAAGTACTTCACCTACCTCCAGAGCTTCCTCTGGCGGATTTTCTTCAACCCAAATCTTATCATGCGGTTTATCGCTATATTTTGTTTTGGCTATTAAATCTAAAAGCATCTCTCTGCCAGCAATAGTTACATCACTCAGAGCAAGGGCTTGCACGGTCACCGTAATAGGTTTAGGACTAAGTTTTTTCAAATATGACCTCACCGAAATCACGCCCATTTCTTCATACGCTATATTTAGGGCATCGTTAATTTTGATTACAGACACAAGCTCGCTGTGATCAAGTTTACCATCTACCCCATTTTCTTGATAAATGATAGTATCATCCCGTGTGTATTGTATCTCTGTCTCCTTTGAAAAAAGCAGTTTTGTAGCATCAGACGTTACCTTTCTACCATCCCAAACCTCTATTCGTTCTAAACGATTTAGCGCCTGAGTCGCACTTTCATTGTCAAATGTAATACCAACTTTTCCTTCATGATCATCAAGAATATCTTTGGGTATGTGGGTGAGCCTTATGATCCCTGACTCGATTTGCTCGGCGGTTGACAAAAGTGAATCTGCAATCTTATTTTTTTCTTTCTTAAAAGTATCATGATCGATTACCCCGTTACTATCATCTCTTCTGTAATCCATTATACGCCTTTTAAGCGTTCTTCCCAGACGTTCTTCTGAAGAGTCAATCAAAAGATCACAAGCCTTTTCCAATTCATTTCCAGATACATACTCCTTCAATTTTGCAACAAAAGCACCAATTTTTTTTTGATTAACCATTTCTGTCGAATAATTAAATTTTAGAACATTTTGATTTCAATGAGTCGATAAACCTAACGGTCAAAATACCATAGAGTCTGGCGATACGAAGTAAGCCTTATCGTTCCTCAACAAGGTAATTCTATAAAAAGAGTTAATCAAAAAAAATGAAAATAATTTGGCGACTGAATGGGATAAACCTCTAACTATTTCATGACCCTTACATTATCATACACATTCTTATCCAACAGATTCAAATAGGGGTCCAACACCACATATTTCGGCAGTTGATTCAGGATAATGACCAGCTCATTTGCACCATCTTGAATGGAATGACGCTCCAGGTAGACAGGCGAGTCACTTCTCCTCAATTGATCTGGATGTTGGTCAAAAAAGCCGATGGTCATGGCTTCCGCAAATGAGGTGTCCTGAATCGCGCCAGCGTCATTCAACACCTTTTTACTGGCTTCGATTTGCAGCGTGATTTTGTACTGACCATCTGCCAGTGACTCGGTTTTGACATTAGTGATTTTATTATCAAAAAACAACACTTTTGACACCCAGTCATCGATTCGAGCATGGGTATGCGGTGGCGTACGCGATTTTAGGATAGTGATAAAATCCTGGGCGGTTCCGCGTGGATTGGGGTAGCCATAACAATTGATCATTTCGCTGATGGCGGCATTAAGGGGCTTCTCCCCTACCAGGTCGCGCAGGGCATTCATCACAATGCAGCCTTTAGCGTAAAAAATAAACGCCTGGTTTTCTACACGATCCAAAGCGGGTTCGGGTTCATCCAGCAGGCTTCGGCCGTAGAAGTAATCGTTCATCTGATCTTTCAGCAATTGCCGCAATTGTCCCTTCCCATGTAATTGATCCATGGCAATCACTTCCAAATATTTGGCAAAAGACTCGACGATCATACTTGCTCCAGGACCAAATTCAGGATTCAATTGGTGACCAAACCACTGGTGGGCTACCTCATGCGCGACCCTTTTGGCCACTACGTCAAAGCTGGTGCTATCACGCAGGTCGGTAAAGAAACTGCGGTCTTCTACCAATCCGATCACGCCGGGTGTGGCATAGCCGCCCATGGGCCAGTGGCCGGGAATTTCGGCAATGCGCAGGTGGTCCATTCCGTAAGAAGAGAAATTGTTTTGGCAATAGTCCAACGTTTGGCGCATGATTTGCAGCATGTGGGCCACATTGAAATCATGACCTGGCGCATAATACACCTCCAGTGAAACACCTCGGTGCACCAGCTTTTTCACCGCATATTTTGCCGAAAGGTAGCTATAGAAGTTATTGATAGGTTGCTCCGTTTTGTAATGAAAAATGCGGCGATTACTATCTGCTTTCTCTTCAATTAGTTGTCCTGGTGCGATGGCTATTTGATCTGCATCGGTAGAGATGACGGTTTCGAATGAGAACTTTTGGTCCACATTGGTCTCCGAATGCAGGGGGTCTTCGGGCTCCTCTTCTATTGGCGCAAGCCCCCGCTTTTTACGCTCCTCATTATCGGTAATTTCATTGCTATGACGATAGCCAAAGGAGGGCGCGATGAATCGGTTCATGATGTTGGTTCCATTTTCGACAATATCCATATCAAAAAAAGATGTACCTACCTGAAGGCCCTGGTGATTGTCTTCAATATCATAACGCATACGCACCGTATCACCGGGCTGGACGGGCTCTGCAAATTCAAACCAATAAACCCCATGGGTGTCATCATGCTTTCGCAAAACGGCACGGCTCAGTTCAAACTGACAAACCTTGGTGAAAGGCGAGGCGGTAAAATAAACTTCGCGGATGCTTTCCTCATTTTTGTTTTGTAAAATGAACTCGTGTTCTATAAAATATTGCCGTTCTTTTGGATGTAAATCCACCTTTGTTTTCACATCAATAATCGACAATTCCAGTAGGTCTTCAAAAACTTTGTATTTCTTTTCATAGTCTGCCAGTTGGTCCAGTCTCTGCGCTCTGGTCTGATAGGCATTCAGGATATTGGTATTGTAATAAACAAATCCTCCCACGAGCAAGAAGACTGATAGCGATACGACTAAGATGCCTCTTCTTTTTGGTGTAAATTCAATCCTTCTAAAGATATTCACCGCTGTCCCCCTTCGCCACACAAGAGTAGTGAGGTAGCCGAGGGATAGATAGAAACTTCCCCAGAGCAGCGCCATCCAATTGAAAGCATTCAGTTGCGGCCCGTAGCCGTTCATGTTGTTGTACTCCAGTGATGGCAAGGCTCCAATTCGAAGTAGTGGGTGCGAAATGCCTAGTTGTGCACCCAAGGTTGAAGTAAAAACCAGGACAAAGACCAGGCTCAGCAACATGCCTAAGTACTTATTGGGCACAAGATTTTGTATAAAAACAGCCATCACCGCAAAAAAGAAAATCAGGAGTCCGTTAATATAAAACGCAGAAAGATAGAGAGGCAAATTCCACTCAAACCAACCCTTTGAAGACTGGCATATTATTGCAATAAAAATAGCACTGGAAATCAACAAAATCGGAATACTGACCAGGGCCAGATATTTGCTTAACGCAAACACCCAATTGGGTATCGGAAGACTATCTTTAAATTCATTCATTTTTAGCACCCGCTCCCGGTGTACCATTTCTCCGGCGTAAAAGATGACCAGCAATAGTGACAAAAATTTAAAGGGCTCGGCGAAAAGCCAAATCATCAAATTGGTGGTAGGATACAAAGAAGTACCGTACTCGCCGCCCCCGTAGATGCGCGTCAGAATTTCGGAGGCCACAATACCCGCCCAGGCCACCATGATCACCCAGAATGGCCAGCTGCGTAGTATTTGCGAAAGCTCAATTTTAAAATTGCTCCAAAGCATGTGTAGCTGATCCGCAAAGGACCTCCTGGCCGGTAAAACCAGACCAGGAGGTGCTAAACCATCTATTGGGGAAGTGAGCGCTTCTGTAACAACCGAACGAGCAGCTGTCCTCCCTAAATGCTTTCCTTTGCGGAATTTAAATGCGAAATAATTGGCTAGAAATATGGATAGACTAATGACAATCCAAAGGATTCTATTGTATAGAAAATTTCCCGTAAGGGCAATGACTTCCGTATTCTTTTGCACCACTTCCCAGTAGCGCGTTTGCTCAAAAAAAGCCGATAATCCAAACGGATCCAGTAAGGCGGCCAGGGCCAAACCTTCTGCACTGGCAGGTGTAGCACCGGCCATCATAGGAGAATTGAGCAACATGGCTGCCAGCCAATACAGGCAGTAAAGTAAAATGCCCCCCACATAGGTCGCCAGCGTACTTCTGGTGAGGCTGGCAATCGAAAATAAGACCACGCCACCGATCAACAAATTGGGCACCGCCATGATCAGGTACAACCACACATAATGACTCCCGTCAATAGGACCAAGGTATTTACCAGGAGGCGTGACCATCGCTCCGATCCACAGGCCCAACATGGTAAAAGCAAACAACAATAAACTGACTGTGAAATACCCCATGAACCTACTGAGTAAAAAGGGCCCTTTGTGCACCGGCGTAGCAAAAATCAGCTCCTGCATTCGGGATTGCTGATCGCGTAGCAGCACTCTACTGGCCAGCACCATCATACAAAAAATGGCGGCCAGCGACATCAGTCCTACAACTTTGGTGAGATTGTAGGGGGCATTGTTGTACAGATTGGGATCACCAAATGCCCTGCCGGAAAGCAAGAAGCCGAACAGCCCAAAAAACAGGGCAAAAGCCGGGAAAGAAATATGTTGAATGTGATAGCGCCACTCAAAACGCAACAGTTGGGTAAACATGAAAATCTTTATTTCAGCGTTGGGTGATTAATGGGATGTACTGCTCGAAAAGGTGGAAAAATAGACGTCCTCCAGATCGGGTTGCACCGACTCGAAACCCTCGCCCGGAAGCTGCTCCGACCAAATGCGGATACGACGATTGCCGGCCAGCAGGCGGGAGGAAAGCAAGGTAAGGGCCCCTTCCAACTGGTCACTTTCGTCCCGTGGGACCGTCTTTTGCCACACCTTGGTTTGCATTTCAGCGATCAGGTCAGCGGGATTGCCCTGACACACCACTTCTCCTTCGTGGATGATGGCCAGGCGGTTGCACATATCTCGCACATCCTCTACAATGTGGGTGGAAAGAATAACGATTTTCTGTTCCCCAACTTCACTGAGCAGGTCCAGAAAACGATTGCGTTCCTGTGGGTCCAGTCCGGCAGTGGGTTCATCCACGATCAGCACTTGTGGGTTACCTAAGAGGGCCTGAGCAATACCAAACCGTTGGCGCATACCTCCGGAAAAGGTGCTTACGGCCTGCTTGCGCTTGGTATAGAGATTGGTTTGCTCCAGCAAAAAATTGACCTGATCGCGGCGTTCTTGTTTATGGGTGATTCCTTTTAATACCGCCAGGTGGTCCATCAGATGAAAAGCGGAAAGGCCGGGGTATACCCCAAATTCCTGTGGCAGATACCCTAACTGTCGGCGGATGTATTGAGGGTGCGCCACGATATCCTTTCCGTTAAATATGATGCGTCCATGATCCGGCTCCTGCAGCGCCGCGATGCTACGCATCAGGGTTGATTTACCTGCTCCGTTGGGTCCCAACAGGCCAAAGATGCCATTGTGCATTTCCAGCGATATTTGCTGCAAGGCGCGAACGCCATTTCCATAAGTTTTAGACAAATTTTGAATGAGCAGATGATTCATTGGTATCTTTTTGCCGGCAAGATAGCTGCAGGGCAAACGGGTGCCAAAGAAAAGTGATACCTGCCGATAAAAGCATGACAAACGACCGTTATCACTTGATCTGGCGTATTTTGCAGGTCATCACTAAATCGAGGTCTTTGATCCTGAAAAGTTGAGGAGTTCAGGGTAACTTATTTTTTTTGTAACATGATAAAAATCAACCGTCGACATATTGCCAACTATTTTCAGCACAACGACAGCTGGCTTTTTCTGGTGGTGTTTTTCACCTGTGCAGCAATTAATGCGGTAAATAACGCCCCCCACAACTGGGGTTTGTATCTATCAACTTTGGGCCTACTCCTATCGGCTTATCTG
Source organism: Saprospiraceae bacterium (assembly GCA_965229635.1). Classification (GTDB taxonomy): domain Bacteria; phylum Bacteroidota; class Bacteroidia; order Chitinophagales; family Saprospiraceae; genus BQJU01. Next base: position 7,872,889 of record OZ245894.1, read on the forward strand.
CCGCTGGTCATCTTTGTACATTTTAAAAAGACGATAAAGGAATCGCTTCCGGGTTGGCGCTATCTGCCGGCCTGGGCTGGAGTCTTTATAGTGTACTCTGGACTGGTCGCTTTTATTGTGGAGACCTTCTTTAGGGACAAATTCGGCTTTTTCGAATCTGAGTTTTTTGTAGGACTGTGGTTTTTTCTCGGTTTTTTTGATATCGCCATCGAAATCAATCGCTACTGGACCCACGAAAAACGGTTGGTCAACTGGCTGAAGAAAATCAGTCTGGATCGTGCTATCTTACTGGTGGTGGCCTTTTTTGCCGTATTGTTTAGCATGATGACTGTATCAGATTTGGAAAGCCTCTACGTTCGGGATGTCATTGAGACCAATATCCGTCCATTGAAGATCTTCAATAACTTCTTTTTATTTATTTCCTACAGTATCCAGTTTTTCCTGATCATGGCTACGCCGTACGTGTTTTACTGGCTCAACGACCGGCTTTTGATTCCCTATTTATTAAAAAAACGAGGAGCCTTGATCTATGTCGCCGGAGTGGTGGGTGCCATCGCAGTGAGTTTTCCAATTTTGGCGCAGGCACTGGTCAGTCTGCCGCTGGTGCAACTGGCTCCCTCTCTAATGCCAAGCGGTACGGTAGAAGTCTTCAACGAATTCAATCTGACTATTCCCTTTGTATTTATGGCTTTTACTTTGCCAGTAATCGTGGCGCTGCAATGGTTTCGACAAAATCACGAAATTGCGCAGCTGGAGCAGCAACAGGTGGCGCAGGAGCTCAATTTGCTCAAGCAGCAGATCAACCCCCATTTCTTTTTTAATACCTTAAATAACCTCTATTCGCTCAGCCTGGAAAAGTCGGATCAGAGTCCGGAGGTGATTTTGCAGCTTTCGGAATTGATGCGCTACGTCATTTACAAAGGCAAGGAAAAGGAAGTTTGGGTGGAAGAAGAACTGAATTACCTGAAGGACTATATCCAGTTGCAAAAAATTCGTTTACACAAAAAACTCAACCTCTCCTTTACGGAAGAAGTTGAAGAGGAGACGCTGCAAATCCCGCCTTTGCTACTCATCATTCTGGTCGAAAATGCCTTCAAACACGGCGTGGAACCGGCCGAAGGCCCTTCACAACTGGATATAAGTGTAAAAAGTGATGATCGCTTGCTGACTTTTGAATGTGTCAATTCTTTCGAGCCTCCATTGTCCGAAAAAAGGGGCATAGGCCTGGACAACCTGCGGCGACGGCTGGAATTGCATTACCCAGGCAGGCATCGTTTGACAACTACCGTTCAAGGCACTACCTTTACGGCAAATTTAGCCGTATGGAACGAGTGACCCTCAAGGCACTGATAATAGACGACGAGCCCCTGGCGCATAAAGTGATTTTGAATTTTGCCAATGATATTCCTTTTTTGGAAATCGTCGGGCAAAGTTACCTGGCCATCGATGCACTGGAGTTTTTGAAGAACCAGCAAGTAGATCTTATCTTTCTGGATATGCAAATGCCCAAGCTCAAGGGGCTGGACTTTCTGCGCATTTTGCCGCAAAAACCACTGGTGATTGTGACCTCCGCGCACCAGGAATTTGCATTGGAGAGCTTCGAGTTGGATGTCTGTGATTACCTGTTAAAACCCTTCCGTTTTGACCGCTTTCTGAAAGCAGTGAATAAGGCTGCCGAACTGCAAAAACTCAAGGCTGCTCCTAGCGAGACTTCAACGACAACTGAAGAACCGGAGAATGATCAGATTTTCATCAAATCCGACAAGCGGCACATCCAGTTGCGCTACGCCGATATTTACTACCTGGAAAGCCACGGCAATTACGTCAAGGTTTGGCTGGAAAACCAATTCCATCTGACGCCCAAAACGCTCACTTCCTTCGAAGAAGCCCTGCCGGGCGATATCTTCCTACGCATTCACAAATCCTTTATTGTCAACCTGCGGCACGTACACTACCTGGAAGGCAATCAGTTGGTGATGCGCAATGGTACGGCGCTACTGATTGGCAGAAGCCATCGGAAGGCGGTGAAGGGGATGATTGGAGGGGAGGTTTGAGAGGGGGAGACGTTTTAAGAGGGGGAGACGGTTGAGACGGTTCAGGGGGGGCTGATTATATTGCAAATGCTTGATTTCTGGGGATTCTACTCAAGTTTAGAGTTTAGGCGGGGGAAACGGTTGAGACGGTTTAGGGAGCTCGCCTAATCATTCTGCAAATTCTAAAATTCTGAGAATTCTGCTTCAATTCTGGGTTTAAAGTTTAAGGGTTAAAGTTTATTTTTTGGTCTGGTGTTAGAAAAGCTCCAAGCCACAGGGAGAACTGGTACTGCCCTAAAGCCCAACACCTAAAACCTAAAAAAAATCTGCTCAATTTTAGCGTAGGTACGGCATTAGGTTTTGATGGACCGAGCTCTAAACTCTAAACTAAAAAAATTCTGGAAATTCTGCTTATGATTCTGCTCAAAGGTCGATGTTGCAAACATCTCCCGATCAATAAAATTCGTTATAAAAAACATGATGATAAATATAATGATGATAAAAATAATCATTATATTTATAACGATTATGGCTAGTCGAAAGGCAGCAAATCCGGTTCCAGATATTCCTTTCTGGCTCGCTCCGACTGAAAGATATCAAAGCCATAGTGATAGCCCAACAGCTCCTTAAAATTGTATTTCAGTCTTGGAAATTCCTCAATAAAATCCGCAAAATTATCGGAGGTAGACTTCTGCATGAAGTGGTGTACGGCCTTGATGGCGGCAATGGTTAGCGTCTTGTTGAACTTATCCGCAGCGCCGATGGTGTTGACAAAGTTGACCAGCTGTGCGCAAATATTCTCCTCTGCCTGCCGCAATCCATAGCGATTGAGGTGAATCCAGGCCAGTCGTAAATGAGCTTCGTGGCTGAAGATCGCCGGATCGAGGTTGGCATTGGCGAATTGGGCTTCGAAATCGTTGTCCGAGAGTTGATAGTGATTTTGCATGATTATGTTACTTTAACCCCAGAAGCAGTAATATTCGTCTTCATCAATGATTCTTAATACTTCAGCGAGATCGTTGACTTCTGGTACTGGCTTATACGGATCCCAATTGCCGTTGGCCCGCATCCAGTAAATTTTCCAGATGTTTCTTGATTTTACATATTTTGCTCTTGCTACAGCAGAGGTGAATTTCTCTTCTGGATTTTCCCACCTGCTTCGAACCTCAAAAATGTCAAGGATGCCCTTCTCCAGGGAAAAGCCCAAGTCGACTTGAGCTCTCAGCTCAACAGGAGGTCTTCTTTTTTCAATAAATCGCTGAACTTGTGGTTCAAAAATTGATCTAATTCTATGGTCCATTTTTTGGGTTGCAAATTAAACCTTTTGGGGCAATTTTGCCATTAGTTGAAGCAGGTCTTACATTGGTTGAAAATATTCAATGGTCCTTCACTTGAAACCCTAGTTTTACCCCATCAAACAAAACGATCCAGAAAATGAAGACACCTAAACCTTGAACATCCAAGCTATCTCTCCAATTACGGACTTGCGGTTTTTTTCTTGTGAAGGCAGTTTTATTGGTCATTTTGGCAATGATATACAGGCACTTGAGCGCCGTTTGCAGCAATTGCCACTGGGAATTGGTCTCTATGAGACCGGATAAACTATTGTTGTGTGAATATTCCAGCCCGGTAAGAGACTTCATCAGTATCCACAACAAAAGGCTGCCAATAGAGAACCATTACCGGTCCGCCCCCCGCTCAGCCCTTCGAGTGGCCACATGAGTCCCCATACTTAAGTGACTCCTTGGGTCAAGTCTCAACAGCCCTCACAAGCGCAGCCAGCTCCCCATCCCAGCTGGCTGCATTATCGGTAACTACAGCCATAGGCTTGTAGTCCCTCCTGTAGGGAGGCATGATCGGTGTCGCATCAAGCTTAGATCGACTTGAAAAGATACTGTTCGTCATACTCAATATCAAAAGCCTCCAGGAACTCCAAATACTCCTTCTGAAAGGTCTTTCTGCGATGATGTGCCTCCTGATTTTCGATGTACTTACAAACGCGGGAGATATGCGACTTGCTGTAAGAAAAAGCCCCATAACCACCCTGCCAGTTAAACTTCCTGGGAGTCAGCCCCCGCTCGTTGATCCATCTGGACGAATCCGATTTGACCTTTTGCATCAAAGCGGATAGAGATTGAGCCGGACGCATTCCAAAAAACAGATGCACATGATCAGGCATGCCATTGATGGCAAGCATTTTGTGCCCGTCATATTTCACGATGCCGGTCATAAATTTGTAGAGCTCCGTTTTCCATTCAGGTAGGATCAGCGCTTGTCTATGACTGACTGCAAAAACAGCCTGAATATGAATTTGAGTGTAAGTATTAGCCATGGTCGGCAAATTAAATGGTTATTAATAATCCGTACCTACGGCACGGCAATGCACACATGATATTCTTTTGCCACCGCTAACTGGTCTCTACGAGACCGGATAACTATAGTTGTGCCGATATCACATCCCTTCGGGATGCATCATGGGTATCCCTAGGCCAGCCCGTGCTTCATCCCTTCGGGACGCTTCATCAGTAACTCTAGTCCTACGGGGAACTTCATCAGTAGCCACCACCATAGGCTCCCCATAGGGAGCGATTATCGGTAACCAAGAGCAACATCCTCACACAGCTCCCCATAGGAGCCATCACTGCTACCTCCTCCTCCAAGCCACCCATGTCCCATCCCAGCGGGATGCATGATCAGTAACTCTAGTCCTACGAGGAACTTCATCAGTAGCCACAACCATAGGCTCCCAATAGGGAGCGATTATCGGTAACCAAGAGCAACATCCTCACACAGCTCCCATAGGGAGCCATCACTGCTACCTCCTCCTCCAAGCCACCCATGTGCCATCCCAGCGGGATGCATCATCAGTAAACTCTAGTCCTACGGGGAACTTCATCAGTAGCCACAACCATAGGCTCCCAATAGGGAACGATTATCGGCAACCAAGAGCAACATCCTCACACAGCTCCCCATAGGAGCCGTCACTGCTACCTCCTCCCCCAAGCCACCCATGTCCCATCCCAGCGGGATGCATGATCAGTAACTCTAGTCCTACGAGGAACTTCATCAGTAGCCACAACCATAGGCTCCCTATTGGGAGCCATTATCGGTAACCCCAAGGCCATGAGCCACAGGTACCTCCCGTAGGGAGGCATGATCGGTGTCGCTGCTAAACTTGTGCTGTGCTGATATGCGCGTTAGAATGAAAAAACTTTGCGAGCGTATAAAGATAAGAAAATGAACTAAAATCCGAACTTTCCCCCATAAAAAACTAATACTGAGCCAATAAAAACCCAGCTTTTATTAATTTTAGCAAAAACAACCCTATCAACAGATGAAAAACAGCGACTTCGTACAACAAATCCGCAATTTTATTGCCAAAGACCAGCTTGGGGAAGCCTTAAAGCAACTCCAGCTATTGCTAAAAGACAGCCCCCGACTCAACGAGGCCATCCTTCAGTCCGGACGCTTTGCGGATATCCAGCAGCAGATCAGAATGGGCATCATCAGTACCGAGGACGCCAACCTGACCAAAAACCAGATTCGGACCGGACTGCTGAACTTATTATCAGAACTCGAATGCGATGGCGCCGATACCGAGATCAGAGCCGCTGCCAGTGAACCCCAGGTCATCCAGAATGCCGAAAAGATTTACAACATCAACCATATCGACAACGCAAATTTTTCTTAATCAAGCATGGATTCATCCAGCCCCGCACACCAACCCAAAGTCGCCATTCAAACGGTGAGTAACGACTCCATCACCCTCAACATTGATGGGGAAATTCGGGAGATTCAAAACCAATTGGTCGACCTGAAAGACCTGTTGCAAAACCTCAAGGTGCAAAACGTCCAGCACGCCGATAAAATCTACAACATTGAGCACATCAACGAGGCCAACTTTGGATTCGTCACCGGAAAAAAGGCCTTCAATGAATCGCTGACCAAATCACTCATTCACAGCATTCAAAAGGACTGCATTCCCGCCCAAAAGTTCATCTCCCGAGTGCAGCAAATAGCCGATTGGGAACAACAAACCCGCATTAGCGATAAGGCCAAAGAGATCATCGCCTATAGCTTTGTGGGCGTGATCGGTATCCAGTTGAGCAAGCTCATGGCCATCGGTAAGGAGGAATTTTCGGATGGCAAACAGCGCAAGTACATTCAGAAATGTATGACCATCATCAAGCGCAGCCTGGACCTCGTCAATTTCGCCCTAATCTCCAAACTTTGGGACCTTCAAAAAGCGAAGTCCCTGGCATTGGCGGAAGCCCACAAAACTGCCTTGACCCAGTTTTTTGACCGCAATTTTGAACAGTCCATTGAAGAGCAATTGCAGTTATTGCAAGCCCTCCACGCTCTATTTCAAGAACACCAACTGGAGCTTCCCTTTGCCGAATTTGACCTCGATACCGCAAAGGAACCCTTACAACAAATCAGCCGGGAAGTGCAGCAACTCACCGAAGTGCTGGACCGCGGACAATACTCACTCCTCGACTGCTTTGCGGCAGAGACCCAGCTCGCAGAATTTTTTAAACACTTTGCCTTTCTGGTGAAATACAAAATGGCCTCTATCAAGCGCATCGGCTACAAGCAGATGCGGCACGTTGATCCACGCTATTTACACCGATTTGCCGCGCTTGGTATCGACAGCAAGGCCAATGTAGATGCCGAAAAGGTGATCTACACCGCCGATACCGTACATACCGATGCCGTGCTCCTATACAAAGGCAACGACTACCGCGACAACATCAACCTCTTCCCATTGGTGATCGACTACAATGCCCTGACCTTTGAACACGGCGCCCGCGTCTGTTTCTACCGGGGCAAAGACATTGCCGATGGTAGCCTCGAATACTGCTTTTTGGAAGACGAAAGTACCATACAAATTGAAATGCAAGGCATCCTGCAAGACGATACCGATTACAATGTACTGATGCTCAAAGAGGAAAACCAGATTACGCTCAACCTCGACCAGGTGATTGTGGCCTTTGAGGAAGCGCGGCGGACCGTATTGCAGGAAAGGGAACCCTTTCTCGACGACCTATAAACCCGGAATCTGACATGCAAAAACGCTACCCCTTCAAATTTTTGGATGCCTACACGCGGGAAGACAACGACATCTTCTTCGGCCGGGAAGAGGAAGTGGCTACGCTGTACGAGATGGTCTTTCAAACCGACCTGATCCTCATCTACGGCGCTTCGGGTACGGGGAAGACCAGCCTCATTCAGTGCGGACTGGCCAGCAAATTTCAGTCGCACGACTGGCTGGACCTGTACATCCGTCGGGGCAATAACCTGAATGCTTCCTTTGAAAAAGCCCTCGAAGCAGCCGGCGGAAATACCGAAACCGAGGCCGACAACCTGGACTGGCTGGACGAAGACTGGAGCGCCGATGAAGACACCACCGCAACGGCCACCCCGCAAAGCCCATTGGCCCGCAGCCTAAAAAACATCTACCTGCGGCATTTTAAACCCATCTACCTGGTTTTTGACCAGTTTGAAGAGTTGTACATCCTTGGCGATAAAACCGAGCAGGCCACTTTCGTGGAAACCGTCAAGGAACTACTACAGGTGGAGCAGCCCGTGAAACTCATTCTCTCCATCCGGGAGGAATACCTGGGCTATCTCTACGAATTTGAAAAAGCCGTACCGGAGTTGCTGCGCAAAAAGCTGCGTGTAGAACCCATGAACCTCGACAAGGTCAAAACCGTGGTGCAAAATATCGGTCAGGCCAAACAAAGCCTCGTAACCCTAAAAGCCGGAGAGGAAGCCGCCATTGCCGAAGGCATCTTTGAGAAGATCAAAGGCGAAGAGAAAAAACTCAGCATTCCCCTGCCCTACCTGCAGGTCTTTCTGGACAAACTATACCTGGAAATTACCAACGATGAAGACCGGCAAACCCCGGCGGAATTTAGTCTGAATGCCTTACGGCAAATGAAGGACATCGACAATGTACTACGCGATTTTCTGGATGAACAGGTGGTTAAAACCGCCCGTGATCTCGATCAAATGCCCGATACCATCTGGCGGTTACTTTCCCCATTTGTAACCCTGGAAGGCACCAAGGAACCACTAGCACTAGCTACGCTCCAAAAACGCTTCAAGGAACTCCCCAACCACCTGGTAACCAACACCCTACAGGCCTTTGTCAAAAGCAGGATACTGCGTTATACCGAAGATGAACAACTCTACGAAGTGGCCCACGACTCTCTGGCCCTACAGATTCACGACAAGCGCAGCAATGAAGAAATTGCCATCCTGGAAATCCAGCGCCTGATCAAAAGCCAGATGGCCCTAAAAACCGAAGCCCGCGCCTTCCTGCCGGAGGACCAGCTCGAACTGGTGGACCTCTACAGCGATAAACTAATCCTCACCGAAGAAGAAAAAGCCTACATCCAAGCCAGCCGGGCGGAAGTGGATCGACTGAAAAGAGAAAAACTACGCCGTCGCCGCAACCTGATTGGCCTCACCATACTGGCCTTTGCCGTATTGACCGCCCTGACGGTTTACGCCTTTACCGCCCAGCAGGAGGCACAAAAAGCACTCGAAACCATTGAGCTAAACCAAAAAATAAAAGTAGCCGAAGAATTGCGCATTTACGGCGACAATTACCGGGATCTGGGAAAATTTGAAGAGGCTAAAGAGGTTTACCAGGCCGCCCTGGATAGCCTGGGAGAAAGTAATAATACCCTGCCTTTGTACCAGCTACTCAACCAAAAAATTGATGCTTTAAAATGAGAACACTCTTATATTATACCCTGTTAATTTTAGTATTCATCTTACCCAGTAAACTCAATGCCCAGGCCGCCGATGATTGCCACACCTGTCGTAAATATCTGGCATTTTTAGAAACCGGCAAAAGCTATCTAAAAGCGGAGAATTATGACCAGGCCCTGATCGAATTTCAAGCCGCACAGGTAGCCGCCAAGGTCTGTAAATGCAGTACCAACGAACCCGCAGCACTCATTACTACCGCCATTGAAGGACTAAAACGGCAAAAAGAACAAGCAGAACGGAACGCCGCAGAAGCCGAAAGACAAAAGAAAGCCGCACAACATGCCACCCGAATTGCTAACCAGGAGAGAAAAAAAGCCGAAGCTGCCGCCCAAGAAGCCGAACGACAAAAAAGCATTGCCGACTCTGCCGCCATCCAGGCCGAGCGCATTTCCCGCTCCAACCAGAATGCCCTGCGTGCCCTACAGCTCTCCAAAACCAACCCTACCCAGGCCCTGCGCCTGGCCGAGATGAACTACCACCTTTACCCAAAGTCAGAAAGCGCCGCCGGTATTTTCAGTGAGCTATTTGCTAATCATGAGGCACTCTACCAAAAGATTATCAAAAAAGGACATACTGAATCCGTAAATGCCGTGGCTTTTGCCCCCGATGGCAAAACCATCCTCACCGGTAGCGTCGATAGCAAGGCAATACTGTGGGACCGCAGCGGTAACCAAATCCAGCACTTCAACGGACATTCTTCCGACGTCCTAGCCGTGGCTTTTGCCCCCGATGGACAATCAATCCTCACCGGCAGTTACGATAAAACGGCAATACTGTGGGACCGCAGCGGTAACCAAATCCAGCACTTCAAAGGGCATACTTCCTCCGTAAATGCCGTGGCTTTTGCCCCCGATGGACAATCAATCCTCACCGGCAGTGACGATAAAACGGCAATACTGTGGGACCGCAGCGGTAACCAAATCCAGCACTTCAAAGGACATTCTTACTCCGTCCGAGCCGTGGCTTTTGCCCCCGATGGACAATCAATCCTCACCGGCAGTGACGATAAAACGGCAATACTGTGGGACCGCAGCGGTAACCAAATCCAGCACTTCAAAGGACATTCTTACTCCGTCCGAGCCGTGGCTTTTGCCCCCGATGGACAATCAATCCTCACCGGCAGTGACGATAAAACGGCAATACTGTGGGACCGCAGCGGTAACCAAATCCAGCACTTCAAAGGACATTCTTACTCCGTCCGAGCCGTGGCTTTTGCCCCCGATGGACAATCAATCCTCACCGGCAGTGACGATAAAACGGCAATACTGTGGGACCGCAGCGGTAACCAAATCCAGCACTTCAAAGGACATTCTTACTCCGTCCGAGCCGTGGCTTTTGCCCCCGATGGACAATCAATCCTCACCGGCAGTGACGATAAAACGGCAATACTGTGGGACCGCAGCGGTAACCAAATCCAGCACTTCAAAGGACATACTTCCTCCGTATATGCCGTGGCTTTTGCCCCCGATGGACAATCAATCCTCACCGGCAGTGACGATAAAACAGCAATACTGTGGGACCTCAGCGGTAACCAAATCCAGCACTTCAAAGGACATTCTTCCTCCGTAAATGCCGTGGCTTTTGCCCCCAATGGACAATCAATCCTCACCGGCAGTGACGATAAAACGGCAATACTGTGGGACCGCAGCGGTAACCAAATCCAGCACTTCAAAGGACATTCTTCCTCCGTAAATGCCGTGGCTTTTGCCCCCAATGGACAATCAATCCTCACCGGCAGTGACGATAAAACGGCAATACTGTGGGACCGCAGCGGTAACCAAATCCAGCACTTCAAAGGACATTCTTCCTCCGTCCGAGCCGTGGCTTTTGCCCCCGATGGCACAGTAGCGTTGTCGGCTAGCGTTCCCAGCTTTTCTTCATCAAATCCTCAATTCGGTAAAATTGTGCAAGGACCAACAGTCTGGGCGTATTTAGAAGAAAAGGTCGCTTCATTTTCTATTTGGGAGCTTAAGGTATTGGGCTTGCAATTTACGAAGGAAGACTTGGAGCTAATGCGGGAAAGGGGTAAGCGGTGGTAGTCAAAGCACCAGCTTTTGCATCATCTTTTTAAAGGCGGTCTGCTTTTCTTGCAATTGGCCAAAAAACACCCGGTCAATACCCTCCACCGTAGCTACTGCCTGTTTAATGGTGGCCTCTCCCTCGGCAGTCAGCTTCACCGCCTTTGCCCGGCTGTCGGTGCTGCTGCTCTGGGTGGAAAGGAGCCCTTTTTTAGCCAGCGCTTTGAGCACTTTGGAGGTCATCATGCGGTCTACATTGGCGTGGTTGGCTATGTCGATCTGGAAGATTTCGGGTTGTTGGTCGGAAAGCCACTTCAGGGCGGCCATTAATACAAACTGGGTATGGGTAATGTCCAGTTCATCCAGTCCGGCTTTGATCTGACGCTGCCAGCGCATGGTCACCTGCCAGAGCAGGTAGCCGGGGCTGTCGTGCGGGCGGTCGAAGGAAAAAACACTGTCTTTACTGCTCATGGAGGTGCATTTGGGTGGCAATGGTCTGAAAGTCACTTTCACTGATCTCAAAAAAGCCCCAGCGGAAGGGGTAGCCCCACTTCTGCTTGTTTTGGATAAAATCCAAATCCTCAATCAATGGCCGGATTTCGGCTTCCTCACAATCATAAAAATTGACATTGCGGCGGTAGGGCTGAAACTGCCCGCCGTTCATCATGCCGGTGTAGAGGTGTTCATCGGCTACCTCGCCAATGGCCGTAAATTTCTGGTAGGGTTCCTTACCACCAAGCACCGCCTTGGAAGAGTAACAGATCACCCCATCTCCTACCTGTAGCCGCTTCATCGGCGCTTTTTTACCGTGATTGGCCTGAATAAAACCGCCTTCAACACCTCTTACAATATGATTTTTGGAGGCCACGACGATCCAATATTTTTTTTCTCGTGTGTTCATTTTTTTGATTTTTGTTGTCATGACTACAAAGATATAAATAGTTGTCGTGACTACAAAATGTTTTTGAACCACACTTTAGTTCCGCCGCAGGGAAACCCAACGGGTCGGAAGGAGGCACATAAGGATGACAATAGAAGGAGTTTTTACCAATTTCATCTTTTAATTGCTTTTGTAGTTCAAAAAATTGCTTATTCAGCAATGTTCTTAGCCGTCTTTGTGTCTTCATGATAGTATGAATCGGCGCGCAAAGTCGCAGAGGACGCGAAGAATCTTTTTTGAAAACCTTGCGGTTTTCGTAAAAGGGCATCACTGGACGTTGACTTTTCTTTGGACATGATTTACATGATTCACAAGATTTTTTTGGGTGAAAAACTTCATTTTTCACCCAAAATGGGAGCCAGCCACGTTGCAGCTGGTAATGTAATTGCTGTAAACGGCTATCCCAATCCCAGCCCCAAATCGGCCTTAGTCGGCCTAGCGAAGAGGGGCTTCAAAAGCCGTTAAAAAGGGTAAACTGTTTGAGCCAAATCTGTGATTATATCTGGCAAAAATGATTAATAGTTCCTGCAATCAAGCCTGAAGATCAGCACAATAAGGCGAGTTTTTACCGTTTAGGCTTTTGGAGTCCTTCGCAGCGTTAAGGGCCGGGTACAGCCTTGGGTTTTTCCACCTTTTGGGCCAAGCCAAAAGGTGCCGCCGGAGGCAACCACCTATTGCTTTTGGAATAAAAATCAAGAGTATAACTAAAAGATATTCAGGCGAATAAGTGTTTTGAATGCCAATCTTGGAAAGCTTAATAATCAACGGAGAAGTGAATTCCCCAACCCGAAAACAGCATACCTGATGTTGACTTTTATTGTGGCCTCACCACCGGCTGCCTGATGATCGTCTTCAACTTCTCCGGGGCCGTCCTTCGCATATCACTCAGGTAAATCTCCCGGTGTTTGCCCGTCAACTCATAGCCGTTTTCGTGGATGTACTGGTGCAGCTTTTCGATGGTCGGCGCCTCTTCAGAATACGGACCGAGGTGCAAAATCTGCACCGCTACCCCCTCCCTCATCGACTCAAAACGCAACTTCGGCAACCCCGGTAAATCCTTGGCTTTCGCCAAATAAATCTTCACCTTTTCGACCAGATCTGCATCGATAAAATCCGGCTGTAGGATCATCATAGTCCATAACCATTCGGAGCGGTCGAGGGCAGCGAAGTCGGTCATGTCTTCGGCCCACCATAGGCCTTCGAGTGGCATGACGGTGTAATCAGGGGTGTCGGGATTGGCCTTATTGGCAAATTTGATCTTGTACGACATGCCGAAAAGGGCTTCCACGGCTTCATTAAAGGCTTGGGAAGTATTGGGGTCACCCTGCCCGTCGATCATCAAATACTGAAATTCGGGGACCTCCACGATGTTGATTTGCCCCTTCTTTTGCTGATAGCAAGTGGAGAACTCTTTTTTGAAATCCTTTTTCATAATGGTAGCTTTTTCCCAAAGATGAAGATAGCAGATGACAGCTGTTTGTCAAGGGTCCGGTGATTTTTTGATGCGTACCTACGGCACGGGGCTACGTGGGTACCAGGGGGTTACCGGAAATTGGTCCCGATGGGACCAGTTGCTCTCCAAAACGGTAGCCTCCTTCAAAGTCCTTGACTTGGAAGGTGAGCGGTGGGGAAGTTCCGGATACTAAGTTTTAGGTTTCATGAATATCGGCATCACATCGCAGATGCTGGCATGTAGAAATGTGTCGCAACTACGTCGCTGAAATTCATTTATACATTGTAGCCAGCGGTTATAAAACCACTGGCTACAATGCGTTGCCACGCTGTGGCTTCCTTCGGGCTGGTGATGGGCAGACAAAAAACAAAAACTGAATTGATAGATCGTAATTGAAAAATTCATTTACGACTCTTCACGAGCACATACGCGAGTATCTGAGACGTAATGTGGATTTTTGAAGAATCTCCAGCTTCGCGAGAAAAGGGATTTGCACATCAGAAAAACCGTTGAAAAATCTGTTTTTCAACCCAAAAATCCTGTAAATCGTGTTAATCCTGTCCAGATTTTGATGATAGCGCACCACCGGTGCGGATGGTTTATCATCTGGCTGTACTTTGGCCCCGGCTCCGGACGATAACAATGTGGCGGATGTCTTTGATGCATCCCTACAGCATCTATTCCTCATCCGAAAAATATTGTTGCAAGGTCTCATTCCGCTTGATCAAATATTTCCCCAGATTAAAGAACGGACTTGGCGTAAACGGCTCCTCCGTGACCCGCAATTCCTGAATACGGTCCAGCCGAAATTCGCGGAGGCCCCTGCGCAGCATACAATAGCCAATCACTACCCAGGCCATCCCATTAAAATGCAAGGCGTAGGCGTGAAACTGCCGACGTGTCGTCACATCTTTGTACTTGGAATGATACTGGACATCCAGCACCCGATGATTGGTAATGGCTGCCTGAATATCGGTGAGATAATGACTCGCCGGTGCCCAGGGCATGGCGTGGGTAGTGCGCTCCATGAGATATTCGGCTTTTTCCTTGGCGCTAGTGCGCAATACGGCTCTGATCTTCATCAACGCATCGGAAAAATGGCGCTGTAGGGACGATTCATTAAGCTGCGCCAGTACCTTTTCGGCGGTGAGCAGGGCATTGGCTTCTTCCTGGGTAAACATCACCGGCGGCAGTCGGTAGCCATCCACGATAAAGTACCCTCTCCCCTCTTCCACGCCAATGGGTACGCCCGCCTGTTGCAGGGTTTTGATATCCCGGTATATGGTGCGGTGGCTGACGCCAAAACGGGTAGCCATCTCCGAAGCAGTGACGAGCTTTTTGGATTGGAGTTGGATGAGGATGGTGGTAATGCGGTCGAGGCGGTTCATGGAACAAATTAATTTTTGGCATCAACTGCGGAACAAAAAGTTTTTCTGAGGTCGCAAATGCGACCTGGGATTGAACCACATAAGATTGCATAAGTTTTTGCATTCGGTAAAATCCGAGTGGATTTTACCGAATGAATCCCATTACGATAAGCTTTGGCTTATAAATTTAAATACTTTTCTTGAATCTACGCTGGAAAAGGAGATAGGGAATTTTCTCAATTTACGGCTATAAAATGTCTAATATTATTAAAATGATGGAACCAGCCTTCTTCTTTATTCGTGCGCCCATCCGGCATTAAATTGTTTAGCGTAGCAGCTGCTTAAAATCCGTTAAGAACTGTAAACTGTTTGAGCCAAAACGATAATTTGAGTAACAAATAGTGACTAATAGTTTCTGCAAATTAGCACAAGAAACAACTCAAAAAGGCGAGTTTTTACAGTTTAGGATTTTAAGTAGTTGCGCAGCGTGAAGAACAATTTACAGCCTAGACTTTTGGTTCTTTGGGGCGATGCCAAAGAACCCGCCGGAGGCAAGTTCAAAGTGATGTATCAATAAAACCCACACTACCGATCACCTAAAATTTTCTATTTTTGCGCCCATACCTGGAATAAGATCAACAATGCTCAATTCTCCAAAATACGCACTGGCCATCATCCTGGTGCTGACGACCTTTTTTGCTTTCTTCCGACTGGGCGATCATCCGCTCGAATTGGGAGATGAATCCCGCGGCGGGATCAATGCCCTGGAAATGCTGGCCAATGGCGATTTGGTCAACCTCTACTACTGCGGCGAACCGGATGGTGTGCGCGCCAAACCTCCGATGTTTATCTGGACGGTAGCCTTGTCGATGCACCTTTTTGGCGCCAATGAATTGGCCTTGCGCATTCCCTCGGCCCTCTACATCATCGTGGTGTTTTTCCTGATTTTCAGAATCATCAACCTCTACCGATCGCCACAATTTGCCTTTTGGACCTGCCTCATGTTGCTCTCGGTCAGCGGACTGGTGGGCTACCACGTGGGGCGTAATGGCGACTTTGATGCCATGCTGCTGATGTTTCTATTGGCGGGGCTTTATTTTTTCCTGCGTTACTTCGATTTCGGGCATAAGCCATCGGTCTATTTTGGCGGATTTTTCTGGGGTATGGCCTTTATGGTGAAAGGATTGGCGGCCGGTACACTCGCTCCGGGGCTGGCGTTGTATTTGATCCTCACCAACCGCTTTTTTCCCGCCTTAGGGCAAAAGGAACTCTGGATCGCCATCGGTATTGGATTGCTCTTTCCCCTGGCCTGGTTTCTGACGGTGCAGCAATACGGCGCGGTGTGGGATAATCCGGAATATACCGGCAAAAATGTGTTTGAACGGCTCATCCTGCACGACATCGTGGAGCGCTTTACCAAGCCCGATTTCGAGGGTCGCGTTGCCACTTCTGACCACAAATACATCTTCTACAGCCTCGACAAAACCTTCAACCTCTGGAGCATTGTTTTCTGGGCCTTCATTGGCTACGGCCTGGTGCGGGTGGTGCAAAACAGCAAGAGGGTAACCCGGCAAATGCTTTCCGAAAAGCATCGTTTATTGCTGCTTTCGCTCTGCCTTTGGTTTCCGCTGGCGGTTTTTTTGTCCTTTGTGACCCACGCCCTACGCCAGTACATCGTGCCCGCCGTTCCTTTTGTCGGCATTGCTACCATGACCGGCATCTGGTGGCTTTGGCACCAATTCAACTGGCCAAAATTCCTCTTTTTTGCCCTACTGGCGTTTACGCTGGGGCGACGACTTTATTTCTTCGCCACGCCCGAACCGCAGCCACCCATCATCACGGAACACTGTGATACCATCCATAACGCGGAATCCATTTACGTGGAAAATGAGGCGCTACAAAACGATGACTTGCTGTACCTCTACTTTTGTGGACAGGACAAATTGATCTTCGAAAATATCCCAGGAAATGGCGATTACGACTACCAGATCCTGCGCAATGAATCTTACGAAAACGGACCGTTTTTTAACCTGCAACCTACCGCAATTTTTAAGGATGGAGTGATGGTAAAAACCAGTCAGTAAAGTAACAATCAGGGCGTGTCCTCGTCTGAGCCGAGGGTCGCTATCTCGGCTCAGCCGAGATGCATCGCTATTCACTCGGCCCTGCGGGCTCTTCCCGGCAAAGCCGGAAAGCCAGCTGCGCAACGCTCACGCGGCGTCCCTCCATTGGTCAACCGTCCGTCATGACAACACAGCCGCCATTCCTGCGTTTTTATGTTGATGAAGACCGTTGTTCAACATTTATTGATTGGCATTTTTCTGGTATCAGCTGTACTGAAGTCCCCCGGCCAGGGCTATGAGCTGCGCATTTTGGCCACCGATCACAGTGAAGTATGGCAGGAACTGGAATTGGACATCCAAAACCGCCCCGCCGATTCGCTGGGCCTGATCAATGAATTGCGGCGCATCACCAATGAACTACACCAAAGGGCTTACCTCGAAGCTTCCGTGGATACCATAGCGATGAAGGATTCGCTGGCCATAGCATTCCTGCACCTCGGCCCACAGTACGAATGGATGGCCCTGACCGACGGCAATGTGGGCGAAGCCTGGCTCGATCAGGTGGGCTTTCGCGAACGCATCTACCGCAAAAAGCCGTTCAATTACACCGAAGTAGCCCGCCTGCAGGAACGACTGTTGGAATATGCCGAAAACAATGGCTTTCCCTTCGCCAAGGTGTGGCTGGACAGCATTCGCGTACGGGGAAAAGGCATTTCCGCCAATCTGATGATGGACAAAGGCCCACTCATCCTGATCAGCGAGATCAATGTGCAAGGTACCGCCAAACTCTCCAAAACCTACCTCACCCGCTACCTCGGTCTGCGCGAGGGTATGCCTTTCGACAAGACCAAAATCCTGCGCATTCGCGACCGCATTCGGGAACTGCCATTTGTGCAGGCCAAAAAGGATGTGATCGTGCAATTTCGTGGGCAGGAGGCCATCTTAAAATTGGAGCTGGAACGTAAAAACGCCAGCCGTTTCGATTTCCTGATCGGGGTACTGCCCAACAGCCAGTCCACCGGAAGTGTGCTCATTACCGGCAGCTTTGAAGGAGAATTGCAAAACCAGTTTGGCCTGGGAGAAAAGATCTACGCCCAGTTTGAACAACTGCGCCCCCAAACCCAGGAGTTAAATCTGGCCTTCAATTACCCCTACGTACTCGACATGCCCATCGGCGTAGACCTTGATTTTAGCCTTTACAAACGCGACACCAACTACCTGGATATCGGCTCCAATGTCGGGTTGCAGTACCTGCTGGAAGGCGCCAACTACGTGAAAGCGTTCTGGAACAACCAAAGCTCCATTCTGCTCACCGTGGATACCCAACGCGTGAAGCTCACCAATGAACTGCCCGATACCCTGGATGTGACGCGTAGCTTCTTTGGCCTCGAATACCTGCAAGAAAAGCTGGATTACCGCTTTAATCCTCGCAAAGGCTGGGCTGTCAAAATCCGCGCCGGGGCCGGCACCAAACGTATCGAGCGCAATAATCAAATCGATCAGCTCAATATTGAAGATCCCTATTCGGATTTAAATCTAAAGTCATTCCAATACAAAGTAGAAGGTTATCTCGCGGGGTATTTACCCTTATTCAAGACCAGCACCATCAAAACTGCCATCCAGGGCGGTATCCTCATTGCGGATGAACCGGTGTACGCCAATGAACAATACCGCATCGGCGGCAACAAACTACTTCGGGGCTTTGATGAAGAATTCATTTTTGCCACCAATTACGCGGTATTGACGATGGAGTACCGCCTGCTACTGGGTCAAAATTCCTACCTCTACCTCTTTGGCGATTACGCACGTGTGGACAACAAAACCGCCAAAACCGAACCGGGAATAGATACAGTCGATTTCCCCTACGGCTTCGGCTCGGGCATCACCTTTGAGACCCGCGCCGGTATCTTTGGCCTCAGCCTCGCCTTCGGCACCCGCCAGCAACAACCTATTGATTTTGGATCACCGAAGGTGCATTTTGGGTATGTGAGCTTGTTCTAGGAGGTGAGGGTTGGGCAAGATTTTTGAACCACATCAGGCACATTAGATTTCTTAGGGAGGCATTCTCCCTGATGTGCCTTAAACAACAAAAACTTTGCGAACTTCGCGGCTTAGCGTACAGTTTTATCCTCTCGCGAAGCCGCCAAGCCGCCAAGAATTCGAATAAAAAATCCGTCTGGATTTTTCTATTCAAACCAAATCATGTTAATCCGGTAAATCCTGTCTCCAAAAAAAGTCAACATCATATCTGCCATTTTTGTGGAAACCGCCAGGTTTCGGCAAAAGCCACTTTGGCGGCTTAGCGAGATATAAATTTGATTGGTAAAAGACCTGAATTTATAGGAGTCCGGGATGAATGCTGTCATTTTTCAAAATCGTTATAAAAATAATTATTATTTTTATCATCATGATATTTGTAACGATTTTTGCCAACTGGCGTCATATTCTAGCAGTCTAACCTTCTACTTTCCAAAAACTCTGTACCTTCAACACCATGGCCCGAAGATTACAAATACCAAAACTCCTCCGCTTTGACTGGAAATACGCGCTGGGAGAGATTGCCCTGCTCTTCATCGGCATTACGCTGGCGATTGCTTTTAACAACTGGAATGAATCGCGCAAGCAGCGTGGCATGGAAAAGGAAACGCTACTGGAGATCAAATCTGGTATAGAAAAAGATATGCGCGATATGGATATTAACATGGAGGGTTATGAGTATAGAATCAAGGCCTTTCAAACCTTCATCGACCTGTTGGAGGCTGAAAATTTACCACAAAGTGATACCTTACCTGCAATCATCAACAGCATCTACGGTTTCTCTCATTTCATCACCAACACCGCTCCCTACGAAACGCTTAAATCTCGCGGACTGGAGATCATTACCAATGACTCGCTACGCCTCACCATCGCCGAGTACTATGATGTCACTCAAGAATGGATACTGATCAATGAATCGAGGGCGCTGGATCAATACGAAAAATACATAGAGCAGATCCTCGTCGAGCAGATTACCTTCCGGAAAGGTACTAGATCTCGTTTTACAAATCTGGCAGCGCTTAAAGAGAGTAACCAGGTCCTACAAGCACTTTATCTCGTAAAAAGCGGACAGACTGCATTGCTCCAACTTTACACACACGCCAAACAACAAGCGGAGCACATCATCCAGCAAATTGATATCGAAGCCCGTTAAGTGTCCTTACGCCGACCAGCCATTCGCCACCACAAACCTCCCAACAACAACCCGATTAATAAACCGCTACCCCATTTCCACCAGGAGGTAGGTTGTTGCAAGACTAATGGCCCATCTCCACCAATATACACAAAGCCCGCCCAGTAATACGGAGACTTCTGATCGTCGGGAATTTGCAAGTCATTCAGGTAATCCAGCTTGGCCTGATGCAGCGCTTCGCTCCTCGTAATACCCGACTGCAATTTTTGGTAAAAATCGGTAAACAAATCAGCTGTGGAGCGGTCGTTGACACTCCATAGACTGGAGATCAAACTGCGCGCTCCGGCATAAGTAAATCCCCGGGCCAGACTCATCACACCTTCTCCGGTCTGGTTCTTCCCCAATCCGGTTTCGCAGGCGCTGAGCACGACCAAATCAGCGGGGAGTTCCATAGCATACAAAGCGGGCAGAAAGAGTTTCTGGTCATTAAAGAAGATGAAGGGGTTACCCTGTTCCGCATTGGCCGCAGCGTGGGTGGAAAGGTGTAGTACCCGATATTGCGGTGCATTGTGCAAAAAATTCTGGCTGGAGGCTTCCTGATTGTAAAAATATTGCCCCTTAGACAACTTAGCCACCCCCTCCAGCTCGGCGGCGCTAAACTGTAGCTGGCCCATTTCTCCCGCCTCATCGGCAAAGGGAGCAAAACCCAGAATTTTAGCAATGCCTGGAGTTTCGTTCAAACTGCTTTGCTTTTCCAGAATCGTTGCAGAATACGTGTAGCGAATGCTGTATTTTTTCACCAAATAGGGCAAAAGACTGAGATTGTTACGCTCGCTTTTTTCATAAAGTAAAGCTTCAAAAGGTAGGTATTGCAACAATCCATCCAGGACAATGCAAAGCTGCGAAATGGATTCTTCTTCATCCAAAACAGGAGCTAAAAGTCGCTTGTACAACGTAAAAGCCTCCTCCGCATAAGCCCCCGGCGCATTGATAATGGCACTGGCCTGTTGAAATTTGGCGATTAGCGAAAGTAATTGCTGATCCAATAAACTGTCCCGTTCAATTCTCAATAAACGGGCTTCCTTTTTGCCGACAGGCATCATATACACATGCTCATCACCAAAAAAATATTGCAACAACAACGCTGAATCATCCTTATTCAGTTGCTTCACATCTTCCAGATCGATGACATGAGTAGTATACCGCAGTTCGTGATAATTGGGATAGGTACGCGCCAAATAATTCACCAATTCTACTGAAGCCTTTTGCTGGTCAAGCAATTCGGCCCGCAATTGCTGATTATCGGGATCTTCCTCCAAATCCGCTTTTAGGTCGATAATAGTTCTGGTCAATTGCCGTTCGCGCTGGGCAATGCTATCGGGAATGACCTGGCGGGCATCGGCGGCCATCAGGCCATCCAGCAGAAGAATAGACTTACTCTTTTCGAGGAAATAAAACGCCTGATCCATATCAGATAGCTCGTAGCTGATAGCCAGTGCCTGCTCATAGATGCGGTGCACCTTACGTCGCCAGATGAGTTTAGATTCCTCCGCTGTATGTTCCAGCCGCATCAGGTCGATGAGGTAGTCGGCCAGTTGAAGCGTGGCCAAGGCCCGCTGAAGATGTTGCGGTTTTTTATCAGCTGTATAATAGGCCTGCCAGCCTTTGGCTTTATCTCCCAGGTAGGTCAACAGGCTTTCCTTATCGCTGGCATTCTCCAATTGCTCGCGGCTGGGATTTTCATCATCCTTCATTGGGCGAAAGCCCGGTAAAACGTGTTGGATGGCTTGCTGGTAATAGGACACCGCCCTGGCGTATTGGCCCCGCTCCAGATACACCTCGGCCAGGTTATCAGCCAGTGCCGCCTTACGCGAATGAAAGCCTTGACCGTTGATCTTGTCCCGTATCGCCAATCCTTGTTGCAGGGCCGCAATAGCCTTGCCATACTGCCCATCGGATTGGTAGGTATAGCCGATATTATTCAGCGTACGCGCCACCTCATCTTCGTCCTCATTTTTGCGATAAAGCGCCAGTGCCTTCTCCAGATATTCAATGCCCTGGTCATAGTCTCCCAGCAAGGTATGGGAATTACTGATTTCGGTATAACAATTGGCCAGGTCGTAGTCCTCTTCCAGGGTCTTCAAGGTGGCAGAAGCCGGCAATAAATATTCCAGCGATAGCTCGAGGTTTTTCCGGGTGCCCATCAATCGGTAGACACTCCCCAGCGTGTATTGAAATTGGGTTTTCAAAAGAGAATCGCTCCTCGAAAGGGTTTCTTTTTGAGCAAAGTGGTTGAGCCCCAGCTCAAGGTGCTGGACGGCACGGGCATAATCGCCAAAATCTCGTTCAATCTGCCCCAGATAGATAAAGCTGGTCTGGTAATACCTGTTTTTGGGGCTGTCGCCCAATTCGGAAATGGCTTCGTAATTAGGTAGCGCCTGTCGCGGTTCTCCGGCAAAAGATTGGTAAAAACGAGCCGTATTGAAATAACTCTGCACCAACCCAGCAGTATCCCGAAGTTGTTGGCGTAGTGCAATGGCCTCCTGCGTAGAGGCAATGGCCTTGTAAATATCCAGCCGATATTGCTTTACGCCCCTGGTGTGGTACAATAAAGCCAAGGTATCCAGCACCTCTTCTGAGTGGGCTTTCTGAATTAAAGAATCCAGCATAGCAACGGCAACAGCGGCTTCTCTCTGGCCCTTGGCCCTATCAATGGCCGCAGCGTAGGAAAAAGGCCCGTGCGCCACCCCTGCTATGCTGAAACAAAGGAAACAAAAGTGCAAAAAGAATTTTTTGATCATGTATATCTCTCAGTTAGTGCATCATTCTCGCTTGATGAGTGGCATAGCTTGTACCCCATTGTCGGTATACAGATTGAGGTAATACATGCCCATCGGTAAGGATTGTAAATTAATTTCCCGATCCAGCAAACCGGTATTGTCTTTTAAGGCCTCGTGCCATACCAATTGCCCCAGGGTATTGACCAGCGCCATCCCCCTAATCGGCACCTCATTATTGATAACGGTAATGCGCACCAACTCCCCAGCGGGATTTGGAAATAGATTCAACTGTGCTTCCGTACTCAATGGCTGGTCCGTGCCCACTACACATTCGCTGAAATTAATACCATTGATGAAGGTAGACAAATCGACACGCTTTTGGGTAATGGACCAGTCTACCCAGTCCGAATTATTAAGATCTTCGCTGAGATTAAACAAAGTGGCCTTTAATAAATTGACACTGGTAATATTATCCATGCATTTTAACGCACCGGCATAGGCCGCTACCACCGGCGAAGCCATTGAGGTACCATCCTTGAAGGCCCAAACTGCGGTCGGATCGATGAGGCTAGTCCCCGGAGGGATAATACTACCGATATTTTCTCCGGGTGCGGCAATGTGCACCCTTTCGGCAGAAAAATTAGATTCAGGCCAAATGTTGCTACCTTCACCCAGCGCCGCTACGGTAATAATATTATCCAGGTTGTAATTGGAGGGGTAATTGGGCGTAGTTGGCGCATCCGGCGGATCAGAAATATCGGCCATTGAATTGCCGGCAGAGGTAATGACCATCACACTGCGTCCATCATCATTAGCTGCCTCAATCACATTATGCAAAATGCCCCCGTCGGGGTCCTGCACAGCGGTGAAACCCCAGCTGGCATTGATCACTTCTGCTCCCATTTCAGCGGCGTAGACGATACCACAACTGACGTCAAAAAGCTTACCCAGTCCATGGAAGTCGTGGGTTTTCACTGGCAGAATCTTCAATTGGCAACAACCATCGATCGCCATATTAGCAGCCCGAAACTGCTCCCACTCCTGAATAAGGATGCCGGCTACATGCGATCCATGGCTGTGATCATCAAAGGGTTTATTTTGTTTAGTAGGATCGTGGCGGTGCACAAAATTCCAGCCTTGCCAGTCATTGGGATAACAAGTAGTCTGGTCCGGATCGAGCCATAAATAGGGGTTGATATCCAAAGAACCGATACTGCCGGGCAGGCCACTGTGTACATAATTGTAATCCACTCCCGTATCCAGAATGGCAATCAGCAAATCGTTTGGCTGTCCGGCTTCTACCCCTGCATTGGCCACAAACGGCGCATCAAAAACTGGCGTTGTATCCTGCAGTTCCTCAATATCAAAATTGTAATAGTTAAAATCCGACTCTTCAATCTTGCCCGGCATGGCATCAGCACTTTCCTGCTTGGATTCAATGGAGTCCGCATACATGTAGGCACTCAAGTCGAGGTTGGCCATAAAGAGATCATCCAGGCCGTAGTCATAGCCTAAGGTGCCACTATTTTCCTGACGCAAACAGACATCGACTGGCGAAGTCGTTCCCGGATGAGTAAATGTAAAGCTATATGTTGTCCATTTTCCTTCGGAATTGACTGTTAAATTGGACGGAGTCATAGAAGTATTACCTACATAAAGCTGTAATTGTGGCGGTGTGTCGCTCGTACCGGTTCTTGCCCGAAAGGCAAAAATATATTCGCCACTAGGTAGCATTGGCAGACTCTGGCACCACACGTCCATGCTGCTGTTGGCTGGTCCGTCCACAATCATAAACTGCCCCACACCAGGATTACTAAATTCTTCGAAATCATATTGCCCAAAGGTGACACATTTATCAGAGAATTTAGTGCCAATGCAATAGGAAGTATTAGCACAAGTACAACTCGAGCTCAACTGGGACGTAAACCCCGTATCACCGTCGGAAAAGTCACCATTTTCAATCATATTCTCGGTATCGGCCAATGAAATTGTATTGGCAAAAATGAAGAGTTCCAACTCGCTGCAATTACAGGTATCGTATTGCACAACATTCAATTCATCACGCACACCCTGCTTTTCTGCTTCCGTCAATCCGGGTACCCATTGTACCACCAATTCGGTAGGTGGATAAGCGCCCCCCAGCGAATCGATATGATAAGGAATGTCCCAGGCGGTCAGGCTGTCGCCCAATTCAGGGGGATACGTGCGCGGGAATTCTGTATCAGTAGAGTCGGGCTCAATTAGACGTACGTCGTCAATGATCCAGAAGTAATAAATGCCTTCAAAAGTAAATCGAATGCGCACATCCGATTGGCCAGCAGCCACCGCACTAATATTGAGGTTCACCTTGGAATCATTGGGCGTTTCCACTCCAAAGCCGATTTCCTGGTTAATATCCCAATCCGTCCAGGTGGTTCCGCCGTCATTTGACACGCTGATGGTCGTCGTAGACATTGAGTTGCGATAATATTGATAAAATTGTAGCCACACTTCATCATTGGCACTGCAATCGATCGGATCGGAAGTGATGATACTGAAGTCGGGAAAAGGAACCTGCCCAATCGGGAAATGCTGACCATCGGAGTCAAACATCAAGGCGCCAGTGCCGCTCGGAGAACCAATAGCGGAACGATTGCCCCAGTACTGACCCGAGCTGGCTTCACCGTCGGGAGTATACCGCCAGCGAGTCATGTTTGAGGATGGGGTGACGGTCCAGCCAGGCAACACATCATTGTTAAATTCATCCGTGAAAATGGTGTCATTTTGTGCCTGCAAATCGAAGGCAGACATCAAAATCAGACATAGCGATAGAAGTAAGAACCGGGGTTTCATATCTAGAGGTTTTAGTAAATGCCACTCGTTCAGGCACTGCCCTCAAGGGGGAGGGAAATAATAAGGGACGGACTTTGAATAAACGCTTACCTGATTGAATGGTAGGCAAACAAGTTAAGAAAATGTTGATAAAAAAATGTGTTTCGCAATTTCCAAATGAAAAAAATATATAATTGTCCATAGTCGATTGTTGAATTCCTTTAATTCAACAATTGAAACGAAAGAGGGGAAAGCACCACCCTAAGCAGCACTTTCCCGGTTCATTCCAAATGAAATTGGCTTACAATCCTGTACGTATGATCTTCAAACTGTGTACCTGACCATCGGCAATCAAGCGGCAGTAGTAAATACCCGATGGCAGTGTATCGCCGGATAGATCGTACTGATGATATCCGGCATCCTGCATGCTCTGATCGATCAGGGTCATGACCTGACGACCGGTATTGTCGTATATCGCTAAACTCACTTCACTAGTTTTGGGTAGCGTGTAGCTAATGGCAGTCGTTGCAGTAAATGGATTCGGAGCAGCATCCAACAGACCATCTGCCTCGATGGCATTGGGTGTACCAGCCGGCGGTGCGGAAAGTTGAGTTGGCGAAAATCGCAAGTCGGAATTTTCATCAGTATCAACCACCTTCAATCCTCCACAACCGTCAATAAAGGCATGAAACTGGGTACCCTCCTGGGCCCAAAACCCGTCGACCAGCAAAATGTCGTCTCCGGCATCGTAATCAACGGTGGTTCCGGGAGCCAGGTCATTACTGGCTTCGATAAACATATCGGCTTCAAAATCCTGCGGTGTAGCGGTGGTAATATCATCCGTTGGTGAAACCAATACGTACATCGGCGGACATACCGAAGCACACTGGACCGCTGCCAGGGCATTGATTCTTCCGGAGCCAATCAGGCCAACCTTAGAAGGATTTTGCGCATCAATATTATCGGCTGAACTCAACACACAGTTTACCACATCGTTATTGGTATAGCTTGTATTAGTTGACCACACCAGGGCACACAATCCCGCCACCATCGGTGATGCCATGGAAGTTCCCGACTTAATGCCGTAACCACCAGGCACGCAACTGAGGATGCTTTCTCCCGGAGCACAGACGTCAATGTTGGTGCCATAAGTCGAAAAGGTGCTCACCACATCGTTGATATTGGTACTGGCCACACTTACCACATTTGGGTAGCTGGCTGGGTAGTACACAGCAGTGTTTCCACTATTTCCGGCGGCAGCAACAATCACCGTTCCTAAACTGTATGCGTTAGCAATAACATTGGCATTTGTTGTTGAGCTACCGGAGCCTCCCCAGGAGCAATTGATAATATCTGCTCCCATATTGGCAGCAGCCGTAATGCCCTCATAGCCGTGGGTGATGTAATAATGAGGATAACCCGTAGCCGTTGTTTTGATCGGCATAATGGAGGCTTTGTAACCAATGGAAGCCACGCCGATGCCATTATCGGTTTCCGCACCGGCGATACCCGCTACGTGAGTACCGTGCTGAAAGCTGGTATTGGGAGCAGAAGGATCACTGTCCACATCGGCAGCATCAAAACCGGGTACATATTTGTTGACCAAGTCCGGATGTGTCAGGATAAACGCATTATCAACGATGGCAATGGTAATGCCGTTTCCGTCCGCAAGATTCCAGGCATTTTGGGCATCTACTTTGTGCAGTCCCCACTGACCGGAAGTGGTGTTGGCACCGAGGTCATTGGGCGTAAAAGTGGTCACATTCGTCGGAATGGGTTCGGCATATTCCACTTCCGCAAAAGAAGACAATTCACTAATGAATCCCTCCGTCTGGTCCACTTCCGTAAATCTCACCCGAAATACGCGGGTCAGTTTTTCCGTATTGGCAAAGAAAAAGCTACGCTTTACCGAGGTTACGCCGTAGACTTCAACAAAAGAGGCAAAAAAAGGAATCTGCTCTTCGATCTCAACGGCATCAGAGTTGGGGCTCAATTCGATGTCATAATCGTTTGTTACTTTAAAATATAGTTCGCCCGGCAAATATTCGGGCACGTTCTCCTGTGCGTGTAGGGGCGCTAAGGCCATCAAACAGGCGGCAAACAGGAAGAACGCCTTTATTGTTATTGTTTTCATGGTTGTTTTTATTTAAGATGTCTAAAAAAGTGGCGGGAGCATAAGACTCTAATTCACCCCCGCCCTTCTCAATCCTGTTTGCACTAGTTTTTAAGTGTGCTCAATTCGGCTTTCAACGATTCATTTTCCGCTTTCAAAGTCTTGAGTTCCTTGTTCATCTCGATCAGGTGCAGGAAGATCTCTTCAATCTTCTCCTGCTGGTTCACGGTCATGGTGCCCAGATCAAGGCCTTCGCTTTCTACTTCTGCTGCCGAAGGCGTGTTGTGCAAGTGTCCTTCGCTTTCAATGTGTTGCTCCACATCTTCCAGAGCAGTCAATTGGTAATCATCCTGGAATACATAGTCGGCCCAGCCGGTCTGTACTTTAACTTCTTCAAAGAGAGCGCCGCCACCTACGTACAGCAGGTAGTCACTACCGCCTACAGTACTCATGGCTGGTCTGTTTACAGTTCCGATAGCTACCTGGTCCGTGACGTGGACATCACCTACAAAGTAGCCGGCCCAGGTCCCTTGTGTATTGCCATTCCAACCGGGGTGGTTGATGTAGTCATGGCCTAAGATCGCCGTACCGTTGTTTTGGCCGATGAGCCTGCCGTAAAGGCCATAGTTGTAGTTGCTGGTGGCATTTCCTGCCGTACCAAATACACCATAAGAGCGGCCCTGGCTGGAAGCTGTGCCATTGTAGGCACTACCGTAAACACCATAGGTATATCCGCGACCGGAAGTAATGGTCCCCAGTACACCACGTACGTGATCGGCAAAACCGGTAGGCTGGTCCGCCTGGCCCACAACACCACTGTTGCCACTGACCGTTGAACTGGTGTGTCCATAGATGCTGAAACGGCTGTCGCCATCGCCATTGACACTCAAGGTAGCCAGTGGATTGGTAGTCGCAATACCTACATTTCCGGTAAAGTGACTACGTCCCTGGAAATAGCCAGCCCAGGTATTGGCACCCTGAATCAGGTCACGGCCAATCAAACCAGAAAGGATACCACTGTTTGGGTAAGTGGTAATCGTTCCGGAAAGGTCACCCACAGCACCACCAATGAGGTAATTGCCGTTGGCTGGGTTTACGATAGGATCAGTGATGGATGCCTGGAAATAGCCACCCAAAGCCGAGCTGGTTCTGCCTGCTACGTTAACATCAAGAAGCGTCACATTTTGGGCATAACCCGAAACGCCGCGAATAGCGCCATTGGCCACAAAAGAAGCTCCTGTGCCAACTGAACCCGTTCCGGTTCCGACCGCAGTACTACCATTGGCAGCACCGGTAGCCCACAGGCCAGTAGTATTGCCGTAGGTTACCGTACCGGCATCAATGTCCAACATGCGATTCTGGTTGGGGATGGGGGCGTTGTCGTGTCCTAAATTAATGCGACCCATGCGGTACATGGCATCATTGATGTTGTTGCAAGCGGAAGTAGTTCCGGATACATTCCATTCTACCTGTGCGGAAATACTGCCCGCTACGAGCGTAAAAAGTAAGATCAGCACGAAGTTGTGTAGTTTCATTGTTGTTTTCATGGTTAAAAAAAATTGAGGGTTTAAGAAGATTGTTTTAAAAAATTGCCTACTCTGTTTGGTCATTTTACCGGGCTTTTCGGCATCCGCCCTGAAGTGTCCCCCTTCAAATCGAATAATTTTGCAGAGAAACTTGTGTTCATCAGATTATAATTGGTTTCTTGGGGTTGAATCAACTGTTTTACCAGCGAATTCAGGGGTATATGGCAGTAGTGGATGTGATCTTACCCTCAATGGGAATTTTTTTTTATTTTTTTTCACAAAACCCTGACCGAACCAGTATTTTTGAAGAAACTAAGCCAACTTTATGTCAGAAAAACACCCTGATCAGCGCTATCTGGAGGGATTGGCGCAAAACGACTATCAGATACTTGAAGAAATTGACCAACGCTACCGGGGTATCCTCACCAATTGGGTGCGCAACAATTCCGGAAACACGGAAGACGCCGAAGATTTGTTTACCGAAACCCTGCTCGCCATCTTCGATCGGCTACAGAAACCCAAACCCTTAATTCTGACCCGGCCCTTCAGTGCCTACTTCATGGGCGTGGCCAAAAACAAGTGGTATGAACAACTGCGAAAAAGAAAAAAGGAAGAGAGGGTAAGAAACGACCAGGTCCAGCAATATATAGATGAAAGTGACGAAAGCATCGAGGAAGAGCTCATTCAGATCGAAGCTGCCTCAGAGCGCTTTCAACGCTTGGAAAAAACGTTCGTGCAACTGTCGGAACTTTGTCAGCAGCTCATAGATTTATTCTTCAACCGGGGTCTGACCACCAGCGAAATTGTGGCCAGGCTCAATTTCAACTCGGAGGATACTTACTATGTTCGAAAGAAAAAGTGCCTGGATAGATGGCGGACCTTATTAGGAGAGTCATAGTACCCGTTTGGTGCCCTAATTTATTATCAAACGGATGCTGCAAAAAGAACTAGTATGCGGACAGACGACTACAAATTAATTGATCAATACCTCCGCGGCGAGCTGGACGAAGCCGGACAACAGGAGGTAAAATCCCGAATGGACTCGGATGAGGCTTTCGCCGAAGAGCTGCGTTTCCAACAGGAAGTCAAATCCTTTGCAGGCCATCGCACCAGGCGCCAGGCCCTGCAGGAGCAGCTGACCCAACTCAACCAGAAAACCGAAAAAGAAGCTAAGGTGATCCCCATGCGCCGCCGGGTCTTTTATATCGCCGGAGCTGCGGCAGCCATTGCGCTGGTCATTTATCTGGCCCTGCCTTTCCTGATGCCGGGCACTTTGTATGACCAATTCAACGATCACCAGCAACTGGCGCTGCAAGAACGCGGCGACAACACCACTCTGGCACAAGAGGCCGAAAATGCCTTTAATAATGGCAATTATGAGCTGGCTTACGCCAAATTATCCGAACTGACACAAGCCACGCCGGATGACACCCGCGCTCAACTCGCGCTTGGCATTACCGCCCTGGAAACGGACAAGCTTGTGGAAGCCAAAACCATTTTCAATACGCTAAGCAATGGTGATTCCGCCGTCAAAGACAATGCCACCTGGTACCTCGCCCTGACTTACGTCAAAGCCGAGGACTATGCGAATGCCCGGCAAACCCTGGAACGCATTCCGGCAGGCACCTTTTGGTCGGCCAAAGCGCAGGAGCTGCTGAATAAGTTGGAGGAATAGCAGGGGAAGAAATGCTGATCTGCTGCTTCACCCAACCTCCACGCTGCCAACTCCCGTCTAAACAGGAAACAAAAATTACCTCAAATGAAAAAGCATTCTCTCCTGTTGACGGCTCTTGGCCTCTTACTCAGTACCGGCCTGATTGCTCAAACTTCCATCGGCATTAGCGGCAGCTACGGCAAATCCTGGCAACACTACGGCGATGATTTCCAGGTATCAGGCCGCGATTTGAAAATTGATGGGTATACCGTTGCGATTTCCATGTATTACCACCTTACGCCTCATCTGGCGATTGGCGTAGAGCCAGGACTGGCGCGCAGAGGTTCTGCCTGCCTGCCGGGTTTTGTTTGGGACAATCCATTCCAGATAGGTGATGCCACATTGTACGCTTCGTACGTACAGCTACCTGCCATGCTCCGTGGCGAGCTCAACCTTGGTCAAAGCAACTTCTTTGTATTCGGAAAGTTGGGCGGAGGTCCGGCCTATATGGTTAAAGGGCGCAGAAAAGTAACCTTCGTCGATCCTAGTCAAAGCGAAGAATTGCAGGACATCAAATTTGATGAGGAAGAAAATCTGAATCGATTGGACCTCGGTGCTTACGGTAGTGTCGGCATTGGCTATCAGTTGGGCAAGAGCTCGATCCAGTTGTCATCCAATTACTATTACGGACTCCTTGATGTAGATGATCAGCTTACTTCCCGCAACCGCAGCCTGCAGTTTGGTTTGGGATATCACGTAAAGCTGTAGCTTGAAAACATTGAAATGGAAGCATTGTTGGATACAATGCTTCCATTTCATCCATTTCTTCCAGGTAAGTTACTTCTTAATCACCTCCTCAATCGGCACTCTGGCGCCGTCTTTGTACGATACTATCCAGGCATCTTTCAAGCCCTTGGCCTGTAGTTGTTTCTGCAGTTGTTTAGCATCTTCATACTTACGGAAGCGGCCCAGCGCTACTTTTTGCAGCTTATTGCGCTCTTCCAGACTCAACTCCTTGGTCGTTTCCAGGCTCTTGTCAATATGTCCTTCTTCATAAGCTCCGATCTGCACACGAAACCACACACCGTAGTCATCGGATGAGGCCTGCATTTGCTGGGTGACAGTAGCCAGTTGATCCTGAAGATTGGCCATTTCGTTTTGCAGTGACAAATTCTCAGCCTGGATTTGACTCATTTGTTCGCTGCTATTGCCCATCATCGCCTTGGTTTCGGCAATTTGCTGCTGGGCAGCATCCAGATCATCTTTACACTGGCGAAGGGAAGATTTGGCCGATTCTACTTCGGCAGTGAGTTCTTTAGAAGCACCGCAGGAAGTCAATAAAATGGTCATAACAAGCGCGAACGAGGGTAGCAAATATTTCATATTTTCTCTTTTGGTTGGTAATGGCACTAAAATAGACAAGAATCAGCAAATATGGAAATACTTTATGGGAGACCATCATTGAGCAAAATCATCTCTTCCGTTGACTTAATTCAAGGCATTGCACCGTAAATAGCGATAATTTTATACCCAGGTGAAGTGGCTTCCCGCTATTTGATAACCCAAAATGAGAGCTATGAAAAAGCAAATCGGAATATGGCTGGATTTTAAGGAGGCTCAGGTCATTACCCTTCTCAACGGAACTATTGACACCGCAACTATTCTTTCCCAAATCGAACACAAAAAAGTAAAAGGTGGATCTCACTCCCCCTCTCCGTGGGGACCGGTGCAAGTGGCCAATGAGCAGCACTTTAATGAAAAGCGCAAACATCAGGAAAAAAGCTACTACGAATCAATCATCAATGCCATTCAAACGGCCGATGAGCTGCTAATTTTTGGTCCTGCTGAAGCCAAGATTGGTTTGGAGAAAGCCATTAAGGCCCAAAGTAATTTCCCTGCCCAGATCAAAGCAGTAGAAACGGCAGACAGCATGACCCTCAATCAAAAAGTAGCCCATGTGAAGGCGTTTTTCCGCTTTAAGGAATAAGCATTCAATCCAAAAATTATGAAAAATATTATCGTCTATTCATTGTTGTTTTTTGCCTTTTGCTGGACACAACCCCTCCTGGCATCGAACGTCAAGAGTGGCGAAAAGGTAAACATTACCGAACCGGTGGCGACCAACCTGTACATCGCCGCCGGAGAGATCGAAGTCAATGCTTTACTGGATCGTGACCTGATGGCCGCCGGTGGAGAAATCTTCATCAACGACACCATTCGCCAGGATGCTTTGCTGGCTGGTGGTAAGGTGACCATCGATGGTGTGATCGGAGAAGACCTGCGCATTATTGGCGGATCAGTTCGCATAAACCGAGATATTCTGGGTGACCTCACGGTTACAGGTGGAGAAGTAGAAATTGCCGATGATGTCACCATCTACGGCGACCTGCTCATCGCCGGAGGTGAAGTCCGTTTTAAAGGGGTGGTCAAAGGATTGACCACTATTGCTGGAGGTCAGGTGGTATTCGACGGGACCGCTGAAGGCGCAACAGAAATAAACGCCGGGATGCTGCGGGTAAATGGAGAACTACGAGCACCGTCAAGCCTGATTGCCCAAAATCTGGAGATTGGCGAGGCCGCCCGCTTCCTGGCCGATGTACAATACTACAGTGAATCCGGAGAGATCGATTTCAGTGGCCGACTTTACGAAAACGCCAAAGCCACCTACCAGCCCAATCTCAAGCCGGATTACGAAAGCTGGTCCGGATGGAAAGACTGGAAAAAGGTAGCGGCCTCTATGTTCTTTTTCAGTCTCTTTGCCTCCGCCCTGCTCATCGCTTTGATCGTGGCCGCTTTTCACCGTTTCTTCCTGCGCGCTTCCGACGGAGTGATGGATAAGGTCTTGAATGACCTCGGCATTGGTCTGCTATACGTCATTGGTGTCCCGGCACTAATCTTGATTGCATTCATTACCGTTATCGGTATTCCTGCCGGACTGATTGCTTCCGCTTTCTACGGCATCAGCATCTCACTTGGACGGGTATTGGTTTCCATCCTGGCGGCTTACGTATTGGCCGATTACGGGAACAAGGCCTGGACCAAAGGACAGTTTATGTTGGTGAGTATCGGCATCTTCCTTGTGCTCAAAGTCATCAGCTGGATTCCTATCGTTGGTTTTATTGCCTCTTTCCTGCTGGTACTGGTCACCTTTGGTGCAATTATCCAGGCCATTCGCACGAAATCAGAACTTAATGAAGAGGCGCTATAATGGCAAATTTCATCCTCTAAAAACCCGACTCAAAACCTCAGGAGCTAAGAAATCCTGGTCCCAAAAAACTGCTGAAATTCACGCAGTTGTAGCTCCAGCTGGCGTCTGTGCTGCTGGAGCTCTTCAATTTGCTGGCGCATATGTAGAATGGTTTCCACCCCGGCCCAATTAACACCCAGTTCCTGATGGAGGCGCAACATCGTCTCCAGCATTTCTACCTCATCCTCACTGATGCACAGCTGTTGATCCTGGCGCTGCGGGCGTAGCAGTCCGAAGTCAATAATCTCTTCGATCAGCCGCATATCTACTGCATGAAAATCGCAAAATTCCCGAATGGTGATGTATTGAATGATGGCCATAACTTATCTTTTTGCAGCTAATTGTTTAAACAAATCGATTTCCTCCTCGCTGAGATTTTGTGGAATCTCAGCATTCAAATTGACGTACAGATCACCAAATTGCCCCTGCTTTTTATACACCGGAAATCCTTTACCCTTCAATCGAATCTGCGTGCCGCTTTGGGTACCGGCCTTCACCGGTACTTTCACTTTTCCATCCATCGTATCAATTTCCACCTTACCGCCCAGCACCATCGTATACAGATCAATGGCGGCATCGGCAAACAGATTATCTCCTACCCGCTTGAAGTTGGCATCTGGCTCCAGCCGGAAAGTGATGTACAAATCTCCTTTCGGACCGCCATTTCGTCCGGGACCACCCTGCCCCTTAATGCGAATGGTTTGCCCGTCCGCTACCCCGGCGGGAATGGTCAGTCTGATCTTATTGCCATTCACCGTTAGCACCTGCTTTTGGTCCTGGTACACGTCGCGCATCTTCAGGTGCAGCTCCGCATTAAAATCCTGTCCTTTAAATTTCATAGTCCGACCGCGGCCACGGCCGCCCATTTCTTCAAAGACGGCTTCATCGCCAAACATGGAACGGAAAAAATCAGAAAAATCACCGGAATAGGTTTGCCCGCCACCGGCATTGCTCCAGGTACGTCTTTGCCCCTGTTGTTGCTGTTGACGGCGCGCCTGTTCAAAGGCCTCCGCATGCTCCCAGTCCTTACCGTACTGATCGTATTTCTTGCGCTTTTCCGGATCGCTGAGCACCTGGTAAGCTTCGTTGACCTGCTTGAATTTCACTTCCGCCTCCTGATTGTCGGGATTGACATCAGGATGATACTTACGGGCCAGCTTGCGGTAGGCTTTTTTGATCTGGTCCGCATCGGCATTCTTCGACACGCCGAGTATTTGGTAGTAGTCGATGTAGTTCATAGTTCAGATGGTTTGGTTTAGGGCGTATCCCTAACGGGTCGCTGTCTCGGCAGCAGCCGAGATGGCTCGCTATTCACTCGGCCCTTCGGTCCCCCGGATACCCGGGGCCATTCCGCAGCGCTTACGCACCCACTTCTTTTTCATAACTTTCGTACAAATTAATAACAACCATAAGCCACTTCAAGTTTGCATCGACCCCAGCAATTCAGTCCTCACTTTTACTCCAGCCACAGCCGCCGATATTCCCCATCCCCATCATACATCTCCGCCTGCCGTTTGGTGTTAAAGACCCGATCCCGAGGATCATTACCCACACCGGCAGCATAGATCCAATTGCCGTAATTACTGGTCACATCATAATCAATCAACATCGACTCAAACCAGGCAGCACCGGCGCGCCAGTCCTGCTTCAGGCGGTGTACCAGGTAGGAAGCCACGTTTTGCCGCCCGCGATTGCTCATAAAGCCGGTGAGTTTTAGCTCCCGCATATTGGCGTCCACAAAGTCATCACCGGTTTCGCCATCGATCCATTGTTGTACCGTCTTCGGATCATAATTCCAACGGCGGCGCTCCGACTTGATGCCCGAGGGATAAAAGATGCGCGCGCCGTAGCGCATGGCCGTGTATTTGAAAAAATCACGCCACAGCAGTTCAAACTTCATCCAGTAGGTTGATTGATTCTTCTCCACCTCCCGCTCGTATTGCTCCACCTGATCATAAATGGAACGCGCCGAAATACAGCCGTGCGCCAGCCAAATCGAAAACTTACTAGAATAATCGGCGCCAATTAGCCCATTGCGCGTTTCCTTGTATACCGACAATTGCTCTGTATTCCAAAGATAGTGATCCAGTCGACGCCAGGCTTCTTCGGCACCGCCTTTAAAAGCCATTACTCCCCGGGAGTCAATTGAAACTGATGAGTAGCCCAAATCTTCAAGCGTAGGAATATCGCTTTCCTCCAACTCCGGGCTGGCTATCGATTTAGGACTGGCATAAGGTGATCGCACCTGGCTGTACTTCTCGACCTTCTTGCGAAAATCGGTAAAAACTTTGGGCAGCTTTTCAATCGAAAAAGGCAAATCCTCCGGGTGAATCATCGGACTATTGTGAAAATAAGCCACCGACAGTTGCTCTTCCAACGCCTTCTCCATCTGAATTTCCTCGTAAGTGTATTCTTTGCTACAATACAGCGTGGAGCAGTCATATTTTTGCGCCAATTCAGGCAGCATTACTTCAGGTCGACCAACTTTCACCACCAAATCACTCCCCACTTCCCGCAAATGCTCGCGCAGGTCATGCAGGCTTTCCAATAAAAACTGCAAGCGAAAAGGCCCCGTCCGCTGAAAGCCCCAGCGGTCCTTTTCGAGCCATCGCTCATCCAGGATGTAAATGGGGATAATTTCGTCACGCTCTTCCAGCGCCGCCTGTAGAGCTAAGTTGTCACTCAACCGCAAATCGGTCCGAAACCAAAGTAGTCCGCGTTTCATTGTTGATCATTTGTTCCAGGTTCGGAACAAAGCACAGTGGATTAGGTTTTGGGGACCAAGCAATAAATCACTTCCCCCACCTCACTTCTTCTTCCACATCATACAAAAACCCATTCACCACTACAAACTTCGTTTGCCCCTCTTGCTGAAGCACAAGCCCAGGGTTAGTACCGGGCAAAATATCGGTTTCAGCATTGCCATTGCTGGGTAGTAATTGCAGCGGATAGCAGCTGTACATTTGCCCCTGAGGCAATACCTGAAGGCGCACACTGGTGTAGCCCTCTTGCCAGAGCTTGGCCACATCGAGCTTTTGTACGGCATTGATATTCGGTAAAACCTGCGGATATACTTTGCCGGGAAGGGCGCGATATCCCTTACCGGGAAAATCTTTGTACCCGTAATAAATCGACAAATCGCCAATGTCGGAAATACTGCTGCGGAAGGTAAAATCGCGGTGGTCTTCCAGGTCTCTTTCGTTATTGCGAAAAGCAAGATCTACGGTGTACCAATTGCCTTCCTTTTCCACTTCCACCTCGCGGAGCAGCAAATCGTGAAAGGCATTGCCGTTGTTGAAGGGAATCTTGTTGTACTCATTGAGACCCACCGGCGCGTACCGGCGATTGGCGATGGCATCCATAGCCGTGAGCAACGCCAGGTAGTTGAGCTGACGAATCTCCTGTTTTTCGCGGTCATTGGCCAGACCACCCGACTCGATCAGGATGGTGCTCGTGCCCCATTTCTGAATATTATCGCCGAAGGCGCGAGGCTCAAAACCATCGTAATATTTGGCAATTTGTCCAGGGATAAATGGCTGCAATTGGGTATTCATCCAGCCGATCAGGCGCATGGCATCACCACGTACCTGATTGATGTCTTTTCCCACATTGTAGGCTGGGGCCAAAAATGAAAGCGTTGCTGTCTTGGCCTCACTACCCGCTCCGTAATAGCGGCTTTGGTCGTGCAGGTTAAAGCCCCAATCGGCATCGGTCTCATCGCGGATGCGCTTGAGAATTTTTGATTCGGGACACTGCAAACGAGCGGCATCACGGTTGAGGTCAATACCCAATGCATTACGCCGCTCAAAACGCTCAGCGCCATCCGGATTGAGCATGGGAATGAAGTAAATGGTGAGTTGCTTACGCAAATCTTTCCGCAAGGCATCAAATTCGTCACTCTGACTCAGGAAATTAAAGATATCCATAATGGCCATGGTGGCCGTGGGTTCATCACCGTGCATCTGCGACCATAGGAGTACCTTCACCGGACCCTCTCCGGTTTTGACCAGATAAATATCTCTACCCTCAATCGACTGGCCCGCAGTTTCCACCTCGAAACCGTCTCCCAGCTTTTGGATTAAGGGAACAATATCGCTGTGTTTAAACCGCCGATCCGTGATACTCTTTTCCTGATAACGCTGATAGGTCTCCGCCAGCTTCTTCGTTAATTCGTAAGGAGGTGGCGGTGTTCCCTGATCGCTGTCAGAGCTACACATGGTCAATAAAAAAACAATACCTACCAGTACAGATAAGTGGCTTTTGCCCGTCATTTTGTCCGATTGGATTAGTGAATCAATATTCTACGGACGAAATGTTGGTCCAAATTATTGCTCAAATGAAGGTAATAAACGCCCGTTGGCCAATCCGGAATGGTCATCAGTGCTTCCTGACCAATTTGGCGCAAAGCCCATTTCCCCACGGGTTGTCCATGCACATTAAATGCGCTGATCTCCCAGCTATCGCCCTCCTGCGGCAATAGAATGCGAAGGACCTGCCCTTCTCCCACTGGATTTGGCGAAAGCCTGATCGTCCCTACACCGGCCTCAATCGTGCTATTGGGAGGATTGTTGAGCACAAACGTAAATTGATCTTCACAATCATTGCCATCGGTCAGCGTAAGCTGGTATTCTCCGGCGGGGATATTGCTGAGCGAAGCCGTTGTGGCTCCATTACTCCAGTTGTAGGAAAAAGGAGGTGTACCTCCTTCCATTACTGTAAAATTAATAAACCCATCCGTGGCATTGTACATCGAAGGATCGGCAGTTTCTGATTCCCATTGTAGTGGGGAGGGTCCGGCGATCGATACTTCGGCACTATCTTCACACCCCAGGGCATCTGTGAGTGTAAAAGTATAATGCCCCGCCGCCAGATTATGCGAATAGGTTCCGGTGGTTTGCCCATTATCCCACTGGTACAACATCGGCGGGGTACCGTTGCCAAAAACATTGACCGCTCCTGAGGGATTATTCGGACAGGTCACTGTATCCATCACCAACAAATTCATATTGAATGTTTCACGCTCAAAAGCGCCCAAATCTACCTGCCCCTCCATGATGCGGGCATTATTGCTGAGGTCGGTTGTGAAAGCCAGCGTGTCCAGTCCGGAATTGAGGCCAATATTCAGCGCCGGAGAACAAGCCGCCAGATGATAATTCTGCCCGAGTGTATCGACAAATACGGGATATATCCCTTCTAGAACCCCTTCGCCACAAGCCTCTCCATTTTCGGCCATGGAGCACAGTTGCGGACTAACAATCGAATGATCAATGCTAAAGCCATTGAGGTTTTGCACAGGCGCTGCCAACACGTTCAAAATATGATTGGGGGGCGTTTGCGACTCCCAGATGATGCTATTGCTAATGCGAACTGTATTGGTAATGCTGCCCTCTCCATCCACCGTTTTTTGAATGGGAAAAGAACCATTGCTGTGGAAGGTACAGTTTTGAATAGTTGTGTTCAGGCTTCCCGTACCATTGATCAGGCCCAGCGCACCTCCGTTTTGTGCAAACAAGCTATTGGCAATCATGACTTCGGCCTGCGGGGAAAAGCTAGCTTGTTCGCCAATATTGATGTAGAGCCCTCCGTAAGCGGATTTATCGATACCATTATTGATAAATTCGCAGTTTTGAATATCCACCATTCCGCTGCCGCCATCAGCCAGGGCAAAGTGAATGGCATCTCCCGGCGACTGGGTGTCATTTTGCCGATTTTCCCTGAAAGAAGTCCGGTACAATTTTAAGGCCGTATGATTATAGAAGTTCTGCAGCATAATCGCTCCTCCTCCTGTCACCTCTGAAAGGTTGTTTTCAAACTGACAATCCACAAATTCAAAATCGAAGTTTTCCATGGGGCTAAAGCCAAAATAGGCGTAATAGAAGCCACCGCCTACCTGAGCTACATTGTCCAGGAAGAGGCAATCTTCAAAATGCAGGTTGCCATTGCCGGCAAAGATATCCAGATGAATAGCTCCGCCTTCTCCCTGACAGATATTTTCCCGAAAGTTGTTCCCCACAAAGTTCATCGTACCCGATGGCGAGGCTACTGAGATGGCTCCACCTCCAACAAAGGCACGGTTGCCTTCAAAAGAGCAACCTTCTACGGTAAAGCCCGATGGTCCGTGAAAGCCTTTTTTGTAGATGGCTCCGCCAAAAATATTGGCCCGGTTATTCGTAAATCGGCAGTTGATCAGGATCGGTGAAGCAACCTGCATAGGGCCTTCTGCCTGACAATAAATGGCTCCGCCGTTGACCGCGCGGTTATTTTGAAAATGGCAATTGACAAATTGTGGAAGCCCTGTCAGATGTGCATTATTGACCGCCAGATAAAGGCCTCCACCCTTATTCAGGGTTTCATTAGCATTACTGGAAAAAGTGGCTTGTCCATCGCGGATGGTAAAACCATCGACCAGGGTGGTAGCCGAATTGGCAAAGGAGCGGATCACCTGATAGGTATTGTCGGTTGGATCACCAGGCGTTCCGATATCGCCGCTAAGGATGGTTTGGTAGGCTCCGGGAATGCGCTCTTCCACCGTGGCCTCCAATCCGGAAAAGCCACCGTACATGGCTACCCCATCTTTTAACTCGAAAGAAATCACCCGGTCGGTGCCGGTGGTTGGATAATACGTTCCGGCAGCTACCCAGATGGTGTCGCCGTCTTCAGCAGCGGCCAGGGCTGTCTGCAGGTCGGCAAATGCATTTTCCCAACTGCTTCCATCTGCATTTCCCCCTTCTGCATTTTGATCGACATAATGTCTTTGTGCTTGAATACTGTGGCATAGCAGTAAGCAAAGGAACAACGTAAACATTGGTCTCATTACTCAAAAGATTAGATGTTGTTGAATGTATTAAGTCTCTTTATTGCAAAAAAATATCATCTCCATGGCTTGGATTTAATCAAGCATAGGGACGAATTTAGCTTTTAATAGATAAGGGATGGATTGATACAATCAGACGGTCCTCTCAAAACCGGTCTTTTTAATGGGTTTGGTCGAAATCCTGCACAATGCGCAGCGCCAGTTCGATGTCCCGGTAGAATTCACGAACCAGATCAAAACTAAGGTTAGAACGAAGTACAAAGGGCTCCATCAGGTCGCGGGGCTCGCTGATACCGGCATAGATTTCTCGATCCTGGAACGAAAGATAAATGTCTTTTCCGGTTTCTTCTACATAATTGACCAAAGAATCTTGCATGGGGTCTGATAAAATGCCCACCACATGGGTATCTTCCGTAGCGTAAACCAGGAATTTCTCCCGAAATTTTTCATTGAGAATTTCATCATCTTTATTCTCTCCACCCTTCCAGTTAAAGGCTTTAATGCTTCGGGTCATGTACTGGCGTTGCTTGCGTGGCCAAATGACAATGGCCCCTTCGGCCTCCTCTCCAAAAATGGCTTTCAGGAAAACGCCTTCAAAGATCGTGGTCAGTTTATTGCTGACCGGAGAAATCTCACGCACATCGAGTTCACAAAGCTCAAAATCCATTTCACCTACTCTGCCGCTAATGTGATCTTCCCCCTGATAATATTGTCCGCTACTCACAAAAATGCCACTTTGTAGAAAAACCGGCTTTTCCAGTTTTTTCTTGGGATCGTATTTCAAATCGGCATAGTTGGGCAGCCCATTCATAAAGTCCAGGATGAGGTTCATCACCTGCGGTTTGAACGTTTGCCGAAAGCGCTGAATGCGGTATGCCAGATAGCTGATGTAGACCACCACCGGCAGGGACAGCAGCATGGCCAATAGAAAAATGCCCAGATACAGCAGCACTCCAGCCATCAATAACCCGATAATTACTGAGGTAAAAATCAGCCGAATGAGTCGGATGCGGTGCCGCTCCAACCGGACCAACTCCGGATAGATGGTATGATTGTAATATATCCTGAAGTCTTCGAGATGGTTCATCAGAAAAGTCTGCAATTTTTCACTTTCAACCAACCATTGCACAGCATTGGCTGTCTTTCTTCCGACCGAAAGGTAGTGGAAACAATTGGCGATAATACTAAAAATGTGTTTAAATCGCTAAAACTCAATACAATCATTGCACAAATTTTTTAAAAACCGTAACTTTGCGGACTTATGAAAAAACAGCTTTTTTCTTTAGCGTTATTTGGTGGGTTTATTTTACTGTTGGCCAGTGGCTGCAAGAGTGAATTTGAGAAGGTCAGAATCAGTGGTGATCCCAAGCTGATGTACGAAAAAGCCAATCAGTATTACGAGGCAGAGGAGTTCGACAAGGCCCAATCGCTTTACGAGCTGGTGATCAGCAGTTATCGCGGTCAAAAGGAGGCCGAGGAGATTTACTACCGCTACGCTTACACGTATTACTATACGAACCAGTATATTCTGGCGGCTTACTACTTTAATAACTTCTCCAGCACCTACAGCTCCAGTCAATACCGGGAAGAGACGGACTTCATGGCGGCATACAGCAACTATAAGATGTCTCCTACCTTCCGGCTGGATCAGACCTACACAGCGAAGGCAATTGAAGACTTACAGCTGTTTATCAATACTTATCCGCAAAGTGAGCGGGTGACGGAAGCCAATCAGCTGATTGACGAGATGCGTGCCAAGCTGGAGCGCAAGGCGTTGGAGCAGGGCATACTTTATTTTGACTTGCGGCAGTATCAGGCGGCTATTCAGTCTTTTGAAAACCTACTGAAGGACTTCCCGGAAACCACCCGGGCTGAAGAGGTGCGCTACCGCATCATCCGTGCAGCCTATTTGCTGGCGGATAACAGTTTTGTTGAAAAACAGGAACCCAGATACCGCGATGCTGTGGAGCGTGCTACTGAATTTCTGGCCAGATACCCGGAAAGTAGCGACGCCAAGCAGGTAGAGCAAATGTTAGAAGATTCAAAGAAACAATTAAATCAATTGACAGATGTCGGATATCAAGACAAGAGTTCAGGGCCTCGATCCTAATGTTAAAGCTCGCGATATTGGCGAGATGGTGCAGAACACCGAAAACATTTACGAAACCCTGGCGATCATCATCAAGCGTTCGAAGCAACTGTCTGTAGACCTCAAGCACGAACTACACCAGAAGCTGGAAGAATTTGCGGTAACCTCCGATACCATTGAAGAAATCAATGAAAACAAGGAGCAAATCGAAATTTCCAAGTTTTACGAGCGTTTGCCAAACCCGGTAATCATCGCTACAGATGAATACCTGCAAGGCGAAGTGTACCACCGGTACAACGAAAAAAGAAGAAGAGATCAGGACATGCTGGAAGACTAAGCATCCTGTTGCAATCTACTTTTTCATGGAGCAATACACTGCTTCCATGAAGCACAGATGACGGTTGTCCGGTACGGGCAGCCGTCATCTTACGTTAAGTTTACTACCCGATTATCTTCATTTTCAATGCTAAAAAACAAAAAGGTCATTCTGGGCATTACGGGTAGCATTGCTGCCTACAAAGCGGCCTTTCTGGTCCGCCTGCTGGTCAAAGCCGGAGCCGAAGTTCGGGTGTTGATGACTCCAGCCGCTACTCAATTTATCAGCCCATTGACGCTTTCCACCCTCTCCAAACATCAAGTTCATACTGCCGTCAGCGCTGAAGATAGCTGGAACAACCACGTAGAGATGGGCCTATGGGCTGATGCTATGGTCATTGCCCCGGTAACCGCCACCACCCTCTCGAAGATGGCGCACGGCATTTGTGACAACATTATCGTAGCCACTTATCTTTCGGCTCGGTGCCCGGTATTCTTTGCGCCGGCCATGGACCTGGATATGTGGCAGCACCCCGCCACCCGGGAGAATGTAACCCGCCTTCAGGAATTTGGCAATCACCTCATTCCGGTAGCACACGGTGAACTGGCCAGCGGACTGGTTGGAGAAGGCCGCATGGCCGAACCCGAGGATATAGTGACCTTTCTCGATACCTACTTTAAGCAATCGGCTGCCCTTTCGGGAAAAAAAGTGTTGATTACCGCCGGACCAACGTACGAAGCCATCGATCCTGTTCGTTTTATTGGCAATCGCTCCTCCGGAAAGATGGGCATTGCCCTGGCAGAAGCCGCCGCTGCACGTGGTGCTGAAGTCACCCTCATTTTGGGGCCAACCCACCTCAAACCCGCGCTTGCTGCCGTAAAGACCATCAACGTCCAAACTGCTACGGAAATGCTTGAAGCCGCAAAAGACCACTTCCCCAAAACGGATGTGGCCATCCTCGCTGCCGCCGTGGCAGATTACCGGCCAGAGGAAGTAGCCACCCAGAAAATCAAGAAGAAAAGTGATACATTTACCATAGCATTGACAAAGAATCCGGATATCGCCGCCACACTAGGCCAGGATAAGCAG
This sequence comes from Saprospiraceae bacterium, assembly GCA_965229635.1. Classification (GTDB taxonomy): domain Bacteria; phylum Bacteroidota; class Bacteroidia; order Chitinophagales; family Saprospiraceae; genus BQJU01. The sequence continues at coordinate 7,917,151 of OZ245894.1, forward strand.
AAAGGCCAGTTGTTGATCGGCTTTGCGCTGGAAACCCAAGAGGAAGAAAACAATGCAAAGGGAAAACTGGAAAAGAAAAATTTCGATTTTATCGTCCTCAACTCCCTGCGCGATGCAGGAGCGGGGTTCAATACCTCAACGAATAAGATATCCATTATTCATCGGGACAATAAGATCAACAAATATGAGTTAAAGTCAAAGGAAGCTGTTGCCAGTGACATTCTCAATGAGGTAGAACAGCTTTTAATGAATACTAACAAGATTTAGCACAACATGCAAGTAAGAAAACTATTCGCGCTGGCGATTTGCATTGGAATGGCCGCCCTGCTGAATGGCCAGGAACTCAACGCCACAGTAAAGGTCAATACTCAAAAACTTCAGGTGACCGACCCTAAGGTATTTGAAACCCTGGAGCAAACACTAGTAGAATTTCTCAACAACCAGAAGTGGACCAATGATGTTTTTGAAACCGAAGAACGCATCAATTGCAACTTCTTGCTGACCATCCAGGAAGAATATCCTCCCAATGGTTTTAAGGCACACCTGGCCGTACAATCTTCGCGCCCGGTGTATGATAGTGACTATGAGACGCCGATGCTGAATTACATCGACAAGGATGTCACTTTCGCTTACGAGCAATACCAACCGGTGGTGTATAGCCGCAATAACTACAACGACAATCTGTCGTCCGTGCTGGCCTTCTACGTACACATCATGCTGGGCATGGATTACGATTCCTTTGCACCGCTCGGCGGGGAAGAGTATTTACAGCGGGCACAGGATATTGTCAATAATGTACCGCCTTCAGCGGCATCAAATAATCCCGGCTGGACCTCTACGGGAAATAATCGCAACCGCTTTTGGCTGATTGAAAACATCCTTTCGCCAAGAACAAAATCGCTGCGCAGAGCCATGTATGACTATCACCGTATGGGCCTCGACCTGATGGCCAACGATGCGGATGTGGGTCGCGCCAATATGGCTCAATCACTGGATGTACTACCCGTAGTCAATCAATCGTATCCCAACACCATGATTCTGGCGCTGTTTTCTTCCACCAAATCGCAGGAGATTGTAGAAATATTCAAGCGGGGTACCCTGCCGGAACAAAATCAGGTGATGCGGGCCATGGTCAAGATCGACCCGGCCAATGCCTCCAAGTATCGCGAAATAAAATAGAGTTGTTCTGCTGGGGTAGTTTGGTGGGAAAATTAGCCCATTTTCGACCACGCGATCCCGATACTTTATCGGGATTGAAGGAGTATAGCCTCAGCCACACGACTGAGAAAAGGCACAGTGTGGGAAGAAAAGGAGCAATTTGCACCCGAAATAACCCCAGCAGAACAACTCTAGTAGTAAACCACCACATTGTGTTGATAAATAATTGTAATAAAAAAGTGTAAACCCATGAGCCAGGGTTTACACTTTTTTGTATTTAAAGAAAAGACTATGAAAAATATCATTTGCATCACACTCCTGGTTTGGGGTAGCCTTTCCGGTCTGCTGGCCCAGGATTACGACCTGCCCGCCATGATTAGCTGGGGAGAAGAACTCCGAGAACCCGGCAATTCCTACCTCAGCAAGATTGTTGCTGCAGGATCTTATGGCTTTTATGCCTTACGGCTAAAAAATACAAGCCTCTCCAATGAAGACATCGCCTACATTGAGTATTACAATAGCGACAATAAACTCAAGCGTTCCCAAAAGCTGGACCTGAAATACAAGGGTAAAAAACGGGAATTTGAAGATATGGTGATGATCGGCGGGGAAATCTATTTGCTGACCAGCTTCAACAATGAGGCTAAGAAAAAGAACTACCTCTTTTCCCAAAAACTAAGTGATCGCCTATTGCCTTCACGCAGCCTCGATATGATTGCCGAAATCGATACCCGCAATAAATACAAGGAAGGTGCTTTTAACCTGATCCTTTCCCGCGACAGCTCAAAGGTGTTGATCTACAATCAATTACCCTACCAGCGCAACGAACCGGAACGCTTCGCACTGCGGGTGTTCAATGATCAATTTGAACCCATGTGGAGCAAGGATATCGTACTGCCCTACAACGATGACCGCTTTTCCATCGAGGAGTACCGGGTAGACAAGGACGGAAATGTGTACATGTTGGGCGTAAGCTATCAGGATAAGATCCACACCAGAAGGCAAGGAAAACCCACCTATACCTACTCCATTTTGGCTTACACCAATGCTGGGGAAGATTTTGAAGAATACCGCATTGATTTGAACGATAAATTCATTACGGACCTAACCTTCCGCGTAGCGGATGACGGCAACCTGGTGTGCTCGGGGCTCTATTCCGAGAAGGGAACCTACAGTGTAAAAGGCACCTACTTTTTCCGGCTTGACGCCAAAAGCAAGGAGGTGTACAATGTCAATTTAAAACCCTTCGACTTTGATTTTCTAACCGAATACATGTCGGAAGGGCAGCGCAACCGCGCCCAGCGGGCAGAAGAATCGGGTAATACAAACCGGGCGCCGGAGCTCTATCGCTACGCGCTGAATGACCTGGTGCTGCGCTCCGATGGCGGTGCGGTGCTGGTAGCGGAGCAATATTTCATTTTTGAACAATCTTACTGGGACTTTACCGGCGTGCGTCGCACGGATTTTTATTACAATTACAATGACATCATTGTCGTCAACATTCGGCCAACGGGAGAGATTGAATGGGCTACCCGCATTCCCAAGCGACAGGAAACGCTTAACGATGGCGGCTATTTCTCCTCCTATGCCATGTCGATTGTGCGCGACAAGATTTACTTCATCTTCAATGACAATGCACGCAATTTTGGGCAAGACCCCGATAGACGCCGCCGCATTCACTACTTTAACGGCCGCTATTCAGTAGTGGCGTTGGCCGAAGTGCGCAAGGATGGTTCATTGACCACCTATCCCCTGTTCACCAACCGCGATGCCGAGATTTTGACACGACCCAAAATTTGTAAACAAACCGGCAGTCGCCGTATGCTCGTATACGGAGAAAGGGGACGGCAATACCGTTTTGCGAACCTGAGATTTACCGAATAACCTTGTAAACACCTTAATTTTCATTTATAAATGAAAAAAATAGCCATATTTGCCTCGGGAACTGGCAGTAATACAAAGAAAATAATTGAATATTTCAAAGAAAACCAGGATATTAGTGTCGAATTAATCATATCCAATCGACCCTCTGCCCCTGTACTAAACCTGGCTACTGAGCATCACCTCCATAAATTGGTGCTCAACAGAGCCTCATTTTACGAATCCCAGGACATTTTATCCACATTGAAACAACACCAGATTGACTGGATCGTACTCGCCGGATTTCTTTGGCTGGTACCGGCCTATCTGGTAAAGGCATATCCGGGCAGAATCATTAACATTCACCCAGCCCTGTTGCCCAAATATGGTGGCAAGGGCATGTATGGCATGAACGTGCACCGGGCCATTGAGGAAGCCGGTGAAAAGGAAAGTGGCATTACAATACACTACGTAAATGAACGTTACGACGAAGGGGACATCATTTTTCAAGCCTCCTGCGCCCTTACTGACCAGGACGATGCCGAAGAAATTGCCCACAAGGTGCAAAAACTAGAACACCAGCATTTTGCACCTGTTATACAAAAGTTGATACAAGAAACTACATAATCATTTTTAACGATTAAGAATACACTTATGATGGCGAAAAAAATCATTCTTATCCTTCTGGGAATCAGCATTTTTGGCCAATTATCGGCCCAAAGCTGGAGAAAGCTCAGCAAAGAAGCCGATGATTTGCTAAAACAAGGCAAATACGAAGAGGCGGCCGCCAATTACGAACAAGCCTGGCAGAAAAAGCAAGGCAAAAAAGACCTCATTTACAAAGCCGGTGAAGCCTACTACATCATTCGCGATTATCGCAAAGCCGCTGAGGCTTACCAGCACGTGAAAGACGAAAACAACAACTACCCATTGGTGGGTTTGAAATATGCCCGTAGCCTCAAGCAGGATGGCCAGTACGACAAAGCCATCGAGGCCTTTCAGAGCTTTGGTGACAACTACACCGGCGATGGCAAAGCCATTTTGCAGGATGTGATCAATACCGAAATCAAGGGTGCCGAACTGGGTATGGCACTGCCTGCTCAGGCCGATCGCAGCATTGAAGTGCTCTATCCTGGCTCCGAGATCAATAGCGATGCCGCAGAGTTTGCACCATTTCCTGTGGGCGCAGAACAGATCTACTTCTCCTCCTCCATGGGCGGCAAGGCCCGCGTCTATAGCTCGCGCAAGATTGGTGACAGCTGGACCAAGGCCGGCACACCCGGCAATTTCCCGATCATTTCGCAGGGACAGTACGCCAACGCCACCATTACACAAGATGGTGAGCGCATGTACTTCACCATCTGTAGCAATGACAATTATTGGGATGATCTGAATACGCGCTGTGAAATCTTCGTGACCAAAAGAGAAGGCACCACCTGGTCACAACCCGAGCGACTGCCTGACTACATCAACATGAAGGGCGTTACGGCCACGCATCCGTTTGCCGTGCAGCAAAATGGTCAGGAAATCCTTTACTTCGCTTCCAACCGCGATGGCGGACGGGGTGGTATGGACATCTGGTACGCGGCCCGCGACATGGGAACGGACAATAACGACTTCACCTTCCCTATCAACCTGGGTGCAACCATCAATACTCTCGGTGACGAGATTACGCCATTCTATAGCATGGATCAGGGCGCACTTTATTTTGCCTCTAATGGTCTGGTTTCTATTGGTGGTTTTGATATATTTAAGTCCCGTGGAGAAGAAACCACCTGGAGTCCGGCTGAAAATGCCGGTATGCCGATCAATTCACCGGCGGATGACTACTTTTATATCAAAAATCCAAATGGTGCCAGTGCCTTTGTTGTCTCCAACCGCGTCTTTGGTGGCGAAAAGAACAATACCACCGACACTGATATCTTTGAGCTGCAAATGGGTGGCAAGCGCATCAGCCTCAAGGGCAATGCCTACGACCAGGAATCGGGTGGATTGTTGAACAATATCACCGTATCCCTCTACCAGATTTTTGATGATGGCTCCGACAATTTATTGATCAGCAAAGATTTTGCCAGTGGTAGCTACAATTTTGAATTGCTGCCCAACCGCAGCTTCCGGGTAGAGATCAGTCGTGATGGCTACCAGGCAGGCTCCTATCAGTTTGTGACCGACGACCCAAACACCTTCACCTACGGTCAACCCGTCTTTTTGGCAAAAGGCATGGACGATGAGCCTATGGTGATGGAGCCCGTTGATCCGGGTACCCCTCCGGTCAATCCTAATCGCAATCCTACTAACACACGTCCAACAACTTCCCCGGAGCCACCGTTGTCCGAACCGGGCGTGACTTATACCGCCCGCGGTACTTCCGCCAAGGATAACCTGGAATACGTGACCTCAGCGCCACAACACCGGGGTGTGTACTACAAGATTCAGATTGCGGCAGTCAAAACCTTTGACCCTAACAACAGCAAATACGCCGCCATCTCCTCTATCGGACGCTTTGACACTGAAGAAATTCCCTCCCGCGGCCTGACCCGCGTACTGGTAGCAGAATTCTTCAGCCAGGAAGACGCCGAATCGGCCCTGCAAAGCATCCAAAACAGCGGCTTCAGCAACGCCTACCTCGTCAAATACGAAGACGGCAACCGCTACGGCCGTGTGAATTTGGATTAAGACTAGAAGCACTTTCAAAGCCGCCGGGAGATGATCAACCTCCGGCGGCTTTGATTTTTGTAAGGAGGTGGTCTTAGGTTTTGGGATTTAGGAAAATCATGCATCTCCTCTGTAAACAAGAACAGAATTTTCAGAATGATTTTCCAGTTTAGCGTTTAGCGTTTTGCCGTCCGACATTAAGATTTAACGAATCTTAGCGACGAAAAGATTTGAAAAAACGTTCATTGACATATTGGTTAGATTACTCAAATAAAAAGGATCATGGCGCAAGCAAAAGAACTACAACTTCGTCAGCAAATAGCGTTAGCCTATGAAAAAGGAGCGTCCTACAGTAGTTTGTCAGATCGCTATAGCGTTAGCTATAATACAGTACGGACGATCTGTATTCGTTACCAAGAATCCAAAGAATTGGGTTTAGTGCCTCGCTACAACAATTGCGGTCGGTCCCAAGAGCAAGGAGCCGAACGGTCTTTTCGCTTAGTTCGTTTGTTGAAGCATCTTCACCCTACTTGGGGCGTAGGCTACATTTTAGTTCGGATTAGACAAGCCTATCCTGACTTGTTACTCCAAAGTGAACGACATTATCAACGGCGGCTAGCTACACAACGCAATGATCTACCTAAGCCTAAACTTCCGATGAGGCCACCGTTGGATCGTTCTCGCAAAGCCCATGATACATGGCAAATAGATGCCAAAGAACGTATTGAGGGGACTGATGGCGATGAGCGATGCTTTTTAAATATTACTGATGAAAAAACAGCGGCCTTGCTTCAAGTCAAGGCTTTTCCCCCTGGGAAGGATATGTAATGTTTCAGTGGATGAAATTCGAACACTGCTACTTAGCACATTTAAACAATGGGGCCTACCCTTAGCTATACGCACGGATAATGGAAGCCCCTTTGGGGTGCCTACCCGCGATGTCATTCCAATTCTTTCCTTATGGCTGGTGGCTTGGGGCATTACCCCAATTTTGAATCGTCCACGGCGACCACAGGATAATGCAACAGTGGAAAGTAACCAAGGTACGGCTAGTCGTTGGGCCGAAGTCGATCGATGCCAAAGCCTTGAGCAAATGCAAGAAAAACTCAATGAAGTATGTATAATACAAAGAGATCATTTCCCCGTCAAACGCATTGGAAAGGTAACACGAAGTAAGGTTTTTGAAGATTTGTACTGTACTCAGCGGCCATTTGAACAAACACTATTCGATGAACAAAAAGCCTATCAATACCTCGCTCAGGCTGTCTATCCCAGAAAAGTAAGTTCGGCAGGACACACGGCCATCTATGGAAAAACTTTCCAGGTAGGCTTAAAATATAAACACCAACATGTCTTTGTTCAATTTGACCCAAATCATATCGCCTGGTTATTTAGGGACTCCAAAGGCACAATACTGGTGTCTATTCCTGATCCCAGATTTTCAGCAGAAAACCTTTTTAATCTAACTATGTGTCAATGAACTATTTTTTTTTCAAATCTTTTTGTCGGACTAATTCGTTAAATCTTAATGTCGGACGGCACGTTTAAAAGGTTTAGAGAACGGCTCCTTCAATATCTAATGCCGCAAATACGCTAGACTTAAACAAAATCTACAGCATAAATAGCTGCGTCCAAAAAATAAACTTTAACCATTAAACCGACAAATAGAGCAGCCTTCCCAAAATTCAAGCATTTGCACAATACCCAAGCGACATTCTCTAAACTCTACACCCCTAAACTCTAAACTTCCTAAACCACCTCCCCCGTGTCTTACACTATAAAAAGTTGACCTTTTTTTAAGTCATTAAAGATGTCAAAAAAAGGAAACTTATCGAATACTCCGAAGAGTAAACTGCGTCAACAACGCGTATTTAGTGATACGTTTAAGCGTCAAAAAGTCCAGGAGCTAGATTCGGGCTTGATCACTGTTCCAGAACTTAGTAAATTGTACAAAGTATCGGTGCAATCCATCTATCGGTGGCTACACAAATACTCGATTAATCATCAAAAAGGCATTCGCCAAGTCGTTCAAATGGAAAGTGAAGCAAAAAAGACGAAGCAATTATTAGAACGCGTTGCCGAGTTGGAACGCGTCATCGGTCAAAAACAACTGCACATTGATTACCTGGAAATGCTAGTCCAAATCAGCTCTGAAGAGCTTAATGTCGATCTAAAAAAAAATTTCGACACCAAGTGCTGTCCTACTTCCAAGGATTGTCTGGACCAAAAAGATTTATCATGAAGAATCTTTATCAAATAGCGGGTCTAAGCAAACAGGCACATCAACAGTACATGCTCAGATTAGCAACAAAGACGGATCGCACAGCCTATTATATCGGCTTAATGGAGCAAGCCAGGCAAATGCACCCAGTCATTGGGTTGGCCAAGATCTACTATCTATTCCAACCTCAGGGAATCGGTCGTCAAGCCTTTGAACAATTGGGAAAAATGGCAGGTTATGCCCTCGAACCAATCCCCAAAATAAGCTGGAAAGGCTCGCGCATTATCCCCTATCAGAACCTGCTAAGCAACAAAGAGTTTAAAGATGTAAACCAACTTTGGGTAACCGATATTACCTACTATAAAATAGGCCGTACCGACTATTACATCAGCATGATTATGGACTTGTACAGTCGAAAAATCATCGCCTGCCGGGTATCAGAGTCTCTTCATGCTTATCACAGCATCAGCTTACTCAAAATGGCTTTGAAGGCACGAAACATCCACAAAACAGGTCATCAATTAATTCATCATTCTGATAAAGGAATCCAGTACGCCTGCAATGATTACGTCAAGCTGCTAAAGCAGTACAACATCGGCATCAGCATGTGCGCCAGCGTTTATGAAAACACCCATATGGAACGATTGAATGGCATTATCAAGAACAATTATTTGATCCACTGGGAGCCTAAATCATTTAATCAGCTAAAACGCCTATTGGCCAAGGCTGTCAACAATCGAAATCACTGCCCCCATGGTGAATTGAATATGCTCTCGCCAGTTCAATTTGAACAACAGCTTCAAAACATACCACTAAATCAAAGAACTTCAATGAAAGTTTTTACTTTTAAACAACCTAAGATTTTAGGCGATCCAAATCAACTTTCTTTGTTTATCGAAACATTATCCGTTAACCAAAAAGGTCAACTTCCTTCAGTGTAAGACACCGCCTAAACTTTAACCATTAACCTCTAAACCAAATCAGAATTCCCACTAGTAAAGAATCTGCAGAATATATTAGCTTTGCCACATCAACCACCTCCCCCGCCTAAACTTTAACCATTAACCTTTAAACTTATAGACCAGAGCAGAATCCCCACTAGTAAAGAATCTGTAGAATAACTATCTTCGACCTTCTCTAAACTCTAAACTTCTACACTCTAAACTAAAAACATGTCCGGCCTCTACCTTCACATTCCCTTTTGCAAGCAAGCCTGTCACTACTGCAATTTTCACTTCTCCACGACGCTGAAATTGCGCGGTGAGGTATTACAGGCGATGGAAAAAGAGCTGGAACTGACCCGGGATTACCTTCAGGGCGAAAAACTGGAAAGTGTTTATTTGGGTGGTGGAACGCCTTCTCTGCTCACGGCTGCGGAACTGGATCGCTTATTCAAAAAAATTGAGGCGCTGCATGACATAGCCCCGGATGCCGAAATCACCCTGGAAGCCAATCCCGATGACCTGAGTGAGGATAAACTGAAGGTGCTACGGGATAGTCCCGTCAATCGGTTGAGTATTGGTGTACAGTCGTTTGCGGAAGCGGATTTGCAGTTTATGAACCGCGCGCATAATGCCCAGGAAGCCAGAGCCTGCATTGAAATGGCGCAAAAAGCCGGCTTCAACCAGCTGACCATCGACCTGATTTATGGCAGCCCGACTACCAGCGATGTGCAGTGGGCCGATAATCTGCGCATTGCCATGCAATACGACATTCCCCATCTTTCGGCTTATTGTCTGACGGTAGAACCCAAGACCGCCCTTGGACACTTTGTGGAAACCGGCAAAGCCCAGCCGGTAGACGATGAGCAGGCTGCCCGGCAGTTTGAAATGCTGATGGCCGCCGCCCGTGCCCGTGGTTTTGAGCAATACGAGATTTCCAACTTTGCCCGAAACCGCCAATACGCCCGCCACAACTCCAGCTACTGGCAGGGAGCCCCCTACCTCGGCATAGGCCCCTCCGCCCACTCCTTCAACGGGGCGCGCACACGCCGCTGGAATGTGGCCAATAATGCCCTTTATATCAAAGCCCTGCAAACCGAAAATCCCGACCTTCAGACCTGGTCGGAGCAGGAAGTACTCACCCCCGAAGAGCGCTACAACGAATACGTGATGACCGGCCTGCGCACCATCTGGGGTGTTGACCTGCGAAAGGTAGCCGAACTGGGCACCCACTTTTCCGATTATTTCCTCAAAGTAGCCGATCCCTACCTCAAAAACGGCACCATCCGGCAGGAAGAAAATCAATACGTACTGACCGGCAGTGGCAAGCTGTTGGCAGACCGCATTGCGATGGAGCTGTTTTGGGAGGAGTAGGTTATTTGTTTAACTGATAAAAACCATTTAATCTTGAATAACTGGCGGCAAGGCTTTTGTTGCATTGACCAATAACTCCTCACCTTCAGGTGTATAGGCATCAAAGGGCGTCTTTCCCACCTTAACCACCACACCTCCAGCTAATTCTTCAGCTTCGACATAGGGGTTTTCCAGGATGGCTTTTCCACCTTGTTTTTCATATTCTTCGGAGCCAAAATATTGCAGCCATACAAGACATGTAGAATTAAATGTCCTAGTTTCCCAAATGAAATGTTCCATTAATATTCGCTGAGAAATTCCAATCAATGAAACTTCTGCATAATCAGGATAAAAAATCTCTACCAGTTTATGAAAAGATTTTAGGAAGATATCCCAATCATAATTTTCCAGTCGATTAGTTTGAATAAAAATTCCAAAGGCAGCACTATGTGTTTCAAAAACAAAACTGAAACTATTGTCCTCATTAGTCAACTCTACAGCCAATTGGTCATTTGACATCTCCTGCAGTAAAGCTTCCTTTACCTTTGGATCAAGCAAGCCACTGATTGCTTTTGGTTTAGCATCTGCCAATTGAATCTGACTTAATTCAAATGGAAACAAGTCATTTAAAAAATCCAGTTGATCAATAATTAATTGGATTTGCGCAACATCTTCGCTTATCCTGACATTTAAAGTCAATTTATCATCAATGCTAGACATATATCGGTACGATTTTACTGTTATACGGAAACGATTTTGCCAAATTCATCTACATATAGGACGGCTGCATTTCTTCCTAAATGTTGTCTGATCAAATTCTGATTCTTCAAAGCGGCGTCTTTTGTGCTAAATACATAGCTAATAAAAATTTTATCATACTCACCTCCACTGTATTTTCCGGGTTTCATCAACAATTCCTGATACCGCTTCAACTGTTCTATTTGCTCCCCACTTAAGATCCCTTTAATATGTTTGGCTTCAACCCCCAGAAGGACTCTACCTTTTTCATGCCATCCGTCAATTTGAATATTTTTTGCGGTATCACTTTTCCCTTTAACGCCTCTAAATAGTTTCTTCCTGTTGAGCGCAATTTTCGTACCTGGTGGGTATTCATAATTTTTGATCAACCAATGTTCAAAAATACTTCCTCTTGAACCTTGTTGTATTGGCACACCCATCTCATCCAATTTACGGATTTTTTGTATATCCAGATTTTCGCCCAGTAATTTATTGATCGCCTTTACGACCTTACCTCGGGCATCATCCAATCTGGTAGTATCACCTATCAAATCCGTATTATCCAGAAGGTTATTCAATTTAGCCTCAACTTCCTTTGGTAAACCTAAAGATTTATCTCGAATTTTTTCTGCCAATTTGCTTTCTGTTCCTTCCAATAATGAGAGCTTTTGCTCACGAGGAGATTTACGCTTAAAGTCAGGAAACTGTTCAAGAATCGTTTTGTCTTTCTTCAAGCCTTTAAGGAAGTCGTTTATACCATCAATATCTCCCTCTTTTGTAGCTAACCTGATGGTATCAATGAATTCTCCTACTTTTCTATCCGTGGTGCTCAATCTTTGGAGCAGCTTTTGCCTTGCAGCGTCATCTAACTTTGGCAGGTGCTTTCTTAGCCAATACAATTCGTCATATCCCAAACGTTTGGCCCTGTTAAACAGCTTATTCGCCAAAGTATTAAAGACCTCATCCGGAAGAATAGAAGCATCCATCCTGGCAAAATCTCTTGCAAATTGAAGGGCCTCTTCAGCCTCCAGGTTATCCAGTTTTTTGAGAGATGCCTTGACAAAAGTTTGAATGTCCTCAAATTTTCTGGTACTGTTGAGCAATTCACCTAAAACCTTAGAATTATTACCAAAAGCATCTAATATTCTACCCGCCAATCTGGTGTCGTTACTCGAAACATGAATCGCTAGATACACCATTGTCGTTGTTGCAGGGTCAGGTTGGTCTTTTAGTAATTTTCTTATTTTTTCTGCTGTTTTTTTCGCTTTGGCATTTTTAAGGAATTCGTCCACTTTTTTAATAGCATCCTCACTCATACTCAGTGCAGCTTCGGCCCTTCCTTCGGTATTGATAATATCCGCAACTTCTTCCGGTGCATCTGAGAGCAAAGCTTTAGTACCTTCTCTAATGGCTTCCGTTGCTTTCTTTTCTCCCATTACAAAGGCGATAAAGTCATCTACACTCTTAAACTTTGATCTCTGTTTAGCAAGATCTATCAAAGCCTTCTTATGGCTATTACTAATTCCGGGTATGTTATTGATTTCGCGAGATAATCCATCGAGATCGAAATCTCCTTTGAACAATTTTGCAAACAATTCTTCCTGGTCACTCAGGCGATCTACCCACCGTTGCAAGGTCTGTAAGGCCTCAGGCCCAAGCGTAGCTGTTCCTTTTGCCAAATTCCAGGCTTTACGAACATACTTCCCAAACCCCCTGTATATGGAAACGGCCAATCCCGGTAAGCCAAAGGCCGCATCTGCGGTATTCATCAGCATTAAAAACTGCCGCCCTTCGGCCGTCTTGGATAGTTCCTCACTAAATAGATTTACAGCAAAAGTAATGGCGGCCAGCGCTATTTCAATTATAGCCACTACTCCACGTATGGCCTTGGTAGCAATACCAATGCCTCCGGCGAAAATAAGCACCAATTCGAGTACGGTAAGCAAGTCACTAACCAACTTGCGATTATCCTCTACCTCAAGCTCAAAGAGGTTAATGGCAGGCATGACTCTGATGTCTCCCCCCGCATCTGCAAAATATTGTTCGTTGGCAGCCTGCTTGACAAAGTAACTATCTAAAAACTTGCTATAATCATACATACGGACACCAATAAACTCATCAGCATCAAACACCATATTTATCAGGTAGTAACTTTCCTTTTTATTTGCAGCTTCGACATATTCACTGCTGAAGCCCTCGGTCGAAGAATGGTTGGCTATAAAAGCAGATAAATTCTCTTTATTTCCAATCAGGTGGAATTTGACTTTTACTCTTCCTACAGCTTCTCCCCCGTCATCTGTCTCGCCCTTGGCAGGTTCCTTTTTGGCTTCTACCATGCTTACATCATGATTCCGGCTATTGGGGCTTCCCCAAGGCAATACTTTTGGGTGCTGAAGCCCTCGGTCTTTCATTTTGACTGCCTCTTTGGTATATTCCTCGGCACCTCCTTCCTGCTTTATTTTGTATTCAAAAGGAAGCTGCCGAAGGGCAGCATGTAAAGTATTGAAACTCTCACCATCAAGTGAACTGTGTAACTGATCGTACAAGTCTCCACTCTTGGCCATCATGGCCTCGTAGAGTTTTAGTCCATCTTCAGGAGGACAACTTTGAATCAACTTAAGTATAGCCGGCTCTCCAACGTAACCAACTCTCCATCGGGAAACGGCTTCTTTAATATATTTAAGGCGCTCTTCAAAGGTCAATCTTCCGGCTTGAGAGAAGGTAAGTGCAGCAATAGCTTCAAAAATCTTCACACGGTCATCTTCGGCAATAGCATCATCTATTTCTTGCTTTTTATTTGCCAAATCTCCTCCGTCTTCTACCCCCGGGCTCAAAGTACCCATCGTTTCAATCACTTCATATTCATCCCACACCCACGATGTTTCAACCAACTTCTTATCAATGCCAAATTTTACCAGATAATGTTTAATTAGTTTTTTGTCATCCTCTGGGGCCGTTTTAATCAAATTGATTATGCCTTCCGTTTCATTCTCTGCCTCGACCAGGGTCAGCACGGGGCCGCCAAATATGCTTACCAGGGTATTATAATCTCCCATAAGGGTAAGTATCAACTTAACCCTCTCTGCTGGTTTAAAACCTTCCATAGCCTCTAAAGACAATAGTGGCACCAATTTTTCCAAGGTATTATCCGTAAAAAATCCGGTTCTTGAAGGAAGGAGCGCTCTGATCTCGTCCATCAAATCCTTATAAGTATCCAATACGCCATTCAGCGCTTTTTTGTATTCTGATTTATATGGCTCATTATCAATCGCAGCATCAACCAAACCCAGGTAAAAGAATTGAAAGTTGTTTAAATACTCTGCAATCTTCACTTTAGCCTCATCCGAAGCATTAAAAAACAAATTGACATAAATAGCTTCTTCTTCCGGGCCATTTACGGTTTCTTGTAATAGCAGACGAATCAGTTTGACGGCATGTATACCGGGAAGAAGCTTGACTTCTGTTGGATTTAGGTACCGCGCAAATTCAAGGGCATCGTCATCCTCATCATCAAGATAGGTGATAAATTGATCTAATTTCACATAATCAATATCATGTTCATCCTTAGCTTCTTCTCCTGTAGCTTCCTCCGAATCTTTCTCTTCTTTATCTCTAAATCCGGACCCAATAAATTCATAAAAAGCAGCTATGACGGTATCAACCTCTAGCTTATTAACGATTTTCTCATAATAGTTCTCGCCGGTATTGGCTTCTCTTTCAATCGATTCTTTGGCTTTTATACCAATTGACTGAAACTCATAACTGGAGTAAATCGGATGAATCAATTTTTTGAGCTTGGGCAAGTCACCTCCGGGAGTAGACAGTATCAAATTCAATAATGATTGCTCATCATCATCATCCATATAACTCCAGGAACCTTCAAGAAGAAGCCTCATCGCTTCTTTCCGTTCATCAAACGTTAATTGTTTTAATTCACTTAAAGTTGTATACTCAAGTACCGTATCAATACCGGAATCTTTCTCCCTGATGAGTTTTCTCAATTTATTCAGCTTGGAGGCATCCCCTTCCGATCCCATGATTCTTTCCAAAGCCTGAGCCAGCTCTCTCTTACTATCCGTGCTGTCAAAGTAACCATAGAGGTCTTCATATAAATTGAAATCATCACCCAGGTATTGTTTTAGGAATTTGACCTCTCGAGGATCAGTATTTTTAATAATCCTTAATATCTCTTCTTTATGCCGATCATCATCTTCCTCCATCAACTTATTAATGATCAAAGCTTTGTGTTCTCCCCTCATTCCAAAAAGGTCATTATCACTCAATTGCGCGCTAATGACCATTTCTTCCGAATCGGCTTTGTAGGCACTTAGGCCCTGCAAAATAGTATTGACAAGTGCATAATTAATGCTCACATCACGATACCTGCTCTCATCCAAAGCCTGGTACTGAGTCCCAAAAATCTCATCGATTATTTGATTAATATTTTTATCGACAACATTTGCCGTGGCACTGTGGTATGCTGCGGCAACAACATCAAAATGATCTGGCTTGAGATTTGCGGGGATAAACCTTTTGACCAATTTCGCTTCATCAAACAAATTATATTCTAGTTCTACTTGATACCAATCCCGTATTTTATCTTCAATGAATAAACTGAGGCCAGCAGGCAGTGGTACCACCTGATAGTCGACTTCTACACTTGGATAAGGGAAAGATTTGACTCCACCGGCTTTTAGCTTGATCACATAACCGGTTAGATTTGTTAATTTTGCTTTGTCTTGATTGGCTTCTTTAGTTCTTCTGATCGGGGTACTACCAGAGATACTAAAATGAATCGGATTCAAATTAGTGGTTAGATATCTTTTTTTTCTGTTTTCATCAAAAGTTTGATAGGCTGTACCTACCCTATCATAAAGAATCAATTCCTCTTCCGGCTTAACTGAATCCCCCACCTCCACGGTCAATTCGGGATCGGCGTACAACTGAATGGGAACTGCCCCGGTTTTAAGTCTTATTTTATACCCGGTATAATCATTATTTTCTATTTCCCCTTCCTCGTGCTTTTTTTCCGCTTGTTGTATGATTCGTTTTTCAGCAATTCCGACTACTGAAAAATCTCCTTCATATCTAAAATTGGAAGGAATAAAATATTCTCTATCACCAAATTCCTCTTTCTCAACCTCTACTGAATAGTTGGTTTCATTTTTTCCGGTTATTAAAACTAAAGTTGTTTTTTCCAGATAAACATCCGGTTGGTTTTTTAAGGCGGTATCATAAAAAAGATCCGGAATAAACCCTTTGTCAAATTGTAAATATAAATTTGTAAAATCCTGAATTTCAGACCGATCCCTATTCAATATTGCTATATCTTCATAGTCACCTGACTTCAATTGAACGTCCATTTTGACGGCTCCGCCCCCTTGTTGAACAGTGTGGGTCAACTCATGCGCTAGCAACTTTTGCCCATCCGTACTACCAGGTTCATATTTCCCTTTATTGAAATAAATATCAGCGCCATGGGTAAAAGCTTGAGCACCCAGGCCTTGACTCATTTCAGTAGCTTTTTGATCGGTATGTATGTTTACTCCGCTAAAATCGATCCCGAAGGCTGATTCCATAGAGGTGCGGGTATCATCAGGCAGAGGTTGGCCTTTGCCTTGGGTAGTATTAAGTTCTTCCTGGAAATCTGGAGTGGCAGTCATTTCCCCAGAGGAGGATTTGGTCATCAAGGTTGGGGTTGCCTTCTTTTGCACCTTTTCTTCTTGTTCACATTCAACACATTTGCGCTGAATTTCTTCCTCAGATGGATCGGCATTACTCTCAAAGATTGGTCTTCGCTGCACTTCAGCCTCTTCTTCTTGTATTTGCTCGTTTTCCTCTTCTCTCTTATCTATCTGATTCCCCGTTTGCGAACGGAAAACGGGAGACTGCCAATTGCCCTTCTCTGAAACAGGCTCAGTCCCTGGAGTTGATTGATCTGCCTTTGATAACTTTCCCACTACTTCTTCTGCCATAGCATCGGTCTCCTGTTCATATTGATCATTAGGCCGGCCAATCTTGAGTTTGGGTTGGATAGAATTGGGTAAAAAGAATGGTGTTCTAGCTTCTTGATTCCCAAAGAAGTAAGCTTCTTTCTTGTCTTCCACGAAGGGGGAACGTTCATGTTCTGAAAAGAGGGAGTCTTCTCCTTTTTTTTGAAAGAAAGGCTTGGTATTTTGCTCTATTCCATTGGGTTGGATAGCCGAAGTAGTTTTGCTTTTTGGGGCTTTCAGTTTGGGAGGGTTTATAGGTTATCAATAGGGTTATCAATAATTTCACACAGAAATTTTGCATTCCCGTGCTTTTCAAGCCATTTACGACGGCTATTGAGTTGTGTTTGATACGTTTAAAGATAGCTTTATTCCCATTGAAAGCCAAAAAATCACCAGTAAAAAAACATCTATGACTATCTTCCGTTGAGCATTACTGAATATCACTTTGCCATTATCTGAACTAAGTATCTTTTTGTGCAATACTTATTTTTAAAGAGTTATAAAGATTCTCCTTCCACGATTCCCTCCCCCCATTTCTCTATTTCCCAAAAATTCAGTAAACTAGCGGTTGCACTACGAAATACTGTTCAGTAATTTTTTTTACCAATGCAAAATCGGGACTAACTCAAAACCTATGCGAAAAATCCTGCCCTTTTACCTGCTTCTCCTGCTGGGCGCCTGGAGCTGCCAGAGCGGAGAAAAAACCGGCCAATCCGAAAGCGAGGCCGCCTACGAATCGGAAGAAGAAGAAAATAAAGAAGGCGCTCCCGCCGATAATACCCTGACCGCCACCGAAAAAGAGGAAGGCTGGATGCTGCTCTTTGACGGCAAAAGCATGGACCAGTGGCGCGTGTACGGCAAAGACAGCCTCTACGGCTGGAACATTGCCGACGGCGAAATGCAAGCCCTGGGTGAAGCGGGCCCGGAAGGCCTGGGCGCTGATATCATTACCAAGGAACAGTACGACAACTTTGAATTGAGCCTGGACTGGAAAATCTCCGAAGCGGGCAATAGCGGCGTATTCTTCAACGTAGTGGAAGCGCCGGAATACAAAACTGTATATGCTACCGGTCCGGAATACCAGCTCATCGACGATGAAGGATTCCCCGATCCGCTGGAAGACTGGCAAAAGTCGGGGGCTAATTACGCCATGCATCCGCCATCACGGGTAGCTACCAATCCTGTAGGCACCTACAACCACACCCGCATCCGTGTAGAAAACGGCCATGTTCAGCACTGGCTCAACAACGAAAAAGTGGTGGAGTACGACTTGTGGACCCCCGAATGGGAGGCATTAAAGGGCTCCGGCAAATGGGAAGATTTCCCCGATTACGGCAATGCCAGGAAAGGACATATTGCCCTGCAGGATCATGGGCACCAGATCTGGTTTAAAAACATTAAGATTAGAAAGCTGTAAACATTTTTGTTTTAACACTATAAACGATAACTGTTTAGAAACACATGATTTTTTTTGAACCACATAAGGCACATAAGGCACATAAGGTCATATAAGTTTTTTGCAGCAATTCCCTAAAGGGCTTTGCTGCAAACCGTATTGTGTTCTTTTGTATCTTTCCCCGACCCTGCGGGTTTGCCTTCGGCGGGACTGAAGTGTGGTTCAATCCGATTTTTTTGGTTTTATTTCTAAGCAGTTCGTCAAAAAATCCTAAAGAAACATGAGCAGAAAAATACGTATGGGCATGGTCGGTGGTGGTCGCGGCGCTTTTATTGGCGGTGTGCACCGGATGGCGGCCGCCCTGGACGGACAGATTGAATTTGTGTGCGGAGCCTTCAGTAGCAACCCGGAAAAGTCGAAAGCTTCGGGTGAAGATTTTTTCCTGCCCGCCGATCGGGTGTATGGCAGCTACCAGGAAATGATCGAGAAGGAAAAACAATTGCCGGAAGGCGAACGCATGGATTTTATCTCCATCGTAACGCCCAACCACATGCACTACGGCCCGGCCAAAATGGCCCTGGAGAATGGCTTTCACGTAGTTTGCGACAAGCCGCTTTCCTTTACTATGGAAGAGGCCCTGGAGCTGGAACAGCTGGTGAAGAAATCCGGTCTGATCTTTGCCCTGACGCACAATTATACCGGCTACCCTATGGTGAAGCATGCCCGCGCTATGGTGCGCAATGGCGACCTCGGCCCCATCCGTAAGGTGGTGGTGGAATACCCGCAAGGCTGGCTGGCCACCAGAGTAGATAATAAACAAGCCGCCTGGCGTACCGATCCCAAACGCTCCGGTATTGCCGGCTGTATGGGCGACATCGGTACCCATGCCGAAAACCTGGCGGAATACATCACCGGCCTGAAGATTTCTTCCCTCATGGCTGATTTGAGCACTTTCGTGGAAGGTCGCCAGCTAGATGACGATGGCAATGTGCTGCTGCGCTTCGACAATGGCGCCAAAGGCATTCTGCATGCCAGCCAAATTTCCGTAGGCGAAGAAAATGCCCTCAACATCCGCATCTACGGCGAGAAAGGTGGGCTGGAATGGCACCAGATGGAACCCAATACCCTGCTGGCCAAGTGGCTCGACAAGCCCACTCAGATTCTCCGTACCGGAGTGGGTGAGCTCAGTCCGGAAGCCCAGGCACATACCCGTATTCCCGCCGGTCACCCGGAGGGTTATCTGGAGGCTTTCGCCAATATCTATCGCAATTTTGCCTTCTGCGTGCGCGCCCGTCTCAAAGGGGAGCAAGCAGATGATGTGTACCAGGATTTCCCCACTGTAAGCGATGGGGTTCGCGGCATGAAGTTCATCGAAAAAGTAGTCGACTCCAGCCAGAAAGATAGCTGGGTGGATGTGGATTAATAAATGAAACCACATGAGGCACCTAAGAATTTGGAATAGTTTAGGAGAATAATCCTAATGTTTTTTTCTAATTAAACTTATCTGTCTTATGTGGTTCATCACCTCCAATGGCATGCGAAGCATGTAACAAAAAGTACCCAACAAAAATTTGCTGCCTTCCCCTGGAAACAATTCCCCAATTTCATTCCGAATTCTCACCAGATATACCTATCTTAGCAGGAACTAAGCGACAAACGTTAGCCGTTTGTTTGGGTGAGCCCATCATTTTCAAAATTTCCCATTCGGACGACTATCTACGCTCGTATTGCCGAAAGGTAAAGAGCACAACAATTTGATCACAAACCCTTTGCCCTTGAACCGTTCACATTGCAACGACCTGATACCCTTTGGCTGCAACAGCCACGCCCCTGCACACACGCACAAAGCGTTCCTCAGTTTTCCATTTTTTACCGTCAACCGGACCAAACATTAGCCAATCTTGGCCTTTTGTTATATGACACTACGCTAACTCATTTTTTATTAACCAAAATTCTTTCATCAGTATGAAAAAACAATACTCCAATCGCCTTTTATTAGGCCTTATTGTTGCCCTCTGCTATTTCAACCTGAATGCACAGGTGAAAATTGTGGTGAATGCCCCCGGTGGTATTGCCGACATTCAAGCTCTGGAGGCCAACTTTACCCCCGCCATTACTGAAGACATTACCGCCAGTCTTATCATTTCGGATGACGAGACCGATACGACTTCTGATGCCTGTGAGCCGGTAACCAATGACCTTTCCGGAGCCATCGCTTTGGTGGATCGCGGCAATTGTGGTTTTACGACCAAAGTATATAATGCCCAGGAAGCCGGAGCCATTGCCGTTCTGGTTTGCAACAATGATGACGCAGGCATTTACAAAGCCGGTGTCATGGGTGCCACAGCAGGTGACCCACTAATCGACCTGATCACTATTCCTGCCGTACAAGCCAGCTACGCTCACTGCGAAATCCTGAAAATGAACATGCCTGGCGTTGACATTACCCTCTCTCCCGATGCCATTCCTCCGGGAGTTGGTGACGTATGCGCCACGGCCACGGCCATCACGCCCGGCACCTATACCGTAGATAGCATTACCTCCGGATTCGGGGCCGTCTTTGTTTCCGGTTTGCTGGAAAGCAACGCTAATGCAAAATGGTATACCTATACACCTGACAGCGATGTACTAGCCACCGTCACCTCTTGTGGTATTGCCGGTGATTCACGGTTGGGCATTTTTAGCGGACCGGATTGTGACAACCTTACCATCGTTGGTGTCAATGACGATTGTGATCTGGATGGTGGTGATTATGGCTCCGAAGTGAGCTTTGTAGCTGTAGCGGGCACTCAGTACTTCATTTACTGGGATGACCGCTGGGATTACAACGGCTTTGATTTCACCTTGAGTGAAGATGCCTTGCCTCCGGCTACAGTAACCTTCAATGTAGACATGTCGGAAGAAACTGTTTCCGGTGATGGTGTCAACATGGTTTACGCCGGTCCTGATGCCATGGATCTTGGAGATGTTAGTATTGTTGCGATGGATGACTCCGATGGCGATGGCGTGTATAGCGCTACCGTAGGCTTGACCGTGCTGGATACCATCGGCTATGCATTTGTCAACGGTGGGTTGATCCCGCCAATGTAGAAAGTGTACCTGCTGAATGTGGTCTGGCCACTCCTTTTGGTTTTAACGTACGTCCATATGTAGTTCCTGGCGATGTAGACCTGCCAGTCGTTTGCTTCAGCTCTTGTATCAGTTGTGCCGTTACCGATTGTGACCAGCCATTGGCACTGATTTCCGACGATTTGGAGTCATACGATCTGGAAGACATTGCCGGTCAGGCCGCACATTGGGCAGCATGGCCGGGTGGAGCTACTGGTGGTTTGGTCAACGCTGATTCCGCTCAAAGTGGCAGTCAATCCATGCTCATCGATGGCAGCATCGGTGGTCAGGATGCCTTGCTGGTATTTGGCGATCGCACGGAAGGCCACTACCGCCTCAAGTATAGCGTGCTGGTACCATCTGGCAGTAATGGCTATATGAACCTGCAACACATGGCACCTACTTCTGCCGCTGGTTTCTGGGCCATCGACCTCTATTTTGACGATGGTGGCGAAGGCCGGTTGGAAACCAACGATGGTGGTGCAGAAAGAACCTTCTCCTACGCTCAGGACGAGTGGGTAGATGTGATCTTCTACATCGATATAGATAATGACGAAGCCCGAGTCATCGTCGGCGAATATACTGTAGAAGCCTGGGCATGGAGCAATGCCGCCGGAGCGGCCAGCACCCAGCTTAACTCCATGAATTTCTACCCCATCGATGCGAGCTACAAATTCTATATCGATGATGTTGAATTCTGGCAAATTCCAGCCGCAGGTGACGGCCTATACTGTTATACCGCTCCGGAAATCACGCTGGGAACTTATACCATTGAAGAACTCACCTGTTATGGCGGCGGTTATCACCTCGATGATGGCATTGATGGACAGCAAGCTGCCTGGTACAAGTACACTGCCGAGTCTGATGGTATTCTGTCTATTTCTTCCTGCGGTGGTGGTGCCGATACCCGCGGATGGATGTTTGTAGGTGATGATTGCCACAACCTGAGCATTATTGGTGTAAACGATGACCAGTGTGATCTCGGTGATGGTGATGAATATGCTTCGTACCGTGAAGCCATCGTAACGGCTGGCGAAACTTATTACATCATGTGGGATGACGTTTGGGATGCTTCTGGTTTTGAATGGACCCTGGCGCTTTCTACCGATCCTCCGGCGGAAGGTGACTTCTGTCAAACAGCCCTTGTCATCGAACCAGGTGATCAGGAACTGCCGGAATTTACCGGTAATGCCGCCGTAACCGGACCAACCATCGGCAATACCAGTCAGGGACGTACGCCTACAGCCTACACTCTGACCGAATGGTTCTCCTTCACTCCCGAAACGGATGGTTTGATGTCCATTCTTTCCTGTAACGGTACCGATACCGATACCCGTTTCTGGGTATATACCGGCGACTGTTCTACCTTTGATGGATTAAACCTGGTTGCCACCAATGATGATGGCTGTGGGGTAAGCGGTGGACCTTCACTTGAAGAAGACATTGAGGTTACTGCCGGTACAACCTACTACATCGAGTGGGACAACGGCTGGAGCAGCGATGCTTTCCTTTGGGAATTGCTCTTCTCTTCGCCTACAGTAGCGGTTACCTTCAATGTGGATATGCAAAACGAAGACGTTGATCCGAGTGGCGTATTTGTGACCGGCACCTTCAATGACGGTGACGATACCGCTATGTCTGATGATGATGCCGATGGTATCTACTCCGTGACCGTTGATATTCCTCAGAATATGACAGATGTACTCTTCAAGTACAAAAACGGAGACGTAGAAGAAGTGATCAATACCAGCCTCGGTGACGATTGTACCACCGGCGCCAACGCGGATCGTTCCTTCTCAACGACCGATACCGACCTAACCCTCGATCCGGTTTGTTTCGCATGGTGTGTCACTTGTAATGTAGTATCCGTTGATGATCCTGCCTTGTCGCAGCAAGTAGCCATCTTCCCGAACCCGGCCAAGGATGTACTCAATGTACAGTTTGACTTCACCGAAAGCCCCGGCCAGTTCAACGTTCGCATGATGAACGCCCTGGGTGTGACGGTTTATGAAAACAACCTGGGTCAGGCCCAAAATGGAACGCTGGAAATTGACCTGAGCCGTGTACCTGCCGGAACTTACTTCCTGCAACTCACCGATGGCGATGCCAATGTTACTCATAAGGTGATGGTAGAATAAATTGATTTTTAAATAGATATAGGAATGGGGATGACCTTGGGGTTGTCCCCATTTTTTTTTGGGCGTGCCCCTCCTTCTGTCGGGTCGCTTCCTTCTCTCGGCTCAGCCGAGATCAGCCGCTAAGGGCCAGCCACACTTTGTTGTGGCTGTACTCCAGGCAGCTCACGCGGGGTTCCGTCAAATATTTCACAATAAAATCCCCCTGTAAAGCATTATTTTTATGGTTCTTTGACAAATTTCGTGCCTCAAAGTCAAGCTAAAAGACCAATCAACGCTTCTTGATGGCGCTTATGATCGACCTCTTAGCTTGACCACTCAATTTGTCAAAGAAGGATTTTTATAAAAAAAAGTAATGAAGATACTCCGTTTAGTTTCTACAATCCTGTTCCTGACTATAGGAATATCCCTTAGCGCCCAAAACGACACCTACGATACCGGTGGCCCACTCATGCCCGAACAGGCGGCCTACGATGTCACCTTCTACGATATTGATCTGCGCATTTACCCCGATGAACAGGTGATTGGTGGTAAGGTCATGGTCGTCGCAAAGGTGGTGCAGCCACTGGAAGATTTTGTACTGGATTTGGACCCACTGTTTGAAATTGAAAAAATTACCGAAGAAGCAGAAGGCAAAAAGCCAGGCACCCGGAAATTCCACCGCGATGGCGGAAAACTCTGGATCAACCTGCTCACCATGCGCCAGCCGGGTGAAACGGTGAGCCTTACCGTTTATTATCGCGGCAAACCCCGTGTAGCCCCCATGCCACCCTGGCAAGGCGGTTTTACCTGGGCCAAAACCGATGCTGGAGCACACTGGATCGCTACTTCCTGTCAGGGCGAAGGAGCTGATGTATGGTGGCCGGTCAAGGACCACGTCTCTGATGAACCAGACTCAGTAGGCATTCACATTCGTGTGCCCGACCCATTAGTGGTAGCCACCAACGGCCGTTTCCAACGTAAGGAAAGCATGGGCGATGGTACCAGCACCTACCACTGGTTTGTGTCCACACCGATCAATGCCTACAATGTAGCCTTGAATATTGCCCCGTATCGCACCATCGAAGAGCAAATGACCAGCGTAGCGGGTGATGACTTTCAGGTGATTTTCTATGTGCTGCCCGAAGATTATGAGAAGGGCAAAAAGTTATTCCCCGAATTTATCGAACACCTCAAGTTCTTTGAGCACTACCTCGGCCCCTACCCTTTCCGTGCCGACAAATATGGCGTAGCGCAGACACCACACCTGGGCATGGAACACCAGACCATCATCGCCTACGGCGCTAACTTTAGCAACAGCTCCATGACCGGCGGCATGGACTGGGGATTTGACGCCCTCCACCAGCACGAACTGGCCCACGAATGGTGGGGCAATCTGGTGACCAATGCCGATTGGAAGGATATGTGGCTGCACGAAGGTTTTGGCTCCTACATGCAGCCGCTGTACAAGGAATATCAGGGCGATAAAAAAGCGTACCACAGCTATATGCAAAGCATGCGCCGCTTTGGCAACCGCCTACCCATTGCGCCCCGGGAAACACAAACCGGCAAATCCATCTACCGCGCCCCGATCTATGCCAAGGGAGCCTGGGTACTACACACCCTACGCTACCTGCTGGGAGATGAAGCCTTCTTTCGGTCACTGCGTCGCATGGCCTACCCTGATCCGGCCATGGAAAAAATCACTGATGGCCGTCAGACCCGCTTTGCCTCCACCGATGATTTTCTGGTGATTTGTGAGCAGGAATCCGGTATGGACCTGGACTGGTTTTTCAATCGCTATTGCCGACAGGCGGAATTGCCTATCCTGCATTCAAATGTGGAGGGCAATACCATCACGTTAAGCTGGGAAAATCCCGACGGTACGGCATTCCCCATGCCGGTGGATGTGAAATTGGGAGACGAAATTCAGCGCGTTATTCCTACGGAAAAAGGCATTACGCTAAAATTCAAGAAAGGTATCAAGCCGGAAGTGGACCCCGATGGCTGGGGTTTGTTTGACATTAAGCGGTAATGGATTGGAAAGAGTGGGCGAATTGGCCTAGAGCCACAATTCTTCCACTCCTTCCATTCAGACATTTCATCCAGCATCAATCAACATAAAACCCCATTTTCCCCATCTGGTAGTCGCGCATGGCTTCCATTAGCTGGGTCTGATTGTTCATCACAAAGGGACCATAGGTGGCCAGCGGTTCATTGATGGGTTCACCAGTCAGGAATAGAATGCGGCTCGGTTGGATACCCTTCAGTAGAATGCCCTCTCCTTCTTCCCGAAAATTGATCATGGTTTCCCCTTCGTAGTTGAAGTTGTCATTCACCTGCACTTCGCCGCCAAGGATATAAATCAGCGCATTATGCCCATTGGGAATCGGCAGTTCGATCGTGCCATCCGTCGCAATTTCCAGCATCATGGCGGTGATCGGCGTATAGGTTTGGGCCGGTCCTTTTTGATCGTTAAAGGTACCCGCCACTAGCTTGATGGCTACTTTTCCTCCGTCCAGTTCAATTTGTGGAATATTTGTGGCTTTGATATCCTGATAGCGCGGCTGTACCATTTTGTCTTTCGCGGCCAGGTTGACCCACAACTGGATGCCTTCCATCGTACCTCCCGATTCCAAGAAGGCTTTGGAGGCCCGCTCACTGTGGATGATGCCCATGCCCGCGGTCATCCATTGCACGTCTCCGGCGCTGAGGATGCCTTCATTGCCCCGGCTGTCTTTGTGGCGAATACCTCCGCTAAACAGGAAGGTGACCGGCTCGAAGCCACGGTGTGGGTGTGGCCCCACGTCCAATGGATCCATGCCGGGTGTTACATCGATAGGGCCAAAGTGGTGCAATAGTAAAAAGGGGCTGATTTGCTCCAATTGTTGAGTGGGCAGGGATTGTTTGACCAAAGTCCCGCCCATATCTATCTTTTCGCTTTTCACGATATTGGCTACTCTTCGGTAGTTCATAATGTCCTCCTTATGATTGAAAGTAGTAATTAAAATTGGTGGTTACGATAGAAACTGTATTAATAGGGAGAAAGTTTAACGCAACCCAATCAGCGCCAGCAAGCGGCCGGTTTTACCCTTTTCCTTGCGGTAAGAGAAGTACTGATCATTATCCAGATAAGTAGAGAAGGAAGAAACACCAATATTTCCTTCTGGAATGCCTAAATCCAGTAATTGCCTGCGATTGGCCGCTTTGAGGTCGATAAAAAACTTGACTTTTTCTTCGTCCCAACGCTTGAAGGAGGCCGAAAATTCGTCGGCCACATCGGCATCTACTTCAAAGGAGCATTCATCGATGCAAGTGCCCACGTAGGCAAAGCAGTGAATGGCCTGGGTGCCAAAGGAGGCTTGCATTTTCTTCAGGGTTTTCGTCACAATACCGGCTACCGTACCCCGCCAGCCCGCATGAATGGCCGCTACCGCCTTTTGTACCGGATCGTAGATTAAGACAGGAGTACAATCAGCTACGGTGACGGTGAGGAAGATGTTGGAAATTTGGGTAATCAAGGCATCATATCCTTCATAATTGCCCGGTGCTTCAACCTGCAGTATCTCTGATCCATGTACCTGGTGGCTCCCGGCCAACTGATTGGCGTTGATCCCCAGTTCTTTACAGAATAGCTCCCGATTTTTGGCCACATTTCCGGCTGTATCATCAGTATACAATCCCAGATTTAAAGAAGTATAAGGATCCGGGCTGACTCCTCCGAAGCGGGTGCTTTCAGCAACGACCAGTTCATCAAATGACTGAAAGATTTCGGGACGGCGGGAGGTCAATTGAGTCTGCGTGGGCATGCAATCGGCTTTTTGACAAAAGTAAGGGTTTGATCTATTAGATGTCAATTATTCCATTACCAATCCAATAGAGTTTTTAATTTTAGGAAAAAAAACTTATGTCCTATACCACCCTTATTGATGGAACTGAATTGGCCAACCACCTGCATGATAATAACTGGGTGATCGTCGATTGCCGATTCTCATTAGATGATACCGAAAAAGGTCGCCGGGATTATCGGGAAAGTCATATCCCGGGGGCGCATTATGCTCATCTGGATGAGGATTTGTCTGGCGAAATCATTCCCGGCGTGACGGGGCGACACCCATTGCCACCAGTGGAAAAAGCAGTTCGATTGTTTTCCTCCTGGGGCATTGATGAGCACGCTCAGGTGGTCGCTTACGACGATAAAGGCGGTGGTATTGCCGCCAGATTATGGTGGATGCTGCGCTGGCTGGGTCACGAAAATGTAGCAGTGCTCAACGGCGGCTGGCCCGCCTGGGTAAAAGCTGATCTGCCAACCACCAGCGACCTTCCGAATCGTTCTGAAAAGACCTTTCAGCCAAAGGAAAGAAGCGAACTGCACATCAACCGCGATAAGGTGGATGCCATTCACGAAGATGCAGCTTACTGGCTAGTCGACTCCCGAATTGCGCCGCGCTACCGCGGAGAATTTGAACCCATTGATCCAGTAGCGGGCCATATCCCAGGTGCTATCAATTTACCCTGGCCGAAAAACTTGCGGGAAGACGGTACGATGAAAAGTCCTGAGGAATTGAGAGAAGGCTTCCTGACGGTCCAACCCGAGGGCCAGTCGGATCATACTGTCTTTTATTGCGGTAGCGGTGTAACGGCTTGCCACAACATCCTAGCCTATCAGTACGCCGGACTGGGTGAGGCCGTCTTATATCCCGGCTCGTGGAGTGAGTGGATTACTAAATAGATCAGTACTGGGTGTGAATATGATCGTCATGCCGAACAGCCTGACAGCCATGGAAACGAATTTTGGCTTCATTGTCAAGATCAAGACGCTTTTTAAGGTGAGGCTCGATGAAAATCTTACCGGTTTTGGGGCTTTTGGCCAATATGCGCAGTAATTCCCGATTCGCAGCGGCATCAAAGACCAGATCGGACCGGGTACTGAAGGGGGTTAACCATCGGGTGAGGCTGTATTGCCAATGACCACGTTGCTTACATATTTCAGGTTGATTCACCTCTCCTTGCGCAGGTTTTTCATAATAACCATAACCAAATGTAGAAGGTGCATCCAGCAATGGGGTACCATCGGTGTAGTGGTAGAGAAAGGCAAGGTCTAATTTACGACCGTCATCGTGACTCAGGTGTGGCAGCAATGGAAAGCCGGCGAAGAATGGGAAATTGGCGTCCAGGTAAGTTAAGCTCGCGTATTTACTGGCCCGCGTCATGGTTTGGGCCGCTTCGATGGTTAGTTCATAGAGCGGCTGGTCCACGTAGTGGCGATTGGCCAGGGTAAAAAACCAACTGGCAGGTTGAATGGGTTCGGCTATTGAGGCCAACCAGGGTAATGGTCGCCGACCACCTAATCGAGCCAAGGGAGGAATGAGTAAGGTACAGATAAGGACATACAGCATAGCAAAGATAGTCCAGCGGTAGAGACGAGCTTTCCAACGATGTTTGATGCGTTGATTCCAATAATGCCGCAATGGTAAATATAGAAGATAAATGAGCCCTCCAACCTGGGTAAGAACGGTCAGTGAGAGGACGATCAACAGCGTACGAAGAATGGACCACAAGTTTTTCATGTATTGCGGTTTATGCAAAGTACTGCGCCGCGTGAGCTGCCTGGAGTACAGCCGTAATGAAGTGCAGGCTGGCCCGTAGCGGCTGATCTCGGCTGAGCCGAGAGAAGGAAGCGACCCGACAGGAGGACGGGTACGCCCAGAAAACTACCCGACCAGACTGCCCCAACAGAACAACGCTTCTAATATACCTGCTCCACTACTGATCGAATGGTATCAGAATCGCCCATGGTGTAGTAATGCAGGCAAGGCGCTCCAGCCTCTTTGAGTTCCTTCGACTGGGCCGCACACCACTCGATACCTACCTGGCGACGAGCCTCGGCATTTTTGGCATTGTTGATCTCCTTGACTAGTTGACTTGGCAATTCGGTGTGGAAAAGGCGCGGCAGTGAATTGAGCTGATACTGTTTGGTAATTGGCTTTAAGCCTGGCACGATAGGCACATTGATGCCCGCTGCCCGACAAGCCTCCACATATTTGAAATAGTGTTTATTGTCGAAAAACATCTGAGTGACGATGTAATTGGCGCCAGCCTCGATTTTAGCTTTGGTGTAGGCCAGGTCAAGTTCGTAATTGGGCGACTCAAAATGCTTTTCGGGATACCCGGCAATACCGATACAGAAGTCGGTTTTGAGGCCATTTTCGATATTGGTGTCGAGGTATTTGCCTTCGTTCATACTCACGATCTGCCGGACCATATCGATGGCAAATTCATGGCCACCCTCTTCGGGAATAAATCTCCCCTCAAACTTCCTCGCATCACCACGAAGGGCCAAGACATTGTTGATGTTCAGGAAATTGAGGTCAATCAGTGCATTTTCGGTATCCTCCTCCGTAAACCCTCCACAGATAAGGTGGGGCACGGCATCTACCCCATAGCGGTGCATAATGGCAGCACAAATCCCCACGGTACCCGGCCGCTTGCGGATGGAAGTCTTTTCGTAGTAGCCGCTATCCCTCTTCTTATAAATGAACTCCTCGCGGTGGTAGGTCACGTCAATGAAGGGAGGTTTGAACTCCATTAGGGGGTCAAGCGTATCAAAGATGGCTTGCATGCTTCCCCCCTTAAGTGGCGGCAACACCTCAAAGGAAATCAGCGTTTGGCCGTTGGCCTTTTCGAAGTATTCGGTAACTTTCATGGCTCGCTTTTCATTTGCGGGTACAAAACTAGTGATATTATTCATAAAAAGCACCTCTTTATCAAATAGCAAGGCATCTCTCACTTTTACGCGCCCATTTTCATCGATTACAGTGGTCCATTCATCGGATTTTCCATGGTTTTCATCGTGTATGCTTGCTTTTAATCATTAAACCATGTACTTTTGAATGACCGTTCAGTCAATTAAAAATACAACTACGTAGATGTCGCCGAGAACCAAGGAACAAAATGAGGAAATCCGCCAGAAGAGCATGACCATGATCAAGGAAACAGCCCTTGAATTGTTTGCCCGATTGGGGTATCACAGCACCTCAATCAGCAAGATTGCTAAAGAGGCAGGCATTTCAAAGGGGCTGCTGTACAACTATTTCAATGGTAAGGAAGAATTGCTGGAAGCGATCTTGATGGACGCGGTAGATGGCAATGAGGAATGGTGGAATGCGATCATGGAAAATATTGAAGATCCGTATGAACAATTGAAACAGATTACGGAAATGGCCGTGCAGATGGTCACCCGGGACCTACACCACTGGCGATTGCTGACCTCACTGGCCTTTCAGGTGGATGTACTCAAAAGCCTGGAGCCGGTACTGATGCGAAAGCAGGAGGTTATTATTGCTCAGGCCGTTGATTTATTTGAGCGACTGGGGGTAGAAGATCCGCAAAAGGAAGCTTTTTATTACGGAGCCGTTCTAGACGGTATCTTCCTGCACTATATGAACATGGGAGACCAATATCCGCTACAGGAAATGATGGAATTTATTTTAAGAAGATATCAAAAATAACCTGACAATGAAAAAGTTAAGTATAGTCCTGCTGGCGCTCTTGATGGTCCAGATAGCCTGGACGCAGCAAGACTTGACCGCCAAAGAAATCATTACCAAAGCCGATGAAAAACTAAAGGGATCGACCAATGAAGGAACGATCAAGATGAGCATTGTTCGCCCGAGCTGGAGCCGAGAAATGACCATGAAAACCTGGGGCAAAGGTGATGAATTGAGCCTAATTTATGTGACCGCCCCGGCCCGGGATAAGGGTACCGCCTTCCTGAAAAGGGGCAGGGAAATCTGGAACTGGCAGCCATCCATCGACCGGGCTATCAAACTGCCTCCCAGCATGATGATGCAGTCGTGGATGGGCTCGGATTTCACCAATGATGATTTGGTAAAGCAGTCCTCAATTGTGACAGATTATCACCATAAACTGCTGGGCAAAGAAACAATCGAAGGCCGCGAAACCTACCAGCTGGAGCTGATACCCAAGGAAGATGCCGCAGTAGTTTGGGGTAAGATTCTGGTGTGGATTGATACGCAGGAATTTATGCAGCTGAAAACGGAATTCTACGACGAAGACGGCTATCTGGTGAATACTATGCTGGGTAAGGATGTGAAAATGCTGGGTGGGAAATTGCTGCCGGCTATTATGGAAGTCATTCCCGCTGATGAGGAAGGTAACAAAACGATTATCGAGTACCTCTCTCTGAAATTTGACCAGCCCATCAATGACAGTTTCTTTTCCGTTCAAAACATGAAACGAGTAAAATAACCAACTATGTTAACCAAATTAGCCTGGCGAAACATCTGGCGCAACCGGAGGCGGACCTTCATCACGGCCGGGTCGGTGATGTTTGCCGTGTTCTTCTCCGTCTTCATGCAATCTATACAGATTGGCGCCTGGGACCACATGCTCAACAATGTTGTCAATTTTTACTACGGGTATGCTCAGGTCAATCAACCTGGCTATCGCGACGACCAGTCGATTGACAAGGCCTTTCCAGTTACCGATTCGCTAAAAGCGCTGACCCAGGACCCATCGATTAATGACATTGTGCCGCGACTGGAGTCTTTTGCATTGGCTTCCCATCAGCAGCACACCACTGGTGTGTTGGTGGTGGGCACTCAGCCCGAGCAGGAAGACGCCATGACCGGCCTTTCCGGTCGATTAGAAGCGGGAAGCTACCTTACAGATGATGATCGATCAGCACTGGTAGCATCGGGCCTGGCGGAATACCTAAAATTAGGTGTCGGTGATACCATTGTACTGATTAGCCAGGGCTACCACGGAGTGAATGCCGCCGGGAAATACGCGATCAAAGGCTTATTGAACTTCGGTTCGCCGGAGCTGAACAAACGCATGGTGTATCTGTCATTGCCCGAGGCTCAGCGGCTGTACGGTGCGGAGCAATTGGTGACTACGGTAGCCCTAAATCTACCCAATAAGGAGGCCATGCCCAAGGCTATTAAAGCGGTAAAAACCTCCCTGAACAAGGATAAATATGAAGTAATGGACTGGCAGGAAATGTTACCGGACCTGGTGCAGGCGCGGGAGCTGGATACTGCTGGCAACTTGTTGGTCTTGTTCATTCTATATGTCATCATTTCCTTTGGCATCTTCGGTACCATTCTGATGATGACGGAGGAGCGTAGCTATGAATTTGGGGTTTTGATTGCTATCGGCATGAAACGCTTCAAGCTGGCGCTGACCGTATGGCTGGAGATTCTGTTTATCGGCCTGATCGGTACGCTGGCGGGCATTGTGATCAGCTTCCCGCTGGTATACTACTTCCACATCAACCCAATTGACCTCTCGGTCATGGGAGAGGAAGCGGTGAAGACCTACGAAAAATTTGGCATGGAGCCCGTACTACCAGCCTCACTTGATCCCTCCATTTTTTCTTCGCAAGGAGTGATTGTCTTTCTGATTGTGACGGTGCTGGCCATCTATCCTTTTTACAAAATCTGGAAGCTGGACCCGATCAAAGCCATGCGAGATTAAACCAACTTACTACTAAAGAATAACCAAAGCGATGTTAATCAAAATAGCCTGGAAAAATATCTGGAGAAACCGAGTCCGCAGCTTTGTGGTGATGGGAGCCATCATCCTGGGCGTTTGGGCGACAATTTTCATGATTAGCTTTTCCTACGGAATGGTGAGAAGTTATGTAGATAACGCCATTGAAAACCAGATATCCCACGTACAGGCCCATGTGCCTGATTTCAAAAAGGACCGGGAGTACCAATACTACTTTGATAATCCGGAACAAGTGCTGGCTGCTGCCAAAAAGGTAGAGGGCTATCGAGGTGCGACCGTTCGTACCCTGATCCAAGGGGCGCTTTCTACCACTAAGGGGATGCGGGGCATTGAAATACGCGGAGTGGCACCTGAGGCTGAGGCCAATGTAACCCACCTGAATGAAAAGATCGTTGATGGAGCATTTTTCAAGGCTGATGGCAAGAACCAATGCCTGGTGAGCCGGAGAACGGCAGATAAGCTTAGCATAAAGGTGCGCTCTAAAGTGGTGCTCACCTTTCAAAACCTGCAAGGAGAGGTAACGGCGGGAGCTTTTCGGGTGGTCGGTATTTTTGATACAGGTATCGGTCCCTTTGACGAAGGTGTTGTATTTGTGAAAGCAACGGATCTGAACCGCTTGCTGGGCAAGGAAGACATCGCGCACGAAATGGCGCTGTTGCTTGATGACCCCAGGGAGGCGGTACCTGGTAAAGAAGAACTTCAAAAGGAATTACCGGATTTACAGGTCGAAACCTACCGTGAAATTTCTCCGGACGTTCAGCTGTACGAATCCCAGATTCAGACATCAGTGACCATCTTTATTGTCATCATCATGTTGGCGCTGGTCTTTGGTATCATCAATACCATGTTGATGGCGGTGCTGGAACGCTACCGCGAGTTGGGTATGTTGATGGCCATTGGCATGAACAAGCTGCGCGTGTTTTTTATGATCTTTCTGGAAACCATTTTCCTGGCGCTGGTGGCCGTGGTGCCCGGGCTTTTGTTGGGGTACTTTTCGGTACAATACTTCAACCAGCACGGTATCAATCTGGGAGCCTTTTCCGGAGGATTGCAGCAGTTTGGCATGTCGGAGATCATCTATCCTACCGTTGAGCAGGGCGTGTACGTACAAATGGCGATTGCGGTGGCCATTACCGCCATTTTGGCATCGATTTATCCAGCCTGGAAAGCCATCAGACTAAGGCCGGTAGAAGCAATTCGAAAAATTTAAAAAAGCTTAAATCATTCATCATGAGTGTAATAAAAACCAAGTCGGTAAGCAAAGTCTACAATCCTAAGACCATACCGGTGCACGCTTTACGCGGCGTTGACCTGACCGTGGAGCCCGGCGAATTTACGGCCATTGTTGGTCCTTCCGGTTCCGGAAAAACAACCCTGCTCAACATCATCGGCGGTTTGGACCGGCCCACAGAGGGATACGTAGAAGTCAATGGA
Organism: Saprospiraceae bacterium; assembly: GCA_965229635.1. Taxonomy (GTDB): domain Bacteria; phylum Bacteroidota; class Bacteroidia; order Chitinophagales; family Saprospiraceae; genus BQJU01. Next base: position 7,951,659 of record OZ245894.1, read on the forward strand.
AAGGACATCTCAAAGTTTAATGACAATCAGCTGATTGATTTCCGTAAGGATAATATTGGTTTTGTCTTTCAGGCTTACAACCTCATTCCGGTGCTCACGGCCAAGGAAAATGTGGAGTTTGTGATGCTGCTGCAAAAACGGGACAAGGCAGAACGCGATGCCCGGGCAGAGGAACTACTAACCGCAGTAGGTCTGAATGACCAGATGGACCGAAGACCGGCACAGCTATCGGGCGGGCAGCAACAGCGGGTAGCCGTAGCCCGCGCATTGGCACCCAAGCCGACCTTTGTATTGGCCGATGAGCCCACCGCTAACCTGGACTCCAAATCGACTGCCAATTTGTTGGACATCATGGCTCGCCTCAATCAGGAAGAAGGCATCACCTTTGTTTTTTCCACTCACGATCAGCGGGTGATTGACCGGGCTCGCCGGGTGGTGACGCTAGTGGACGGACAGGTATCGAAGGATGAGCGCAAATGAAAATATTAAAGTACTAGAGAAATGAAAAAGTGGTTTGTCATAGCAGTATTGTTGGGATTATGTCTTTCGGGCTCTGCTCAGGAAGAAAAGCCCAAGAATTGGTCCTTAAACGGTTATATCAAGAACCTGGAAAGTGGCCTTTTCTTTAACGAAGCCTTTCCGGATATCAATACACTGCAGTTGGTTGATACCTTTCTACAGGATAATTTGCTGCACAACCGCTTAAATTTCACCTGGTACCCGAGCAAAAAACTGACGCTCAGAGCTGACCTACGTACCCGCCTTTTTTGGGGTGACCTGGTCAGAGCAACCCCAAATTATGCACAGCAAATTGATGAAGCCAGCAATGATGTGATTGACCTTTCGGTAATTGCACTGGACGAAAACAGTTTTGTGATGCACTCCGTGCTGGATCGACTATATTTGGAATGGATCAGTGGCAAATGGGAAGTTCGCCTGGGACGGCAACGGGTCAATTGGGGCATCAGCTCGGTATGGAATCCCAATGATGTATTTAACGCTTTTTCTTTCACCGACTTTGACTATGAAGAACGCCCTGGAAGTGACGCTTTGCGGATTAAATACTATACCGGCTTTGCGTCAAGCATAGAGATTGCCGCCAAGGCCTTCGAGAATATTGATGAAGCGGTAATTGCCGGTTTGTGGAAATTCAACCGCTGGAACTACGACTTCCAATTGTTGGCTGGCTACGTACAAGGAGACTTCGCACTAGGTGGCGGCTGGGCCGGGAATCTGAAAAATGCGGGCTTCAAGGGCGAATTCACTTATTTTCTACCTACGGAAGAGGACGACAGTCGAGATCCCGCTTTGGCGGCGACACTCGGTCTCGATTATTCCTTTAGCAACTCATTGTATGTCAATACCGGCTTACTGTACAACAGTGAAGGAGCCGATAAAGGTAGTGCTGGTGGCCTGTTCAATTTCGAATTATCAGCGCGTAATTTATATCCCTATCGTTATGCCATATTTTTGCAGGGAGCTTATCCTTTCACTCCACTTTTGAATGGAGGGCTAGCCGTCATTTACAGCCCCGTTTCGGCGCAAGCCTTATTTCTAAATCCCAGCCTCACTTATTCCGTAGCCCAAAACTGGGATTTGGACTTGATTGGACAAATCGTACTAAGCAAAGAAGAGAAGTACAAAAGCCCTATTCAGGCAGCTTTTCTAAGGTTAAAATATAGTTTTTAATTCCCTTGCTCTTCAGCAATCTTTTTTACCTGCTCAAGGGGAACATCTAGAAGATCGGCCGTTTCCTCAACAGAGAATCCTTTGGATAGAACCTTGCGAATGCTTAATTCAATTCCTTCTTCAAGCCCTCGTTCATGCCCCTCTTTCTCAGCCTTTTCGGCCATGGCTTCCATTAAATATTCATTGATACCCATAGGTCCAGGTTTTTCGGTTAACTGAATAAAGTTCTTTTCAAATTTAAGCGAATTCTCCGATTTTTCAAAATGACCGTAATACCGGATAAAATTTATTAAGCGGGCAATTTTAGCCCTGGTATGCCCCAATTTTAACAATCGCCTGGCCAGCCTTAACCTGGCTACCATTTTTTCTTCCTCAGGCCATCGTTGCAAATCTACCCATACATTTTCCAAAATGATGGAAAAGAGGTTATCGGGTAATACGTTGAAGTCCTGCTGTTTTTGATTGAGCACCTTGTAGGTGTCAAATTTGTACCGCAAATAACTGTTCATAAAGTACTGCTCATAGTAATGCGGATGATAGGTACGATGATCATCTGTAAAGATGGCCAAAGCCGTAACCGACCGCCGGTACCGATCAAAAATGCGGTAGTAGTAGATAAACATGCGCTCGGCAAAATCCTTATCCACATACCCCTGAATCTCTACGTGTATTAAAAACCACAACTCCTCCCCTACGTTGGAGAAAACCTTGATCAACTTATCAGCATATCGCCGGGTTTCCTCAGAAGTTGGGAATAACTTTTCCAATTCCTTATCAAGGAACTCAAAGCCTTTGTCAAAATCAATCCGGTGTGTCCAATTCTTAAAAAAGAAATGGAGAAACTCCGGAAAGTAATCCTCGATGATTCCTTTCCACATCAAATCTTTAGAGAGCATTTTTTTATTTGCAATAATGTAAATATTTTGTTATAAATGCAAGATTTCACGTGTTTATTTTGTTATTTTTTTTTAAAAAAAGGATAAAAAAAGCCCGGACAGTATTGCCCAGGCTTTTCAAAATTGACGCTTATATCCTCTACAGGCCATTCACCGCTTCTACAACAGCTTCAGCGGTAATGCCCAGTTCCTCGTAAATAGTTTTATAGGGTGCAGAAGCACCGTAGCGGTCAATACCGATCACCTTTCCGTCCAAACCTACATACTTGTACCAGCCCAGGGTAGCACCAGCTTCAATTGCCACGCGCTTGCGCTTGCCGGAAGGCAGAACTGATTCCTTGTAGTCGGCTGATTGTGCATCAAATACTTTTGTACATGGCATAGAGACTAGTCTTACCTTTTTGCCTTGCTCATTCAACCTCTTCTTCGCGTTAAATGCAATTTCCACTTCCGATCCGGTAGCAATGATGATGGCATCAAAATCTGCATCTTCCACCAGAACGTAACCACCTTTTGCAGCCTCATTGGCCCCAGCCATGCCCTCAGCTTTCCGATCATAAGTGGGCAGATTTTGCCGGGTCAGCACCAAACTGGTTGGACCATGAGTATTGGTCAACGCCATCTTCCACGCCTCCGCTGTTTCGTTGGCATCCATAGGGCGAATTACCTGCATATTAGGCATTGCACGTAAGGCAGTTAGATGGGCTTCTGGTTGGTGGGTGGGTCCATCCTCACCCAAACCGATGGAGTCATGCGTCACCACATAGATCACACGCAGGCCCATTAGGGCCGACATGCGCATTGCGGCCCGCATATAATCGGTAAAAACAAAAAACGTTCCGCCAAATGGGATCACCCCGCCGTGCAGCGCCAAACCATTCATGATGGCTGCCATGCCGTGCTCACGTACGCCGTAGTGAATATATCGTCCTGTCGGATTTTCCGGGCTATAGCCAGTTTCTCCTTTCGCTTGCGTTTTATTGGATGGCGTCAGGTCGGCAGAGCCGCCCATCAAGCCGGTAATCAGTGGTGCCAGATAATCGAGTACCTTGCCGGAGGCAGCCCGGGTAGCCATCGACCCACCGGCAGGAAATTCAGGAATATCCAAAGCCTCAGCCGGAATTTCGCCACCCAGACAAGCTTCAAAGGTAGTGGCCAATTCGCCGTGAGCCTGCTTGTAAGCATCCATTTTCTGCCCCCAGGCAGCTTCAGCCCCTTTGCCCTTTTCAATCATCAGTGCGGGCAAGGTTTTTAACTCCTCCGGAACATAAAAATTGGGCTCCAGTGGAATACCCAGATTCTCCTTGGTCAGCTTAATCTCTTCCGCGCCAAACGGATCGCTGTGGGCATCGTGCTTGCCCGCCAGATTGGGACTACCAAAACCAATGATGGTTTTGCAGGCAATAATGGTTGGTTGATCAGTCACCGACTGTGCGGTGCGAATCGCTTTGCGAATGGCATCGTGATCGTGGCCGTCAATGCTCAGTGTATGCCAGCCGTAGCCCTCAAAACGTTTGATTACATCTTCACTGAAAGACAATTCAGTATCGCCGTCAATGGAAACGTGGTTGTCATCATAAAAGACAATCAACTTACCCAACTTATTATGTCCGGCAAAGGAACATGCCTCATGAGAAACGCCTTCCTCCAAATCTCCATCACTGGCAATCACATAAGTATAATGATCCACAACCTCGTGGCCAGGACGATTAAAGCGGGCCGCCAGAGAAGCTTCCGCCAGCGCAAAGCCTACAGAATTGGCAATCCCTTGTCCGAGTGGACCGGTAGTGGTCTCCACACCTGGAGTCTCGTGTGCCTCAGGGTGCCCCGGGGTCTTACTGCCCCACTGACGGAAGTTTTTCAGCTCTTCCATTGACAGGTCATAGCCGTAAAGGTGCAGCAAGCTGTAAATCAGCATACTTCCATGACCAGCAGAAAGGATAAAACGGTCACGATCCGCCCAGTCCGGATTAGCGGGGTTGTGTTTCATAAATTCTGACCACAAAATTGCGGAAACATCAGCCATTCCCATGGGTAATCCCGGGTGGCCCGAACTGGCTTTTTCCACAGCGTCAATTGTCAAGCCACGAATGGTCTTTATAATCTCATTTAGCATAAATTTCCCTTTTAGTTTAGTAATTTGAGCGCCACTCTGGCCAGGATTAGCACTGTTGTTGCGCACGAAGTATTTCTAGCGCCGAAGTTAAGGAATCTGTTACAATCCTTGGGTCAGTAGGCCTGATTTTCCATTGTAATCACAAAAAAAACGTATTCATGAGCAACGATCTTGAAGCATTGCGTTATCCCATCGGTCGTTTTCATTACCAACCCGGAGCATCAACTGACCTCCGCATCAATACCATCAGACACCTTCCGGAGCGCATGCGCCGACTTTTAGCCGGAGCCGACGATGGCCTTCTTGATACCCCCTACCGACCCGAAGGTTGGACGGTCCGGCAGTTGGTCCATCACGTTGCTGACAGCCACATGAATGCCTATATTCGCTTCAAGCTGGCACTAACGGAAGATACGCCCACCATCAAACCCTACGAGGAAGCCGCATGGGCAGAACTACCCGATAGTCGCCTGCCCATAGAGGTATCGTTACAGTTGCTTGAAGCCGTACACCAGCGGTGGTCGGTGATCCTTGACGCCATGAGCGGTAAGGATTTTCAGCGTAAGCTGTATCATCCGGAGCAAAAGCGGGAGTTAAACCTCGATATGATGCTTTCTCTTTACCACTGGCACAGCGAGCATCATTTTGCACATTTGCAGTTGGTCATTAATTCCTAAAAACAGTTGTAATGTTCAAAGTATTCTTTCCACTGTTGACACTACTTTTGCTCCTGCATTGTTCTACGCCAAAAGAAAGTCCAATGTCTCCTGATCCCGACTATGTACAAGCTATTGAAACTTGGCGCAAGGAGAGGGTTGAATCCCTGACGGCTACCAACAGCTGGCTGGCCCTTGCCGGACTCTACCCATTGGAGGAAGGACAAAACACCTTCGGCAGTAGCTCGGAAAATGACCTCATCTTCCCGGAAAAAGCAGCAAAAAAGCTGGGTATACTCACGCTGGAAGGCGGTACCGTAAACATGACTTTGGAACCCGGCATTTCCGCAAAAATCAACGCCAACCTGGCGGATGAAGAGATGATTATATTTCAGAATAGTGCGGCAGAGAAAATAAGTTACAACACATTTTCCTGGGTAGTCATTCAACGTGAAGAAAAGTACTTCCTACGGGTGTGGGATGCGGACAATAAGGCCATCCAGGAATTTGAAGGCATTGATTATTATCCCATTCAGGAACAATGGCGTGTGGAGGCCACTTTCGTGGAAAACAAACAATCGCTGGCCATACGCAATGTGTTGGAAATGGATATCATGCAGGAATCAGAAGGCATTCTTCGATTTGTAATCCAAGGCAAGCAATACGAGCTACTCACCCTCGACGGTGGCCCGAATGACTATTTTATGATCTTTTCCGATCAAACCACTGGCACGGAAACCTACGGTGGTGGCCGCTATCTGTACGTGGAAAAGCCCGATGCAGCCGGTAGAACCTGGATTGACTTCAACAAAGCCTACAATCCCCCCTGCGTTTTCACGCCTTATGCTACCTGCCCATTACCACCCAAAGCCAATCATCTCGATATTGCTGTGAAAGCAGGAGAAAAAGACTACGGTCATCACTGATCGGCGATTGACTTTTGCTTTTCGGTCCAAAGGTGATACAACAGGAGTATAGTGAAGAAAGGCAATATCCAGATGACCCGGGCCTGGAAGCGGGGATCAACCATGGAGATGCAGCCGCAGATGAACGCATTGGCCAACAGCCCTAAAAAGACCACTAAAAAAAGATTGCGGTAAGCGGAAGGTATGGTGTATTTATCCTGATAAAGAAAGAGATATAATAGCAGCAGAAAGCAGGTAAAAACGACCACTCGCTGAATGGAATTGACAATTTTATTGCTCCACTGCTCCTTATATTGCATGGCATTTTCAAAGGCAGGAATGTATTCCGGGAGCACAATTTTAAACATATCGTGCAGAAATTCTCCTCTCTTCTGCTGAGTGATCACCACCAAATCAAAGGTAAAAAACTGCTGTACGACCGTTTCCAGTGATTTGATGATGAATTTTTTTGCGTAAAGCGGATCCTTAAAAAACCCGTTGACGACTTTCTTATAACGTTCATTGTTCACGTTCCAGCCGCCATCCTTATGCACTGGACTATCTGGTGACCATAAAAAATCAATGGGCAGTAATCCTTCGTATGCGCAAAGGAAATATGGACCTTGTCTTTGTGTACAATTTTCCTCCAGAAAGGGCTGGAGCAACCCCATTTGGTTCATGCGCCCTACCAAAAAAACGTTACTAGATTTGCTGGCCACAAATTCTCCGGTGCGGCTGTATTGAAGGTAGGGAATGGTGAAATAACCGATCAGACCAATGCCGACAACAAGAAAAAAACGGGGCCATTTAATCAATTGCCGCTTTTTTATTCTCAGCAACAAGTCGATACTTCCCAAACCAAAAAGAATGCAAAACAAAATATAAGGGTGAGAATGATGGGAACCAAGTGCCAACCATAACACCAACGCCGGGATGACAAGGTTTCTAAAAGTTGCTCTGTCTGCAAAAAAGAAAATGGCTACCATCAAAATCATGACCGCCGTCAAAAAATCGGGCATCAACATGCCGGTAGTAAGCCCGATACCCGAGGTGAACGTCAAAAAGGCAATCGCCAGAACCGGGAAAAAGGCATGTGCCTCGGGAAAGAAAGTTTTGGCTACCCGATTGATGGTCCAGGAAACGATGAGAGCCTGCACAAAAATGACCAACCACAGGCTTTCCGCCAAACTGGTATGTCGAATAAATAACCCGTATAAAAGGGGACGGACCCAGGAAACTTCATTGGAAAAACCATTGCCCAGGTAAGTGCCCGAATCGACAAATAGAAAAGGGAAGTTGTTGATAAATGCAGGAATCATCAGTGCGATGGCGCCGACGAAGATGGATAGTAGATATAACTTCCGGTTTTGTACAGTAAGATCCTGAGCGCCAGTCTTTTTCGAACCCATCCAGATAGCTGTTTTAGCCAAGACTTTTACGGTTGCATAAATTCCACGACAATTTACACAATTGCCCTAAACTAAGCCATTGAATTTCATGTTTGCAAGTCAAAATAATGACAATCTATATTTAATTTCGTTTGGACTTACCTTTCTTCACCTCCACAACATCACTAGCCAGCCTTAACTTCCAGTTTTCAATAGCCGTACCCCGGGTGTCGAGATGGCTGGTCAGGTAATAAAGCCGCTGGGTTGCCGGTTGATCGGAGGCAAGGAAAAAGCGTTGATGCAACCAAAACGGCGGAATGGCCTGATAATAAACCGTAGCCTGCACCTTTACATTGGAAAGATCAGTGCCGTCCGGCAATTCCATAATGTAAAGTGTATTGTCCATCCCTGGAAAACCAGGTCCCTGGTCCTGGTAGTCGGGATCATTACCGACGTGCTCGGGGTCGGTGGCTTCCATGAATTGAAACATGACCTGGCCTTGCGGTTTGAAGAAATCGGCAGCACGCCAGCCTTTCGGCAATAAGCGGTTGTCTTTAATGGCAAAATCACGATGGATAAAGCTGGTGGTAAATTTATGGTCTTGGTCCTGGTTGAGCTCCTGATAAATCTGCACCTGATCCTGGCGGTTGATCTGCTGGTGATGCCGTTGGTAGGTACTGGTATCCGGCAAAAATTCCGTTTTCAGCGGTTGCCCATTTTCATCCACAATCACACCAACGCTATTGGTGCGGCCTGAGCCCCATATGATGCGATCTCCGTCCAGCACCAACACTTCTACAAAGGCTCGCCGAAAGGCAACTCCACTGGGAAATCGATGCCCGGTCTTATTGGTTATAGCCACATTGGCCACCAGGCTGTTGCCAAGGCTTTGGCGCATCGTCACCTTCACATCTACGGTCTCATCCCGGGCCTGCCGCACCATATTTTCGATGGCAAGTTGGTTGCCATTGGTGGCGGAGGTCATGTAATCAGCCTTATTCACACCCAACACTTCCGGGAACTGATTAAACATTTCCAGCAGGAATACATTCAACCCCACATGCTCGTGGCGTTTGTAGGTTTCCCGTAAGGGCACATTGATATCGCCCAGTATGGTTTCATGATCGGCGGCGGGCATACCCTGGCCCTGAATGCTGGCTATCCGTGTGGTGAGCGGATCAATATTGATGGTGCCGTCCAGGTTTTGGAAAGCATTGGGCATGTGGCAATCCTGGCAGCTCTTAAATTCGTCTCCCATCGCCGCGAAACTGCTGTTTTGCCATTCCAGAAAAGTAGCCTGCTCTATACTATGCGAATAGCCCGCCAGCGCCGGATTTTGCTCGGCCTGGGTCAATACCGGAAACGGATCACCCTGCATACCAATATTGGGCAGGTTGATGGTATGACAGGTACCGCACATCTGCGAATTTGCTGTGTAAGCATTATACACCGGTGTCATGGCCAGCATATTGTCCATCGGAATGGTGGTGACATCCTCGTAAGGGCCGTAGAGCTCATCGGCAGGACCGCGATTAAATCGGCCGGTATTGTTGAAAAATAGCATGTATGCCAGTTCTTTGGGCGTTTCCTTGGTTATCCAGTCTTTTTCCGAAGGCATCCATTTGGCGACAGCCTGCTGATCGGGGGCATTAATGTGGTGGCAAACGGTGCAACTAATACCTTCGCGGGCCAGCTCCCCATATTTGTGATAGCGATAGTCGGGCGGAGTCGGCTCGTTGGCCGAAAGCTTTTCCGTAAGGTAAACGTATTCCACTTTAAAGATGGAATCCAGGGTTTGATCGGCCTGCGCATCAAGCCGTAATTGCCGCACCCCCATTGCTCCGTGACAGCTCAGGCAGGTATTGGTCACCTGCTCCATGTTGTCTTTGAGGCTTCCCTTTAAGAGGCCTGGCACTTTGGCATTTTCCTGAAGCAAAGCCATTTCACTCTCCAGTTGTGCATAAAAAATCGGATCACGGCCGGCTAACCCCATCGGCGACCAGCGCCATTCGCCATACTCCGATACATTGTAGCCGTCGCCGTATTTTGGTCCTGTTTTTACAAACATATCCACCCCATAAGGGAGCCCCCCTAAGCCACCGTGGCAACCCATACAATTATCGGAGGTGATGAAATGTTCCGTTTTTGCGGCGGACTGCGGCACGTGATCAAAATTTTGGTTGGGAAACTTCTTGACATCTGGAAAAGTGAGGCCTGGGATTTCCGGGAAGGTGGCCGCAAATTCGGGATTGATGGTCGGTAAAGCACTACCCGGAATGAACGTCTCACCCAATTCTTTTGGTGGAAAATGCTCATTGAGAAAGTTGGCCCAATCGGGCATATCTTCTGCCGCCTCATACGGGCGAAGCTGGCTGGGCAAAAACATGAGCTGTTGAACCAGACTATCATTGAGGCAGGTCTCGGTCATCAAGTCCAGTGGTAAATTGGCCAGATAATTCGCATTGCGCCAGGAATTATCACTCATGAAGTCCAGCAGATTTTCATCGGCATCAAAGCCTTTGATATTGCGAAGCGCACTGAAAGTTTGTTCCTTTTCTGCGGAAGCATGACACCGAATACAAGGTAAACCAAGCCCCGATTCAAAAGGATTGTTGGCCACTTGCTTCGCAATGGCATCGGCAATGCTCTGCCCCTTGGAGGGCGCTCCGGGATTGGACCAAAACCAGCCATCGGGTGCGCCGTTTTTTTCATCCGTTTTGATCATCACCGTCCAGGCGGTAATGAGTGAGCTGATCAGGTTTTGAATAGAATCACTCACTTCACACGGCGCGGATTGGGCAGCAATTTCTTCAATCTGCTGATAAATAGCCGCTGGCGACAAAAACATCTCCTTGACAATCATCGCTCCGCTGGGCACTTCTCCTTCGCGCGGTTGTTTCTTTTTGGCTTCGCCAGACTTCATGCCCTCCTTCCAAAACTCAGGATTGCCCGTCAGCCAGTACATCATCCTTGGAGAATAATAAATCCGTACGGCAGGATGAGTTCCATAATAAGTATTCTGAATCCAGGGGCCGGTATCGCGAACTCGTTTGTCCATACACCAATTCAGATCGGTAGCATAACGGCGGTGCATGATAAAATCGTAAAGCTCCGTTTCAAAATCGGCCAGATAAAGGGTGTCAGGCACCAGGATTGGGTTTTCCAAACCAGCTGCACAGGTATTAAGGATTTCAGGGGGCACCTGAATGGTCATGCTGGCATGAGTATCTGCAAAATCTGAGTTGGTATGGCCGGTGGAGATGCCACTGCCAAAAAAAACGACAAGGCTGATGGCGAGCATTACAATGACTCGCATGAAACTGGACTTCATGTGTGTGGGTTTTAGGTAGTCGCGAGAACTAAAAAATAGATGGGTTCTGCAATTCCGTATAGGGAAGATAGGAATTTTTATTCAATCCGAATTGCAAAAAGGTCGAACAAGGTACATTATTCGAAAAAATTAAGCCACTTGTTTATCTTTTTCCGTAATTTGCACGAAGAAGAAATTCTAATTACTCCATACCTGCTAGTTTTCACCTAGAACAACACCCCCCTCCCCAAAGCACTGCGCTGGGATACCTTTAATATTGAGCCTCTTAAGGATCGTTGTTGCCATTGGCATCAACCAATCCCTCCTTCCCGTGCAGGACCAGTTATTTAAGAGGATGTTACCACATGAAATTCGTAAAACTTACAACTTGGTTATTGACCCTGTTAGTGCCCTTTTGCCTGTCTGCCCAACAAGTCAAGATAGACAAAATCACTATTGAGGACGGCTTGTCACAAGGCATGATCTTACAGATTCTGCAAGACAAACAGGGTTTTCTTTGGATTGCCACCAAGGATGGGCTAAACCGCTTTGATGGCTATGATTTTGTTTATTACAAACACAATCCTTCCGACACTTTTTCGATTTCCGGACATATTGTCAATGCCCTTTACGAGGACTCCAGAGGGTGGTTGTGGGTTGGGACTGCCAATAACGGATTAAACCTCTTTGATCGCCAAACTGGTAAATTTCACCGGCTAATGCATCAGGCTGACCGGCCCAACACTCTTGGTTCTAACAGCATTCAGACCATCAGGGAAGATCACAAGGGAAATCTACTGGTTGGCACCAGTGTTGGATTGGACAGAATCGTTATTACCTTAAAAAGTACCGCTCTGCCTACCCTTTCTACAGAGGACATTAACAATTTTGAGATTGAGGCGATCCCTTTATTACTAAATGGACAGCCTTACCCTTCGAAAATCCACTCACTGATGGTCCACTCCAAAGGAGCCCTGTTGTTGGGAACGGAAAAGGGCGTCTTTATCAAACAAGTTAATCAAACCGTAGCCATCCCCTGGCACAACGGAACTTTCCATTGCCCGGAAGGTCAGGAATCATGCGCGGTACAAAGTATCATCGAAGATGATGAGGGCAACATACTCCTGGGGCGAAACAATACAATTTATGTCATCAAGGGGCAGCAAATCAAAAAGATTCCACTTCCTCCAACATTGGCATCCTATGCCAATCGATTGGCGAAAGGTACCGATGGCAAAATTTACGGCGCTTCATCCGGATTATTCAGGCTCCATCCTGATGCACCCAATGCAACTAAAGCCATAGAGATTATCTTTCAGGAAAAAGGACTCAGCAATATTCCATCCATCTTTATTGATAAAAACGGAGTCATCTGGCTGGGTACTAATGGCTACGGCGTGGTGAAATACAATCCGGCAGCTGCTAATTTCAACCACCGGTTGCCCGACCACAGCCTTCGGCAGATTTTTGTAGACCAATCCGATCGCATCTGGGTTTGGACCAATACCAAACTGCAAGTCTTCAACCCGGCTACCAGACAACTGGAGCCACCAAAGGGTTTTCCGGATATTGTGCCTGAATGCCGGTGGATGTGGCAGGATCGAAAAGGAGCTTACTGGTTTCATTACCCCATTAAGGAAAAAGGGGTCAGACTCATTCACTATATTCCGGAAACGGGTGTGATGAAACAGTATGATTACAACCGCCCACCCTATCCTCAGGCCAACATTGTAGAGGATGCCGATGGCAACATCTGGATGGGCAGCGGAACTTCGGAAATCATGAAGTTTAACCCGAAGACGGAGGCGTTTTCCTACTATAGTTTTACCGGTATTCTTGCACCGGATCAATCAGAAGCTATTGCCACCGTTTTGCAGCCTGATGACCACGGGATCATGTGGATCGGCACCCAATTTGGCATTATCCGGTTGGATACTGAGCAGGAAAAGGGGCAACAATTTCAACTATTTCAGCATGAGGCCAATAATCCGCAGTCGCTCAGTGAGAATTATATTCTTTCTATTCTCCCCGATGCCGATAACGACAATCAGTTGTGGATCGGCACGATGGGTGGTGGCCTCAATCTTTTACAGAAAAATCAGGGGAATTTTTCCACCATAACCACCAAAAATGGCTTACCCAATGATGTCATCTACGGCATCCTGCCCGATGAAAAAGGCAACCTTTGGTTGAGCACCAATCGCGGCTTGTCAAAATTTAATCCTCAAGAACGGACTTTTGACAATTACACCTCCTTTGACGGCTTGCAAGCCAATGAATTCAACACCGGGTCCTACGCCAAAACCCCTGATGGCCGATTACTGTTTGGAGGAGTCAACGGATTTAATATTTTCCGGCCCACCGAGCTGGAAGAGAACAACCTCGCGCCCAATGTCGTGTTTACCGAATTGTTGATCAATAATAAGATTGTTGATTTTCGCGAAAGCGATATTTTGCAGCAGCCCATCGAGATGACAAGAGCATTGTGCCTGCCCTACAACCAGAACCTATTGCACTTTAAATTTGCGGCACTGGACTTTACCGTTTCTTCCCGCAACGAATACCGCTACCAAATGGTAGGCGTAGATCAGGATTATATCGAGGCTGGCTATACCCACGAAGTGACTTACGCCAACCTCGCTCCTGGACAATACACCTTCCGGGTGTGGGGCACCAATCGATCACAAGTATGGAATGATACCCCCGCTGAGATCAAAATCGAAATTATGCCTCCCTGGTGGAAAACACCTTTTGCTTACCTGATTTATGCATTGGCAATACTGGCTACTGCCCTTGGCATTTACCGATTCCAACTCAATCGGATTCGCTTGAAAAACCAACTGGATTTTGAACACAAGGAGGCGGGGAGACTCGCGGAACTCAACCGGATGAAAAGCAATTTCTTTTCCAATATCACGCACGAATTTCGTACTCCCCTAACACTGATCCTGGAGCCAGCCAACCAGTTGCTCAAACACCTGAAGGATGACGGTTATCGAAACAACGCCTACCTTATTCAAAATAATGCACTGAGAATGCTCAACCTCGTCAACCAGCTGCTCGACCTGTCCAAGATTGAGAGCGGACAAATGAGGCTGCACTGGCATCAGGGAGATGTGATCCAAACCGCCAGGGATGTCTTTCAAAACTTTGTGCCACTGGCAGAAAAAAAGGATATCAGGCTGTTTTGGGAAGCACCAAAGGGTGGACCAGACTACACTTATGACAAAAGCAAACTGGAGCAGGTCATCTCCAATTTATTGTCTAATGCGCTCAAATTCACGCCGGCCGGAGGACAGGTTTTATTAAAGTTGGCTTTCGCCGAAACAGGAACTTCGGACCTGCACAAAACACAATTAAATGTGGTGGTGCAAGATAGTGGCATCGGTATTGCTGCTGATCAGCAGAAGCGAATTTTTGACCGCTTTTATCAGATCGAACATGGTCGGCAGGTGGCCCACAACAATCAAACGGGCACCGGCATTGGACTTTCTCTGGTAAAGGAACTGACCAATTTGATGCAGGGACAAATTCGCCTGGAAAGTCAGCCAGGCCAGGGCACCACCTTTTACCTCACCTGGCCGTTGCAAAAAGCCAGTACCCAAAGAACCCACGCTTCAGCTCCACAGATTTTCACCAATTCGGAAGACATGGAGCTCGAAGGGGGTTATCCTGCCCTTGTATCTGCCAGCAAAGAAGTGGAATCTCCAATAGTACTCATCGTTGAAGACAACCCTGATTTAAGAAATTTCATACAATCTATCTTACGAGACAAATTTACCATCTTCACCGCTGCGGACGGTGCCGAGGGGTTGCGGCAGGCTACGCAAATCATCCCCGACCTCATCATTTCAGATGTGATGATGCCCATTATGGATGGTTACGAACTGTGCCACCACCTTAAATCGCAGGAGCAAACGGCTCATATTCCCATTATTCTCTTGACGGCTAAGGCCTCTTTTGAACACAAAATAAAAGGGTTAAAGACCGGAGCAGACGCCTATCTAACCAAACCCTTCAGCACCGAAGAGCTCACCATCCGCATCGACAATCTGATTGCGATTCGCAAAAAGCTACAGCATAAATACACCAACCAGAAGGGCAGTGCGCAGAAGGATTTGAGTTTCCCCAATATATTGGACAATGAATTTTTGAAAAAACTGACCGAGGCCATAGATCAACGCGTGGACGATGAATCTCTATCCATCGAAAACCTGGCAGGCATGGTGCAAATGAGCCGATCACAACTGCACCGTAAGCTAAAAGCGTTGACTGATCAGTCGGCTACCGAGTTTTTGCGTAATTACCGTTTGGACAAAGCCATGGAATTGTTGCAACAGCAAAGAGGCAATGTTACGGAAGTAGCCATGATGGTGGGCTTTAGCAGTCAGCCCTATTTTTCCACTCGATTTAAGGAAAGATTTGGGTTTTCACCCAAAGAAGTGGGTATTTCCTCCCCTTCCTGACGGTTTTGCAACAATGTTGAACGAATTTGCAACATGTGCGAATGTATTACTTCGGCCGTTGTGCTACCTTGCCTCTGAATCGTTGGACTTGATCCCCCCCATTATTGTCAAGACCAAATTTCTGAAAAGAAAAAACGATTGTGCAGAATATTAGCTCCATTACTAAACAGGCGATTCATTCACAAAATCAATGGATCAGCCGCCACCAACAACATTTGATCCGGACAGGTAATTGTAAACAAGAAAGCTTCTACCTGTTCCGGACAATCCCTAAAAACCCGCCATTGTAATAAAACATCTAATCAATTGTATTGTATCGACTTGAGTGGTTTGAGGTCACCATTTCCCTCAATCATTGAGGGTCGTGTCTATAAAAAACCGTGGCTTTTACGAGCCGCCAAAGAGTAATTTTAAAGGGGACTTTATTTTACCAAGATTTCGCCATCCCGGTTTCGGGATGGCTTTTTTATTTCCTACCATCAACTTTTTACAATAAAATCGGTAGTTTTTCGTAGTAACTATCCATCCCAATATGTTTTAAATTTGCCGATTTTTGCAAAAAAAGAACTATAAAATACGATATCGTTAGAATGAGAAAGTTACTGATTTTGCTGCTGTTGTGCAGTTGTGGAATAGTGAATGCACAAGAAGTTATGAAAGTAAGGCGTGCTGCGGCCATTGACCGCAATGTAGCCATCAGAAATATCTACGTCAATGAAAGCGGCAATCGCTGGGTAGCCGACACCAAGGGCGTCTTTCTGGTGCAATCGCCGGAATTTGCTAATCCCATCACTATTGATGCTACCGATTGGTCCCTCCTCAGCGCCCCCGATGGCAACGAAGAGCTCAAGATTCCGCGCGCCACTCTGGAAAAAGTCATGGGCAGAGATTTTTCGGAAATCACTACGGCTCAGCTAGACCGTGCGCGCAATGAATTGTATATCGGCACCAAATATTCAGGCGTCTACCATTTTAAGACCCAACCTCAATTGCAACTCATCGACCAGCTGACCACCAAAAATACCAAGCTGCGTTCGAATACGATTCAAACCATTTTTGTTGCCGGCCCCGGGAAAGTGTGGATCGGCACCTATGATGGATTGCTGGAAATTGAAGATGGCAAGGATAAGGTCCATGGGAAGTACTTCAGCATCGAAGCCATCGACCAGTGGGAAGGCAAGGTGTGGGTAGTTAGTGATGGAGAAGTATTGGAAATGGATCGCAAGGGAGACTTCTATGGCTTTGAAATCGAAACGCGTATGGTGGAAGGTCAGGTTAAAGATTTGGCCTTTGACAGTCGCGGACGTCTTTGGATTGCTTCGGAAATTGTGGTACGGTACAATTTTGATACCGAAGGCTACGACCTCTTCGGACCAGCCCAGGAATATACCAGCCAGTTTGTCAACTGCATCGCTGTAGACCAGGATGACGCACTTTGGGTAGGTACGAAAGATAAGGGCGTTTATTACATTGGCAAGGCGGTATCTATGACTGCGGAACTGATCGTCGAAACCCCTTTGGATTGCCAGGCTAATGCCAAAAATGCTTCTCTCAAAGTCCTGGCCAGTGGAGGCCAACCTCCCTACAACTACCAATGGTCGGGAGGACTACAGGGTGAAAACCCCAAAGGCCTGAGCGCCGGCACCTACACCGTGACCATCACCGATAAAAAAGGGTTAAGCATCGAAGCCCAAAAAGTCATTAAGGACAATAGTCTGGATATTTCCATTAGCCAGCAGAAGCCCGCCGGTCAGGGGGGAAGATCTGATGGACACGCGCTGGTGAGTGTAAAACCGGCCAATGCGCGCTATAATTATCAGTGGGACAATGGTGAGCAAACCAGCACCGCCAAACAGCTCAATGTCGGAGAACATAAGGTTACCGTTACCGGCGACAATGGCTGTACAACAGTCGCAACAGTCACTATCACGGAGGCGCTTTCTCCCCTTGCGGTAAATTTGGAGCAAACCAAAACCAACGATTGCCACGGTGCTGAGAGTGCCGAGATCGTGGCCACAACCTCTGGCGGACAAGGACCCTACACCTACCAATGGAGTGAGGCCAACCTGAAAGGCGCCCAGGCCACTCGCCTGGCTGCGGGCACCTATGCACTCACCGTCACTGATGCCTCTGGCAATACGGCCAATGCCAGTATTGCTATCTCAGCCCCCAATGCCCTGAAGGTCACCATTACCCCAAAATCTCCCGCTACAACCAATATGGCTAACGGCAGAGCCAAGGCAACTGCTGAAGGCGGAAATGGTAATTTTAGTTTCAAATGGGACACGGGAGAGATCACCGAAACGGCTGAAAAACTGGCACCGGGCACGCACACTGTAACCGTAACAGATGCCAAAGGCTGTACCGCTACGGCTGCCGTTGATATCAACGAAAATGTTTTGCCACTCAGCGTGGAATTAATCACCAAGGCCGACATCAAATGTGCCGGAGACAATACCGCCGCATTAGTCGCTGAAGTGAGTGGAGGGAAGGAGCCCTTCCAGTACCAATGGAGCACCGAAAAAGGCAATGGGACAAATGCCAATAATCTGACGGCGGGCAACTACCAAATCAATATCAACGATGCCGCTGGGAATACAACCAATGCAAAAATCACGATCAACCAGCCAGAGGCACTGACCGCCACCATTACCCCGAGGTCACCGGCCAATACCAACCAGGCCGATGGAAAAGCCAAGGTCAGTGCTAAAGGTGGCTCTGGAAAATATACCTACCAGTGGGATACCGGAGAAAGCGGAGAAACTGCCGAAAAACTGGCTGCCGGTAAGCATACCGTCACCATTACCGATGAGGCAGGCTGTACAACAACCGCTTCCGTTGATGTGAGTGAAGATATTTTGCCACTTGCCGTGGAATTGGTCACCAAAAATGAAATTGAATGTGCCGGAGGAAGTACCGCTTCTCTAACCGCCGAAATCAGTGGAGGAAAGGGACCTTTCCAATACCAATGGAGTACGGATAAGGGAAATGCAGAGAACGCCACCGGACTCGCTGCCGGTAATTACCAGATCACGGTAACCGATGCGGCAGGTAACAACGCCAATGCTCAACTCACCGTTAGTGAACCACAGCCGCTGACCGCCGACATTACCCCAAGATCACCCGCCAATACCAACCAGGCGGATGGGAAAGCCAAAGTCAATGCTAAAGGTGGCTCTGGAAAATATACCTACCAGTGGGATACCGGTGAAAGCGGAGAAACTGCCGAAAAACTGGCCGCAGGAACGCATACGGTCACCATTACCGATGAGGCGGGCTGTTCGACAACCGCTTCCGTTGACGTAAGTGAAGATATTTTGCCACTTGCTGTGGAATTGATTAACAAAAACGAAATTGATTGTGCCGGAGGAAGTGGCGCTTCCCTTGTTGCCGAGATCAGTGGAGGGAAAGGGCCATTCCAGTATCAGTGGAGTACTGATAAAGGTAACGGCGAAAGCGCCAATGGCCTGGCCGCCGGTAACTACCAAATTACGGTAAGTGATGCTGCGGGAAATACTGCTAATGCCAAACTCACCGTCAATGAACCACAACCGCTGACTGTAACCATTACCCCAAGGTCACCCGCCAACACTAATCAGGCAGATGGCAAAGCCAAGGTCAGTGCAAAAGGTGGCACTGGAAAATATAGCTACCAATGGGACACCGGTGAAAATGGAGAAACCGCCGAAAAACTGGCTGCCGGTAAGCACACCGTTACCGTAACGGACGGAGCCGGTTGTACCTCTACGGCCACAATCGAAGTGAGCGAAGACATTCTGCCACTTAACGTGGAATTGGTCACCAAATCGGAAATCCAATGTGCTGGAGAGAGTTCAGCTTCGCTGACCGCCGAGATCAGTGGTGGTAAAGGCCCCTTCCAATACCAATGGAGTACAGACAAAGGCAACGGCGAAAATGCCAGTGGCCTCGCAGCGGGCAATTATGGAGTGACTATTACCGATGCAGCGGGCACTTCTAAATCTGTAGATGTCAAAGTCGCAG
Organism: Saprospiraceae bacterium; assembly: GCA_965229635.1. GTDB lineage: Bacteria > Bacteroidota > Bacteroidia > Chitinophagales > Saprospiraceae > BQJU01. Next base: position 7,971,087 of record OZ245894.1, read on the forward strand.
AGCCGGGAGCATTGACCGTGTCAGTCAATCAAACGGCACCCGCCAGCACCAATGGTTCGGATGGAAGAGCTACCGCTAAAGCGTCCGGTGGCAGTGGCGGCTATACCTTCCAATGGGATAGTGGTGAAAATACGGCGGATGCATCCAATCTCATTCCCGGCCAGCATAAAGTAACGGTTACGGACAAAAACGGCTGTTCTGCAACGGGTGAAATCAATATTACCGAGAATATTCTGGCCATGAGTATTGACCTAAAACAGACCGCTGAGATCAATTGTGCCGGAGAACAAACAGCCGCCTTGCAAGTGGAGGTTAAAGGAGGAAAAGCACCCTACCAGTTCGCCTGGAATAATAGTGCGGTCAGCGGTGAGCAAGCCGCCAATCTAGGCCCGGGCGAATATGCCGTTACGGTGACCGATGCCAGCGGCTTGACGCAACAAGATCAGTTGTCGATTGCCGCCTTACAGCCTCTCTCAGTAGAAATTGCTAACAATAAGCCTGCCACCAACGAAGACAGTGAAGACGGCCGGGCCACCTTAAACATCACCGGCGGCACTCCGGCCTACGTCATCAAATGGGACAACGAAGAGATTGGCGACCAGGCCAGTGAGCTGGCCTTTGGCCCACATACCGTCACGGTGACCGATGCCAAGGGTTGTAGCAAAGAGGTGAGTTTTGAAACCGGTAAAAAGATCCTGCCGGACCTGACCGCCGGTCGCTTACGTGCGGGACAGACCCTACAGGTTTCTCAAGTCTACTTCGAAGCAGATAGCACCAATGTAACGACTGAATCGTACCCAGTGCTGAATGAGATTGCAGAATTTCTGGAAGAAAATCCACTGGTGGTCATTGAGGTGGGCGGACATACCAACAACCAACCACCTCACGAGTTTTGTGACCGACTCTCTTCGGCAAGGGCCAAATCAGCTGCATTATACATTGTGCAGCAAGGCATCGATCCGCAACGGGTAGTCTACAAAGGCTACGGCAAGCGCGAGCCAAAATACAGCAATGCCACCGCCGATGGGCGACGAAAAAATCAACGGGTGGAAGTGAAAATTCTAAGGCTAAATTGATTTACTTTTTAGCCTTGGTGCTTTTACTGGCTTTTGCCGGTTCTTCTTCAAGCTTGAAATCGGCAATAGAACTGACCACCTGATCGGGAGAAAACGCGTAGTTTTTTAGCTGCTCCTTTTTGGAAACACCACTCAGGGTCAGCACTGTACGGTAACCCACCTGGATACCCCCAAGGATATCCGTATCCATAGTATCTCCGATGATGGTGGTTTCGTCGGTGGTCAGGCCAATTTCCTTGCGGGCAATGCGCATCATCACCGGGCTTGGTTTACCAACAGAAAAAGCCTTTACTCCTGTAGCCTCTTCGATCATGGCTACTACAGCACGGATGCCGAGGTTGGTCCAGCCTTTTTTCTTGGGAGACGGATCGAGATTGGTGGCGATCAGTTTAGCGCCATTCAGGATCATATCAACGGCATTGTTGACCATTTCCAAAGTGAAGTTGCGTCCCTCTCCGACCACCACAAAATCCGGATTTTGGGAAACCAGGGAATAGCCATTTTTGTGCAAACTGGTCAGTAATCCCCCTTCTCCAAGCACGTAAGCCGTACCGTGTGGTTTCATCCGCGACAAGAACCGAGCGGTTGCCATAGCACTGGTAAAGACGTGGCTTTCTTCTACCTCAATGCCCAATCCGGCCAGTTTATTGACCACATCGCGACGGCTGCGTTGGCTATTGTTGGTAAGAAAGAGAAAAGGAATGTCCTTTTTTAAAAGTTCGGCAATAAACTTATCGGCGCCGGGAATGAGCTCATTTCCACTGTAAATGACACCATCCATGTCGATTAGATAACCTTTTGGCATGATATAGAATTTTTGGGTACTATTAGTACATGCAATGATAAGGAAAAGTGAGAAAAGCTGCTGGAAAAGGTATTTAATGCTCAAAGAATGTTAGAAAGGGTGATGGAATTGTAATTCTTTGCCTATTGAGAGGATACCAAGTACCTCCAAAGGTGGCAAATCTTCCCGCACTCCCTCACCAATTAAGTATGTAATTCTTCCAATTTTTTTTCCAATAGAGGCTTGTATTTCATCGGAATAACGGTGCTTTTCAAGGCACAATACAAAACTTCTATGATCCCCCACCCTACTCATCCTTCAGCACCTCCGCCAAATTCACCCGCGCCGCTTTCAGCGATAGATAAGTTACACTCAAAAAAGAAAGTAAAATCACCAGCAACCCAGCCAAAAGGAACACAAATACATTCATTTCAATGCGATACGCGAAGGAATTTAGCCATCCTTGTAGCGTTTGCCACGAAAGTGGAATTGCCAATACCAATGCCAGTAAAAACAACAGGAAGTACTGCCGGTTCAACATTAGGAATACCTGAAAAATTGAAGCGCCCAACACCTTGCGGATACCAATTTCCTTTCGCCGCTGCTCGGCGGCAAAGGTCAATAGGCCTACCAAACCTATGATGGCAATAAACAAGGAAAAACCACTAAAAATAGAGATCAATCCCGACAAACTCTGCTCCTGTGCATACAATTTCGTCAATTCTTCATCGTAATAACTATACTCAAAAGGCAGGTCATTGCGTATTCGATCCCAGGCTTGCTCTAGTTGACCCAGCACTTGGGCCGCTTCCTCCTGCCGATATTTCACGGCAAGTACCCGCTGGTCGCCCCAGGTTTCGGCGTTAATGTGCAAAAACATTAAAGGTGTAATGCTTTCCCGAAGTGACTGAAAATGAAAATCCTTCACTACACCGATGACTTTTAATGGCTCCTGATACCCCGGATAAAGAATCTTCTTACCCAATGCCTCTCCGTCTTCCCAGTCAAAAAGGCGCTCCGTCGTTTCATTGATGATGACACTATTGTGATCACCAGGCCGACCTTCTTCAAAAGCCCGACCGGACTCCAGGGTTAATCCCATCGTTGGAAAATACTGCTCATCAATTTTCACCTGATTGATGGGTAACTTTATATCCGAACCTTCCCGCTCAAAAATATCTTCCGACATGCCCCTGCCCGGCATCTCCATGGCCAGGGCGGCACTGGAAACTCCAGGTAATTGCTCAATCTGCCCCTGAAACGAGGTCAGTTGATCTCCTAACTTCTCGGCGTGATTGATCACCAAAATATTTTCTTCATTAAACCCCAGGTTCTTATCATTGATGTAATTTAATTGCTGGTATGTCAATACTGTACCCGCAACCAAGGCGATGGAGATGGTAAACTGAGCAGTAACCAGCACGTTGCGCAAGCTCGCACTTTTTACTCCGCGCACCAATTTGCCTTTCAGTACCTGCATTGGACGAAAAGCGGAAAGGTAAAATGCCGGATAAAGCCCGGCAACCAAGCCAATGGCGATAGGGATTATTAGGAGCAAGGGCACAAACTGCCAGCTGAAAACATAGTCGGTCGGAACCAGGATACCCGTAGCATAATGAATAGCAAATTGCAATCCTTTCATCATCGTCAATGCCAAAATGGTGGCCAGTGCCGCAACCGTAATCGACTCCATCAGGAATTGTCCCACCAGCGTGTTTTTCATCGCACCCATCGTTTTCTTTACACCTATCTCCTTGGCGCGAGTACTTGCTCTGGCGGTAGATAAATTGACAAAATTGAGCAAGGCAATAACCAGAATGAGCAGTGCTACAATCCCCATCAAACGAACGATGGCTTCATCTCCAGTTGGGCCGATCCGGTTTCCGATTCCATCTGATTTCAGATGAATATCTTTCACGGGCTGTAGATAAAAATGCCAACCGCCTTTATTGTCTACAAAATCGTGGTAATTCATACCCAACCGTGAAAAGGTGGGCTGTACGTTGGCTTCCGCCAAGTCGGCAAATTTACTTTCCAGCAGTTTTGCGTCCGCACCGGACTGCAATTTGACGTAAGTCACCACTTGTGTCCAGATGAAGCTCCAGTCAAACTGCTTGACACTGAGATTGGTAGGCATAGAAATCAGAAAATCAAAAGTGAAATGCTGATTTTCGGGATGTGGCATAGTGACGCCGGTAACCTGCACAGGGACGCCGGGATCCCCCAACTCCAATGTTTTACCCAGGGCGGGTTCTTGTCCAAAGTATTTCGTGGCTGCTTCCGCAGAAAGAATCACCTTACCCACACCATCCAGGGCAGTTTGTGCATTGCCGGAGGCCAATTCAAAAGCAAAAAAGTCAAAGAAGTTGCTGTCCGCCGCCAGGATTTCACTTTCGTTAAATGCACGATCCTGATAACGGATAGTTCTTGACCCGGGAGTGTTAATTCGAGTGACGGCCTCAATCTCCGGGAATTTATCCTTCAGTAAAGCCGCTACCGGAGGGGCCGTCGAACCCATCACGCCGCCTTCCGGATTCCAGATGGCCGTTTGATTGACACGGTACAGGCGATCAACGTCGGGATGATTTTGATCGTAACTTTTTTCAAACTGAGTATAGGAAAAAACGAGCAGACAACCCGCCAGTCCAAGGGCCAGCCCCACGATATTGATCAATGAATAGCCGCGATTTCGACGCAGGTTTCTAAATGCAATTTTGAGGTGATTGAGCCACAAGCCGGTATGCATAACAGTCGGATTTGAAGTGAGGTGATTGTCAAATATAACCATTGCGAAGCAGAAAAGCCGTTAAGCCCGGTGGTTTTCGATGAAGCGACGATATCGATAGATAAGATCAATAGTTTAGTTTATCGCCAACCGCACCTGTCTGGCTTTCCGCCAAACTGATAGGCTCACCACCACGCTCAAAACCACAACAATGCCCCCTCCAACATAACACAACTGAACATAAAAGTGTAGCCAGCTGATGTCCGCATTGCCAAAATTGCGCCAAAGCAGAATGAGCACACTCCCCAGGTAACCGATGGCGTCCGCCAGATACATCAAAAAGCCAACATTAGCCGTTACGCGCAAGGTGCCGATAAACCGATCGAAAATGATGCCGTTAAAAAGAATGTAGGGTACAAATAGGCCAGCACCAGAGATGATCATCCAGGCGGCCGGAGAAAAGCCTCCCTGCTGGAATGACCAGGTGGTCGCAATCAATATTCCTCCTCCCATCAAGGTCAACAACAAATTGACCGAAAGGGCACGCTGGTTGTTTTTAATCAAGCCCGTCAGGCTGATCAACACAAAAGCAGCAACAGCCACCGGAATTTCAGCCAGTACAAACAAAGAAGGCTGATCAGTAAATCCCAGACCGGCCCAGATCTCTACGGCAAAATTATCGCGGATATCCCGCACAATGGTGAGTAGCAGATAGATGGCCACAAACATACAAATAGTCAAAGCATAGCGCTTAAAAAAAGTCCATCTTTGCTGAGCATCCATCGGTTTACGTTCGCAGCGAAGCGCCAAATCCTGAACAGAGGGCGGTGGTATTTGCATCAGCATCCAAAGGGAGAAAAGTAGTAGCGGAAAAAATAGTACCCCTACTAAAAACGGCATCACCTGCCCGGAAAACCCCAGTCCCAGCAGCCATGAACCGAGGCTTTTGGCCAGTCCGGACGAAAAGATAAAATTGGCGCTGATCATCACCGTCAGGATTTCTGTGAAACGGCGGCCTTCCAGGTAGCTGAACACAATGCCCCAAATCATGCCCAGCGGCAACCCGTTTAAAAACAACCAGAAAACACCCCAGCCAGGTGGTGTTATAGCAAAACCCAACAAGGCCAGTTCCGCCCATACAATCAGACCAAGAAAAAGCCAACTACGCCGCTCCGGCTTTAATTCACTGATTAGCTTAATGCCAATAAACTTCGAAAGCGCATAACCGATCACCTGAGCAATCACCAAAGCAATTTTGTAGTCGGCCCACATCCAGGTTTGCTCTTCAAATGTGCCAGCAGTGTAAGGCTTGCGGTACATGTACATGCAACAGTAGGAAAGGAAAGAGGCTGCTCCCGCCCAGGCCACCAGCGCCCAGTCATTGCGCCTGAGAAAGGTGGCAATTTTTGTGGAAATTAACCTAGACATGTTCCAGGATATCTTCGATGTGATCAATAATAAAATCCGGGTTGGCTTCAGCCAGTTCTTCACGCTTTTGCGCACCGGTCGTAATGCCAATGGTAAAGCGCACACCGGCATTTTTGCCTTCCTCGATATCTACTCTTGAGTCGCCGATTTTGATGATCTGGTCCGGTGTACAATCCCAATTTCTCATGGCCAGATAGATCATATCTGGAGCAGGCCGGCTCTTGGGTACCATATCAGCGGTAATCAATTCTTCAATATCTTTTTCCTGCTCAATCCCGACTTTTTCCAAAATCCTCTCTGCGATGTCCTCCGTGTAACCGGTATTAAAAATCCGGGTAACGCCTTTGGTTTTTAATGTTTCCAGCACCGGCATTACGCCATCAAACAACTTCATATCGTGCTGATCATAAGCCGTTTCCAGTAAGTCCTCAAAGTGGCTGTGCATCTTACTTAGCAGATCTTCCGCCGGTGCTTCCCCTTTTACTTTTTGATAGACATTGCGGATCGCCTCTTTCTTTTCCATACCGGCGGCAATGGAAAGCACCGTATCCAGATCGGTGGAGCAATCAAAATCCCCAAGTGCCTTTTGCACGGTTTTGTACACCAGATTGTCTTCATCAATGGTGGTGCCCGCCATATCAAAAATGACCATTTTTATCATGTGAAATAGATTTATAGGATGGAAGAAATTTTTTGTTTGGCAAAACCGAAAGATCCCGTCATGCCCTTACCACCGATGCCAGTGACAATATGCAATCCTGACATCACCTCTTGCTCAAATATGTCCTGGGTTTTGCATTGGCTATAAATGCCGTACCACGACTTCTCGATCTCGTAGGTTTGTAAATTATAGATTTCCCGAGCAGCCTGCAGCATAAAGGCATTAACTTCATCATAAAGCTGATAGTCAAACTGTTGCTCGTTGCTTGCATCCAGATATTCGTGGGAATCTCCGAGAATTACCCGGCCATCATCAGCCTGTTTAAACAGAATGTGAATGCCCCACTTTCGCTGATAAGCTTCGCCATCCTCTCCAGCCTTGATGGCAGCGTAAGAAGGGCAATCCTGAAAACTTTCATACCTCCGAATGGTCCAGCCGGTCAGCACTGAACCCGGGATGCGTTGATTGGGTTGAGGTCGTGTCATGAGCATTTGCAATTTGACACTTTGCAGGTCGCTTTCGCGAAATATTTTCGGAAACAGCGTTTGAAAATCACTGCCTGAGCAGACGATCACCTGTTTGGCCGCCAGCGCCAATTTTTGGTTATTGATCAATTGAAATTGATCACCTGACTTTTCGATTTCCGTCACAAGGGTATGGGTATAAGATGTCAACCCATATTGTTCTTGCAATAAACCAGTGATCAAATGAATGGCCTGTCGTGGATCAACAGTGACCTCCTGCGGAAAAAATAGCCCCCCAATGGCGTAGTCTCCCCGCAAGCCGGGATATTGCTCCAGACAAGCCGCTCGTGTCAACAAATTGGATTCGTAATCATTATCTTGATTGATTTGCGCCAATTCCTCCAATAGCGTCATTTCCTCCTCATTGGAAGCGATGTATACACTGCCGTAAGGTCGAACGGTGATATCGGTCTGTTGCTGCATAGCCCGGTAAATTCGCAGACTTTCCCGACCGTAGGCCTGCCATTTGGCATTCATTCCCGAAGGAACAATCTGACCAAAATTGCGCACTGTAGCTGCCCGTGGTCGTGCGTCTTTTTCTACCACTACCACCTTTAATCCGGTTTGTACCGCATGATAAGCATGGGCAATGCCCAGCATACCGCCACCCACAATGGCCAAATCAAATGTTTTCATGCTTATCGAGTTATGGATTGGAAGGCTACCCCCAACGTATCCACGATAAAATCAATTTCGTCTTTACCGATAATTAACGCAGGTCGCATAGTGATGACATTGCCTTCGTACAGCTTGAAGGATAATCCTCGTTGCAGACAAAAACGCAGCACCTGCTGTGCTTCCTCCATGGCCCTCTCTTTGCTATTCCCGTCCTTCACCAGATCAACACCCAACAAAAAGCCCTTACCGTTGATATGACCGATAATGGGAAATTGCTCTTGCAAAGCCAGTAGTCGTTCGCGGAAGTATTCGCCCAGTAACTTTACGTTCTCAGCAATTTTTTCTCTTTCGAGGAATTCCAGCACCGCCAGTCCGGCTGCCGAACACAATGGGCTTTTTTCGTGCGTAAAATGTCCAATCGATATATGGCGCACCACATTGTACTGGTCCTGAGTAATGATTCCCGCAAAGGGCACTACCCCACCACCCAGCGATTTGCCAACCGCAATCACGTCTGGTGTGACGTAATGCCCGGAAGCAAATAATGCGCCGGTACGCCCCAGGCCACACACAATTTCATCAAAGATCAGAAAGGCATTATGCTGCTGACAAAGCCGCTGCACCCGCTCCCAGAAGTAGCGAGTAGGCACGTGCGGTGCCGAAGCAATCGGCGTACCGATGATGGCCGCAATATCGGGGTGGTGCTTCAGGATCAACTCAATTTCGCGCAGGTACAGTTCATCGATTCTTTCCACCTCCGTCTCGTGATCCAGCCCCCAGGGATTGCGGTAATAATTGGGAAATTCCACATGAAAAGCACCCGGCACCATTGGACCAACACCCAAGGTAAAGTGCGGGTCTCCACCCACGGTTGCTGCCTGGTAGGTCGTACCATGATAGCAATCGTAGAAAGAAATGGTTTTCCATTTACCGGTGGCTTGTTTGGCAAGAATCAGAGCCATTTCAATCGCCTCCGAACCACCCGGGCAGAAGAGTACCCTGTCCAGCCCTTCGGGTGCCAATTGACACAGCCTTTTGGCCATTTCAACGGCGGGTTGGTTGGTATATCGACGAGGGGTAAAGGCCAGTTGTTCATCCAGTTGACGCTTCACTGCCGCCACCACTTCCGGGTGATTAAAACCGATATTGTGCACGCCATTGCCGTGTAAATCAAGATATTTTCGGCCATCCAAATCATAGATGTAGGCCCCTTCCGTTTTGCTCAGCACATTCATCACTGGCGTTGATAATGCCTGGTGCAGGAAGTACTTTTCATCTTCCGCAATCCAGTGCTGGGTTTGCGCACTGTGCGTGGTACGGAAACCACTTTGTCCCGAAAGGGTATTGGTATCACCTTGGTGGGTTTGCATAAATTCTTTATTTGGAAAACTTAATTTCTTGAGTGTGAATTAGGCCAAAGAGTACCTTTGTCCAACACATAGAATTTTGTTTTTTTGGGGAACCACACTTCAGTTCCGCCGCAGGGAAACCCAATGGGTCGGAATAAGACACATAAGGTCAGAGAAGTTGCATGGTATTAAACTCCGAATCGGAGTTTAATACCATGCCTAAAATCATGTAAATCCTGTTCATCATGTCTCAAAAAATGTCAACATCAAATTAGCCTCCTTTGAAGAAACCGACAGGTTTCAACAAAGACAACTCCGCGGCCTCCGAGTCGTGGCGTGCAATCTTTCTCGCGCAAAGCCACGAAGACGCAAAGAAGAGGCCTATTTTACATACAGTCGGTCAGCGGGCACCAGTTGCTTGGTCACACCCGGACCTTTATAAAACAAGTACAACCCCTTTCCCCCACCGCCGTTAAACCATTCCACTTTTAGTTGCTGTTTGCCTTTTGGCAATTCTACCTTTCCACTGCGCTCAATCACCCCGTGGTCGCCATCATTGTCAACCACCAACTGATCATTGACATAGAGTTTACTACCATCATCGGAAGCCAAATAAAACTGGTATTCACCAGGTTGATCAATAAACAGGTAAGTGGTAAAAACGGCGGCAATCTGCTCCTCCTGCGGTAGTTTCACATCGTCGAGAATAATCTCGTGGGTTTGGCCCGAGGAAGCCGGTTTTAAGCTGGAAAAATCCGGTAGCTTTTCGATCCCAGACACCTTGTAGGTAGTGTAGTTCACTCCGTGTTCCTTACCAGAATGCAGCACCCGAAAGTAGGCCACAGCGTCTTTGCTGACTTTAGTATTTTCATCAAAAATGGCCGCTTTGACCACTGTTGTGCTTTCCAGTTTCATCGGCTCCGTATACACCGGATCATCAATGCCGGGCGCATCCCCATTCAAAGTATAGTGAATGGCCCCTGACTCATTGGGGTTATCCATTATCAACATTGGCAAACTATCAATATAAAGCCCTCCGGCCTGATCAAAGCCGATTTTCTCCGGGTGGATACGTGGCTTTCTCACCAGTGGTTTTACCGGGTAAGTAATTTTTGGTGCATCATACCCCACAAAGGCCTCCTTCACCGGCCGGCCAATCCACGCATTGGGGATGTCCAACCCTAGTGCAAAGGCTACCGTCACAGCATTGTCGATGGTACTGACCATACCTTTGATCTGGTATCCGGGCTTGATTTCTTTTCCGTAAAGGATAAAGGGAATTTCCAATTCCTCCGGCGTCTCGCCACCGTGGCCGAAGCCAATACCGCCGTGATCGGAAGAGAGGACCACCAGCGTATTGTCCAGCATCTTAGCTTTACGCAAAGCATCCAGCAAAACCCCAATCAGCGAGTCCGCTTTGCCGACCGAGGCATAATATTCCGGCGTACCGTGCCCTAGTGAATGGCCGGCATGATCGACGTGATCGAAGTGGACAAAACAAAGTAGCGGTCGTTTTTCCCTAAGGTAATTGGCAGTCGTCTCGGCGGTAGCGGCTTCGGTTTTTGGGGAGATACTCAAGTCAACGGCCGTAGAGTCGAATAACCTCCCGAAGCCATCCCAGTGATAAATAGCCGCACTTTTGGCCTTGGGTCTTTGGTCGTGAATCAACGTGAATATTGAGGGGAAATAACCGTTGTGATCAGCCGCTGCGGAAGGCAATACAAAATCGTCTTTCTCCCAGGCGTTGGAGGTAATGCCATGCTGTTCCGGTCCGGCCCCCGTGATCATGGATGCCCAGTTGGGTGACGAACTGGATGGCAATACCCCTCGGGCTCGGAGTGTCGAAGCCCCATTGGCCATCAGCCAGTCTATGTTGGGAGTAGCGGCCTGACGAATCCCATCCGGACTCATGCCATCGACACCGATAATAAGCACGTGTTTGATCGATTTAAATGGAGCTTGCGCAAAGGTCAGAGCCGGAAAGATCAATAAAAAAAACAGGCTCAAAAGTATCGGTTTAATTAGGTGGTACATTGGTGTGGTTGTTTGAAAATGCCAAGGTAAGGCCACCATTTGTAACCCTAATTCTTCACTCCATTATTTCTTCGTTAAAGAATTATTAAGCGTTTATAAAGTCGAAGTCAACAAATTTTTATATTTTAGTTTTGATAATTTTCGACATTTTATATCGAAAGCGACAAGTTTTCAAGAACATTTCAAAATAAACCACGAACTTCTAGGGCCAATCGCGCTTTAGAAAAGATGACCTTTATTCACATGACAAAGACAACTATGCTAAAATACTGGCTTTGCGCCTTTTGCTGCTTTTTCTGGATCATTGGGCTAGCTCAGCTGCCCTTTGAATGCAACGGGCGAATCTTTCGGGTATTGGAACAACAGGGGGGGTCCACCTTCCAGGAATTCCACCTTGATGAGACAACGAATGTACTGCAAATCGAAAACCTCAAATTCTTTGACAACGAAAAAATCAATGGTATTGCCTACCATCCAACACAAAACCTGATCTACGGGGTGCTGTTGGGCGATCCCTACCGCCTCTGCCGTATTGACGCCAATTATCAGCTGGAGGTGATTCGTGAGTTACCGCTGCCCAAAGACATGCTCTTCGTCTCCGGCGATGTTTCTCCCGATGAGCGCTACCTGGTGTTGATTGGTTATAATCCGGATGTTTCCACCAATTACCTGGCTTTGATCGACCTGGAAGACGGGAATTTCACCACCACAGTGGTACCGGCCACCACGACCTCCTCCGAGCATCGCACTGTATATTGCGCCGACATTGCCTTTCACCCTACCACCGGAAAGTTGTACGGGTTTGATCATCTTTCCGGGCGCATTATTACCATCGATTTAAGCGAACATGAAATTGACAATACGTCCTATCCTGTAACCGATGTGGTCAAAGGCAATGTACCCAGCATCTTTTTCACAGCTTTTGGTGAATTGTACGGCGTAGGAGCACCCAATGCCGGCTACGCCACCAATCGAAATTTTTACCATTTTGATGTGGGTAGTGGCGAAGTAACGCTCCTGGAGCAACTCAACTACGAAGGCAATCAGGATGCCTGTTCCTGTCCGTTTAAGGTTAAATTACTCAACCGGGTTTCCGTGCGTCAGGCTTCGGCCTGTACGGAATTGTCATTTGAATTCACGCTAATTAACCGTACTGATCGTGTACAAACCGGACTTCGGCTTAGCGATACCTTTCCCAATTCATTGCTGATCAAAAGTATCGCGCCACTTCCCTTTACCGGAGAGATTATTAGCGGCATTGGCTCCAATATTCTGGATATTCACAACATTGAATTACCCATTGGTGTGCACCAGCTTCAAATCGTTGTAAAAGTAGGTGAAAACACCCCATATCTTGATGAATTCAACGTGGCCTATCTTGAAGGGTTGGTGTGGAATTCCAACGAAGAACTGAAAACAATTCCCTCCGATGACCCCGAAACGGCAGTGCCCAATGACCCAACCTACTTTGCCATTCGTCCCTTATCGGTCAATTTTGCTGAAGCAGAAGTCTTTATTTGCCCAGACAGTTCCATTTGGCTGCAGCCAAACCTGCCTGGTCAGGTGAATTATCAATGGAGTACTGGTGAGACGGCGCCCACTATTGTTGTGCATGCACCCGGAATTTACGCTGTAACAGTAGCTTCGCCCTGTGAGCAAGCCGTTGGAGAAGTATTGGTTTCCAGTTCATCGGTAGAAGTAGAATTGGGTCCCGACCTGCAGCTGGAACGTGGGCAGCAATGGGAGATTGAGCCACAAATTCAGAGCACCTCGGGCATTCAGTCCTATTTTTGGGCCTCTTCGGGCAATGAGGCACTGGAGTGTAGTACCTGCTCTACCCTGGCGGTTACCGCCATTCAAAATGAAGAAATTTCGCTTCAGGTGCTCAACGAGAATGGCTGCCCGGCCAATGATATACTCAGCATTCAAGTCAAAGAATTTGGAGTCTATGCCCCAACGGCTTTCAGTCCTAATGGAGATCAAATCAATGACATTTTTTATCTGCAAAGCCGCCAGGATTATACCATTCAAAACTTCCGGATTTTTGACCGCTGGGGTGGACTGGTTTTCTATTCGCCCAATGGCACGACCAATAGCAGTCGCATTGGCTGGAATGGGGAGGCTCAGGGTAAGGCTGTGGCCATCGGTGTTTATGTCTGGATGGCAGAGATCATCAATTTATTGGGCGAAAGCCAATTGATCAGCGGAGAGGTTACAGTCGTAAGATAAAAAAGCAAAGGTTGCCCCGGAGTGGAACAACCTCTGCGTGAAAGTGCTTGAAATACTCAAATCCAAGTGTCGTCATTTTTAAGCGTTGTGTTGTTGGGATGATTTCTGTCATCAACTACCCCAACATAACAACGCTACTTTTCCCACCACACCTTCGTGGTGATCTCGTCAGGTCCCTGACGCTGAATTGCCTCCTCACGGTTGGCCCCATTCAGTGCCTCTTCCTTCGAAGGATATTCAAAGCGGCTGGGATAGGTGCTGTAAAAAGCATCCGGACCCGGCGCAATGGTATTTGGGAAACCGGTACGGCGGTACTCGATAAATCCCTGGTAGTCGGTATAAAACAACGCGATGTACTTCTGATTCAGGATGGTTTCCAACTCATCGTTGTAGGCTACACCAGTGCGTGCAAGGTAGTCCGCAGGCATTTCGACGTTCCAGTACTCAAAGTTGGCGCTAACACCCTCTTCGTAGTGCATTTGGGCATCGCTGCTGATCCATCCTCTTTGTGCAGCTTCCGCCAAAATAAAGGCCACCTCGGAATAAATCATCAGGCGACCTTCATTGGCATTTGGCTGAAAGAAGAAATAATCGATGTTAAATTTCGACAAGAAGGCATCACCTCCCTTGTATTCGTAGGCCGGGCCGTCAACGATACCATTTTGCATACCGTCGATCATTGGCGTGCCGTTCTCTACTGAGTTGGCGGTAGGGTCCGCAAAAAATTCTAGCCGTGGGTCCTCAAAGCTTTCCAACAGTTCCACCAAGGTCTCAGAAATCCGATATTCATTGTAGGAACCTACACGGTAGACTGATTCTTCCGTAATCGGATGAGCGTTAGGATTAGCATTCAGATACACCAAGGTAGCATTGTCCTCATTGGATTCAAAAACCGGGTAAGTAGCTGGATTGCCGAAGATTTCAGCAATAGCTGCCTTGGTTTTATCAGGCTGTACCTCGCTCAAACGCATTGCTACACGCAGACGCAGAGAGTTGGCAAATTTGCGCCATTTCGCCAGGTCGCCATCGTACAAGATATCCCCCTTGATGGCAGGTAGGTTGCTGCCACTCAACAGGTCATTGGCCTTCTTCAAATCTTCGAGCAAGCCGTTGTAAATCGCTTCCTGAGTGTCATAAGCCGGAGCGTAAACCGGCTCTTCTCCCTTTGCCAGCGAGGCCTGAGAATAAGGCACCTCACCCCACATATCGGTCAGGATCTGGAACATCCATGATTGCATAATAATGGATACCGCCTCGTAGCTGGAATTGTCACCATTGATGGCAATTTCTTCCAGTACTTTGGCATCGCGGATGGCCAGATAGTAGGTCTCCCACGTACCAGCCTGATCGCCCCAGTCGAACAAGTCAAAAGAGGTAAATACGATCCGGGCACCGTATTGAGCCATCAGGTTGCCCTCACTCCAGGCATCGCCCACCGAGCGACTGATGGTATTGCGCTGGATATTGGTTAACAACAACTCCGGATTATTGTCGATCGACAGTGCTACATCCGGGTTGTCATTGCTGACATTAAAGTTATCGCAAGCCATGAAGCCGGTAAAGCACAGCAGGCAAACGAATTTTATAATATTATTCATGATGTTTAAATTGTAGTATTTTAGAATTAAAAGCCAATATTCAACGAGAAGCCCATGCTGCGTGCGCTTGGTACGGTGGCATTCTCAACACCGGGAATATAGCGGCTTCCGCCAAATGAAAGCAATTCAGGATCACCGTGGTTGAAGTCCTTCGCCCATAACAACAGGTTGCTGCCGATCAGGGAAATCTTCAGGCTTTGAATTGGTGTATTACCCAGCAAGCTTTTTGGCAGTGAATAACTCAGTGTAACTTCACGTAACTTAATGAAAGAAGCATCATACATACCTTCCGTTTCATTGTCACGACGGTAGCGGTTGTTGTGATAAGCGTTGGCCGGAACCACTACGTCATTTTCGGTATAGCCAACTACGTTGCCCTCAGCATCCAAAACCTCCCTTACACCGGCACCGATTACGCCGTCGTTCTTGGTTACGCCGGTAGATTCTTCAACATAAGTTAAGCCAGAATCGGTAATGCCCGGGTGAGCACCGCCAAATTCGGGATCTCTACCCCAAAGGGTTTCTACTACGTTTCCGGAAGTAGCGGCAATCAGACGAGTTCTCGACAACAGTTGTCCTCCCTGACGAGTATCAAACAGGAAGCTAAAGGCGAAGCCTTTGTAGGAAATTTCATTCAACCAACCCAGGGTGAAATCAGGGTTGTAATTACCCAGCTTACGCAATGTGTTGTCTTGTTGTACCAGGCCGTTTCTAAAAATAACCTGCCCAAAATAAGGACTGTTTGGATCTTCTACAGTACGCAGGCCGGTTCCCCACATATCACCGAGTGAGCCTCCTTCTTCAGCTACGAGGGTAATGCCGTTACCACCGTAGATATACTGGTCAACACCATCGGGCAATTCGAGTACTTTGTTGCGGTTCAAACCGAAGTTGAACATGGTATTCCAGTTGAAGCCGTTGCTGGTTTTCACCGGATTCAGATTCAGGAGTAACTCCACACCCTGGTTCTGGATCTTACCGGCGTTGATCACGCGGGAAGTTTTACCGGAAGAGTGCGGCAAGTCAATGGCCAGAATCTGGTTGGTGGAAACCGTATTATAGTAGGTTGCATCCAGGCCAATACGACCGTTAAGGAAGCGTACATCAGCACCTACTTCGTAGGAAGTCTGAATTTCAGGTTTCAAATCGAAGTTAGGCAAAGTATTCGATGGTGTCGCTGTAGCATTATTACCCCAGGGTGTGCCTCCGAAGAAAAACGGGTCGCTCAGGCGGTAAGGATCGGTATCGGAACCTACTTGCGCCCAGCCCAAACGAAGCTTGGCAAAAGACAGTACACTGCTCGAAGGAATATCAAACATCTCGGTAAGTACTGCACTTACAGAAGCGGATGGGTAGAAGTAGGAATTGTTGGCTTCCGGCAAGGTAGAAGACCAGTCGTTACGTGCGGTCAAATCCAGGTAGATCATACTCTTGTAGCCCAATTGCGCGAAAGCGTACAAAGAGTTGATCTGTTGCTCCGGACGGCTGATCGACTGTACCAATGGGCCATCGGCATTGGTGAAAGAGTATACACCCGGAATCAACAGTTTATTGGCACTTACAGAATGGAAGTGATTCTTGCGCTGCATCTGGTTACCACCGGCATTCACGCTCAGGTACCAGTCGTTGGTCAGCTGCTTATTATAGCTCAACAGGAAGTCGATGTTGGTTTCGCGGAAGTTGATCTTATCCTCGCGGTATTGTCCGTTAGGGAAACGCTGCGTAGAGTAAGCGCGCTTGATGAAGCGATACTCAGAAAACAAATCCGTACCTCCACGTACCATCATGCTCAAATCATCGGTGAAGCTGTACGTTGCCGATACATTACCAATCAAACGGTCTTTCGACAGTGAGTTGGTATTTTCAAACATGGTGAAGTACGGGTTATCGTGGTAATTGTAGTTGTAGTTGTACTGCTGGAATCCTTCCAGGCCGCGCTGCCAGTAATCTCTCAGGCTACCAACGCCTACATTTTGTCCCCACCAAATGAATAGGTACATCACAGATTCGGTACCATAGCCATTCACCGGGCGATTGTCGGATTCTGAGCGGATGTAGTTGGCTTTCGCCGAAACTTTCAGGCGTTCAGACAGGTTGTAATCTGCGGAAAAAGCCAATGTGTTTCTGCCAAGGTCAGTGTTGGGCAACATGCCTTTGTTGTCAAAATTGGTGTAGGAAACGCGGAAGTTACCTTTGTCATTGCTGCCAAAAAAGGAGAAGTTGTTGATCAGGGTGTGACCTGTTTCCAGGAATCCCTCCACCGGATCACCCGGATCAACAAAAGGAGTAGCCTGGATAGCTCCTCTGCGGCTTAGATCCACGCCGCTTGGTCCCAATACAAAGTTCAGGCCGTGCACATCAGCTCCGCGCAGGCCATTGGCTGTTGGAGAATCGTGCTGTGGCAACAAGCGACCATCCAGACGTGGTCCCCAGGACTCATCCACACCGTCGAAGGTACCGCTACCATAACCATCTACGAAAGCAAAGTCAAAGTTCTTACCCTGACCGTACTCACGCTGATATTCAGGACCGGCCAGCATGGTTTCGAAAGTGGTTTTGGAACTCACCTCTACGCCGATGCCTTTGCGTCCTTTACCGGATTTAGTGGTAATAATAATGGCACCGTTGGCGGCACGTGAACCATAAAGAGCGGTGGCATTGGCCCCTTTCAGTACGGAGATGGATGCCACGTCATCAGGGTTGATTTCCGCAGCGCCGTTGCCGTAGTCCAGGTGCATGTTGCTGGCTACGCCATTGGTGCTGGTACGGGTATCGGTGTCATTATTGATGGGAATACCATCCACGATGAACAACGGCTGGTTGTTGCTACTCAGCGATGACATACCACGGATGACCACACTGGCAGAACCGGCCGTCTGGCCATTGGTTACGACCTGCACCCCGGCAGCACGACCAGAAAGGCCGCTGACGAAGTTAGCGCCGTTGGCGGCACTGATGTCTTCACCACTAACTTCCTGGATGGCGTATCCCAGAGATTTCTCGTCACGGGTAATGTTTAGTGCGGTGACTACCGCTTCGGAAAGGGTTACCCCTTCTTCCAGGGTAACATCGATTTGTGTGCGACCTTCTACGGCTACTTCCAGGTCAGAAAACCCGATGTAGGTAAAGATCAAGGTCGCATTTTCATCTTTCAGGTTCAAGGTGTAGTTGCCTTCAAAATCGGTAATGGTGCCGTTTGGCGTACCCTTTTCGGTAACATTCACGCCGATGAGTGGTTCTCCGTCGGCGGCGTTGGTGACGATGCCTTTGATCGTCGTTTGTGCTAGCAGTGGCGATGTAGTGAATGAACTTAGGGTCAAACACAAGCACACCAGGCATAGCATGCCTCTTACTTGTTGTGCAAGATTCATTGTGAGTGTGATGTTTAATTAAATAATCTACTTTTCCTTTGCTCTTAGGTTCGTTGGCCAGGATTTGCCGCAAAATTGGGAAATGAATGTCCCCTACAGGTAAAGCCAAGTTTAAATCATCATTAATTTCACTATATCCTCAAATTGATGCCGTTCATCCATTCTATTTGACTTACAGCACATAAAGCTCAACCTTTGTCAAAAACACCTTCGGGGCCATGTTTAGAACCATCATTGTATCCATTCGTCAGGCGCTGGATAATGTCAGAGCCAACTTTTTTCACACCTTCCTATCCATTCTCGGTATCGTTATCGGGGTGGGTGCGCTGGTCACCATTCTTTCCCTGATTGACGGCATGGAAAAATACGCCCACGATCAGATTTCCAGTACCACCAGCCTGGAAGCCGTAATGGTCAGCGCAAAGACCGGAGATCGGGTTAATGGCGTGCTGGTCCGCAAGGATTCAGTGGTCAACTTAACCTATGATCACTTTCTGCAACTTAAAGAAAAGGCCGGGCCGGAAACCGGTGCCTACGCCACAATTGACCTCAATCGGGTCGTCTCTATTCCCGGTGACACGGTGGAAGTGGGTACTTATGTGGTAGCGGGTGCGGTGCCGTTGAGCACACATGAGCTAAAAATTGCCAGTGGCAGAGAACTAACGGAAGCCGATGTTACCAATGCTGCTCCGGTGATCATCATCAATGAAACACTAGCCAAACACCTGAACAGACCAACGGACGCCCTGCTTGGCCAATCCTTAACACTGGATAGCCTGCAACTGGAGATTGTGGGGGTCATTAAAAACAGGGAAGAAAAAGACCCGCCACGGGCCGCTATCCCCATCACGGTATTGGAGGCCCCTTATTTTCAAAATAATCAATTGCAATTGCTCTTCCGGGCCGCCAATGTAGAACAGGTCAACCCGTTGCGCGATACGTTGAAGGCCGCATTGAGCATGTACTTCCCGGAGCGCATGGACGACCTCAACTTTATAATCAGTGAAAGTCGGGTGAATCAGGTAGAAAGAGGCTTTTTACTGTTTCGCCTGATCATGGGCATGATCGTGGGCATTAGCGTGATTGTTGGAGGCATTGGCGTGATGAATGTATTGCTCATTTCGGTCACAGAGCGCACCAAGGAAATTGGCCTACGCAAAGCAATGGGAGCAAAGCGACGGGATATCATTTTGCAATTTTTGGCCGAGTCAGTGACAGTCTCTGCGCTCGGTAGTTTGATGGGGCTGATTTTGGGTATTGCGGTTAGTCTACTGGCCGTGCCCATAGTGAAAATGATTGTCGACATTCCCTTTTCTGCTGCTTTTACCTTGGGTACCATGATGGTGGTGGCTACGGTGGCCATCTTCATTGGTATTGTCTTTGGCACTTATCCTGCGTTGCGGGCGGCGAGACTTGATCCGGTAGAGGCGATTCGGCGAGAATAATACAAATTCTTTGCGTAAATTGTAACTAAATCACAGTAATCAATTGCGCGCAGAATGAGAAAAGCTTACCTTTTTAATTACGTCTTTCTTTTGGGAGTTGTGGTATTGTTTTTCAACGACCACTTCCTGAAGTGGCAGTACCACAATTGGTGGACCGGCAAGCTCTCTGATTTTGTCGGATTGCTGATTTTTCCGCTATTCCTGGCCTTCCTTTTTCCCAAATTCGCCCGCTGGAGCGCACTGGCTACTGGTTTGTTTTTTATCTTTTGGAAATTGCCGATTTCAGACTCTTTTATTGAGTTTTACAATCAGTTTGCCTTGATCCCCATCACCCGCACTATTGACTATTCCGACCTGCTGGCCTTGAGTATTTTGCCCGTAGCTCATTTTACGGTACGTAACATTGGCGGAAGCCAACTGAGCTTTCCTCAGCTAAAGCTAAATGCGCCCTGGATCCTTATTCCGGCCAGCCTGGTTTTTATGGCCACTTCTCCCCCTCCAAGCTTTTATTATTCCTATGCTACCGGAGATTTGCGTTGTTACAACTGCACCACAAAAATCAATAGGAATAGCCTAGACATCCTGCACAAACTACAGGAAATGGGCCACAATCCCTACGTTGACACACTACTGATCAACCATCCCGACTGGCACCCGCGCTACGGAGTGGATACCATGCAATCTGACCGACGGGGCTACTTCCGCATTGATCAGCTGGTCATCGAAGAGGACACCCTGACCGACTTTCAGTTTTACCTCTTACCGATGGGGAATAAAAAGACCAAGGTCTACCTCAACGGCATGAATATAAGCGAGGAAATCGAGGATTCTATGATGGAAAAGAAGTTGAGAAAGCATTACCGGAAGTTGTTGAAGAGATATTTGGAGCAGCAATTAGAACAATAAATAGAATGAGTTTTAGCTTCAGCAGAATTCCCAGAATTAAAGAATTACCAGAATTTATTAGGTGATAGGATTTTGGCTTTAGTTTGCAGGAGGCAGGATAAACTTAATACACTTTCCTAAACCTCATAAACAAAAAACTCGCTCGGGAGATGTTTGCAACATCGACCACCCTAAACCGTATACCCCGCCTCAACAGTCTAAACCTCATAAACCCATAAACCTGATAAACTTAAATTAGAGTTCCCTCTAATTTAAGCATTTGCAGAATGATCAACTGTTCCTTCTCTAAACTCCTACACTCTCCCCTCTAAACTTAAGCAGAATTCCCAGAATTTCAGCATTTGCAGGATGATTAGCGCCATGCTTCCTAAACCGCCTACCCCGCCTCAACAGCCTTCTATGTTGAAAAACAACACTTCCGACCACTTTTTTTAGTCTAGGCACAAATTTTTTTTATCACTCCCAGAGACTTTTCTTTGAGTGTAATCTAATGATTCATTTTTTCCTTTTTTCGAAAGCCCCCCCCTTTTTCATAAAGGGGCTTTTGAAAAAAAGACCAAGCGTAATACTCGCAATTCCTTACTCCCTTGCCTAAAGTCTTCTATCAGCGGTCTAATGCCGCAAAGTTTTATTATAGCTAAAGGTGGGGGACGCAATCTAAACAAAACGGTCTTAGAGCCGTAGGCGGTTGATAGCGTTGAATCCCCCATTTTTTAAGTCTTGGGTAATAAGGCTTTTTGCCTGATTACTATTTTATACCCATCTGGTATGGCTGACCACTGAGCAACACTCTGCGAATCCGATTGAGCAACTTCTTTTCAATTCTTATAATAGCCTTATTGCCGTGCATACGCTTGACTAATTCTTCATAGCAAGCCAATAAGCCTGGATCTTGCCCCTTAGCTACCCAGGCACTCTGTACCAACATCCGTCTGACCAATTTATTGCCGCGCTTCGTTTGTCTTCCTACTCTAACCGTATCTCCTGAGCCGGACACATTTGGGATCAAACCCACATAGGCACACAAGTGATCTAAGTTCTCATAGCGCAGCATATCCCCCAGCTCTGTTAACAAAATCATACTCACCAGTAAACCCACTCCCGGTACACTCTTGAGTAATTTAACCTGATCTTGATACTCCCGCTGACGGCTCAATGCCACAATCTGACGATCCACCTGCCGTAATTTCTTTTGGTAATATTCTAACTCTTCAAGCAAATGATCCAAACTTTGTCTTGCACTTGTGTTAGATATCTCCAAGTTCTTTAACCAGCCTTGATAGGCCTTGGTCCACGAGGCTGAGCCTCCTCCATATCTATAGTCATAAAGAACCAAAAATGACTTGATCTGGTTCTTTATCCGAGTCTGCTTACCTACTAATTTATTACACCGATAGCGGATTAACTCCCGATCTTGTTGTACCTTTAGTGAGGGAACATAGATGCCCTCCAACTCCTTATTCCTTAGGCTACGACCTAATTTGCAGGCATCTACTGCGTCTCGTTTTTGCAATCGTTCTTTATGTTTGGTCGGTACATCACTGGGATGAACTACTATATTGTTAAAGCCACACGACGACAGATCCCGATGGGTCTTAAAGCCTGTTAAGCCTGCTTCGTATACCGTATAGTATTCTCCTCCAGGAAAGTGCCGGTCCATGTAGCTGCGTAGCACATTGGCTTCCGGAGGTTGTTGGAATACTTTGTGGAAACTTGATTCCGTATAAATCCCAACATTCCATTGTTTTAAATGTACGTCGATGCCGATGTACAACTTTTGTCCTGAATAATTTGCTTTTTTCATAGAGCTTTGGGTTTTGAGTTATTGAATATTCTCAAATTACGGCCCAAAGCTCGTTTTTCAAACATACTAACTAAACCTCATAAACCACTATAAACATTATAAACTCCCTCTCCACTCAACACTTAATATAATGCCATATCAAACCGCCACCGATAGCTCTTCGTCAGCGGATGCTGATCGCCAATTAGGCGAAACAGAGCAATGGCAGCGCGACGTGGCAAGTCCTTCTGGTAGGTTTTATCCGTAGCTACGGCGTCGATAATAAGCTGAATCCCTTTTTCCAGGTCCTCAGCCTTGAGGGCAGCTTTGGCCTCCGCCAATTTGGAACCTGCGGTAGCACCATTGGCCTCTACTTCCAACAATTCGGCAATGGTACGCACATCCTCGGCCTGATCAAAGTGTGGGTGGCCCATGCGAATGGAAGCAACCAACTCTCGCGCATTGGCGGGTTGGGTCCACACCAGGTATTGAGCCAGTACCAGCCGAGCTTCAACTACATCTTCGTTTTGTTCCACGAAGGCAGCCAGGGCAGCAACGGCACCGGTTTTATCTGCTTCCAGGTCCTGGATTAGTTGCTCCAGTTTGTCCTTGCGCTCATCGGGCAGGTGTTCCTCCAGCCAGCGCTCGATGGCGACTTTGCCTAAGGCACCGGAAAACTCACCAATGACTTCTCCCTGGTGAAACAATTTGACATTTGGAATACTCCGAATGGCATAGCGTTCCGCAAGATCGGGTGCCTCTTCGGTATTAACTTTAACCAGTGCCCAGCGGTCCTTGTGTTCCTCCGCCAGGCCTTCAATGACCGGCCCCAATACGCGGCACGGACCGCACCACGGCGCCCAAAAATCGACCAGCACCGGCATTTCCCGGCTTTTGTCGATTACCTGTTGTTGAAATGTATCTTTTGTCATGGTAATTTGTAGTTTATTCCCCCCTCAAATAGGGGGCCATTTACTTAAAATACATCTTACAACTGTATTATGTTTTAGAGAACTAAAAAATGCCCGAATATGAAAAAAGTATTTACACTTCTAGCTTGTTTTGCGGCGCTTCAGCTGAGCGCACAACATGAAACACTTTTCGGAGACCTAGACGTTATTGGTGCCTTTGGGGGGCCAATTGTAGAGATCAGTCAGATTGGTGAAGATGTAGGCGCTGATGTAGGCGGCGGCGGTGCCCTCATTCTCAACAACCTCTTCCTGGGCGGCTACGGCATGGGTACCGATTATCCCGATTACGAAATTGTGGGTGGTGAAAATGCCGGCCAGTACAACATCAAATTTGGTCACGGTGGCCTGTGGTTTGGTTATGTGGCCAAGCAGAGCAAGTTGATTCACCTGTACAGCAGCTTCAAACTCGGCTGGGGCAAGGCACGCCTGCGTCAGGACAAGGAGACCATCTTCTCTGATCGCGTCTTTGTGATGACCCCGGAACTCGGTGTTGAAATCAACCTGACCGGCTTCTTTAAGTTGTCGCTCACCGGCGGCTACCGCCTGGTCAATGGCGTCAGCAAACTGCCGGGTCTCAACAACGATTCGTTCAACAGTCCCGTGGGTATCCTCACCTTCCGCTTCGGCGGCTTTGGTGATGACTGGGATTGGGACTGGTAAAATACCAGTAAGTCAGCCGTCATTAGAGCTCCAAAAAAATTTTAATCGATGTTGGAATCAAGGGACCAACTTCGCCCTCCTTAGACCTTATTTCAGGTCTTGGTTGGCCAAGTTGGTTCTCTTTTAAGGCCGCTTGGGAGATGTTTGTAACATCGACCTTCCTCGATCACTGAAGCGCTAACGCCTCGATTTGCCTAAACTTTAACCATTAACCTTTAAACCTCTAGTCAAAGTAACATCCCAAAATAAAAGCATTTGCAGAATAATCAGCTTCCACATTCTCTAAACTCTACACGCTAAACTCTAAACTTAAGCTGAATTTCCAGAATTATAGAATTTGCAGAATGATTAATTTTTCCCTCTAAACCGCCTCCCCTGCCTCAACTGCCTAAACTCATTCCCCTATAAACCTCATAAACTTCCATAAACATTATAAACATTGAGCTGCCGAATAAATATTCACCGCTACTCCTAAACAGTCTCCCCCGCCTCCCCCGTCTAAACTTCCTCAACCGCTTTCCCCCTCATAAACCAAAGCAGAATTTCCCAAATTATAGGATTTGCACAATAATCAGCTTTGTCCTTCTCTAAACTCCTAAACACTCCACTCTAAACTTTACCCAAAAAATCCCCTTATCTTCGCCCCTAAAAGAACCTCATGCTGCTTTTCTTCAAGGCATTACACATCATCGGCTTTGTGGCCTGGTTTGCGGGACTGTTTTATCTGGTGCGCATCTTTGTGTACCATGTAGAGGCGATGGACAAACCCCAGCCCGAGCGGGATATATTGGTCAATCAATTCCAGTTGATGGAATGGCGGGTGTACAAGATCATCGTCACGCCGGCGATGAACATCACCTGGATTGCCGGATTGATCATGCTTTACATTCACGGATTGGAATGGCTGAAGGTCAATTACTGGATGCACGCCAAAATTCCGCTACTGATCCTGCTGACCGGCTATCAGATCTGGTGCAAACGCACCATTCGCCGGCTGGAAAGTGGGGAAAATACGCTGACCTCTTTCCAATTCCGCCTGGCCAATGAAATGCCTACCTTGTTTTTGGTTATTATTGTACTGCTGGCGGTATACCGCAATTCCCTGAACTTCTTTTATGCGTTCTTTGGCCTGATTGGCTTTGGTTTTTTGTTGTTTTTAGCGGCGAAGGCTTATAAGCGGAGTAGAGAGGGGAAGGAGAAAGAGTGATCAGAAAAGCAGGAATAATTTCCACCAAAATCACATCAAAATGTGATTTTCACATTGTTTTTAAATTAACTCGTCAAGAAAGACACTAAAATCACATTATAGTGTGATTTTATTGGGATTTTTTTAGATAAACCTGATTAGAGTGTCAAAAGTCAGTCTCGGAAAACAAATCAAGGAACGAAGAAAAATGCTGCGTGTCACCCAAGCACAAGTGGCAGAGCTGGCAGAGATCAGTGTCAATACCTTGTATAAAATTGAGCGCGGTCAGGCTAATCCAACGCTGGAGACATTGAATAAGATTGCTGACATTTTAGGATTGGAGGTAGCGCTTCAATTAAGACAAATTCATCATCATTGATGAGACCAGCCAGTTTCGCCTATCTTTAAACCAAAACCGGCTGGTCCAGATGTCCATTTCCTACTCAATCACCAGGCGCTCTTCCCAACGCTGATTGCCCATTACCACACTAAGGGTATACATACCGGAGGGTAACTGAGATACATCAATTTGCCGATCTTCGGCATTGCCGCTGAGTACCAGCAACTGTGTTTGTAGGCGTTTTCCCAGCATGTCGTGGATGGTTACGGTAGCTTCCCCGTCAGTCTCCGAAGTAAACTGCAGGCGGAACGTGCTCTGTGCCGGGTTAGGCACAATGCTGATGTGGCTGGCTTTGCTGTCTACCTCCACGCTGATCACTTTGGAATATTCGTACTGACCATCCCAGTCCATTTGTTTGAGGCGGTAGTAGTTCATTCCCGCAGCGGGGTATTTATCCATGAAGTGGTAGTCTTGCTGAAGGTTGGTCGTTCCCTGCCCTAGCACCTCACCAATGGCGTGGTAATTCCTACGATCCGTGCTACGCTCAATGACAAACTTTTCGTTGTTGAGCTCGGAGGCGGTTTGCCAGTTGAGGGCTACGGCATTACTGCTGAGCTTGCCGGAGAAGGAAGTGAGTTCTACGGGGAGGACGCCAGTCACAGTGATTAAAACTTGACCAGGAGCGCCGTTTCCGGAACTTGCACCACTCGTTCCTCGACCTCCTCCTCCTCCTCCAGGAATAGATCCCTGTACTCCTGAACTATTGTTGTTTCCACCATCACCACCATCGCCATCTCCTGTACCTCCAGTTTGGCCTGTCGCATCTCCAGCACCAGTATCATTTGATGCTCCACCGCCGCCGCCTCTATTTCCACTAATATCTCCTCCATTACCCCCACTTGCTGTATTACCGGTACCTCCTGTACCTCCTGTATCATTATCAATACCACGAGTTCCTCCTGTAGCGGTAACCAAGGTCCCAAAATTATAGCTCGACGTTCCACCATTTCCGCCCTCTGCAATTCCACCGGCTCCCACAACAATGCTATAGGGTCCTCCGGAAATTCCTGTATAGTTATTTGTCGAATACCCACCGCCGCCGCCGCCGCCACGTCTAGTAGATCCGGTTCCATCAAAGCCACCTGCAGCACCGCCGCCCCAGGCTTCAACGGTGATGTCCACCGAATAGCCCGGCGGCACCTCAAAATCAAAAGTATTATCGGTCGCATTATAATTGAATGTACAGGTACTTCCAATCAATGGAGGGTCAGGCAACGTACAATCCTGTGCCACTGATTCACTACAAAACATCCCCAACACCATAAACAAAGTCAAAATCCTCTTACTCATCTTAATCGATTTTTGAGATAGTTAGCTAATAAATGAGAATAGATGTGTTTTCCTTTATCCTATTTTAATATAAAGGTAAATAAATATACGAATAGAGGTAATTTTTAGGCTTTATTTTGTAACTCCCTAGATTTGAAACATTACCTTAAGGTAAACTACTGACAAACAGTATAGTGCTAAGACAAAAACAAGAACATGAGAAAAGACAAGAACGGCATAAACCGCCAAATTCTTTGTTTCATAAAAACAACCACTTAAACACAAATATCGAATCTTCAAAACCAGCAATAAGCACTTCACCACCACCTCAAATCCCCTTACTCCAAAACTGCAACGCATTCTCCACTTTCTCCGTGCCATCCACCTGTACCCACGACAAATAACAAACGTAGCCATCCCGTTTTTCAAAACCACGTTTTCGCCAAAAGCGATCCAATGGTACAAAATCGGCGGGGCGTAATGGGTGATCTTTGGGGCGGACAACACCACAGAAGGTAAGGAGGTTGAAACGGCCTAATTTTCTGGCCCAGGCTTCGCGTTGCTCAAAAAACTGGACGCCGATGCCCTTCCCCCGGTATTCGGAAAGCAAGACGGATTCGCTGAAATAAAAGACCTTTTGAATGTCGATGCCGTGCGCCAGCCAGGGCTGTTGGATGTCTTCGGTTTCCTGTTCCAGCGGCATACCCGTAGAGGCCCCCACTACCCGATCGCCGTCAAAAGCGATGACGATGATGCTGTCCTCCGCCTTTAGAAAAGTAGCGAGATAACGGGCTTCATTTTCCACCGAGCCTTCGTACAAATAGGGGAATTCCCGAAAGACCTGCATACGCAGATTGGCCAGATCATCAATAAACTGATTGGCTTCCGTACCGAAGTACGACTTTACCGTAATCGACATGTTCCGTTATTTAGCGATCACCAGACGGCTGGTTACAGGACCGTTTTCCAGAAGGATTTGCAACTGGTATACACCTTCCGGCAAATCAACCTCCAGGGTTGCTGCCCCTCTTGCGGTCACCGGTGCCATTACCTCCCGGCCCTGATGATCAAAAAGCCGCAAGATAGCCATTTCTTCCCCTCGCCAATTGACCTGCACCCGATTTTTAACGGGGTTGGGAAAAATCTTCACCAGGCTTTCTTCCACCAATTGATCCACATCGGAAATGGGCGAGCAGGTCATGGTGAAATTGGTATTGCCGTTGAGCACCAGGGTATCCCTGATTTGGTAATCACCACAATCGACCGTGACTTCGTAAGTGCCCTTAAAGCCACGCAGGCTGTAAGCTCCGGCAGCATTTGTATTTCCATTTTCTTCGGTCCACCATTCATCAAATACCAAATCCAGAAATGCCTGCCCAGCGGGCTTCAATGTCCAGTCCTGGTAAAACATCGGCGCATTATCAAACCAGTGCGCCCCATCCCAAAAACCCCACATCAAAATGGCATCTACACTTTCGTGGCTAAACATAATGGTATAAAAGTCGCGCAGGTAGGTGGCCGCCAGTTCGTCATCGATCAGCGGGCTCATGTCAAATTCGGTGATCTTGGCGCGGGTATCAAATGTAGCATAAAAGTCTTGCAAAATATTGTACACCTCTTCAATACCCGTAGGCTGAGCCGAAATGTGGGCCTGAAATCCGATACCGTCCACCGCCACGCCCGCATCAACGATCTCCTGCACATATTGCTTCAAATCATCATAAGCTGCTTGTGAACTGCCGCTACCAAAAGTAGTATAATCATTTATGTAGGCCACCGCATCTGGCTCATGGGCATACAGCTCATTAAAAATGTCGACATAAATTTCCCGCCCGGTAGCGTATTCCGGAGCTCCGGCCATGGCATTGGCCAGGTCATTGAGTACAGAAATCTCATTGAGCACATCCCAGTCGGAAATATTCCCGGCAATACCGGGATAATTGAGGATGCCTTCGATATGATCCAGTACCCGCATCTTCAAGTAGTTGGGATTATTTTGATTGTCTTCCATATCGTCGGGCAAATTGTTCCAGCTCGGCCACACCAGCGTATGTCCACGCACTTTGATGCCCTGGTCTACTAACCATTGTACCGTATTGGCGCGGTCATTTTGGCTTAAGCCAAACCAGCCTTCTTCCCAGGCCCGCCACTTGGTGGCGTTTTCCAGTACCGCACAATTGAAGCCGTGACCTTGACCGTCCAGATCGAGTATATGCTGTTCGTAGGTATCATTTTGCTGCGAATTTCCGGCAAACAGGTGTGCCGCCACCGCCGTTCCAAAACCGAACTGATGTTCCAGCATCCTGACCTCCACCGCTGCGCCTTCCAGCGGTGAGCCCTGTTCGTCAAATACCTGAATATCCAGATTGGCTTTACGCAATTCTTCTATCCGGTCCGCCGCCGCTGAACGCCACGGAGCGTCGGGCTCGTACCCGGGATAAAGATCGTTATTGATTTGTCGGGGCAAGTCCTCCAGAGCCACCGATGTGCCATAGTCCAGTAGCGCCACACCACCCAATTCTACCATTTGGTCCTGCCAATTGAGGTGCACTACCAGCTGCAATTCTCCCGGAGCATAGGTATCCGTTGCCTCAAAGGGAATCAGATACTGACGCCACTCGTCACCCAGCAGATTATCCAGGGAAAACTCCGTAGCGTAAGTGGTTGATTGTTGAAGTAATACACTTGCCTTTCCGCCATTGGCATCCGAGCGTAGCCAGATCACCAGCAGACAACGGTCACCGTCCATGACTGTGTTTAAATTGGAAAGACCGTAACCACTATTCCACTGTGGCCCATCAACCTGGGTGATATTCATGCTGACCTTCCGGGAAAAATCCTGCCCGTTGGCGTCCAAATCGGAAGCCGTCAGTGAGCCATAAGAAAAGTCACTTTGCAGATTGGCATTTTCGGTATTGTTAAAACCCCAGTTGCCTGCTGGAAGGCCGTAGTTGGTTTGCAGAAAGTTTTGCAAATTAGTGTGGTAGGCATCCTGGCCGTAAGTGAATTGGAAAAAAACAAAGAAAAGAAAAATAGTAACGGTTGATCTCATCATCAAGAGTTGTAGTTAATTAGGTGAAATTCAGTACAATTTACCAACAAACTTTCACTTTACCAATTCGTCACTCTTTCGACCAAATGCGCGTGTTTAGATTCATGGTCTCGATCACATCAATGGCAATTTCAACCGGGCGGTAAAAGTGATACAAGGCTCCATCTGGCACAATCACGGAGTCCAGCCGATTAAAATAGTCAGGAATCCCGGAAATGGCTACACAAACTTTGCCCGCCGTGAATGAAAAGGAAAATTTGTGGTTGTACTTCTTCTTTAATTTCACCAGTGCTTCCATCATCGTTGGCGTAAGCACATATCTTGCCTCAACCTGATCGGAGGTGTACACAGAAAAATACTTTTCAAAGATCGGATCCTCAAAATAAGCCAGTTCAAGGTCTTTCCACCCCATTTTTTGTACTTCTTTGCCCAAATGTGTTCCTAATACCTGTTGGGCTCGATCCGGAAAGACCACCGTTCTGCCTTTGATCTCCTTGTGGAAGTCAAAAACCAGCACCAATTTGGTGAAAAAGGATTTTTCAAAACTGTCTTTGGTGCGCGATTTATAAAATGAAAAAGCAAATTCCGTTTCTCCATGCTTGCCGGTCGTTAGATTACAACCATCCATGGTATTGAGCGTCGGCACTAAATCAGGATCTGAAAGATCTTCACGATACAATTGCTTATCGGGCTGAAAACTCCACTCAGGATGGGCGGTTTTCATGATAATTTCCCCCACTGATTTGGTAATTTCTTTTTCTTTTGAAAACTTTTTGATTTCCAGATATAGCACAAGAATTCCTACAATGAGCCACGGTACGATCATTCCTATATATGATGAGAAGATTACAGTGGCCATTACTCCAAGCGTAACTGCCACCCCTGAAGTCCCCTGAAGCCCAGTTGATTGCTGTCTTCGCCTTCTTTCCAGATCAACCAATTGTGGTTGAACCCTTCGCAAAATTTCCCGCTTTGTCATTTTCATCATTCCGATGTTTATTCCTTCGACCAAATGCGCGTATTCAGGTTCATGGTGTCAATCACCTCAATGGCCATTTCAACCGGGCGGTAGAAATGGTAGAATGCACCATCGGGAATAATCCTTGTATCCAGGCTATTGCGGTAGTCGGGCAGGCCCGAGATCACCACACAGACTTTGCCGTTAGCAAAAGAAAAGGTGAAGTCGTGATCGTACTTTTCCCTCAGTTTGACCAGGCCCTGCATCATACTCGGCGTGAGAATATAGCGGGCCTCGATCTGGTCGGTACCATACACCGCAAAATGCTTTTCAAAAATGGGGTCTTCAAAATAGACCAGATCAAGGCCCTTCCAGCCCATTTTTTGCACCTCTTTGCCAAGCCAGGTTCCCAGCGTATTCTGCGCCTTATCCGGAAAGATGACGGTGCGTTCTTTGATGTCTTTATGGAAATCAAAGATCATGACCAATCGGGTATCAATATTATCTTCATATTTACCTGTAATCACGGATTTATGAAGGGAGAATGCAAATTCAGTGTCCTGATATTTTCCGGTGGTCAGATTGCTACCCTCAAACCCACTAACTAGAGCGGAAAGACCGGTCTCACTCATTTTCTTTGAACTAATTTGGCGCTCCGATGCAAATTCCCATTCCGGGTGAGCAGCCTTCATGATTGCGCTGCCAATTTTACCATCAATTTGTTTGCTTGTCCAAAGGTCGCCACTTCTAAAATTGACAAGATTACTAACTATGGCCAGGACAAAGATGGACAAGAATATAAAAATAATGCTCCCTTCCAAATCTTGAAGAATAATGCCCACCAAAACAAATAATAGTACCAACGACAGCCCCATCACAAAAACCATATTGTTTCGTTGATAGTACTTTCGCGCCATTCTATTCCGGGCACTTTCCACTTCTAGCAGTTCCGGCTTCACCTTTTGAAAAATTTGCTGCTTTGTCATTTTCATCGTTTTGGGGTTTTATTAGACTTGTTACGATGGGCGTAAAATTGCTCTATTCCTTCGACCAAATGCGCGTATTCAAGTTCATGGTTTCAATTACGTCAATAGCCAGTTCAACCGGGCGGTAGAAATGGTAGAATGCCCCATCGGGAATAATTTGAGTATCCAGCTGATTGCGATAATCGGGCAGCCCGGAAATCACTACACAAACCTTGCCACTGGCAAAAGAATAGGTAAAATCATGATCGTACTTCTCCCTCAGTTTGACCAGCCCCTGCATCATATTGGGCGTGAGTATATAGCGGGATTCGATCTGATCGGTACCGTATACTGCAAAATGTTTTTCAAAAATGGGATCTTCAAAATAGACCAGGTCAAGTCCCTTCCAGCCTATTTTTTGCACCTCTTTGCCCAGCCAGGTTCCCAGTGTCTTTTGCGCTTCATCCGGAAAGATGACGGTACGTCCTTTAATGTCCTTATGGAAATCAAAAATCATAACCAGTTTGGTCTGAATAGACTTTTCATCACCTCCCGCTATAGGAGATTTATAGAGTGAAAAAGCAAAATTGGTATTCCCGTATTTACCGGTGGTCAGATTGCTTCCATTCAACCCAAAGACGAATGATGATAAGCCAGTAGGGCTTATTTCCAGTGCACTGAGCTGACTTTCCGGTTCATACCTCCAATCGGGATGAGCGGCTTTCATGATTGCTTTACCAACCCGAAGATCCAATTCTTTTCCTGGGTTTTTACCAATATTTTTCATGAAATTAACGAGGTTGGATATACCAAAACTAATGATCAAAAAAGCAACCATCATGATAAGCAATAACTCTCCAAAAATCTTGCTCAGCAGGGCGGTAACTAGCAGCAAACCAACGCCTATGATAGCCTGCATTGTGCTTTTTCTATCCCTACTTTTGACAAGCCCTTTCCGGAGGTCTTCCACCTCTATCAATTCCGGTTTGGCCTTCTGAAAAATTTGTTGCTTGGTCATTTTCATCGTACTGGAGTTTAGCGTAGTGTCGCTAGGGGTACAAGTCTATTCTTTTGCCCAAATTCGGGTGTTCAAATTCATTGTTTCGATCACATCGATGGCCATTTCTACGGGGCGGTAGAAGTGATCAAGCGCCCCATCGGGCGTAATCACCCTATCTAGCTTACTGCGGTAATCGGGCAGACCGGAAATGACCACACAAACCTTCCCTCCAGTGAACGAGAAGGAAAATTCGTAATGATCATAGCGCTCTTTCAATTGTACCAGCCCCTCCATCATGACGGGCGTCAGCACATAGCGCGCTTCGATCTGATCGGTGCTATAGACCGCAAAGTGCTTTTCAAAAACCGGATCTTCGAAGTAGACCAGTTCCAGCTGTCGCCAACCAACAGATTGTATTTTTTTGCCTAACCAGGAGCCCAGCAGGGTTTGAGCCTCATCCGGGAATATCACCGTTTTTCCCTTGGTTTCTTTATGAAAATCAAAGACCATCACCAGTTTGGTTTTGATCGCACGGTTTTCATCCCTTCTCAACTGCGGTCGGTAATAAGAAAAATGGAAGGTAGTATCCTGATATTTGCCGGTGGTAAGGTGTTCACCTTCCATCAGGCTCAGGCTATCGGATAAATTCAACTCATTGAAATTCTCTTCCCCTAAATAGTGATCCGGCATAAAGGTCCACTCCGGATGGGCCGCATCCATCACGGCTTTTCCAATAGATTGAGAAACTTCCTTCTCTTGTTCCGGCTTCATTTTATTCAACCAAATAATGAGTATCAATGCCACCGCCCAGGGAAGCACCACTACACCCATTGGATCCAAGGACGACAGGGAGAACGCAACGGCCCCCAGCACCACCGTGAAGGTTCCCACAAGAAGGAAGATCACCTTTTTTTTCAGGTGTTGCATTTCCTGTAACTTTTGCCGGTTGCGCTCTACTTCTGCCAACTGAGGACGGAGCCGCTCCAGCAATTCCTCTCTGGTTTTCGCTTTAACTTTAGGAATGGATTCTTTCATTTGGTTAAAATATGGGGTTACTGCTCGGTATATTCTGGTTCCAACACCATCAGGTCCATCGGATCAACGGGCTCGTATTTCAATAGCGTAGCAAAAACGACCGAGGGAAACATGACCAGTGAATTGTTGTACTCCATCGCGGCGGCGTTGTAGGCCCGGCGGGCAGCCGAAATCTGCTCCTCCACCTCTACAATCGACTTTTGCAGGTGCATAAAGCTCTTCTGCTGGCGTACCGCCCCGTCTTTGGCTAGTTCCTGAGTAATTTCCTGAATGGAGCGTACCAGCTGGTTTTCCTTTCGTGCCCGCTCTCCGGCCGGAAGGCTTTTAAATTCCTGTCCAACGGCCAGCGCATTGGCTTGCTGGATCAATTGCTGCTCAAACAGCGCACTGGTCTTCACCACATCGGCCAGCTTGGGCAGCATATCATAGCGCTTCTGCAGCATGGTCTCCAAGCCGTTGTAGGCATAATACAACGCATTCCGGCGATGGATCAGACTGTTGTAGCTGGCGCTAAGAATTAGCACCGTTAACAAGACAATTAAAGTAATGATTGCAAAAAGGGTCATGATTTGTGTTGGGGTTAACTTGTCAACGATATATATTCTAAGATGCCAAAATCTTACCTTTTTTTCCGCTTTCTACGGCAAAAAATATGTTTTTCTCGACGAAAATGATCAATCATTGGGCAATTCAAACTCCGGACAGTCCAGGCGAATGTCCTTTTCCCACAAGTCTTTTTCCATCAATTGGCAATAGTGGTGGTCTCCCTTTTTCTGATAAAACCGGCAGCGATAACAGGTCCGTTGTACCGACAGGATTTCTCGTCGATTCAGTCCAGCGACCAATTTGCTTAAGCTAACAAAAAAACGGATCTGCTCTTCTTCTCCCCACTCCTCCACAATTTGGCGAATGGGATCGGCAAAATTGTTGGTCTCTGTCACCACCTTTTCTCCTGAGGCGCTTAGCGCAATATGGTAGGCCCGGCGATCAACGGGTGAAGGCACCTTGCTGATCAGTTCCTTCTTGAGTAAGATGCGCACCGCATCGCTTATGGTGGGTTTGGTCACATTAAATTCCCTGGCGAGGTGACTCACATTGCAAAGCGGCTCCTCGTGGTAGGCCACAAATAGCAGGATTTGTATCTGAATGGGGCTGAGGCCAATTTCCTTGGCGTATTCCCACAACAAGGCCCGGATAGCCTCCGAAACACGCTCCAGGCCGGCCGCAATCTTACCGGCGGTATTGGCATTCTGGAAGGTCAGATTAAAGATGCTTTTGTCCATTCAAATGAAATGATTTTGCCTGTGAGTACAACTCCACTCACAGGCAAAAATAGACAATTCGGTCCGGTTATTCTACTTCGTAGGGCAATGATAGATCGCCGCTGGCTACGGCGTACACCTCGTACACACCCAGCATTGGTTTTTCTTTCATCTCGGTATTGACTTGCATATAACAAGTGACGGCATCAAATTTGAAATCCGTCTGGTGATTGAGGCGATAATCCGGGACTACCACCCGTATAACATTCTCCTTCGTCACCACAGGAAAGCCCGGAGAATCCATGTACATCGGCATGCCCGGATTGGTGGGTGGTAATACTACCGAGGTATCTCCCTTGTTAAACTGTTTGACCGAAAAGCCGCCTTTCACGCGCTGGTCTTCATTGAGCACCACCCAATGCGGGTGCCACACTACCCCATCATTGTCGTACACCTGGTCATTGTTTTCATCCCAAAGGGGCGTATCATCAAAGTCAGGATGGGAAGTCAAGGCCAGGGCCACAATACCCTCCGCTTGGCTAAAGCCAACATCGGTGGGTTTCAAGGTGGTGGGGAATACATAGCCCAAAACCGGCGCGCCGTTGAGCTGTCCGGCTGGTTTGGGTGTAGTGGCTCCCGCCTTACCCGATACGGTGATTTCCCAAACAGTCTGTTGTAAAGCCTCATTGTGGGTCACTTTCACCTTTTGAATGGCAAAGTCGTCGTTGCGATAAGCCTGACAACGATCACAGGCAACACCAGATATGGTCATTAACATAAAAAAAATCAGCAGTGAATTTTTCATTGAACAGTTGATTTAAAATTAGGAATCCTAACTTTTTGAAATAAAAAAATGACTATGCCTTAACATCGCTCAGGGACGCACCAAAATTGATGTGCAGTACCTGGCCACTAGGTGTGAGCAATGCCGGTACGGATTGTACCCCTACCCTTTCGGCAGTTGCGATCTGGTCTTTTTGCTCCCCAAGGTGGATGACCTCCACATTAGATTCGCCGATAAGGCTAATGATTTCCTGCTCAGCGCTGACACATACCGGACAACCGGCGTGGTAAAAGATGGATTTACTCATGATTCAATAATTTTTAATGGTTTAATAAATTGACGTCACAAATATAATTAGGATTCCTAACTAATGCAAATTTTGATGGATTTTTTGGTAAATGTCTGCTTCATCCAATCCATTTTGACAAATAAAGATAGCGCACCGCTGGTGCGCCAACTCGTGTGGATATGACCGTTCTACAAATTGGGCGTGCTGCCAGCACGCGGGGAGGTCGTATCAAAATGCTAGATTTCATTAAGACGATGTACCCATTACCCACCTTGGTTCTGGCGCATTTATAAGCCACAGCGTGGCGACGCATTGTAGCCAGTGGTTTTAACCGCTGGCTACAATGTGTAAATGAATTTTAGCTACGTAGTTGCGACACATGTACGCACGTAGGCAGTTGTGATGTGATGAAGATATTTATCGGATCTCAATCTCAGTATACCCCGCCGCTCACCTTCCTCCGCCTGCCTAAGTACCTAAGTACGGCGTGCAAGGCAAGTTAAGGACTTTGAAGGAAGCTACCGCATTGGATCGAAACCGGTTCCGGAGAAACCATTTCTTTGTAGCCACGGTCATCACCAACCATTGCGCACCAGCGGTGCGCTATCTAAATCCTCCTCATCTCAATACCCACCTCCTCTATTTTTGCCACGAGCACATCCTTTAATTTATCCCCATCCTTAAACTCACTAAAGACAATCTTGTGATCCGCCCATTTTTCGTAAAAGGTGAGGTGTTCGGCGGTTAGTTCGGCGTATTTTACATTAGAAAATTTCATGGTGATCGCTCCCCGAAACGGCCTGTAAATGCCCTCTTCTCTTACTTCGATATATTCTGGTTGGCGGCGCGACGGAAAAAACAGCATGACCAGGGTCGAAACCATGATGATTAATCCATAAAGTAAGGCCAAAAAGGCAATGATTCCCTTGAGAATGAAAAAAGCTGCAAGTAAAACCAATGATCCGAGAATTGGCGCTAGACTATAACGGGGAGACTTTAAATAAAACTTTGAACCGGCTACTTCTGTTGGCTGGTCCTTTTGAAGTTGAGGAACAATCAAGCCTACAATAAACGCCAGGACTAAAAACCCGTATTTCACCGTGTCATTTTCCGGAAAATAGAATAGAATGCAGGCAGCCATGATCCAAAACAGGACGTATACCCAGGAAATGGGATTGGAAAATTGCAGTTTCATTTGGTTATTGAGGTTCTATCATTGATTGTCTTTCCAAGCCAAAATGTTACCACTTATCATTGATTCTTCTGAATCAAAAAGCCCACATCAATGGTAAACACCTGCCCGCCTCGTATTTGCGAATGCCTTATCTCCACCGGAGTTACCTCCGTATCGGTGTAAGTGACGCCAAAGTCTTTTGCCCAGGCGAAGCTCACCCCGTAGGTCAGCCCCATAAAAGTACGGTAGTGCAGCCCAAAGCGGTAAAACCAGGGAGATGGCTGCTTTTCATCAATCACCGGAGTGATGTAGTAATCCGTAGCGAAGCGATATTGGCTGACACGCCCGGCCGTGGCATCCAGCATGAAACGTTTCAGTTGATAACGGTACTGCAAGCCAAATCCTCGGGCCGATCGGGTGGTGCTGATTTTTGCTTCTGTAAAGCCATAAAATCCTACACCCAAAGAGTGGTGCTGATCAAAACGGAAACCAACATTAGCATTAAACTGGCCGGTATTGTAGTCTCCGGTAAAGAGTAATCCGAGTTGGGCATCGCCGTAGATGTGGCTAAAGAAGGAACGAGAGGTGTTTTCCTGGGCATTACCAATGATCATAAAGCTGAAGCACAGGATTAGGGTAAGGATTAGTTTTCCGGGCTGGTGCATAACATTGCGGGGCTTATTTTCATTGGTAAAACTAATACTTTTGACTCAATAATGCTAATGGAATCACAGCCCGCCATCACACCTTTAATCAGTTCACCTCCCTTGCAATAATCAAATATATAAGCCGGTATACCTGGTTTTTGATCTCTATTTCTAACATAAATAGATGGATTAAGCAACATCTTCGCCCCAAAAGTTCCCTGAGCATTTTTGACAATCAATCTGGATTTGCCATCGGAATCCCACTCCAAGGTTTCCGTCCTTTCACGGAGGTGAAAGCGTGGATCAATTTCAAACACTTCCTGGATATCTGGTAAGATTTTAACCTGAATACCAGTTTTCTCTCCTTCCAATATCACATCTTGTAGCGTAAGAATTTGTTGTATTTTTTGACCGGTTCTCAATACCTCATTCTTTTGCACACAACTTTTGATCAGATATTTCTGATCTGCAGACAGTGGTGCACCCTGATAATCCGGATAGCAATGGTAGGGCTCTACGCCTTCAGGCAACAGGCCTTCATGAAATGGCACCCGCTTGGTATTAAATTGAATAAATTCAACCGCTGTGCCCTGCTCCACTACCACCACCTTTACAGAATCCTCTTGCAAAATCTCTTCCATGTACACTAGTTGGACTTTAATCCAAAATGAATCTTGTACATAGGATGCTGAAGGGTTGAGGCTGATCTCTTGTACATATTCACGGCTGCCTTTTTCTTGCAACTGTTGGCGAAATAACTGCTCAGTGCCCGCGCTTATGATTAGATCAGGTCTGTCATCCATCAGAAATTGGTCAAAGAGCAGTATTACCCGTGTCACTTTTTTATTTTCGCAATCCCTATCCAGAAAGATGGTAGATGCCTCAAAGGTGATCTCTGCGCTCAGGTTGGGAAGGTTATCAAATAGATTGCATGATGGCAAACAAAGCAGCAAAAAGCAAAGAAGTTTAAATAGTACTTTCATTCATTTTTTTTTAAATGATCTACTGAAAAAACCATGTGATTCAGTGTCAAATAGCGAGAAGAATTAACAACTCCCACCATCTGGCCAGTTGCTCCAGTGCGTATTCCCATCGCGAATTTGATCCAGGATTTTCTTATCACCACTCAAAATAAAATCGGCGATTAGAGAAAACGAGGCCTTATCGCTGGGATCTTCATCATTATTTTGCTTCAGCAAACATCTTTTTCTTACCAGTATACTCTGGCTCAACAAAATCCCCTTCCACAAAAGTAACCTCCTTTGTCTCCTCGTTATAATCTTCATACCCGTGCATAATGGATTCGAAGGTAATTTGCACATCCTCCCCCACCAGTTCGAGTGTGCCCTTGCCGGTCATGGAAAACTCTCCAACATCGGGAAGATTAAGGAGGTTGATCACGTACAAGTCCAGAGCTCTCATTAACGGGTTATGGGTTTGGGCAAGCTCCTTACATTTTTCAGTCGGGCTCACTATGGCCTCATCGCCTCCACAATCCCATTGGAGTTCGATGGTTTTTCCTTCCTGCAGAAGCTTTTTAACGCCTTCATAGATTTCCTGTTCCGACATTTCGGGTTGGGGATACCACATATTATTATTGTTTTCTGGTTGTGGATTGCTGCAGGATGGAATAGACGCCAGGCCACTGCCCGCAGCGCAAATGGCAAACATGGATTTACTGAACAGAATGATAGATTGTCTTCTTTTCATCGATTGTTTTTTTATGGTTAATGAGCCAGTTAATTTCCTTAGGATCGGGGGTAAATTGCCAGTTTGCCGAGTATTGAAACTGCTGCAGTACTGTATTGATCGGCAATATGTTATCCAGGCTTTCGCCCAATAATTTTGCTTGCTTGACGCCCAATATTTCGTGAACAAGAAATAACCCAAAGTTGCTGCAAGTAATGATCAGGCCACTGGTCAGGCCGCTCATCAACATAGGCATCAATACAAAGGATTCCAGCGCTTCATTCTTCAGATGGGGCACCTGAATATACTCCTTCCACACCGGGTCGGCAGCACCCAGCCAGTCGTTTAAGGTGGGCACCCGTCCGCTCAGGTCCTCCTTACAGTGTTCGGCCGCAATATCCCGCACCATCACCACCTGTCCGGAGCGATTAGTGATGTACTCCCTAAACTTTAGGATACACAAATGAATGCCGTAGGTATTGTGCAACAACAAGCGATGTCTTGCGTGGTGATAAAAGAGTTTGCTGCTATCCAAAAATTTGTGAATAGCAAGATAATCCTCCTCAACCCCGCCAAATTTTCTAACGGATAAGGTGGAATGATCATAATAATTCATGTCAACCTTTATTAATCATGTGTAAATCGAAAGCACGTTTTTATCATCTTAAGGACTCCTCAATTTACGAAAAATGGCCGTTATTGCCAAGCGAAAACCTTACCTTTCCAACTAAAAATCGCTTTCCATTCCACAACGAATCGCCCACCTCTCCCTCCTGGTCCGCGACTACGACGAAGCCATCGCTTTTTACACCAAAAAACTCGATTTTGAACTACTGGAAGATACCCGCCTATCGGAAAGCAAACGCTGGGTGCTGGTTGCCCCAAAAGGCACAAATGGGTGCGCACTGTTATTGGCGAAAGCCAAAAATGAAGAACAGGAGAGCCGAATCGGCAATCAAACCGGCGGAAGGGTCTTCTTATTCCTGCACACTGATGACTTCTGGGAGTATTACCAACACCTTATCGATAATGGCGTCAATTTCATACGCCAGCCCTCGGAAGAAGAGTACGGCACCGTGGCCGTTTTTGAGGATTTGTACGGCAATCTCTGGGATCTGGTGCAAAAATAAAAAAGCCGTCACAAACCAATGTAACGGCGTATATCAGACTTAACATTGCAGTTAGTTATTAAGAGCATATTTACGGATGCTCTAAGCAATTTGCTTTTCAAACTTGCGGTTCACCACCTCCTGCTCATGCAGTTTGCCAAAGCTGTATCCCAGGGCACGGAAGTGCTGGAGTACTCTAGGCAGCACGTAGCTCAGTTTGTCCTCAGCCTTGAGGCTGTCGTGGAAGACCACGATGGAGCCGGGGCCCGCATTGTTGATTACATTGTCCAGGCATTGTTCAGGAGTGATATTGGGATCAAAATCCCCACTCAGTACGTCCCACATCACGATCCGGTAGTGGCGCTGGAGAAACTGTGCCTGACGGGGTTTTACTTGCCCGTAAGGAGGTCTGAACAGCACAGAATTCACCAAGTGTGCACAATGTCGGATGTTGTGGAAATAAGGTAAATTGTCGGAAGCCCACCCGTTTAAGTGATTGTAGGTGTGGTTGCCAACGGCGTGACCTCTCTCTACCACCTGGTCAAAAACCTCGGGATGTTTGCGGATGTTATCGCCCACACAAAAGAAGGTAGCTTTGGCATCGTACTGCTCCAACTGATCGAGCACCCAGGGAGTTACCTCCGGGATGGGGCCGTCGTCAAACGTTAGAAAAATCTCCTTCTCGTCCGTGGGGATGCGCCAGGTAAAATTGGGAAAAAGGTTCTGGATGAACTTGGGGGTTTTGACTAGGTACATAATGGTTTTGGATTAATGTTCATGGATTAATAAAAATTGTTCAATTTGGATACTTTTCATATTATACTTCTTAATCGGTTTTACCTTCCCAGGGCCCATACGGGCCAATTTGTTGTTTGTTCTTACCGGGGGATAACGCAAAATTCTTTACTGGCGAGCTTGTCGAAATTCTTTAACTTTGCGGTCCAGTTACTGAAATTGCAAATCTAACTGTGGGTTGGAGACTTCGTTTGTTTTAGAAACGAACGTTTAATCAACGGAAAAAGCTGCTTTTATGTTGGCTTTTTTTTTATTTTTTTTAGTTTTTTTTTGCACTGGCGGTTTTTAGCCAATTTTTCAGCCTTTTACTGGCATTTTTTTGAAAACAAATCTTGAAACTTTTACCTGAATGGAAAATATCAGAGTCCGATTTGCACCAAGCCCAACGGGGGCATTACACATTGGCGGCGTACGTACCGCGCTTTATAATTACCTGCTCGCCAAAAAACACAATGGAACCTTCATCCTGCGTATCGAAGATACCGATCAGACCCGTTATGTGGATGGCGCCGAAGACTACATCATCGAAGCACTGCGCTGGTGCGGTATCACTCCAGAGGAAGGCCCCGGCTTTGGTGGCGAATACGGCCCCTACCGCCAATCGGACCGCAAGGAAATCTATCAGCAACACGCTCAGCAATTGATTGACAACGGGAAAGCCTACTACGCCTTCGATACTCCCGAAGAACTCGACGCCCGTCGCGAAGCCGAAAAGGCCAAAGGCAATCACTCTTTCAAATACGATAGCAGCACCCGCAGCGACATGCGCAACAGCCTCTCGCTACCGGCAGCGGAAGTGGAAAAACTGTTAGCAGAAAATGCGCCATACACCATCCGGCTAAACGTTCCAACCGATGAGGCAATCCGCATCGAAGATATGGTGCGTGGTGAGGTGGTTTTCCAGAGCAATGAGCTGGACGACAAAGTATTGTTGAAAACCGATGGTATGCCCACCTACCACCTGGCC
Organism: Saprospiraceae bacterium; assembly: GCA_965229635.1. Classification (GTDB taxonomy): domain Bacteria; phylum Bacteroidota; class Bacteroidia; order Chitinophagales; family Saprospiraceae; genus BQJU01. Next base: position 8,013,830 of record OZ245894.1, read on the forward strand.
AACATCGTGGATGATCATTTGATGAAAATTACCCACGTGATCCGCGGTGAGGAGTGGCTGCCCAGTACCGCCCACCACGTGTTGCTGTACCGCGCCTTCGGTTGGGAGGATACGATGCCGCAATTTGCCCACCTGCCGTTGATTTTAAAACCCAATGGCAAAGGTAAGCTGAGCAAGCGTGACGGACTGAAGCTGGGCATTCCCGTATTCCCACTTGCCTGGGAAGGCGACACGCCCGAAGACTCCTTCCCTGGCTTCCGCGAATTTGGGTTTGATCCAAAAGCAGTCGTCAACTTCCTGGCCTTCCTTGGCTGGAACCCTGGAACGGAACAGGAAATCTTTTCGCTGGATGAATTGGCGAAAGCCTTTTCTGTAGAAAAAATCGGTAAAGCCGGGGCACGCTTCGACTTTGACAAAGCCCGCTGGTACAACCAACAATACATCATGGCCACGGATGATCAGGAGCTGGCCAAAACCATCCGTCCCTGGATTGAAGCACAAGGCGTGCACCCAACTGATGAATACCTGACGACGTTTTGCGGATTAATGAAGGAAAGAGTGGTTGTTTTTACCGACTTTTGGGAAAACGGTTATTACTTCTTTGCCCCTGTGCAGGAATACGATACCAAGACCATTGGCAAACGCTGGAAGCCGGAATTGAAGGGTAAGTTCCTCGAACTGACTCAACAATTGCAGCGCCTGGAAGACTACTCCGCAACAGCCATTGAACAGACGGTGAAGGCCTTTATGGAAAAGTTTGAGCTGAAATTTGGCGACGTACTGCCCATTTTGCGTATTGGCACCTCTGGCACCACCAAGGGCCCCTCTGTATTTGACATCATGGCCCTGCTGGGGAAAGAAGAAGTACACCAACGCCTTACCCAGGCTTTCGATCTTTTTGATACCTTTGTGAAAGAATAAAATTCATCTTCTAGCATGGCCAAAAAGAAAAAAGAAGAAGAAAAGCCTGACGTACACGATGAATTAAAAGGCTTTGACATCCGGATTAACGAATTCGGAGAGATCATTTCCAATCTGGAAGTGGACAAACTCAACGATTTTCTGGACGATCAGGTGGACGACAAGAAACTCCGCTGGCGTCAGGATGAAGAAGAAGAATAGAAACAGTTTACACTTGGATCCAAATTGAATATAGGCGCCGTATCAAATCATGCCCTAAGATCATAATTTGATGCGGTGCTTTGAACGCCACATCCTTGACCATTTTTGTCTTAAAAAGTGATCAGGACAGAACAAAAGAGAAAACTACAGTATTCCCGTAATCTGCGATTTGCCCAATTATTTAAGTAAAGATTGGAGAGATTTTAATATTTTGCAGGATATACCCGACGTTAAATGGTTTGGGAAAATGATAAACTCAAACCATTTAAGTCGGTATATATCCATGATCCACAAAAACCGGTATCCCATGAAATTAACACAACTTCCTGTTCGGAGGAGGCTGCTCCTCAGTCAAATGCTAAAATTCAGCGCTTTTCCTAACTTTGTAATCAAACCATAACAAACACACTGGAAAACACCTGCCCGTAAATAAATGTGTTGGTTGCAAAAGTAATCCCTTTATATAAACATACGGAATATGAAAAGACGACTACAAAGCCCAGTGTGGCCCGGTCTTTTAACTTATGTGAGCTTATTCTTGATCAGTCTGCAATTTGCTACTCCCCTGTTGGCAAACATACCAAGCAATGACGATCCGCCAATGTTCATTGACGCTGTACCTAATGATACAACCGTCAATTGTATTGGACATTTCCCAGCCCCCATTACGCTTACCGCAATGGATGACATGGGTAATGAGTTTGAAGTGACGCCAACGGATGTCCCGGCAATCGGTGACATCATGAACTGTGAAGGGGCAACGGTAACCCGTACCTGGGTGGCCATGGACGGCGGTGGCGAAATGACGACCGTCTCTCAAACCATCGAGGTTTTACCCGATATGCAGGGGCCAGTCATGCCGGTTCCCGAAGTGAGGGACACCGTGAGCTGTGAGCTAAGCAGCCTGGATGGGCCCACCAACCCGTTGCGCTATGACGCATGGCTCAATGGGGTTAGCCTCTTCGTTTCTACCATGGTGGAGGATAGTTGTGGCTCGATCTTCAACATCACCAATGATGCCCCTATGGACTACGAAAATGACTGTGGGACGCTTACCGTTACCTACACCATTTCCGATCCGTGTATGAACGAAACCCAGTGGTCGGCCTATTATACTGTGCTCGACACCGTAGCTCCGGTGCTCGACGGACTACCAACAGATACCTTGTATCTGAGCTGTGAAGATCCGATACCGGGAGTACCAACGGTTACGGCAATGGATAATTGTGCAGGTATACTGACGCCCACTTTCGTGGAAAACAATCTACAGGATACCTCCATAACGTGCAATAACTTTGAGTATACCATTTTCCGAACCTGGAGTGCGACTGATAGTTGCGGCAATACGACGGAATTTGAGCAGGTAATCATCGTTAATGACGATACCGCTCCAACCTTCTCCGCACCTCCGGCGTTAACGATCAATTGTTCTGATGATCCCAGTGACCTTGGGCTAACCGGGATGATTTCCGGGCTCGATGACAATTGCACGCCGCTCGACTCTATCGAAGTGAGCTATTCCGACATGGGAACCGATACGATTTGCGACTATTCCTACACCATTCTCAGAACCTGGGAGGCTCGTGACCTTTGCGGAAATATTACCGTAAGGCAACAATCCATCATGGTTGTCGACAACGAAGCGCCAACCTTCACTGTTCCGGGCGATACGACCCTGAGTTGTGATCAGGCTACTGAGATTGCAATCACCGGACAGCCCACCAATGTGACGGATAATTGTGATCCTTCTCCCGCAGTGAGTAGTGAAGACCTGGTGAGTGATGGAAGTTGTCCAAATGAATACACCATCACCCGAACCTGGACGGTAACCGATGCCTGTGGGCTGGAAACCAGTATGATACAAACCATTACGGTCATTGATACGATGCGGCCGTTTTTCTCTTCCGCACCCGATGATTTGATCCTCAACTGTACCGATGGGCTCGATATTCAGCAGGAATTCGACAACTGGATCAATACGCAGGCCGGTGCTACGGCCATCGACAATTGTAGCCTGGAAGAAGACCTGACCTGGTCGGTGTTTAATGCCGGCACAATGGACCCCGCTACGCTTCCTGCCCTGGTGTGCCCATCACCAAGTGATACCTTGCGGCAGCAAATGATCGATATTGTCGTTTCCGACGAATGTGGTAATACCCGGACCATTTCGGCTATGTTTGCCCTGATCGATAAGGTAGCCCCCGAAATCCGCGAATGCCCCGATGGTGCGATCGTCCCCACTGACCCCGGTCTGTGTGAGGCCTCATATACCCTTGTGCCTCCGGTCATCGAGGACGCCTGCGCCGAAGGCTACTCTACCGAGATGCTTTCGGGTGGTGCCGTGCTTACCAGTCAGGCCATGCCCGGTGAAGAAGAAACAACCCCGGTCGATACGATCATCATTGACCTGACCTCAGCCTTGCCACTCCCCATCAACGCCCTCGGAGATGGGACATTAACCGTGGGGCTGATCGGTGTAGATGCAGAGGCGGCCACTGAATACTTTAACGTATATGGAGAAAATGGGACCTTCCTGGGCATTACGGAAGCAACTCCTGGACAGTGTCAGAATTCTGACACCCTGCTTACCATCACGGCCGAACAGATCAACACCTGGATGTCGGATGGTACCATGACCATCATGCTGGCGCCAAATGTACCGGCTGATGCCCGCTTCGCCATCAACCAGATTTGTAATCCGGTGGGTAGTGTAACGCTCGACTTGTCATTTACCGTAAAGAATTTTGGTGGTATTGTTTATGAATACCGCATTGATGATAATGCAAAAGTGATGGTTGATCCCATCCAGCCAGTTGATGTCACACTGGCTCAGGGCAACCACGTCATTAAATATTTTGCCACCGATTGTGCGGGCAATATGGATAGTTGCTCCTACGCCATTACTGTTCGCGACGAAGAAGCACCGGTAATTGACTGCCCGGCCGACCTGGTCGTCAGCCTGGCAGAAGACTCCTGTACCGTTACGGTGGATATCCCATTGCCTTTAAGTGCCACCGATAACTGTGCCGTATACGATGGCTATAGCCAAACCGTACCAGCGGATACCGCTTCGGCCTATCTGACCTTTGCCTATGATCCCAACCTGACCGATTATTTGCCGGAGGTCAGAACATTGAACTTTACCGGCGTGGCGGCCAATGCCTACGGCCCGGTTCAGCTACAGCTTAATCTGCAGGGAGACATCAATGATGTAAATGCCTTCTTCATCATTAGAGGAGAATCCGGCCTAACCCTGGGGAATACTTATGGTAGTGGAGCCAGTTGTAGCACTCCCGGACAAAAAACCATTACGATTAGCACGGCGCAGTTTAACGAATGGGCGGCCGACGGCGTGCTGACCATTACCGTGCACCCCAACAATATTCAAGTGCCTCCGGGTGGCCCCGGCGATGGCATTAACCCCTGTAATCCGGGAATTGTCACTAATGATGGAGACATCGATAGTACGAGCTATCTATTTGGTACGCTCCGCTATTCCAGCTTAACGCCAACTTTCTATGCGCAGGGAGCTAACCCAATTCCGCCGACAACGATTATGCTCCCCGGCGTAATCCCCACTTACGAGTTTAGCAGAGGAGAAACTCAGATTTTCTATCTGGTAGATGACCAGGCCAACAATCTGGGGATGTGTGATTTTCAAATTACGGTTCAGGACGATATCGCTCCGACGGCTGTCTGCCAGGATATTGGGATTTTGGAAATCAATCCCTCCGGACTACAAACTGAAGTGGTGGATGTGACCGAAGTAGACGACGGCAGTTTTGACAACTGCGGTATTGATACAATGTACATTACACCAAGTACCTTCACCTGTGCTGATGCCGGATCACCGGTTGATGTGACCCTGACGGTCATCGATACAGCTGGCAATACGGGTACCTGCACCACTACCGTTGGTATTTCCTTAGCCAAACCGGCCCCAACTTTCAACTCTGGCCTTTGTGGTGGTGACACCCTTTTCCTTTTCGCCAACCCACCTGCACCAGGGCCTCAGGCCTACACCTATCGGTGGTTTTTTGATGGCGATGTGGTAGGCAATACACAAAACATAGTTCTTCCCAATATTGATCCAAGTTTTTCTGGTTTTTACACCGTACGAGTCACCGGCGCTATTGGTGGCTGTTCTTCTGAAGAATCAGTATTTGTGCCGGTCATCGTACCGCCGCTTGAGCCTGCATTAACCAGCCCAACTACGGTCTGTACGGTAGATAATATTGTGCTCAGCACACCGGATTTTCCTTCCGGAGAAAATGTAATGTTTAAGTGGTACGAAGGTATGCCACCCAATGGTACACTTTTGGCAACAACCACTACTCAATCCTATACCATCCCCGGCCCGCAAGCTGTGGGTAGCCGTCAGTTTTATCTGATTATTGAAGCCAATGGTTGTGAATCCTCCCCATCCGATCCGCTAACCGTCAATTCAGTGGTTAAACCCATTGCCATGGTCACCTATTCGGATACCACGGAATGTGCAGGAGAAACCATCAACCTCGGTGCCCAGATGATATCAGGTAATGTAACCTACTTCTGGTCGGGACCTGGCTTCAGTTCTATCATTCCATTTCCGGCTATCGGCCCATTGGAAGAAGTAGATGAGGGCTTCTACTATCTGGTAGTCAACCGAGGCGGTTGTATGTCAGAGCCGGATTCCGTTTTTGTAGACGTAAAACCCAAGCCAGCTCGACCAAACCTGTTTACCAACTCCCCCATTTGTGAGGGAGAAAGTCTGGTACTCACCACCACCGCTTCCGGAGCCAGTGCCTACCATTGGTTAAGAAACGGTGTGGAAATGGCGGTTACGGCTACGCCCAGCTACACCATACCGGTAGCCAATGCTACCCACAATGGCCCCTGGACGGTCATCGTGACCAAAAATGGCTGCGATTCCGATCCTTCGCTGGTGAGCCAGGCCATTGTACGTCAGTTGCCCATCGCCAGTGCAACGGCAACGCCTGAATCGGTTTGTCTGGGCGACGCCTTCCAGTTGTTTGCCATGCCCCAGGGGGCAACCTACGAATGGAATGGCCCGGGCATTTCGCCAAGATTTATTCCAAATCCAATTATCAACAATACCACCGGGGCCAATGAGGGGCTTTACACGCTGGAGGTAACCCTCAACGGTTGTTCTGATACGGCCTCGGTATATGTAGAAATGCTCGACCGGGTGGATATATTGAATGTTACTTCAAATGCACCATCCTGTCTGAATGGCCCAACTGACATTCAGCTGACGCCAACGGTATTTCCACTAGACAATAATAATGGCTATCAATACCAATGGAGTGGACCGGCTTCTTATTCTTCTAATTCAAAAGTAGCCACCATTTCCGGTGCTACGGCGGCGGTATATCGTGGAGAATACTTCCTGACCGTCACTTCTACTGAAGGTTGTGAAACAGTACTGGATTCCGCATTCTTCCTTGACATCCGGGACATTCCGGTTATGCCCAGTGCACCGACGACCGTGACTGGTTCCGTGCAGTTTTGTCAGGGTGACCAGATTACACTTACTACGACCCCTTATTCGGGGAATAATGTGACCTATTACTGGACCTTACCCGGAGGTGGTGGTACCCAGACGACGACCACGCCAATGTTGGTAATCAACTCCGCCTCTCCTGCTTTAAATACCGGCAATTACCGGGTGCAGGTATTGGTAGATGGCTGTCAGTCGCCAAGTTCACCGCCGAGAATGATCACGGTTTATGCCAAACCAAACCTGACGGCAACGAGCAATAGCCCAGTCTGTCGGGGAGATCAGATCCTGTTGAATGCCCTGCATTTCGACAACAGTATGTACAGCTGGTTTGGGCCAGATGACTTTAGCTCTGCCCTGGAAGATCCGGTCAACAACTCTAACAACCAGAGCATGGCTTTTGGCACTTATCGCGTAGTTGTTGCTGTCAATGGCTGTGCTTCTGATACTGTTTATGTGGAGGTGGAAGTAAAAGACCGCCCGCAGGAACCGGAACCGCTGACCATTTCACCAATTTGTGCAAGCAACGGAGGGGCTACCCTTTCACTTGATATCGCTCCGGGTTCAGCCACTACGGGAGCTACCTACAGTTGGTACAACAACCCGGCCGGCACCAATGCACTGGCGCCGGCATCGGCTGATCCAAACCTGATTTTGACGGATTTTAGCAACTATCCTACGGATGGCATCTATCAATTTTACGCTCGTGCGAACCTGAATGGCTGTGCATCCAGCATATCCGATCCGGTACCCGTACAAATCAATTACATCCCTAACATCTCGCCCTTTGCGGGATTGGATACCCTGGTTTGTGATGGTACGCTGGTCAACCTCAGTGCCGAAGTACCCAGCATCGGAACCGGAAGATGGAGTCAGGTGGGTGGCAGTACTGCCGGTGTGACCATTACCAACCCAATGCAGCCATCTACTGTGGTCAACGGGCTCAACATTGCCGGTAGTCCTTATAGCTTCCGCTGGACACTATCCAACGGCGCTTGTACCAATTATGCTTCCGATGACATTGAAGTTACGCTCAGTCAGGGAGAAGAAGCCATGACTGGCGGAAACTTCGTGGCCTGTTTCGACGAGGAGATCAACCTTAATGCCTTCGCTCCTACCGGGCCATCCAGCATTGGTATCTGGAGCCAGCTGCCCGCACAGGAAACACCAGGTGGTGTTGGCATCGTTGATTCGCTCAACCCAAGCACGATGGTAACGGGACTTAGGCCCGACAATATTTACACCTTCTTCTGGACCGTTACCAGCGATTGTGGAGAAGATGTGCAGGAAATCAATGTCATCATCTCCGATCCCAATCCACGGGCCGGAGCAGACGAAATTTTTTGTAATAACGATAGGACTGGATCCCTCTCAGCTATGGACCCAACAATGGGTAGTAGTGGGCAATGGACCTCCATAAACCCCGAGGTGATCATTGACTTTCCAAATAATGAAACGACCACGGTACGGAACCTGCAACCGGGTGAAAACAGATTTGTCTGGACTATCGATGATGCCATTTGTGATGCTCAGGATACCGTGGTGCTCTTCTACAAGGTGCCGCCTGTACCCACTGATGACGTTGTTGCGGTAGCCTTTGGCGAAGCCACTCCATTTGATGTATTACTCAATGATGTGGTTCCTCCCGGATCGATGGCCTCGGTACTTAATGGCCCGAATGAAGGAAGCGTAGTTGCGGATGCAGAAGGCTTTGTCTATACCCCACCGATCAATTTTGTGGGCAGTGAAGTGATGACCTACCAAATCGAAAGTGAAGGTTGTGAAACGGTAACCGCTACTGTCCAGTTTGAAGTAGGAGAAGGCGCCGCCTGTAAGGTACCATCCATCATCACGCCCAACGGTGACGGCATCAACGACCAGTTTGTAGTGCCATGTTTGCTGGATGTGCAGCGTTTCCCCAATAGTTCAGTCATTATATTCAACCGCTGGGGCGATGAAGTTTTCCGTTCAAGGATACCCTACCAAAACAATTGGCAAGGGACCTACAACGGAGAAGAACTACCGGCCGACACCTACTTCTACGTAGTAGATTTTGGCAATGATACTGAGCCGGAAAGTGGTTATGTAGTCATTCAACGATAATCGAAAATGGCATGTCTCTCAGTTGGGTGGCATGCCCATCCCAAAATTTCGAAATCATATAATATGAAAAATAAATTTACCCTGATCATCGCAATGTGCTTCCTGACCCTGACCGCTTTTGGTCAGCAGGAAGATCAGTTTACCCAGTTTATGTATTATAAAATGGGCTTCAATCCAGGCTATGCCGGCAGTAATGACGGGGCCTGCATCTCCCTCATTGCCCGCAACCAGTGGCTGGGTTTGGAAGGAGCGCCACAAACGCAATTGCTGACTTTCAATATGCCGCTTTTTAACAAAAAGGTGGGTGTTGGTGCCAGCGTGATTCGCCACACCATTGGAATCACTGAGCGCTATACCGGTGAAGCGGTCTATTCCTACCGCATCCGTATGGGGCGTGGTACTTTGGGCATTGGTGTGCAGGGGTCGCTGCGATTGTTGCGCATGAACTACTCCGATGCGGAGGCCACCCAACCGGTGGAGAGCGACGATGCCATTCCAGGAGATTTGCAAAGTAAGTATGTTCCCAACTTCGGCGCGGGGCTCTACTACAGTGACAACCGCTTTTATATCGGGTTTTCCATCCCTCGTTTTCTGGAAAACAACATCGACCTGGCCGACCTGGATCAGACCATTTCCAAGGAGGTCACGCATATGTATTTGATGGGCGGATTGCTGATTGACCTGGGCGACAAGGTTAAAATGCAGCCACAAATGCTTTTAAAGTACGTAAAAAGCGCTCCTTTTGATGGAGATGCAAATTTGAATTTTATCTTTGCTGATAGAATCACTGCCGGATTGTCTTACCGAATTGGAGGATCGAAGAGAAGTGGTATTGGTGAATCCATCGGATTGGTATTGGGTGCCCAACTTTCAGAAAGCATTCTTTTCGGAATTTCCTATGATGCAACTTTATCGGAACTTAGATCGTATAGTAATGGATCTGTAGAAGGGGTCTTTCGTTATTGTATCGGTGGAAGATCGGAAGGTGAGGAATATGTAAGTCCACGATTTTTTTAACTTAGTTTAAAACATAAGAAAGGGGAAGGAATTTCGCAAATCATTAAATTTGGGACTATGCGAAACATTTGCTTGTTCATATTTGTGCTTGTTCTGCCCGGGTTGCTGTTTGCACAGCGCCGGAAGAAATCCTCTTTCGAACAATTGTACAATTCCGGGAGTTTCAGCCAGGAAATCCGTTTGCAAAATGCTACCGCCATCAACACCAATGGTCTGGAGTTTTCACCAGTCATTTATGAAAATGGCCTGGTCTACGTTTCGCGTTATAAATCCGGCCCCACCGACGAAAAAACAGGAGAAACCTACTTCGAGTTGTTTTACGCTGAGCTGGATCCCAATGGAATGCCGCTGCGCCCGCAAAGCTTTTCTACCGAACTCAACTCACAATTGCACGAGGGGCCCGTATCTTTCAACCGACGTGGCGATCGCATTTATTTTACCCGGAGTAATTTGCGCAAAGGCGTCAGTAAAGCCGACTCGGAAGGCAAGGTGGGATTAAAAATCTACGAAGCCCAGCGCGGCTATTTCGATTGGGAAAATGTGCAGGAATTGCCCTTTAATGATAATGAATTCTCCTGTCTGCATCCCAGTTTATCGGCTGATGAGCAGAAGTTATTTTTTGCCTCCAACATGCCTGGCGGTTTTGGTGGCATGGACCTGTATTTTGTAGAAAAAAGAGGTGAGGGCTGGTCACCACCGATCAACCTGGGCCCGGAGATCAATACCAATAAAAATGAGGTATTCCCTTTCATTCACGAAAGTGGCGTACTGTTTTTTTCCTCCAATGGACACGACGGCTTCGGCGGTCTGGACCTTTTCATGATCGATCTGGGTGGTCGGCGATGGGGAAGGGTGATCAACCTGGGAGAGCCCTTCAATTCGGGGATGGATGACCTGGGTTTTATACTAAATCCCACCGGTACTATCGGGTATTTCTCCTCCAACCGCGAGGGCGGCTACGGTGGTGACGATATTTACGTCTTCTCGGCACCCAACGGCATCAAGGGAATCGAAACGCCAGCGGTAGTCAGCACTAAAATTTCGGTTTACGACGGTACCTCAAGCAAACGCATTAGCGAGGCCTCGATCCGCGTTTTTGAAAGCTCGCCGGAAGGACTACTCGATAATGAAGAACTCTACAACCTGGAGATGCTTCCCCATGAATCTGAAAATGACGAAATGGTTTTGAAGCTGGTCAGGAAACGGGAAGAAGAATTGGGTCAACCCAAAATCACCACTGATCGCAGTGGAGAGGCTTACGCCGAAATGGACGAAAACAAGGACTACCTGATCCTCATTTCCAAGCCGGGTTATATCACCAAGGAATTGACCTACTCCACCGGCTCAGAAGATGCGGCGCTGCCCCTGGAAATCATGCTGGAGCCCAGCAATTGTATGACGCTGGAAGGCAAGGTATTCAGCAATCGCTACAACCTCAAGATTCCCAATGCACTGATCCGCATCATTAATGATTGCGACGGTACCGAGGAGTTGGTGCACACCAATATCAAGGGCGTATTTGAGGCATGCCTGCAAATGGGCTGCGACTTCACCATCACCGCCGAAAAGGATGGATACTCTACCGAACAGACAGAGGTAAGCACCGTTAAACTAAGAGGTAGCCGTTCGATGAATATTGAGCTTTCGCTAACGGCAAAATCAAACGCGGTGTTGAAAGAACCCATTCGAAAGGGAACAGTGATCGTACTGGAAAACATCTATTACGACTTCAACAAATCGGCCATACGCAAAGGCGATGCTCCTGATCTGGAGGCTTTGGCCAAATTGATGAAGCAATACCCAACCCTGGAGATCGAACTCGGCGCACATACCGACTGTAGGGGTACGGATGCCTACAACCTGGAATTGAGTTTGAAGCGGGCTGAAGCTGCCAAGAATTTCCTGATCCAGAAAGGCATTGCGGCCAACCGAATGAGCGTATTTGGCTACGGTGAGGCCTTCCCGCGTAATCGCTGTCGTGACGGCGTAGATTGTACGGAGGAAGAGCATCAGTTTAATCGGCGGACGGAAGTGAAAGTGCTGAAGATTGACGAGCCAATTGATGTAGGCTTCAATACGGACGGCTTGGAAGTTAGAGATCAATAGCGTTTTTGCCAGATTTTCACTATATTGTCCAAAACACCTACCTAAGTCCAGGTTACCATAGAAAACCAAGGCGACCCAAAAGAAACCATTTTATAACCAAAACTGACAGACCTTATGGCAGTATTAAAAGTTGTTGAAATTTTAGCAGACTCCGAAACCAGTTGGGAAGATGCGACCCGCAAAGCGGTGAAAAAAGCTTCAGAAACCATTAAGAACATCAAATCCGCCTTTGTGCAATCGCAAAGTGTAACCGTTGAAAACGGCGATGTTAAGAAATTTCGCGTGAATGTGAAGATTTCGTTTGAAGTCAAATAATTCATGCAAAACCTTACAAGAACTTTCGGGAGAATTCACTGGCTGGATTCTCCCGATCTGTTTATAGCCGCTTATGTTTTTCATCTCTATCCACGACGGGTTAAATTTTGTATCCAAGCTAAGCTGGCGACGGCTTGCCAATGCTCTTGCCGTGTACAGTTCCTACCAACTGACCCGCTGGCGGAAGAAGCCCATTCAGTGGGGCGCACCTATTACGGTTTCCATTGAACCAACTACGGCTTGCAACCTTCGCTGCCCGGAATGTCCCAGTGGTTTGCGAGCGTTTTCCCGCCCGACAGGCAATCTCAAGACTGACTTTTTCCGCAAGACGGTGGATGAACTCTACCGCGAATTAGTTTACCTCATTTTTTACTTTCAGGGAGAACCCTACATCAATCCCGATTTTCTGGAGATGGTGCAATACGCTCATCAGCGCGGCATTTACACCATCACCTCTACCAACGGCCATTTTTTGAATGATGAAAATGCGCGTCGTACGATAGAATCCGGCCTGGACCGGCTGATCATTTCGGTAGATGGCACCACTCAGGAGGTATACGAACAATACCGAAAAGCCGGGAAACTGGAGGCAGTACTACAAGGCGCACGTAATGTGGTGAAATGGAAAAAGCAGTTGAAATCCAGCACCCCACACGTCATTTTTCAGTTTCTGGTGGTGCGCCCCAACGAACACCAAATTCCGGAGGTAAAACGCCTGGCCAGGGAGATCGGCGTGGATGAAGTGAAACTCAAAACGGCTCAGGTGTATGATTACGAAAACGGTCACCCCTTGATTCCCACCCAGGAAAAATACGCCCGGTATGCGCAGCAGGATGACGGCACCTTTCGGGTAAAAAATAAGCTGCTCAATCACTGCTGGAAGCTCTGGCATTCCTGTGTGATCACCTGGGACGGCATGGTGGTACCCTGTTGTTTTGACAAAGACGCCCAGCACCGTTTAGGAGATCTCAAAGATCGCCCCTTTCGGGAAATCTGGCAGGGATCGCTTTACCAGCAATTTCGCACCGAATTATTAAATGGCCGCGATAAAATCGATATTTGTACCAATTGCACGGAGGGATGTAAGGTGTGGGGGTGACCTATAGATTCATTGTATTGCAATTGAGGATAATTTTTTCGAATTTTACATTATGGAAAAAGTGATAAAAGTGATTGGTTTACATGATCAACAATCTGACCTTTCCTATTGGTTAAGTAAAACACCTCAGGAAAGGCTTGCCGCAATTGAAATACTACGCCAACAATATGTCCAACTCAAAGGTATTCAGCCCAGACTTCAGAGAGTTTATCGAATTGTTAAATGTTCATGAGGTTCGATACATGGTCACAGGAGGGTATGCTGTAGGAATTTATGGCTATCCTCGGTATACCGGGGATCTTGATTTTTGGATTGAAAACTCATCTGAAAATGGAAGAAAGCTTGTAAAAGTTCTTTCAGCTTTTGGATTGTCTTCTATCGGATTATCTGCTGAAGATTTTACTAAAAAAGAACAAATTATTCAGATCGGTTATCCTCCCTTCAGAATTGACCTATTAACCAGTATTGATGGAGTCGAATTTCGAGATGCATACCCCAATCGTAAAGTATTTAAAATCGATGAGATTCAAGTTTCCTTTATTGGCCTAGATGATCTCAAAAAAAACAAAAAAGCTTCAGGCCGCACTCGCGATATCGATGATCTTAACCATCTTGAGTAATAAGGCTCTATTTTCAATTTCTCTGTGCTTATTAGCTGAAACTTTAACCCAAATCTTGGACAAACCAAAAAAATACCTGACTGCAACCGAAGCGCTACAAAAGCTCCAACGCTACTGTGCCTATCAGGACCGCTGCCACCAGGAAGTGCGTAGCAAACTCCTTGACCTGGGCGTTTATGGCGATACTTTGGAAGAAATCATCGTAGAATTAATCGCCGAAAAGTTTTTGGATGAAGAGCGTTACGCCCGTTCCTACGCCCGGGGTAAATTCCGCATGAAGCGCTGGGGTCGCAACCGCATCAAACGCGAACTCAAATCCAAAGGCGTGACCGAATACTGCATCCGCAAAGGCCTGTCCGAAATCGAGGAAGACGAATATATGGCTGCCCTCATGGACATCATCAATAAAAAATCAGAGGCTTTACGCCAAAAAGAAGACAACCCCTTCCTCCGCAATAAAAAGGTGGCCGAATACGCTATGAGCCGCGGCTATGAGGGTGATTTGGTGTGGGAGTTGGTGAAGGGGTTGGGGGAGTAGGTTTTATTTCAGACTTGCCCATCTCATTGTTTAATAAATTTTCGAGTACTTTTTATTTTTTCATTCTCCCAATACTGCAAAAAGTAAATTCCCGGCGACCATTCCCAAACCGGTAGTAAGAAAGTGACATCTGACCGATCACTTTGAAATGTTTTCATTATTCGGCCTTGTGCATCTATTATTCTAAAAGTGCCTACTTCTGCATCCTGCCGTGCCTTAAAATAGATATTGAGATAATCTGTGGTAGGATTGGGAAAAATATCCAGTCGGATTTGTTTAGCGCTTTCTTCCCATTTACTGCTGGTGATTTGACATCCGGGAACCAGACAACCGAACGCATCTAGTTTAAGGAGCCAGGCTTGCTGAGGGATAGAATCAGCATATGGGTTACGGGATTCCCCGCAAAGAATAATACCTCCGTCTGTTGTTTCTTTCAAATCGAGAATCTGGTGCCGACTGCTTTCCGACTCCACTCCCACGTAAGATCTGGACCAAATGCTATCTCCTTCAAGGGACACTTTAACCAACCAACCTTCTGACACCCAATCATTGCTAAAAGGGTTTTCAAGGGGCTGAGGAGTAATTCCCGCAGCTACGTAGCCACTGCCATCACTAAGTTGAATGCCCCTCTTTAGTGTTGTAAAACTTGTCGGTTGATCTCCAATAAACACACTCTCCCACTCAACTTCGTGTACTGTATTCAGTTTGAACAACATTTTCTCAAACCAAACCACATTGACAGAAGTACGCTCATATTCCGTTCCTATCCCGGAGACTATCACCAAACTACCATCTTCAAGAAGGATGATATCATTAGCTGCATCTTTCAGTCCCTCTGTGAAAGGGGAAATGTACTCCCATTCGAAATTCCCCAAACTATCCACCTGAAAAATATGTGCCCGGTAGAAATAATCTTCGTTTGTGGTATTACTATTTGTACGAATTGCTCCGAGGATAATCTTGTTGTCAGGGGTTACAACCAAAGATTCGGGACGATCATAAAGGAGATAATGACCATAGACTTTCCCCCATTCTTTGTTACCAAGACTATCCGTTTTAATGAGATAAATATCAGCATTTCCGAATGCTTTTTCAATCCAACAGGAAATTGCGAACCCACCATCGGGCGTTGGGGCCATAGCTAAAGGATGGATAAATTCTCGATCTGGATAGAAAGGATTTAAATACTCTCTTGTCCATAAAGTATCCCCAAGTGAATTATATTTGATCAACATGCCCTTCATAACCGGGTCGTAGGTCAACCCAGTCACTGCAAAATTACCATCCTGCAAAGCAGTAAGAGTATTTACGTAGTTAAAATAGGGCTGTTCGGTACTTATAAGCTTTTTGACAAACAAAACTTCTCCCTCCAAATTAATCTTTGCAAACAAACCACCTACTTGGACAAAGGGTATGGTATCGGCAAATAGTCCAGTCACAAAATAACAGCTATCAGTAACAACAATACTTGTAAGATAGGTTGCTAAAGTATTGAAGCTAGTCCTTTTATTAAAGGTAATCTGACCATTTAAGTACCCAGTTCCAGCAACAAGTATTATAAAAATCAGAGATCGCGTTTTCATCATTGAGCTTTTTTAGGTCTGTTTCGTAGGAAAGTAGTAAGCAATATTACTCCCTAAAATACAGATTCTCCATCAAACCACATTTAATAATAGAAGTTACCTCCTACTTTCATTGACCTCTTCAATAATCTTATCAGCAGTCTCACTCAATTTCTGATGCACATTAGGACCAGACACATTCGTCACCAAAAAGATAGCCATCTCCTGCTCTGGGATCAAGGTCAGCCAACTTGACGTACCAAAAGCGCCTCCATTCTGGAAAACCCGATCCGGCTGATCTCCATTTTTGTTAATCTGCCAAAACAACCCGGCTTCAAAATCTCCAAATTTTCCGCCCCACAAATGCTGATGAGCCAATGCCACCACTTTGTCTTCTTCATTCAAATGAAACTGCATATACTTTGTCATATCCAGGGTGTTGGAGATAATCCCTCCCTCGGCATTCATCGCTTTTTGGGCGCGCAAGGGCATTTTTATTCCATTCTCATTGTGGCCGTAAGCCAATTTCGACAGATCCATTTTTTCCCTCAAAATATGAGTATTGGTCATCTTTAAGGGTCCTAAAATCTTTTCTTGTAAAAGTTCATCGTAAGGCTTTCCGTACAATTCTTCCAGGAGATACCCCAGGAGATTGGCCCCGGCATTGGAATATTGAAATTTTGTGCCAGGAACCGTATCCAATTGTACCTGATTTAATGCTTCAAAAAAATCTATCTTTGAGAATCCGGCCTGAAGTTCATTAATTCTAAAGGGAAGTTCATCCCAATTTGCATTGTCAAATAGCCCTTCTACGTTGGGAAACATATTCGGCAAACCACTTTGGTGAGTGACCAAATGTCTGAAAGAAATGGGCTGTCCTTCATATTCCAGGTTAGGAAAGCTGTCCGGTAAGTATTGTCGGATATCGTCATCAATATCTACCTTGCTTTCGGCTAAGGCATAGGCCAGCAAAGTGCCGGTAAAGGTCTTGGTCAGGGAAGCTATTTCGTACAAGGTTTCATCATCCAGAGTTTTGCCATCTAGCGTTTTCCCCTTGTGAAAAGTCTGAACCGCCTCCTGATTGATCACTCCACACGAAATCAATTGAAATTCAGGATTTGCCAATAGGGTATCCAATTGTGTTTCAATGGCAGTTTCTAGTGCAGCATTGGGTTTGCTTTCTTGTTCATCTTGACAGCCCCAGATGAGAAGTGCGGTCATCATTACAATCAGCAGATTAGTCATTTTCATTTTGATCTTTTTTAGCGTTATATAATTTCATAAAAATAACCGATCGCTGCGCGGTCGCATAACCTAAAGGTGTCGCTCCTGCAACACCCGAACCACATCATCCAGCGCATACCCTTTTGCGGTAAGCAAAACCAGGTAATGATACAACAGATCAGCCGCCTCGCCCAGGAACAGTTCCTCGTTATCATCCTTGGCTTCAATGACCAGCTCCACCGCTTCTTCGCCCACCTTTTGCGCCACCTTATTGATGCCTTTGGCAAAGAGGGATGCCGTATAAGATCCTTCACCAGGGTTCGCCTTACGGTCCTGAATCACTCCTTCCAGATGACGAATAAAATCGCGGTGTTTATTAGCCTCATCAAAACAGGTATCACTGCCCGTATGACAAACCGGCCCCACTGGGTGCACCTTAATCAGCAAGGTATCCTTATCACAATCCTCCTTGATTGACTTCACCTCCAGAAAATTCCCCGAAGTCTCCCCCTTGGTCCACAACCGTTGTTTACTACGACTGTAGAAAGTCACCCGCCCCTCCGCAAGCGTTTTCTCCAGTGCCTCCCGGTTCATATACCCCAGCATCAATACCACAGCCGTATTCACATCCTGGACAATGACCGGAAGGAGACCATCACCCTTAGAAAAGTCAAGTTGATTGATCATCTCTTTATTCATCATCATTACTTATTTACGTTTAAACCTCATAAAATCACATTGCCTCACCCTTCACCACTACAAACAGAACTAAATTCCCAAAAATTAAGTATTTGCAGGATGATTAGCGCCACTTCTCTAAACACTAAACGTCTACACTCGCTTGGGAGATGTTTGCAACATCGACCGCCATTACAGCCTGGCGAATCAATTCGCCGCTACTACCTCCGCACTACAATCCCCTCCCCATCCAAATACGCCTTCAATTCCCCAATGCCAATTTCACGAAAGTGAAAAATACTCGCCGCCAAACCGGCATCGGCCTTACCCTTGGTAAACACGTCCTTAAAATGCGCCATCGTACCCGCACCACCCGAGGCGATTACCGGGATTGACAGGGCTTCGGAGACCTTGGCAGTGATCTCATTGGCAAAGCCGTTTTTGGTGCCATCGTGGTTCATAGAAGTGAAGAGGATTTCTCCAGCACCGCGTTCCTGGCTTTCTTTCACCCAGTCCATCAGCCGTATCTCAGTGGGAATGCGCCCTCCGTTGAGGTGTACCCACCAGTTGCCATCAATCTCTTTGGCGTCCACGGCAATGACCACAAACTGGCTGCCAAAGCTACGCGCCAGCTCATCGATCAATTCCGGCCTGCGTACCGCCGCTGAATTAATCGATATCTTATCCGCTCCGGACTCCAGCAGCACATCCACATCTTCCACCGACTTGATCCCACCTCCAATCGTAAATGGGATGCTCAAATGCCCGGCGATATCCCGTGCCAGCGAAGCCAACGTCTTGCGCTTTTCGTGGGTGGCCGTGATATCCAGGAACACCAGTTCGTCGGCTCCCTGTTCGCTATACAGCGCCCCCAGCTCCACCGGATCACCGGCATCACGCAGGTTCACAAAATTGACTCCTTTCACGGTACGACCGTCTTTGATGTCGAGGCAGGGTATGATTCTTTTGGCTAACATTAAAGCTGAATTAAAGCAGGACTTTCAGAATTATAGAATTTTCAGGATTATTTTAGGACTTAGGTTTTGGGCCTTAGGCTTTAGGGGGACTACATAAACTTTCATAAACATCTATAAACATTCTAAACCGCCCCTCTCGCTCGGCAGTTGTTTGCAACATCGACCTCCAAACTGCCTCAACCGTCTCCTCTTCTAATCGACGAAGTTTTAACAAAGTCGATCCGCCTAAACTTTAACCATTAAACTTTAAACCCATATAATAGAGCAGGATTCTCCAAGTTCTAGAACTTTCAGCACGACCAGGGGCCTCCCCTAAACCGCCTCCCCCGTCTCAACTGCCTAAACCTTATAAACTATATAACCCTCATAAACTACAATCAACATTCCTCAAATCAAAGAATCCGAAAAATGACTAAGCGCGCAAATTCTCTAAACACTCAACTCTAACCTACCCCCCAAATTCCTTCACCAGCTCCCCAATTTCCAATCTTCCCTCATACAACGCCTTGCCCACTATCGCTCCGTAGCAGCCGATTTCGTCAAGTTCTGTCAGCTCTTCCATCGTTGTCACCCCGCCGCTGGCGATAAGCTTTAGTTTCGTTAATTCATCCAGGATTTCCCGGTATAAATCCACGGAACTGCCTTGCAAAAGACCATCTTTGGCAATATCGGTGCAGATGGCATATTGAATTCCTTTTTGAGTGTAATTCGTCAAGAAACTCAACAGGTCAAGATCGCTCTCCTCCTGCCAACCGCTGATGGCTATCTTCCGGTCTTTGGCATCCGCACCCAGGATAATTTTGTCCGAGCCATACCGTTCCAGCCAGCCCATAAAAAGGGCCGGGTCTTTGACTGCTATCGTGCCACCAGTGATTTGCCGTGCTCCGCTTTCAAAGGCAATGCGTACATCTTCATCCGACTTCAAACCGCCGCCAAAATCAATGTGCAAACTAGTCCTGGAAGCAATTTTTTCCAACACCTTATGGTTGATAATGCGACTCGCCTTTGCTCCGTCCAGATCTACCAGGTGCAGTCGCTGAATGCCAGCTCCTTCAAACTGCCTGGCGACCTCCAACGGATCCTCATTGTACACTTTCTTCTGTGCGTAATCGCCCTGCGTCAGGCGCACACACTTGCCATCAATGATATCTACTGCAGGAATGATGTGCATGTTTTTTAGTTTAAAGGTTAATGGTTAAGGGTTAACGCGCCACTTTAAACTTTAACCCTTAACCTTTAAACCCCTCCAATGTCATATTTCCAAAAAAGTCTCCAATATCTTCCGGCCTACCTCTCCTGACTTTTCCGGGTGAAACTGGGTGGCGTAAAAATTATCCTTCCGCATCACCGAGCTAAACGGTTGAATGTAATCCGTTACTCCTGCGGTGTAGGGTCCAATTTCAGCGTAATAGCTGTGTACAAAATAAACATATTCCCCGTCAAGGGATGAGTCCAGCCAACTGCCTTGATTGACCCGCAGCTGATTCCAGCCCATATGCGGCACTTTTTCTCCAGTCTTGGGCCTAAACTTTACCACGTGTTGTGGGATAATACCCAAACAGTCCGCATCATTCTCCTCCGAATGGTCACACAACAATTGCATGCCCAGGCAAATACCCAATACCGGCTGCTTCAGCGAAAGAATTACCTCATCGAGCCCCTTCTCCCGCAGGTAGTTCATCGTCGTTCGCGCCTCCCCTACCCCGGGGAAGATCACCTTGTCTGCCTCCCGAATCTGCTTGTGATCAGCGGTCAGCATCGCCTCCCGGCCCAGCCGCTCCATAGCGTATAACACCGAGCGGACATTTCCCGCATTGTAGTCGATAATGGCAATTTTCATGATTAAAGCAGAATTTTGAGCAGGATTTTCAGAATTAAAGCAGAATTCCCAGGATTATAGAATTCCCAGGATTATTTTAGGCTTTAGGGTTTGGGAACCGCATCGCTCGCTCGGGAGATGTTTGTAACATCGACCTTCCTTGATTGCCGATGCTGTAGCGTAGGAGATTCTAAATCGCCTACCCTGCCTCCTCCGCCTAAACTTTAAAC
Source organism: Saprospiraceae bacterium (assembly GCA_965229635.1). Lineage (GTDB taxonomy): Bacteria > Bacteroidota > Bacteroidia > Chitinophagales > Saprospiraceae > BQJU01. The sequence goes on from OZ245894.1 coordinate 8,034,740, forward strand.
ATTAACCTTTAAACCTCCATTCAAAGCAACATCCCATAAATAAAGCACTTGCAGGATAATCAGCTGTTCCTTCCTCTAAACTCCTACACACTAAACTCTAAACAAAAAAAATCACAGCGTTCCTTTCGTCGATGGCAACGCCATATTATTCAAATCCCGTCTCTTTGCCTGTTTGATCGATTTGGCGAAAGCCTTAAAAATGGCCTCTATTTTATGATGCTCATTCGTGCCTTCGGCCTTGACATTCAGGTTGCACAAGGAGGCATCACTGAACGACTTAAAAAAGTGGAAAAACATCTCCGTAGGCATCTGCCCAATCATTTCGCGCTTGAAGTCGGCTTCCCACATCAGCCACGGACGGCCGCCAAAATCGATCGCCACCTGCGCCAGACAGTCATCCATGGGCAGACAGTAGCCATAGCGTTCAATACCGCGTTTGTCACCCAGAGCCTGTCGGAAGGCCTCGCCCAGGGCCAGGGCCGTATCTTCAATAGTATGGTGCTCGTCAATGTGCAAATCGCCTTTGACGCTTACCTGCAAATCACTATTGGAATGTTTGGCCAGTTGATCCAGCATGTGGTCAAAAAAGCCGATGCCGGTGTCATTTTTGGCCACGCCATTTCCATCCAGATTTAGCTTAATGGAAATATCCGTTTCCTTGGTGGTCCGTTGGACTTCGACCTCCCGGGGCGGCAACTTCAAAAAGCGGTAGATTTCCGCCCAGTCGGTAGTGGTCAGACCAATCACTTCATCCAAGGTTTCCCGCTTTTCTTTAGCCAGCTCTTCTGCACCCAGTTCCGGTTCGTTATTGAGCCAAATGCCCTTTGCACCCAGGTTGCGGGCCAGCTCCATATCCGTCAACCGGTCACCGATGACAAAGCTGTTGGCCAGGTCATATTCACCCTGCATGTAGTAGGTCATCAGCCCGGTATTGGGCTTTCGTGTCGGTGCATTTTCGTGCGCAAAAGTGCGGTCAATCAAGACATCAACAAAGGTGATGCCCTCATTTTCAAAAGCTTTCAACACCTTCTCGTGAGCAGGCCAGAAGGTTTCTTCCGGAAAGCTATCCGTCCCCAGGCCGTCCTGGTTGGTAATCATCACCAACTGATAATCCAACTCTTCCACGATGCGCGCCAGAAACTGGAACACTTTGGGGTAAAATTCCAGCTTCTCCAGCGAATCCAGCTGATAATCTTCGGGCGGCTCGATCACCAGCGTCCCGTCGCGGTCCAGGATGAGGAGTTTTTGCCCACCTGTCGTTTTGTTTGTGTTCATTTTATGAATATTGGGATATTACTTTTAACAATCGGGTATTTTCCTCGGGGCGGCCCACCGTGATGCGCAGACATCCGTCACATAGCAGCACCCTGGATCGGTCGCGTACGATGATCTTTTCATTGACCAAATAACGGTATAAATCCACCGGTTCCGGCACTTTTACCAGCAAAAAATTGGCATCAGATGGGTAGATATGCTCCACCAAATGGAACTTTTGCAACTCATCAATCAGCCTGCCTCGTTCTGATAGTAATTCTTGCACCCAGTGCTGTTGCTGACTTCCTTGCGCCAATGCTTCCAGCGCCATTTTCTGCGTCAGCTGATTCACATTGTAAGGGGGTTTGACCTTGTTAAAATAATGAATGATTGCCTCATTGGCAAAAGCCATACCCAGGCGAATCCCCGCCAACCCCCAGGCCTTGGAAAAGGTTTGCATGACCACCAGATTATCGGCCGTCGGCAGCAACGATACAAAACTTTCCTGGCTGGAAAAATCGATGTAGGCTTCATCAATTACCACAATTCCTGGAAATCCCTCAACCAATTGACGCACCAAGTCCACGGCCATACTATTGCCGGTTGGGTTGTTCGGGCTGCACAAAAACAACAACTTTGAATGTTGGTCCGATGCCTCCAAAATCGCCGGTACATTTGGTTGAAAACCAGCTTGCAGCGGTACCTCTTTAATCGCCACATCTGCAATATCGGCCGAGACCTGGTACATACCGTAGGTCGGCGGCAAAATCAAAATGTGATCTTCGCGGGGCTCACAAAAAATGCGAATCAGCAGGTCGATGGCCTCATCACTGCCATTGCCCAAGAATATCTGCCTGGCCGGCACTCCCTTCAACTTACTGACCTTTTCTTTCAGCGTCCACTGCAATGGATCGGGATAGCGATTCAGGCCCGTCTCATACGGATTTTCATTGGCGTCCAGAAAGACCTCCGCACTGCCCTTAAATTCGCTACGGGCCGAAGAATAGGGCTTCAGTGCCCGGATATTTTTGCGTACCAGATTATCGATATTGGTCATTTTATTTTTTTTGGGCGATGATAGAGACGCATTGCAATGCGTCTGTACCATGCAATGTAGAGACGCATTGCAATGCGTCTCTACCGTGCGGTGATATTTTTCAACCGGATCGTCACGGCCTGTTTATGCGCCATCAATTCCTCGGCGGCGGCCATGGCCTCTACGGCTGGGCCTACATTCTGTAAACCTTCCTCCGACAACCGCTGAAAGGTGATCTTTTTCACGAAGGTGTCCAATGAAACACCACTGTAGGCCCTTGCGTAGCCGTTGGTTGGCAACGTATGGTTGGTGCCTGAGGCATAATCTCCAACCGATTCCGGCGTGTAATTGCCCAAAAATACCGATCCGGCATTGATCACCATTTCGGCCAGTGCTTCGGCTTTATCGATGGCCAGAATCAGGTGTTCAGGGGCGTATTCATTGATCAGTTCCAGGGCCATTTGCCGGTCTTTAACAACTATGCTGACGCTATTCTTCAAGGCTTTCGCAGCAATTTCCCGCCGGGGTAATTTTTCCAGCTGTTCGTCAATCGCCACCTGCACTGCATTGGCCATAGCCTCTTCAAAAACCACCAACACTACCTGGCTATCGATACCGTGCTCGGCCTGCGATAATAGGTCGGCTGCCACAAAGGCTGGATTGGCCGTTTCATCGGCGCACACCAGCACTTCCGAAGGTCCGGCGGGCATATCGATGGCAATGCCTTCCCGACTCACCACCTGCTTGGCAGCCGTTACATACTGATTGCCCGGGCCCATAATTTTGTACACATTCGGGATCGTCTCCGTACCGTAGGCCATACCGCCGATAGCTTGTACGCCGCCGATCTTAAAGATTTTGTCAATGCCAATTAGATTGGCTGTATAGATGATTGCCGGATGTAGTTTGCCGGTCTTATCAGGCGGAGAGCACAGTACAATCTCCTTGCAGCCTGCCAACTTTGCCGGAACCCCCAACATCAAAACTGTCGAAAACAAGGGCGCCGTACCACCGGGAATGTACAATCCCACCCGCTCAATCGGCACACTCTTGCGCCAGCACTGCACGCCGGGCATGGTTTCAATCACCTCGGGGAGCACCCGCTGCCGGGCGTGAAATTTTTCGATATTGGCTTTCGCCAATTGAATAGCCGCCTTCAATTCTTCGGAAAGCAGATCCCCCGCCTCCCATATTTCGTCTACGCTGACCTGAAAGTCATGGAGCGAGACGCCGTCAAATTTTTCAGTATAACGGCGAATGGCAGCATTGCCCTCCGTGCGAATCTCTTCGAAGACACCACCGACCAGTGCATCCAGGTTTTGGGTATTCAGCGTGGGCCGCTTCAATAGCTCAGTCCAGGTACTGCGTTCAGGGTTGTTGTATACTTTCATGGCGGTCTAAATAATCATTTTTTCAATGGGAACGATCAGGATACCTTGTGCGCCGTTGGCTTTGAGCGCATCGATGATTTCCCAAAAGCGGTCCTCGTTGATCACCGTATGGATAGAACTCCACCCGGAGGCTGCCAGCGGCATCACCGTGGGGCTTTTCATGCCCGGCAGAATTTGAATGATCTCGTCAATCTTTTCGTTGGGCGCATTCATCAGCAGGTATTTGTTGCGCCGGGCTTCCAGTACCGATTTGATGCGAAAAACAATCTGATCCAGAATCGCCGCTGCCTCCGGCTTGATCACCGGCGAAGCGTAAATGCTCGCCTCCGACCGCAGGATGACCTCCTTTTCTTCCAGTCCGTTTTTAAACAAGGTACTGCCGGTACTGACCAGATCACAAATGGCATCCGCCAGTCCAATATTGGGCGCGATTTCTACCGATCCGGAAATTTCGTGGATTTCGGCTTTGAGGTTATTTTCTGCCAGGAAATGACGGAGGGAATTGGGATAGGACGTGGCAATCTTTTTGCCGTTGAGAAATTCGGGGCCGGGATAAGCCGTACCTTTGGGTACCGCGATAGATAGACGGCAGCGGGAAAAACCCAGTGGCAATACTTCAGTTATCTCTTTTTGTTTTTCAAAGACCGTATTCTGCCCGATGATGCCGATGTCCGCCACGCCATCTTCCACGTATTTGGGAATATCCGAGTTGCGCAGGTAGAGCAGATTGGCGGGAAAATTGCGCGCCGAGGCTTTGAGCTGATCTTTGCCATTATCGACCCGGATGCCACATTCCTTGAGAATGCGCAGGGAGTCCTCCAGTAAGCGCCCGGATTTTTGAACGGCAATGTTGAGTCTGGTTTGCATGAAGATGATCGTTTTAGGGCAAAAAAAATAGGCTTACCAAGCAAATGGTAAGCCTATTTTTCGCCAAAGCGTTGAATTAAACCTTACACCATGACGTCACCATCTGCCTGCGAAAGCATTAAAAAATGATGGTGATGATGTAATTGGTTGTTTGACATTTTCTCTATTCCGAGTTAAAATTGTGGTGCGGGCAGGAATCGAACCAGCGACACCAGGATTTTCAGTCCTGTGCTCTACCAACTGAGCTACCGCACCAGTGCTTTTCAAAGCGGTTGCAAATTTAGACCATAATTTTATTTCAACCAAGCCTTCGGGCTGAAATTTTATTTTTTTTGTGGTTTTAAAATAGGAAATGGCCATAATGCTGCGTTTATAACCTTGAAAATTAAGTCATTAGTTCCCTGCGCTTCAAACTAATTTTTTTTGTTTCTTTGAGCGACTATAATCTACCACAATATGCCAACTAGAATTCTGGCGCTGCCATTAGTCATCTTAGCTCTTGTTTTTCTATACCTCACCTGGGAGGTGGACGAATCCTATTCCACCTATATCGTTGTGCCGGTATTACTACTGGCGTTGGTCTATGTATTTAGTCCACAGATCGACTGGTGGTGGTACAGCAAGCATCCGCCCCAGCTCGATGCAAAGGTGCAATTGTTGTTTCAAAAGCAGCATGCCTTTTACCAATCTCTTTCTCCAGAAAAAAAACAGCTGTTCCGCGACCGGGTGGCGCTGTATATGCGGGCAGTGGAGTTTATGCCCAAGGTGATGCCGGAAGTTCCCGAAGACATCAAAGCTATTTTAGCGTCCTGTGCTGTGCAGTTGACGCTCAATCGGGAAGAATTCCTATTGCCGAAGTTCGAAAATGTTGTGGTCTATCCTCATCCTTTCCCCAGCCCGCAATTTCCGGAGCAGTTTCACCCTTCGGAAATTTATGAGGAAGATGGCGTTCTGCTATTTGCCGCCGATTATCTGATCAAGGGATTTATGCAGCCTCAGCACTTCTATCACGTGGGGCTACACGAATATGCCAAGGTCTTTGCTCTGCACTATCCCAACCTCAATTGGCCGGAACTAAAGGAAGATACCTGGCCAGCACTCGAAAAGATCAGCGGTGTTAGTCAGGAGAAATTGCTAAAATACGTCAGCCTCGACACGTTGGATCCCAGGCCGGTGAGCATTGTCTATTTCTTTATCTTTCCTCAAAGATTTAGTGAAGTGTTGCCGGACATTTTTCAAGCTTACCGCCAAATATTTGGAGGAGAGAATAGTAATGACGCTTGATCTAAGGAATCACTAATAACTTGTGTTTTTCAAGCATGGAGGAAGGATTGAAGAAATGTGCGCTTATGCCTGTACAACCCTGACAATTCATCCATTGCCTCCATTTCTTCCAATTCCAAAGGAGGTTGGAGCAATGCCCCAATCTCATCGCTTCCCCCTTCCCGACTTCCTTCCGGAACCACCTCCTCGCTTGCGGCTAAAACTTCCTCTGCGGCGATCAGAACTTCTGGGTTTTGCACTGCGGGCAGGAGGCTCTATTTCTGCAATATGCGGCGGTAGTGGCAGGCGACGTACCTTCTGTTCCATCAGCTCTTCTGTACGACGGAATTTGCCTGCATCCTTGCGGTTGACAAACGTCAATGCCACGCCATCAGCCTGGGCACGGGCAGTACGACCTACGCGGTGGATGTAATCTTCGGCATCGCCCGGAACATCGTAGTTAAGCACAATGTTGATGCCCTTAACGTCAATTCCCCGGCTAAGGATGTCCGTTGCCACCAAAATCTGGACATTGCCGTTTTTGAAGTTCCGCAACACCTGTTCGCGCTCCCCCTGATCAAGGTCGGAATGAATTTCTTCGGCATTCAAGCCACTTTTTCGCAGCTCCTTGGTGACCTTTTTTACATTGAGTTTGGTACTCGAAAAAATGAGGATACGCTCTCCTTCCTTATTTTTACGCCCTTCCAGTAAATGGACAAGTAATGGCAATTTCTGGTCGTCATGCACTTCATAGCAGGCCTGCAAAATGCCCTCTGCCGGCTTGGAAACAGCAAAGCTGATCTGCACCGGGTCTTTGAGGATTTTTTTGGCAAACTGGCGAATCTTATTGGGCATGGTCGCCGAAAACATCAGGGTTTGCCGGTCTTTGGGCAAGTAGCTGATAATTTTTTGGATATCATTGATGAAGCCCATATCCAGCATACGATCCGCCTCATCGAGGATGAGGTGGCGCAGGGTGTCAAATTTCACATAATTCATCTGCAGGTGGGTAATCAATCGTCCGGGTGTGGCCACCAGAATATTTGCGCCAAGCGTCAAGGCCTTTTTTTCCTGATCAAAAGAAGTTCCATCCCGTCCTCCATAAATAGGAAGTGATGTTACAGGTGTAAAATAGGCGAAGCCTTCCAGGTGCTGATCGATTTGAACAGCCAATTCCCGCGTGGGGACCAGTATAAGCGTATCAATATGTTCTTCTGGATTTACGGTAATATTGTGGAGTGTCGGCAACAGAAAAGCTGCCGTTTTTCCGGTTCCGGTCTGTGCACAGGCAATCAGGTCGCGCCCTTCCAGGATTGCAGGAATCGCTTTTTCCTGAATAGGCGTAGCAGTTTCAAATCCCATTGAGGTTAATCCTTCCAACAACTGCTCGTCGAGCCCTAGTTCTTTGAATGTCAAAGTGGTAAATTTAGTTAAGTGTGTTCTCTTTCAGTTACAAATATAGAGATATTAGAGAGAATGGATGTCATGAATGAATGATAATATATTCCAATTATTGCCAGTCTGGCGTGCGCTGACGGGTCCAGTAAGCGAAGGCCAGCGTAGTCCAGAAGCTGAATGTGGCGTAGACCAGCGCCGGTTTGATCATGTCGCTATTGCCCAACAGCGTGCCACCGATCAGGATCGCCAGTGTCGTATTTTGCAAACCAATCTCGATGGCCAGGGTGGTAGCATTGCGCCGCGACAAGCCCGCCAGACGACCAGAAAAAATCCCCAAAGATAGTCCCACAATATTCAGGGCCAGCACGGCCGGAAACATCTCTTTCACATCCTCTATCGTAATGTTGGGGCTGCCTCCATCACCACTGCCAAAAAACAGAATTGCGAAGGCCACCAGAAGGAGCACCATCGTGGTATAACGGATCGGCTTTTCTAAAATAGTGCTCACCCGTTTATTGCGATAGCGAATCCAAACCCCAATAGAGGCAGGTAGCAGGGTAACCAGCAGAATCTGCACCACCGTGGGGCCGAAAGGCAGAGAAATTGCACCAGTTTCGCCCATAAAAAGCCGCAACGCGATATTGGTGATCACCGGAATGGAAAACAAAGTCAAAATACCGTTGATACTGGTCAGCGAGATAGAAAGGGCAGTATTGGCTTTCACCAAATAGGAGACATAATTGGAGGTATTGCCTCCCGGACAAAGCGAAAGGATGACAATGCCCACCTGAAAACTGGGCCTCAACCCCGACTGAGAAACCAGTAAAAAAGCAAAAAATGGCAAAAGCACCATTTGTCCGGCCAGGCCCACAAAGAATGCTCGGGGGCGTTTGACTACCGCCCGAAAATCGCCAACATCGATGGACATCCCAATGCCCAACATGATGAGCGCCAAAATAATACTGATCAGAAAATCAATAAAGCTATAGCTAATCATCAGGAGCGCAAAAATAGCGATATTTAACGGATTCCAAACAGGAAAAATAGAGTAGTGAATCTTCCCTTACAACGTCTCTCCCGAAAAGTCGAGAATTTCATCTACATACTTGCGATGGTTGGCCAGACGAGGCACCTTGTGTTGGCCTCCGAGCTTTCCTTTAGAGCGCAGCCAGTTGTGGAAGGTGCCTTTCGGCAAAACTTTCATCTGTAGCTGTTCCAGGGCCATACTCTTGTAGCGCTTAGCTTCGTAGTCGGAGTTGATTTCCTGCAAATTGCAATCCAAACGGCGCATAAACTGGCCCAAATCATGTGGGGCTTTTTCAAATTCGATCAGCCATTCGTGCCCGCCTTTTCCTGAGCCCTGAAAGTAGATGGGCGCCACCGTATATTCGGTAACGGTAGCATCAGTCTGGCGGCAGGTAATGGCCAGCGCCCGATCCGTGTTTTCCACCACTACTTCTTCCCCGAAAGCATTGACAAACTGCTTGGTACGACCGGTGATTCGGATTTTGTATGGAGCGGTAGAAGTAAAGGTTACTGTATCGCCCACCAGGTAGCGCCATAGGCCCGAATTGGTCGTAATCACCAGGGCATAATTCTTGCCGGTTTCTACCTCGGCCAAACCAATGGTCTTGGGATGGGCACTACCCCATTCGTCTACCGGCAAAAATTCATAAAAAATGCCATTATTCAACAGCAGTAGCATGTCGTCGCTGGCCGGGTCATTCTGAATGGCAAAGTAACCTTCTGAGGCATTGTAGATTTCCTGGTAACTGACCTGATCCGAAGGAAAAAAAGCTTCAAATTGCTTCTTATAAGGGGTAAAACTCACCCCGCCGTGAATATAGAGCTGAAAATCCGGCCACACTTCGAGCAAGTGTTTTTTGCCGGTCAATTCCAGGATTCTACGCAATAGCAGTACCGTCCAGGTAGGCACGCCACCGATCATCACCATGCTGGGGTCCTGGCTACAGAGCAGGGCCGTTCGCTCCAGCTTTTCTTCCCATTCCGCCATGAGGGCCGTTTCAAAATCGGGGGTGAAAAACGGTCGGGCAATGGTGGGCATATTGTGAATCATAATGGCCGACACATCCCCGATCATAGTGCGTGGATAATCAGAATAAGGAGTAAGGCTTCCACCCATCAACAGGCTTTTACATTCAAACTGTTTGGCATCGGGCCGGTTGTGGTAAAAGAGATTCATCGTATCCCAGGTGCCGCGAATATGGCAGGCGCGCAGGTTTTCCCTGCTCACGGGAATGAACTTACTCTTGTCGCTGGTGGTGCCGGATGACTTGGAAAACCATTTCACCTGGCCATTCCAAAGCACGTCTTTTTCGCCCATCATCATGCGTTGGATAAATGGCTTTAACGCTTCATAGTCATTGACGGGCACCACTGCTGCATACTCTTTCGGATTGCGTAGCTTGCGGTAGTTGTACCGCCGCCCCCATTCGGTATACCGAGCAGCCTGGATCAGTTCCCACCATACCTCTTCCTGCACGGCCACCGGATGTTGCATATACCGCTCAATCCGGCGAATGCGATGCCGAAAGTAAAAATGAAACGCACTATTTATCCACTTTCTCATTATTGCAAGATACTAAGAAGCTGTTTTAAAACCTATCGCCGGGAAAAAAACTGTGTTTCAAGGGGCTTCCCACGAAGCCATCTTCACGATATAGCATTGATTTTCAACAAATAAGCTAACTTTCCTCTAATTCTGGTTTGAGCAATTTGCCGGGTTTTCAAGCCTGAATCCTCTTGTAGATGTTGTACAGAAGTTTCCGGCAACAGCAATACGGCTCCCGCACTACTCCGAATAAAACGACTTAACTGTTGATAAAAGGTCGGTGTTATATTATCGATCTCATGTTTATCGCCCCAGGGTGGATTACTGATTAAAAGGTAGTCACCTTCTGGTGGATTCTCCGCCAGCGTATCTTTTTGCTCCAGCTTAATCTTCACCACTGCCTGCGCTGCCGCCTGACTGGCAATATCGATTGCTTCTGGATTGATATCGTATCCAAGGAAACGTGCCGAGGGGTACAAAATGGCCGATTCGATCAAAATTGTGCCAGACCCGCAAAATGGATCAAAAATCAATTGCCCTGGCTTCGGATCCAACTCTCGGGCCATACAGGCCGCTACCGGTGTATGCACCTGCCCGTCGTAGCGCAGGGAACGCCAGGGCCGCCGATGTAAGGGGGTATCTGCTAATCCCAGTCCCCAGTAGGCCCGGTCATCTTCCAGGTGTAACCTGAGCCGTAATTCATTGGGTTGCCAGGGATCATGCTGTTCGTTATCAAGTATATTCATTTGCCCGTAGAGGCTTTCGCCCAATCGTTTTTCCAGAAGGTAACGATTATAGTTGCGCTTTCCCAAAAAGCTGGCGGTGATCCGCAGGGTACGAGCCCCATGATGCTGTATAAGAAAAGGAGTTATTTCTTTGACGAAAAAGGCTTTCAGGGTCTCCAGGCTTTGGCGGGTATGGTCGATTCCATCACAGTACCCCAGAAATTCGTAAACGTCGTCGGGAGTGCGCAGCTCGGTTAGGGTCTTATTCATTTCCCGGTCCACCTGGATAAAAACATTGCGATGGCTTTTAAAAACCTGTGTCGGGGCACAATGGGTGCTGGCTTCCGCCAATACCTGGTCTTCGAGGCCCATGGAGGTGCGCAGCCAGTAGCGGCAGTGATCACGCTGCGGGCCAGGATTTTTACCAGATGTTTTCAGCCAAAGTCCTGTGGTCATGTTTTAGGAGTAGCAGTTTTGAAAGGACCGGATTCATTTCCATGCCTTTCACCAAACTATGCCATTTCGCATTATTGCAAAATTAAAAGTAAATGCTATGACTTGCAAACCGCCGTTGGTAGGCCACGGTAATTGACCTAAAAAAGCGGTTCTTTGAGACCATGGTTGGTGGTCAACCTTTGAAATTGACTGAGGAATTCGTCAAAGAACGAAAGTAGTTTATAATCCCCCCAATAAGTATAACCTCAATCTGTCGATCACTAAGGGTATGAATCGCTGGAATGTCCAGGTCTTTATCTACGTTTTTCACAATAATCGGTTTTCGTTCAGCAACCGCCTCCCGCAGATTTTCCAGGTGCAAGGTATCTCCCTGATCAATCTTGTCGTAATCGTCCGGATTTTTAAATTGCAGCGGCAAGATGCCAAAGTTTACCAGATTCTGCCAGCCGATGCGCGCGTAGTTCTTGGCCAGCACCGCCACCTGCCCTAAATAGCGGGGTGCCAAAGCGGCGTGTTCTCTACTTGATCCCTGGGCGTAGTTTTCACCGGCCACCACCACGTGCCCGCCCTGGGTTTGTTTGACTTCCATAGCGCGATCGTAGAAAGTGTCATCCAGCACGGTAAAAGCATATTTGCTGATTTCGGGAATATTACTGCGCAACGGCAAGACTTCAGCTCCCGCCTTGAGAATTTCGTCGGTGGAAATATTGTCACCCATCTTCAGCAATACGGGCACTTCCCAGCGGGTCTGTAAGGGTGGTATTTCGGGCAGACTTTTAATATTGGGCCCTTTGACCAGGTTTACCTTATGTCCGTTTGAAAGCGGACCTAACAACATCTTGCTGTTTAAAATTTCCTTTTCGGGGGGCTGGTATTGAGGGTATTGAATACCAAAATGTTTACCTAACTCTCGTGGATCGGTGATCTTTCCGGTCAATGCTGCTGCTGCCGCAGTTTCGGGGCTACACAGATAAACCTGATCATCATAGGTACCCGATCTACCGGGGAAATTACGCGGCATCGTACGCAGGCTAATCTTGCCGGTGGCCGGTGCTTGTCCCATTCCGATGCAGCCCAGACATCCGGCCTGGTGAAAACGGGCACCGCTTTGAATGAGACTGATAAAGGCATCGGTTTGCGCCAGGTTTTCGATCACCTGCCGGGAAGTGGGATTGATATCGAGTGAAAGGCCTTGGTGAATGGTTTGCCCTTTCAGGATTTGGCTCACCACCCAAAAGTCACGGGTTCCCGGATTGGCCGAAGAGCCCACTACTACCTGATGCACCGGCTTACCGGCCACTTCGCTTACCTTGACCACGTTGCCCGGACTACTAGGACAGGCAATAAGTGGCTCAAGTTCAGCCAGATTTATGGTATCGTATTCATCGTACTTTGCACCCTCATCGGGAAGTAATTCCTCCCAGTCCTCCTCACGATCCTGAGAACGTAAGAAGCGACGCACTTCATCATCAGATGGAAAGACGGTTGTGGTCGCCCCAATTTCGGTCCCCATGTTGGCAATGACATGACGGTCCATGGCGCTGAGGTACTGAAGGCCTTCACCGTAGTATTCGACGATATAGCCACGGCCACCTTTTACATCGTACCGGCGCAGCATTTCAAGTATGACATCCTTGGCGCTGCACCATTCGGGCATTTTACCTTTCAGTTCTACCCCCAGTATTTTGGGCATCTTTACATAGTAGGGCCTTCCGGCAATGGCGGCCGCCACGTCGAGTCCGCCGGTACCCATAGCCAGCATACTGAGCGAACCGGCAGCGGGAGTGTGGCTATCCGACCCCACCATAGTCTTTCCGGGTTTGCCAAAGCGTTGCATGTGTACCGGGTGACTCACCCCATTGCCGGGATAGCTGTACCAAAGTCCAAAGCGCTGGGCTGCCGATTCCAGAAAGACGTGGTCATCGGCATTTTTAAAGTCGCCTTGCAGGAGGTTGTGGTCTACGTATTGTACCGCCACTTCCGTTTGGGCACGTTGCAGGCCCATGGCTTCCAGTTCGAGCATAACCAGGGTACCGGTGGCGTCTTGCACCAGCGCCTGGTCGATTTTGATACCGATTTCTTTACCAGGTACCATTTCGCCTTCTAGTAAGTGATTTTTAATTAACTTCTGAGCAATGTTGAGTGGTTGGGCCATGATTGGGAAGGTGTGAGTTTCCTTTGCAACAGGTTTTACCTGCCCGATGTTCGGATAGCCTATATTTTAAGGGCCTGGCGTAATTCGCGTTCTTCCTTTCCCGAAAGGGCATAATCACGGATAAACTGCTCGGCTGAGGGACGGAAATAGAGAAACACCAACAGCCCGATACAGAACCACAACAGGTAGTTGAGATTGCCCGTAATTAAGGTAAAAATGATCGATAGCAGGTTGGGAATTTCGAGGATGGCCGAACGTACAATGACCGTGGTACGATAATGCTCTACCTTATTGGCTAGTCCACCGAGTTCCATGCCCGCCAACCTGCGGCTGCGATTGAGAAAATACGCTAATCCAATGCCAGTAAAATGATAGAGCGGCGGAAAATATTCCCCTACAAGCATTTCTTTAGGGTAGGAATCAGCTGTAGAAGTAACCACCAAGATGATCGCCATGCAAAAGAGGATCTGTCCCACCATCAGTGCGGCATAAATAAGGACGATTTGCTTGAATTGCTTTTGCATATTTTTTCCTTATAATATAACGTAAAAACGCCAAAGTTGCTGATCACCCTGGCGTTTTCACGTTAAGTGCTATTATTGAAGCCTAGTGTATACCGTGCATCCATTTACGCAATGTAGGCACCAGGAGTAACAAGACTGCCGCTGCTCCGAGTACCACGTAAACGCCCCAGGTGAGGTAGGTATCGGAATAGACTTGCAGTGTTTCCAGAGCGGTAGCCGAATCTCCCAGGTCTTCCGCTGCGGTCAATTTACCAATCTCTCCCGCAATTTTATTGGCCAGAGCAATGGACAAGAACCAGGCTCCCATTACAAAACCAACAATTTTATCGGGTGATAATTTGGTAATCATGGACAAACCAACGGGCGACAAGCTCAGCTCACCAGTGGTGTGCAGCAAGTACATGACAAACAAGAACAGCACAGACACCAGTCCTTCATTGTTGGCAAACAGTTTTGCGCCAAGCACAATGACCAGGAAGCCCAGTCCCAATTGGGTTAAACCCAAAACAAACTTCATGGGCGTACTCGGTTCCATCTTACGTTTATTCAAGGTAATCCAGATCCAGGAGAACAGTGGAGCCAGTATCATGATGTAGAATGGATTCAAACTCTGGAAAATAGAAGCAGGAATTTCCGCTCCGAATAGATTGCGGTCTACATTCCGTAAGGTAAACAACGTCAGCGATCCTCCAGCCTGTTCAAATAATGCCCAGAATATGGCGTGGAAAAAGAACAGAACGACAACAACCAACAGTCGTTGACCTTCTTTTTTGTCTTCACTTGTAACTCCAAGAAAAATGAGATAACCAATGATTACCGCACTAATCACTAGCAGTACCGTTGACATCAAATCACTCAAATTCAACAGGCTGGCACAAAGTGGAATACTTAATAGCGTACCCGCAAATACGAGTGTATTTTTGCTCAACCCGGCAAAAAACGGCTTACGTACGGCTTCCGGATCGGGCTCCAGCCCTTTGCCTTCGAAGTATTTTGGCCCCAGGAGCCAGAACACCAACAACCCTAACCCCATACCAAAACCGGCCAGGCCAAAACCGTAGTGCCAGCTGATTCTTTCACCGACGTAACCACAGGTGAGTGTGGCCAAAAAAGCACCAATATTCACCCCCATGTAGAAGATGGTAAATGCCCCATCCTTACGCGGATCGTTAGCGTCATAAAACTTACCTAAAAAACTGGATATATTGGGTTTGAAATAACCATTACCCACAATGATGAGGGCCAGCGACATAAAAAACAGCATGAGATTGCCTTCAAACATCATACCTTCCAACGCCAGGGTAAAGTGCCCAATCATCATCAGGATACCGCCAAAGAGAATGGCTTTTCGGAAACCAAAAATCTGGTCGGCGATTAACCCGCCTATTACCGGCAGAAGATACACCATAGAGGTATAGGATCCGTAAATCCCCAGTGCCCGGGTATCCGCTTCATTTTGTCCAAGCTCCTGAAAAAGCACCTGAGTCATGTACAAGGTAAGCAAAGCCCGCATCCCGTAGTAGCTAAAGCGTTCCCACATCTCCGCGCCAAAAAGGATAAACAATGCCTTGGGGTGGGTTTTGCGGTTGGAATAGAAAACGAAAGGTACCCATGCCAGCACAAACAGCCAGCCGATAAGCAGAATCCATTGAGTAATATCCATGTGTTTCGTAAGTTTTTAACCGGAAGGAGTTAGAGCAGCGACTTCCGGTGCTTGATTTTAGTTGGTTTTTATAAAAAATTTCAAAAGCCAATCCGCATTTAAGAACAGATTGGCTTTTGGGTCTTTTCTAAAACCCTTACTGTATAATTGCTTCTTCCTGTGGTTTGAACTCCACATCCTCTGCACCATGTGCCAGGCGCTTTAAAGGCTTGATCATGGCAATAACCAACAGCCCGATAATCGTACAGAATACTGCAATACCGGTGAAAATGGCAAATTCACCTACTGTTTCAGATAACTCGCCCAATGATCCGGCCACCTTATTGCCAAGACCGGTAACGGCAAAGTAGGCACCCATCATAAAGGCCATCCACCGAGCCGGGGCCAGTTTGGTGATGAAAGACAAAGCTACAGGCGACGCACATAATTCACCCAGGGTATGGAACAAATAGGCCAATACCAGCCAATACATTGCTGATTTTTGCACAACTTCTCCATCTACTTCCTTTACCTGCATGCTGGCTGCGGACATAAACAGGAATCCCCAGCCCATGATGATGACACCGATGGCCATTTTAAAGATAGAAGAAGACTCCTTACCGCGATTGCGCCACCAGGCCCAGAAAGAACCCACAAGGGTAGCAAAGACCAGAATGAAAATCGCATTCACGGATTGGAACCAACTGGCTGGAATGCTAAAACTACCCAGTGACAGGTTGGTTTTTTCATTGGCATAAATATTCATCAATCCCCCAGCCTGCTCAAAAGAGCCCCAGAAAACGATGATAATGATAAACGACAAATACATCACCATGATGCGGTCGCGTTCGATCTGATTGCCATCGTTGTAAATGACAATGGCGACACCTACTGCGATACTCAATGCAATGACCAATAGGCCATAATCCCAGCCAACGGCATACCAAATGACCGCCCCCAATGCAGCAGTGATGGCTGTTCCAGTAATAGAATTTCGGTATTTGAAAATATCGGTAAACAGGTTGATTTCCGGTTTGTTTGCATCATCATCATCCTTGACAATATCGCCTACTCCAGCCAGGTATTTTTGTCCTGCCATATAGGTTAAAAGGCCTAGTGCCATACCAATACCGGCCAGTCCAAAGCCATAGTGCCAGCCAATACGCTGCCCTACGTATCCTACCACAATTGAAGAAATAGCCGCACCGAGGTTGATACCCATATAAAAGATATAAAAGCCCATATCGCGACGCTGGTCCTTTTCGCCGTAAAGGCCGCCTACCATGGTAGAAATATTTGGCTTTAAGCCACCAACACCCAATACAATCAAGACCAGACCTGTGTAGAATGCCCACAAGGCTTCGATGGCCAAAACACTGTGTCCTGCCACCAGAAGAATACCACCCCAAAGCACCGTTTTCTTTTGCCCGAGAAAACGATCAGCAATAATACCTCCGGGAATGGATGCCACATATACAAACATGGTATACCATCCGTACAAAGCCAGTGCCCTGCCATTGTCCCAGCCTAATCCGGGATTTTCTCCAGCATCTCTCTGCACCAGGTACAATACCAGAATCGCCCGCATACCGTAGTAGCTGAAGCGCTCCCACATTTCCGTAAAAAACAGGAAGAACAATCCCACTGGATGTCCAAGAAAAGTCCGTTGGGTAGCATCATTCGCCATCAATATCTTATTTTAAAGAAGGTTTCAAGTTGATCTACAACTCAGTATATTCAGTATATCATGGCTAAAATAGATTTTTTTCCTTGAGTGTCGAAGATTTGGCTTCTTAAATTTTGTTAGGCGAGTCTTAGCAGACATTTAAATTGGGAAGGTAGCTTGTAAGGGCACTTGATCTTAGGAGAAAAAATAGCCTGTGTTTTCAAGTAATCAGGAAGGATTGTCTTTTTGGAAGAACTGGAAGAAATGCACGCTGGAACCTGTACAACCCCAACAGTTCATCCATTACTTCCAATTACATTTGGGAGGTTGAAGAAATGGCCCTAAGCTTGCTTAGCAGTGCACTTAATCCATCTAACTTGAGATCTAGTTGGTCGTAACCGGCGGTGTGATATCCTCTATTTCCTCATGCTCCATCTCCACGGTCCAGCCAACGGACTGGGCCATAAACTGAATCACGGAAATCATCTGATTGCCCTGACGTTCGGCTTCTTCCAGGAGTCCGGCTTCAGCGGCTTTTTTACTCAGCACTTCCTTGGCATTTTGATTGAGTTGGGTGTAATCCTCAGGCGTGAAATGGTTGAAAAAACTTTCCTCCAGATCTTTGTAACGAATGGTGTGATCAATGGAGAGGATTTGCGGCTGTGGCAAGTTGCCGAGAATGATCTTTTTATTGGTGCTATCGGCGGTGATGGTGATTTTGTCCATGTCGTAGCCAACCATTACCCGGCCCTGCACTTCGAGAAAGGCGGTCTTGGTAAAGCTCCAGGTGCTAGGCAATGGCAGATATAAGGTCATTTGCCGATCCATCGACTGGTCGTAGTGCTCCAGGAAGGTACCCTCTACGGTAACCAGCTTGCATACGCGCTGCACCTTCTCCAGTAGCACGGTAGACTGCGAGCGGCTGATCTGTTCCTGCTCAGTTTGGTAATACCAACGGCTGAGGCCAATACCTACAACAAAAAAAAGGACCAGTCCGGCCCCGTAGAGTATTTTTTTCATGGTGTATGTCTTAGATTGCCTCGTAACGGCCAAATTCATTTGGTCGCCATCTTGTTAATCTTGTTCATCCTGTCCTCAAAAGTCAACATCTCGTCAGGCCCCTTTTGTCGAAACCGAAAGGTTTCTTGCAAAAGCACCTCAGTGTTCTTTGCGTCTTGGGAGCGATATTTGGCACGCTAAGTCGCAGAGAACGCGGAGGGCAACGCCTGTTCGGCGATTTTCACGAACCACGCTCCATTCCAGATTGATGGTAAACGACTTATACGCCAATTAAAATTGGCGGTTACGAGGGTTCTATTACTTGGAGGAGCGAAATAAATTTCGCACAACCAATTAATCCAGTTCCGCGGTAAATTCGTGGCGCAGGCCTTTGTAGCTTTTCAGCACGGCTTTTACTGATCCTACGGACACCGGTGATTCGATCAACAACGGCAGTTTGTTTTCATCATCAGTTACCCAAACCATCATTTGGTCACCTTCTTTGAAAACGTCTCCTGCAATCAGCTGCGGGCTAAATTTATGGGTACTAAACTTACCATTGCCTTTCACTCGTTTCTTTTCTTCTCTACCTTTGTAGGCCACTTTGAGCGGATAAGTCTCCTTATCGAGGAAAATCTTGATCGGAATTTCCGCGCCTTCCTGCATTCCATTAAAGTTGATATTGCGGGCATAGTAAATGATCGACAATACATCGTGCATACAGTCGTCCAGGCTAAATTCGTGGGGCTTGGCACTTTCTGGCGTCTTTCCCCGCATGGATTTAGCCTTGCGGCGATCCTGATCAAAGGTCACCTTATCATACAAGCGGTAGCCTCCTTCGCGCACGTGACGCACCGAAACATCGGGCAACAAGGTTGATTTATCAATGTAAGAATCGTAATCGTCCCTTACTTTGAAAAACCAGTCGTACGACTTATAGGTTCGGCCCTTGGCGGAAAGGTGATACTGATCGCCCAGGTCATTGACCCGGAAGACCACCTCGCCGGCGGGAATCCACACGAAGTTCCAATTGTAATAAATTTTATAAACGACCTCCTCTCCGGCCTGAAAAGCAAAATTACTGGCATTACAGGGTTCTGGGATTCCGGAAGTGTCAATGGCACTCTGAATAAATGGCTTATTCGGGTTGATTTCAGGGAAATCAAAAGCCATGAGCACCAACACTAAGGCCATCATCATACTCGTTTTAACTGGAATTTTTCTCATAACCTAATGATTTTAAGACATTTGTTTTGACGATGATTCCTGCTCCAAGTAACGCAGGGACACTTAAATTTATTATAAAGAGCAGAAAGGTTGCCGTGAGTATCCCCAGACTATTATCGCTGTAGTGCGACCATATAAATAAGGCAATTTCTCCCCGGGCCAGAAGGCCCATCAACGGGGGTAGCGGAATACTGGTTTGTATTAAAAATATCGTCGAAATACCCGAAAAAGCTGCCAAAATGGGCGCATTTAGGCCAAAAAACCGCAAAATCAGGTAATATTGCAGGCTATAGACAACATAGCGCATGAAGGCGAAAATGAGCGCCCGAAGCAATAATGGACGGTGAAAATGCCGCAATGCCAGCAATTGTTTGAACACCGGTCGCGACCATTTTCCCCACGGAAACCGCCGTAAAATGGGGATTATTAAATCTACGTTAAAATAGACCAACCCCAGTATCCCAACGAAACTTCCCCCTAATAGGAAACTGCTCAACAGCAGATAAGGTTCGGGGGCCAACAAGCTTTTCAGGCAAAAATAGGCTCCAATGACGCCCCATCCCAACAGTACCAGCAACTGGGCAAAACTCCCGACCAGGGAGGCCAATACTGTTGGCCAATTGTGCCGGGCATCGACCGCCAGCAGTCGACCGCCGTATTCGCCAATGCGGTTTGGTGTAAACATAGAGATGGTAACGCCCGCCAGGATGGCCCGCACCGCTTCCCACAGGCTCACCGGCGCCAGCGGCTGCATCAGCAATTGCCATTTGCGGCTCTCCAGCAGCCAATTGACCGGCATGAGGAAGATGACGGCAATAATCCACCATTGGTTTCCACGCTGAAATTGATTCCAGAGAACCACCGTCAAGGCTTCGCGGTGTTCTCCGGTCATGATTTGACGGTAGAGGGTATAGAGCAGCAGCACCAGGATCGCCGTCTTGATCAGGAGATTGAGCGCTTTGTTTTTAGAAATGGCTGGTGCTGTGGGCATATATTTGAATCATAACATCATGGTTCTTCGACAAATTTCGTGTTTCAGCGTCAATCGAAAAGGCCCTTCAACGCTTTTTGAAAGCGCTTTTGATTGACCTTTTAGCTTGACCACGGGATTTGTCGAAGAAGGAACATCATTTGCAACCTACCTACAAAAAGATTATTTTGCCTGCAAAATCAGTTACCACATTGAAAAAAGACCATCCCACCTACCGCATTTTAGGGGTTGATCCGGGTACAAATATACTTGGATTTGCGATGATTGAAATCGAAAAGAAGAAAATGAAATTGCTGGAACTGGGCGTGGTACATCTCAGCAAATTTCCCGACCAGCCACAGAAACTCAAAAAGATCTTCGAGCGCGTTCAAACCATCATTGAAGTATACGGACCTAAAGAGTTTGCCATTGAGGCACCATTCTTTGGTAAAAACCCGCAGTCGATGCTCAAGCTGGGCAGGGCGCAGGGAGTAGCCATGGCCGCAGCCATCACCATGAATATTCCCGTGACGGAATATCTTCCCAAAAAGATCAAACAATCGGTAACGGGTAAAGGCAATGCCGCCAAAGAACAGGTGGCCGCCATGTTGAGCAATCAATTCAATATCGACCTTTCAGAGCACTACCTAGATGCAACGGATGCACTGGCCACTGCGGTGTGTCATTTCTATCAATCCTCCAGTCCGTTGGGAGGTAAAAAGCAGTACAGCGGCTGGTCGGCCTTTCTCAAGGATAATCCCAAGCGGAAGGGGTAGGCCCCACAAGATGCAGGCATCTTCGCAAACGAAAACCGGGTACATGAAGTTTCATTCACGCACCCGGCAGTTTCGTCTTTTCTATTGATATCTTTCGGAGGCTATAATTTAGCGCGTATCGACGCTGCGATTTGCTCCATTTCCTCCGGTTGTAATGTCATTTTTGACTTGGTAATATTCATCTCTGACTCTCGCTGAAAGGGAATCAGATGAATGTGTGCGTGTGGCACTTCAGTACCCACCACCATCACCCCTACACGCTTGCAGGGGATGGTTGCATCAATGGCATGCGCTACTTTTTTGGCGAAAGCCATCAACCCTCCAAGCAAATCCTCGTCGAGGTCAAAAATATAGTCCACCTCTTTCTTTGGAACGACCAGCGTGTGGCCTTTTACCATCGGATTGATGTCTAGAAATGCGTAGTAATCCTCAGATTCAGCAATTTTATAGCTGGGAATTTCACCACTGACAATCCGACTGAAAATACTGGGCATATTAATCAATTGAGATTTTCATAATTTCAAATTCGAGCTTCCCACCCGGGGTGGTTACCTCGGCAATTTCGCCTACTGCTTTACCCAGTAGCCCACTGCCCATGGGAGAGCTAACCGATATCTTGCGGGCCTTAAGGTCAGCCTCTGATTCCGAGACCAGCTTGTAGATCATTTGCTTGCCGTTTTTCTTATTCTTGATGGTCACATTGCAAAATACCGTCACTTTGGAGGTATCCAGGGTACTTTGGTCCAGAATACGAGAATTGGACAGTACTTTCTCCAATTCGTTTATTTTCAGCTCCAGCAGTCCCTGTGCTTCCTTCGCGGCATCGTATTCCGCATTTTCCGACAAGTCACCTTTTTCACGAGCCTCGGCAATGGCTTTGGCTACATCCGACCGGCCCTGGGTTTTCAATTCATCAAGCTGGTTTTTCAGCTTCTCGTACCCTTCCTGACTTAAATAATTTACCGTCATAATCTAAATGTTTTACACATAAATGATCGCCTACAACTCCCGGGTTTTCCAGCAAATAGTAGGTCCCCCAAAAGAGGGATCACCAATTTGTCCTTTAAGTGGTTCTGGAAAAACAACGGAACAGCATTAATCCAGGAAAGCGATCAGTTCTCAATATTTCTTTTTCAAAAATGGTCCTTTGGCAAATCCTTTAATTTCGACTCGATGATCAGGCCACTGCTTTTGACAGTGACGAACTTTCGCCAAAATCGAAATGCCAGATTTGTTTTTTGGATGTTCCTTGAAAGCAGGACTGAGATTTGTTTTCCACTGCTTCCAACAAAGGTTCCGTTGCGCTTTACTAACTATAAAACAAGAACGCTTCCACCTTTCCTGGTGAAAACGTTCTTGTTGTATCAAGTCCCAAAATTAGGGATTCCTGATGATAAATTCAAGAGGTATGCCTGAATTTACCCTAATTTGGCTATATAAACCAGTGATTTACAGCTGATTTACACCTATTTACAGGTTAAACCGAATTCCAACATTGTGGGTACCATTCCACACCTTGGTGGTCCGGTATGCGTAATCAATTGAGAATCTGGTGTCTTTATTTTCCTTGCTCAGTGGCAGAGATACGGTAGCACCTGCACTCAAACCGGTGTAGATTGGAGCAGTCAATTCCTCTTCTGAACCAAACTCATACTTATAACCGGCACGCAGCTGGAAAAACTCATTGAGGGAGTATTCCAATCCACCACCAACCTGGTCTTGTGAGAAAGAATTGGCGGTAAAGTTAGCCAATGCAGTCAGGCGGCTTGTGCCAAACAGGAAGTCGTATGACATTCCGATGTTCAGCAAAGAGGGCAATTCAAAATCAGCCGGACGAGTAGAGTACGTCAATTCGTACTGCTCACCTGGTGCCGGACGCAATTCGCCCAAACCTTCACCACCAAATTTCATGCGGGAACCAACATTACGCAGTGAGATACCGAATTTAAATTCGTCGTTTTCACCGGTAACATACTGCACACCAGCATCAATAGCAAATCCAAAGGCAGAAATATCAGCAGTTGATTCAGAAACGCCTCTCAGCGTGACTCCAACCGAAACCTTATTTTCAAAAGTGTGTGCGTAAGAAACGCCCAGGTTGAAAAAGTTAGGAGAGAAGGTCGCTCCCGTCCCTTCGGGCTGATCAGTAGTCGTAACGGCAATATCACCGAAGTCCAACGCCATCAGGCTAAAGCCAAAGGTACCGTTTTCGCCCACTTTCTGAGCCAGACCAAAAGCATTCATATTGATGCCCGTACCTTCGAGGTAACGGCCATTGCTGATGCTCACTTCCGTTTTATTGATTCTTCCCAAACCGGCTACGTTGAGGCGAATTGCTTCTACCCCGCTGACCATTGAGGTGGTCATTGCATGCAGTCCCGCCAGTTTGGCGTAGGGAATCATCAGCAATTCGTAAGCTCCGGCTTCCCCCTGACGATCGGGATTTCCCGCGTACAGGTCAGGAGTACAGATCCCCACTAAAAGCAGAGAAAATAAACCGTAGAGAATCTTATTCATAATTATTTTTTTGTCAACTTATTTAGAATAATGGCTCTTTGACAAATCCTTTGATTTATCAAAGAACGATAGAGTTGACTTCCGGTACCCATTGGCACCGGAAGTCAGGCTTTTATTACAATCCGGAGGCATCAAACTGACGGTTGATACCAAACCACTTCAAGGTACGCTCGCCCAGGCCTTCAGATGAAACGTGGATCAGATAAACACCACTGGCAATTGGAATACCCTTGCTGTTTTTCAAATCCCATTCCAGGTCTGGAGTCACCTGGTTGCGGGCAATACCCGTACCTTTGGCGTTTCCACCTATTTCATCGCGGTTGTAGCGACGGATGAACTTACCGTCCAGTGAGTAGATATTCACTATACACTGAGCGGGCAGATTGGTAATCTTGATTGTGGTTTCAAACTGTGAAGTTTCATAGTCAGAGAATCCGTAGTATGGATTTGGTACCACATTGATCAGATCAAGGGCCGTCTCGGTAGTTTCTTCATTCAAATCAGCAGCTTGCTTGCCTTCCAGCGCGAAGCGGTAAGCCGGGTGGTAGTTGTTTTCACCAGTACCGGTACGATCATCGTATCCTTCGGTTTCGTCGTTATCTACTTCCACCTGATATGGGTTATTGACACGCAGCTTCACACGCAGGTCGTCAGGAATCAAACCGTCTTGGTATGACTTGAAAGACGTACCTGATTGTGGCAACACCAATCCTGCCCAGGTCAATTCCTTGATGGCTTTCACTTTCGCGAGTGGCGAAGACTGTGAAGCTGACAAACGATCAGCAAACAGCTCACATCC
Source organism: Saprospiraceae bacterium (assembly GCA_965229635.1). GTDB lineage: Bacteria > Bacteroidota > Bacteroidia > Chitinophagales > Saprospiraceae > BQJU01. Next base: position 8,058,977 of record OZ245894.1, read on the forward strand.
ATCATAAGGCGTCTTGGTTACATAGACAAAGTGCTGACCACCAGCATAAAACTGGTACAAGTCGGTCAAACCTACCAGGTTCAGCTCCATCTGAGAAGAAGGATTGAACATCATATCTCTACCGGTTGGAGCAGCGTTGTAGGTCTCTGGGAAGAAAGTACCGTCATAAACGGTGTTTTCACCAAAGAAGATATTCAAACGCTGTCCGCTTTCTACGTCGATCGCATACCCTGGGAACCAACCGAAGCCGGGACGAGATTCACTGGGATCAACATCCGGACGACCATCACCGTCATCATCAAACTTAGTAACACTAGGTGCCTCGCGAACGTCGAGGTGCTCCGTACCATTATCAGTTGGGAAACCACCATTGAGGTAGAAAGTGTTAGCAGTTTCTACCACTACACAACGGCTCCACAGGTCCTTATTGGAAGTAAATACGATATCTACGTTATTCAAGGTACCCAATCCACCTGATGCTCTCATCTGTGTTCTTACAATACTGTTACCGTTTGAACCATTGGTCCAGGCTGGAGTAATGTAAGGCAGAGTCGTTGCACCTGAAGTTACCCAGTTAGCCAGATAGTACGGGGTAAAGTAACCCGGGCCAACATTGGCGAAAGCCTGATCAGGGTCCAGTTCTTCGTCGCGCTCACCTGGATCGGTAGCCATGTAGTCAAAGATATTGGTACTCAATGGGCCTTCACTTGGCACATAGCCATCAGGCGTACCAAACAACCAAGGTGTCGCCTCTTCGCCTCGTGCGTATTCGGCTTCATAGCCGATTGCACCATTGGTTTCATCAATCAATGCTTCTGCTCCAGGTTCAGCGACCTGGCCAATGGCTACTGAGAATCCGTACTGGCTGATGATCTGCTGGTTGAAATCAGAAATCGGATTTTCAGAAACGATCACCGGTGCACCCGGGTCAGTGATGCTGGACAATTGCCAGTTGGCATTAAAGGCCAGTTCATCGTCATTCATATTGTTGTCGGTAAACTTCAATTCGAACTCACCGTCCACTACATCCAATGGATTGTAAACCACGATTTCGATTGGTCCACGACCTTCGCGGTAAGTAATTTCACCACCAAAGTCGTTACCGCTATCAGTCTTGAACAGTTCTTCCAGTTCAGTGCGGGTTTCATCAGAAATATCCAGGAAGTTGTTTCCAGTACCCAGACCATCTACACGTACCACTACGGCTCCATCACCGTAACCCGCATTCAGGGTGCGATCGGTAATTGGTCTTGGAATAGTAGTGTATGGTTTACCATCACCTTCAGGACCAATATTGTTACGTCCAATAATGTAGGACTGACGCTGTCCGATTACTGTAACCGGATCAAATGCTTCGTATTCGTTAAAACCGTAAGCAATAGCTACAAAGTAGTACTTCTTGTGGTTGATCAACCGGCGATCTCCTTCAGCAAACTGATCTTCCGTAATACGGAAAGTATGGCGAATACCTCTGTTCTCTCCGTCTACCTGCAGTTCAGGAACAAAGATTTCCTCTTCGGTTGGTGTCTCATCAGGCTCGCTCAGCGTCACCCAGTTGAAGATTTTGGAAATATTGTTCTTCACATCTACCTGATAAATCTGACGTACTTTGCTAGGATCTTCCAGATTCTCTGCTGAAAGGTCAATATCAGGACCATTCAATTGGTACAGCTTGTAACCTTCAAAATTGTAGGTACTGTCCTGACCGGCAGGCACATCCAACAGCAGGTTTTCTTCGTACTCCTCGTTGAGGTTATTGGAAGTTCCGTTGTTGGTGAAAACAGCTACGATCTCGCGATCCAGCTCGATGAAGTCTACATCCGGAGCATCAGGACCATCGAGGATATCGAAACAGTTGTCAAACAAACCCTGAGCGATATCGTCAGCTTCTTTCAGCTTTTTGATGCTAGGACAAGGATAAGCCTGGTCGGCTACCCAAACCACACCGATAATCAGCTCGTTTACAGCACCTGGATCCAGGCGGAAAGGGCCGGAAGCCTGTACCGTACGACGGTCACCGAAAGGCAGACCGGCAGTACACATCGACCAACCGTTAGGGTCGTTTGGTGGCTCGGTAAATGCGTAATCGATTGGATCACCATCCTGATAAGCATCATCTCCAAAGGTGAATGGAGAACCGTCTTTCCATGAACCGGAAATATAATTGTAGTATTCAGTTTCATTCTCAGGGTCAGTAGTACCTGGAGGAGGTGAACCTACCGAACCGTTGTTGTAGTAAGTAAAGGAAGACATTCCCAACTCGTTGCCATTTTCGTCCAATGGCCCGCGGAAGTAGTCACATCCCAGAATCGGCACCTGATCACAATAGGTGTTTACGCCTTGCTCACAGTTACAACCCGTGGTACCGTCAATGGCATCCTCGTTGTAAACATAGGCCAAACTTGCATCCACATCACACCCGATGTAGTCATCAGTATAACATCCCAGGTCAGGGTCAAGCCACATGGCAAAGAAAGTACTATCGATACTCTCCAAAGCCCGGTTGATCAGCTTATAGCGCTGGAAGGTCATATTGTTGATCTCATCATTGGTTGCGTAAGCAAAAGCCTGCACCTGTACCTCCATACGGATTTTGTTTGGAGAATTGGATTCGGCGTGTGTATTACCGGCGTCGTTGTATACCCAGAAGGTCATTTCATCGCCATACTGTGGGTCGGGACATCCTCTAATCTCAATGATTGGGAAGTCACCACGTTCCGGATTATACTCTTCATCACCGTCCTGGTCAAAGAAACCAGCCAAACCTTGTGAAGTATTGGGCAGGTCAAATTCGTGAACGTCGAAGAAGTACTCATTACCTCTGGCAGGCCAACCGCGTACAGAACGAGGGATATCGGTATAAGGTACACCGGCTTCTTTGGCTTCTTCCCATCTTCTCAGGTGCTCATCAATGTCTTTCCGGGTAACGGTAAAGAACATATCCCAGGTAGCACAGGTTTCCTTATCTACGGTACCCTGATCTGGTCCGTCTGGTACCAGTGGTCCAGGCCAGAAGTCAAAGTTACCACCGCTACGACCGTAGGTCTGAGCGGCTACTTTCAGGGCGTCACCATCATCCACACCACCGAGCCATACGGCACCGGCAAAGATGGAAGAAACAGGATCGACACCCAGAGGTGGCTTCGGTACAACGTAAAGTCCGTCATCACCATCCCACCATACGTCACCACCAGTGGTCAAACGGGCGCGTACGTTATTGATTTCCTGGTCCATCTGCGATACTGCGTTATCACAATTGTCGCGATAACTCACAGTATTGCTTTCCTGGTCGGTATTTCCATTATTGGTTGGCCGGTGTTCAATCTCGGGGTTGATGTGGGCTTCTGCTACCACAAACATCCCAAGACCAACAAGAGCCAATAGCCAGGATTTTATTTTATACATAGCTTTAAGAATTTTAATTTTAAAAAATCATATCTGCATGAAATATCATAGTCAGTTCAGCCATCGCATTGGTGACTGAACTGCAATCATTGCCTAGAAGTTGAAGCTGGCACCTACGAAGATTCTGCGTGGCAAACTGTAGAAGTTTGGATTCAGAATTCTCCACTGGTAGGAAGCCAGGTACGAAGCCACTTCACGCTTGGAGTTCTCAATGTTGGCCAGTTTGTCCAATCCACGAGAAGAGCTCAGGAAGCCGTCGTCTTCAGGAGAACCAGTTACCGGGTATACATTGATTACATTACGACGATCCAACAGGTTGGATATACGTACATATACGTTCAAACGCATGTTATTGGAAATGTTAAAGGTCTTGTCCACACGCATATTGAAGGTATAGTTCCAAGGCTGACGCGCGCCGTTGATGGCACCTCTAATCTGGGCACCGGTCAATTCGTCGGGCGTAATGTTGGCAGTATACGGGCGTCCGGATACGGCAATGGTCTGGAAGTTTACACCGGCATTGGCGAAGATTGGTGCACCAAACAATTCAGGTCCGGTGTAGGCATCTCCTCCAGCGTAGCGGTAGTCCATAGTGGCCACGATACGGTGGCGCTCATCGAAGTTCAATGCGTTCAAAGTACGGATCAAACCACGGCTGGTCAAACCACGTGCAGAGTTGGCATCAGAACCTGTACCGTCAGCAAACTGCAAGGTGTAGTTGGCATTGAAGGAGATGTTGCCAGTTCTTCTCAGGTCATACTGGAAGGTAAATCCTTTTACTGTACCAAAGTCAACGTTGTCGTATGTGGTATAGGTACCAACCAATGGAACCGGGAAGATTTCCCGACGCTGGATCATATCGCGCATTTCCTTATAGTAGGCAGCGATCTTCAATGCAGAAGAGTTTGACAGTCTTTGCTGGAAACCCACCTCGTAATCGATGGTTTTCTCAGGCTTCAGATCCGGGTTGTTCTTCAGCAGGTCGTTTTCCTCTACAAAATAGAAGTAGTCACGAGCTGTTGCAATAGTATTTGTTGGTGGACGCTGTACCAGGATATCGTAGTGAGCAAAGAAGTTGGCTTCTTCAGAAATTGGGAATGAGAAGGCCAAACGAGGCATCACGTTTACCTGTACTTCGTAGTCCTGGAATGATACGTCTGGATCGAAATCTCTACTCTTGATAAAGTTTGGATCTTCTTCCGCGCGAGGGTCTTTGTACATTGGGTTAACCAATGCTCCCTGAATGATATCGGATGCATCGTTGGCGGGATTACCGTTAGGGAAGTACCACTGTTCGTCGTCGCGGTAAGCCTGTACCGATGCTCCATCCTGATTCAGGTAAACTTTAAAGTCTTCACCAATATTACCAGGAGCCTCTCCTCCGAAGTTGGCGTGATACTCACCAGCGCCCATGATTTCGTAGAGAGAAAACTTGTCCTTCAGTACTTTGGTGTTGGCGTCATAGCGATCTACACGCACACCGAGACGGAAGATAATATCCTTGTAAGTAAATTTATCCTGAATATAGGCTGCACCGTAAATCGGGCGGTTAGGAGCTACCGGGAAGGTACGCACACCATCAGCATCGGTAGCTGTGAAGAAGTCGTCAAAGTTACCGTCGTATGGATTGCCCAGGTAGTCATAGCCGTAGTAGCTCAACAAGCCCTGGTCGTTCAATTCCTTAGCGGAGAACATATCCAGACTCAGTTGGTCAGGTGTCAGGGCATCCGGGTCAATAAACTCGGTCAGAGGCACACCCAAAGATTCTCTTACCTTGCGGTAGAAGGTCTCATCAGCTGTTTCAGAAATGCGCTGCTGATACAGGTCTACTGCACCAAAGTCAGGAATGTCAATGGTTCCGATGACATCAGAAAGCGGATTGCCTACAGAATCAAATGGAATACCCAGAATGTGGCTATTGGCATTCTGACGGGCCAAGGTCCACAATGCACGAGGGAATACATCATAGCGACGGTTGGTCCGTCCCTCGTAAGCAATACCCAACTGGATATTGTGGCGAGCATTTCCACCACCAGGTACCAGTTCGAAGTTAGCCGTTGCGTTGAAGGTATAAATATCATCGTCTTCCTTACGTACACGGTTGTACACCGTTCCTACATTGGTATGAAAATTCCAGGAATTATCCAGGTTGTTAGGAACAAAACCGTTAAAAGTTTGGAAGTCCGTTCTATTCAGGAGGTCACCTGCATCGTCGTTTACGCCCTGAATCACGTAGTAGTCTACCTGTGAGTTCAGGCCTTCGCTGTTGAGGTCAAGGCCCAGGGCATTGTTGTAATTTTCCAGTACGGGATTGGCCGTACCCGGGGTATATCCACGCAATACCTGACGGTAGTCAATGTGTTGCAGTCTCACTCCCTGTGGAGATAGTGAATCAGGGATTTGAGCAAATACAGGCACGTATTCACTTTCCAATGCTCCGACATAACCATAGTCGAAGTAGTTCTCACCATGATTGAAGTCATCGTGAGTATACTGGTTCTTCTCATAACCAATGGTCAAAGAGTAGGAAGCATTCTGGATCAGTGCAGTTTTGCCGGCCTTTTCGTCATCTCCCGCAGCAGCTCCACCACCCAGGCGGTGACGGAAACGGAAGCTACCACGATAACTCTTATCAAATTCGTAAGGGTTATTGTGGGCATTGAGCAAACGCCAGTTGTCGCCGGTTGCCTGACCTTCGTTTGGTGTAAAGCGGTTTTTCTCATTTACAAAACCACCGGTCAAGGTGATATCAACTGCATCGCTGAGGCGCGCGTCGATTTTGGTGGTCAGGTTGTAAGTTGTTCTGTCTTCGAATGGTTGTGCTCTCAGCGATTCCACATCCTCATTTGTCAGGAAGTCAGCAGCCACCAGTGGGTCGCCTCCAACGTCGATAATGGGATTCTCCTGAAGTTCCGCCAGCTTGGCATCCTTGATGCGGTATACCGGAACGGCCGTTGGGTCATCATCCTCATTGTAGGAATAACGACCGGCTACCCGGAAGCCGAGGATGGAAACGCCGTCTTTGTTTTTCAGGATCGGACCACTCATGTTGACCCCTACCAGGTTGTTGTTGAAGGCATCGAGCTGATTAGAAGTTTCCGCTTCGATACCGCCGGCAAACTTGCTGGAAGGACCTTTGGTGGTAATCGAGATGATACCACCGGTTACGTCACCGTATTGAGCTTCAATACCACCGGTAATGATCTGAAGCTGGTCGATTTCAGATTCCGGGATCAGGTCACCCTGCACCCGCACACCATCGATGTAGTAGTTGGTGGCTTCAGAACGAGATCCACGCACGGTCACATCGTCGCCTTCATCGGCAGAAGCCAGACCCGCAGAAGTCGCTGCCAGGGCGTTGATGTTACGCGTTGGTAAGTTCTTGATCTCATCGCTGGTAATTACCTTACCGGAGGTTGTGTTGTCTTGCTCGATGAGCGGTACCCGGTAATCCGTGACCACAATTTCATCGAGGTTAACTCCACCGGACCCCATTTTCACGTCGAGTTTGTTCGCCTTACCGGCAAACACCTTTACGTCGACGATTCTTTGGGATTGGTATCCCACGTAGGTCACCTCCACGTCGTACGTCCCCGGGTCGATGTTGGAGAAACTGTAATTACCGTCGAAATCAGTATCCGTACCGGTAATGAGGTTTCCCCCTTTGTAAATGGCCACATTACCAAAGATAATGGGCTCTCCCGATTCCTCATCTGTGACTTTGCCGCCTAGCGAGGTCTGCGCCACCGCTACCGTGCCCATGAGAAGGAACGAGAAAAATAACAGTAAATAACGTGCCATAAATTCGCATTTTAAAATTCCACTAAAGCAAAGGGTCTTTCGACCAGTGCACAATGTTAATAAAATATAGTTTGTTTTCAAAAACCTTTGATCAAGCCATGTCCTCTTTCTGACATTCGGACAACCACTTGGGTTACAAACGAGTACTTTTGATTCAACCAAGAAATCAAAAAGACTATATCACGCTCCAAAAATAGGATAATCTTGCGATTCAAACGGATCAAAAATTCTGAAAAGTCAGGTTTCTAAATTTCAATCATGTTGAGAAGAGCACTTTTTTCAAAAGGGAAACGAAGATGCGAAATTGTCCGCTTCCAACCTAACTGCGAATTCTTTTTTTTTGGTCCCCAGGCTGACATTGTTTTTGGGAAAAATTATCTTTGAGCCGATCATAAATCCTCAATCCGGAATTTTCAACTCATGAAGTATCGTCACTTGTTTCCTCTGCTATTCCTGACCTTGCTGTTTTGCAACTGCCAACCTGAGCCCGAACCCGATCAGGGACCGATGCTCTTTGCCGACTTCTTCATCCGCTACCTCGATGACGAAAAGGAACTCAAGGCACAGGCCTCCTTCCTCGAAGGCGATTCCATCGACAGCGCAATACCGAAAACGTTTGAGGGGGGTGTTGCTTTTCAGGGGAGCGGCATGGAAATGAAAAAGATACAGGACAAGCTAATTCGGTATTCACTCGTCCAGGAAATGAATTACCAAGACTCATTTCGCTTCAAATTTAATAACGATCTCGGGAATCCGGAAATTTATTCCATAGCAATGTCGCCCATCACCGACTTTTTCCTGAAAGGGCCCATCAGCAAATCCAAAGGCATGACGATCGTGGTCAACGGCGGCGTGCTAAATCCAGGTGAAAATTTAGTGCTGCTCTTTAGCGACGAAAAAAATCAGGCCCGCACCATCAACGTCATTGGCCCCGTTGCCAATGTGGAGTATCATTTTGGCCCCGACCAACTCCGAAACCTGACCATTGGCCCAGGACAACTCTACCTTGTGAAAAAACAACTGAAAGACGAAAAAACCACTACTCGGGAAATACGGACGGAAATTGAGTTTTATACCAAAGCGATAGAGGTGGAGGTGGAGGAATGAGTGTAGAGTTTAGGGGTTTAGAGTTTAGAGAATGGCGCTTGGTTATTGTGCAAATTCTTGAATTCTTGGGATTCTGCTCTGTTTTTGAGGTTAATGGTTAATGGTTAAAGGTTAGGCGGCAAAGGCGGACAGGAATTGGCATTACAGAAGATTTGGCTTTCGAAGGTCGAGGTTGCAAACATCTCCCGAGCGAGCGATACGGTTCTCTGCAAATTTTTAATTGTAGGAAGTCCTGCTCCTTTTTAATGGTGATGGGTGACGTGGTGATAGGTGATGTTATTGATCAGCCTCCTCTCTAAACCTCCTAAACATGCCGTCCGACATTAAGATTTAACGAATTAGTCCGACAAAAAGATTTGAAAAAAAAATAGTTCATTGACACATAGTTAGATTAAAAAGGTTTTCTGCTGAAAATCTGGGATCAGGAATAGACACCAGTATTGTGCCTTTGGAGTCCCTAAATAACCAGGCGATATGATTTGGGTCAAATTGAACAAAGACATGTTGGTGTTTATATTTTAAGCCTACCTGGAAAGTTTTTCCATAGATGGCCGTGTGTCCTGCCGAACTTACTTTTCTGGGATAGACAGCCTGAGCGAGGTATTGATAGGCTTTTTGTTCATCGAATAGTGTTTGTTCAAATGGCCGCTGAGTACAGTACAAATCTTCAAAAACCTTACTTCGTGTTACCTTTCCAATGCGTTTGACGGGGAAATGATCTCTTTGTATTATACATACTTCATTGAGTTTTTCTTGCATTTGCTCAAGGCTTTGGCATCGATCGACTTCGGCCCAACGACTAGCCGTACCTTGGTTACTTTCCACTGTTGCATTATCCTGTGGTCGCCGTGGACGATTCAAAATTGGGGTAATGCCCCAAGCCACCAGCCATAAGGAAAGAATTGGAATGACATCGCGGGTAGGCACCCCAAAGGGGCTTCCATTATCCGTGCGTATAGCTAAGGGTAGGCCCCATTGTTTAAATGTGCTAAGTAGCAGTGTTCGAATTTCATCCACTGAAACATTACATATCCTTCCCAGGGGGAAAAGCCTTGACTTGAAGCAAGGCCGCTGTTTTTTCATCAGTAATATTTAAAAAGCATCGCTCATCGCCATCAGTCCCCTCAATACGTTCTTTGGCATCTATTTGCCATGTATCATGGGCTTTGCGAGAACGATCCAACGGTGGCCTCATCGGAAGTTTAGGCTTAGGTAGATCATTGCGTTGTGTAGCTAGCCGCCGTTGATAATGTCGTTCACTTTGGAGTAACAAGTCAGGATAGGCTTGTCTAATCCGAACTAAAATGTAGCCTACGCCCCAAGTAGGGTGAAGATGCTTCAACAAACGAACTAAGCGAAAAGACCGTTCGGCTCCTTGCTCTTGGGACCGACCGCAATTGTTGTAGCGAGGCACTAAACCCAATTCTTTGGATTCTTGGTAACGAATACAGATCGTCCGTACTGTATTATAGCTAACGCTATAGCGATCTGACAAACTACTGTAGGACGCTCCTTTTTCATAGGCTAACGCTATTTGCTGACGAAGTTGTAGTTCTTTTGCTTGCGCCATGATCCTTTTTATTTGAGTAATCTAACCAATATGTCAATGAACGTTTTTTCAAATCTTTTCGTCGCTAAGATTCGTTAAATCTTAATGTCGGACGGCAAAGGTTAAAGGTTAAAGGTTAGGCGGGGGAGAAAGTTTAGAGTTTAGTGTGTAGAGTTTAGAGAATGGCGCTTGGTTATTGTGCAAATTCTTGAATTCTTGGGATTCTGCTCTGTTTTAGGTTAATGGTTAATGGTTAAAGGTTAGGCGGCAAAGGCGGACAGGAATTGGCATTACAGAAGATTTGGCTTTCGAAGGTCGAGGTTGCAAACATCTCCCGAGCGAGTCAGCCTCCTCTCTAAACCTCCTAAACACTAAACTCTAAACTAAAATTATCCTGCGTTATACCCGCTGCAAAGTGGTCACTTCCTCGATGGCTTTTTTCAGGTTCTGGTAGGGTGTTTCCGTTAGTGATACCAGAGGTATGCGTACTTCTTTGGTGCAGAAGCCCATGATTTCCATAGCGGCTTTGATACCAACGGGGTTGCCTTCCACATAGAGCCAGGGGTGTACATCCAGCAAGAGGTTGTGTAGACTGCGGGCCGTTTCGAAATCGCCTTCCAGGGCGGCGTGCACCATATCGGAAAATTCGGTGGGAAATACATTGCCGATCACGGAAATAACCCCATCACCGCCGCACGACAGGATGGGCAAAGTCAGGGGATCATCGCCGGAGAGCACCAATAGGTTTTCCGGGCGGTGTTTGAGCAGGTACATCACCTGATTCATATCTCCGGAAGCTTCTTTAACGGCCATGAATTTATTGCTGGCTTTCGCCAAACGAATGATGGTATCCGGATGTACATTAGAAGCCGTACGACTCGGTACGTTATAAATGATGATTGGCAGAGGAGAGACCTTGGCCAATTCCATATAATGGCGATAAATTCCTTCCTGAGTGGGCTTGTTGTAAGCCGGGCTGCTCGACATGATGGCCGATACACCGTCAAAGTTGAAGTTCTTTACAGCATTGATCAGTTTTTCGGTGTAGTTGCTACCAAAATAGCCCGCCACGACCGGTACACGGCCATTAACCTGCTGGATGGTAAAAGCCAGTACATCCAGGCATTCCTGCGAATTCAGCGTAATGGCCTCGCCGGATGTCCCGAGGGACACCAGGTAGTCGATACCACCGGCAATCTGATAATCAATAATTTTCTCCAGGGCGTCGTAATCGATTTTCCCTTCTCGAAAAGGGGTGATCAGCGCAACGCCTACTCCTCTAAATTGCTGCTGGCTCATGCCGGATATTTGTCTTCTTCAGGAAAAATTCGATTTGCTGAATAAATGGCTTTAATTGGTTGATTTTGGCAGCATCGATCATCAGGTCGTAACAGAAGATGCGCTCGCTAACCGGGCCCACCTTAAGCTTGGCCTTAGACAATGCGCAGATGTATTCCGCCTGCAGGTTGGTCTTGGTATCGGCGTGAATGAGGATATCCAGGTCGCGGTTGATAAACGTCTCCACATTCTCTCCTTTCGGGCGATAGGCCCAGTCGACATTTTTACGGTTGAAAGAGGGGAAGGTATAGCTCTCTCCATCCACCTTATTGTCAAAAAATCCCAACAGGCGAATCTTTTTCTGCTGGTTCTTCAGCTCTTTGGCGTAAGCCAGCACGATATCCCGTGTTTGCAGATCGGTGGCATTAAACAGGATTCCGATACTCTGTGCATTCTCCAGATTCACCCGATGAGGTGCATCTTTTCGGTTGGGTTGTTTTAACCGCTTCTTCAGATCGTTGCGGTAAAAAAACATGCGGATACTTTGAAATAAGTCCATATGTGTTGATATTGGGAGGTATTTTTTTTTATGCAAAGATAGTGATTATTTACCGTCTTTTCCTTCGCCTACTTCCTGAGGGACTGTATCATAAACGCCAATGCTTGCATATTTATTGATACGCGCCTCAATGCGTTCCTCCGGATCCATCTCCTGCAATTCAGCAATACACTTCTTAATATGGCGCTTTAATACCTTGGCCATTTCCTCCGGTGCATTGTGTGCTCCACCGAGGGGTTCCTTGATGATATCGTCGATCAGGCCATTGGCAAACATATCGTCGGCGGTCAATTTCAGGGCTTCTGCCGCCTGTTCCTTATAATCCCAGGTGCGCCACAGGATGGTCGAGCAGTTTTCCGGAGAAATCACCGAGTACCAGGTATTTTCCAGCATAAACACACGATCCCCCAGTCCGATACCGATGGCACCGCCCGATGCTCCTTCGCCGATCACTACGCAAACGATGGGCACTTTCAATTGAGCCATTTCAAAGAGGTTGCGAGCGATAGCCTCGGCCTGTCCGCGCTCTTCGGCCTCCAGTCCGGGATAAGCGCCTGGGGTGTCAATCAGGCAAACAACCGGATAGTTAAAACGTTCGGCCAGCTTCATGAGGCGCAGCGCTTTGCGATAGCCTTCGGGGTTGGCCATGCCGAAGTTGCGGTATTGACGCATTTTGGTATTAACCCCTTTCTGGTGTCCCAGAATCACCACGGTTTGTCCGTCGAGATTGCCCAATCCACCAACGATGGCCTTATCGTCCTTGACATAGCGGTCGCCATGCAGTTCGACAAATTTGCGGCACATCTGTTCAATGTAATAATAAGTGTAGGGCCTTTCAGGATGGCGAGACAGCTGAACTTTTTGCCAGCCGGACAGATTGTTGTAAATCTCTTTACGGGTGTTCTTGATTTTTGTTTCGAGCTCTTTGATGGTTGTTGACATATCAACAATACCTTCTTCATCCACCTGCTGGATTTTCTCCAGTTGCTCGTACAACTTTTCCAGGGGTTTTTCGAAATCCAAAAAAACCATAGCTTTCGTTTTTAGGAAGCCTGCCCTGGGGGCATTTTTCCTTTTTGCTACCCCAAAAGTAGCATTAGGGGAACAATTTCTGCAATGCGTAAGTTATAATCTCCGGGCGTGGTGGCTACTATCCTTCATTCCCGGGCTGCAAAATTAGCAATAAGCCAGCAGTTCATCGTGAGAAAAAAAATTTTTTTTATTTTTTTTCATCGGAGGGTTGCACGGTAAAAAAAAGCGTTTTACATTTGCACTCGCCAAACGGCAAAAGCGTCGTTAAAAGCACAACAACCCGGTAAGATTTCAGTAATTTTTACGGGTATATTTTAGAGATTGGTCCGGTAGTTTCCCGATATAGATCGGGATTAGAATACATGCCTGGCATCTCGGCTTAGCCGAGACGGGTTCGATTCTCTATCACCAAAAATACTTTGAAATAATGGTCCGGTAGTTTCCCGATATAGATCGGGATTAGAATACATGCCTGTCATCTCGGCTTAGCCGAGACGGGTTCGATTCTCTACCACCAAGACACTTTGAAATGATGGTCCGGTAGTTCAGTTGGTTAGAATACATGCCTGTCACGCATGGGGTCGCGGGTTCGAGTCCCGTCCGGACCGCTAAAATTTGGCTAGAAAAACGCAGCCAAGTTCAGCAAAACATAGACAAATAGCTCTGATTTTTATCAGGGCTATTTGCATTTTAGGCCCTGCCAAACGTGGACAAATGGGGCCAATCAAAGCCAAATACACTTTGCACCAGTTTTTGCACTAGAAAAATTGCCTTGTTTCTGTCTGTCAATCAATTTTTTTACTAAAATTTTGACAGATGCCTTTAAAAAGCATTGCATTCAACCTGGTACATAGTTCGCAACGAAAGAAGCGAGTCAACAAGGACGGAACCGGCCCAGTTTGGGTATGCGGTTATCAGGCAGGAAGACACAAATATTTTCCGACCGGTGTTCGAGTCAGAGCCGATCAGTGGGACAGACGCCGCAGCGAAGTAGTGGCCCACCCTAACGCCAATGCGTACAATCTGCTTATCAGCAGGAAAATGGCTGATTTGAGGAGTTACCAGGTGGACCTGATCAATGAGCACTACGGCGAACACGTCAGCCTCAAAGAGTTTGACGAACGATATCGCGCCACCGGTGGCCAGCAGCTATCCTTTTGCTCCTTCTATGAGCTGATGGTAAAACAAAGGCGGGAGATCTCCGAAGCCACCCGGCAAACCCAACTGAACACCCTGAACCACTTTAGGGCTTGCGTTGGAGAAATTTCCTTCCTCCAGCTCAAATACGATACCCTGCACGACTTCCACCAATATTTGCTGGGAGAGGAAAAGGAACTGACCACAATAGATAAGTACCATCGACATTTAAAGACTTATATTAACCTGGCGATCAGCAAAGGCTACATTCGCTCAGGAAAAAGCCCTTACGACGATTTTAAGTACGATAAAGGGCGACACAGACCAAAAGACTTTTTGCGCCTGGAGGAGCTGGAGATGCTGGAGCAGATGGACACCGGCGATTTGACTCCGGAGCAGATTAAAGCCAGGGACATTTTCTTGTTGATGGCCTTTACTGGCCTTCGCTTTAGTGATGCCGTTTCGATGTGTCCGCGCAATTTGGCCAAAACTCGCAAAGGATATCAATACAGCGCGATCATGGTCAAGAACCGCCGACGCAGCAAGAAGGAAATCAATCTGCCGATTTACGCTTTTTTCCATTTCTGTGAAGAGGAAGAAAGCAGGGCGCAACGCTGGCTAAAACACTGTATAGCTGAATATCCGGCAAAACCGAGAGAGCCCTTTTTCAGAGGGGTCACCAATACGAAAGTAAACGAATACCTAAAGATCGTAGCCGAAAAAGCGGGCCTGGACAAACATTTGACCTGCCACGTGGGACGGCACTCTTTTGGGACTAATATGGCCGTAAAAATACCGGTGACGTTGCTGCAAAAGTACATGAGTCATTCGAAGATCGAGACGACAATGCAGTACATTCACATGGCCCGTAAAATTGAGGATACTGTGATGGAGCGTATCCGCTGGGAAAAGTAAACAGCCGAATCGATGAGTAAACAAAAGAAGCCAAGGAAAGTTAGTTTTAAACTCTTTTTGAACAAAGCGTTGACTCCAGAAAAGGAGGGCTTCTACCCTGTCTATTTAAGAATTACCTATAAGGGCCAAAACACAAAGGTTCCTGATGTTTTGATGAACAATACCACCCTGTTTTGGACTGAAGAAGACTTATCCAATTTTGAAAAAGGCAAACCCAGTACTGGAATTCGTGGAAATGATCAATTTTTGAAAAGCTCTTTAGATTTCTACGAAGACATCATTAGATACGAAGACCCCGATAGCAACGATAATTACTCTATTGGTGGTTTTGCTGAGCGTGTACGATTCTATAGGTTACCGATTTACGATGATTTTCTTACCCAATTATCGTATTACTTTAATGTGGAACAGGCCTTACTCTATGATCAAGACAAGATAGAATCAAAGACCAGTTTTGAAAAATTGAATGAAGAAACCAAGCAAATAGTACCACTCTTGTCCCCTGGTTTGAAACGTCTTATCGAGGCTTATCTATTAGTCAAGCTGTATGGGCTAGATCAATACCACGAGTACCAAAATGATCTTTGGTTTGGAGATACTTATTATCACTGGGTAATCAAAGATGGGATGACACCATTCAAGAGGTTCCTGGCGGATTTTTTTGGAGACAGACAAAATATCAATGATGACTATTTGAGTACCCTTCTAGCAAATAACACTCCTTTCAAGCGAGAATTGGGAAATTTATTGAATATTTTGAAGCCTGAAAAAGAATTCTCAAAAGTATATACTGCGCTGATTAAGAACCACTTTGAATTAATGATTGAGTCATTTCAAAAGAAGCAAGAATAATTTTTTTGCTATAATTTAATGACTAGTCATTAAGTTATTCGTACTTTTGTCTAGACATATGGAGACAAGGCTTTTTCATAATTTAAAAAAATGACTAGTCATTAAAAATCTTTAAAAATGGTTGACTTACAAAATCAAAAACCACTCTTACTGAGTGTGAAGACTATTGCACAAGTGCTAGATGTTAGTACGAGAACAGTTTCCCGAATGCACAAGGAAGGGAAAATCCGGCTATACAAAATTGGTGGAAAATTATTCGCCAAGTATGAAGAACTAAAAGCTGATATCGAAGAAGCAACAGAACCTGTTCTTCCCTAAAAACAAAAAAGCGTTTGAGAGACGGCAATCTCCCAAACGCTTTGATTTTTTCAAAAGACACTGTTCGTGTCAAAAATCAATTATGATGGGTACAAAGATAACCTTTTTACCAGACGAAAGCAAACAACGCACTGCTTTCCTTACTGCTGGCCACCAGGTCACGCAGCTAATTCAACTCCCACAAAGACCATTCGCTGGCCCCCCCATTTTTGCAGATGCTCCGGCGCACAAGAAGATGATCAAACCTCTACCCTTTGCCCTGCTTTGGCTCTCGCCATGGCCGGGCGCTCCTATTCATTTGATCACTCAAAAATTCCGCTGCTATGCAACCTGTTAAAAACTCGCCAAGAACCCACGCTCTACTATCCATCGATGAACTGGCCATTGTGTACCGCAACAACAAAGCCAGGTTAGCCCATTTAGACAACAGAAAAGGAGAACTAGCCAGTACTACTGCTGTCTTCCGTAGAATCAAAATGGAACTACTAATGGAGAACATTGAGATACTCACCATTTTGTTAAAACGTAAAGCTAAAAACTAAAACATGGTTTCGGAAATTGCAAAGGACCAACTGGCCATCTGGCCGCACACAGACCGGCCTAATGCGCCGGTCACTTTTTTTGAAAGTGTCACAGTGCCAAAAGGAGGATCACCCTGGAAGGAGTGGACTCTAAAAGAGCTCTTCCAATTCCAAACGGGTGATGAAAAACTAGAGGAAACAACTGTGGAGCTCCGGCAACTTAAGAAGCAAGATATTGCCTCATATAAGGAACTTCGAAAAGAGCAACTGCCAGCCTTTGTAATTGGAAAATGGAAAGCCCGTGGAGAGCTGGAAACGCTTGTCAATCTATTGCTCTTTGATATCGACGGAGGCGACGAAGATATTTACCGGTTTAACCTGGAAAACGCTCACAAGAGCCCGTATATCTATCGTAAAGAACAAAGCCTGGGCGGTGGTGGCCGGATTTACATTTGGGCCAAGTTTCCAACCGGACATCGAAAAGAGGCCTACATGGCCATCGCTACACACCTATCAAGAGTTTTTGACATTCCGCTGAAAGGAGAACAGGAGGAAGGACAGGAGCATATCGATACCAGTACCGGAGACTTAACCCGGCTCTGGTTTCCTGCATTCACCTCTCCCGATCTGGTGTACCATAATGAGAAAAGCCAGGTGTTTGAGTTCACACCTTCATCGCCAGCAGTAATCGCCACAGAGAATCCAGACCGGAGAATCAGGAAAGAAAACGGAAAAGGGGGCAAATACGCCATTGAGTTTACCGATGACGAAAAGGTTGATGACCTGGTTAGACAAATTGAAGAAACAGCACAGGACATCACCCAGGGAGTTGAAGACTGGTTTACAAAAGTGCTTCTCCCTTTCGCCCATCATTATGGTGAAGCCGGTAGGGGCCTGGCTCACCGGATAAGTCGGTTTCACCATGATTATAATCAAACAGAAACCGATAAAGAATTTGACCGTGCTTTGGCTAAAGATAAGGGCGCAGTAACCATAGGCTCCTTTCTGGATCATTGTCGGGAACAAGGAATCAGATATGATGCAAAGCGAATTATTAAAGCCCGGAATAATACTAAAACGGCTCCTCCTAGTAAAGAAAAAACACCTGACCAGGTGAGGGTTACCAAAGATGAAACCGACCAGGGACATTTAAACGAAGATGCTGGAGACGATTTGGCAGAAGGCGGAATTGAGAAGACAGCAAAGGCGGAAGACCAAATCAAACTTGAAAAATTTATAGCCTCACGGTTTGAATTCAGGTTTAATGAGATCACCGGAATGCCTGAATACAGATCAAAAAAGAAAAAAGGCCACTGGATATGTATGGACGACTACCGCTTAAACTCTATTGTCCGTGAGGCCCGCTTAGTTGGGCTTAAGGTAGCTTCAAAAAATCGAATTGCTGAAACTATCGAAAGTGATTTTGCCCGTTTGTCAAATCCCATTCAAGAGTATTTTACGGAGTTAGATACCAGTAATCAGCATGATTTTATCGGTGAACTAGCCCGAACAGTAGCACCTATGGACGGACACGAAATGTTCCGGAAGTATTTCGAAAAGTGGCTGGTAGCCGCTGTTGCCAATGTTTTTGACTTATCTCGGTGCACCAATCATCAATGTTTTATTCTCACCGGAAAACAAGGAGCCTATAAAAGTTCCTGGATTAGAAACCTGTGTCCGGAACAACTGAGACCATATTACTTTGAGGGAAATCTGAACCCGGAAAGTAAGGATGATCTTTTTGCTACTACTGCCAACTTCATCTACAACATGGATGACTATTTCGCTTCTGTGACCAGCAAGAAAATTAATGAATTTAAGGGCTTTGTAACCAAGAATAAAGTAAAAGCCAGGCGACCTTATGGCCGCTACCCGGAAGACTTACCAAAAATCTGTTCATTTATTGCCTCCAGTAATGAAGGTCAATTCCTTCATGATAGCACTGGTAACCGGCGGTTCTTGCCATTTGAAGTAACAGCCATCGATATTGAAGCTGCTCAGGGTATCGATATTGACAAGGTTTGGGCTCAGGCTTACCGACTATATAAGGCAGAATTTCAATACTGGCTTTCTCGCGAAGATCAGGAAGAGCTAACGGCACATAATGAACAATTCGAGGTTCAAACACTGGAGTATGAGCTACTGGTCTCCTACTTTGAAGTTCCTACGATCGAGGACGATGCAGAAGCCTTTGTAACTTCTTCCGATATCCTCTCCAAACTGCTAACCGAAAATCCCACTGTTCGACTCTCTAAAAAGAAGTTGGGAGAAGCTTTGAGTAAAGCCGGGTTCGAACGCAAACAAAAGCGATTGGATGGAACCCGCCGATGGGGCTACCTGGTGATCTCCCGTACCGAGGAAGATCGCGCTGACGATCGAACACTTAAGACGACAGAGGAAGGAGAGGACGCTCCTTTTTAAGAGTTTTATAAAAAATATCTGGTGACAGTGGTGACAGTAAGGTTAAAACACTGGAAAATAGTGATTTAAGTGTCACCAGATCGAATAAAAACATCTGGTGACAAAGTGGTGACAGTGGTGACACTTGGCTCAGGTGTCACCAGATCAAAGGGGTGTCACCAGATTGTCACCATAAAAAAAATAACGGCTGGTGACGCCTAAAAAACTGATAATCAAACCCTTTAAGTGGGTGTCACCACTGTCACCACTTAAATCAGGCAAACTAGCCAAACCACCGAAGCCAATAAGAAAATTCATTTCATAATTTAAAAATCATTGTATGATGACTATCAAAAATTTCAAAAAGACTTGCAGTCAATGCAACAAAGTGATCCGTGAAACCAACCTTCCAATCCAACTGGATGAAGAAGGCAACCCTTCCGGATGGGACGTACTGAATGTTTTCCTAAGTGATGACTTCCAGGTCAGGGAAGAAGATAAATGCTCCGGTTGTACCGCTGATGGCGTTAATTGGCTCTACGAAAATGAAGATGCGGACAATGTCATTGGAGAGCTGGTTATGCCGGATGAAGAGATCGAGCTTGTAGACGACTTACCGCATTAGTGGAATCCCTCCCTTCCTGTAGTCTTTAATCAATGTCCTGGAGAGTGGATGGCCTTACCTGGTCATTTACTCTCCAGTATCAATGAAAGACTGGACATTGAGCCGGACAAGCGGACAAGGAGCTTTGTAAAGGGCTCCCATTGTGGACAAGCAGCGGACAATATGGACAAGGAGAGGGACAAGCGGACAAGCTGATGGACAGCAGAAAGATTATTGTCCTTTTCGATGGACAAGAACATTCTTTCAATCATTTCTTAACATGTAAAAATCTTTAAGATGAGTAGAGCGAAGAAAAGCAAAGATGAGCGTTCGAGAAACCGGATCAAGCCGATTCTATTCAACACTCCAATGGTTAAAGCCATTTTGCGTGGTGATAAAACACAAACCAGGCGAATAGTGAAACCACCAATTGAGGGCGATTTGGACACTAAATTTAAACTCATCAGAGCCAACTCGAAGCGAGAGTATGAGATTACGAACGGTAACGGTGAAACATGGCTTAGGAAGCCGAAATATGCGGTTAGAGATGAGCTTTGGGTAAGGGAAACTTTCTTTGACTGTTCAGCATTCAAGCAAGCTGATGTATTTCGGGAGGTGGAAGGCAATTACCTGTATCGAGCCGATGATACATTTATTGGCTGCCATAGGTGGAAACCTTCTATTTTCATGCCCAGGGAAGCGGCACGTATTCACTTGATTGTCACTAAAGTCCGTTTAGAAAGGCTTCAAGATATGACCGATGAAGACGCCATCCAGGAAGGTATTTTGAGTCAACAGCCAGCAGACCAGGGGGATAAAACCTCATATTTCCTTTACCCCTCCGGTAAGGCCAAGGATGACAAGTGGGTGGATGACCCGATCACCTCCTTCTGTTCTCTTTGGGAGTCGATCCATGGCCGGTCAAGCTGGGAAGAAAACCCTTTAGTTTTGGTCTACGAATTTCAAGAATATGATCCATTACTTCCCTTCTAGTTAAGGGGGGACTTAACCCCTCTCTCCCACGGTGGGGGAGTGTTTTTGGCACTCCCCTACGCAAACCTACGCAATTGCGTAGCCGCATATTGATAATCAACAAGTTACAGCTTTGGAAACTGCGCAATCCCCTACGCAGTACCTACGCAATGTTACGCAGTTTGGGGTGTTCCCTGGCCATGCAACGGAAATCAGCGATCCCCCTATCAAAACTGGTGGGGGAGGAGTTTTGGACGCCTCCTGTCTAAAACTGTCCATTTGGACAGGCTAATATTGATAATCAAATAGTTACGATTCGTTTTTTTGGACAGTTGCTTGTCCAACACCTGTCCAAGACTGTCCAAATTGGAATGTTCTCTCGCCCATGTTGGGGGAGAGGTGTTGGACCTCCCCTGTGCAAAGCTGTGCAATTGCACAGGTGCGTGTTGATAGTCAGACAGTTATAGTATGAATTTTTGCACAGTTGCCTGTGCAATACCTATGCAAAAGTGTGCAAATTGGTGGCTCGATCCTGTTAAATGAAGGAAATAGGCACTGGCCAGGCCCCCTATCAAAACCGGTGGGGGAGTGGTTTGAGGCACCCCCTGTTCAAAAGTGTTCAATTGAACACCTGGACATTGGTAGTCAATGAGTTAGGAGTTGGACAATTGAACAATAGGGTGTTCGGTGGGTGTTCAGGGGTGTTCAACTTTGGAGGGGTTTTACTCCTTCTTGTCTTTATCCTTGTCCCCAAGCAAAGGCTTTGGCACCTGTGGCCATCCAACCCATTGCGCAATGCCGTTGTAATATTTAGCAATATCCTGGGCGATGCCAACGCCGTATTCCAGGCCAGACACCAATTTGTGTAGTTTTGATTTTTCATCTCCCATATCCTCGACGATACGCCCTAATCTCCGCAGTGCTCCTTTCTTTCTGACTTCTTCCTTGTTCTTTGCTCCTTCAAGTGACTCTAATAGCTTTTTAGCTTCGTCTATTTTATTAGCTTCATTCTTATTGCCGTTTGATTGCAATAGTTGAGACAATTCATCCAGACTCCCTTGAAGGTCCAAATTGCAGTCTTTAAAATTGAATGTGTTTTGATTTAAGGTTTGTAATTGACTTTGAGAAAAATAATTCTGTGCTTCTATCTTGTAATTATTGATTACAATTTCTATAGGAACTGATCTGTTCGTCTCATCATCGAAATAGTGTTTTTTAAGCGCAAAATGGTTGAGGATTTTTGATTCAGATAAGAAAAGTTCCTCCGAAACTTCATTTCTATTCAAAACTGGCAAGACTTTTTCATCGGCTGTAATCTCCCCAAATCGCTCAATTCCGTACTGCAACTCCGGTTTTTTGCTTTTGTAGCTATCAAAGATTTCATTGAGCGTTTCCCTTAATTCAGCAATAAAATCACTTTTATCTGGTCCCTTTACGGAAACACTAATTGTGCGATCTTCCTCTCGAACCAAGGCTACATTGCCCTTTCCTTTTGTTAATACAACTCCATACCTCCAAACCAGACTTTCAGCTTTGATCTGTTCATTATGTTTTACAATAAACCTGGAGATCGTATTTGCAGGCAATTGCTGTTTGGAGTTGTACTGAATCTTTAAGCTTTCTCCAATTCCGAAATCTGGTAATTCTTTAGGTCGGTCCTCCTTTAATAGATGCGGTACAACTAAGCTTTTCCCTTTTGTCCCTTCATACGCCAGCTCATAGTGTTTCATTAAGTCAAAAAAAAATTGGTGACACTTTCCCTCCGGATAACGTTCCAGTTCATCTGCAAAAACTATTTTAAAATCCTTCAATGATAAAGAGTATTGTTTATGGTTTCCTAGCCAGTTAATTAGTTGATAAACCCCGTAGCTAATCCAGTTAGGGTTTAATACAAGAGAACCAAAGTTCTTTAGGTTATTGTACCAAAGGCTAACGCCAAGTGCATTTAAATCCTTTAACAAGCGTTCAATATCATCTACTTTATTTCTCTCCGCTATTTTATCAAAATCTTCCTTGGTTACGTGTTCTTTCTTCTTATCAATAAATAACTGTTCCAACTCTTCCTTGACTTTGTAATAACTTTCCGGAATTTCCTGCTGTTCCCAAGATGGGTTGTGCTTGATAAATTTTGATACTTCAACTCGAAATTCTTTTAGCTCTTTACTGTCTCCTTTTATCGAAAAAGCATAGTCGTTTATAATTTCGTACTGTTCTTTAAGATAGTTGATAGGGATATCGACAATATGATCGTCTCTTTGATTAACAACAATGTATGCCTTAGAGTCACCTCCAAAGTTCTTCATGTGGTCTAACCAATATTCTAACCGATTCCGGTCTTCGGTACGGCCATCATAGACCATGATGTAAAGGCACCTTTCCGAAAGAAAAAATTGGTGAGCGGCATGTGTTACGGTATGCCCAGCAAAATCCCAGATGCTTACGTTAATATCAGTCGTTTTGTCTTTAATAGTCCAAATTGAAGTATCAACTCCTTTTGTACTTTCCTGATCCGTAGGCATTTTAGCGTTTGGATCAACTAACCTTTTGGCTAAACTGGTCTTCCCTGCTCCTTTATCACCTAATATGATAATTCGAGCTTCATTTAGCCTTTTAGCCTCTCCTCTCTCTAGCTCCATTAAATAATTAGCTACGGCCTTCGCACCTTGATCCCGAATTTCTTTAGGTACTCTCAATCTTCTCTTTAAAGCACCTTGGTCTAATTTAAAGTTGTTTTCATAAATTCCTTGATAAAGCCTTCCCCAATATTCACACTCAATATTAATTAATGCTTCTTGAAAATTCCTCCAAATCTTTTCGAAGGACTCTGTAGAAACAACAGGAGATTTTAATCCTTTTACACTCTCTAGGTCTTCTAAAATTTGATCTTGAATAGCGACGCTCACATAGTTTGCGGCTTTGGCAGCACTGACTGCAGCACTGCATGCATTGGTGGCAACACTTGCTCTGCTCCTGCCTCTTAGACTAGCAGCCGTGCTAGCGTAAGCGGTGGCTAGGATAGCGGCGTTAGCAGCGAGCGTTGCATCGATATCGGAAGCATCAGCAAAGGTAGTGGTAGCCTTGGTGGCTTCTACAGCGGCGGCGTTGACAGCGTCAGCTGCAACTAAAACGTCGACGGCACCAGCTCTGGCCTCGACTCTGGCTGTAACGCCAGAGTCGGAGGTGCCGACAGCGAAGGCAGCATCTAAAGCATAAAATACTTTAAATAAATTCTTTTGAATATCCGGTTCCTTTTTCCAATAAGAAAAATCGCCTTTGTAGCCGAAAAATGGTAAAGCCCGAATACCGCAACGCCAGGCAAATTGTATGATTTGTTCTCTATCTAAGTCTCTTAATTCTTTTTTTATTTGTTCTTCAAAGCTTTCTTTAGTCATCTTTAAGGGTTTTAAAGGAAAGATAAGGAAAAGTATAGAGTTCTATTTAATTTGAAATTAATTTTACAACTCTTTATCTTTCATAGCAAAACAGCCTCAGAAAAGAAGAATATCCTCTAACACCCCAAAGCAATGGTTTACAACCCGTTAGGACACTTGTTAGATACTTCTAGCAGGTTGTTAGTTAGTATGTTTGAAAAACGAGCTTTGGGCCGTAATTTGAGAATATTGCTTAACTCAAAACCCAAAGCTCTATGAAAAAAGCAAATTATTCAGGACAAAAGTTGTACATCGGCATCGACGTACATTTAAAACAATGGAATGTTGGAATTTATACGGAATCAAGTTTCCACAAAGTATTCCAACAACCACCGGAAGCCAATGTGCTACGCATCTACATGGATCGGCACTTTCCTGGAGGAGAATACTATACGGTATACGAAGCAGGCTTAACAGGCTTTAAGACCCATCGGGATCTGTCGTCGTGTGGCTTTAACAATATAGTAGTTCATCCCAGTGATGTACCGACCAAACATAAAGAACGATTGCAAAAACGAGACGCAGTAGATGCCTGCAAATTAGGTCGTAGCCTAAGGAATAAGGAGTTGGAGGGCATCTATGTTCCCTCACTAAAGGTACAACAAGATCGGGAGTTAATCCGCTATCGGTGTAATAAATTAGTAGGTAAGCAGACTCGGATAAAGAACCAGATCAAGTCATTTTTGGTTCTTTATGACTATAGATATGGAGGAGGCTCAGCCTCGTGGACCAAGGCCTATCAAGGCTGGTTAAAGAACTTGGAGATATCTAACACAAGTGCAAGACAAAGTTTGGATCATTTGCTTGAAGAGTTAGAATATTACCAAAAGAAATTACGGCAGGTGGATCGTCAGATTGTGGCATTGAGCCGTCAGCCGGAATATCAAGATCAGGTTAAATTACTCAAGAGTGTACCGGGAGTGGGTTTACTGGTGAGTATGATTTTGTTAACAGAGCTGGGGGATATGCTGCGCTATGAGAACTTAGATCACTTGTGTGCCTATGTGGGTTTGATCCCAAATGTGTCCGGCTCAGGAGATACGCTTAGAGTAGGAAGACAAACGAAGCGCGGCAATAAATTGGTCAGACGGATGTTGGTACAGAGTGCCTGGGTAGCTAAGGGGCAAGATCCAGGCTTATTGGCTTGCTATGAAGAATTAGTCAAGCGTATGCACGGCAATAAGGCTATTATAAGAATTGAAAAGAAGTTGCTCAATCGGATTCGCAGAGTGTTGCTCAGTGGTCAGCCATACCAGATGGGTATAAAATAGTAATCAGGCAAAAAGCCTTATTACCCAAGACTTAAAAAATGGGGGATTCAACGCTATCAACCGTCTACGGCTCTAAGACCGTTTTGTTTAGATTGCGTCCCCCACCTTTAGCTATAATAAAACTTTGCGGCATTAGACCGCTGATAGAAGACTTTAGGCAAGGGAGTAAGGAATTGCGAGTATTACGCTTGGTCTTTTTTTCAAAAGCCCCTTTATGAAAAAGGGGGGGGCTTTCGAAAAAAGGAAAAAATGAATCATTAGATTACACTCAAAGAAAAGTCTCTGGGAGTGATAAAAAAAATTTGTGCCTAGACTAAAAAAAGTGGTCGGAAGTGTTGTTTTTCAACATAGAAGACGGTTGTTTCACGTTGTTAGATGCCTGTTGCAGCCTCATTACAAGTTGTTAGATGGCTGTAACAGCTTGTAACGGGAATATAACAGGTTGTTAGATCGTTGTTTCATGGTGTTAGCTGCCTGTTACATGGCCATTACAAGTTGTTAGACCGGTGTTAGATCAGTGAAACAGGCTGTAACAAGTTGTTAGATACCTGTTAGACCGTTGTAACAGCCTGTTACAGCCACAAAACAAAATCGCATGGACAATCTTTACAATGACTACTTTAAAGCCTTACAGTGGTTTGAGAGCCAGGAAAAAGCCAGGGAAGCTTTACAGCTAGGTAGAAACAAACGGGCTAATGTAATCGCTCGTATTCCCCGAACGGCTTACTATCGCAAGGTGTGTATATCTCCCAAGTGCCAACGGGAGTTTGAAGGCACCATCCGGGGGCAATATTGTAACTACGCGCCCAACGGATCGGGGAGTAGCTGCCGGGTAACTGTGATGCGCTTAAAACGGAAGGCTTACCTCTATTTGTTTGCGCAGTCCCTCCTTTTTGCAGTCTTAATCTATGTGGCGTCATTAGTACTTGACGGCGTGGTTAAGGAATGGAACCTGAAAAAATGTAACGGTACTTTTTAGCTGATTTTTTGACTTTGCCTACCGCCCGCCCATAAATTGCAGTCAAAAAATTTAGCTATGCAAACTAAAAAAAAGACGTTAACCATTGCGGGGCGGGTAGATGCCGACATTAAGGAGCTCTTTGTGAAGGAATCCGAAGAAAGGGGGATCAGCCAACAGGAGCTATTACAGGAGGCCCTGGTGACCTACTTCAACCAGGAGCCAGAACCTACCCCACTTCCGGAGCCGGAACCTGTGCCGGCGCCCATCGATGACCTCGATCTCGATCCGGAGGAAACAGAAGACGAACCATTCACCGATCCGGAGGAAGAGCCGGAGCCCGAAGAGGAGGCCGCACAGGGATTGTTTGCCCTATTCCCGCCATTGATGGCTGCGGAGATCAATTGCGCCATTGTGAAGGCCTGGCAGGAGGTTGACCAGGTGCTCAACCCCTCTCCTATTTCTGACCTATTGCTGGAGCTGGCTGATGACCTGGAGAAAGAGGCATTCAGCCCCCGCAAATACGAATGCCAGGACGACGATTACCAGGAGATCCTCCCGGAGCTGGCCATCGACCAGGTGGACCGCATTTTAACCGATGCCAAAGCCGAGCTGGGCGAAACCTCCGATAAGGAAACCATCTTCCGGACGATCGCTCAATTCTGCTACGAAAAGAGCGATAACCTTTACCAGACCGATCGATCCATTACCCTGGAGTTTACCCGCTACGAATGGCTAGGCCTCGACAAGATCGTAACCCAGGCCAACAAATACCGCGAAGACGGCCAGCCCCTCGACCTGGAAACACTGATCCGCTTAAAGCTGGGAGAAACAATGGAGGAACTTGGCCAGGGCTTCTTCGGCCCACGTGACAAACAGCTCTGCGAGCTGAGCCAGGAGTTCCAGAAGGTCTGACCACGAAGATTTTTGGTTCTTTGACAAATCTCGTGTTTAGAGTCAATCGAAAATGTAAATCGCCACTCCCTATGGTCGCTTTGCGCTTCACATTTTAGTTTGACCACGAAATTTGTCAAAGAAGGGGAATTTTTAAGTTGGGGTAAACTTGAAGGCACAATTACCACCTTTCATATTTCCCCTTTTTTTGAAGCCTTGCCGGGTGCGGTGAGGCTTTTTTTGTTCAAAAGCAAATACACACTAGGAATCACCAATAAATTCAAAAATGTAGAAGAAATCAACCCGCCCAGGATGACGATGGCCATTGGGCTTTGAATTTCATTACCGGCCTTTCCTCCAGCCAGAGCTAATGGAATGAGTGCAAGTCCGGTCGTAAGGGCGGTCATTAAAATAGGATTTAATCGGTCTAGCGAACCTTCAATGATAGTTTCCCTCAGGTTGCTATCTTTTTGCAAAACCTGAAAGCGGCTTACCAACAAAATACCATTCCGGGCCGCAATACCAAAGAGGCTGATAAAGCCAATCGTTGAGGCTATGGAAACGATGCCGGTGGTGAAATAAACAATAAAAACACCACCGATTAGGGCCAATGGAAGATTCATCAATACAATACCGGCGAGCGTCAGATTGCTAAACTCCAGGTAGAGTAATAGAAAGATGACAAGCAAAGCACCAAATGAGGTCAGCAGCAACAACCGTGTGGCACGTGCTTCACTTTCGAATTGCCCTCCGTATTCTACGCGGTATCCTTCCGGTAAGGTGATATTTCCCTCAACGGCATTTTGAATATCATTAACTACTCCACGAAGGTCTCGCCCCGCCACGTTTGCCGATACAACAATTTTGCGTTGTACATTCTCGCGGCTCACGGAATAGGGATTACCAGTTACCTCTACATCTGCGACGTAGTAAAGTGGAATTTTCTCCCCGGAATGGGCATCCAGTAAACTGTTGCTGATTGCTTCAATTGAATTGCGGTTCTGCTCATTGTAGCGAACCACTAAATCAAAACTGCGCTGCCCCTCAAAAACCTGCCCTACTCGCTCACCGGCGAAGGCTACATCGATATAGTCCATAAAGTCCCCCACACGAATTCCGTATTTGGCCAGCATAGTCCTGTTGGGTCGGATGCGTACCTGGGGAACTTCAATTTGTTGTTCTACATTGACATCTACCAGCCCGGAAATGCTTTCAATTTGTTGCTTGATATCGTTGCCGGTAGAAAACAATTGATTAAGGTCAGAACCAAACACCTTGATCGCAATATTGGCCCGCGTGCCAGACAACATGTGATCGATCCGGTGGGCGATGGGTTGCCCGATGGTAATATTGGCTCCCGGCACAATACTTAGTCGGGTTCTTACGGCTTCCAGGAATGCTTCCTCACTGCGGTCTTTTAAAGAAAAGGGTACATCGATCTCAGAAGCGTTTACGCCCTGGGCGTGTTCGTCCATTTCTGCTCTGCCGGTGCGCCGCGAAGTGATATCTACTTCGGGCATCTCCAGCATTAGTTTTTCTACCAGAGCTCCCGTTTTATTGGATTCATCAAGAGAAGTTCCTGGAGGTGTCACTACGCTAATCACCAGTGATCCTTCATTAAATTCAGGCAAAAAACTTCGCCCCAAACCAGTCAAGAGGAAAATGGACACAGCAAATAAAATAATGGCTGCACTGACCACCAATCCCGGTATTTTTAATGCCAAATGTAGCAGTTTTCGGTAACCGGCTCCAACCGTTCTCTCTACCCAGCTTCCGGCAGCTTGCCGCTTCAAGCGGTTTTCATCACTGAGCATATAGCTACTCAACACCGGTGTTAAGGTCACTGCCACAAATAGCGAAGTAAAGATGGCGATGATGAAAGAAACGCCCAATGGTTGTAATAACCTGCCTTCCATACCACTCAGGAAAAAGAGTGGGATAAATGCGGCAATGATGATCAACGTTGCAATCAAAATAGAATTCCTGATTTCACTGGAGGCATCAAATATGATCTTCGGCGAACTTTCCCTTCCCCCAATAGGCTTTTTGATGTTTTCCCTCAATCGCTTGAAGATATTTTCAACATCGATAATGGCATCGTCTACCAGGGCTCCGATAGCGATGGCCATACCACCCAGACTCATCGTGTTGATGGTAAATCCCAGTAGTTTGAGTACAATAATGGTGACCAATAGAGAAGCCGGAATTGCGATCAGGGAAATAAAAGTGGTTCGCCAATTCAAAAGGAAAAGAAACAATACAATACTAACAAAAACAGCTCCCTCGAAGAGGGTACTTTGCAGGTTATCAATCGAGGCCTGAATAAAATTGGACTGTCGGAAGATATGGGTATTCAGTTCTACACCTGCGGGCAATTGATTTTGCACGCCCTGCATGGTTTCATCGATCCGCTCGGTAAGCTTTAATGTGTTGGCGTTGGGTTGTTTCATCAGTGTGAGAATGACGGAGGATTGTCCACTAACTGCCCCGTCCCCTATTTTTGGAGCCACACTAATCCGGACATCTGCGATATCGACAATCCTTATCGGGTCATTACCTTGCATTTTAATCAAAGTATTACCGA
This sequence comes from Saprospiraceae bacterium, assembly GCA_965229635.1. Classification (GTDB taxonomy): domain Bacteria; phylum Bacteroidota; class Bacteroidia; order Chitinophagales; family Saprospiraceae; genus BQJU01. Next base: position 8,088,565 of record OZ245894.1, read on the forward strand.
TTTCTTCTACCGAATTGGTACGCCCTTCACCCTGTATAATGTATTGATTGCCGTATTGATTAATAAACCCTCCGGAGGCATTGGCCGTTGCGGACGCGGCCGCTTCTTCCAGCTCGTTCAGCGTAATGCCGAAGTATTTCATCTTCATAGGGTCAACCACTACTTCATACTGCTTATAGCCTCCTCCGATAACAATGACCTGAGCTACACCACTAATGGCCAATAGCTGTGGGCGTACGGTCCAATCGGCCAGTGTACGTAATTCCATTGGTGCTAGGCTATCGGAGCTAAGACTCATTAACATGATTTCGCCCATAATGGATGATATTGGAGCCAGGGTCGGACTTTCTACCCCTTCCGGAAGTTTTCCTTCTACGGTAGCCAGTTTTTCGGCAACAATCTGACGAGCTTTATAAATATCTGTCCCCCACTCAAATTCCGCCCACACTATGGATATTCCCATAGCCGAGGAAGAACGAATTCGCCTAATATTGGGGGCTCCGTTGAGTGCCGATTCCAGTGGGTAACTGACCAGGCGTTCGACCTCCTCTGTGGCCATGCCGTGAGCTTCCGTAAGTACGGTAACGGTAGGGGCGGTCAAATCCGGGAATACATCTACATCCATATCAGAAGCGATATATGCACCGGTAAGCATGACCAGGGCAAAAACCGCAAGGACCAGAAGGCGGTTGTTCAGCGCAAGCTGTATAATTCGATTAAGCATTTTTATCCTTTTTTAATTACCCAGCCAATACTCCAGTTCAACTTTTAATGTGTTGTACTGAAACAAGGCATTTAAATATTGTTGCTTTACCTGGATTACCTGTTCCAATCCATCCAGATATTCCAGATAACTGATCTCTCCTTCCCGATAAGCGTCCACGTTCACCTCATTTTGTTCCTGGACAATCGGCTGGAGGTCTTCTTGCAAGTATTCTAAAATATGCCGTTGGTGATCCACCCGGTAGCGCAATTCGCTTACCGTACGCTCCAGTTTTTGGTGCTCCGTTTTGAATACAGCTTCCTGTACCTTTACGCCCACCTGTGCTGCATCAATTTGTGATTGATAGGATTTCCGAAAAAGAGGCACATTGATCCCCACCTGGTAGCCAAACAGCGGGAAATTTCCAAAGGCATTCTGGAGCCGAAGGCCTGTATTTATTTGAGGCAGGAGCTGGACTTTTTGAGTCTCGACTTTGGCTTGTGCCAGTTCCTGCTTTGCCTGGAGTAGCTGTAAATGTGGATTGTTTTGCAAACTGGTATCGATTACCGGTAAAGGGGCCAATGGCAGTTCTCCGATGACATCGTAGGTCGTATCTGTCTGGAGCCAAAGATTGAAAAGGGTTTGCGCAATTTGGTATTTCTCATCGGCGTGTTCGGCTTCCAGTCGAGCTTGTCCCAAGCGGGAACGAGCCGCCAATTGAGGAATTTTTCCAGTTTCTCCGCGCTCCAGTTGTTCTGTCGTTACTTCCAGAAAATCACTGTACAATGCCAAATTTTCAGCAGCAAGATTTTGTTCTTGCTTGGCGTATTGCAATTGGTAATAAGAGAGAGTTACCTGACGCTCCAGTTCCTGGCCGGTGACAGATAATTTTCTTTCCGCAACTTGAACTCCTTGCCGGTAATAAGCCCGCTGCAATTTATTTGCCTTAGGCAGGTAAAAATTCTGCTGTACGTTCAGTGATTGAACGCCCGATTGTCCATTAAAGTCAAATTCTTCTCCTGATAAGAAAAGTTGAGTCGGGGGGGTCAGCAGGCCGGAGCTGGTCAACTGATTTTGTTGTTCAACCGATAAGCGATCTCGTTCTATTCCGGCGTAGTTATTTTTAGCCCGGTCGATGGCTTCCCCCAAGCTAATGCTGGCATTTTGCCCAAAACAAAATGAGGATAAACCTCCAGCCAAAATTACCAAGAGTAGGTTTCTAAAAAACATTTTTTTGGTCATTGTCACAAAATTTAATGTTCATGGCCATGTGCCGGAATGGTGGAAGACATCGAGGCCATTTTAATCTGATATGCTCCTTTCGTCACCACCCATTCTCCTTGCTTCAAGCCTGAGAGAACTTGTACATTAAAACCATCATCTACCCCTAGCTTTACCTGTCTTTTTTCAAAGTTTTCTCCTCCGGTTTCGACATAGACGTAGGTTAAATTGTAGTCTTGCATCAGTGCAGATTTGGGAATAACCAGGGCATTTTCGATGGGGTTGGTCAGTAGAAACAGCTCCACAAATGATCCGGGAATAAGTTCTCTCAGGTTGTCAAGTTCAAACAACACTGGAATGAAACTACTTCCCGATTCAAGCACCTTTCCATAGGTCAGTAAGCGACCGTTATAGTCACTTAGTGACTGTACTGTCTGCTGATAAGGAGTCTTAAAATTTGCAGACTTTAACTGACTCAATTGCGGTAAGTATTTTTGTGAAACTTGAGCCTCCAGTAGCAAACGCCGGGTATCGGTGATTTCCGCCAACGGTGTTCCTTCCTCTACAAACTGCCCATCGGTCACCATGATATTTTTGATGATACCGGCCATGCTCGCCCCAACAGATTGACCTCCTGCATTGTAGGAATTGGACAGGGTTTGAAATTCGGCCTGCGCAATGGAATAATCCATTTTTCGTTTTTCAAACTCCTTCTGACCAATAATTTGTTTTAAAATTAGATCCTCTGCCCGCTCAAAGTCGGCTTTCGTTTTTTCCAGGCTGGCCTTAGCTATTTGAAATTTTTCCTCCAGATTAGATTTTATCAGCCCTTGGCTATTGATATTGAATAGGATTTCCCCGGATCGGACCTCCTGGCCTTCCTGAAGTTTTGCATTTCTGTAGAATACAATACCGCTACTTTTTGCAACGATGACCTTTTCCTGGCCCTTAACTGCCTTTATCTCTCCCGAAGTATTGATCACCTCGTGAATGGATTGCTGGTGTACCGGCTGGATAGCGAAGTCGATTTTCCAGGCCTGCTCCTTTAAAAAATTAACGCCCTGATCAGGTTCTTCTATCCCGGCCAAGACCTCTGTTGCTTCCTCCGTGTTGGCGAAGACCTGAATATTTTGAAGAACAACTTTATCAGAAAAATCTGGAGTCACCAGCTCGAAAACCAGCTGCCCTTTGCCACTTACCGCAGGCTGTAATGAAGGACTAAAAATACCTGGTGAGGAAGGGGCGTCTACTGTTTGTCGGATGCCCTTTTCGCCTACAATCAAGCTTACAGTGAGTTGTCCTTTTTCAATTGGTTTGTAGTTGGACATGCGGGTGAAATGTGCTGCAAACCGGCTTACTTGACCAATGACCAAAGGTTTGAACTCAACAAATAGTTCTACCTGGTCGGTCCATTCGGTAATTGATACGGCCACTTCTTCGCCGTGGGCATGATCATCCTCGGCTCCGTGGGCGTGTTCTGCTCCACCATGGGCGTGACCAGATTCAACGGATTGACAAGCTAGCATCAGGACGAATCCTGATGCTGCCAAAATATACTTTAACATGGTTTTTGATTTTAGTGCTGCTCTTGAATTTTTAAACTATCCTTCTGCAAGGAATCAGCTTCAACTGAAAACTCCTCTTGCTGGTGGGGATGATCGTGATCATGATCCCCATCATGCGAATGATCATCAGCATGTGAGTGCTCCGAGCCATCATCATGAGAATGAGTAGTATTTTCATGGCTATGGCCATCGTCATGTGATTGAGAATCGGAATTTGTACAAGCAGCGAAGTAAAAGAGAGAAAGAAATAGGACGAAAATAAGTCGTTTCATTTTCCTGAATAATTAAGTGATTAACAATAGAATAATTGAGGAATGCCAGGACATTCCAATTCAAAATGAAAATCAGGAAAATGTAGGAGGGCCCCGAGTGGGGGTATGCTGTAGAAGTGGAGGATCAGTAAATGGCTGCACGCAAGCGGGAATCGACCGAGCCTGGAAGTATTCCAGCGTTGAAAAATCGGTGTTTGCCTCCATGCAAAACGCAGGAAAGAAAACAGAGGGGGGGATTTCATCTACTCCGGATTGGAGTTGGGGCCGCAGGAATTGTTCGAAGTGATCCTGCCCCAAATCAGCGTGCTCAAAATCCCCGAAAACTTGTTGTAACCAAGTTAGAAAATCAGAGTTTTCTGTATTGTAGTCATGGCCAACTCGGTGGTCATCATGCGTGTGTGAGGCTAAGAAATGACCTTCTTCCCACGCGTCATGCGTGTGTAGAATTGTATTGTGCCAATTGACAGCAGCCAACAAGCACAATAAGAAGATCGATATAAATCTTTTTTGTCTCACACCTCAAAACTAAGAAAATTTTCAGTGACACGCTATATTGTTTCAATTATTCAGAAAAGATGCTTTGAATTGCCAACTGGATAAATGATTTTTGAGCAATCACCAGCTGAAACCAAAAAGACTTTGTACTGATGATAGCAAAAGAGTATGCACCTCCACCTAAAAAAGAAAAACCCTGCCTCTTCACAGAAGAAGGCTGTAAATAGCACATTTTTTGCACCAACCCTTGCACCTCAAACACAAAAACACCTTTTATATCACTGACAGACAGCAGATTAAGCAAAAACAGAGGTATTCCCGTCCGGACCGCTAAAATTTGACAAACACCTTGATTATCAAGGAATTAAACCTAAAAACAACCACCGAGTTGTCGTTTGAGTTGTCAAAAAGTAAAAATACAGAAAAAAAGAGGTCAAGCATGTGATGTGCTTGGCCTTTTTTGTTTTTGGTTATTTGGATTTTAACTTATACTTGACTACTTCAATCAATACATATTTTTCAAATAACAGGTCGTGGGTTTCTACTCAAGCTTTTTAATTGACTTGAAATAATGCCCACCCCTCACATAATAATTCAATCTCCTAATAGATTTAACTGATCGATCAGCTTAAGAAATTCGTCTCGCTTGTTTTTGCTCAATATGGCAGTCTGTTCTTTTAATTTAATCATATTACCATCAATGCTATCAATATGGTCTATGTTCACAATGTGTGATCGGTGGACTCGAAAAAAATTGGCTGGAAGCATTTGGATTAGCTTACTCATAGACTGTAGTGACATGATTTTTCGTCCGTTCTTTGTGATGATTTTCACATAAGGCCCATCACCATTAATTACAATTATTTCATTAAAGGAGATCTTAACGATCTTGTTATCAGCTTTGATGAATAGTTTATCAGTTTGCTGCGAAGAGGTAGACTTTGGAAGATTGTCGACTTTGGAGTCTTTTGCGGAAATGACTTTGGTAACCGCTTTGTAAAACCGCTCAAAATCTATTGGTTTTAGTAAATAGTCTACGACATCCAATTCATAGCTCTGAACAGCATACTCAGAATAAGCGGTAGTTAGGATAGTGGGTGGGCTGTTTGGTAAGATTTTCAGAAAATCAAGGCCTGTAATATCGGGCATTTGAATATCAAGAAACAGGACATCAATGTTGTCATTTTTGATATGATTGAGTGCCTGGAGCGCAGAGCTACAAGCAGCCACCAATTCTAATTCCGGGACTTTACTCACATAATCCGAAAGAATTTTTCGGGCAATATTTTCATCATCGACAATAAGGCATTTTAAACTCATAATGTCATCTTTAAATCCAGCTGATAAATATGGTTTTCTCTGGTTATTTCCACTTTGTGTTTCTCTGGATAATTTGCTTCCAACAATTTCAATGAATTCGTTAGTCCGATTCCCCTTCGGTCCACTGGAATTTCCACAATGTCTTCTCTAATCGTATTTTCCGTTCGGAAATTAAGCTCGTTGTTTTCCACTTCCATGCTGATTTTGATCCAGCCCTGAGGATTGTTTTCCAAGTCAGAATGTTTAAAGCAGTTTTCGATAAAGTTAATAAGGATCATGGGCGCAATCATATGGCCTTGAGTGATCCCCGCATGGTAGAAATCAACGTTCTGGACATCTTCATGTTTCAGAAGTTGTATGTCCAGGTAATTTTCTATCAGCTCCTTTTCCTTGGTTAACCGCACTTTAGGCTGATCACAATCATAAAGTAAGTAACGTAGTAGCTTGGATAGCTTTGAAATCATGACAGCAGCTCTTTCATCTTTCAGGTAGGCGAGTCCATAAATGTTATTGAGTGTATTAAAAAGGAAATGCGGGCTTATTTGACTTTTTAATAATTTTAGTTCGGCCTCAACTTTTTGGGCTTTATGCTCAATTTTTTGAACAGCGTTGAGGTAGTAGACACGAGCAACCCGAATGCTCGCCATGTATATTACACCTAAAAACACCATCATTATCCACAAAACTATCCGGACGGATTTGGGGGCATATTGATCACGGATTTGAGTTAATTCCATCTCTTCCGCCATGATAGTATGCGATAAAATGCCCAGTACAAATAATAAGATGTTTGTGGCAATTAATAACCCTAACTTCTTATCGATTTTGCCTTCCCTTTTTAAATATTCTGGAAAGAGTTTATAGCCAAACAACCAAATAATTATGGTACCAAAAAAGACGTAGGTAACCAAATAGTAAATAGTTTCTGCCACACTTCGCTGAGAGATTAATACCAAACCGACAGCGGTATGCATCCCAAACCACAGGAGGTAAGGCCCCACTTTTAGGAAGCGTTCTGTCTTCGATAATGCTTGACTCATCATGCAATAATATACTCAGATTTTATGGAAACATAAGCAAATGAATGAAGTGATGATTTCGTCGCATGAAAGTTTCATTTTGATAATTAAAAGGCTTTGTTCATCACGATGACCATTTGGTTCATTTATGCTGGTGGTTCGTAAATCTTTTTTCATGAAGGGTGGAGGTGTTGATACTTTTGCATCGAAATCAAAAATAAACAATCATGAAAATTATTATGCATTTATTCACAATTATCTTTTGCGTCGTATCAACCCAGCTTTTTGCTCAAAATCAGCAGGATGAAATCATAGCAATATGGCAGACAGAGGAAGCACAAGTAGAAATCTACAAAGTGGATGAAAAGTACATAGGAAACCCTATCAGCGATGAAGGAGAACGAAACACAGAAATTGAAGTGCTCAACCTTGAGTATAAAAACGGTAAATGGGTGGGTAAAATATATTCTAAAAAGAGAGGAAGGCTTTTGGATGTAACATGTCAGGTGGAAGGAAATAAACTTCTTCTTGAGGTAACTGCTCGATTCGTATCCGCAGATCTTGAATGGACGAAAGTTAATTAATTGAATACTCCATAAATCTAAGCCATGAAGTTTTTAATAAATTTTGTCTTTCTCTTTTGCACTGCTCCGGTATGGGCACAACCAGTTAAAATTGGGGTGATTTCCGATTTTGAGAAATCCCCTAATCTGGAAGCAATAGTAAACCAGATGATTCAAGAGATTGACCAGACCACAGGGCCATCCCGAAAAGTCAGTCTGGAATCGACCACCTTTGGAATTGTCGATGTTGAATCCGCACAAAAGTCGTATGACCAACTGAACGGTGAGGTAGATATTGTCCTTGCAGTAGGAAGTATAAGTGCTAAAAGCCTCTCATTGGTGAATGACCCCTTGACACCCGTTATTGCTTTAGGAATTATCGACCCTGTGTTGCAAGGAATTCCTTATGCAAATGGAACCTCGGGAAAACGGAATTTCACCTATATCTGGCCAACACGCAACCTGGAAAAAGAGTTGGAAGCATTTCATCAGATTCATGATTTCAAGAAGGTAGTAGTATTTGTGGACGAACATGCCATATCTACTGTTAATCGACAAAAAGCCCGGAATATGATTGATTCGCTTTCTATCAAGTTAAATACAGAGCTATCTATCATTCCTATTGGTACTAACATGGAGAAGGTACTCAGTCAATTACCGGCAGAAACAGATGCTGCTTATTTCACTGTGCTTCTTAATCAAACCAAATCGCAGATTCAATTGCTGATCGATCAACTCAATGATCGAAAGATCCCAACATTCTCTGGTAACGCCAGACTGCTGTATTATGGGGTGCTAGGATCGATGGCCAATGAAAACGACCTACAGCAGGTGATTCGAAAACTTGCTATCATGGTTGATGAGATTGCATCGGGATCGGATCTTTCATCTTTACCCGTGACGGTGGATACTAAAGACAACCTGTATGTCAATATTGCTACGGCCAGAAAAATAGAACTCCCTATTCCTTTTGAGGTGCTTTTTACCGCTACCATTATAGGAGACGATGAAGGAACGGTCAAATCATATTCCTTCGAAGAGATTGCGGAAAAATCTTTAGCATCAAACCTCAGTATTCAAATCAGTTATAAGGATATAGAGGGAAGTAAGGTGCGCGTGAAGTCTGCAAGAGCAAACTTATTGCCGAGTATTGAATCAGGCCTTACTGCATCACAAATTAACGAAGAACGGGCAAGTGCTGCATTTAATGCACCAGAGAAGTCTTTAGCAGCAAGTCTCACCTTTACTCAGTTGATCTACTCGGAGCAAGCCATCGCTGCCGTCAAGATTTCGAAGTATCTGGAAAAAGCACAGGAGTACAATACGGAAGCTGAAGTTTTGAGGATACTGTATGATACCTATACCGCTTATTTAAATGTGCTATCCGCCAAGACAAACGTGCTGATACAGCGAGAAAATCTATCGAACACCCGAAAAAATAGGGAGCTGGCAGCTATTCGGGTAAACCTCGGATCGTCCACTAACAAAGACCTCTATCGATGGGAATCTGAATTGGCTTTTGCCAACCAATCGGTGATTGAGGCTCAAACTACGCTGCTAGCTGCGAAACTTCAATTGAACACGCTGGTAGCGAATAATTTAGAGCCGGAATATGATATTGAGGATATATCCCTGCAAGGCGATTTGTTTAAAGCTTTTAGTCAGGGGCCACTGGCCGACGTTGCGAAAACGCCACAAAGTTTGCGTGTTGTTTCAGATTTTTTGGTGATGGAAAGTCAGCAACAAAATCCCAATAAAAAGGCACTTGTTGAAAATGTAAATGCTGCTAATCGTCAGCTAACACAAAGTAAACGATTGCTTTATATGCCCACAGTTGCATTACAGGTACAGACTTCTCAGGTTTTGGGCAGGAGTGGGGCTGGCTCTACATTGGACGCTTCCGCTATTGCATTAGGAGTGACTGAATTGCAGAACAATTCCTGGTTTGCAGGCATCTCACTGTCATTTCCGATTTTTGATGGGTTCAGCAGAAAAGCAGCTATCCAGCAATCCAAAGTCAGGTTGGAACAATTGGGCTATTCCCAAACACAACTAGACCAGAATCTGGAGCTGGGCATCAGAGCTGGTGTGCTCAATTTGTTGAGTACAAGTACGAATATTCGATTTAGCCAATCTGCATCAGAGAGTGCAAATAAAAACTTTGAATTGGTTCAGGAAAATTATAAGCAGGGCCAAGTAACGATTACTCAATTGATAGATGCACAGCAGACAGCACTGCAAGCCGAACTAGCGGCTGCTTTTTCCATCTATGAGTATATCCAAGCTCACCTGCAATTAGAATTCAATGTAGGTTCTTTTATCATGCTGATGCCCGAAGATCAGGTTCAGGATTTTAATAACCGATTTCAACAATACTTAATTAATCAGAACTGATGAAAAAAAAGAAAAATACCTATTTAGTACTTCTTTCACTAATCCTGCTCTATGGGTGTGGGAATTCAGGTGAGGAAGAAAAGAAAGAGCTGATCAAACCTATCAAATATGGGATAGTAGAATCAGTTGGAGGTTTAACCACAAGAACCTTTAACGGGATCACCCAATCAAGTTCTGAGACAAACTTGAGTTTTCGTACCGGAGGGCTAATTACCCAATTGAATGTTGCTGTAGGTCAGCGAATAAAAAAGGGGCAACTCCTCGCACAATTGGACCAAACGGATGCCTTGCTTGCATTTGAGCAGGCTCAGCTGGACGTAACAAATGCGAAAGTTCAGCTAGAAACCGCTTCTTCCAGTTTTGAACGGATCAAGCAACTTTACCAAACCAACAATGCCTCATTGAGTGACTACGAGAAGGCCAAGAGTACATTGTCCAATGCGCAAAGCTCATACGAAATAGCTCTGAAGAGGCTGGAGAAGCAGCGGTCTCAACTTTCTTATACCATCATTACAGCTCCAATGTCAGGCATTGTCTCCTCGGTACAGGTTGGTGTCAATGAGGTAATAAGATCGGGGCAAACGATCCTTGTGATGAGTCGGGAAAATGCTGATGATATAGAAGCGCAAGTTGGTGTGCCTGAAAAGTACATCAGCCAGGTAAAGCATGGAAGCCCTACCAAAATTAGGATACCTGCGCTATCAAGTGAATTTGATGGAGTCATCACAGAAGTTGGATACACTTCTTCTGGTGGCACCTATCCGGTGATTACCTCTCTCGTCAACCCCACAGATGATTTACGGCCAGGTATGCCGGTTGAGGTTACGTTCACTTTTGGTAATGAGGATCAGGAAAAGCAATTGATCGTCCCAGTCAAGGCTGTGGGCGAAGACGAAAACGGGCAATTTGTCTATGTCTTAAGTCCCATAAATGATGAAGTCTATGAAGCGAAAAAAATGGCGATAGAAATCGGCAGGCTCGCTTCGGAGGGCTTTATCGTAATATCCGGTTTGATGCAAGATCAAATTGTAGCTGTAGCTGGCTTAAGAACACTTTATGATGGAATGAAAGTCTCATTTATAAACCAACAGCTATGAACCTGACTGCTATTGCAATTAAAAATAATCGTGTTACCTATTTGCTATTAGGGATCATCATCATTCTTGGGATTACGGGATATGCCTCATTACCAAGAAACAGTATGCCTCCTTTTACTATTCGAATAGCGAGTATTGTCACGGTTTTTCCCGGGGCAAGCCCGCAAAGAATGGAACTTTTGATTACCGACCCATTGGAAAAAGTGGTGCAGGAGATACCAGAAGTTGATTATATCCAAAGCGAATCGAGAACAGGTATTTCCATTATCAAAGTTGCCTTGAAAGAGAACGTTGGCGAGTCAGAACTTAGACCCATTTGGGATCGCTTAAGAAGGAAAATTGACAATGTAAATGTTCCTTCCGGGGTTGTGAAAGGCCCAGATTTGAAAGACGAAGACTTAGGCATTACTTATGGAATAGCATTGGGTTTAAAAAATGATGGGTATGAACCCAAGGAGATGGAGAAGTATGCGGATCAATTGAGGAATCAGCTGATTCGGTTAAGGGATGCGGCCAAGGTTGAACTTTCTGGGGTGTCGGAACGCAGGGTATTTATTGATTATAATGATGCGGAATTGGCGAAAATAGAATTATCGGCCAATGAACTCAAGAATACCATATCCAGCACAAATATCATTATTCCTGCTGGTCAGATCAGTGTCGGGGATGAGCGTGTCATTCTGGAGCCTTCCGGAAATTTTGAAACGATACAGGACATTCAGAATATGCTCATTCCGGTTGGAAATGGAAGGGAATCAGTCTATCTGAAGGACATAGCTGATGTCTATGAAGATTACATTTCCCCCCGGGAAACCATTGTAAGGATGAATGGCCAATCTGCCATTGGCCTGCATATTTCACTAAAAGAAGGAGCTAACATCATCCAATTAGGCGAAGAGGTTGACGAACTATTAGCTCGCTTCAACCAAACGCTTCCTGTAGGTATCACAGGAGAGCGACTTTCTTCACAGGATAATTCAGTAGCTAAAAGTGTGAGCGATTTTATTTCTAACCTCATTCAAAGTATGGTCATTGTTTTGGCTGTGATGCTGATGTTCCTGGGTCTGAGAACAGGGATTGTGGTTGCCAGTTTGATTCCTGCTGCCATTGTAATGACACTGTTTTTGATGGGTGTTTTTGACATTGGCCTCAATCAGGTTTCATTGGCCGCACTGATCATGGCCTTGGGAATGTTGGTGGACAATGCCATCGTGATGGCTGAATCTATGATGGTGAAAATGGAAAAAGGGGATAAGGCATTTGATGCAGCTGTCTCTTCCAGTAAGGAGTTGATGGTGCCCTTGCTTACTAGTTCACTGACTACCTCTGCAGCGTTCCTCTCATTTTTCGTAGCAGACTCTGTGATGGGTGAGATTATGGGGCCACTTTTTTCTGTGATCACGATTACCTTGATCTCTTCATGGCTTATGGCATTGACCATCGTGCCGATGCTGGCTATTGTATTGATTAAAGTCAAGCAGAATGACAAAAATCCAAAGCCGGGTTTCTTCGAAAAACTTACCATGTATTACAGGCGAATCATTGTTTGGACACTGGCCAGACCCGTTTTGATCTTGTGTGTGGTATCGGGGTGTCTGGTATTTTCGCTGGTGGGCATGCGTCAACTTGGGTTTGTGTTTATGCCGGACAGTGATCGTAATCTGGTGACTTTAGACATTATGTTACCTACCGGAACAAGTTTAGAAACAACCGATTCGCAAGTCGCATTGATGGAAGGATATTTATCGGACAGTCTGCTCGTCAATGACAAAAGACCCTGTGGTGTGAATAATTGGTCTTCCTTCATTGGCGAAGGTCCAAAGTCTTATGATTTAGGTTATCAGCCTGACCAAAAACAGACGAACTACGCACATTTGCTGGTCAATACCACTTCCGGTGATGACAACCAGACAGTCATCGATCAGATCAATCAGTTTGCTTTTAACAATCTTCCGGATGCCAAGGTTACGGTGAAAAGGCTCACAAGTGGTGGCGGAGCTAGTGTTCCTATTCAAATCAGAGTTAGTGGACCTGATGCGGAAAAGTTAACTCGAATTGCTGATGAAACGAAAAACCAGCTGCGAACCATAGCCGGGACCAGCAATGTAGATGACGACTGGGGTCCAAAAATCAAGAAGGTTTACGTTGATATCAATCCATCTAAGCTTAGTTACAATGGACTGACCAATCAAGATGTTGCGTTATCTTCCTACACCACATTGTCTGGCTATACCGTTGGAGAATATCGCGAAGAAGAGGACAACATTCCAATATCTATGCGAACCGAACGTAGCCTTGATGTGGCCTATGAAGACTTGGAAGGATTGAATATCTACAGTCAAATGACAGGTAACACTGTTCCAATGGCACAGGTTGCCGACATCAGCGTAGATTGGCAGTTGGCCAAAATTATCAGACGAAATCTCAATCGAACCATAACTGTTGAATCTCAACTACAAACTGGTTACACTGCTGCTGAGATCACTGCCCAAATATCAAAATGGCTAAATGAGCAGCAGGATGAATGGGGGAGTGATTATACTTTTGAATTCGGCGGGGAGTCCGAAGCAAGCGGTGATGCAATGGGTGCGGTCACGGCCAAACTGCCTATTTCATTTTTCATCATCATCCTGCTTCTCGTAATGCAATTTAACTCCGTGAGAAAAAGTAGTATCGTACTGCTTGCCGTTCCTTTCGGGATCATTGGTGTTGTGGGGGGACTGCTTATCACCGGAACCAACTTGAGCTTCACCGGATTCCTGGGCATTATTTCTCTATCTGGTATTGTAATCAATAATGCGATTGTACTCATTGACCGGATTCAATTGGAGTTGGACGAGTATAAAAGAAATCCATACGATGCTATATTATCTGCTGCACTGGAACGATTTCGACCTATCCTGCTCACCACCTTTACCACTTCTTTGGGTTTAATTCCTTTGTGGCTCGGCGGTGGAGAAATGTGGGAGCCCTTGGCGATAGGCATCATCTTCGGGCTACTTTTTGCCACCGTGATCACGCTGGTATTGGTGCCGGTTCTGTACAGATTATTTTACAAAGTATCTCTCCCAAAATAAATATCATGAAACTTTCTTATAGACCATTTTTGAACATACTTTGCGGGTTGCTCTTGCTAATCAGCACACCCTTAATGTCACAGGATTTTCAACTGGCAGGGTCCAGTTTTACCAGACTTCCAGGCGCTGAGATAATGAATTCTCCGCTGAATCAGGAAGTCGAAATGAATGAGTATAATTTCTTTCTGAACCTTCCCAAGCAACTTAAAAATGAGAAGACGGTTTTGATCAACGGACTCCAGTATCGGTTAGTGACGCCTATTGTAGACAATGACCTCAACCTAGGAGTGGATGGGAAAAATCTGCATCTTCTCGGCTATCGTCTGACAGTTTTGCATCAGTTAGCGAATGACTGGAAGGTATTGCTTTCGCTAAATCCAACCCTATCTTCTTCATTCAATACGTCACTTGAAGGAGATGATTTTCTGATGAACGGCGCTTTACTCTTTATTAAGGAAAAGTCTGACCGTTTCTCGTACGGAGGAGGTATCGCCTACCTATCCAGTTTTGGTGAACCCCGTTTTATTCCAACACTTCAATTAACCGTCAGCTCGGAAAAAAGTAAGCTTCATGTGCTCTTGCCACGCCGTATCACTTATGATCACTACTTTGGGAAAGTCACAGCTGGGCTGAAGGCTGAAGCGAGTGGTTCGCGCTATAATGTCAACTATACAGGAACGACCTCACTCAATGATATTGAGCTGGTAGATATGCTGGTCTATTCTCGTGTTGTGCTTGGGCCTTCTCTGAAATATCGTGTTGGTAAGCACATAGAGTTGGAAGCTTCCGGAGGGATTGCTCTTGCCCGAAAAATGGAGCTTCAGGGTGATCTAATTGAGGATGCCCACTACGACACTGCGAATGGGTTGTTTTTCAGTTTAGGCATTTCTATGGTTCCCTATAAAAAGAGGAGATGATAAAGATCAGTAACTATTTCAGGACAATTGTTAGGCACTTCCTTTTTTGGTCGTTGGCCCTACTGCTTTGGACGCTCATGCGAAGGGTCGGTATTGATAATCAAGGTGAGATGGATCTCCTTAAATACTCCAGATTCCATTTGGTAAGTTCGGTCTTTGCGGGCTTCATATTTGGTAGTGTGGAGTTTGCCTTGGATAATTTTTTCTACAAAAGGATATCCTTCAGTAAAATAGTTGTACTGCGAGCTACCATGTTCCTATTGGCTACGATACTGATCATCCTGCTTTCCATCTGGAATTTTAAACGGATTATGGAAATCAATATGAGCCTCAAAGGATTGGCAGACTCCTGGCTATATTCAGCTCAAATGATATTGCTGATCTTTTATTGTTTTCTGATTGGGTTCCTCATCGACTTTATCCGGGAAATTGAAAAAAGGTTCGGCCCTGGAAATTTAAGAAAGATGCTCAGTGGAAAATATTATTCACCAAAAGAGGAACATCGAATATTTATGTTTCTGGATTTACGGAATTCTACCGGAATAGCTGAAAAATTAGGCCACTACAAGTATAGCCAGCTTATCCAAAACTGTTTTCAGGATATATCAGTTTTAGTGTCCGAATTTAAGGCCAGCATCTATCAATATATAGGGGATGAAATAGTGCTTACCTGGACAGCGAAAGATGGAGTAAAAAAAGATAATTGTATAAAATTGTATTTCGCTTATAGCAATCTCTTAAAGCGGAAGAAACTATATTATGAACAGAAATTTGGACTCTTCCCGCAATTTAAAGCAGGGCTTGAAATAGGATACGTGATGGTAGCAGAGGTGGGTGATGTAAAAAGAGAGATTGCCTATCACGGAGATGTACTAAATACCGCATCAAGAATACAGAAATGTTGTAATGAGTATAAAAAGGATATTCTGATATCAGAAAATTTGAACGCGGTTTTAAGTGAATCTTTGAGAAACGACGCACTTAAAATAGGTGATATAAAGCTAAAAGGAAAGAAAGACACAGTAAGGTTGTATTACATGGACAAACTATCAAAATCATGAAACATTTTATACTTAGTATATTCATTTCAATTCCAGGTGTTCTGTGCGGTCAGTCATTGAGTGATCTTTACAAAAAGGTAAGTCCGAGTGTGGTTATCATCCAAACAAAGGAAGAGATTGAGCATCCGGATGGCCAGATAAGTTATCTGGGTTCACAAGGATCCGGAGTACTTATTTCAGATCAGGGTGAGTTGCTAACAGCTGCTCATGTGGTAAATAATGCTGAGCATATAACAGTGATCTTTCATGACGGGAAGGAGTTTCCTGCAGAGATAGTTCGATTGGCTACTGTAGCTGATGTAGCACTTATCAAATTGGTCTATTTCGACAACCAGTACCCGGTTGCTGAATTGGGAGATTCAGATCTTGCAGATGTTGGGGATGATATATTTATTATTGGGGCACCTTTTGGACTGGAACACTCGCTGTCCAAGGGAATAATCAGCGGAAAAAGCATTGAAAAGACGCGAATGGAAGGATTTACTTTTGCCGAATTTTTCCAAACTGATGCCGCCATCAATCAGGGGAATTCCGGGGGCCCCATGTTCAATAGGAACGGAGAAGTTATCGGCCTTGTCAGCTACATTGTTAGTGAGTCCGGTGGATTTGATGGAATTGGTTTTGCTGCCACGATCAATGTAACCAAGCAATTGGTGGTGGATAGTGATAAGAGAAGGTGGACCGGGATTAATGGAGTTCTGGTAGACAAAGAATTGGCGAGATTATTAAATGTTCCCCAACCCGGCGGGATATTAATTCAAAGTGTGGTGGCATTGTCCCCGGCTTTCATGGCCAATCTAAAAGGTGGAAATGTGCCATGTCGCATAGGTGATCAAGAAATTAGTATAGGAGGTGATATTATTTTAGAAGTAAACGATATCCCCATTGTCTCCGAAGAAAATATCATAGCATTTTTCAAATCCATCTACCTCATGGAAAAAGAAGAGCGAAATTCCTTCAAGCTAAAGATTCTGAGAGGAGGAAAAGTTAAGGAAGTTATGTTGAGTTTTCCTGATTAATAATTCTCCCGCTACGAATGGCTAGGCCTCGACAAGATCGTAGCCCAGGCCAACAAATACCGCGAAGACGGTCAGCCCCTCGACCTGGAAACACTGATCCGCTTAAAGCTGGGCGAAAAAATGGAGGAACTTGGTCAGGGTTTCTTCGGCCCACGTGACAAACAGCTCTACGAGCTAAGCCAGGAGTTCCAAAAGGTCTGACCACGAAGAATTCTTAAGTTGGGGCAAACTTAAAGGCACAATTACCACCTTTCATATTTCCCCTTTTTTTGAAGCCTTGCCGGGTGCGGTGAGGCTTTTTTATTACGAATAGTATTTCCCCCTCAGCCAAAAGGCTACATTGACCAAAGCAATTAAGGCCGGAACTTCTACCAATGGGCCAATCACACCGGCAAAGGCCTGTCCTGAATTCAATCCAAATATGGCAATGGCCACCGCAATGGCCAATTCAAAATTGTTGCCCGTTGCCGTAAAGGCAATGGCGGTATTGCGTGGATAATCGGCACCCAATTTTTTGCCTACAAAAAAGCTGATCAGAAACATCAGTCCAAAATAGATCAGCAGCGGTATGGCAATGCGTAATACGTCCAGCGGAATCTGTACGATTAGCTCTCCTTTTAGACTAAACATGACCACGATGGTGAACAACAAGGCAATCAATGTGATTGGAGATATAAATGGAACAAATTTGGTCTGGTACCATTCCTCCCCTTTGGCCCTGACCAGCAATACTCGGCTGAGAAATCCGGCCAGAAAAGGGATGCCCAGGTAAATGGCTACACTCTCGGCCACGGTGGCAATTGAAATATCAACAATGGCGCCTTCAAATCCAAACAGCGGCGGCAACAAGGTTATGAAAATCCAGGCATAGAAGCTGTAAAAGAAGACCTGAAAAATACTGTTTAGCGCCACCAGGCCCGCTCCGTATTCGCGGCTGCCCTCGGCCAGATCGTTCCATACAATGACCATCGCAATACAGCGGGCCAGGCCGATCAGGATCAAGCCAGTCATATATTCGGGATAATCCCGTAGGAAAACGATGGCCAACACAAACATCAGTATGGGGCCAATTACCCAGTTGAGCACCAGCGATAAACTCAGGATTTTGACATTTCTAAACACTTGTGGCAACATGGAATAATTGACCTTGGCCAATGGAGGGTACATCATCAGGATCAATCCAATGGCAATGGGAATATTGGTGGTTCCTTTGGTAAAAGCGTTGATAAAATCGGCTGACTGAGGAAACCCATACCCAATGCCCACACCAATAAGCATGGCCAGAAAAATCCACAATGTGAGATACCGATCCAGGAAAGACAACCGCTTCCTGGGTTTTGTTGTACTTGACTTATTCATTTGTTTGTTTAACTAATTGCATGGCATAAAAAATCTCTCTTCCGATCTGTCGGACCCGCTCATCGTATCTAGCCGTCTCCTCCGGGCTGTCGTCTGCTTCCTTGGGATCATCATAGGTCAGGGGCAGGCGCAATTCCACGCCGGGAATGAAAGGACAGTTTTCATCGGCATCGGAGCAGGTCATAATTGCCGCAAACCCGCCCTGAGGGTTCACGGGATCATCAAAGGTTTTGGAAAAACACTCCAGAGCCGGAGCCTCAGGTGAAAAAGAGACCTGATAATGTGGGTTTTGACCTCCTGGATTACTAGTTTGAAACCCTACCCTTTCCAGAGCCGCTACTGCCCTTGGATTGAAGGCCGTGGCCTCCGTACCTCCGGAATAGGTTTTGATGGCCTTTTGGCCAAAAAAAGCAGCTGCTGTAGCCGCCCAAATCTGACTGATGTGGCTGCGGCGAGAGTTGTGGGTACAGATAAAATTCAGTTTCACCGTGTGACCCAGTTTCATTTTTTGACCAATATAATCTGCCAGCCTGGCCAGTAGTTTTTTCCGATCCATCGGGATAAGCTCTTGTTCTCCCAAAATACTTTCACAATACTGCTGAAGAGCAGGGTAAAGCCCGGGAGTTGTATTGATAGACATGTTGCAATTTTTGTGTATTGAACAAATGCAATTATTTCAATTTTTCCTGCTCCACAATCCAGAGTTCCTTGGCATGGTTCATGGCAAAAAACATTTCACGGGCAATTAACCGACTTGTTTCATCATACTTCATTTCTTCGGAGGGTGTCCCGTCAAAATACCGTGGGTCATCGAAAGGGAAGGAAAAACGAGCATCAGCGCCGGGTACTACCGGGCACGATTTATCGGCATCGCTACAAACCATTACGGCAGCGAAATCCTGATTCGGATTTTGGCTATCACCGTATTTTTTTGAAAACATGATAATGCCCGGTTGATTACTGCGGCCGCGTAAAAAAGTAGCCTTGTAGGTAGGATTCTCGGTACTGGTTGTCTTCACCACGCCAAAACCCGCTCTTTTTAAAGCATCGACTGCACGAGGATTAAAAGCGGTAGCTTCTGTTCCTCCGGAAAAAGCTCTTACATCTTCAAACCCATACCAGGCCGCAGCGGCATAAAGCCAGAGTTGTCCCATGTGGCTTCTTCTGGAGTTGTGCGTGCATATTACCGTAATATTCGCCGGTTCATTGGCGATGCGTTTTTCGTAGATGTATTCGCCAAATTCTTTCAACTCTGCTTTCCGTTGTTCAGGAATTTGGTCAAACTCGGCGGTAATACCCTTGCAGTATTTTGTGAGTTTCTTGTAAAGTTTCGCATCGGCCTCCTGACTAAAACTCAACAGCGGGATGGAGACCAGGAATGTGATCAGAATGGTTACATTTCTCATAATTAATCGTTTTATTGCTATATAGCAATTAATTGGATAAAAAAATTTTTAGCACTCGCAATCTTGATCGGCTACATAAGTATTGAAGAGTCCGTTAAAATGGGCCTGTATTTCCCGCCACTTCTTGGCATCAATACAGTAATTGACGCTGGTCCCTTCAATGGTGCCTTTAATTATCCCAACTGATTTTAGCTCCTTTAAGTGTTTGGAAATGGTAGGTTGCGCCAACTGAATTTCATCCACCAGATCACCACAGATGCAAGTATTCATCTTAAGTAAGTGCTGAATAATGGCAATTCTTGCCGGATGCCCCAATGCCTTAGCAATGGTGGCCAGCTCGTTTTGTTCTGTAGAAAAATTTTCAGTTTTTGTCAATCCCATACTTTCCTATTATTTCTTCATTGCAATATTACGATTAAAGGGTGGGGTGTGCAAGTTTTTTTTTAAAAACTAAGGTTTTTCAAAGCGTTGCTCCCCTATTCTATCTTCACCGGAATCCTGAATTGTTCTTCTGGTGTATCTACACAGAGCCAATAAAAACCAGCCTGAGAAAACGGTACATTAATACTGACAGCCAATGAGCTGCCTTGCTGATATTGAAGTGGAACGGATTGCCCCAGGGCATTGACCATTGATATCTTTTCGATTGTCGGCACGGCTCCATGCCAATTGAGGTACATTAAACCATTATTTGGATTGGGGAAAACCACGATGTTTGCCCCTGTGATTAAATCGCGATCGCTGGTTATCGTTGGCACAATAACTTCCTCATAGATACACCCATTGGCATCAGTGATAGTCAGCAGGATTTCTTCTCCAAGAACAAGATCAGTGGCGATAGGACCAAACACTCCATTGCTCCACATAATATCATACCCAGGCACGCCTCCAATGACCATTACCTCTGCCTGCACTAGATTGTCCCCGGTAGGAACAAAGGATACCGTAGCGGTTATCGGCTGAGCTTCAAAAAGATCAAAAGATTGAAACATGCTACAGCTTCCTGCCGATACGTTTACATTGTAGGTACCTCCAACCAGCTCGGTGATATCTTCGCTGGTACTGCCATCACTCCAGGCAAAGGTGTAGGGGGGAAGACCGCCCATTACTGTCAGATCAATCGCGCCATCCTGGGCGTTGGCACAGGTGACATCCTGGATTTCGGCCACAAAAGTCAACGGGGCTACATAGTCTACCGTAAACTCGGAGGAAACCGAACAGCCATTGCCATCGGTCACAGATATACCGTAAGTTCCAGCGGTTAGGCTGGCGGCAAAATTACCTGTAGTCATATTGCTCCAGGTAATTTCGTAAGGTTCAGCTCCATCTTGTGGATTACTACTGGCTAAAATATTACCATCTCCACATCCATAAATCAAGCTGATGTTTGGATTGATTTCTGGAGGGTCATTGAGTGCGAAGGTGTATATTTCAAGACACCCATTTCCGTCAATAATTTCTACTTCATGGACACCGGCTGAAAGTCCTGAAACCGTATTATCGGTAGTTCCATCATCCCAGGTGATCAATACGTCCTCATTGAGCAAACTCAACTCAGCACTTCCATCATTCCCCCCGGCACACGTTGGGGAAGTTGTCAGCAAGGTATCCACAAAGGTGGCATTCATAAGTTCCACATCAACCTCTGTCGAACAGTCATTACTGTCTGTCACCACAAGTGAATACTGCCCGGCAGCCACATTTTGTAGTATGGCTTCGGTGCTGCCATTGCTCCACAAGTATTCATATGCCCCGGTGCCACCGGTCACTGTAGTTTCTATGCTGCCGACCGGCAAATCTACACAGGGCAACTCCCCTGCATTGGCCTGGACGGAAAGCGGCGATGGTTCTGTAATCGTCACTTGTAAACTAACTTCATTGCCATCGCCATCAGTAATCAAAACTGTATAATTGCCAGCAGGCAAGCCTTCAAAAATGCCGGTCGTATTTTGCATATCGTCCATCTCAAAGGTATAATTGCCCGCACCACCACCGGCGTTGATGACTACACTTCCATCGTTTCCTCCGGCACAACTGACGTGCGTCACAGCAGACACCGTTGCGGCAAGAGCCTGTGACAACCACAATGCCCCCGACATAGTATCGGGCGGAAGTTCGGCTATGTTTCCTTCATCCCAGTAGACGATAGCAGGTGGTGTCATTTCAGCTGAAAACTGAATAACATTGGTGTCGGCAACCGCGACATTGGGCGAGAAATAAACAGAAAATAGCTTTTCGTCTTGCTCCGGGTTATATCCTTCCAGCGCTGCATCAAACCACACAAAGGACAGAAAGCCATCAGCAACATCCTCCAGACCAAATGAATTGTCCATGAGCTCTGGCAGCATATAGTCACCCACGCTATCAAAAGTGATGGCAGCAGGATCCCACTCAAGAGCAAATTGTAATCCCAGCAAGTCCTCCACTCCTTCTACCCTGACCGCTACTGGAGTCGATCCGCCCTGAAAGAAGCGTTGTTCTATAGAAATAAGAGGGTCATTCTGCCCCCAACTTAAAAGAGAAAAGCAGCTAAGCAAAAGAGAAAATAGATACTTCATTAATCGCGAGGTTGATAAAGAATTTTTTGTACAATGTTGTCTACAGGTGTCCGAACCAAAACGTGGTAGATACCCGCAGTTGGCAAAACCACACCCGGAATCTTTACCACATTAAGTCCACTGTGCAACTCCTGATTTGATGACCATACAGGTATGCCCAAATTGGATACGATTTCTATCTGAATCTGAGTTTTTTGATTGGCCATAATTTCCAAGGCACAATCTGTGGCAAAAGGATTGGGGCGAACTTGTATGGTATTCAAGAAAGAAAGTCTTGCCTTGTCGGCTAATGGAACCGCAACTTCATCGGAAGAAGGGACCTCTATAACCTCAAGTTCATCGCCGTTTGCCGTAGCTCCCAGGGCAAAAGAGGTATTCACCTTAAATGTCTGCTCATTGTTCTCCTTGATCGCAATAGGTGCAAAACGGAATACAAACAGATCATTGCCCTCCTGAAGGGAAATACCGGCAGCATCGGCCCGATCATCAAACCAAACGAGACGTAACTGTCCCGCTTCGTCCATCACCCGTACCTGACCAACGTTGGCCAACATCCCGCCTTTGATGCCGATGAATCGGAAAGCGGTTGCATCGTAATCCAGGGCCAGCTGAATCCCGGAGAGGTCTTGATCACCGGCACATTTCACGGACAATTCCGTCAGGTTTTTCACTGGCTCGGTGGCCAATTTTACGTGGAGCTGTCCAATAAATGCCCGTTCATCCGTATCGGAGGATCCATTGACATCACCAACCTTGATTGCCATAAAGTTGGCATCTTCCACAATACTGTCGAGCGAGGTATAGGTCTTCTCTTCCGGGAAAGCTTCATCCAATGGATGTAAGGGATCCGTAAACTCAAAATCTGCCGGTACAAACCGCCAGGAGGTATTGTTCATGAAAGTATCTACCTGTAGCAAAACGAGCTGCTGTAGATTGATCAAATCACCAACATTAACCGAACTATTATTATTGACATCCGCCGCAATAATTTTATAAGGAGAATTGAAGAAAGTGCCCAGAATATGGCCCTGGATCAACACCATATCTGCCACATTAACCCCATTGCGAGAATCGACATTTTTGTAGGGCGTAATCGTGATGTCGGTACTCACCGGTAGGTCAGCAAAATGGTAATACCCATCTTCCATCGTGGTCACTTCCTGTCCGTCGCTACAGTAAACTGTGGTCTGATTGATGGGTTCTCCCTCTTCGTTTTGTATCCAACCAGAAACTTCCGTGGTCCCCCTCAGGCAAAAGTCCCCGGTTTGAACTACCGGGGGAACTTCGATATCCCCTTCCAGAAAAACTACGATATCGGTAGGAAAATCAACAAACTCCATTATTGAGCAGGTATTGGGTTCACCAAGCAGTTCAACTTGAGCGTAAAGCAAAATGGTGCCGTCTTCCAGGGTGAGCGGCTCCAACATATTGTCAAACCAGATAAAGTTGATTGTTTGGTCATCATAAATGCCACCACCCGGCATATCTGGTATAGCATTGGTATACTCAACACCCACAAACCTGGCCATATTCGCTTCCGGCAGAGACAGTGAAAATTGCAGGCCTTTTACCTGATTAAAATTTTGCACACTGATGGGGATGCTAAGGGTATCGCCCGGAGCTGCTGATAGCCCGCTTTCGACAATCAAGAGGACGTCATCTCCAGTAAATACAGTGTCATTCCCATCACAATCTTCATCGATGCCGTTGTTTGGAATTTCTTCCGCTCCCGGATTGATTTCCGGATTCATATCATCACAGTCTATGATATCCGAGTAGCCATCGCCATCTAAGTCGTTGTCGTTTCCGGTCCCCCCATTGACGATTATCGTACCACTTTCACTGGCAAAAGGCACATTCATTTGATTACCATCGATAATTTCTATCGTGGTGGGAGTGCCGGAAAAACTAATGACGGAAGTATTGTCACCCACCACCTGGAAACAAAGTTCCAGCATCGTCGATCCATCCGGTAAGGTGGTGCCTCCGTTCATCTGATCAATCCAGCTAAAAGTAATGGCTCCTGGTGTAGCATTGGCCATATTATTGTCACTAAAACCCGGCATATTGGCATTAAAGCTTTGTGCTCCGGTAAACATTAAGGCCGAGGCATCATAGTTGATGCTAAACTGCATCGATAGAATATTTGTAAAGCCGGAAACAGTAACCGGAATACAAAATTGTTCTCCTGGATCAACGGTAATATCAGCCAGCAGCAACATAAAATCTTCATTAGTTGGACAAGTGGTCATGAATGCACCGCTACCCAGCCAGTCACTCCACACGCCGGAATTACACTGTACGCGAATTTGCCACTGATAATTGGTACATTCCGCTAAGCCTGACAAAGTCCGTGTAGGCAAGGTGGTATTCGATAGGTCGTTCCATTGCGCCGTTCCCTGCTCCCGGTAGCGCCAGTCGTAGAAATTGTAGCCGCCCAGGTTATTGCCATTCAAGGTGGCGGAGGTCAGCGTGATATTTGATTCCGTTAAGGTGTAATTCGTCGTCACCACACATGGCTCTACACAGCTGGTCATAAACTGCCCCGTACCCAGCCAGTCGCTCCATTCCCCGGAGTTACATTGCACCCGAATCTGCCATTCGTAAGTCGTACATTCCGTTAAGCCTGACAAAGTCCGTGTAGGCAAGGTGGTATTCGATAGGTCGTTCCATTGCGCCGTTCCCTGCTCCCGGTAGCGCCAGTCGTAGAAATTGTAGCCGCCCAGGTTATTGCCATTCAAGGTGGCGGAGGTCAGCGTGATATTTGATTCCGTTAAGGTGTAATTCGTCGTCACCACACATGGCTCTACACAGCTGGTCATAAACTGCCCCGTACCCAGCCAGTCGCTCCATTCCCCGGAGTTACATTGCACCCGAATCTGCCATTCGTAAGTCGTACATTCCGTTAAGCCTGAAAGGGTCCGCGTAGGTGAGGTCGTATTCGACAGGTCATTCCACTGCGCCGTTCCCTGCTCCCGGTAGCGCCAGTCGTAGAAATTGTAGCCGCCCAGGTTATTGCCATTCAAGGTGGCGGAGGTCAGCGTGATATTTGATTCCGTTAAGGTGTAATTCGTCGTCACCACACATGGCTCTACACAGCTGGTCATAAACTGCCCCGTACCCAGCCAATTACTCCATTCGCCGGAGCTACATTGCACCCGTATCTGCCATTCATAATTGGTGCATTCCGTTAAGCCAGAAAGGGTCCGCGAAGGCACGGTGGTATTCGATAGGTCATTCCACTGCGCCGTTCCCTGCTCCCGGTAGCGCCAGTCGTAGAAATTGTAGCCGCCCAGGTTATTGCCATTCAAAGTAGCGGAAGTCAATGTGATATTTGATTCCGTTAAGGTATAATTCGTCGTCACCACACATGGCTCTACACAGCTGGTTGTGAACTGTCCCGTGCCCAGCCAGTCGCTCCATTCACCGGAACTACATTGCACCCGAATTTGCCATTCATAATTGGTGCATTCCGTTAAGCCAGAAAGGGTCCGCGAAGGCACGGTGGTATTCGATAGGTCATTCCACTGCGCCGTTCCCTGCTCCCGGTAGCGCCAGTCGTAGAAATTGTAGCCGCCCAGGTTATTGCCATTCAAAGTAGCGGAAGTCAATGTGATATTTGATTCCGTTAAGGTATAATTCGTCGTCACCACACATGGCTCTACACAGCTGGTCATAAACTGTCCCGTGCCCAGCCAGTCGCTCCATTCACCGGAGCTGCAGCGCACCCGAATCTGCCATTCATAAGTGGTACATTCCGTTAAGCCTGAAAGGGTCCGCGTAGGCACAGTGGTATTCGACAGGTCATTCCATTGCGAAGCTCCCTGCTCCCGGTAGCGCCAGTCGTAGAAATTGTAGCCGCCAAGGTTATTACCATTCAAGGTAGCGGAGGTCAATGTGATATTTGATTCCGTCAAGGTATAATTTGTCGTCACCACACAGGGCTCTACACAATCGGTCGTAAACTGCCCGGTACCCAACCAGTCGCTCCACTCGCCGGAGCTACATTGCACACTAATTTGCCATTCGTAACTGGTACATTCTGCTAATCCAGACAAGGTCCGGGTCGGGGAGGTGGTATTTGAAAGATTTGTCCATTGCGAGGTGCCTTGCACTCGATAGCGCCAGTCATAAGAGCTGTAGCCGCCGAGGTTATTGCCATTTAATGTAGCAGATGTCAAGCCAATATTTGATTCCGTTAAGGTATAATTGGTTGTGACCACACATGGCTCTATACATTCTGTGATGAATTGCCTGTTGCCAAACCATCCGGTCCAATCGCCGTTATCACATTGAGCGTTAACTTGCCATTCATAGGTGACACATGCCAAAAGTCCGGTAATCGTTTTCGATGGCACCGAAGTAGGGGCCACCTCCGTCCATTGAGTAGTGCCCTGAATACGGTAATGCCAGCCATAGAGCACCCCAGTAAGGTTCTCGGCGACAAGGGTAGCTGAACTGGTGGTAATATTGGACTCTGATAGGATGTAGTTGCTTGGCACTACACAAGGTACAGAACAATCCGGTAGCGGGTCCTGGCAAAAGTAATGGCCAAATTGCACAAAATTATCAGCATAAGCCTCATTACCAAAAGCGCAACCAGTTAGCTCACCGATCTCATTGTAGGTACAGGACGAGAGCAGGGTGCCCGAACAGGTGTAAAATTCTACAACGGAGCTTACAAAGTTGTCTGAAATATACCTGATCACATCTTGTCCCAGTGTAGTACCGTAGGAAATGGTATACACATTAATAAAATCACAAAGACTCGGTGCAATCAACTGTTCCTGCACCCACGGTATACACAATACCTCATCAATTGAATTGGCGCAGGCAATGGTGTTGGAAGTTGTGGGTGTTGAAGCAAGTGCTGAAGTACAGAAAAAGGAAAGGAGTAAGAGTTTGGTGTAAAACCTCTTAAGGCGTTTCATATAACTGGTGTTTTTTCATTTGGGACGGCCGTAGCCGTTAAAATTAACCCTGGATCATACTGAGTCTTAAAACTCTGTGCCACAGGCCTGTCAAAGATATATAAAACTATCTGACTATGACGAATAAATATTAACTTAAAAACATTTTACTTAAATCAATAAAACCAATCACCACACCTTACCCTAAATGCCTCAAAAGTATAATCAACTGACAATCATGCCTTAATAACAGTATTTTAAGAAGTGAGCTCACAAGAGACTTTCAAGTTTGAAAACATGTATATTGCTGATCATATTTTCTGATTCCAACAAACTACCACCCAAACCAATGCTCGCAAACCTCCTAATCATCACCCTCATCCTCTCCTTCATCGCCCTCGGCTGGTGGCTGTTCTTCCGAAAGGAAGGTAACAAAAAGAAGCCCTTCCCGCCCGCCTGGAAGGAGATCCTACACCAAAAGGTGAGGTATTACAACCGGCTGAGCGCAGCCGAAAAAGACCGCTTTGAGCAGGCTGTCCTGCAGTTTTTTGAAGATGTGGACATTACCGGCGTCGAGACTACGCTGGATGATACGGACCGGCTGTTGGTGGCGGCCAGTGCGGTGATTCCGCTGTTTGGCTTTCCGGGGTGGCGGTATTACAACCTGAATGAGGTGCTGCTGTACGAAGGCACTTTCAATCGGGATTATCAAACCGAAGGCAAGGAACGAAATGTCCTGGGTATGGTCGGCACCGGTGCCATGCAACGCATGATGATCCTCTCCAAACCGGCCTTACATCTGGGATTTGATCATCCCCAGAGCCGAAGCAATGTTGGCATCCATGAATTTGTGCATCTGTTAGACAAAGCCGATGGCGAAACCGATGGCATTCCGGAGGTCCTGATGGAAGAGCCCTACATCATCCCCTGGCTAAAGGAAATCCACGAAGAGATCAAAGAGATCAAACAAAACCAATCAGATATCAATCCTTACGGCGCTTCCAATGAAGCTGAATTCCTAAGCGTCGCCAGTGAATACTTTTTCACCCAGCCCAAACGCTTCGAAAAAAATCACCCGGAGTTATTTGAAATGATGAAGAAGATATTTCGACAGTGATGACTTTCCTTTGATAATCTTTCGGGCTGCATTTACTTTGACCACCGCTGTGAAGATTTTCTTAACGGAAATCCTCTAATGCCGATTAACCGTTCATCCACAACAATAGCCGTGCGATTTACCACCAGCGCTCCCACCGGCCTTAGCTGGTTTAGCCAAAGAGGACATGCAAAAGCAGTTAAAAACGGGAAACTGTTTGAGCCCAAACCATCATCTTAGTGGTCAAAAATGATCAATTGTTTCTGCAACTAAGAGTAACACGAGCACACAAAGGCGAGTTTTTGCCGTTTAGGCTTTTGGATGTCCTCGCAGCGTTAAGAACCAGGTACAGCCTAGCCTTTTGGTTCTTTGGGGCGATGCCAAAGAACCCGCCGGAGGCATATCTAACAATAGATCAAAACACTCATCTCTCGCTTCAAAAAAATAAAACGCTATTCCTCCTAACCTAAAACATCCCCATCCCTAACAAACGGCTGATCATAAAACCGCTTCCCCGTAGCTCGATACAACGCATTCGCTACCGCCCCAAACACCGGTGGAAAAGTCGGCTCTCCTAACCCAGTAGGATCGATGTCGTTTTGCACAAAATGAATATCAATTTCCCGGGGCGCTTCACCCATCCTGATCATGCGGTAGGTATCAAAATTGCTTTGATCAGGTACGCCATCCGTGAAGGTCAGTGCGCCATAAAGGGCATTGCCGATACCATCTACAATGGCACCCTCGGCCAGATTAGCCGCAGCATCGGGGTTGATAACAATGCCACAATCAACGGCACAGTGTACCTTTTGGATCATCGGTTTGCCGTCTTCTAAAGTCATGTCCAGCACCTGGGCGGAATAGGAATTGTGGCAAAAATAAGCGGAAACGCCACGGTGCACGCCGTCTTGTGTCTGCCCCCAGTTGGACTTATCCCGAACCAGTTCCAATACACCGGCGTAACGGGCAGCGTCATAATCGTTGTCTTCGCCCACCGGATTTTTTTGTGCTCTTTCGAGCAATTCCAGGCGGAAACCAATCGGGTCTTTCTCCATTTCCTCGGCAATTTCATCGAGGAAGGACTGTTCTGCGCAGGCAATGAAATTGGAGCGTGGTGCCCGGAAGGAACCAATGGTGATATTGGAATTGAGCGTCCAGCTTTCGGCCAGGTAATTGTCTATGGCTCCGGCCGGGAATCGATTGGCATAAAGCGGACTGTCTGATAAACCGCCGGCATTGACCTGGAAACCGATCAGATTGTTATCCGCATCCAGTGCCGCCCGGTAGGTGGCCTGATAGGCGGGGCGGTAAATACCACCGGTCAGGTCATCTTCGCGGGTGTACATCAACTTGATGGGTGCCTTCATTCTTTGCGAAATCAGTGCGGCCTCCGTCACCCAGTGCGCATAGGATCGGCGGCCGTAGCCTCCTCCCAGGCGGGTCATCTGAATGTCGATGTTCTCCACCGGAATGCCCAGGCGGGCGGAAACGGTGTGCTCGGTCAGTTCGGGCTTTTGCAGGGGGCCTTTCAATTCTGCCTTATCAGCCGTGACATGGGCAAAGAAGTTCATCGGCTCCATGCAGTTGTGCGCCAGAAACGGACCGGTATAGGTGCGCTCGATGATCTTGGCGGCACGCTTAAAGGCCGCTTCGGGATCACCATCTCGGCGGACTACCTTTACGGTTTCGGCGGCAGCCTGCGTCATTTTATTACGTTGTACAGCCGTGCTTTCCAGCCCGGCGGGGATGGTCAGCGTTTGTTTGGAACTGCCAAAAAACTTCCTTTCTTCGGTATAATCATCAAACGGTTCCCACTGCACCTGCAATGCCTTTTTGGCGTTCATCACTTCCCAGGTGGAATTGCCCACAATGGCCACCACTTCGAGAAAGGTACAGGTGTCAAAATGCTGCCTTTCAAATTCATCTTCCAAGACCTTGATCGTAAAAATATCCTGGATTCCGGGCATCGCTCGGGCGGCCGTATCATCGACTGATTTCAGTTTCATACCAAAAGCGGGTGGATGGGCAATCATTGCAGTCAGCATCCCTTCTTTGTAGGTATCTACCCCAAACAGGGGTTGTCCGGTCACGATTTTTTGTCCGTCCACATTTTTGCGAGAAGTACCGATGAGTTTAAAATCGGCGATCTCTTTCAGCTGTACTTCCTCCGGCACCGGAATATTGGCCGCAGCCGCAGCCATTTCGCCATAACCAGCCGATTTTCCACTTGCTTTATGATGCAATACCCCAGCCTCCGTGGTGACCTCCTCTACCGGCACTTCCCAGGCCTGTGCTGCCGCTGTTCGCAGCATCTGCCGGGCAGAAGCACCGGCCATGCGCAGGGGCTCCCACCCTCTGCGGATCGCCTGACTGCCGCCGATAAATTGCCGGGAATAGGCCTCGGTATTCAGCGGCGCTTGCTCCACAACCACCTGCTTCCAGTCCACATCCAGTTCCTCGGCCACTATCATCGGCATGGAGGTTTTTACATTCTGTCCGCCTTCCGGATTTGGCGACATGATGGTCACCACTCCGTTTTCACCGATTTTTAAGTAGGCATTGATATCAAACCACTCTTCCGGCATAGCCAACGCTTCATCGGCAGAAGTTTCGGGTTGGCAGGAAGCCAGCCAGCTAAATCCAAGCAGCAGTCCGCCACCGGAAAGGGCTGAGGTTTTTAGAAAGGAACGTCGGTTATAGGATGTTTTTATGATGGTCATGTCATTATTTTAATTTACCCCAGTACTGCATTATCACCGAGGAACGGCTGGCTGTAGTGCCGCTTTTCGGTGGCTTTGTACAGTGCATTGGCTACCGCCCCAAATATTGGCGGAAACGGTGGTTCTCCCAGTCCGGTGGGCGCAATTTCGTTTTGCACAAAATGTACTTCAATTGCTTTGGGTGCTTCGCCCATGCGGATCATGCGGTATTTGTCAAAGTTGTTTTTGGTAGGTACGCCGTCCTTAAAAGTCATTTCACCGTAGAAAGCATTGCCAATGCCATCCACAATACCGCCCTCGGCCATATTGGCTGCCGCATCGGGGTTGACCACAATACCGCAGTCAATGGCACAAGTTACTTTCTCAACTACGGGCTTGCCATCCTGAACGGTCAAATCCAGTACATGGGCCGCGTAGGAATTGTGGCAGAAATAAGCCGAAACGCCCCGGTGAAGATCACCGTCATTTTTGCCCCAATTGGACTTTTCCTTGACTAATTCCAACACTCCGGCATAACGGGCCGCATCGTAGTCATTGGATTCACCAACGGGATTGTCCTGCGCACGTTGCAGCAATTCCAACCGAAAATCAATCGGGTCTTTGCCCATTTCCTCGGCTATTTCATCCAGGAAAGCCTGTTCGGCACCAGCCATAAAATTGGAACGTGGCGCGCGGAAGGCACCAATGGTAATATTAGAGTCAATCGACCATTCCTCAGCCAGGTAATTGTCAATGGCTCCGGCAGGAAAGCGGTTGGCGAACAACGGACTTTCCGGAATACCTCCGGCCTTGACATGCAGGGCCACCAGGTTATTATTTTCATCCAAAGCCGCCCGGTAGGTGGCCTGGTAGGTTGGGCGATAAATGCCGTTGGTCATATCATCTTCACGGGTATACATGAGCTTCACGGGAGCATTGACCTGCTGCGAGATCAGCGCTGCTTCGACCATATAATGCGAATACGCCCGGCGACCAAAGCCACCGCCCATCCGGGTCATTTCTATTTCAATATTCTCCACCGGAATACCCATTCTGGCCGCGATGGTGGGTTCAATCATGCCCGGTGCCTGCAACGGTCCGGCAATCCATACCTTGTCGCCGTCAACGTGCGCGAAGGAGTTCATCGGCTCCATACAATTGTGCGCCAGGTAAGGCGCAGAATAGGTACGTTCGATGACTTTGGTGGCATTTTTAAAGGCTGCCTCCGGATCACCGTCCTTTCGGACAATTTTGCCGGGTTTGGATGCATAAGCCTCCATCTCTGATTTGTGATCGGCTGTGGTTTCGAGTCCTGCAGGTACATTTCTGGTTGACTTACCCCTAAAGCCATTGATCGTTTCCACAAAGGCTTCGGTGCTCTGCCAATCCACTTGTAGGGCTTTCTTGGCGTTCATCACCTCCCAGGTGGAGTTGCCCACAATGGCGACCAACTCGGGAAAAGCATTGGTGTCAAACCCACCTTTTTGAAAGCCTTCATTGTATGATTTAATACTAAAAACATCCTTAATGCCCGGCATGGCCTTGATATCGTCCAGGTTGCGAATGGCTTCAAACTTCATCCCAAAGGCCGGTGGATGTTCGATCATGGCAATCAAGGTGCCTTCGCGGTGGTAGTCTACGCCAAACATCGGCTGTCCCGTCACAATCCTCAATCCGTCCACATTTTTCTTGGAATGACCGATGATATTAAAATCCTTGATTTCTTTAAGCTCTACCTCTTCCGGAACGGGAATCTCCGCTGCGGCCGAAGCCATCTCGCCGTAACCGGCCGATTTGCCGCTGGCCTCGTGGTGCAAAACACCGGCTTTAGTCGTAATTTCACTCACCGGAACCTCCCAGGCTTTGGCTGCGGCTTCTTTGAGCATGTGTCGGGCAGAAGCACCTGCCATGCGCAAGCCTTCCCAGCGGGACATGATGCCCCGGCTACCTCCGGTAAATTGCATACCGTACAGCTCCGCATTGTAGGGCGCCATTTCCGAAAGGACATTTTTCCAGTCCACATCCAGTTCCTCGGCCACAATCATCGGCATGGACGTTTTGATGTTCTGGCCAAATTCCGGATTGGGCGTGTAGACGGTCACTACCCCATTGTTGCCAATTTTCAAATAAGAATTGATCTCAAACCACTCATCGGGCATGACCAGTCCGGGTTCTGCTGTTTCCTCAATGGAAGGTGTACAGCCCGTCAGCCAGTTGAAGCCAATCATCAGGCCACCTCCGGCCATGACGGAAGATTTTAGAAAAGAACGTCGATTATAGGAAGTTTTTATAAGCGTCATAAGAAGTTGTGTTTTGGACTTTGGCGAGGTGCCATTATTGAAGTCATAAATCTGAATAAGCGAAGGGAAACCTATCCCATTTTTGCGGCCGTCTTGATGGCGGCTTTGATGCGGGTGTACGTGCCGCAGCGGCAGATATTGCCGTGCATGGCGGCATCGATATCCGCATCACTTGGATTGGCATTGTCATTTAGCAAAGAAGCTGCGCTCATAATTTGTCCGGCCTGGCAATAGCCGCATTGAGGCACATCGTGTTCCAGCCACGCCTTCTGTAGCCGATGATCGCCCCTTTCAGAAAGTCCTTCGATGGTAGTCACGGCCTGGTCACCCACTGACGAGATCGGCAACACACAGGAACGCATCGCCACGCCGTTTAGGTGAACCGTGCAGGCACCGCATTGTGCAATGCCGCAGCCGTATTTGGTGCCAAGTAAATTGAGGTGGTCTCTTAAAACCCAGAGCAGTGGAGTGCCGGGGTCAACATCGACCTGTTGTTCTTTTCCGTTGATGTTCAGTTTGAAGCTTGCCATGTATTGGAGGATTGTTGTTTAGGAGAATATCCAAAGATACAATTTAATCATTTTAGGATACTTACCCAAATTACGGATATGGCTACCATTATTACGGATGTTGAGAAATTTGGGTAGTTTTTAAAGAAATTCTGTGCTAATTTTGAGAAAAAAGAAATTCAACATGACCAAAATAAAGGATTTGGTAATGGTCAACGATTACTGCGCCCGATTCAACTTATCTACCCTGCATCCTCTGGTAAGTGTAGTGGATGTTTCGGAAGGAATTTGGAAAGAACAGAAGAAAGTTGAAGCAATTCGCTATAATTTTTATGCCGTATTCTTGAAGCAAGGGCAGCAATGCATATTGAGATACGGGCGTAAAAATTACGATTACCAGGACGGCACACTGGTCTTTGTCGGTCCCGGGCAGGTAGTCAATATCACGAATATCGATCCCAATTATAAACCCTCAGGATACGCATTATTGTTTCACCCTGATCTGTTTCGGGGAACGACTTTTAGCAGTAGCATGGAAAAATATTCCTTTTTCTCCTATGAACTCCACGAAGCCTTACACATCTCACAGCGAGAGCGACAAATTGTATTGGACTGCTTTGATAAAATTCGCTATGAACTTTCTCAAGGGATAGACAAACATAGCAAGCAACTGATCGTGTCCAATATCGAACTCTTTCTGAATTATTGCACCCGTTTTTATGACCGCCAATTCATCACTCGCGACACCGTAAACTTAGGGGTCATTGAGCAATTTGAATCGTCCCTGAATGCCTACTTCAAGACTGGTAAGGCCCGAGAATTAGGCATTCCCACTGTGAGTTACTTTGCCGATGAGCTACATCTCTCCCCAAACTATTTTGGCGATTTGGTGAAAAAAGAAACCGGGAAAAGCGCTCAGGAATACATTCAGGCCAAGCTGATAGAGGTGGCCAAAGAAAAGATATTTGATCCAGAGAAATCAGTGAGTGAAATTGCCTATGAACTTGGCTTTAAATACCCACAGCACTTCACCCGTTTCTTTAAAAATAAAGCGGGGTATACGCCTAATGAGTACAGGAAATTAAATTGAAGGCCGATCGCCCATTTCTTAATAAGACGCCTCTGCTTTTCATTTACCCGCTCACCATCCGGTTATTCCTGATCATCATGGTCTAAAGTGCAATATTTTTTATATTTCCTTCTTTAAACCTTACTATGAAAAAGCATCTAACCTACATCAGAATAATCGGTGCAATGCTGATTATTGGCGGGCTGTCACTCCTTAATGCCTGCAAGGATTCTAATGCAGCGTCGGCAGTGGAACAAACTACAAAGCCATACAAGTTCGTCATCATCTTTGCCGATGATCTTGGGTACGGTGACCTCGGGGTGTACGGTCACCCCACCATTCGCACGCCCCACCTTGATAAAATGGCGGCTGAAGGCCAAAAGTGGACCAATTTCTATGTTGGCGCCAGTGTGTGTACACCAAGCCGGGCTGCCCTGTTGACGGGACGGCTGCCTGTGAGAAGTGGCATGTCAAGCAATGTGAGTCGCGTACTTTTCCCCGACTCGGAAAGAGGGCTGCCGGCCAGCGAAGTAACTCTGGCGGAGCAGATGAAGAAGGCAGGATATGCTACTGCCTGTATCGGCAAATGGCATTTGGGACATAAAGAAGCCTACCTTCCTACCAGTCATGGCTTTGATTATTATTACGGCATCCCGTACAGTAACGATATGGACAACATTACCAAATTCGGTCCTGAGTTGAGCTATATTGATTTTTGGAAAACAGAGGAACGAAAAGATTTCAACACCTTCAATGTTCCGCTTATGCGGAATACGGAAATCATCGAAAGGCCCGCCGACCAGCACACAATTACGCAGCGTTATACGGAAGAGTCGATCAAATTCATCAAGGAAAACAAGGACAGACCCTTCTTTCTATACCTGGCCGAGAATCTGCCACACGTACCACTTTTTGCGTCAGGCGATTTTGAAGGCAAAAGCCTGCGGGGAATCTATGGTGATGTCGTAGAAGAGATTGACGATGCCGTTGGGCAAATTCTCGCTACCTTAAAGGAAACCGGCCTGGATGAAAATACCATTGTGGTATTTACCTCGGATAACGGTCCCTGGCTGATCATGAACGAGGAAGGTGGAAGTGCCGGTTTGTTGAGAAGCGGAAAAGGCTCTACCTGGGAAGGTGGTATGCGCGAGCCCTGTATCATTTGGTCACCCAAAAACATCAAACCCGCAGTGATTTCCGATATGGGTACTACGATGGACCTTTTTACCACTTTTAGCAAACTGGCAGGAGTGGAAATCCCCAATGACCGGGTGGTTGATGGCGTGGATTTGAGCGGGGTATTGTTTGAGGAAAAAGCAAGCCCGAGAAAGGATATGTTTTATTACCGCGGAGATCGACTGTACGCGGTAAGAGTAGGTGATTATAAAGCTCATTTTATCACCCAGGAACCTTACCAGCAAGAGGTGACGACCCACGATACGCCACTGTTGTACAACTTGAATATTGATCCATCCGAGAAGTACGACATTGCGACAGCACATCCGGAAGTGATTGAGCAGATCAATGAAGCAATCAAAGCACACAATGACAAATTGGTAAAAGGCGAAGATCAGCTGCAATACCGGACGGTTAGCAATACGAATCAATAGCTTAGTAAAAGTCACCTGTCCTACCGAAGGCGCGTCCATCAGCTATCAACTTATTGATCCCGGGCAGGAATCAACTTCGGATACCTGGATGATTTATCGAAATCCATTTAAAGTCATTGGCGATAAAAAGGTCGTATGCATTGCCCACCGGATCGGTTACACGCCGAGCGAGACGGTGGAAAAATCTATTCAAGATTGAAAATAAAAAACATGAAATCAATCACATCATCAAACCGCATTTTTGTTTTGTCATTCATCGCCTTTTTGTTTGCCTGTGGCAACGGCGGACAAGAAGAAGCTAAAGAGGACAAAGCTCAGACTCCGAATATCATCTACATCATGGCCGATGACCTGACTACCCAGGCCATCAGTGCTTATGAAAACGGCATTTATGACGACATTGCCCCCACGCCCAATATGGACCGGCTGGCCCGGGAAGGGATGCTCTTCAACAATGTGATGTGTACCAATGCGATTTGTGGCCCAAGTCGTGCGGCTATCTTGACCGGAGATTACAGCCATATCAACGGCTATTACAAAAACAATAATGGAGGGCAATTTGACAATACCAACTGGACCTTTCCGCAGGAATTTCAGAAAAACGGGTATCAGACTTCTCTTTTTGGCAAGTGGCATTTGGGCACCGATCCGGTAGGGTTTGATGAATTTTCTTTCCATGCTTCCATTGTGCAACAAGGCCGATACTGGGATCCTATTTACAATCACAATGGCGAGGAAGTAGAAAAAAAGGGCTATGCCACCAATATCACCACCGATTATGCGCTGGATTGGCTGGAAGAAAAGCGCCAAAGTGAAAAGCCATTTTTGATGGTGTTGCAGTACAAAGCACCGCACCGTTCCTGGGAACCCGATACCAAATACGAGCAGTTGTGGGAGGACATAGAAATGCCTTATCCCGATAATTTTTACGATGATTATAAAGGTCGTGAATTGACCGCCGGTGATACCGAAATGACCATGGATTATTTAAACCGCATGGACATGAAGCTCACCCCACCGGAAGGCCTGAGCGACGAGGAGCAATTTAAGTGGTTGTTTTACGGCATTCGTCGTGGAGAAACGGTCAAGCCGGAAGGCATGAGCGATGAGGAGGCCGTGAAGTGGCGCTACCAAATTTACATCAAAGATTACCTGGCTTGTGTGAAGTCTGTGGATGATAATATCGGCCGGGTATTGGAATATTTGGATAAGCATAATTTGTCGGAGAACACCATGATCGTACTGACTTCCGACCAGGGCTTTTACCTCGGCGAGCACAATTTTTTTGACAAGAGGTTCATCTATGAAGAGTCGCTGCGTATGCCGTTTATTGTAAAATACCCCAAGCGCGTTAAGGCAGGAAGCACCAATGCGGATGTGATTGCCAATATTGATTTTGCGCCTACTTTTCTGGATGTTGCGGGCATCAAAACCGACCATGAAACCCAAGGGAAGAGTTTTGCCGCAGCACTGGATGGAACCTCACCAGATAATTGGCGACAGTCCATGTATTACCACTACTACGAATTTCCATTTTGGCACCATGTGCAGCCGCACTACGGTATCCGCACGCAGGATTATACGCTGGCCCATTTTTATTACAATATCGATCAATGGGAATTGTACGATCTGAAAAAGGACCCCAAACAAATGAATAATGTCATTGAAGACCCCGCTTATGCGGAAGTGGTGACGGAATTGAAGAAAGAACTAAGCGATTTGCAAAAGCACTACAGCGATGATCACACCCTGGATGAGTACCGCCAAATTTCGGACAAGGATTTTGGTCGGATCACCACCAATCATGATATGATTAATGGTGCAGAGGATGTCCTGGAAAACAAGGGAGAGTAGAAGCGCTATGCGATATCCAAACGGTTTTTGCAATCCGATTGAGAATTAGTATCCATGAAAAGGCAGGAAAACTGCGCTCCGGAGAACTCATCCCCTTTTTAGATAATGAAAACACAATAGTCATTACTGATGATCTTTTTGCTAAGAATGCACTCATTTTTTCGGGACTGAAATCCGCTTATATTGAGCTAAAAAAAGGACCTCAAAAGATATGGACCTTTTATTTTGAGGGTTTTCCCAACCTCGGCATCTGGTCGAGAAATTTTCTAATCATCTTTGCGTTCTCAGCGTTGTTTTTTCAAAAACCTTACGGTTTCTTCAAAGGTGTACACTTTGATGTTGCCTTTTGGAGAGAAACAGGACCCCAGTAATTCATGCAAGCCTTCCATTTCATCTAATCACACAGGAGGCTAGTGGATTGATGCAGAAATGATTGACAAATAATGTTCAGCACCTTCAATGCTTTTAGCCTGAAAAAAGTATCAACTATTTCGGACTAGTCGCACGAGTGTTGTGGCCCCAAGTTTGTTTTGCAATACAATTAACCTCTCGGATTACTCCGCCGCCAGCGAATCCACCGGGTTCATCAACGATGATCTAATCGCATGGTAGCTGACGGTCAGCAGGGCAATCGCTCCTGTGATCAGGGCCGCACACACAAAGACCCACCACTGCAAATCAATGCGGTAGGCGAAGTCCTGCAACCAGCGGAACATGGCCCAGTACGCGACGGGAATGGCCAGGATACAAGCGATCAAAACGAGTTTCATAAAATCGCGGGAGAGCAGCCAGGTGATCTGTTGTTCGGAAGCGCCCAGCACTTTGCGGACCCCGATTTCTTTCTTGCGTTGCTCGGCGGTGAAGGTAGCTAGTCCGAATAAACCAAGGCAGGAAACGAAGATGGTCAATAGCGCAAATATTTTAAGGATTTGGCCACTCTTTTGTTCTGCCATGTAGGTTTGCTGCAAAAGCTCATCCACAAAGTCGTAGGTGAACGGTTCGTCCGGTTGGAGAGCAGCCCATTTGGTCTTTAGTGTGGCGACTAAACCGGCTACATCCGCCGTTTTTGTCCTTACGGTCAGGCCGGACGATTGATCCAATACCATTAACAAGGGCGTAATCGGTTCGTGAAGGGATTTAAAATGGAAGTCGGCTACTACGCCGATGATGTGGTAATCCACTCTTTCACCTTCATTGCCCTTAAAGCGAGTGAGGGTATGCCCGAGGGCGTCATCCTCCCAGCCAAAGGCTTTGGCGGCGGTTTGGTTGATGATCATCGCCGTGCTATCTGAAGCGAGGTCTGCCGAGAAGTTTCGGCCGGCAGCGATTTGCATACCAAAAGTAGGGATGTAGTGTTCATCCACCCGGTATTCCAGGGTTCGCATCATTCGGGAGTCATCGCCATCGGGGAAGGCCAGGGAGTTATTGGAGTGCGAATAGCCAACAGGCCGGTAGGACGAGGAAGTCACATCCTTTACGCGGGGATCATCCAGGATTTGCTGCCGGAAAAGAGCCTCCTGATTGCCTAATATCCGGGTATCTGGCAGTACGAGCAATTGGTCTTTTTCGTAGCCCAGATTCTTGTTTTGGATATAAGACAACTGCTGATACACCACCAGGGTACCCACAATCATGATGGTGGAAACAAAGAACTGAAAAACGACCAGCCCGCTGCGCAGTCCCACACTGTTTTTCCCACTAACCAACTTTCCTTTCAAAACCGATACCGGTTTGAAGGATGACAGAAAAAAGGCCGGATAAAGGCCCGCAAATACGCCGACCACCAGCGTTAAGCCCAAAAGCGCCAGCGGCAAATAGGGCATGGAGGTCAGGCTAAGGCGGAGGCTTTTATTCGCCAGTTCATTGAAGGTGGGTAAGGACAAATTGACCAGCATCACCGCTACAAACAGGGACAGTCCTGCCAATAAAACCGATTCGGTCAGGAATTGACCCACCAGTTGTGACTTGATGGAGCCCATCACCTTTCTGATACCCACTTCCTTGGCGTGTTTGGCGGCACTTGCCGTAGTGAGATTGATAAAGTTGATGCAGGCGATAATCAACATAAAGAGCGCTACGGCACTGAAGATATAGACATAACGAATATCACCGCCCGGCTTCAGGTCGAAGTTGACATCGGAGTGCAAATGAATATCGGTGAGTGGTTGCAGATAAAGCCCCAACTTGTTGCCCTTACTCTGAAATTGTTCCAGCGTGACGCCCATGTACTGCTTGATCTGCGGCCCCATATATTTTTTGACCACCTCGGGGAGTTTAGCCTCCAGGTTGCGATAATCCGTTCCCTCTTGTAATACCAGATAAGTATAAAACTCCGACATCATCCAGGAGGGGGCCCGGGCATCTTCAAAACTGGCCATGGAGCCAAACAGGTCAAAATGAAAATGGGCATTGGTGGGTACTTCATCGATGAGGCCGGTGACCGTAAAGGATTTATTCCAGTCTTTAAAATTTAGGACTTTCCCGATGGGGTTTTCGCCCGGGAAGTAAAGGTTGGCCATTTTTTGCGAGATGATGATGGTATTGGGTTCTACCAATGCCGTTTGGGCGTCGCCCTTTAGCAGAGGCAGGGTAAAGACCTCAAAGAAATTGGGGTCCACAAAGGCAAATTTTCCTTCCTTAAATGTTTGCTCACCCACCGTCACCTTCGGTTCACCGTATTGCCGCAGCCGGGTCGCTTCCTGCACTTCGGGGTAGTCGTTGAGCAGGGTTTCCGCCACCGGCGGCATCACATTGGCTTCATTGATCTTGCCCCCGTCGATATTCGCCCGGAAGAGCACCCGTACGATCCGATCGGCCTTCTCATTGAAACGGTCGTAGCTCAGTTCATCGTGAACAAACAGCAGAATGATCAGACAAGTGGCCAGCCCCAGTGCCAGTCCGCCGATATTAAGCAGTGAAAAAAGCTTGTGTTTGAGCAGGTTGCGCCAGGCAATTTTAAGGTAGTTTTGAATCATGGTGGCCATTCTTTGGCTGGTATTATTGCGAAAGCTGTGCCAAAAGGTGAATGCCGTGGAATGTCTTGTATTTTAAGGAAAAATGAGTTTTGATTAAGATCAAAAGTGTTCGTAAATGGACAGTTGATGTTCAGCAGTGGACAGTTTTGGCGAAAGCCAAATCACTCCTCCGAAAAGAAATATTTCCTAAAATAGGCATTGTAGCTTTTCTTCCATTCCATGGCTGACAATTATATAAATTATTTACCCATGTATTCTTTATCAGGATGCTCCAAAATTTTGTAGTTTTTGCCCTACATCGCCTTTACTCCACTTAAGGGCTACTACCTGCATAATTCTTTTGTATTTTTTTTATCAAAAAACAAAACCCAATGCACTTAAAACCTCTAGAGCTACTGCCGCTGTTAGCACTCTTGTTGTTTTCTCTTTTTAGTACCTCCACTACGGCCCAAGAAACCATAGAAGCGCTTGAATCATCAATGATGACCTGCCTGACCAACGAGGGAGAGATGGATATGAAGTGTATGGCTGATATCTACAAAAAGATAGTAGATGTGGCAGAGGAAGAATACGGAATTGACGATGAACGATTCCTGGACCATTTAACTACCTGCACCGTGATGATGCTACAAAGTGATTATGGGCCATCTAGCAAACAATATGTGGACCAAATGCTCGAATTAACCGCCAAAAAGCATGGCAAAGCATCGGACGAGTATTTTGAAAAATTGCATTTTTCGGCACAGATGCTCATGACCTCGCAGGATCCCTCTGTAGCCAAATCATTGGTTATAGAACTACTACCAAGAATGGCGCAGGAGAAAGGTGTTCTTTCCCGGGAATACCAGCAATACAAATCCTTTGTCGTTCAAACTTACAAAGAAAGAGGCGATTACTCCTTTGCCGAAGCCATAGAAAAAGAGGCGAACCTAAACATCGATCAAAACCAAAAAAAAGATCAGGCGGCCGGTGCCGAACAAATCCGACTTGAGCTGGCTGCCTTCTTCTCTGAATACACTCCGGGTGCGGTACTTCCCGATGATTTACCCAACAAACTAAAGCAATTGCAGGACCTCGCCAGTTTTTTGGCAGGACAGGAACGGTATGCGGAAGCGCTGCCCTTTGCGGAAACGGCATTTTTAGTAAGCCGAAAAACAGAAAGTGATTTCTCAGTGCTATTACAGGACTATCACACCCTGACGGATTTATAAAAGAAGACAAAAAAGCTGGAACAAAGCCATCTCATGTTCCTGAAATTTTTTAATGAAAATGTTGAACCACATATTCGTTTAATGACGAATCAGGAGGCAATTCATACATTGAGAGTTATACCAACTATTGACGCAAAAAGTGCCAACCTGCTCCAGCAAAAAATTAACACCCTTCAGCAAAGAGCAAACAAGCAGTTGAATGACAAATATGGTTCCGAAAAAGGTAAAAAAGTCGGAGAATTGATCGATGCTGGTAACGAGTTTATGGTCATTTTCGATTATGCCCAGGCACGGAAGTATTTTCGGGCTGCGCTGGAGAAATTACAGAAAAGCGGACGAACAAGTGGTGAGACTTATAAAACGGCCCTCGAATCCTATTATGGCAGTATTCTCATGGACGGGAACAACCCCGATCATGACCGATTGCTCAATGAATTCATGACCATATATGGGCGAGATTTAATGATGGTTATGGCTATGGATGCAGAACCAGAGGAAGGGGACTTATTCGATTCACGGATTATGATGCTGGCAAATGCCGGAGCATTGGAAATGGCCGATAGCCTCTTAAAAGCCAGCGATATGGGGCCAGCCGAAAAGCGTGCCAATCAAGCCATCATCGACGGTATAAAGACCAACAACAAGATAAAAAAGGTGGAGGAAGACTTGCTAATCTTCGAATACCCCAATCTGCTGGATACGGCGGTGATGTACATTGGCCAACGCAGCTATGACAAGAAAGCGAATCACTGGATCGACAACAGCATTGAGCAAATTCAACCGACCATTTTAAACCGATTGGGAGAGAATCATCAGTTTGCCATTCTGGAAAAGCTGCAAATCAATGCGGAGGCCAACCTGAATTATATCACCAGGGCCGTTGATGTGCACCCTGAGTTGGCGGCCAAAGCCTATGACCAGTCATTGCGCCTAAAGGGGCTTTCTCTTGAACACCAGAAGCGCATCAGAAGGTTAGCAAAAGAAGTGCAAAGTCCTAAAGTACAATCGCTTTACCAACAAATACAGGAGTTGCAGGATCGGCAAAATGCCATTTACGCCAGCGGAAGGGAGGGAGCTTACGGCAGAACGGAGGAAGTTCGGGCACTGATCTACGAGAAAGCCCGCCTCGAAGAAGCACTTTATCAATTGGACGAAATGCAATTCAAGGAGGCGCTCACCCTGGAGTGGCACGACGTACAAAAGTCGCTAAAAAAGGGAGAAGCAGCCGTCGAAATCTTAAGGTATCTGCACCGGGAAGATGGCCTGTGGACGGATCAGGTCAAATATGTAGCATTAATTCTGAAACCTGAGGATGAGTGGCCTAAATTGGTACCGCTACCCAATGGGAATGACCTGGAAGGCAAACATTTCCAAACCTACCAAAACAGCCGCAATCTGCCTTACGACGCTGAGAGTCCAGTCTTTCAAAACTATTGGGCAAACATTCAGAAACACCTACGGGGAGTGGAACAAGTGTACTTCTCCCCCGACGGTATTTACCACCTCATTAACCTGAACACCATCCCCAATCCCTCCACACCGGGCAAATACCTGGTGGATGCCTTGTCGATCACCATCGTTAATAGTACCCGATCCATAGGCCAGCCGAAGCCAGTCGGGGCATCCACCAAAACGGCGGTAATATTGGGCAACCCGAGCTACAATATGCCGCTAAAACAGGAGACCGGGAATAGTGATGTGCCCGTAGCCGGAAATAGTAAAAAACAATGGTCGGGATTGCCGGGCACCAAAACAGAGATTAACTTACTTGAATCTTTTCTCCGTAAAAACAACTATAAAACCTCCTTATATACGGAGGAAAATGCCCTGGAATCAACCATCCGAAACATTAAAAGCCCGAACATTCTGCACCTGGCTACCCATGGCTTTTTTGCCAATATTGATTACTCCGGGATGCTCTCCTTTATGGAGGAAGATGAAGTAGGGCACAAATATCCTTCGGTAAACGGAATCATTGGCCTCAAGCCACAAACAAACCTGGAAAGCGTCTTTAAAGGTGATCAACTTGATAATGAATGGTATGCAAAATTTCTCGATACACTTTCGATAAATTATTTATGGCTGAAGCCAGAGCTCAATAGTGGGCTGGTTTTTGCCGGAGCAAACAGCCAGCAACCGACTACGCAGTCGAACGACGGCATACTTTACGGCTCGGAAGTGAGCCTGCTGGATTTGCATGGAACCGAACTCGTGGTCCTCAGTGCCTGCGAATCCGGGCAGGGGCA
Source organism: Saprospiraceae bacterium (assembly GCA_965229635.1). Taxonomy (GTDB): domain Bacteria; phylum Bacteroidota; class Bacteroidia; order Chitinophagales; family Saprospiraceae; genus BQJU01. The sequence goes on from OZ245894.1 coordinate 8,133,090, forward strand.
GCTCAGTATCATTCAGGGCATCAGCGGTTTGAAAAGGGCCTTTCAAACGGCAGGAGCAGAAAATATGATCATTTCCCTGTGGAAAGTCAATGATGACGTCACCCAGCAGTTTATGTCCCTGTTTTACCAAAACTGGATCAAAGAAGGGCTGTCCAAACAGGCCGCTTTCAGAAAGACCCAACAACAAATTCGGGACGAACATTTCTACGAAGAGCCCCGCCATTGGGGGGCATTTGTATTGGTGAAAAATTGATATATCGGTGCAAAAAGCCCTATATTACGGAGCTTTGAGCCAAGTGCATGTTTGGAGGTAGTCATTCAGGCTGCAAATCACAACTTTTGGAACCTCACTTCGGCTATTTTTTCGTCCGTCCAGGCTTAGCCGGGATGCACTCAAAAATAAGCCTTGCGAGAACCCAAAATTTGCAATTTTCGCTGCTAAAGCACCACCTCCAAAAATGCACTAAACCATTGAAAACAGAACTCAAACCATGATGCTTACGCCAAAGGCTACTCTAAAATCCCTCGGATTTACTTTCATTGTATTTTGTATTCTAATCGTTTTACCGCAAGCCTTATTGTCACAGAAGACCATTGACGAATACCAACGAATGATTACCACCGAATGTGGTACTCAGGAAAGGTATATGGGGCCATTCAAGTTTGACCAAGCTTGCCTGGAGAAGGTCTACCGCGCCCTCGACCCGCTGCTCAAGGAAAAGTATGGAGAGCGCCATGAGGAATACCTCAAAAATTACAGCTCACTCATTTCGGCAATTAATGAGCAGGGCCGTTTTGAGGAAACCGACCCGATGCTTTCCAACTACCTGAATATCGTGGAAAGAGAATATGGTGTGCTTTCTGAACAATACCATGATGCCACCAAACGATACATGCATTATTATGAAAAATCAGGACAACAGGAGAGAGCCACAAAAATCAAAAACGAGCTGTCTGCAAAAAAAGAACGCATAAAAAATGGCGACCTACGGCAGTCAATTCCCCAACTCATGGGAAGTTTGTACCAATGTAAACAGCAAAAAGGAGGCTATCGGGACTGTGAGCTTGAGGTTTATAAAAAAATAGCTTCCACCGCCCGGCAGGAATACGGTAAAAATGATCCCAGGTACTGGCAGCATTTGGGTAACCTTATCCAGAAATTGCTCAGGTACGAGCGTCAGGAAGAAGCTCAACCCTACCTCAGGGAGTTTGATGGTTACTATAAAAAAGAGCTGGCTACCAAGCGGTCGGCGTTTCCGGAGGGGTATTCCAAATGTCTTTGTGATATTCCACAAGAGTTATTAACCTTAAAAAAATATCAGGAAGCCAAACCCTATGTCAATCGTTGTCTGGAGTATCTGGAAGCAGCTACTGAGATCGAGGCCATCACTGACTATTTTGGATATGCCGCCAATTTTCAGGGAATTTATATGTACCAGAGCGAAGACAAAGCTTACGCCGAAGAACTCGCTGCACGCAATGCCCGGATGCAGCCGGTCCTTGCACAAAGGATGCAGGAGATCACGGTGGCACAAATGAGAGAAGAGCAACAAAGGATGCAGGATAGTGTTCAAAAGGCGTTGGGCTTTTCCACTGATCCGGAGCAGCCCTTCGACAGCCCTGCGCTTTCCGAAATGTATGATGGGATGATCAATGCCAAAAAAGATTTTGATCAGGCGGTTGAAGAAGGAGCCATCCAGGAAAAAATGATGGAGGGTCTTTTTAGCGGAGGCAACCTGGATTCTACCGGGCAAGACCTCTATCAGCAATATCAGGAGGCGCGAGAAAGTGGTAACGATGATCTGGCCAATGACCTGCTTATCAATCAACTGAGCAGTAGAATGGATTCGCTCGCTCCTGATGGTATGGGAGAGGAGAACCCTGTCATTGCAATGATGAAGGCGGCTCAATCGGGTGATCAGGAAGCTCTTGAGAAAATAACAAAAGAAACAGCTCAATCACTTAATGAACAGCTCCAACAGCAGCAGGATACCCTGAGCAAAGACGACCCGGAATACGTGGAAAAACTCCAGCAGATGGCGATGATGTATTCTGCTACCCGGCAAACCGACAAGGCAAAAAAGCGCTATCGGGAAGCCCTGCTGATCGTAGAGCAAAATGAAGGCAAAGACAGTCCAAAATATAAGGAGCTGGTGCAGGGGCTTTACCAAGCTTACATGATCGAGCCTGCATCGGCTCAGAAGGAGAGAGAGCTACAGGCCTTCATCAAAAATTACGACAAATACCTTTCCCCGGATCAAAAAGGAAAGGATACTTCGTATTTCAACTTCCTGCTTCAGCTACAGGCGGGCAATTTTGCTGACGCAAGAAAACACATCAAAAAAATGGATGCCGATGATAGCCGAAAGGCCTTTCTTGAGCGCATGGTTTCCGGTATGGAAGTGACTTCAAAGGTAAATCGGGCCACTGAGAATCTCGAATTTCTAACCTTCCCAAACTTGCTGGATACCGCCATCTTGCATCTCGGACAACCGCAATACGATCAAAATGCCTACGCCTGGATGCAGGAGAACATTGGTCGGGTTGAACCCGGTCTGCTCAATAGCATTTCGGAAAGTCGTCAGGCTCAGCTGCTGCAAAAGCTACAAATTGGGGCGGAAGCCAACCTCTCCTACATTGCCAAAGCCGTCAAAACCAATCCCTCTCTGGCGGGACTGGCCTACGATCAGGCATTGAGGCTTAAAGGGCTGTCGATTGCCCATCAGCGTATGATCCGGGAGGTAGCCAAACAACAGCAGGGTACAGCCCTCTGGAGGAAGTACCAACGATTGCAAAAGCAAAACCAGCGGCTCAATGAATATTACGCAATGGGGCGGGAAGCTTTTCATGCCAACAAAAAAGAAATTGCTGAGGCGCTGGCTAAGAAAATCGCACTTGAAGAGGAGTTTTATCAAGAGGTTTCGGTGCAGTTGCCCAACGAACCGGTGCATACCTGGCAAGATGTGCAAAAGAGCCTGAAACCAGGAGAAGCGGCCATTGAAATGCTGCGTTTTCTGGAAAGAGACCAGGGCTATTGGACCGATCAGGTGCGGTACGCGGCACTGATTATCCAACCCGGCATGAAATGGCCGGCATTTGTGCTATTGCCGGAAGGCAAACAAATGGAGGAAGCGTATTTTGAGGCTTATCAAAACAGTAGAAACGGCTTTGATCCCAATAATATGGCTTATCAAAAATACTGGTCGCCCATTCAGCAACAGCTGCAAAGGGTCAATAAAGTCTATTTCTCGGCAGGAGGCATTTATCATTTGATTAACCTCAACACTTTGTCGGTCCCAGAGACAGGAGAAAACCGGCTGATGGACCTTTATGAAATGGTGATGGTCAATAGCACGCGCAGTCTTTGCGAAGTTCAGGCTGTAGCCAAAAATTCCACTGCAAAAGCCGTCTTCTTTGGCAATCCCACTTTTAACTTAACCAACCGGGGTGTCGCTGTTCCGGGAAAGCCACTGCCTCCCCTACCCTATACTGAAGTGGGGGTCAAGAACAACAGCAAGCTATTCGAGCAAAACCAATACCAGGTGCAACTTTACCTTCGACAGAAGGCCGATGAAGCCGCCTTGAAGGCCGTCGAAAGTCCAACGCTTTTGCACCTGGCCACGCACGCCTACTTCACCCCGATTCAGTGGGACCAGCTCTATCTGCCTGCTGAAAAAAAGCAAACTAAACGGACAGAATATCCGAGTTTTGCGGCTCTGGTGCGGGAGCAGCCACCTGCAAGAGAATCAGAAGAGGACCAGCTGGACGGCAAAGGAGAAAAGGAATTATTGGCCTTGCTGGACTCGGTGATGGTGGACGTGATGTGGATGGATCCAATGCTGAATTCCGGATTGTACCTGACCGGCGCCGATCAATATGACCAGTTGAAATTGCAGGATGGGGAAGACGGCATCATCCATGGTTCCGAAATTAGTTTGCTCAACCTGGACGGTACGGAATTGGTCGTCTTGAGTGCCTGTAATTCAGGAGTAGGTCGCATCACCTCTGCCGAGGGGGTCAGCGGACTGAAGAAGGCCTTTCAGGTGGCTGGAGCCGAGGACCTGATCATGACCTTATGGAAGGTGAATGACGATATGGCGGAGGCCTTTATGAGCTCCTTTTACCAAAACTGGATCGCTAAAGGAATGAATAAAGAGCAGGCCTTCCGGCAGGCGCAATTGGACATGCGCGAAGGTGGAGAATATGAGGAGCCACGCTATTGGGGCGCATTTGTATTGATTCAAAATTGATGATCGGCATGATGAAACACTTATTGTTACTACTGCTTTTTGCAAGGATCGGCACACATTCCATTTTTGCTCAGGATGTTGATTTGCGCAAGGATACGGCCTTCTTTCTCAGCCAGGATAGCGCCTTTCAACAATGGTTGACCGACATTGACCTTGGGAAGTATTTGTCGAAAGACAAATTCAGCATCAGAAAAACAAGGTTGATCTACTCCCTGAAGTTTGACTATGCTGCCGCCGATACTGCGGTATATGCCTGGAAGCAATTGAAATCCGATTTTGAAGAAGGCACGGCCTTTAGCCTGGAAGAACAGCTTTTCTTCAAGCTGACCGATTTGATGGAAATCGATTACGACCAGCTCATCCTGAAGGTTTACAATACACCAAAATACGGTGAACTACCTGCCATCGATGGCAGAATCCGCTACAATTCCAGCACGGGGAAAGTGGAATGGAGCGGCACTTTTCGCTCGGAAGTCCCCGACTCGGTGATGATTAAGGAGTACGTACTTTGTGACCAATACAATGAAAACAGCCAGTTGCTGACCGCTCCGGAACTGCCCGAAGAATGGAAGGCCAAGGTGTACGATGCGCTGATTGACAGTCTGCACAGGCGCTTTAAAGCAAAGACCGACATGATCACCATTAAAAACCGCGATCCCGTTGAAATAAAAGTGATGAATATCAAGGAGGAGGTGATCAATGGAAGCATCATTGGTTTGCTCAATCCAAATGAATTGCTTACCTACCGAATTGCCTTAAAAAAGGAAGCGGGGAATATCCGGCTTACCTGCGTGGTTGATGGCCGTTACGGTTTTTCCCTTTGGGAATTGAGGTCACCCAAAGGGTTCAGAGATATGTCGCCCAAATACAAGGAAGAACTGGAAGACTATACCGTTGCCTTTACCAGAGTAACCCTCACAAAACTCCTTGAAAATATATTAAACCAACGATAAACACCGCTACCATGAAACTGACCCTTTTTCGGAAACGCATGATCTATCTATTGCTGATCTGCCAGTTTGTGATCATCGGCACGGCCATCTTTTTGTGGATTGCTTCGGGTTACGACTTCCAGCAGTTGAAGGAGATCTTTTTTCTGATCATTCCCCTGTTTTCTGCAAATATCACACTGGCCGTTCATTTCTATTTAAACAAGCTCGATAAAACCGAGACCAAAGACTATGAAGTACCCGGCCCATTAAAGGTCATCGGCATTGGCGGAAGTATTGTGTACGCAGTGTATATGTTGGCTATTCTATTTAGTTACGTCAATGTTTCCAGTGATTCCGACTCCTTTACTCAGATGAAAGAGCTGATCGGCTGGGGCGAGATTCTGTTTGGGGTGTATATCGGGTATATTATGGCGGCTATTTTTAAGTCGGGGTCGTAGTGCAGCTTCGATAATGCTGAAGATATAGCGTTTTTAATTAACTTACCGTGAGGTTTTTTTATCTAATGCCCGTTCTATATGAATATCATTGTCCTGCTGCTCAATATCCTCGGTCTGGTCTTTTTGCTGCGCTACTTGGCACGGCAGCGGAAAGAATACCTGGCCATGGAGGACAAAAAAGCGTTTTTCACCTTTAAGCGCTTTCGGTACGCAATTCTGCTATTGCTGACGGTGGGACTGCCACTTTTGCTCGGCAATTTTGTCGTACCGCTCCTCTTGCCCGAGCCGCTTTTTGCCGTCAATACCGACCCGACAGCCATTTGGTGGGCGTCATTGGGGTTGGCGTTGTTGATTTCGCTGGTGTGGGTAATTTACGTGCAGCAGTTGGACATTTACGAGCCCGAGCGGTGGGGATATTTGCTGTTGACCTTTGTCTTGTCGGGGTTGAGCACTTATTTTCTCTGCCCGTGGATGTACCGCACCCTGGCCGACTTTGGCTATGACCTGTACACCGACAATTCCATGCTCTACGGCTTTTTGTATTGCACCTTTGCCATTGGTGGCATTGAGGAATTTTGTAAAATACTACCCGTCCTGCTCGTCCTGTGGGTATTCCGTAAGGCCATCAATGAGCCGTATGATTACATCCTTTACGCCTCGGTCTCGGCACTGGGATTTGCCTTTGTGGAAAATGTAGACTACATCTTTTTCAGTCGCATGTACAACATCAGCGGGCGGGCCCTGTACGCGGCGGTAGCGCACATGACCTTCACCTCCACCTTCTTCTACGGCTTGATGCTGTGGCGGTTTGGCTTTACGCGAATGAAGCTCTATATCGTCATCCCGCTATTCTTCCTGCTGGCCATCGGCAGCCACGGCTTTTACGACTTCTGGCTGCTCAACGACTGGGTAGCAGAGTACAAGGAAATGACCACCGTCTTCTTCCTGATAACTGTACACCTCTGGGTGACCATGAAAAACAACACCATCAACGCCTCCAACTTCTTCACCGCCGAAATCACCGTCAACAACGACCGACTGCGTTACTACCTCATCATCAGCCTCACCGGCCTGGTGATGTTGGGCTACCTCATCGTCGCTGTTGGTGATGGACCGGCGCTGGCCAATAACTATTTATTCTACGAGCTCCTCGCCTACGGCTACCTGATCTTCTACCTGGCCTTTGGCCTCAGTCGCTACCAGATTGTGGAAGGCGAGTTTAATCCCTTTCAGTTGCCGTTTGACTTTTTTGTGCCGCGGCCGCGGCCGCCGGTGAGTGAGGTGGAAGAAAGTGCTGAGGAGGCTTGAAAATACAGAGCATTGTAGGTCATAGTTTGATAATGCCCATGTTGCGGCGAAATTCTTATCAGATTAGGGGCTTTCTTGTTCAGTGTTCGGAAATTATTTTGGGGAAGTTGACGATTTGATTGAGTTGCAATCTTTTCTATTGCTATGACCAAATATCCTATAACTACCTTACCATGGTTTACTCACTGTTGATACTAGAATACAGCTATCTAAAAGTATCCTCGGTATGTTATTGGTACTGAGTAACAAATTATATCAAGACTGCCTCTTTTCATGAAGAGCTTAGTATTCGCTTCAAAATCAAATAATCTGTACAAATGAAAATTCTTTGAGTTGTTTTTCGAAAAAGTCAGTTCGTTCCGGGTAAAATAAAAAGGTGTTTCTTTACCAAGTTTTGTGGTTTTAACTTCAATATATTTATCAGTACCATTCGTGTTCCTGGAAAGTATATCAAATCCTAAACCGTCTCCCTCTTCTTGAGACACCCAACACACGTCTTTAGCCAAATTCTCCTTACCTGATTTAATTAGGCTCCATTTTTCAAACTCCATAACAAACTCCTCGCCAAGAAGTCCAAGTTTAGAGTTTTTTTGCTCTCTCTCTAAATAATTAGTTTTAATTGGACTTTTGCCATAATGCAGAAAAGGCTCAGATACAAAATTATTTTTGGGTGCTTCAACAAGTACCTTGTCAAAATCAACTTTCTTCCTTGAGAAGATTTCTTTATCTGCAAATGATCTAAACTGACTCTCAATAGAGAGATTATCTTTTAAATAATCAATGACCTTCTCTTCAAGAATTTTTTGATAATTATATCTTGGTAGATAGCCCTTTATGAATGGCAAGCCAAGATTGACAAGAACTGCGCTGATGTTTTGATGTTTAAATTCGATTGAACCTTCTGATCTATGATTTAATAATGGGAGTAGTTTTCTTCTGAATTCAGCCTTTGAGTAAGGTTCATTAAGTAGCTCACTTGATAGCATCTCAAAATAATTTGAGATTATTAACTCTACTTCTAATTCAGACCAAATATTCATCATCCAAGCTTAATCATGCTGTGGGACGAAAATACGATATAAAAATGGATAAAAAAATCCCCCTCTCCCTGTTAACATCCCCTCCCCCAAAAACAATCCTCAATACAGCACCTATTCTCCAACTGCCATTCTACCACACAAATGGGTAAAAGAAAAATACTTTTTTTTGTAATCTATCTTGAATTTTTTGTAATTTAAGGGGACTCTAGTGTAACTACCCCGAAATAGTTGCATTGTACCGACATAACCGCATACCAAATGAAAAACCTTGAATGCTTCCTGACCACAGGGTTGCTGCTATTCAGCCTGTTGGTCTATTCTCAATCTTCTTCCATTGATCTTTCCCATCGCTGTGGGTATACCCCGGCGGAATTTACCGATGCCCTTTACTTTTTTGGCAATGATCCGCGCGTAGAGCAGATCGTTGATCAGATCTGTCGGGCGGCGGGGATTCCTAAATCATTCAAAGTGCAGGGAGCCAATGTCCCTTCCGTGGCGGCTATCCGCGATGAGTCGGGGGATTACCTGCTGTACAGCCTGAGCTTTACGCGGGAATTGCTGGATACCAAACCGCTGGTGCTCTACGCCATTCTGACGCACGAAATCGGGCACTTCGCACGGGATCACCACCTCGATGGGCGCTTCCGGCTGAAGGAGGAATCTTCGGCGGATGAATTTGTGGGGCGCACGCTTTTTCAGCTGAGCAACTTCAGCAGCCTGCAACAGGTGCGCTGGGCCATGCAACAGGTGCCATTTGCCTACGAGCAACTTTACAAAAATGGCATGCGCGATCAGATCATTTCCAACGGATGGAATACTGCCGATGGACTAGTCAAGTCGAATAGCAATCTGGGCTACCTGGATAATGAAACCAATGTTGAGAAACTCCCGCTGCCGGTTTTTACGCTACGCGGATGCCCGCGTTCGTACCAATATCCATTGGAGAACCTGAAGGGGTGTACAAAAGTCAAGGACCTGGATAAAGTACTGGTCAACACCCTGCAAAAACTGGGATACGAACAGCTCAGCTATTACTCTGCGCCCAATGGATTTGCACTGCTCACACCAGTAGAACAAATCGATCGTAATGCGGCTCCGCTCACCGGTAAGGAACGCTGGCAGGACTATCCATCCGTGGGGAGTTTCTCCGGAATCTTTGACTACCTGTCTTCCCTGGTATTGCCCAAGAAAGGCTACTTCCGGCTGTTTGTTTTTCTGGTTTCCGATCAGAATGCACAACGGGAAAAGGGCAAACTGGCCGCCGAAGATGCCCGGGCCTGGCTGCAGGAAGGCGCCTTCTGGCTACCGGATGCCATTGGCGAAAAGCCGCTGACCTCAGATCACCGGTTTTCTATCCTGATTTACGAGTTTGAAGCACCCGAGACGACAAAAAAATTGACAGAAAAGTGCGAAAGCCTGTTTACAATCAAGGCCCATTTAGACAATTCAGGTATAGGTGGGTCGCTGAAATAACCTTTTTAGTTTGCAAGCCATGTGGGTGTTATTATCAAAAACAAAGAAGATCGCCTTGACGATCTGGTCGGTGCTGCTGGTGCTCATCACCGGACTGACTTTATTACAAACGCTGACCGGCCAGCTAAGTGGCATGACTGGTTTTGCCTGGATGTGGACAGGCATTCATCTGCTTCCGGGATTCGTGGTGCTGTTCCTCAGCATTATGCTGGACCGCCAACCGGCCCGGCTGGTGCCGCAGTTTGCTCACCGCACGCTGATCGGGCTGACCACACTCTATCTGCTGCTGGTGCTGATCACCCTGCTGGCTGAGCCTTTTGCCACCCGGGGCGCATTGAGCATGTGGGCCTACCGCCAGCAATCCTTCGGTTGGCTGGTACCGATTCAATTGATCCTGCTGGTGGGCTACTATCTACTATTTTTCAAGAAAAAACCAATTTTTCAACCCGGTGAGTCCGATATCACGCTGATGGCTAAAAAGGAAGCCATCAAGTGGGGAGACATCCAGGACCAACTGCGCAAGGAATGCTTCGAGTTGATTGCTCAGGGCAAACTAGACCAGGCGCTGGAAAAACTGCAAACCAGCATTGACCAAACCGGCATCGGTGATCCCGAACAGGTTTATTTGCTGCAAAGTCAATACGTCGAAAACCGCAATAACCAGCGCATGAATCTGGTGAGCATGGAAGAATACCAACGTACCCAAAGCCGCATCGCACTCGCACTGATGGAGTTGTTGAGACGGCAATAATAAAATAGAAGAACTCAAAAAACGTAGAAAATGAAAACTTACCAAACGCTATTACTTTTTGGTCTGCTTTGCCTCGCCTTTCGGCAAACAAGTAACGCTCAGAATCGCATTTATCTGGTGGAGAACGGCTTCTGTAGCTATGCCGAAGAAATGAGCGACAAAGCTGAGCAAGAATACTTCACTCTCAATGCTTCGGAAAAAGCAGAGGAAGTCAAATCCGAAATTCTCAAAGCGGCAGGCCTGAGTCGCAGCAACATTGAATTAAAAGTCTCCAATATCAAAAATGCCATCGCCACGGTTGATCAGGGCCGTCGCTACATTTTGTACAGCCAGCAATTTTTCAGCCGTGTTGACGCCGATGCACAGAGCAAGTGGATCGCCTACAGCATTCTGGCTCATGAGATCGGTCACCACATTTTGGGGCACAACTTCCAGGAAACCAACCCGGACCGCCGCAAACAAATGGAGCTGGAAGCCGATGAATTTTCAGGTAATATCCTGCGCATGTTGTGTGCCGGTCAGGAGGATGCGGTAGCCGCCATTTCTACCCTGCTGGATCACCAGGTTTCCCATAATTATCCGCCGATCAGTGCCCGTAAGGAAATGATCGCCAATAGCTGGTACATCAAGGACCTGGATCTCAAAAGGACCAACCGCGACCCATGTGGCAAGACGATGGACCTGAAATTCGGCAGCGAATTTGGCACCATGAACCTGGCCGAAAACGCCAAGGCACTCGTCAAGGAAGAAGAGATGATCGTCACCTTTGATGCCCTGTCCAAACCCGGTAAATACGCTTACCGGTCGTACCTGACTTCGCCCGAGCGGTCCAACCTGACGCCCAAAAATATCGAATGGCTCACCGATCCAGAAAAGACCGGTAACCGCCGTCAGCTCATCTGGCATTTTGCCAAAGATGGTTACACCCGCGATCAGGTGGAAAAGCAAGACCTGCTGGGCGTAGCAGTGTTTGAAGCAGGTAAGGAGCCCCGTCCGGTGACCCCGGTAGGCTTCTCTGTAGGCCCTGTGGTAATGGGCCTGGGTGTAGGCAGTATGGTGTACGGCAGCAAGCTCAAATCAGATGCCCTCGACCTGTATGATAATCCCTATGCGGCCATCAGAGACCCCAATGACGATGTGTACCAGGGTAGTAATCTTTCCCGTACGGAAACCTACAATGCTGCCAATAAAAAATACCGCCAATCACAGACCTACCGCAACATCGGCATTGCGCTGATCAGCGGAGGTGTAGCCTGGGGCATTTACAAGATTTTAAAACACAAGAAAAGCAAGATTGGCAACCTCTACGCCGGAGAAGGCAAAGTGAAGGTGAACCCGAGAATATTTTATTAACGGAAGTCCCCAAAACCTCAAATCATGAAAACAAAACTTCATATCCATAATCTTCTGCTCATTGCCATTCTGGCACTGGTATATACTTCCTGTAAGGACCTGCCGGTACTGGATGATTGCAATGTAGATACCGATATCATTATTGAACCCAATCTGGATTGCACGGCATCTGAGGCTGATCCCTGTGTAAAAACCTTCCGCCTGCGCGACGCTGAACTTTTGCCAGAGGGGGCCCGCGTCACCTGGAGTTTGACCAAGGGCGGCGTGGAAATCCCACTCCCTAATCCGAGTGTTCTGGAATTTGAATTTGAATTCACCGAAGCCGGTTTTGACTATGCGGCAAATGCTTCGATCGTGTTTGACTTTGAGGGCTGTGATGTCAGTTTAAACAAACCTTTCATCATCGGCGTCGATGCACCGGTGGCCTTCATCACCCCAAGTACACAACAGTGCATAGTTGGTGAGTGTGAAGTGACCTTTACGGCCACCGTTGCCAATGTTGATAGCTGGACCTGGTCGATTCCGGGTGATTCCAACGATCATCAAAATGAGGCTACAGTCACGAGGTCCTTTAATGAGCGTCCGGATACTCTTTCAATTATGCTTACCGCCTTCAATATTGGCGATACGGTATCGGATGTGATCAAGGTGTTTGTTGAGCCTGCAACCTTTATTGTTGATGGCCAGGCTGCACCCCCATCAGAAGGAAAAATATTGCTGGTCGATGAACAGTCCAATGGGAGCTTTACCATCATTGGCACTACCGGACTGGAAACCTACACGGAAAGAATCAGCCGGGCGGGTATCATCGAACCCAATTCACGCGATGAGGTAGGAATAATTCCTGATAATTATACTCCGCGTGACGGGAAGAATTGCTACTCTTTGGACAACAAACGATTCGTGGTGGGGCAAACCGTGCGGGATAATTCAAACAACCCCAATACCAAGAAGGAAGTATACCTCGCGGTCTTTGATGACACTTACACGCCGATTGCAGAAAAGCCTCTGTTTCATGAAAACGATGGCAATGAACTGGGGCAAGGCATCACCACTACTCCGGACAACGGATATCTGCTTTGTGGCAACAAAAGTACCATTTCCCCGGCACAGCCAACCGGCATGTTATTCCTGAAATTGAATGCCAGTTTTGATCGGACTGCTTCCATCGTCAAGTTAGAAAATGACCCATTCAATACCGCCTATGGGATCATCTCCCTCGCGGAAGGTTATGCCGTAATTGGGCAGGCTCTGAATCCGGATACTGAGCAATTTGAAGGTTGCTTTTTCAAGATGGATCATGACTTTGATATTTTGGATTCGGTGAATTACCTGGGTGCTGATTTTTTGCCCAATGAAATCATCAAAATCAGTGAAACGGATTATGTCATTATCGGCAATGAGGGGTCAACCGGAATTGTCAAAGGAATGGGGTCTATTTCCTGGGAAAGGGAATTTGGCGATACCTGGGTGGAAAAGGCATTGATTACCTCTGATCTTCGTATTGCGGTTACCGGATATGCCCTCATCAACGGGAAAGAAAGGCCAATACTGAAGACCCTGAAACTTGATGGCAGTGATGCGGCAATTGACAAAGATTACCCGCTAGATACCTCCGGGCGTATTCTAACCATTGCCCAAACCCGAGACAATGGATTTGTCCTGGGGGGCCACCTCAATTCTTCCACCGATGATGATGTCATTTTGATCATCCGAACCGATAAAAATGGCGAAGTAAATGAATAGAGTTGTTCTGTTGGGGGAATTTGCGCCCGAAGCTACCCCAACAGAACAACACTACTAACACCAATTTTTTGAATAGCTAACATCAACCAAAATGAAAAAACAGCTCATCAATCCCCGTTTAGTCAACGCACACGGATGGTTATTATTAACTACCCTCTTTATCCTTTTACAGGGATCAGCGATGGCACAGAAAATTTTCCCCATTAGTCCTATCCTTCCCGATGCAGACCAGGGGCAAGCTTATTCGGTGACCTTTACTATTGATGGTATCCCGGCTACTTCTTCCGTACGCTGGAGTTACACCCGTATCAGTGGCCCGGCACTGAATACCCTTGGCATCAATTTTACAGGTACGGATGCTCAGGATGGCATTATTACTACCTCCGAAATTTCATCCAGTGCTTTTACCAATACACCCTACCGTATCCGGGTAAATGCGGAAGTAATCGATACCGGTGGTGGTGTAGACAATTTCCCTAAAGATTATGTACTGGTGGTATGGGATAACATCCCTACCCCCTGCGAAAGCAACACTGAACTCGCCCTGGTACTCGATGCTTCCGGAAGTATGGGTGGCAGTCGCTGGAATGAATTGACGGAATCTATCAAGACCTACCTTCCATCCCTCAATGATCGGATCACGCCAACCAATAACCTGGAAGTGATCTTCTTTCAGGGCGGAGGTGCCACCACTGAACACAATGCCTCTTTCAGCAATGTCACCTGGGATGATGAGGACGATATTGCCGAAAAGATTTTCAAAGAAGGTCTGGCCGATGAGGTAGCCCCCGGGGGCGGTACGCCCATGGGAGCCGGCATTCAAAGAGCCCTTAACGGTTTCACAGCCGGTGCAGGCACACGTCGATTGATGATTGTCTTTACCGATGGTCACCAAAATAGAGATCCGATGTTTGTCAGCGGCAGCAATAGCGTTTGCAATACCGAAATCAACGGCAGTGGAGATCGGGTGTGCACAGGAGGAAGGACAGATCTTGACGACGCAGATGTCCTCGTCTATACCATTGGTGTAGGCGGCGGCGATCAGGCATTATTACAAGACCTGGCTCATCCTGATAATTCTTACGCCTTCAATTATGGCACCGACCAACTGGATGAGTTTTTCTTCAGCACTATCCCTGCGGGGTTTCGCGGATGTTCGCCCCGAATGATTGATTACCGTTTTGGTGAAATTGCAGAAGGAGATACTGTAGTAAGGGAAAAGTTTATCATCGATAGCCTGGTCTCGGACCTCACCATTCGGATTAAAGATAAGAGTGACCCTTTCCCTGTAGTATTTGATAATGTAGTTACCAACACTTTTCTAAATCGTATTTACGATCTGGAATTGTATAAAGATGGCATCTTGACACCTTTCCAACCTGTTGTTGTGGGTGCAGTGGGTCGCTACTACATTGAATTTCCGGTGGGTGGAGATTCGGCCTATCCGGATGGTGGCGGTGAATGGGAATTGCGTTTTAAGGGGCCGGTTAGTGTCGAGTACGAAGTGGCCGCAATGGTGGAAGACAAATATTTCAAAACTGATGTCGAAGTCCAAAATTCGAGTTCTCTGTACGCCGGTGATCAGATCAGTGTAAAGGCCATGCCCACTCTTGTTGGCCAACCGGCAGAAGGCCTGACTGTCGTAGCCTTTCTGCTAAAGCCGGGCGAAGACCTGGGCGATTTGGCATCCAAAACCAATTTTAATGGAACATTGGTGGTTAAGGAGGATTCCGTTGCCGGACTTTCCGAAAGTTCTTTACTGGCTCGGGCCAAATTGGACACCCTGCTACAAGACCCCAGCATTCTTGCGCTGTTGGAACAGGAAGGCCGAATTGACACGCTGGTACAAGCGGCCGATGGCAGCTACCGCGGCAGCTTCGCCGGTAATGAAAATATCGTGACAGGTACCTACCAGCTGGCGGTTAAATACAGTGGTAATCTTCCCGGATTTGGCGATATTCAAGGCCTGGACAACCGCTGGTATCACGTCGACTTTGCCCGCCCTGAAGACATCAACCTCAACCTTACTATTTCCGGAGGTGGAGAAGGGACAACCGGTGGCAATTACTTCATTACCTTCCAGCCTACCAACCAGTTTGGCAAACGCCTGGGGCCCGGACAAGCTCATCGTATCAAGGTTTTAGTCGGTAATGAACTTCTGATTTTGGATGACAATCTGGATGGCTCTTACAGTGCCAATGTAAATGTTGGTGCCGGAAAAAATCCTCGGGTCAAAATCTACATCATCGATCCAAATGAACCGGTGGAGGATCGCTTTATAGCGCCTGGCCAGTCACCCTACAAGATCAGTGCACATGGTGGGTATGTCACTTCCCTCAATAGCACCGCGCCGCTTAGCTCGGGTGATAATGGTGTTTATGTAGAGCTGGACTTTGCTTATAATTTTGATCAAAACTGGGCGATTTCCCTCATTGGCGGCAGCTACCAGTTCAATAACAACATTAGTTTTATCGGAGCCTCCGTATTTGGAGAATATACCATCCGCAAGGTAGTACCAGGAACCACAGGGTTCTATCCAAGAATTGCAGCGGGCCTTGGTTTGTACAAACCGGAGAATCAAAGCCTGGTCTTTTCTCTGGGCCTTCGCCCGGGATTGGTATACCAGGTCAGTCCAAGGCTGGAACTCAGCCTCGATGCCGGCCTTCACCTGATGTTTGATCCGGGTTATCAACTGGGATACGGTGGGGTAGGTTTGCGGTATCGCTTGTAAAAGCATGGTGAATAAGAGTATTCAATTCTCTGGTCGTCGGCTCTTGTCGGCGACCTTTTGTTTTTTTGACAAAGGGCTTTTTCGATCATTTGCTTATAATTCGTAAATTTGGGTAGGTTCGTTCATCCCTAAAACTACACCATGACACCTCAAACCCAATCCTGGACCAAGGCTTCTTTACTTTTTCTTTTCCTATTCTTCTTTACTATCGACCTCCGGGCTCAGACCTTTGTGCGCAGCAATGCCACCGGTGCCAATAATGGCACCTCCTGGGCCGATGCTTATACCAATCTCAATATCGCTTTGAGCAATACACTTTCCGGCCAAGTTTGGGTGGCGGCAGGCACCTACCGTCCGGTAACCTGCAATCCCTGCTCTGATGCGCAACGGCAGATTTTTTTTGAACTATTGCCGGATGTACAACTCTATGGTGGATTTGCAGGCACGGAAACCGCATTGAACCAACGGGATTATGAAAACAACCTAACGATCCTCAGCGGCGATATTGGCGTAGCCAATGACAGCACCGACAACAGCTATAAAATTGTATACACTCGCAACTCAACCACCAATACCATTATCGACGGCTTTATTATTGAAGAAGGTAATGCTGATGGAAGCTTCGGCTTTAGCTCCGGTGGCGGAATTTTCATCGACGCCAATGACTCGGCCACCGGCGACTTGCAGGTGCGCAACTGTACCATCCGTAACAATTATGCGGGTGGCGGCGGTGGTGTGGCCATTGACTGTGTGTTGGGTGGAACTTCTAATGCCTTATTTCGCAACTGCCTGTTTGAGGGAAATACCGCCTCGCTACAAGTGGTCAGTACCGGGGCAGCTATTTTTATGCAAGGTAATAGTGGGGCCAGTCTGACACCACGGATTGTCAGCTGCATCTTCCGCGATAATTTTTGTGGCAATGATGGGGGCGCCTTTTCGGCAACGCCAACCGGGGCGGGTACGACGCTGGCCTTTGTGATTGACAGTTGTTTGTTTGAAAACAACCGTGCTTTTGATCGAGGGGCGGCGGTGTGGTACCGCATGGCCTCCGATGGAGAAAGTGCCGTGATGATCAAAAATAGCCGCTTCATCGGCAATCAGGCCGGCGGACAGGGCGGTGCAATTTTTGCGAGAAGCAGCTTCAATAATATAGCCAACGATACGATCCTCAATTGCATTTTTTCGCAAAACAGCACCGATGGCAGCAGCACCATTAATGATGGAGAAGGAGGTGCTATCTTTCTGCGGGCCTCGCAGGATGGCACACGCAATCAGCATATCATCAATTGCGTTTTTGACCGCAATTTCGCCAATGAGCGCGGTGGAGCCATCGGTACCGTTTCATTTGTATCGGGGGCAGGAAATTTGACAACCGATATTGTCAATTGCTCCTTTTATGGCAATCGAACGGCCGGCGATGGTGGGGCGATCAATGTAGAAGGTAGTGATGGCATTAATAGCGTGTCCATTACCAATAGTATCCTCTGGCGGGACAGTACCAATACTTTCGCCAATGAGTTTTTCAACAATGGCGGCTCCATTACGGTAGCCTACAGCAACGTCGATGGTGGCATTCCAATTGGTGTCACGGATGGGGGTAATAACCTCGATGTTGACCCCATGTTTGTTGATGCGCCCAACGGCGACTTGCATCTGCCCGGCTGTTCGCCTCTGATCAATATTGGCAATAATGCAGCCATCCCCACCGCAGTCATAACCGATGCCGATGGCGACGACCGCATTTACCAAAGCGTGGTGGATTTGGGCGCTTACGAAATTGGACGCATTTATGTGGATTTAACGGCCACCGGTGCCAACAACGGCCGCTCCTGGAACGATGCCTTTACCGACTTTCAGGACGCTCTGGCGGTAGGCGGAGGTGGTGACCAAATTTGGGTAGCGCAAGGGACTTATCGTCCCATTTCCTGTGCCCCTTGTGATGATGCTGACCGTCAGGTGTCCTTTAATCTGCCCAGCGATGTGGAAGCCTATGGCGGCTTTAATGGTACGGAAACTCAGCTTTCCCAGCGCGACTGGGAAAACAACCCCACCATCCTGAGTGGAGACATCGGCACGGCCATCGACAGTACCGATAATTCCTACACGGTGGTCTACGCCCAAAATGTCAGCGAAAAAACCATACTCGACGGCTTTATCATCGAAGAAGGTAATGCAGATGGCAGCTTTGGCGTCAGCTCCGGCGGTGGCATTTTTATTGATGCCAATCCCGGCGGTGTGGGCGACTTGCAGGTGCAAAATTGTACCATCCGCAACAATTACGCCGGCGGCGGCGGCGGAGTGGCCATCGATTGTGTGTTGGGTGGTCGGAGTAATGCGCTGTTTCGCAACTGCCTGTTTGAAGGCAATACCGCCTCGCTACAAGTGGTCAGTACCGGGGCAGCTATTTTTATGCAAGGCAATAGTGGGGCCAGCTTAACGCCACGGATTGTCAGCAGCACCTTCCGCGATAACTTTTGTGGCAATGATGGAGGGGCCTTTTCGGCAACGCCAACCGGGGCGGGTACGATTTTGGCCTTTGAAATCGACAGTTGCCTGTTTGAAAACAATCGTGCCAGTGATCGCGGAGCGGCGGTGTGGTACCGTATGTCTTCCGAGGGCGAGTCCAACTGCGTGATCCAGAACAGCCGGTTTATCAACAATACCAGCGGCGGTCAGGGAGCGGCCATTTATGCCCGAAGCAGTTTTAACAATATCGCCAACGATACCATTATCAATTGTTTCTTTTCCGGGAATTCGACGGATGGCAGCAGCACCATCAACGAGGGCGAAGGCGGGGCGATCTTTTTGAGGGGCTCTCAGGACGGTACCCGCAATCAGGAGATCATCAACTGTGTGTTTGCCAACAATAGTGCTTCCGAACGAGGTGGAGCCATCGCGACTTCCTCTCTAGTGGCGGCTGCGGGAACGCTGAACGCCAACATCATCAACTGTACTTTTTACGGAAATAGCACCAACGGCGACGGCGGGGCCATTCACGCCGAGGGATCGGAGGGGGTCAACAATACCACCATCGTCAATAGCATCTTATGGAATGACTCGGCGGTCAATCAGGGACAGGAGCTGTTCAGCAATGGGGCTACGGTCACCGTCTCCTACAGCGATATTCAGGGAGGCATCCCCTCCGGCATCACCGATGGCGGCAACAATATCGATGTCGACCCGCAATTTTTGGATGAGGCCAATGAAGATTTTCACCTTTCGGCTTGTTCCCCAGCAGTGGATACCGGATTTAATGAAGCCATTCCACTTGATCTAATCGACATCGATTACGATACCATTACCAATGAGCCGATCGAGATTGACCTGGACCATGCCATGCGTATTTTTGGGAGTACCATCGATCTGGGCGCATACGAATGGAATGGTGATCCGGCAATACTGACCATCGAGGTCGAAGGCGTGGATGTCAGTTGTAGCGGCCAAGATGACGGTTCTGCTACCGTAACGGCTTCGGAAGGCTTACCTGATTATACTTACAATTGGTCAACAAATGAGAGTACGCCAACCATTTCAAACCTTAGTCCAGGCATCTACTACGTTACGGTAGAAGACGCCGGTAGCTGCCTGCTCACCGATTCGATAGTCATTGCCGAAAGTGCTTTGCTTTCCATCACCACCTCTCCCGATACGAGTATTTGTTTAGGCGAAAGCCTGACCATCATGGCCGCAGGGGAAGGCGGTAGCGGTAATTTTACTTACAACTGGGACAACGACCTGGGTACAGGCGACACCCAGGAGGTCATGCCCGAAACCACCACCACCTACACCGTTTCGGTACTCGATGAAAATAATTGCCCCGGTGAAGATAGCTTAACGGTTACTGTTCTTCCCAACCCGGAGGTACAAATCTCCGGCTCGGCGACCATCTGTCCGGGAGGCATGACAACACTGGAAGGCACGGCTGGCTTTGACGAATATTTATGGTCTGATAATACTACCAATGCCAGCCTGGAAGTGGCCACGCCGGGCATTTACAGCCTGACTGTTACCGATGAAAACGGTTGTATGGGCAATGCCGAAATTGAAGTCATCGAAGATCAGGCTTTGCAGCCAAATATCGTCGGTGAACTGGCCTTTTGTGAGGGGCAGAACACAATTCTTGATGCAGGAGTATTTGACAACTACAACTGGTCCAACGGCGATACCACCCAGACCATCACCGTTGATGCGGCGGGGGAATATTTTGTTGTCGTCAGCGATGGTTCCGGGTGTGAAGGAATGGATACTGTTAGCGTAGCCGTCAACCCCAATCCCGAGGTACAAATTTCCGGCTCGGCGACCATCTGCCCGGGAGGCATGACCACGCTCGAAGGCACCGCCGGATTTGAAGAATATTTATGGTCCGATAATTCCACAAATGTCAGCTTGGAAGTCGCCACGCCCGGCATTTACAGCCTGACCGTCACTGATGAAAATGGCTGCACAGCCAATGCTGAAATTGAAGTCATCGAAGATGAGGCTTTACAGCCAAATATCGTCGGCGAACTGGCCTTTTGTGAAGGGCAAAATACGACCCTGGATGCGGGTGTATTTGACAACTACAACTGGTCCAATGGCGATACCACTCAAACCATCACCGTCGATGCGGCGGGAGAGTATTTTGTCGTAGTTAGTGATGGCTCCGGCTGTGAAGGAATGGATACGGTTAGCGTAGCCGTCAACCCCAATCCCGAGGTGCAAATTTCTGGCTCGGCGACCATCTGTCCGGGAGGCATGACCACACTGGAAGGCACGGCTGGCTTTGACGAATATTTATGGTCTGATAATACTACCAATGCCAGCCTGGAAGTGGCCACGCCGGGCATTTACAGCCTGACTGTTACCGATGAAAACGGTTGTATGGGCAATGCCGAAATTGAAGTCATCGAAGATCAGGCTTTACAGCCAAATATCGTCGGCGAACTGGCCTTTTGTGAAGGGCAAAACACCACCCTTGATGCCGGTGTCTTTGACAACTACAACTGGTCCAATGGCGATACCACTCAAACCATCACCGTCGATGCGGCGGGGGAATATTTTGTTGTCGTCAGCGATGGTTCTGGCTGCGAAGGAGTGGATACCGTTAGTGTAGCCGTCAATCCTAATCCCGAAGTACAAATTTCCGGCTCGGCGACCATTTGCCCGGGAGGCATGACCACGCTCGAAGGCACGGCCGGGTTTGAGGCGTATTTATGGTCTGATAATACTACCAATGCCAGCTTGGAAGTCGCTACACCGGGCATCTACAGCCTGACCGTCACCGATGAAAACGGCTGCATGAATAATGCCGAAATTGAAGTGATAGAAGATGAGGCTTTACAGCCAAATATCGTCGGTGAACTGGCCTTTTGTGAAGGGCAAAACACCACCCTTGATGCCGGTGTCTTTGACAACTACAACTGGTCCAATGGCGATACCACCCAGACCATCACTGTCGATGCGGCGGGGGAATATTTTGTCCTGGTAAGTGATGGTTCCGGGTGTGAAGGAATGGACACCGTTAGCGTAGTGATCAACCCCAATCCCGAGGTACAAATTTCTGGCTCGGCGACCATTTGTCCGGGTGGCATGACCACGCTAGAAGGAACCGCCGGATTTGAGGAGTATTTATGGTCGGATAATTCAACAAATGGCAATCTGGAAGTCGCCACGCCCGGCATTTACGGCCTGACCGTGACCGATGCCCACGGTTGTATGGGTAATGCAGAAATTGAAGTGATGGAAAGCAATTCTTTAGAGCCTTTAATCCTTGGAAACTTGGAGCTTTGCCTGGGCGACAGCACCGAACTCGATGCCGGTATTTTTGCCGATTACCTCTGGTCTACGGGCGACACCACCCAGCATGTGACAATTGTCGACACAGGCACTTACAGTGTAACCGTAAGTGACGGCAGCGGCTGTAGCGGTGAGGATTCGGTGACCGTTGCCTTCACCCAGGGCCCGGTGGCCAACAGCGACTTTTTTACAATCCCGGCAGATGGGGACGGCACCTTGCAATTCAACCTACTGCTCAATGATATTTTGCCAACTGGCGGCAACTACCGTTTTAGATTGCTGTCCAATACCGCTCAGGGTACCCTCGACAGCCTTGGTCAGGGGACTTACGTTTACCAGGCCGCTCCCGACAGCTTTGGGGAAGAGAGCTTCACCTATGAAGTCTGCGACCTGGATTGCCCGGGTGCCTGCACGCAAGCCACGGTCCTCATCCGCATCGAACGAGCGGTGGAAGATATCGAAGTGCCCAACGCCATTACTCCAAATGGAGATGGCATCAATGATACCTTTGTTTTTGATGTGCTGACTTTCACCGATCCAACGGAATTTCCCGACAACCGCCTGCTGATCTTCAACCGCTGGGGAGATGTCGTCTTTGAGCAGCGCAATTACGACAATACCTGGAACGGCGTCAACAACAATGGTGATGATTTGCCACACGCTACCTATTATTATATCCTCTACCTTCACATTGGCGAAAGCCTGATATTGAGAGGGGATATTACTATCTTGGGAGAATAAAGATGTGTCGGAATCGCCCCACGAAAGTGCCGGATTTATACCGGAAAAATGTGCAAAATGATGCTGATCTTTGTATCAACATAAATCAATCAACCATGTCAACTAATCAAAAAATCACCCCTTTCCTTTGGTTCGACAATAATGCTGAGGAAGCCGTGAAGTTTTATACTTCTATTTTTCCCAATGCCGAGCTAAAGAGCCTGAAATATTGGCCGGAAGGCAGTGGGCGTCCGCCTAAATCGGTGCAATCGGGGGTGTTTTCACTGGATGGGCTACAATTTCACGCCTTTGATGCAGGGCCGCATTTTACCTTCAATCCGTCTATTTCCTTTTTTGTGGTCCTTGAAAACAAGGAAGCCGTTGACACGTTGTGGAACCACCTGAGCGAAGGAGGCCAGGTTATCATGGCACTGGACAAATACCCCTGGAGCGATCACTACGGTTGGCTCATAGATCGCTTTGGACTGGCCTGGCAGATCATGAAAGGCGAGCTGAAACCAGATGAATCCAGCATCTCCCCACTGCTGTTTTTCACCGGCGAACAGCGGGGAAAGGCCGCCGAAGCCATCGAGCTATATACTTCAGTATTTGACCATAGCGGCAACGAAGATATTTCAAAATATACCGAAGACGAAGGCGAACCGGCGGGTATGATCAAGCACGCGCTGTTTGAATTGCATGGGCAAACCTTCCGAGCCATGGATGCCGGAAATGATGCACCTTTTGCTTTCAACGAGGCCATTTCCTTCTTTGTGCCCTGTGCCGACCAGGCCGAAGTGGACTACTACTGGAATAAACTGGCCGCCGATCCCACCAAGGGCAATTGCGGTTGGCTCAAAGACCCATTTGGTGTGTCCTGGCAGATTGTGCCACAGTATCTGATGGATAAGCTTTCCAGCGGGGAACCACAGCGGGTACAAAATATGATGGCGGCATTGATGAAAATGGTAAAGCTGGAAATAGCTGAACTGGAGGCGGCTTATGACCAGCCGCTCATCTAAACAATTTAAGGCCAATAGGGGCGCTGGTGGTTAATCGAAGGGGCTGGATTACGGATGAACGTTTATTCGGCATTAGCGCCTCTTCATCGTCACCTTGACGGTAATACTACACCAATCCTCCTCCACCTGAATCGCCTGCCAGATGATATCGGCACGATCACCGCCGAGGGGAGCTTGCAACAATTGTTGGTAATCGAGCGGCTGTGTGGTCACGATGACTTTAAAGTAGGACGTGGACGACTGCTCATCCGCGGAAAGGCCCCAACCCCAGTTCTTTTTCCAAAGGGGAAGGATGACCTCCTGCTTCCCGGGATGTTCAACCGGCCGAAAGGCGACCTCCCCTTCGTAGGCGTCGATGCCGTAATTGGCGCGAAGGTGAAAGAGGTAGGCAAACAAGGCTCTATCTGTCTTTCGGATGGTCAATTGTGGGTAAAAAAAGGCTCCCAATGCGCCATTGCTCGGATTTGAAAAATATTTTTCGGGGCTGACGAGCAGTTCAATATGATCTCCCTGATAAGGTACCTTTTTTCGGTCCGTGCCCATCACCTGCAATTCAAAATCAAGGTCATTTCGAATGCCCGAGCGGTCATTGTCCAAGGGAATAGTGCGCTCCCAGCGCACGATCTTGCCCAGGCTTTGTAGAATCAGTTTGGCATTGTCTACATCCATTGGGCAGGTCAGTGCCAGGTGATTACTGCGGCGGTCACGCAGGAAGTATTGGGCATTGTTGGCTTCTACTTCCAGGGCCGCATCGGTTGGGGCCTCCGTCCACTGCACATTTCGGGAGGTGTCCCAGTGTTTTTTTAGCAGGTCTACTCCCTGTACATCTCCATGTAGGTAGACCATGACTGCTGGTGCCGGCAGAAAGCGGATGAGGGCCTGGTAGTCCTGTTTTTTGTCCAGCGTCCCATTTCCCGTAAGGGTAAAATGACTTTTCTGGGCTCCTATACCGGAAATGATAGCCTGTGCGACGGTTTTGTTTTCCGGTGCCGGTGTCTGTATTTCCAGTTGAATGGGGGCTTTTGCCTTCAAAGGCAATCCTTGAATAGCACCGCATTTGACCAGCCATTGCCCATCCTCAAATTTCACCTCATAACATTCCGGCGAACCCATTTTGGAGCCATCCAAAAAACAAGTATAGGGATCAAAATGACCGACGGTTTCAAATTGTGGTGTCTGTTCATGACGCAACCTCCGTGTAGTGGCCCGCGCCCGAACAAAAAGGTCGGCGTAACTCAATTGCCCCTGCGCAGTGGTCAGTGCCTCAATCAATCCTTTGGTAAACATGCCCCCGCCCGATACCTCCCCGGCCTTTTCAATGCTCTTACAGGCCGACAACAGAATATGCGGCGCAGCGGGTACTTCCAGATTTTGTTGGCTGTCCCATTGCTGCTGGTAGTAGTCAAGGTAGGTATTGAGCGACCGGCCCCGAATGCCTTTTGTCCGCACTTTGATGCGGGTGGTGAGTACTTCTGGCTCATCGATATCCAGTCCGCGTGTCTTTACTTCCTCTTCCATATCCCGCGTTGCCGAACCTGAGTGACAACAATCCATGGAGACCACCAGATGTGGCGATTCTTTGGGGTTTCCGTTCACATCCTGTGTAGCTACTTCGTGTAAAAGGACGGCCAGTTCCTTATCCGCCAGGTGCAATTGCCCATCCGATTCATGACTCCGGTAACAGACCAGGGTTTGATCTTTTCCATTGGGCTCGATGGCCAAAAATTCATCGGCAGTGAAGGCTTCCGAACCGTGGCCGCTATAGTGCAGCCAGGCAACATCATTAGGGCCTGCCTGGCACAAAAAGAGGCGAAAGGTATGGATGATGTTGTGGTAAGTCGCCTGGTCATTCTCTAAGCGACAGAGGTGCAGAGAGCCGTATTGACGAATGCTAAAACCTTCTTTGTGATGCACCGCTTCTTCCCCGTTTCCAACATAGGTGCGCAGGTACTCCTCTACCCTATCAAGGTCTTTCAGGCAGCCATTCAGTTTGGGAATGGGGGAAGGATAGTCGTTGATGCCGATGAGCAGGGCGTAGGTGTTTTTCATGGCGGTTGTTTGAGTTAAGGAAGATACTATTTTTCACGGCAATTATGATTGGATACTCAAAATTACCCGCTTTTGCGGCTCAAACCAACGATGTCTTGGCAACGGGTTAGGTATATTACATTTTCGGTTGATTTTGTCTGGTTATTGGTTTGTGGAGATTTGGGTGTCGATTTATTCTCTGATCAATGTGTCGCTCCTATGGAGCTTAATGGTAACACGATCACCTTGGCCGCGGCCTAAGGTATGTCGCCGCGATGCGGCTATTTGTAACTCAATTACCTCCCTCCGCCTGCCTTAGTACCTAAGTACGGCGAGCAAGGCAAATCTGGGGGTTTTGCAAAAGGCTACCGGCTATTCAGTAGCCACAGCGTGGCGGCACATCATTGCCGACGGTGTCAACCGTTGGCTATGTGTAAAAAAATATTAAGCTACAGCGTAGCGACACATTTCAACCCAATATTTTCAAAAAAAAATCTGTCTATCCCACCATATATCTTTGTAACTGAATACATAAACATACCCCCCTTTCATCTCTGCATTATTTCGCGTACCTTTGCGCTTTTTTTGGCAAAAGATAGAATATGCTGTCAGTACACAACCTTGGTCTGCAATACGGAAAAAGAGTTCTTTTTGATGAGGTAGACCTCAAATTTACCCGTGGCAATTGCTACGGCGTCATCGGTGCCAATGGTGCCGGTAAGTCCACCTTTTTGAAAATGTTGTCCGGCGAGATCGACCCCACCAGAGGGCACGTGACCCTCGAACAGGGCAATCGCATGGCCGTACTCAAGCAGAACCACTTCGAATTTGAGGAAGAGGAAGTACTCAATACGGTGATGATGGGCCACAAGGAGATGTACGACATCATGGTGGAGAAAAACGCCATCTACATGGACCCCGATGCCACCGATGAGGACGGACTGCGCGCTGCTGAATTGGAAAACAAATACGGCGAGATGGGTGGCTGGAACGCCGAAAGTGATGCGGCAGAACTCCTGTCCAACCTGGGCGTAAAGGAAGACCTGCACTACAAGCAGATGAAGGAACTGGCCGGTCCTGACAAAGTAAAAGTCCTGTTGGCGCAAGCCCTCTTTGGCAACCCCGATATCCTGCTGCTCGATGAGCCCACCAACGACCTGGACGCCAAGACGGTGACCTGGCTGGCGGATTTTTTGGCCGACTTCAAGAACACCGTAATCGTGGTATCTCACGACCGTTACTTCCTGGATATGGTGTGTACGCACGTAGCCGATATCGATTTTGGGCAGATCAGAATCTTTACCGGTAACTATACCTTCTGGTACGAATCCAGCCAGTTGATGGCGGCTCAAATGGCCAATAAAAACAAGAAGGTTGAGCAAAAGCGCAAGGAAATGATGGAATTTATCCAGCGTTTCTCCGCCAACGCTTCCAAGTCGCGCCAGGCGACCAGCCGCAAGAAGGCACTGGAAAAACTGACACTGGAGGAAATTCGTCCTTCCAGCCGTAAATACCCATTTATCAACTTCAAACCGGAGCGCGAACCGGGTGATCAGATCCTGAAGGTAGAGAAACTCAGCAAGACGGACCAGGATGGCAATTTGCTGTTTGGCAATGTCACCTTTACCATCAACAAAGGAGAAAAGATCGTAGTGCTGGCCGATAATCCAACGGTGATTACCGCCTTCTTTGAAGTGCTGGCCGGTGAGGAAAAAGCGGATTCCGGCATCATCGAATGGGGACAAACCATCACTCCGGCCTACCTGCCCAATGAAAATGCCGAATATTTTACCAACGACCTCGACCTGATCAACTGGCTGCGTCAATACTCGGAAGAAAAAGACGAGCAGTTTATCCGCGGCTTCCTGGGCCGTATGCTCTTTTCCGGCGAGGAGGTGAATAAGATGTCGAGCGTGCTTTCCGGAGGTGAAAAGGTGCGCTGTATGCTGTCCAAGGTGATGCTGGCAGAACCCAACTTCCTGATTCTCGATGAGCCCACCAACCACCTTGACCTGGAATCGATTACGGCGCTCAACAACGGCATGAAGGAATTCCCTAGCAATATGCTGTTTACCACCCACGACCACAAACTAATCGAAACGGTGGCCAACCGCATCATTGAGCTAACCCCCAATGGCATCATCGACAGCCTGATGACTTTTGATGAATACCTGGAGTCGGATAGTATCAATCAGCAGCGGGAAGCGTTGATGGGTGCGGTTACGGCCTAATTTCCCATCAATAGATCCACCAGATCACTGCGGAAGTCAAAAAAGACGTCCTGCAAACCACTTTCTGCATCCGTACCGTAATTCACCAGATACGACAGGGTGATATCCTGATTGGGGAAGTAGTACAGATCGGCGCTGTAGGCCAAATCGCGACCGCGGTGTCCCAGTCCGTACTCATTCACATCCCGATCCAGAAAGTCCTTACGGATGGCCACGCCAAAGGCGATATTCCTCGGTACACTTTCGCTGGTAATGGTCGTCATTTCCTGCAAAGCTGCTTCGGAAAGTAAGCTCCGATCCCGTAATAACGCTTCGATGAAGGTTTGCATATCATAAACCGTGGAATACATGCCGCCGTAGCCGTTACCGCTACCGGTATTGAAGTTGGTCATATTGGTAATGGTGCCATTGTTGTAAAGGTCGTAATAGCCCTGCGCTACAAAATTGGGCAATGCATCGTGCCAGTGGTAGTAGGTATCGGTCATGCCCAACGGATCGATAATGCGTTCGTGAATTAACTCGGCGTGTGAACGACCGGTCGCTTCTTCGATGACCATGGCGGCCAGCAACAGGTTGGTATTGGAATATTCGAGGCCCATTCCCACGGGAAATTCCGCTGGTTGGTTGTAGACGTATTTCAGCAAATCATCCGGTGTCCAGTACTTTTCGGGGTTGTTCAATATCGCCAGGTAAAAGGCATCACTGGTGATCACATCGTAGATGCCGCTGGTGTGGTTGAGTACTTGACGGATGGTGGCCTTGTCAGCATTTTCAATTTTGGAAATGTATTTATCCGGCAGCCATTTGCTGATCGGATCGTCGAGAGCCAATACCTGGTCATCGACCAATTGCATGGTCAATACACCCACAAATAACTTGGTCACACTCGCAATCTTGGAGACGTGGCAAGGTTGCATGGCAATGCCCTGATCGATATCCGCCATACCGGATGCTCCGGCCCACACGCCGTCTTCATTTCTGATCAGCAGAGAGATGCCCGGCAGGCCCTTGCGGGTATATTGATCGATCAATCCCTGCAGGTCTTGTGCCAGCGGATGACTGTCGTAGTTTTCCTGCGGATTGGTGCAATTTTTTGTAGGTTGTATTTCGTCTTTGTGGCAGCCAGCCAACAGCATTACCGCCAGCAAAAACACTATGGAGAAAATGGGGAACTTTTTCATGGCTATTTGTTTTTAAGGTCCCAGAATGGCAGGCTTACGCCCAAATGTAGCGCTGTATTCGGCATCAGGGGTACGTACTCTTGCACAAAGGGCATTTGCAGATAGAACTGATAGGCCAGGAAGGCCCGCAGTGGTCCGTTAGTGTTTTCCATCAAGGTATAGCCGACTTCCAATGCCATTGAGGCCATCAATTGCGGCCGTCCCCACTGTCCGGTGCGTTGGTAGACCCCTTCACTGTCCAGCTCATATATCTGCGCATTGGGAAAAGAATGCAGGTACCCCACCCCGATGCGGGGGCTGATATCGATGGGCCATTTGAAATAATGGCGGTAGCCAAATTCTGAATACAGCTGCACGCTATGCTGCACGTAATGATGGTAATGATAACCCAGCTTTGCGGTTTGATACAGCTGATCATCCGGATCGTCATTGTAGGTAAATTCCGTACCAATGGAAATCCCCGGATGTACCGGTATGCCAAATACGCCAAGCTTACCGCCACCCGGAAGCAAGGTTGCATTGTTGAAGACACTTACTACCATCGGCAGGTGTGCCGTTGTATTTTGCGCCTGCCCGTATTGCCAGGCCAGCAGGTAGATGGTAATGAGTAAATAAGTAGCCCTTTTGATTGTGTTCATTGCACCTAGTTTTTCGTTTGATTGTCAAACAAGTATTGTAAACTAGGCTGATTGTCAGTATTTTACAATGAGCATTCTCAATGATTGAAGTGACTTATCTTTCTATTTCCACAGGGCTTGAGCGTCCGTTTTTGTAATTGTGTGATCAAGGCAGAAAAAGGAATCTACACTCATTGTGCCTCCAATATTTTGTGCTTGAATTTTAATGGTCATACCATCATGAACAACTTGGGCATCAAATCGCCCTGCCCCTGCGGATTCCCATTCCAAATCTTGGGTGCTTAGGGCATCTGCTACTTTTTCTACCTCATTCTTGCCAATATCTCGTGGGAAGATGGCAATATTCTCGCCCTTAACTTTTGAGACTATTCTTTTTGCGGCGGTGATACCTTCGATGGTATGTCCCTGGTAGCTGTGTTTAATCGCAGTTTCTGAGAATGCGGGCTTCTTAATTGGCTTCACTTTCTGTGCGTCAGCCTTTTCTACCTGAAGGTCTCGCTTTATACGATGGACTACACTTTTATCAATCTGGGGTTCCAGAGAAGGGTCAATGGTCAGTACCGCCTCAAGAAAATCAGCAATAGTTGCATAAGAGGGATTGGGTAACTTCTTGAGTACTTCAATGACCTTTGCTCGATCCCCGGTGAAATATTTATAGGCAAGCTGCATGGCACTACTGTCCGCTTTCGGATCAACCTCTTCGATGATTGTTCTTTGGATGAGGTTAGCCGAAGGCGCTGAAAAAAATGATTGTTTTTTCTGCTGTATTTGTCCAGTGTTCGCCTCCAGTGCAGGGGCAGGAAAAAAAGGTTGTCGTGCCTTTTGAGCAGGGTTTCGCTGAGCGTTACCTGGAGGTTTTCGAAGGTTTCTTTGCATCATGAGGCCTTAGGGTCTACGAACATTAAGGTAAGGTCTTGCCATCCTCAAGATAGCAATTCTAGAAAGATATTCCTAAAAAATTCATTGCCAATCTTTTACCTCAACTCCTCTAGTTGTACCCCATAGTCATATTGCAAATCCTCGTGCAGCTTTCCCAACTTCTTTTCGATGCTATCCACCAGTCGCTCGTAGAGGTTGCGTAGTACCGTATAGCGAAAGATGGACGGGTCTAGGTCGCGGAGTTTTACACAAAAGTAGATCAGCAATTCCACTTCCGTCTCCTTACTGTTGGAATAGCGGATATACTTGCGTACCGACCGCAAGATCTTTCTTACACTCTTTTTGATCAGGTAATAACTGCGCCTATTGATTTGCTCAAATTCGTCATCAATCTCCTGTTTTACGCTACGCACATAGCTCGCCTCGTCACTCTCCTCAAAGAGCAGGTAGGTCAACAGCTCTTTATTTTCCTTTTTAAACTTCGACAGCCGCAGGCAGATCTCCAACACTTCCTTAGGCGTTCGCTGCGATAGTTCCTGCTTCAATTCTCTGACGGTAGCTGCTTTCATGGTTACTGCTTGTTGGTCTGGGGGTAAAGTTAAGTACATCTTTGGAGATAGTCCGCTTCGGGAAGTTATCAACTTATCAACTGTTTCCGATTAGAAGGGCTTCGGCGAAGTTATCAACTATCGCCGATCGGAGTTGTGTGAATCCGCTTCGGCGGAGTTATAAGCTATCGCCGATCATAGGGACTTGGAAATGAGGGGGGAATTGGGGATATTGGGCGGGGAAGTATGACTTTGTCGGCTGCTATGATATGGCCATTATACTGCGGAAGGCAATATGCGCAAACAATTAAGAAGAAGAATATGAACCCGGTTAACAATCAGTTGCAAAAACTGATAAACAAGGAAATTGAAAAGCGACACACTTACAGTGTTTTACTCGGCGTACAATCTGGTGACGGCAGAATAGACTTTCAGGGAGCCGCAGGCGAAGCCTCGCCCACCAGCCCGTACTATGTGGCCAGCATAGCCAAAATTTTTACCGCAACAGTTGTTATGCAACTCGTTGATGAAGGGAAGATACACTTAAAGGATCACATCGAAAAGTATCTCTCACATCTGCCAATCGATGGAATTCACATTTATAAGGGCATTGATTACAGCAAACAACTAAAAGTCTATCAGCTACTTCACCAAACATCTGGTTTGTCGGATTATTTCGATGGCGGTTTAGCGGAAGATTTTAAGAAGAATCAGGATCGCTCTTACAGCGTAGAAGATGTCTTGGAAATGGCCCGTCATTCAACCCCATTTGCAGCACCTGATAGCGGTAAATCCCATTATTCTGATACCAATTTTCAGCTGCTTGGCGCACTTATCGAGGCCATCATCGAGCAACCTTTAGCCGATGTCTTCAAGACACGTATTTTTGATCCCCTTGAAATGAAAGGGTCCTACTTGTTTGACAGCAATAATCCACCTAGATCAATAGCGCCCCTGCCAACCTATTATAAAGACACCAGGCTCTCACTACCATTAGCAATAACATCCGAGCGTGGTACGGGCGGAGCGGTATCTACAATGGCTGACTTATTGGTCTTTTTACGCTCATTTTTTGGTGGCAAACTTTTCAATAAGGCCCATCTTGAGCTCATGATGCAGTGGAACTCGATGTTTTTCCCAATGCAATACGGTTATGGAATCTGGCGCTATAAGTTGCCTACCTGGATGAACCTGTTCCGCGAGACTCCCGAGTTTATCGGCCATGCCGGCGTATGGGGAGCCATGGCATTCTACAATCCTAAAAACGACATTTACATCGTTGGTACGCTAAACCAACTTTATAAACCGGCAAGACAATTTAGCTTCATGTCCAAAATACTTAATGTCGTAACTTGAATAGATGTGAAACAGGTATAGCCGCTTCGGCGAAGTTATCAACTGTCGCCGATCAGACGGACTTGGATATGAGGGAGAGGTTTTGGATATTGGAGGGATAATTTGCTGATGGCCACTGACCGACATTAAGATTGAGAATATGGAACAAAATATACTTTTAGGGAAGTGGAAAATTATTGAAATGCCTGATTTTGATGATGAATTCATGCATGCCGAGGAAAACGCTTATCTCAAAATCAGTGATACTGGAAGTGAATTCAAGTTTGGATATGTTAATGGATATTTCCACCTCAAACAAGAATCAAAATTAAAAAAAGGTGGAGTCATTAAGTTTTATTGGGAAGGATCAGATGAGATAGATGAAGTATCCGGAACTGGATGGATAAAAATAATTTCAGATAAAAAAATAGAAGGAGAAATTCATTTTTTTGATTCTGATACTTATAAATTTATTGCTAAAAAGTAGTTAGAACGGTCTCACCAACTTTCCTGTTGTCACTTTGTGATATTTTTGAAGATCGATAATGAATGGGAGAGGTTCTGGAAGTGAAGAAGGATAATTTGCAAAGAACCATAATTAGGTGTTGTATAGCGTTATAATCCATCAAAAAAAACGATGAAAAACCTATTTCCAATATTAACCCTATTACTGATCAGTTGCGCTCAAACAGATCAGAGCAACACAAACGAGGCCCAATCGGAAACTGA
This sequence comes from Saprospiraceae bacterium, assembly GCA_965229635.1. Lineage (GTDB taxonomy): Bacteria > Bacteroidota > Bacteroidia > Chitinophagales > Saprospiraceae > BQJU01. The sequence continues at coordinate 8,166,218 of OZ245894.1, forward strand.
ACTTCCTCAGGTGAATGAACAGTTTCAAGCATTTCTTGACAAATTCCCAAAACTTGAATTGCCCATAGAGCTTAAAGGTTGTGAAGCGGATCATAAAGGCTTGACCGAATTCAATGACGAAAACCCGAGTCCATACCTTCAAGATCACTCCTTTGCCGTTGGACAAATAAAAACAAATGGGGATTATGTTGCGGTAATCACTTTTGGCATTGCCGACTGTTTGCTTCCGGTATTGACCACATTTAAACTGACGGGAGAAAAGATTGACAGTAAAACGATTGCCATTGGCTATTGTGGTACCGCACCGTGTTTTGAATGTGAAGAGGTGATGACATTAAAGGACGACTTTACGCTATACACCGCCGACACGATGAAAACTTCTGAATGTGATGAGGACTACAATCCAATTCCGGGAACAGAAAGTATTGAAGTGATTTATAAGGAAGGACGGCTGACCGAAACGGGCATGATCGAATTATCGGGAGAAATAAAGAAGAAAATAAAATAAACACGTATCATAATCAAGGTCTTATGCATCTTCATTCCATAGAAAATGATCCTGAATTTATCCAGCTCCAGACGGAAATGGTTCGGATGCAAAATTGGTTAATTGAATCAGGAAACAGATTGATGATTATCTGTGAAGGCCGGGATAGTGCCGGGAAAGGTGGCGCAATCATGCGGTTTATTCGATTTATAAACCCACGACACTACCGGGTAGTCGCACTGAATAAGCCTACTGTGGAGGAAAAAGGACAGTGGTATTTTCAAAGATACATTAAGCACTTCCCCAGTCCCGGTGAGATCGTCTTTTTTGATAGAAGTTGGTACAACAGAGCAGTTGTTGAACCTGTTATGGGATTTTGTACCCAAGCGCAATATGATTTATTCATCAAGCAAGTGGTTCAGTTCGAAGATATGCTCATTGAAGATGGGATGATTCTGGTCAAGTTGTGGTTTTCAATCGATAAAAAAGAACAGGAAATGAGGCTTGAAGAACGCAGAGTCAATCCATTGATCAGTTGGAAATTGAGCACCGTCGATGCGCAGGCCCAACAAAAATGGGATGAATTTACGAAGTACAAAGAACTCATGTTCAAACATACAGGTACGCAAAAATCTCCCTGGATTGTGGTAAAAGGGAACAACAAAGACCTTGCCCGCAAGGAAGCAATGAGATATGTACTCAGCAAAATTGAGTTCGATCAAAAAGGACTGACAGGAATCAACCTTGATTTCAATCCTGAAATTGTACAGAAAATGGATTATTGAAAATACCCCTTCTTTGACAAATCTCCCCGATGTAAAATCGGGACAGGCTGTGGTCAAACTAAAATGTGAAGCACAAAACGACCATAGGGAGTGGTGATTTGCATTTTCGATTGACTCTAAACACGAGATTTGTCAAAGATCCAAAATAACGCCTGCCAGCCGCCCAGCCACCGCTTTGCTCCTGCCTGCCAATTTTGCGGGCAATGACGCTTAAATGCCTTAAAATCTTCCAATTCCAGAAGAATAGGACTATATTTGATAGTATCAAATGATAGTATCAATGAAGCCTCCGTATAGTCTCACACCCACAATTTTTAGATTAGTCACGCAAATATCTGAGCGATTGGGCGAAGCCAAAGCATTGTATTTGGACAAGCCTTCACCTCAATTAAGGAAGAGAAATCGAGTGAAAACCATCTATTCTTCTCTGAAAATTGAAGGAAACACACTCACTGAAGATCAAATTACCGCAATCGTTGATAATAAGCGGGTAATCGGTCCTAAAGAAGATATTCTGGAAGTTAAGAATGAGATTGAAGTTTATAAAAACCTGGAAAAATACGATCCTCATTCACCAGCGTCATTTTTATTGGCACACAAACTCCTAATGAACGGGTTAATTGATAAACCTGGACAATACAGGACTGAAAATGTAGGCATCGTTCAAGGTGATAAAGTGGCCCATTTAGCTCCTCCGGCAGCAAATGTCGATTATTTGATGAGTGAACTCTTTAAATATCTGAAAGAGACCGACGAGTTATTATTGATAAAAAGCTGCGTCTTTCACTATGAAATGGAATTCATACATCCTTTTTTGGACGGAAATGGGAGAATGGGAAGATTATGGCAAGGTTTGATCCTATCAAAAAAGTACCCGGTGTTTGAATATCTACCATTTGAGACACTCATCAGTGATACACAAAAGGAATACTATGCTGTATTAGGAGCAAGCGACAAACAAGGTGAATCCACTGTCTTTATAGAGTACATGCTTAAGGTAATTGATCAATCACTGGAAGAATTACTGGCATTTAGTAATAGACCGATGAAGAGAGAAGATCGATTGAGGTATTATAAATCGATGAATATTGATTCATTTTCAAGAAAAGATTACATGGAAGTCTTCAAAGATATTTCTTCGGCGACCGCAAGTAGAGATTTACAAGAAGGAGTGGAAATGGAACTCTTTGAAAAGCATGGCGATAAGCGAAATACTGTATACAAAATAAAGAAGAGATGAAAATCAAGGTTCTATTATTATGCCTATTGATTTCAACAGGTCTATGTGCCCAAGTAGATTATAGTGACATTGAACTGGCGTATGGTCACTATAGCGTAGGATACCGACACCTGGAAATGACGGATTCCACCCGTTCCTATTCCAGTGCCCTTGATTTTGGGAAGCATGGCTTTCGCCCGATATCGATGAGTATATGGGAGCCCTGTAGTCCAACCGCGGCTACTGAAAACGTGCGCATTCAAACCTATTTCAAAAGCTTAAAAATCGAGGAAGAGTGGCCCAATTTACCCAATGAGTACTTTTATGATTGGTTCTACATTGCTCCCAGCGATCATAATAAAAGGCAAGCCAATCGAAGGACTCACGCGGTCATCCATTATGATCAGGTGGTGACTAACAAGCCCGTTATTTTGTACTCTGCAAGCTTTAGAGCGTCCTCCGTTGAAAACTTTGTTTTGTGTGAATATTTGGCGAGTTACGGCTATACGGTCGTGGCTATCCCTAGTAAAGGCATGAGGCGTATTGATTTCGAAGGGGGAACCATCCGGGATGCCACTGCTCAAAGCGATGATCTGCAATTTGTGATTGGCAGGTTAAGTGAAATAATCAATAAAGACCATCCGGAATTGTATTTGATGGGCTTTAGTTTTGGGGGGCTTTCCCATATTTTAAATGCTTGTCAAAATAGGCAGGTAAAAGGAGTCATCAGCATTGATGGCACCGTAAAATACCGGCCTGAAGTTTTGGCGCAGTCTGCTTATTATGATGTCCATCAATTTACTGCTCCGTTTATTCATTTCAGTCAGAAGGACATTTCCAGGGAGCGTTTATTGGAGGACGGTCTGGATACCTTGATGAATACCAATTTTCGATTTTATGATCAAATATCCGTGCCGACAAAATATCAAATCAAGGCCAAATACTTAAGCCACACTTACTTTTCGTCTTTTGGATTGCTGTTTAATGAGCGAGATGTCAAAGAAGATGCTGAATACCACCTACTTCGACAATCCTATGCGCATTTATTGGCCAGCATTAAATCATTTATGGATAATTTGTCTTCCGAAAGTTTTAACTCAGCAATATTTGAAGCCGAATTATTATCATCCGGTGATTTTGAAATCATTGATGCTAAATCAAAAAACAAAGTTCCGGGCTTTCAGGACCTGATCAATCGAAGTGACTTACGAAGTTTAGCCAGTATCGACAGCGTATACCATTTAGTGCTTAAATCCGACGCCAATTTTAAAGTTCCGGAAGGTGACTTGAACCTACTGGGGTTGCAACTGATTTTTACGCCTGCCACCTATACGGAGGGTGTGAACGTATTCCAATTTGCCTTGAAATTATACCCCAACAGTGCCAATTTGTACGACAGTCTGGCCGAAGGGTACAGATACCATGGTGACAATAAATTAGCCAAGGAGCATTTTTTAAAGTCGCTGGAGCTTAACCCCAATAATCAGAATGCTAAGAATAGATTGAAGCAATTGGAATAGAGAATGACGGCGAAGTTGGCAACTGTCGCCGATCAATGAAATTTAGTAAAAATAAGGCGATATGGGAATAATAATCGCACCATATTTAACAGGAGCTTTAGTAATTGTTGTGGCTGCTATGATAAACTCAGTTAAATTATTGAACTCAGAAATTGTAGGGATAACTGAACTCGGATTTGGACTAATGATATCTTTAATCCTTTTTGGTGTCATAACTCTAAGCTATATAATAAAGGGGAAAATTTGGGGATTAAGTCCATTTTTCAGAATTCCATTATTTGCCATATTTATCCCATTTGCACTTCATTATGTACTCAGATGCATATATCGGTCAAACCATGCCACCTATATCGGAGCAAACCGTGCCACCTGTATCGGATGAAAGGGTGCCAGTCATATCAGCGCAAAGGGTGCCACTACATTGTGTTATAAAAAATGAGTTAGCGAGGTTTCTATCAGGAATCATGGTTATTGCGAGTTTGACAATGTTGTCGAGCTTTATGGAGTATCAAAACTACTTCAGCAATGGCCAATCAAAGAATAGCACTGATGGATTTACAGCAACTTGTACAGCTCAAAGCAAAAGGGCATAGCAACCGATCAATCTCGGAGAGTATTGGCATATCACGCAATACGGTTAACGATTATGTGAAGCTTTTTAAAGGCTTGGATCAGTCCTTTACAGATTTAGCGGCCTTGGACCTAAATGCGCTAAAAAAGTTGTTGGCTGAGTTGAAGCCAGCAGCGGAGCAACAGGTAGATACCCGTTATTCAGCGTTTCAAAAACAACTGAGCTATTACCTAAAAGAACTAAAACGGCCGGGAGCAACCTACCAAACTTTGTGGTACCAATATCGGGAACAACATCCCCAAGGGTATGGCTACACCCAATTTAAGCATCACTTACAAGCTCATCAGCGCAAGAGTGAGGTGTATTTGCCGATGTCTCATAAATATGGGGACAAGCTTTTTATCGACTTCACGGGCAAGAAGCTACAGATCGTAGATCGTTCCAGTGGCGAGGTGCAATCCGTAGAGGTCTTCGTTGGGATATTGGGAGCTAGTCAGTATACTTATGTAGAAGCTGTCCTGTCGCAAAGCCTGCCTCATTTTATTTCCTGCACGGCCAATTGTCTGGCCTTTATGGGTGGAGTGCCTCAGGCGTTGGTTCCAGATAACCTGAAGTCAGCCGTGGAAAAGGCGAGCAATTATGAAGCGCTTATCAATAGACAGTATAAGCTGATGGCTGCTCATTATCAGACCGTTGTTTATCCCACCCGAGTGGCTAAACCAAAAGATAAACCCTTGGTAGAAAATGCGGTTAGATTGGTCTATCAACGCATCTTCTACCCCATACGGAACATGGTTTTCTTTTCACTAGCAGAACTTAATCAACAGATTAGTCAGCTACTAGATGCCCATAACAGACAACAGATGCAAGGGCGAGATTATTCTCGTTGGGACCAGTTCATTAAACATGAAAAAGCATTGCTGAGTCCACTACCAAAATACCGGTATGAACCTAAGCATAGCAAGCGGGCAATGGTACAAAAAAACAGCCATGTATGGTTAGAAAAACACTACTATAGCGTGCATCATAGCTATGTAGGTCAGCGTGTACAAATCCTTTATAATGAGCTAAGTGTAGAGATTTACGCCCACCAGGAGCGGATTGCCATACACAAGCGATCCCAACAGCCTCATGCCTACACCACCATCAAGGAACATATGCCTTCCACCCATCAATTTGTCATGGACTGGCACCCAGACCGCTTCATTAAATGGGCTAATAAGATTGGTCCTCATACCGGCCTGTATGTGGAACAGGTTTTAGAACGTTATGGCTATCCCGAACAGGCTTATAAGTCCTGTATTGGCATCATTAATCTGGGTAAGAAATATAGTAACCAAAGACTGGAGAAGGCCTGCCAAAGAGCCCTGCTGTACGAAAAGTACTCCTACCGAACCATTGAATACATCTTGCTCAGAAAACTGGATCAACTAGATGAACAAGAGATTGGATCGCAGCAAGTACAACGGCCGTTACATGACAATATCCGGGGACCGGAATATTACGAATAACCACTATTTTTTAATCAAAAGATGAAAAACAATGAATACTGCCACCTTAGACAAAATGCGAAGTATGCGCCTGTTTGGGATGTTAGAAGCCTTCGATGTGATGCTCAAAACAGCACAAACTACTCATTATTCCTCTGATGAGTTAATGGCTCATTTAGTAGAAGCCGAATGGAATGATCGGCATAATCGTCGCCTGGATAGGCTGTTAAAAAATGCAAAGTTCCGCTATGGAGCCACTTTAAATGAGATCGATTATCAGGTGCCAAGAGGGCTAGATAAGGGAATCATTCAACGCTTGGGCCAGGGAGATTTTATCCGGAGGGCGCAAAATGTAATCATCTTGGGGCCAACTGGAGTAGGCAAATCTTTTATCGCCACAGCTTTAGGTCAACAGGCTTGTACACTAGGAATGACAACTTATTATGCCAGCACTTATAAGCTATTCCAGGAACTGAAAATGGCAAAAGCAGATGGATCTTATCCTAAAATCTTGAAGCGATTAGCCAAGCAGGAACTGCTCATCCTGGATGATTTTGGGATTAAACCTATGGATCAACATGCTAGAATGGCTTTAATGGAAATCATGGAAGATCGCCATCAAAAACAGTCGACTATCATCACTACTCAGCTACCCGTTAAGCACTGGCACGAAACGATTGGAGAAAGCACCATCGCTGACGCAGTCATGGATCGGTTGGTACACTCCGCTCATCGAATAGACCTCAAAGGAGAGTCTATGAGGAAGATTTTAGCTGCTAAAAAGGAAAAATAAACTTACTTTTAGATCAGAAACCGACCTAACTCATCTGGCACACTTTGCTCCGATATGAGTGGCATGGTTTGCTCCGATACGAGTGGCACACTTTGGCCGATATGGCTGGCACGGTTTGCTCCGATATTTGCACTCAGAGGTAGCGATAATCCTAATTTTTCATATTTCTCAAGTATACTACTAATTAGTATTGCGATTAACGGGATATTAGGAATGGCATATAATTATGTTCTTTTTGACGTGCTCGATTATTTCAACATTAAAAAGTATTATTAAAGAAAATGCATAGCGCAAAATCCTCCCATACTTTCAGTCCGGCATATGCATCAAGTATTACTCCAACATATACCAAGCAACGCAAGAAAAAATGGAAAAATATCTCGCTATAACTCTGTCCCTGATTGTAGGTATAAACTTACATGCTCAAAGTTCACTTGATGAGTTAGCGTTTGAATTACAGCTGGATTCTTTTGTAGTTGCGGAGAGCCTTTGTGAAACTGCAAAGAACATGGCTCAAAAAGATATTGAAAATGGAAGATATGCTGCGTTTTTCCACGGGTATAGAGCTAATAATTCTAACACCTTTGAAAGGCTAATGTTGAGAAAATATGGGGTTTACGCTTTAAGGACGGGTTGGTGCAGTGGTGATGATTTTTTGAGCTGCTACAGTGAAGTTTCAATTCCTGTTATTAAAGAGAAATTTGGAGAAGACATATTTGAGAAAACCAAAATAGAGGCATTAGAATTAGACAGAAGTGGCAAAGGAGACAGAGAAGCTTTTTATCATGAAGGGTGGTTTGAATTTATTAAGATCTTTTATTGCGAGATGGACGATGAATTACTCGGAAAGTATAAATCAAGAAAAAATTATCCGACAGCAAGTGTTACTTTGCATGTAGATATAGAAGGAAACCTTCATAGTCCGGAGGTCGTATTTTGTGATGACCAAAAGGTAATTTCGGAAATAAAAAGAATTGCAAGGAAATTGCCAAAATTTGAACCTGCTACAGAGGATGGAATACCTGTAGAAGATAAGCTCACTTTTGGGGTTAAGTTTCACAAGAAATGGAAAAGGAAAACTTGTCGTTAACAAAGAAGGATCAAAGCGAGGCAGAGCGGGGTTCCCATTTATCACCGAAGCATGGAGTAAAATCCACATCAAAACTAAACCCATGAAACACGCCGATTTACCCGAACGGTGGAAGCAAAAAATTGCGGAACACCTTGATAAGGAAGGACGAAAAGAGGACAGTAAACTAAGCGCTTTTGACTTCAATCCCAATCAAGAAGTAGAACTCAAGTTTGAAGATGACTCATTTGCAAATTTCAAATATGCATTCATCATCCGTGCGCCTGAATTTGGGGAGATTGGTGTATTTACGGAGCATTGCGGGTATCATATCTTTAATATTTATGTTGAAGCAAAGGAGATTAAGCTTGGGAATAGAGAATGACGGCGAAGTTGTCAACTTCGCCGATCAGGAAAAGTGTTCATCAATAGGGGATTTGTGTTAAGTACTATCAAGGGATGATTGTAACTTTGTAAAAAGTAAAACATGGGAGCACAATTGATTCATTCAAAATCGATAGCGGAGTTGTCGGCTGTGATGGGGATTGGAAAAGCAACACATCCGTTAATTACCATCATTGATACCGAAAAACTCGCCTATGGGGAGGAAACCGTTGGTAAACGATTCTCTTCTGACCTATTCTGCATCGCCCTGAAGGATTCGAATTGCGGTATTGATTACGGACGAAACACCTACGATTTTGATGATGGTGTATTGATATTTACGGCACCACAACAGGTCATCACGGTCAAGAAGCCACAGGCCCTGAATGAGGTAAAAGGTTGGATGCTTTACTTTCATCCCGACCTGATCAGAAATACTTCCCTGGGGGCAAAAATTGACACCTACACTTTTTTTAATTACGAAGTTCACGAGGCACTGCATCTTTCAGAACAAGAACAACAGACCCTCAATCAAATCGTGGTGCTGGTTCAAAACGAAATCAAGGAACGCATCGATAACCACAGCCAGCAGGTATTGGTCTCGAATATTGAGCTGTTGCTTAATTACTGCACCCGATTTTACGAACGGCAGTTTAATACTCGCTCCGCCAGCAACCTGGACATCGTTTCCAAAGTCGAATCCTTATTGAAAGACTATTATTTGGCGGATAAGCTGATTGAGGAAGGGCAACCAAGCATTCAATACCTGGCCGAGCAATGCCATCTTTCTGCGAGTTACCTGAGCGATTTGCTCGCTAAAGAAACCGGCCGTTCGGCAAAAGACCATATCAATGACTTTTTGGTGGATAAAGCCAAACACTTGTTGCTAAGTTCCACGGATACCGTAAGTGGTATTGCCTATACCCTTGGTTTTAATTATCCGCATTATTTTGGTAGATTGTTCAAGCAAAAAACAGGTAAAACGCCGCAGGAGTACAGATCGTTAAATTAATTCTAATAGCATGTACATAAAGAAAACCTATACCGCTCTTGAATTAGCAATATGGACTCGTTTCGAGACATTTTCATTTCTCTTAATCATCACTGCCTATGTGTCTCTATACTATTTTTTTGATTTAGGATGGTTTAGGATTCCATGGACCCCTCTGGCCTTAATTGGTACAGCGGTTGCCTTCGTAATCGGTTTTCAGAATAATTCCGCCTATGGAAGAATCTGGGAGGCCAGAAAAATTTGGGGAGGAATTGTTAATACTTCCAGAACTTTGGGCATGTATTTACAGGATATGCTTACGAATGAATATACCTCAGACCCATTATCTGAAGAAGAGATCAATCAAGAGATTAAGCAACTTACTTTCCGGCATATTGCCTGGATGACCGCCTTACGTCATGCAATGCGGGTACCCAAACCCTGGGAGACTACCGCAAGCCATAAAACAAATCAGGAGTGGAACATTCGTCCTCCTGAACTAGAATCCTCTTTGGAAGAGGACTTAAAACCATATATCAGTGAAAAGGATTTTGAATATTTAGCCGGCAAAAGTAATAAGCCAACAGCACTGTTATACCTACAGTCGCATCACTTAAAGGAACTAAAAGAAAAAGGCGTAATCTGGGAGTTTTCATTTTTAGAATTAGAAAATCTTCTTCAAGAATTATTTACGCTCCAGGGCAGAAGCGAACGCATTAAGAATTTCCCTTATCCGAGACATTTCGCTACCCTTAATCATTTTTTTATGTGGATTTTTGTGTTGTTACTCCCCATTGCCCTGGTACCACAGTTCGTTGACATCGGAGAAGGGCTGCAGGACAAATTACCGTTGATGAGTGAGGTCTTTGTCTGGTTGAGCATCCCGATTTACACCATTGTCGCCTGGATATTTCATACGATGGAAAGAATAGGCCGGACGGGAGAGAACCCTTTTGAAGGAACTTCCAATGATGTTCCGATTTCCACAATAGCCAGAGGAATTGAAATCGATCTGCGTCAAAACCTGGGAGAATCTGACGCGGATATTCCTGACCAGTTTGCGGTCAGATACAATACCCAGTTTTAGATCCGTTGCAACCTTGGGTATTGATAGGTACAAGAACTCATTCAGTTCCGCGATTTGTGTTTAACCTTCCTGTTTTCATGTTAATCTCTATCCTGTAACCATCGGATATTTGTGTCATCTAATCACGAAAATAAATGGAGATGACACACAAAATTTTAGTTACGGGAGCAAGTGGCGCTTTTGGTCGTTTAACTTGTATTCAATTGGCCCAAAAAGGCCACCAGGTGGTGGGAACCATGCGTTCCCAAACAGGTAAAAATGCGGAGGTTGCCCAGGAGTTGACATCCGCAGGAGTAGGCCTGGTGGAGATGGATGTCACCAACGAGGCAAGTGTCAACTCAGGCGTACAAGCTGCCATTGAGATGATGGACGGTATGGATACGGTTTTCAACAATGCCGGCATTGGAGCAAATGGCATTCTGGAATGCTTTACGGCTGAGGATCTTCAAAAGATGTTTGACGTAAATGTATTTGGTGTTCAGCGACTGATGAGAGCTGTTCTACCTCATTTCAGAACACAAGGAAAAGGCACTATCATTCATACGTCGAGCTGTATTGGAAGAATTACAACGCCATTTCTTGCGGCTTACTCTGCGTCAAAATATGCCCTGGAATCCCTGGCCGATGGTTACCGGGCAGAGCTTTCGGGATTTGGGATCGAGTCGTGCATTGTGGAACCGGGGGGTATGCCAACGGCGTTCATGGGCGCAATGATTAAGCCCGGCGATACCAAAAGAACCCAGCAGTACGGTGAAATGGCCAACCTTCCCGATGCCTCGCTAAATGGCTATGTGCAATACATCGAAACCATTCCTGAGCAAAGACCCGAGCGCGTAGCGGAGGCCGTTGTGGCATTGATTGATACGCCTTTTGGCGAAAAGCCATTTAGAACCGTCGTCGATTTTTCAGGTTTGAAAGAACCGATCGAAAATTACAACAAGGCACTACAACAAACCACAAAAGGCGTATATACCGCAAATGGTGTCGCTAATCTATTAACGCTTAATAAAGACTAAAATGAGCAAGACGATATTAATTACCGGAGCGAGTAGTGGCATTGGCAAGGCCACTGCTCTATATTTTCAGCAAGAAGGATGGAAGGTCGTGGCAACCATGCGTTCGCCCAAAAAGGAGACCGAGCTAAGCGAATTGGAAAATGTCCACCTGGAAAGGTTGGATGTGCTCGATTTGGCATCCATCAATCAAGCCATTCAAAATGGCATCCAGAAGTTTGGAAAAATTGATGTACTCGTCAATAATGCCGGCTACGGAGCTTATGGTCCATTGGAGTCATTCCCCAGGGAAAACATCATCAGGCAATTCAATACCAATGTCATTGGACTGATGGATGTAACCAGAGCCATCATCCCACACTTTAGAGCGCATAAGGACGGCGTCATTGTCAACATCTCCTCCATTGGTGGCCAAATGACCTTTGCTTTGGGCTCGCTATATCACGGAACGAAGTTTGCCGTGGAAGGCATTTCCGAATCCCTTCATTATGAAATGAGTCAGATCGGGGTAAAGGTAAAAATCGTGGAACCTGGAATGATCACCACCGATTTTGGCGGCCGTTCTTTTGACTTTCAAGCGGGTGAAATTGCCGATTATCAGCCCATTATTAATGCCTTAATGAAACAATGGCAAAACCCTGACAACACCGTTTCGCCGGCCAGTTTGGTAGCCGAAGTCATTTATAAAGCCGCCACGGACGGAACAAGCCAGTTGAGGTACAGAGCCGGTGAAGATGCTCATTTCCTGCTGGACAACAGAAAGAAAATGACGGATGACGAATTCTTTGCGATGATGAAAAACCAAATGGGCATGTAGTGGAAAACAACAAATAAGCACCGCCACCAACCATGCTCTAAAGCTGTCAGCGCATTCGTTTGTGTGGGCATGGGGAGGGCTTGGAAATGAGGGGGAAATTTTTGATATTGGGGGATATAAATTGCTGGCCGCCATAATGTGGGGGATACACAGAGTTGGGCTTCATTACAAAAACCCTAACCTACTTTTTTAGAAGTAATCGAAGATAGTTACGAAGGTGTGTGAGTTGCTTGGCTGTTAAGTCGGGCTCATTCAGAGCTTTTGAAACGATAAAGGCCCCCTCAAAGATTACTACAAATTGATCTGCCAGTGATGTTATATCTATTTCAATTTTACTTTTCTCATTAATCTTAGCTTGCTTTAATAGATCAATAAATGTTTTTCTCCATTCTAAAATAGAATTAGCAATCAGGACTTTAGTTTCTTGATCAAACTGAGAAGTCTCATTTGTATAAGAAGCATAAAGGCAACTTGGAGGTTCTTCGAGGGTGCTCATTCCATCAATGAAGACTTGTACAAAAGCTATGAGTCGCTCTGCTGGCTTGTCCTCTAAACTTTCTGTCTCTTGCAGGCCATGTTCTAAATGACTCTTATCTTCATTTGCATATTCTTCTATTAACGCCTTGGCCAGATGGTTCTTGGTTTTAAAGTGATAAAAAAAAGCACCTTTCGTTATCCCAGTCTTCCCCAGTATCGAGTCCACAGAGGTTCCCGCAAAGCCATTTTCATAAATCAAGGCTCTTGACTCGGTTAATATCTTGTCTCGCGTAGGTTTTCCATCTCTTGCCATTTAGCAAATATAAAAAAAATTACAACAGACTAGTTGGTATAATTAATTAAATATTTATATTTGCACCAACTAGTCTGTTTAAATTAAAAATGGAAAAATGGAAAATCTATTTTCGCACTTACCAACTCCGTTGGAAATTATTCTTGATCCGATTTCACTAATCGTACTCTCAATGTATGCGGCTCTAATGGTTTGGGAAGCCCTAGTCCCGGCCAGAAAACTGCCTAAAGTCCGATACTGGAAGTTGAAAGGAATGATTTCCTTTTTCGTCTTTTTCTTTGTCTCATCCTATTTGCCAATTTGGATTGACCCGTTCATTTCGCAGTATATGCTATTCGATTTGTCAGGTTGGGGAACTTTCGAGGGTATATTGATTGGAATTCTTGGTTACCAACTGGTATTTTATATATACCATAGAAGTGTCCATAGGTTTGACCTACTCTGGAGAACATTTCACCAAATGCATCATAGTGCTGAAAGATTAGATACGTACGGAGCTTTCTTCTTCAGCCCTGCAGAAATGATTTCTTTCACCTTCCTTGGAAGCTTTGTTTTTGCCTTTCTTATAGGACTGCCCCCACAAGCGGTTACCGGAGTTATCCTATTGTTGAATTTTTTCACAATATTTCAACATGCAAATATTCGCACTCCGAGATGGTTAGGGTATATAATACAAAGACCTGAGAGTCATACCATTCATCATAGCAGAGGAGTTCATAAAGGTAACTATTCTGATGTGCCCATATGGGATATTCTATTTGGGACATTTCATAATCCTAAAAACTTCAAAAATGAAACAGGATTCTATGACGGTGCTTCTTCAAGAATTAAGGACATGCTATTGTTCAAAGATGTTTCAACAAAATATAAAATAAAGGGTAATAATTAAACACCTATATCATATAGCCAAGAAATGTGGTCAAAAACAAAATAAAAATGAAAGAATACTTTAAATCAGCATATTGGAAACGTCCTTTGATGGTTCTTGCTTTTTCTTTCTTCATTACTAAAGTAATGGGGCAAGATCATTTGGACAACAAAATTGCCTTTACAGCAGGTTACTATGGTGAAACGGTGACTCATCCTGGAATAAATCTCGGAATAGAATATTATCCACATCAGAGTGTGCGTCATCAAATGATTATTGCTGGAAATATTGGTGGGTACGTACATCCACGCAACAACACCTCCCTATTTATACGTGCTCAATGGGGTCAACGATTGAACTTCAAAAGCGGCCTCTTTTTAGATCAATTCGTTGGCCTTGGCTATCTGCACCAATTCGTGCATGGCGGAGCTCTTTACAAAGTGGAGCCCAATGGCGCAGTGGTTGAAACGCCAAATTCTGGCCAACCTCTTATTATGCCTTCTTTTTCGTTAGGAACAGGATATAATTTTTCTAAAAATAATACCCATGGCATCAAGATATACTTTCGTCCAGAGTTTTTTTGGAAAGCTCCTTTCAATGGTTATTATCTAACACATTTCGCCATCAGTACTGGTATTATCATAAATCTTTAAAACAATGAAAAACAAGATCATTTTTATAACTATACTTATAGTCATAACACTAAGCTCCTGTAATAAAGATGAGTTTTTAACCGATGGAGACTTCTTTTATTTGGAAAGTAAAGGTGCGAAAATGCCTATATGGGTGAAGGGCAACAAGGCCTCAAAAACGTTTATCCTTTTCTTGCACGGTGGCCCTGAAGGAGGATCATCTCAGTATTACACTATTTTCCCGTCCCACAAGGAAATTGAAGAACATTTTGCTATTGTTTATTGGGATCAACGAATGTGTGGTATGAGCCAGGGGAATCCATCTATGAAAGATGCTACGTTGGAGCAATTCACGGTTGATTTGGATAAAGTCATCTCAATAATAAATCATAACTACGATGAACCTGAAATATTCCTGATGGGACATTCCTGGGGTGGAGCACTCGGCACCAATTACCTGCTGAAACATCAGTCGAAAATAAGGGGCTGGATCGAAGTTGATGGTGGACATAGTTGGACTACAGCTAATGCTTTATCACGTGACTCTACCATAGATTATGCACATGAGAAAATACAGGAAAATGAAGATACTGATTTTTGGCAATTCGCATTGGATTGGTATGATGACCATCCTGTAGTCGGCATCAATGACAATGCGCACTACACTTTTGTTGCTCGTGCCAACGGATATGATTTTAATCCCGAAAGTGACTCTCTTCAGATTCCGTTCACTGATCTTTTATTCTTTTCACCTATTTCTACGGCTTACTTTTTTGTTCCCTACCAATTCAGTTTTCTCAATCAGGGCTTGGATTTGCAAGACAGGTTGGGTGAAATTACCGTTCCTACATTGATTTGCTGGGGTCGGCACGATGGAGTTTTTCCTGTATCACTGGCATTCGACACCTATAACCAACTCGGTACTTCGGAAGAGAATAAGAGAATCAGAATATTTGAATCTTCTGCTCACTCTCCAAATTATGAGGAGCCCACGGCATTTGCTCAAGTAGTAATTGATTTCATTTATTCACATTGAAGACACTAAAAGCACCTTGTCTTCGCATCCTAAATAGAAAATGAAAAGAAAGGCCATTGGAATAAAAACTCAAATCTTTTTGAATGACAACCTTTAAGAATTATCCTCTAATAGTTTTGACAGTCCTTATAGTCTTATCATGTAATAAGACTGATGATGTTATTCCTGATATTGATAAACCTGTAGACCCTGTTCCGGGAGTTGATGTAGTTACATTACCGGTTATGATTCACGTGATTCATAATGGCGAGGAAATCGGTGTAGGCCCCAATTTGTCAACCGAAAGAATTCATAGGCAAATCGATATTCTGAATGAAGATTTTCGAAGAAAGGAAGACACTAAAGGGCACAATGATCACCCCGATGGGGCTGATACTATGATTGAATTTGTACTTGCAAAATCAGACCCTGACTCCAAAGCAATTGATGGGATTAATAGAATTGATGCCTCTAAAGTAGTTGTGGAAAACCTTGGGTATAATCAAAATTTTTATGCTCAATATGCCTATTGGAAACCAAGTGAATATATCAATATTTGGATTACCCCGTTGCCAGAAGAAACTGAATGTCTGGTGCTAGGTGCGGCTTCAGGTCCTTATACGGATCTTCCAGGTACTGATCTTTTAGCAATCCCTCAAGAGGGTGACGCTGAAGGCATTTTGGTTAATTGGATTCATTTTGGGGAATCTGACATTAATTGTCATGCGAGATATGGCCGAACCTTGACTCATGAGATGGGTCATTATCTTGGCCTACTTCATACATGGGGAGGTAAAGATTGTGAACATAACGACTATTGTGATGATACACCTGCGGTTGATGATGCGGTTTTTGGAAGAGCTTCCTATCAGGGCTGCAACGGAGAGCAGATAATGATTGGCAATTACATGAACTATAGTGACGATGATGTCATGAATATATTTACTAAGCAACAAGCTGAAAGAATGCATTATGTGTTGAGTAACCATGAGGGAAGAAATAGTTTGATGAATAGTCCAGCTCTTTAAAAAACAAATAGCTGTTTTTCTATTAAAACAAGACACCTATATATAAAATCTAACGAAAATGAATGTCTCTAAAGATTTAAGAATAAAAAGCAACAGACTTTTGTTAAGACCCTTTATTGATAGTGATATTGAAAATGTTTTTAAAGGACTTTCTCATCCAGATATAATTAAACATTACGGAGTTAGTTTTGACAGTTTGGAATCAACAAAAGAACAAATGAATTGGTTTGCTGACCTTGAGAAAGAAGGAACGGGAATGTGGTTTGCCGTATGTTCATTAGATAATCAGACTTTTTACGGTGCAGGTGGACTCAATGATTTGAGTGAAGAACATAAAAAAGCGGAAATTGGATTTTGGTTACTTACTGATTTTTGGGGAAAAGGAATTATGACTGAAGCTATGCCGCTAATATGTAGCTACGGTTTTGAAAAATTAGGCCTTCATAGAATCGAAGGTTATGTAGAGTCCGACAACACAAATTGTAAAAATGCAATGGCGAAACTTGACTTTCAACACGAGGGAACGATGAAAGACTGCGAAATTAAAAATGGGAAATTTATAAGTTTAGACATTTACTCAAAAATAAAGAAAGAATAGAAAGCCAACTTGACAATCGAGTAGGGTAAGCAGCGGCCCTTCGCCGCTGCTTATCCCTCTCACACCACTCCCGATAGCTATCGGGATACGGGTCTCGTATACGGCGGTTCATGAACCATGGAAAAGTTGTTCGTAATACTTGGTGAAGGATCGGTATCCCCGTTTGGCCAGCCTTTCTTCGGTGACGGTGGTGCGCATGATGGGAGATTGGGCTATGGCCCATCCCCCCATACTAATGTGCATTCGAGGCACACACAATCGCTATAGCAAATGGGGGCGTGGAGCAAAGGAGCAAGCAATGTTCTTCGTAGTTTAGTTGTCACAGTTCGAAAGAAAAGTGCTTTTAAATCCCCATTTGCCATACCCAAACCGCTAGTGGTAATTAAAATGAGAGACTCAAGACCAGACATATTATCAAGACCACTGTTCATTTTGTCTTTGGGGTTGTTGCTTCTAAATGATTTTTATCTGAAATATGAGTTCTCGAACTTTTTGACGGGTAAACTCTCTGATGTAGCAGGACTTTTCCTTTTTCCATATTTCTTATCAAGTCTTCGAATTAGATGGACTAAAACAATCTACATCGGAACAGGTATTCTATTCCTGTTTTGGAAGTCTCCACTTTCACAAGAGGTAATCAATTTGTCACAGACCATTGGAATTGGATTCAACAGAGTGATTGACTACACCGATTTATTCGCCCTATTAATTCTTCCATTTTCATTTCGATATTTCCAGCAGAAACTTTCCACAGAACAAAAAATTGGAAAGTGTTTAACGATACCCTTAGGAGTGATTAGTCTGTTCGCAATTTGGGCAACGACATTACCAAGAGAAAAAGTTGAATTGAACCTAAATGTGAATGAAGAGTATGAATTGGAAATGAGTAAAAGTGAACTCTTCAATTCAATGCAACCAGGACATGGTTATAGCGACACTTTAGAGAAAAACTTAAGAGACAGTCTTTTTTACTTGCACTTTGACATTTTAGATGAAAGCCGTGCAGACGTTACAGCACTTTCGACCATTATTTCAATCGACTCAAACAGAACCGAGCTAAGACTTGAAAAGATTCTATACGGTTATATCACAGGTGGACTTTTTAGCGGAGTGGACAAAGATGACATAGAGCATTTCAAATCCATTTCCGCGGAAGAATTCAAGACTCATTTTACAACCTATTTTATAGAGCCTATACAAAACGGAAAAGCGGAATATATCTACTATGACAACAAAGAGATTTATGACTCTTATCAAAACGAATAAATAAAAAAGAACCTGTGCCCAACAAATAAGCGTCAAAGCGAGGCAGAGCGCAAGCGATGGCCGCAGTATTGACGCTATGTTGAACGCACCCGCCCCCAGCCAGACAACTCATCTTTTCATCCGAAGATTTTCGAAACTTGGCTCGGAGCTAATATTCCAGGAATGGAATGTAGCCCCATTGCCGTAGTCGGTCTTGTGATTATTTCAGCTCAGTTCTAAAATCCAAACATTCCATTTTCATTGGCTAATCCTTCGGTGGGTATCGGCTGAATGACATCCCAATGCTCCACGGCTTTGCCATTTTCAAAGCGGAGCAAATCGTAAAAGACCTGCTTTTTACCACTCCACTCGCCTTCACTGACGGTCAATACAAAGTTGCCCTCACCCAACACTTTGTGGATTTTAGTGTACTTGAACATGTTGTCTTGAGCAGTGAGGTATTGGACGGCTTCTACGATACCCGTCAATCCATCTTTTATACCCGGATTATGTTGGTTGTACTGTTCGGCACTGATATAATCGGTGATTTTATCCGGGTTTTTGCCCATCAGAATGTCCTCGACCATCGCCTTTGCCAATGCTTTGTTGGCCTCCGTTTTATCGAGGTCTTGAGCTGATTTAGGGCCATCGGTTTGCGTCCTCCCACTGGCGGTTTCCTTTACCAATGGAGTCATGGCATCCCAGTGTTCTGCTACTTTACCATTCTCGTCCAATCGGATAATATCGAATGAAACCATTTCATCCGCACCAAATGGACTGGCGTTTTTCCAGATGTTGTGCATAAACACATAATGACCATCCTGGAACATGCGAATATTCTCAGCGGTGGTGCCGTTTTCCTGCAGCACGGGCAGCATTTGAATGAAGGGCTCCAGCCCCGTGGGAATGAATGGATTGTGCTGAATGTAATCCGGATTGGCGACTTCCCGCATCGTGGCAGGGTCGTTTTTAAGGACGGCACCCAAAAAAGTGCCTACAGTTTCTTTTTTGCTCATTGTTGTGGTTGTTGATTGATTATTCTCGCTTATTGCTGGTGTTGTGGATTGGCTGCAGGAGGCGAGAAGACCTGCCAATACAAAAACGGTCATTACTTTTTTCATTGAACAAGTTTTATTACTTTTGATTTGCAAGCAATATTATAAAATTACTTGCAAAACACAAGCTATTTTTGAAATTAATTGCGTTTTGCAAGTAAAAAACAGTAGAAATACATCACAATGCAAGAATTTAGATGCGATTGCCCCATCACCTCTGCCCTGGATATCCTTGGAGATAAGTGGATGTTGGTGATTGTAAAACAGATGCTGATGGAAGGCAAGGAAACGTTCAAAGACTTTACGGAAAGTGCCGAGTCGATCGCTACGAATATACTTTCCGTCAAACTCAAGTTGCTTGAAGAAGCAGGCATTCTTACAAAGAACAAACTGCCGAATAACAAAAAAACGAATCTGTATTTATTGACCGAGAAGGGCCTGGCCCTAACCCCCATAATTGTGGAACTTGCCAATTGGAGCGACAAACATCTAAGAGATGCCAATCCCGCTATGCAAAATGGAGCTGGAATGGAACTACTGCGGAAGGACAAAGAGACTTTTGCCGCTATATTAGAGAAAAAATATAGAGAAAAGCTCGCCTTATTGTTCTGATTTTCAGGCTTGAGTGCGGGAACTATTGACCATTTTTGCCAGGTCAAATCAGTGATTTGGCTCAAACAGTTTACCCTTTTTAACGGCTTTTGAAGCCCTTCTTCGCTAGGCCAGCTAAGGCCGAATGGGGGCTGCGATTGGTATGTCTGCTTGTAGTACTTGTATGACCTGCCAGCCTCAGCGTGGCGAGACATATTAAACACACAGCAGGACTCCCTTTTACAGTGAAAAATGAAATTTTTCGCCAAAAAAAATCCTGTAAATCATGTTAATCATGTCTGATAAAAGTCAACGTCATAGCAGGTTGGGTGAAATTTATTTCACCGTGAAGAACCAAGCCTCCTCTTATTGCTATTTTATAGATCTAAACATTTGATTATCTTTTAATTATACCCTTATTTTGTATTCCAAAAACAATAGATAATCTGCCTCCGGCGGCTTCTTTTCCTTGATGAAAATAAGCAAAAATCAAGGCTGTACCTGGCCCTTAACGCTGCGAAGAACTCCAAAAGCCTAAACGGTAAAAACTCGCCTTATTGTTCTGATTTTCAGGCTTGAGTGCGGGAACTATTGACCATTTTTGCCAGGTCAAATCAGTGATTTGGCTCAAACAGTTTACCCTTTTTAACGGCTTTTGGAGTCCTTCTCCACTAGACCAGCTAAGGCCGAATGGGGGCTGCGATTGGTATGTCTGCTTGTAGTACTTGTATGACCTGCCAGCCTCAGCGTGGCGAGACATATTAAACACACAGCAGCACTCCCTTTTGCAGTGAAAAATGAAATTTTTCGCCAAAAAAAATCATGTAAATCATGTTAATCCTGTCTGATAAAAGTCAACGTCATAGCAGGTTGGGTAAAATTTATTTCACCGTGAAAACTCAAGCTTACTCGTGTTGCTATTTCACAGGTTTAAACCTTTGATTATCTTTTAATTATACCCTTATTTTGTATTCCAAAAACAATAGATAATCTGCCTCCGGCGGCTTCTTTTCCTTGATGAAAATAAGCAAAAATCAAGGCTGTACCTGGCCCTTAACGCTGCGAAGAACTCCAAAAGCCTAAACGGTAAAAACTCGCCTTATTGTTCTGATTTTCAGGCTTGAGTGCGGGAACTATTGACCATTTTTGCCAGGTCAAATCAGTGATTTGGCTCAAACAGTTTACCCTTTTTAACGGCTTTTGAAGTCCTTCTTCGCTAGGCCAGCTAAGGCCGAATGGGGGCTGCGATTGGTATGTCTGCTTGTAGTACTTGTATGACCTGCCAGCCTCAGCGTGGCGAGACATATTAAACACACAGCAGGACTCCCTTTTACAGTGAAAAATGAAATTTTTCGCCAAAAAAAATCCTGTAAATCCTGTTCATCTTGTCTCGAAAAATCAACATCATGTCAGCCCTCTTCAGGTTGGGAGAAATTCATTTCCCCTTGAAGGCCCAAGCCTATTCAAATTTGGGGAGATGGTATCACTGCTAAGTTGACAATTGTCGCCAATCTGGAGCTTGGAAAAGAAAAGGGAATTCAGGATATTGGGAAAAAATGCGCTAACCGCTTATAGCTGGCATCAGTTATTTTGGAGACCATCACCGGATAATATATGACTCACGAACATGACAAATGATAATAAAATTAGACTGAAGAATAATCTTTAGGGAAATGAATCCAAAAATACACCTGATCTTAATCCTGCTGTTAGGTTTCCTCGGTTACAAGACTCCCGAAAAAAGGTCAGTCTACGAAAGTGCTGGATTATACGATTGAGCTTTTTGAAGTCAAATGAAATTAGCAAATCTTGCAGTAGATTTTCCAAAATGGATATTGATGGAACGGTTGGACATAAGAGATGAAATACTTTAATTCAGATTGCTCAAATTGCCAATTGTTGTAAGGAACCACGGCGAAGTTAACAACTTTCGCCGATCAGGTTAACAGGAATAAATAATTGATTAAAAAAGGGTTAAAAAAGAAAAGGTAGTAATGAAAATCACCTCTCAGTATATTGTATTTATCGTTTTAGCTCTCTCTTATTGTTTAGTAGGTTGCAAGGGCAAACCCTACATTTATCATCCGCCGGAATCCGTCAATGACGGGCTTGAGGTTGGCTCTTTGCTGGAGGTGAATATGGACTCTACGCTGCTCAATGAAGCGGCCGGCCGGATCGCCAGAGGTAAGTACAATGAGGTCCATTCCATGCTCATTTTTAAGGATAACAAACTGGTATTTGAGGAATACTTTCCGGGACACAAATACCAATGGGACGGGCCCAAACACTATGGTGAATGGGTTAACTGGGATCGATCGGTGCCGCATATCATTATGTCGGCCACCAAAAGCATTACCTCCACCTGTATCGGTATTGCCATTGAGCAAGGGTTTATCGAAAGTGTGGACCAGTCCATTTTTGACTATTTACCCGACCATCAGGATTTGAATACCGATGGCAAAAATAAAATCACGATAGCGCACCTGCTGACCATGACTTCCGGCCTGGAATGGGATGAATGGGGCGTGCTGCTGAGCAGCAAGAAAAATGACCTCATCGCCCTCTCGTTTGATTGTGACGATCCGATCCGCTGTATTTTAGATCGGCCGCTGGTGCATACTCCCGGCGAAAACTTTACTTACTCCGGTGGTAATATGATCGTATTGGGAGAAATCATCAAAAATGCGACCCAAATGCCCATTGATGAGTTCTCAAAAAAGTATTTGTTTGAGCCCTTGGGCATTCATTCCTCCGAGTGGACAGAGCGCTACGACAATGGCGTGATTTATGCCGGCGGAGGGATCAACCTGACCCCAAGAGCCATGGTGAAAGTTGGCGCGACCTTCTTAAATGACGGGATGTTTAATGGTACACCAATTATTTCCAAATCATGGATTGAGAAATGCACCACCCCGTATTCCAACAATACCAATATCGACATCCCGGGACACGATTCCGGTAGTCATGGTTATGCTTATTCCTGGTGGTTAAAGACCTTCCAGAGACCGGAGGGCGATATTCACATGTTTCACGCTTTAGGCTGGGGTGGGCAGGAAATTATGGTACTTCCGGAATTAAACGCAGTCGTTGTTTTCACCGGCGGAAATTATACGGCCAGTGTGAAGGTGTTTGATGTAGTGGAAAATTATATCTTACCGGCTTTCGCCAAATAGGAGGCATTCACAACGCTCAGTGGTTGCATTTATGGTCATTGCTTGTTGGAGCATATTCAAGGCCAGGGAATGGTGCCGAAATACCGGGCTTGGAAATGAGAAAGGAATTTGGAATCTTGGTGGAGAAATAATTTGTCAACTGCCGCCCTCGAGCAATTACAAGAGCGCTACCTAAATTAAAAGGTTCTTTGACAAATCTCGTAATTCTGAGTCAATCAAAAAGGTAAACCAGCGCTTCCTGCGGGCGCTTCTGATTCACCTTTTAGCTTGACCACGAAATTTGTCAAAGAACGAATTAAAAAAACAACACCTTATGACGCTTAAAACGATTTGCATTTTCTTACCAGTCATGCTTTTAGGCGCTGTCCAGCAGGGCTTTGCTCAAAACGAAGCGTGTCTTTGTAAAACAGATTTGATTTTTTTGGACAGTAAGATTAAAAAGACGCCTTCCTATAAGAAGAATAAGAAAGCCTATGAGGCCGCTTTTACAATTGCCTCTAACAAAGCGGAAATGGTCAATTCTGTTTATGAATGTTACGTTTTACTCAACAGACTGATGCTTTCCATCAACGACAATCACAGCAGGGCCTATGGATTGGATAAAGGCGCAATAGAGGAGGTGCAAAAAGATTCCATTAAGTTTTTAGCATTTAGGAACTCGCCTCTTTTTAATCTCTATCCAAAGCCAAATATTAATCTCGATAGTTTGACCACTGTTTTGCGATCAAAAGAGGTCTCCGATATGGAGGGAATTTACCATAAGAAAGGATTGCTGACCATCGGTGTTTTTAAAGAGGCGGATGAAAGCAGCTACAAAGCCATTGTACTGGATTCAGAAACTGACGTGTGGGTTATAGGGGAGATCATCTATACACTACTGCCTTTTGGTAATGGCTATCTGTTAAATGTTGGTGGTCGGCTTTCTACGAAAAGATTAGTCACGTACACGGAACGTATTGAAGATGGATTTTTTCTTTTCACCGGTTTTCAAAAGGATTTATCGCTTACGCAGTATTCCAATGAACTGCCTGCTGAGGATACCTATTTTAGAAAAGAATTAACCTCCGATATAACCTATATCAAGGTAGGAAGTTTCAGTGGTTGGAACCCCACTTTGTCCCAGGCGGAGGCTTTCTATCAGACACTGGAAGGAACATTGACAAAACCACACTTAATTGTAGACTTAAGAACAAATGGCGGTGGCGGTGATCGAAATTCAAATGCATTATTGAAAATCCTTAAGGCATACGCGAAAAGTAATAAGGTCTATGTCATCACCAATCATATCACTGTGAGTAATGCCGAGCAATTTGCTTACAAGTTGAGCAAATTTAAAAATTGTCAGATTTTTGGACACAGAACCAATGGCACGCTGACCTACGAACTGACTGGGAGCAATTACGATTTGCCTTGTGGCAACTTTATGACGGTACTTACTTCCAAAACACATTCGGCTTATAGTCATTTAGAGTCCGTGGGGGTAGAACCCAATGTGAAGCTTGATATGAAATCGGATTGGATAGATCAAATAGTCGATTACATAGAAGAAAAAAATTAGTGCAAAAGAGGCCATTGCATACCACTTAAACCACAAACGTGAAAAAGATAAGAATCAAAAATTGGGGCAAATACGGATTTGAGTTTTTGTCCATTTTTATTGCTGTGATTTCAGCGTTTGCGCTAAACAACTGGAACGAAAACCGGAAAGACGCTAACTCTGAAAACAAAATCCTCACCGAAATAGCCAATGGCCTGGAAAAGGACCTGGGTGACATAAAGCTCAATAAATACGGCCACGAAGCGGGATTAGCAGCCTGCGAATATTTTAGAAAGGGATTAGCCGGACAAAGCGTAGAACACGATTCAATCATGATTCACTTTTTCAATCTCACCCGCGACTTCGTGTCTATTCAAAATATTGCCGGCTATGAAACACTAAAATCCAAAGGCCTGGAATTGGTTAAAAATGACTCCCTGAGATTTGAAATCATTTCTCTTTATGAATACGACTACAATACCTTACGGAAATTGGAAGAAGAATATGCCGAAATGCAATTCCAGGAAAGCTACTTCAAGGAGATCAATAAGGAACTAGCCCCAAATTTCAGGATAAACGATGACGGAAACATCATCGGCATCAATAGTCCGCTTGAAATCGAAAACAGTGAACGAAACAAGCTCCTACTCTACTTGTGGAAAATACAATCCAACCGCATTTTCATTCTTCAGTTTTATTCGGAGATAGAAGATAAAATCAAGAGCGTTAAGGAAAAAATCGATAATGAGAGATAGAAATGGTTTAAACCCAAAGTAAATATGACTTTAGAAAAGAATAAAAAAAATGCGATCATAAAAAAGCTGCTTTTGTTGATTATTTGCCTGTCCTGTCAGATGATACATGCACAGGACCGTTTGCAGGACTCAACGGAAGGTTTCTCTTTTGAGATCAACTACTGGTTCAATATGCATCATTTTCTATGGATGGAGTCCTTTATCAATGTAGAAAAAGACAGCACGCTTATTGATCAAAACATCGCCCCGGATGCTCAAAAAATCCTCGCCAGGGGATTGGCATACTACAAAGATAGCCTGACTGAATATAATTTAAGAAGTAGTGACTACATGACCGAATTTAAGCATTGGATTACTACTCAAGATTTTGAATTATCTCAAGTGCCGACGAAATTTCAGGAACATGTTGATATACTCCAGGAAGTGAGTGCAGTTTATATGACAGCTTTTTGGCCCATCCATAAAGCGGCCTGTGAAAAGGTGTTGAGCGAAAATATCGACTTGATAAGGCGTACTGAAGAAAGATATGCTTATGGTATTCAGGAACTCACCCGCCAACGCTGGCAAAACGAAAAAATCAAGGTTGATATCACCTATTATGGCACCGCTACAACCTGGAATTTCAACCATCGTCCTTATACCACACTTTTTCCCACGCATGTGGTCATGAATGCCATTGGAGAAAATGAGGTAGAAGGCAACTGGGTTGAGCTGTTATTTCATGAGGCCGCCCATCACTTAATATTGGGTAGCTCCTACTTTGTAAGCGGCACCATAAAGGATGTAAGTGAGGTAATGGATGTCAAACCTCCCAGGTCATTTTGGCATGCCTACCTTTTCTACTTGACCGGAGAATTGACCAAGCAGGTTTTTGCCGAGGAAGAGCTCAATTATAAGACTACTTATATGCAACGAACTGGTGTGTTTGGAAGGTATTATGCCTTATTGGACAAGTATTTAAAACCATATATGGACAGGGAGGTCACACTGGCAGAAGCTACGAGGAAAATTTTGACGGAGCTAAAATAATTGGCGTAAATAATATAACTTTCAGACTAATTGAGAGTGATAAAGCTTAGCCAAGCGGAGGTACACTTTTTGTTAGAAACCAGCAAAATTTTATTGCTAACCCCTTGTCGTAATCAATACCAACTCAAGCAATTTGAAGAACATAAACACAAAAGCTAAAAGCAAGAAAAACATAATATTAGTCTACGGTTTAGCAGGTAGCGGAAAGTCAACTTTAATTCACTATGTGACGAAAAGGATCAAGAATACTATTTTGCTAAAAAAATATTCTACTAGGGAAATTAGAGAATATGAAAAGCATGAAAACGACATAGTCGATAACCATTTCATAACTGAAAAAGAGTTCAATCTACTAAACGTGGATTGTTACCATATCAAGCAGGGCATTGCCTATGGAGTATGTTATAAAGAGCTTGATGAAATCTTAGACCTTGGAAAATATGCAATTATTTCTTCCCCATCTTCTATATTGAGACAAATCAATAAAGATTATCAAGGCCAGGTTATCAACATATTAGTCAAATCAACGATAGAAGAATGTAGAAAAAGAATCAGTCTTCAAAAAATGTCCGAAGAGCAAAGGCTTTTGAGAATGAAGTTTTGGGATGAATCCAAATATTATGAAGAAGAATTCAACTTTGACTTTATAATCAACAACCATAGCACTCTCCAGGCATACCTCAAAACCATTGAATTTAATTTGATTAAGTATTTTCATCAAAGCCTTATAAAGTAGGATAAGCGGATAGCAGGAAGCCATATCTTAAACCAGTTACTTTTATTTTATCGCCCCAAAATCTTCAGTCTGAAGCGTTGCCTACAAACATGCACCTAGCATGCCACCGCGAAATTATCAAGTTGCGCCAGGTGGGAAATTAAGTAGCAGGTTAGAGAGCAATAATAGGGTCCACATTATTTCGTTAAAGAAGTAATACACCTGATTTGTAAAGCCCTCAGTCATGAATAACCACTTCACTTTCGCTTTTCTCGTTGTAATTCTATTGACCTTCAAACATGATCTGAAAGCACAAATCACTATTGACACCTCAGCCATTGCGGTTTTCTGGGAGGTTGCCGATACCCTCAGCGCCGATAAAATACCTTCCGGGCAACTTTGGGCAAAATTTAGCAATCATCCGGCCTACGCTCAAATTCAAAAATCAGGAAATCGGGTGACTTTTTTAAAGCGGATTTTGCCGCTCGTGTTTCGTCCGTCTCAATCAGAGAAGCTACAGGAAACACTGGCGGGACCGGAGTCTTTTCAGCAGTATTTTGCGCAACACCTGCAAGAGGTGAAGTTGAAACGGCAGGAGTTGAACGTCTATCTTAAATCAAATCAGCTCTCGGAGTATAAAGAGGCCTACCAGCTGAGTCTTCAATATTTACCCGAAGACCTCAAGGATGAACTACCCGAAATGATGATCTACATTGCCTTGTTTGAAGACAATGGATTTGGCGGTAAAGTCATTACCATGGACCTGCTGCACTTATTAAAGGGCACGCCCCTGGAAAACAGGCACTTTTTTGGTCATGAATTCCATCATGCGCTGAGGAATCAATCAAAAACCTACACCCTTTATGATCCGGACTCCAGTGCCTTTTATCCGATCATCGAAGCGCTAAACAAAATGCCATTGGAGGGTGTGGCCAGCATGATTGACAAGTCAAAATATTTTAATGAAGCCTACTATTCCAACACAGATGCGATGAGTGTCACGCAGCAGGAAACAGTCGCCGAATTTCAGCAACTGGTAAAGGGTGCCCCAACGAACCTACAGCGTATTGACTCCATCCTTACGACAGACCTCCCCGAGGTAGAAAAGGGCAAAATGATCTTCCAACAGTTACCCTGGAGTGGACACGCCATCGGCTTCTACATGGCCCGGGCCATAGATAAAGCCTTGGGCAGAGAAAAGCTGATTGCTACTCAATATTCCTGCATTGATTTTGTGTTGATCTATCAGGAAGCGGCCAAAATGGAAGAGGGGCTGTATCAATTTTCTGAAAAAGCAATTGGGTTTTTAAGGGGATTGAGGTAATATTGGTATTGAGAAAATCATCAATAATACGCATGCAAAACTTTGAACAACGACTAAAAGGAGGACATCCCAACTCCCTGGGCAATACAGTGGAGGTGGTTGAGGAAGTCCTGAACAATCACGAGCAATTTGACGAATTGTTCAACTGCTATTTCAGTGATGATGAGGTAGTTCGCTTGCGGACCTCAAATGCCATGAAAAGGCTTTGCAAAGCGCACAAGTCCCTGCTGATCCCATACATTGACCGACTGCTCACCGAGATCGCCGCCATTAATCAGGCATCCACCCAATGGACCTTGGCTCAGCTATTCGACATGCTGGAAAAAGAAATGACCGAACCGCAAATGACCCAGGCAACGCAAATCATGAAAAATAATCTCGCCAATCACAATGACTGGATTGTGCTGAACCAGACAATGGATACACTGACTATGTGGGCAAAAAAGGACGAGGAATTAAAAGCATGGATTTTACCTCATTTGCAAAGACTCACTGCCGATGCCAGAAAATCCGTTGCCGGAAAGGCGAATAAGATGGTTAATTTGTTGAAGAAGTGAAATAGAAAACAAATAGTCATGAAGCACCTCATCTGGAAACTGGTACTACCCTTAACCATCATTTCCTTTGCTGTGTTTACCAAATGGTGGTACGTGCTTCCCGTTGATCCGCCGGCTACCATGATGAGTGGATTTCCGCTGCCTTTTGTATGTCCCGGATGGCATACCTCGCTTTCCTTACAAATCTTTGTCGGTGAGTTGATCATCAATTTTGGCGTTTATTTTTTGTTTTGGTTTTTGCTGGTTTATGGGATTGATCGTTTTGTCATGCGAATCCAATTACCTAAATTAGTAACGATTGCTTTACTGTCCATTGCGGGACTTGTATTGGTGGGAACAACCTTAATCGCAAGCCTTCACGAGAAATTGTTTTATGCCAAAAGGCCTTTTGAGATGCATGTAATGACAACCGGTTATAAATTTATCTGGCAGGATTTGGAGCGGCCTGATTTTCAACAGTATGATCCAAGGAAGGCAAATCAATAAATTTATGACCGCACCCAAGTCAACAGCAGTGAGATGCAACGGTACGGTACCCAGTTTGCCCACGTTGACCCGGTGAGCAAAACAGTAGAATTACAACCGGTAGAGGACCCCGAAAATCTGGACGAGCGGAGAAGAGAAATGGGGTTAATGCCAATTGAGATGTATAAGCGATTTGTGTTTAGGAGCTTTTAGACGACTGCTAGATTTTTATTTCACCAGCCATATTGACAATAAGAAAAAAAAACAGCATTTTTGTAATTATAAAGTAATTACAATTTATGAAATTACCAATCATCCAAATAGGCAATTCCAAAGGAATTCGATTGGCAAAGACGATTCTGGAGAGATATCAAATTACCGATAAAGTAGAGATAATCTTTAAGGAGGGGTATTTGATACTCAAGCCAGCATATCAGCCGAGAGCAGGCTGGGAGGCAGCCTTTGAAAAAATGCATGAAAGGGGCGACGATGAACTACTCATTGACGATATTTTTGAAGATGAATTGCTTGACGAATGAACCAACGATTGATGCAATATCAGATTGTTATCGTCAATTTGGACCCAACCATAGGTAGTGAAATCAAAAAAACGCGTCCGTGTGTGATCATTTCCCCTAATGAAATGAACCGCCCATTGCAAACTGTTATCATAGCGCCCATCACTTCTAAATCAAAAGCCTACCCAACAAGGATAAGAATTAAGTTTCAAGGAAATGAAAACTGGGTGGTCATTGACCAGATTAGGACTATTGATAAAAGAAGAATTACTCGTGCGCTGGATCAACTTTCTAAAGATGAAATTGTCGCCATCAAGCAGGTAATTAAAGAAACACTGGTTGACTAATCTAACATTATCAATAAATTACTTCCTCCATGGCTTACGATGAATTCCTGGCCGACCGCCTCCGGACGGCATTGCACCACAAACAAACTTCCTTTGAAGAAAAGAAAATGATGGGCGGCCTTTGTTTTATGGTCGATGATAAGATGTGTTTGGGAGTTATGAAGGATCAACTGATGGCCCGTATCGATCCAGAGATTTATCAAGAGGCTCTCACGAAAAAAGGCTGCACCGAAATGAAATTTACCGGGCGGGCTTTGAAGGGATTTGTCTTTGTGCAACCTGAAGGCATCGACCTGGATAGCGATCTTGAGTATTGGGTGCAGCTTTGCCTGGATTTTAATCCGAAGGCGAAGTCGAGCAAGAAAAAGAAGAAATAAGTTGGCTATTTAAACCCTTCCGCACCTCCTCAGTCCAACCTTCAGTAAATCGCATTACACATGGAAAAAATCAGGCACCTTTACTGGCGGGCTGGCTTTGGGCTTAGTCCGGCAGAATGGCAGGAGCGGCGGCAATGGACGGTTGAACAAGCAGTAAATCACCTGTTTGCGGAAGCAAAAAAGGTTCAACCCATTGCCTTGCACACAGCTGATGCTCCGGAGGAAATGATGGCCGGAGAGGACGACGCACAAGCCCTGCGCCGCAAAATGGAACGAAAGCTGGTGGGCCAACAAAATGTCAACTGGGTGCAGCGCATGGCCGATCCTAGGGAAAGTGCGCTGGTGGAGCGTATGAGTCTTTTTTGGCACGGGCATTTTGCCTGTCGCACGCTGGGGAGCAAGCTGGCGGTCAACTACCTCAATACCATTCGCACCCACGCCCTGGGCAATTTCCGCGATTTGGTGCTGGCCATCGCCCGAGAACCGGCGATGATTCGTTACCTCAATAATCAGCAAAATAAAAAGGATTCTCCCAATGAGAACTTTGCGCGGGAGTTGATGGAGCTATTCACCATCGGTCGCGGTAATTATACGGAGCAGGATATCAAGGAATCGGCTAGGGCCTTTACCGGCTGGTCGAGTAACCTAAGAGGAGAGTTTGTATTCCGGATGCGGCAGCACGATTATGAGAGGAAGACTTTTTTCGGTAAAACCGGCAATTTCGACGGGGAAGACATCATCGATATTTTGCTGGAGCAAAAACAAACGGCACTATTCCTCACCCGCAAGATTTACCGCTACTTCGTTAACCGAAAGGTGGATGAAAATATCGTGCAGCATCTGGCGGAGCAATTTTACGAAAGTAACTACCATATTGGCCAATTGATGCGCACCATCTTTACCAGCGATTGGTTTTACGATTCGCGCAATGTGGGTACAAAAATCAAATCGCCCATTGAATTTATGGCGGGTGTCATGCGACAGTTGAACGTGGATTTTGAAGATCCGATGTCGCTCATTTTTGTACAAAAGGCCTTGGGGCAGATGCTGTTTAATCCGCCCAATGTAGCCGGATGGCCGGGCGGTAAAAACTGGATCGACAATTCTACCTTGATGTTGCGCCTCAATCTGGCGATGTATTTGCTGCAATCAGCAGAGGTTAACTTGCGTACCAAGGATGACTTTGAGGCTCAGGGCCGGGGCAAAGCACAACGAAAACTCAAAGCGACGGTAGATTTTCAACCGATTGTGCATTGGCTTAATGCCAAATCGGAAAATGAGACATTTGCTGACCTCAGCCAGTGGTTGCTTTCGCAACCTAATCCTTTCCAGTCATCTGCCGTTGAGGCATTTCTAAAAGATCGGTCTAAAGAGGCACTTATTCAAACCACCGTGACCGGTATCCTTTCCCTTCCGGAATATCAAATGTGTTAATCATGAAAAGAAGAGACTTTCTTAAAAATAGCGGACTGGCCTCGACGGCCCTATTTGTACCTTCCTTTTTGCAGGCCGGCCATTTTGGTAAGCCTGGCCGTAGCCGCACCGGTAAAACCCTGGTGGTCGTGCAGCTTTCCGGCGGTAATGACGGACTGAATACCATCGTCCCCTACCGCAATGAAATCTATTATCAAAACCGACCAACGCTGGGCATTCCCAAGCAGGAAGTGCTACAAGTCAGCGACGATTTAGGTTTTAATCCCGCCATGGCTTCCTTACGGGAATTGTACGATGATGGCCTAGTCAGTATTGTCAATAATGTAGGCTACCCCAATCCCGACCGATCGCACTTCCGTTCGATGGATATCTGGCATACCGCCAGCAAGAGTGATGAATACCTTAGTACCGGCTGGCTGGGGCGCTACCTTGACAGCAATTGTATGGATTGCCAGACGCCTTATCATGCCCTGGAGGTGGACGACAGCTTGAGTCTGGCGCTAAAAGGTGCGGAGCACAACGGATTTGCCATGAGTGATCCAAGGCAGTTAAAGAGAACGACCGACAATAGGTTTTTGAAATATATTGCCACCCAACATGACGATCACGGTGATGAGCAGGTGGCCTATCTCTACAAGACCATGATTGATGCGCAATCGTCCGCTGCTTATTTGCACGAAAAGTCAAAGGTGCATCGTACCCAGGCCGATTATCCGACTACGCCTTTTGGCAAAGACTTAAAACAAGTTGCCGAACTGATCACCGCTGATACGGACACCAAGATTTACTACCTCAGCCTTACCGGTTTTGACACCCACGCCAACCAGCAGAACCAGCAAACCCGTTTGCTCAAACAATATGCCGATGGCATGAAGGCTTTTGTATCCGACCTAAAAGCCAACAGGCTAATGGATGATGTCTTGATTCTTACCTTCAGTGAATTTGGCCGCAGGGTCAAACAAAATGCCAGTCGCGGTACCGACCACGGCACGGCCAACAACCTGATGTTGATTGGTGGACAGCTCAAAAAGCCCGGCTTCTTCAATGACGGCCCCGACCTGACGCGTCTGGATCAAGGCGACTTGATTTATCAGGTGGATTTCCGAAATATCTATGCCAATATCCTGAACCAGTGGCTGGATGCGGATGCCATGAATATTCTGAACGGACGATTTGAGGGGATGAGATTGGTATGATGGTGGAGTAAAGATGGTTGAGCGTTTAGGCGGGCGGGGAGTTGCTTCATTATTCTGCTGGTTCTTTGATTTCAGTGATATTACTGTTGATTAGGTTGAGGCGGGGGAGACGGTATAGATGATTGAGAAAGTTTAGAGTTTAGGGGTTTAGAGTTTAGATAAATGCACGCAGCATGTCATCCTGCAAATTCTTAAATTCTGGAAATCCTACTGTATTTTAGTTTAATGGTTAAAGTTTAGGCGGTATCAACTTCGCCGGAGGCTTCGTTGATCAAAGAAGGTCGATGTTGCAAACATTTCCCAAGCGAGGATTCAGTTATGGGCATACCTTTTAAGCCGACCAGCTTGAAATTTCGAGCCGCCGCCCCCTAACGTTCTGTCATTCTTCAACCTGAAGAGGGTGGGAATAAATAAAAGCCCACCCACATCCGCCAAACCGCCAATGGTCTACGTACAGCTTGCGCAGTCAGCACAGAGCTGTCAGGGTAGGATGCTGTGAGTAGCATCTACAGTTTCGCCGACGAGGCTTTAGGCAATGACCTAAAGGTGAATCACGCTGCAATTTAACAAAAAAGTTTTAATTTTAAAAATTAAAAACAAATTTATTTATATCAGAATAGGTTCTCCTCTTCAATATATTTACGATCTGACCACCACAAACTCCGTCCGACGATTGCGTTGCCGACCCTCAGGCGTATCATTTTCCGTAAGGGGGCGGCTTTCGCCAAAGCCTTTGTACGACAATCGTTCGGCTGCAATCCCATTTTCAATCAGCCAGTTATAAACGGCCTGGGCACGTGCTTCCGACAGTTGCAGGTTGTCCTCGTCGTTACCCACGTTATCCGTATGCCCGTCAATGCGAATGTGCAACCTTGGGTGCTCCTCCAGCAGGCGTTTTAGTCGCTGCAATTCCGTTGTAGAGGCAGGGCGCAACTCGGCTGAGCCGGTCGTAAAAAACAGATTTTGCAGCACAATGGGTTGAGAAGCTGTCTCCTCCCCTTCCCCACTTACAGTACTATTTTCAGGAATCGGTTGCAGGACAATTTCCAACAGATAAGGGTTATCAACCGTATTGGCTTCACTTAGCGCAAAGTGCTCTGATTGGAAAAGGTAGCCTTCCCGGTTGACGTTTAGCGCATAATCGCGGCCAATGGGCAGGCTGACCAAAAAGTGACCTTCATAATCGGTTTTAGCCGATAGAAATACCTGGTCTTTGGTCAGGTCTACAAATTCCAGATTGGCTTCGATGCCCCTTCTGGCCTGGGCGTTGATGACCCTGGCTTTCACATAGGTCACCGGTTGTGGTCTTGCCTCAGCGTAGAGTGGGAAGCTATAAAGATCATTATCCACCAATCGTTGTTGGCGGCCCTGCGGATCGTTCAGGTTGTTTTTGTCGCGGGCAAAATAGGCGGTCTTACCATCCAGACTAACGGTCATGGTGCCCTCCGTAGCTGGGGTATTGATGGGGTACCCGAGATTCATGGGTGCTTGCCATTTTCCATCCGGATTGCGACGAGCAACGTAAAGGTCCAGCCCGCCCATGCCCGGATGTCCTGCCGAGCAGAAATAGAGGGTTTCTCCATCCGGATGAATGAAGGGGCATTCATCATTAGCGGAGGTATTAATCGTTGGTCCGAGATTGGTTGGCTTGCTCCAGCGACCATCGTTCTGGCGTATGCTTTGCCAGATATCTCTGCTTCCCTGCCCTCCAGCACGGTCGCTGGAAAAGTAGAGGGTAAGGCCATCGGCTGAAAGGGAGGGCTGGCCTTCCCAACTTGCAGTATTGATCGGGTTACCAATGGGTTGTGGTGCCGTCCAATCGCCGTTTTTCTTTTCTGCATAATAGAGGTCGCAGCTGGTGGAGCCCGGGCCGGTCCTTCCGCAAAAGGTAAAGACCAGCAATCGGCCATCAGCAGAGATCGTTTGTGCACCTTCATTGAATGGCGTATTGATGGCTTCGAGCGGCTTGCGTTGACTCCATTGGCCATCCACCTTTTGACTAAAAAAGAAGTCTTCCTGCCGATTCACTCGAGCGGTGAAAATCAGGTATTCTCCATCGGCGGTGAAGGATGGCAGGTATTCCTGATCGGTGGTATTGATGGAATCGCCGAGGTTGATTGGTTCAAAAGGGACCGGACTTTTGACTGCCTTGGCGGCAAATTGGGCATCAGCCAGGTAAGCTTCCGCTTTCTGGCGACGACGGTCACTTCGTGGATCATCAGACAGGTATTTTTCAAAATGCTCCACCGCCTCTTCGTATTTTTGCAGCTGCATTTCCGTAAGGGCCAATTCGTACCAAACCCGTGTATTGTAGTCGGGAGCCATTTGCACCACTGTCTCAAAACCCTGCTCACAAGCCTCCAAAT
The DNA here is from genome assembly GCA_965229635.1 of Saprospiraceae bacterium. GTDB lineage: Bacteria > Bacteroidota > Bacteroidia > Chitinophagales > Saprospiraceae > BQJU01. The sequence continues at coordinate 8,202,059 of OZ245894.1, forward strand.
CACCGGTTTGGCCTTGTATCGACGCTTGTAGTATCCGTGCATCCAGAAAATTTGGGGCCGATTCAATGACCTTGTTCAGCTCCTCCAGCGCCTTGGGGAAATTCTCGGAACGGTTGTACGACAGTGCCTCCTCGTACCACTTTTTTTCCTTTTTACTCAAGTCTTTCTCCATAGTCACCTCCTGAGCCATAGCCACCAAAGGCATCACCAGTAAAACCATTAAAATATATCTTGACAAATACTGCATTCAGTATATAATTGATTGCTAAAATGTGAACAAATCAGGTTTTAGGATTTGGGATTTAGGTCTTACGAGCCACATCGCTCGCTCGGGAGATGTTTGCAACATCGACCTTGCTATAAACGCTGCACAAATTGTCCATGTTTTACGCAGACCATAAAAAACAAAGCCGAAGAAAGACTGTGCTTCCTCCGGCTACTATTTTCATCGGCTTTTCTTTCAAATGAATTACGCCATTTCTTCCAGCAGTTGGGCGGCTTTCTTGGAACCGCGATCAGCAGCTTTCTTCCAGTTTTCTGCAAATCCTTCCTGTCCTGCTTTCTGTAAGGCGATGCCGCGCTGGAGCAGTATTTCAGCCTCAGCAACGGGCTCTCTGTTCGTTTCCGTGTTGAGTGTGTTATCAAATGCCATTGCGGCCTCTTTGTATTTACCCAATTCCATGAGGGCTTTTCCGTATTGGAAAAATACGCGCTGACGCCAGTGATAATTAGAATCTTCCGGCTTGAATCCACGTTTGAGGAAAAGGCCCATTTCCTTCACGGCAGCTTCGTATTGTTTCGTATTGAGCAGGCAATCCGCCTTCAGTCGGCGCGACTTCCAGTAGATCGATTGCAAAGGGATCGAAAACTTAATGGCTTTATCAAAATCAGCGATAGCGGCAGCATAGTCACTTTGTGCAATGCGAACAAATGCACGACCAAAATAAGGATCGGCCTTGCGTGGGTTGATGTCGATGCTCTTGTTGTAGTCGTAAAGTGCATCGGCATAATTGCGCAGGCGGAAGTTGACATAGCCACGGCGTTCGTAAGCCAGTGCATGGCGCTCAAACTTCTCAATGGCCCGACTCAATGCTTCACGAGCTTCATTTTCCATGCCCGTTTCATCAACTAAGTCACGGCCACGCAAGAAAGCCTTTACCGCCGTTTTATCACTCTGTGGCTCGACCATACCTTGTTTGATGACTTTTCCGTTGTCCACCATCCAGGCGTTCATATCGCCGGCTACGGCAAATTGAGCCACTTGCTTGAGCAGGTTCAACGTGTTCTGCAACGTGCGTTCAGAAGATTGAGTGATGTACCTGGGAATTTCCAGTGCACACCCATCCTCAATGAAGATTTCTTCCGCATTTAGCAGAATATCGTTTTTATAATAGTTCTCCTTGCGGTGCTCAAACATTTTGATCACCTGCTCGAAACTGCGCGGAGTGCCAAACTCCAATCGCCCGGAAATAATAGTCTTGAAGGTCATTTCGCCGCCGTTTTTGATAAAATATATATACGAATACAATACAGTAAATGTCGCAAACAAAGGTCGCACAGATTCGCTGTAGAACCTGTAAATAATGCTGATTTTGTAGTACAGTAAGTTAAATTGGGTTAGCTAGTCGTCTTACAAGAGATTAAATTACGCTGGCTTTGGTCTTACTGATTTTCTAAATAGAATCTTGAGGTGTCGCTTTGTATGAAATAAACGTTGTAGCAATCAACACAATGTCCGGTTAGTGTGGACTCAACCCTATTTATATGGGTGATATGTTCTCCGACTTATAAAGCAACGGGACATCAAAGTTAAGACGATTTTTCAGAATTAGCAATATTTTTCCACGCTTTTGTTCACCTTTTCTGCTTTTTTTCTTTTCTTGCGTGATTTTCCAAAAATTAACCTTCAGAATTTCTTTTATTCCTTTTTTTTTCATGTATCCACATCAACCTCATTGCAGGGATTAACTACCGCCACAGAAAATTCTGAAAACACTATGTTATGAGACGTTTCCCTCCATTGAGTTGAACGCAACTTATTTTTCCTTTGGACCACAACGGGCTTTTGCCAAATTATTTAGGAGCAAAATGATTTCAGGTATTAGGTTTTGGGCTTTAGGTTTTAGGAACCACATCGCTCGCTGGGGAGATGTTTGCAACATCGACCTACTTTGTTTCGCCATAGTTTTCAGCGAAGTCGATTCTCTAAACTTTACACACTAAACTCTAAACAAACCTCCATACCTTTGTCCCATGATCATTCTCTACTTACACGGATTCAACAGTGACGGAACCGGGTTTAAAAGCGAGCAATTGGAAAAGCATTTCCCCAACGCCAACCTACTTGCCCCGGACCTGGAAGCCAACCCCGAAGCAGTGGTTGCTCAGATCAAACATTTGCTAAAGCATGCATCATCACCGATCTATCTGGTGGGTAGTTCCCTGGGAGGGTTTTATGCCTGGTATTTTAGTGCTATTCTGCAGCGTCCCTGCTTCCTTTATAATCCATCCTTACAGCCCCACGCTACCTTGCATCGGGGGATCGGCCGACACCAGACCTGGATCAAAGGCCGCGATTATCATTTTAAGGAGGAATATCTTCCAATATTGGAGCAATTGAAAAAGGAGGCTGATCCGCTAAGTCGCGAATCCCTGCTCAACTTCTTCCTGGCCACAGATGATGATGTGCTGGATTTAAGTCCCATCCCCCAATTGTATCCCCACGCCAATCACCTTTCCTGGCACAAAAAAGTTGGCCACGGTTTTTCCAAGTTTAAAACTACCCTTCCAACGGTTGAGCGCTTAATTGGGGTGTACGCGGCACATTTAACTAATTAGATTGACTTATCTTTGTCACCGATGAAAGTGTGCCAGCAGGGAGGGTTTTTTAACAAAAAATCGCTTTTTTGTGAAATAATTGCTACTTTTTAACGGCTAAACCCTTCCCGGCGACTGGTAATTGCCGGCTATTTTCAATACTCCATATTCAAAGAGCTATATTTTTTTTAAAAAAAGCAGCTGTAAAGTTGACCTTTTCAAAACTGAGCGGATAAATAAGAAATTTCATTCCTATAAATCCAAAAAAGAAATCGATTATGCAAATCAGAAGAATTTTTCTCATGCTGTTTTTGGCACTGACCACCACCTTTGTCTTAAATGCGCAAAGTCGGGCAGAACGCCGGGCAAAAAATCGTGCCAATCAAAACATGGATCGCGAAATCGACAAGGCTGTTGACAAGACCTTCAATAAGGTTGGTGACCTTTTTAAGAAGAAGAAAAAGAAGAAAGAGGAGGATGTAGAAGACGAGGAAGTGGACGACCGCAATGATGCCAATGCAGATGATGAAGAAGCCGAAATGAGCGAAGAAGAGCAGCAACAACAAACCCAGGATATGATCAACCGCATGTTGGGTGGTGGTGGAGATGAAGAATGGGAGCCCATCAAAAATGACTTTCCAATAAGCTTTGACGCGGAGATGAAGCACATCAAAAAGAATAAGGAAGAAATTACCCACGTCTCTTACACCTTCGACACCTGGAAAACGGGCATCAAAATGGTCACAGAAGAAGGAGAAGAAATGCGCATGATCCTCGACAATCAGGAAGGATCAATGACCACCATCACCAATCAGGATGGCAAAACCCAAGGCTTCAAAATGCGCCAGCAGGTCTACAACGTTGATGAGAGCAAAATGTCTGATGACGATATCAAAATCACCAAGACCAAAGAAACCAGAACCATCAATGGTTATTTATGTACAAAATACATCGTCGAAACCAAGGAAGGCACCTCCACCGCCTGGGTTACCAAAGACATTAATATGAGTATGGCCAGAATGTTTCGATTCATGAGTTTTCGGCAAAATGCAGGAAAACAAAAGGCCAATGGCATTGATGCCCAAACCTACGCAGATATTGAAGGCTGGCCTATTGAAACGACCTTCGTTGACAAAAATGGCAAGGAAACCACCATTATGACGACAACCAACATCAAAACCGGAAGCAATATCGAACGCAACATTCTCGACACTTCCGGCATCGATATTATGAGTGTGGGCTTCTAAGAAATAACTTTCAAACAAACACTATTGCTCCGTCTGATTTCAGGCGGAGCCTTTTTCTCCCCCCTTTTTTATTTTCGGTAAACACAAAAACACACCATATTCTCATGCGAACGTTTCTTTTGTTAGTAGCACTGACTATGTCCGTGTGGCACTATTCCTTTGCAGTAGCACCAACCGTACCTCCAACCAATTTTAACGTATCTTACCAGGATGGCAACCGACTGACCATTAGCTTTTCGACTGGCAATGGCGCCAAACGCATCATCATTGCCAGGGCCGGAGAACCGGTGACGAGCATGCCCGTTGATGGCGTAGATTATAACTTTGACAACGAATTCGGTGATGGGGACGAACTGAACCCCGGCGAATATGTGGTATTTGACAATGTTAGTAGTGCAGCAACCATATATAGCCTTGCGCCGGGCACGACCTACTACTTCAGCATTTTTGAATATAATGGTTCCGGTGTCGGCACGGAATATTTGCAAACACCTCTCACCGGCTCGGCTACCACCTTGTCGGCACCAACGGTACAGGTGAGTAGCGTTAGCTTTAATAACGTCACCGGATCATCTATGAACATCAGTTGGACCGATGGCGATGGTGCCCGCCGTTTGGTGTTGGTAAAAGCGGGAAGTGCTGTGGATGCCAATCCCAATGATTTAAGTACCTATTACGCCACTTCAACTTTTGGTTCGGGGTCGCAAATTGGCACCGGCAATTATGTGGTGTACGGTGGTGCATCCAGTTCAATAACCATTTACAACCTACAGCCTGGTATCACCTATCACATTGCTATTTTTGAATACAATGGCTTTTCCGGACCGGTGTATCTGGTGCCGGGAGTTGCGGCCAGTACCACTACCGTCACCACTCCAACCCAGGCGAGTACCAACCTCAACTTTACCAACATTGATGGCAATCGCCTTTCGGGCAATTTCACCGGAGGTGATGGCGTGCGGCGAATGATTGTGATGAAGGAAGGCAGTGAAGTGACGGGCGTTCCGGTTGATGGGCAGAATTATGCAACCAGTACCACCTTTGGTAACGGCGACCAATTGGGCGCAGGAGAATATGTAGTAGCCAATGGCGCCAGTACCAGCTTCTCCACAATTGAATTGCAACCTGATCAGGAATATTTCGTGAAGATTTTTGAATACAACGGCACTCAGGGCAACAATACGTATTATCTGACTGATCCTGCATTGAGCGGCAGCATATTTACCCTTGGAGCCCCGGCGATGGGCGTTGACAATATCCAATTCAACAATATCACCGGTAATAGCCTGACCATCAGCTGGACCAATGGCGATGGCGACCGTCGCCTGGTGATTGCTCGAGAAGCCAGTGCCGTGAATTACACGCCCGTTCAATTATATCGGTACAGTACTGGTGTATCCACCAATTTCGGCGTGGCCTCAGATGTAGGAAGTGGTAACAAAGTGCTTTATGCCGGGACGGCGAATTCCATTAATGTCACCGGCTTGAACCCAGGAACCGACTATTATTTTGAGGTTTTTGAGTATAACGGATTAAACGGCCCGGTATACCGCATTCCGGGCACCACCGCCAATACAACCACAGATGACAGTCCGCCTGGAGGTGCCAGCAATATCAATTTTTACAGTATTGAAGGCAACCGCATGTCGGTGCAATGGACCAACGGCACCGGATCACGGCGAATGGTGGTGGCTCGCCTTGGCGCACCGGTAACCGCAATACCAACCGATGGCACCCAATATAGCGCGAGTGCCAATTTCGGATCGGGCGATGACCTGGGAGGTGATCAGTTTGTGGTCTACGATGGTACCGGTTCTGCCGTGCAGGTTTACAGCTTGGTTCATTCAACTGAATATTATTTCAAAGTCTTTGAATACTACGGTACGGGAACCTACACCATTTACCAAACCAGCGAAGTGGCCAGCGGCTCACAGTCAACTCCCCTCAAACCTACGGTTGAAGCTACGAATATCCAGTTTCCCACCGTGCTGGGCAACAGCCTCGACATGAGTTGGGACAATGGCGATGGCACCTACCGAATTGTGGTATGCAAGGAAGGCAGCCCGCTCGATATGGCTCCCAACGACTATACCCGATACAACAGCAGTAGCACCTTTGGCTCCGGTAGTTCCAACATTGGCATGAACAACTATGTAGTTTACCAGGGTGACGGCTCCAGCTTCACACTTAACGGGCTCGATCCTGGAGTAACCTATTACTTCAAAATTTATGAATACAACAGCTACTACGCTCCGGTTTACATTGATGGCCCAACCTCCTACCAGCAAACAACGCTGGCCGTGCCTCCCACTACCCCAGCGACTAATCTGGGATTTACCCAAATTGGTGCCGGTCAAATGCAGCTATCCTGGACTAGTGGCAATGGTAGCCGCAGAATGGTAGTGGCCAGGGCAGGAGCGGCCGTCGATGCCGATCCGCAGGACCACACTGCTTATACTGCCAATACTACCATTGGGGATGGTGATGAAATTGGCACCGGAAATTTTGTCGTTTATAATGGTACGGGAAACGGATTTACCGTGTACGGACTGGAAACATCAACGGTTTATCACTTTGCCATCTACGAATACAATATTAGTGGGGCAAACATCTACTACCTAACCCCGGGTGCAACAGGTAACCGGAGTACCGCTTCGCCGCCTTCCACTGCGCCATCCAACCTCACGGTGAGCAATCTTTCCGCAACCTCCGTACAGGTGGGTTGGACCAACGGCGATGGTATAGGCAGAATGCTGGTGGTCAGCGAAAGTGCGCCCCTGAACGATAATCCGGTCGATGGTACCTCCTATATTATTTCTTCGACCTTTGGATCAAGTGGAAGTATCATTGGTAATGGACAAGTGGTCTACCGCAGCACCGGCACTCAGGCTAGTGTATATGGACTACAAACCGGCACTACTTATTATTGCTCACTTTTTGAATACAACGGATTAACTGGTTCACCCGCATTCTTGCAAACGCCGGGCACCACCATGCATACCACTGACGGGCCGCCACAGATCCAGGCTTCAGACCCGATGACTATGGATATTCAGTCTGCCAGTGTCACCATTGAGTGGACGCCCGGTAGTGGTCAGCGACGCCTCATCTTGATGCGGGAAGTCGATCCGGTCAATGCAACACCAGTTAATGGTCAGGACTATACCCCAAATTCCGCATTTGGAGCGGGCGCTCAGCTGGGAGATGGCAACTACGCGGTTTACAAGGGCAATGGCAGCTCAACCACTATCACTGGCCTGACGCCTGGCACGCTGTACCACCTGGCTATTTTTGAATACAACTTTACCGGAAGCAGCACTCAATACCTCACCGCTGATCCCGCAGAGGCGAGTCTCTCTACCAGCCTGCTACCAGTGGAATGTATTGAATTCAAAGCTACCGAAATTACAGAAGGAATAGCTCTCCATTGGATCACCGCCACAGAAGTCAACAATGAGGGCTTTTCCCTGCAACGCAGCACTGACGGCCGCCATTACCAGGAAATTGCCTGGATTGATGGCTACGGCAATAGCAGCGAAGTAAAACGGTATGAATGGCTGGACCGCAAAGAGATCATCGGCCAGCGCTATTACCGACTGCTCCAATACGACTGGGACGGTCAGTGGGCAAAAGCCTGCCAAATCATTCAGCTTCTTCCAGGCAGCTCATCACCCAACTGGCAGATATCCCCCAACCCCGGCAAAGGGCCATTTCAAATAACCGGCATACCGGATGATGGGTCAGGGCAGGTTCTCTTGCTTTATAATTCCCTTGGAAAAGTGGTGCAAAAGTTCCACATCGAGTCGGCTGCCGGTCAGCAAACGACAATTGACCTGAGCCCCCTATCACCCGGAACCTATTGGCTCAAATGGCCACAAGCTTCCGGCAAAAAAGTACTGCCTTTAATCATTACAAAGTAACCTTTCTTATTGCATAATCAATTTGGAGGGGGCCGTTCGTGGAGACGGCCCTTTTTCTTTGAGCAGGATATTGAGCAGAATTTTCAGGATTATGGAATTTTCAGGATTTTTTATTAGGTGGTAGGATTTGGATTTTAGGTTTTAGGAGGCAGCATAAACCTTAATAAACCCCATAACCAAAAAACCCGCTTGGGAGATGTTTGCAACATCGACCTCCCTTGATCGACAAAGTTTTAACGAAGTCGATCCGCATAAACCTTATAAACACCATACTCCTCATAAACTGGAGCAGGATACCCACGATTTTAGAATTTGCAGTATAAGTAGCTGTGCCTTTCTCTAAACTTTACACACTAAACTCTAAACTCCCTTCTTCTCATAATCCATACAAAAATCAGCAAACTGCCGCACCATCGACTGCGTCGCCTTTCTGGCTTCAAACTGCCCCATGTGACCTACTTTTTCCAGGATGTGGACCTGTGCAATAGAAGGCAAATGCGTCTGTTCCATACTAGTATCGGATGGAATGGCCGTATCCTGTCCACCAATGATGAAAAGAACGGGAACCTGGAGTTCAGATAATACCGCCGACTGGTCAGGGCGGTCCTTCATGGCTTGCAGGGCGTTGATGATCCCAGCCTTTGGATAGCGGGTGGCGCGGAAGGTCAGTTTTTCAATCAAAAAGGCATTGCTGCGCACAAATACCGGGGGAAACAGATTGGGAATAAGTTGCTTCACGTACAGCACATGGCCTTGTCGGCCGATGAAATCTATGCCCTTTTGGCGTGCTTCTTTTTTCTCAGGTGTATCGGCATAGGGGTGCGAGTGAAACAACCCGAGCCCCAGCAAATGATCAGCATGTTTGGCCGCGTAAGCCAGCGATACATACCCTCCCATGGAGTGGCCGATCAGAACAAATTTATCCAGCTTGAGCTCCTCCACTACCGCATGTACCACATCAGCCATCCCCTCTATCGGCAGCCCGGTCATCGCTTCCGATTTACCGGCCCCTGGCAGGTCGATACAGACCACCCGGTATTTTTCCTCCAGCAGATCCTGTTTGAATTCATCCCACATGGAGCCATCCTCACAAAAGCCGTGAATGAGGATTACTGTGGGACCTTTACCCTTGCTGGTATAAGCCACCTTTTTTTCGCGAAAGCTGATGTATTTCATGAGTCATTTACTTGTAAGCTCTTAAATTGATCGTCGTAACGGGGAGCTAAAATACTCCAATCATAGGGAGATACAAAATTTTGATAATTAGCGCCTTCTCTAACCGCTTCAATATTGGTGATCAGGGATTTCAATCGTCGATACAAATCCTCCGGCCCCTGGTACAAATGTAATGCCTGTTCTTTGGCCGGAATGTGTTCCGGATAAGCCAGCCTTTCCGGCAATAAGGGATAACAATTGCAGTACATTGCCTCCACAATGCTGCCGCCGAAAAAGTCTTGTCGGCTAGTCACGGGTAAAATATCCGCTTGCCACAGCAACTCCCGATATTCATCCCGGCTTTTGGCGTAGCCAAAGTGCAATATTTCTTCCTTTAACTCTTCTTGTGCTTTCGCAAAAATGGGCGGCGATTGTTTGTAAGACTCTCCGGTAACGATCAATCGGAAATGCACCTTTTCGGCTTTAAGCCTAAACAAACACTGGAAAAAACCATCCGGATCCTTATCGTACTCCCAACGGTGATTCCACAACAAGACCGCTTCCCGGGGCTTTTCCGGTTTCGAATCTATGGCCAGGCTTTGCAAATCCATGCCCAGATACAACACGTCACTCTTAGCCTCAATTTCAGCAATCAAATGCAATCCCTTGTGGTCGGGAAAAGCCCCCAGAAAATTGGGCAATGCCTCCAGAAAAGCCGTGCGGTGAAAGTGAGAATTGAAAAACAAATGATCGGCAGCCAGTGCACTGGTGTAATTCATAAAGCCGTAGTGCCGGTCGCGCCCCAGCTCCGGGTCTTCGTCCGTTGGCGACCAGGGGTAGGTCAACTGATTTTCGTGAAAGTAAAGTGCTACCGGGGTATTTTTTATTTTCTTTCGGCTCAGGGCCAAAAAGGTAGACAGGTCCAGCATATCGGTCGCCAGGAGGAGGTCCGGCATTTGGCTTAAAGCCAAAAATTGCTCTGCCAACGCCACGGCCCCACCGTACATACGCCATTTCCAGTGCCTGCCCGGCAAACTCAGGATTTGCACCTCGTGCTCACTGCGTCGTCGATACCCCTCCGCCCACTGGCGGTGGCTACCGGTAAAAAAAGGTTCGAGCAAAAGAATGTGCATTTTTTGCAATAGATTTTGCTAATTCACGGATTGTAGCAGGAAAGTTACGATAGATGCAAATACAATTGGTGGAAGATACGCTATTTTTAGTAACTTTAGCGTTACTAAGCGAATAGGAGACACCTTCATGTCAAATTTATATAACATAAAACAAGATCTGATCAGCATTGAGGTGCTGGAGCGGGAGTTGAACCTGAAACAACTTCAGGTAAACCGTTTATTGAATATTACCCAGGCGATCAATAACAATGTTTCCGCTCGTGGCTTGTACGACATGTATCGCTCCTTTCTCAGCTGGGAAATCGGAGTCCGCAAGATGGCCCTCTTTGTCAAGGGCGAAGACTGCTGGTCCATTGCCACCTACATCGGTATTGATGAAAAGCTACTCGATATCGACATTACCGCTGAGCTGTCGCGCTATACTCGCCTTAACAATATCGAGGATGACGATCACCCCCTGATCGGGCAGTTTGACGTAGTCATTCCCGTAAGGCACAAAGACCACCCCATCGCCTATGTACTGATTGGAGGATTTGAGGAAAACGAGGACATGTACAATAAGGTGCAGTTCATTACCACCATCACCAATATTGTGGCGGTAGCCATTGAAAACAAACGGCTGTTTAAGCGCCAGCTGGAGCAGGAACGCCTCAAGCGCGAGATGGAACTGGCCAGCGAGATGCAGCGCATGTTGATCCCCAAGAGCATGCCCAGCAAGGACTCTTACGAACTGTCAAGTATCTACCGCCCGCACTTCAACGTTGGTGGTGACTATTTCGACTTCATCGAATTTGCCGATGGTAAGGTCGTTTTTTGTGTGGGAGATATTTCAGGAAAAGGCGTTGCCGCAGCACTGCTGATGGCCAATTTTCAGGCAAACTTCCATACCCTGATCAACAAACGTACCCGTCTGGATACCTTTATTCGCGATATCAACACCTCCATCAACCGCATTACCCAGGGCGATCGGTTTATGACCTTCTTTATTGCCGAGTACGACATCAATGAGCGTAGCCTCTTTTACATCAATGCCGGACACAATCCGCCCATTATGGTCGACCAGCAAGGCATCACCTTCCTTGATCGGGGGTGTACTATATTGGGATCGTTCAAAAACCTGCCGGAGGTAGAAGTCGGGGCAGTGGAAGTACGCGATGAAGCCGTCATCCTGGCCTTCACCGATGGATTGACCGATATTCGCAACGAAGCAGGTCAGTTTCTAAAAGAAGAAATTCTACACGATTTTGTCAGCGAGCATTACCAAATGCCGGCAGAGGCTTTCAACAAAAAGTTATTGGGTATCATCGATAATTTTCGTGGTACGGAAGCCTATCCCGACGATTTTACCGTGCTGACGTGTCGGATTTTTAATAACTAACTATAGTTACACCCATTCCCTATCGATTTACACTGGAAAGGAAAACTTTATGGAATTTTCTCCGTATAGCAATTGTTGATATACTGAGATGAAGTATTCTCTGTCATTGGTCTAACAATTTGCGACGCCAATCGATTGAACAAAAGCAGGATTTGAAAATTCCTATATTTATAGGCATATTGCAAAAGTTAGAGAATCTGATAACAAAAACTGATGAAGGATAAGAATATTGCGGGCATTCTCGCATTGTTTTTTGGCGGACTGGGCGTACACCGATTTTACCTGGGCCAAATTGGCCTGGGCATCTTCTATATTTTCTTCTTTTGGATCATGTGGCTGGTGGCGCTGATCGATGCCATCGCTTTTTTCTCGATGGATGCTGAAGAGTTTAACCGCAAATACAATAGAGAATACCTGAGAGGCTACCGCGATACCGATTTTAGCCGTGACGAATACCGGCAAAGGGAAAAAAGAGATTACCGGCAGCAGAGAAGAACGCAGCAGCGCCAGCCCGCTGCCCCTGTTCGTCAGCGTAGACCAAGAGGCAAACGGCCCAACCCCTTTAAGCAAAGTGGTATTGAAAAGTACAAGGACTTTGAATACCAGGCAGCGATCAAGGACTTTGAAAAAGCACTGGAAATTGATCCGAAGGACATTGCCGTCCACTTTAACCTGGCTTGCGCCCTCTCGCTGACCGAAAAAGCGCAAAAGTCGTTTGAGCACCTGGATAAAGCCGTGGAATTTGGCTTTAACGATTTTCAGAGAATTAAAGAACACGACGCACTGGCCTATTTGCGCATCCAGCCGGCCTTTGAAGAATTTGAAAAAAATGGCTTCCGATTGGTGCAACGTATCGATCCGCCGAAAGACGATATTTTAAGCTCTGCCCCCTCTGATTTGCTCGAGCAACTCAGAAGATTGGGCGACTTACGGGAAAAAGGTCTTTTGACCGAGGAAGAATTTGCTACACAGAAAAAGCGACTTCTGGACAACAGTTAACTTATTGATAACCAATATGACTCAACATATCGCCCCATCTCGTCGTTATAGTTGTAAGTATTGGATAAACACAAGGCTATGACCGCAGATACGCTAATATCAGATTCTATCATTCCCCTTCGCACTTCCGATACGGGGGATGAGGCGCTGGCTATCATGAATGAGTTTTACGTTCGGCATCTGCCCATCGTCAATAATGAGCAATTGTTGGGCCTCGTATCGGAAGATGATATTTTAAACAATGACGTTGAAGAAGCGGTTGGTTCCTATAGTCTCTCCCTCCCTCACGCTTATGTACGCCAAAAGGATCACCTATACGAAGTAATGCGCCACATGGCCGACTACCAACTCACGGTCATTCCGGTCATCGATGAAGAGCTGAATTACTGTGGCCTTATTACGCTCGAGGACTTGCTGCGTTCCTTTGCCGAGGCCGGATCATTCCGCGAGTCGGGCAGTATTATCGTACTGGAAATGAGTAAGGTAGATTACACCATGTCAGAAATTGCCCGCATCGTTGAGTCAGAAGGGGCGGTTATTTTAAGTTCCTTTATTACCACGGCGATGGACTCTAACCGCATCGATGTCACTATCAAGATCAATCGCCAAAATATCCACAATATCCTGGCTACTTTTGAGCGCTTCGATTATCAGGTCAAGGCCTCCTTCAATGAAGGTGAGTACATCGATACACTCAAGGAGCGTTACGATTCCTTGATGACCTATCTGCGGGTGTAAGTTACGCTTCATCCAGCTCTGCCGCAGCAAAAATGTATGCTTTGAGCAGGTCTTCGTCGATCTCCTCCATATCGGTATAAGTCTTGGTATACACCTGCTTTCGCTCCCCCTTTTCCAGAAAGTCGATTTCATCCTCCAGCAAATGCCCCTTACAGAAACCGATCAGCACACCATCCTTTTTTACCTTCCCCCAGGGCACCGCAGAGGGCCAGATAAAACAAATCCGCGACTGCCCATAGTAATAAGGCACATTATAGGAAAGCTTTTCGGTACAAAAAGGCAGGCACTCCAGCACAATCTCTCGCAATCGATCAACGATGAGCCGCTGATCCTCCGGAAGAAATTCCAGGAAATCGTCGATGGACCGAAGTTTAAGATTTTGCACTGGTTTCGAATTTTTTATTTGGGCGTATCTCGGCTGAGACCGAGACCGGGCTATCCGCTATAATGTACTCGCCTAATGGCTCCGTGCATTCCGCTTCTATCCCTTACGCGGGCTACCGTTATTGATCACCCCTCTCGTAAAATTACAACAAACTAGTGGATTGACGCAGAAATGATTGACCTTCGATGTTCAGCATTATCAATACTTAGCACCTGAAAAAAGGATCAATCATTTCGGACTAGTCGCACTAGGCAAACCCATGCTTCCATTTCTGGGCAATGTGCATTACCGTTTCTACCATGGCAGGCTCCCAGTCTTCGATGTGCCAGTCGGTATGTGCCAGGCTGGATTGTTGCAGTTGGAGGCGGACCTGCTCATAATCCCGTCCATTCTCCAAAATGGCTGATAATTCGCGTTGTTGTTGATGCAAATCCGGGAATTCGGGCCGTGGGCCCAGAGTGGGTTGGTCTTCTGGCAAAAAATGATTGGCGATTGAATTGTATGGATCGAATGCCTGCACAATGCGGTGCATCCGCTGAAAATCCTGCCGGAACAGTTGGCGGCTTTCTTCGGTCTTAAGTCCGGTCCCAATTTGCTCCAGCACCACGTATTTCAGGTTTGCGCAAAGTGGTATGGCCTTTTGCAATAGTGCAAAAACCTCGTCCGGCACCCTATCATCGTGGGTATCCCGTCGAATTTTCCGGTCAGGCCGCAACGGTGAATCCTCCCAACTTCCCCCACTGATATGTATCTCCCGCACCCGATCCAACGGATACAGCTGAATGATCTCCTCGAAGTCAACCTCAAAATTGTGAAGCTGGCAATACAGATTGTGCAGGTCCAAGATGATGAAGCCATTGACCGGCTCAATGAGTTGCTGCAAAAAATCACCATGCCGTTCCACTTCCTCCAGCGAATAAGCAAAGGCCAGGTTTTCCAATCCTACCGGCGCAGAGCAGGCTTCCTGGATGCGCTTGAGCCGATCCCGTCCCAGTGCAAGGGTCTGGTTATTAAAAGGCACGCTGATTGGTGCCCCCTGGTGAAAATTGGCACCGGTCATAAAGCCAAAGTGCTCCGTAATGTGATCGAAATTGTACTGGCGGGAGAGCAGGCGCAATTGGTCCAGCCACTCCTGCTGTGCTGCCGACCATTTGCCGGAAAACAAAGAAAAAAAGACCCCGTGGCCGATTAGGCGTTTTTCTTTGCTGTAAGTACTGAGAAGTTGGGTAAACCACGGGGGTACTTCTTTAACCTTAAAGAGCGCATCAAATGACCATTCAATGGCCTGTACCTGTTCAGCCTCAAATAGTGGCAGCGCCGCCAGCAAAATGTTGGCATCAAGATTACAGGCTATGGTAGAGCGCAATGTGGTCATCCACTGGTGAATTTTAGCCCATCCCGCAAGCCGGGCAGTCGTAGTAGGTATGCCCCTTGGGCTGGTGTTCCCCAACGCAATTTTCGTCACAGGTTTCATCGCAGGTCTGTGGTTTCAAATCCTCCTGATTATCAAATAGGCTACAGGAAGTAGTGGCTGCTCCGAGGCTTACCCCCAGGGCAATCGCCTGCAATAATGATTTGGATACCTTCATTTTGTGGCAGTTTAATTAGGTAATCTGGTTGTCGAAAGGCAAGACCGCCAATACAGTGTGATCGGTTGGGTGAAGGATCAATTTTTTACATCAGAAAATAAATTGTATTTAATTTTTATTTTTAAAACTTTTTAATTAAATTGCAGTGTCAATGACCTCATAAGCTTCGCCGGCGATTCTGTAAATGCGACCCACAGCATTTTACCCTGACAGCTCTGTGCTATACCCATTGCAAAGTGGTTGGGGAAAACTAGCACACAGTTATCGTTGTTCTCAGGAAGGCGCAAAACGCAGGCGAAGCCATAGCTTCGGCGAGGCTTTGCAACGCACTTGAGGACAGGGAGAACAAGTGATAGATTCTCAGACCACCTTGCAATGGGTGTCCATGCGCAAGCTGTACGTAAACCTTTGGCGGTTTGGCGGATGCGGGTGGGCTTTTTTTATTATCCCACCCTCTAACGGTATGACCGATTCGTTTAGCCCCTCGGCGGCTCGAAAATTTCGGGTCAACCGGCTAAAGTTCTATGCCCATAGCTAAATCATTAGGCTCTTGGTTTTGGGCATCGGTTCTTAGGTCTTTCCCCCACTCCCCCATCACCACTTCACTCCTCGCCATTGTAATGTAATCGCTCGGGAGATGTTTGCAACATCGACCTCCCTTGATCGACAAAGTTTTAACGAAGTCGATCCGCCTAAACCTGATAAACCACCATAAACCTCATAACCCATACGTAAATAGTATTCCAAAC
Organism: Saprospiraceae bacterium; assembly: GCA_965229635.1. GTDB lineage: Bacteria > Bacteroidota > Bacteroidia > Chitinophagales > Saprospiraceae > BQJU01. The sequence continues at coordinate 8,218,169 of OZ245894.1, forward strand.
CCCAAAACATTCTGCTAATTCTATAATTCCGAGAATTCTGCTTCAATTCTGAAAATTCTGCTCCTTTTTCCACTCCGTCGTCTATACACATCAACCATTCATCGAACAAAAACTACGAAGTGTCCAACCTTTCTTACTTTAGATGTTGATATGGTCCATCACTTTACTTAGACCATGTTTGGAGGTCGGATTTGGTTGCGAAAATCATCAGCTTTTTGGTGAGACAAGGCATCTTTTTGCAGAGCATCTCGGTTCAACCGAGACGGTCAAAAAAAGTAACGCAGGATCATCAAAAAAATGATATTTGCAGCTCAAAGTTTGACCTCCAAACATGGTCTTACAAGCGAATTGTCGTATGAATCTGGAGGAAAACATCAGAATAGCCCTTCGCTCGGTCCGTTCCAACCTGACCCGGGCAATCCTTACCTTAATGATCATCGCCTTTGGAATTATGGCCCTGGTGGGTATTCTTACCGCCATCGATAGTGCCATTTTTTCGCTGAGTAATAACCTTTCGTATCTCGGTGCCAATAGTTTTGACATCGACCCCAAGGGTGATGGCCTGCACGGACGACGTGATGGCCGAGAGCAAAAAGCAGCACCGCCCATTTCCTACCGCGAAGCACAAGAATTTAAGGACCGTTACCAATTTCCGGCACGGACTTCTATTTCGCTCTTTTGCACCGGAAATGCGACCATCAAATACAAAGACGAAAAAACCAATCCCAATACCCTGATTTTTGGCATAGACGAAAACTACCTTGAAGCACGAGCCTTTGAACTGGAATCCGGCCGTAATTTCACCGGAAAGGAGGCGCTTAATGGAGGATACAAGGCCATATTGGGTGCCGAAATCGCCAAGGAACTATTTAATGGCAAGGCCGATAAAGCCATTGATCAAACAATTGCAGCCGGTAATATCAAATTGACCGTTATTGGCGTACTTAAATCTAAGGGCTCCAGCATGCGCGACAGCGATGATCGCCGCATTTTGATTCCCCTGCAAACCGCCAAACGCTACTACGGCACCAACCGCTCCAATTACGGACTAATGGTTTCCGTCAATGAGTCCACCCAGATTGATGGAGCCATTGCCAATGCCACCATGACTTTTCGCAATGTGCGCCGCCTGAAAGCAGCAGAAGACAATGACTTCGAAATAGCCAAAAGCGACGGACTGATCAGTATCATCAAAGAAAATACCTTGTATTTTCGTCTGGCAGCCATCGGTATTGGACTGATTACTTTGCTGGGGGCAGCCATCGGTTTGATGAATATCATGCTCGTGAGCGTCACGGAGCGCACCCGCGAGATCGGCATCTGTAAAGCTATCGGCGCCAACCGAAAAAGCATCCTCGTCCAGTTTCTGACGGAGGCGGTGGTCATCTGTCAAATGGGGGGCGTAGTAGGCATTCTACTGGGCGTATTGGTCGGCAATATCGTCACCTATCTCATGGGCGGCAACTTCCTGTTTCCCTGGCTTTGGATCACCATTGCCGTCATCACCTGTACCTTTGTCGGACTGCTTTCTGGCCTCTACCCGGCCCTGAAAGCCAGCCGCCTGGATCCGATTGAATCGCTGAGATATGAATAAGAATAAGTTTAGAGGGCAGAGTTTAGTGTTTAGAGAAGGTGGCAGCTGATCATCTTGCAAATGCTTTGGTTCTGGGAACCCTGCCTTTATTTTTATGGGTTTAAAGGTTAAAGGTTAGGCGGGGAGACGGTTGAGGAGGTTTAGAGTTTAGAGTGAGGAGGTTAATGGTTTAAGTTATTTTGCCGCCTGGTATTGAATCCGGTATTGTAAACATCTCCCATCTCCAAGCGATTAGATGTTCCGGTGCCGCCCTAAAACCTAAACCCCAAAACCTAAGTCCTAAACAACCTTCAACATCTCCTTCACAATCAGACGCATCTTTGGCTCAGCCTGGCGAGCCGTTTCAATAACTTCTTCTACCGTAGTGACTCCGATTGCAGAAAGCGGGTAGCACTTATTGGTCACTACTGATAAAACAAAAACCGGCAGGTCCATATGTCGGGCTATCAGTACTTCCGGAACAGTCGACATGCCTACCAAATCGCCACCGATGGTGTGGATAAAATGATACTCTGCAGGCGTCTCCAGATTTGGTCCCTGCAAGCCCACGTATACGCCTTCAAAAGCCCGAATGTTATGGGCTTTGGCTATCTCCAGCGCTCGGGCATTAAGGTCGCGGTCATAAGTGTGAAGCATATCGGGGAAGCGTGGACCGAGCCGTTCATCATTGGGGCCACGTAATGGATTTTCTGCATGTAGGTTGATGTGGTCCCTCACCACCACAATATCTCCTGCCTCAAAATTGGGATTGGTCCCGCCGGCTGCATTGGAGATCGTCAGGTGGCGAATACCCAAAAATTTCATCACCCTTACGGGAAAGGTGACCTGCTCCATGGAATAACCTTCATAATAATGAAAACGCCCCGCCATAGCCACTACTTTTTTTCCGGCAAGGGAGCCCAAAATCATCTGCCCCTTATGACTCTCCACCGTTGATACCGGAAAATGCGGTATGCCATCGTAAGGAATAACCTTTTCAACCGCTATCTCATCCACCAGGCCTCCCAGCCCCGTGCCCAGGATAATCCCAAACTCTGGTTCAAAAGTCGTCTCTCGCTGAATGTAGGCCACGGCCTCCTGTATCTTATCGTATAGCATTGGTACGTCATTTTTGAAGCGCCACAATTTAGGGAAAGTTTAGAGTTTAGAGGGGAGAGTTTAGAGAGTGTTTGCGCTTGATCATTGTGCAAATTCTTTAATTCTGGGAATCCTGCACTTATATTGATGGGGTTTAAAGGTTAATGGTGTTGAATCTAATTAAGTCGTGCTATACCAAGTCCAGAAAAGTCGTGTCAACTCGATCCTTATGATGAAAAGGAATTTGGAGTTGAAAATTTGGTATAACAAAAGATTTAGCCGAGTCTCCCATTAGATTGGATTTGTTTAATCCTTTAATGGGATGCATAGCGATCAAAAGTTCTTTGTCATTTTGGAACAAAAGATGTTGGCAATTCGAGCAGAATGAAATTTCAAGTTCTTCTTTAGGTCGACCATGCTTTATATAATAAGATTGTCCACCAAGGAAAACCATTTTATTTCCTGCCACCTTGCGATACCATTTAGCTTTGGCTAAAAATTGATAAATGCGATTCAGCTCAATTAATTGAGTTTCCCGTTGAAGGCAATAGAATCGCTTGGAATGTTTAGCCTCCGGCATAGCTATCAGAGGGGCTTGATTGGCGCAACTTCTGCTAGGAATTTGATAGTTCAGCGCCTGCTTTCTTTTTTGACATTTGTCAAAGAGCTGTTTCCAATTTTTGAAAGGCGTTTTGCCTTTAAGAATTTGATTGTACAAAATCTCGTGTGCCCGCTCTACTGCTGCTTGATCTGTAGGTTGATGCACTCTAGAGTGGATTAATTCTATACCTAAGCCAATCAACCATAAATGCAGGCGAGTGGGGAAAGGTGATTTTGAGTTATTCTCATTGAAAACACTAGCATGATCGGCCTGGACTACTTTGGGTAAACCAAAGCTTAAAAAGCCTAATCGAAGCCCTTGTTGATACTGATCTGTATTGGGATGCCCCTTCATCGAGCTAATCGGAGCAGGAAAACAGCTGACATAGCTATGGCTATAAATATCTTTGATATCAAGCAAAGCAATGGCTCCTAGATCTGCTACCCATTCATTACCTCGTCCATCTAATTGCCAAAGATCATGAGGGGCTTGTACTTGAAGCCGGTCCGGTTTTGGCAAAGCACTATGATGCTCGTAAGACTTAGTCAGACCTTGTTCTTTTAAATAAGCAGCAAGACTACTTCTACAAGGTAAACTAGAGGCTTCATAACCATATCTATGGATTAATTCAGCTAAAATACTGTGGGAACCATAACCAGGTTCTTCTTCTCGTATTTCTTTGATTAATTGCCGTATTTGCTCGGGGTAACTACACAATTTCCCCGAAGCCGGTCGGCCCATAGCGCTATGTAAGGAGCCCCTTTTTTTAGATGCTGCACCCATTTGCGAACAGTACGGACTTTCATAGACAGCTGTTCTGCTATCTGTTTTGATGTCTTGTCTTGCTTCATTAGGGCCTGTATCTGGCGCTTTTGTTCCAAACTTGTAACTTTCATTTGCCTCTTTTGGCAAATATAGGGGTGACACGACTTTTCTGGACTACCCCTAGCACGACTTAACTGGATTCAACAATGGTTAAAGTTTAGGTAGTAGATTCCCAAAATAGAAAAGAGGGTTACCGTAGTTTACGGTAACCCTCTTTTCTATTTTGGGAATCTACGATTACTGCTTGTCAAATCTCAGTTCCTGAATGGTACTTCTCTGACCATCAAGTTTGACATAGATATACACCCGGAAAGTAGCCTGGTTGGTGACCAGGTTACCGATACAATATTTTGAGTCATTACCTTTTGATGCCCCCTCGTGTACCTGGCTGAAGGACTGAGGTCGATATTTGGTAAAAAACTCCTTGACAACATTTGTTGCCTGGGCTTTATTGTAAACATCCTCGTTGTCCAGAATGGCTACTTCCACAGAATTGTCGAAGTATTTGGCCAATGCATCGGTGTTTCCACTACTGATCGCCTGAGTGATCAGAGAGAAGTCAGCCTGAGCATAGTTCAAACTTGGTACCAGGAGCAACAGAAAAACAATTGATTTCATGATTTTTGTCTTTTGTTAAGTCAAATTTCCACAACTTTCACGTCATTGCAAACCCATGCGGTCAATTTAACTGTTTTCTTTTTGACGTATGTTTTCTTAAAAGTAACCGTACTTTTTACGGTGATGTTTGATTTCCAGGGTCGATTTAGCGCGCAAAAGGTCAATCATATTTTTATCGTTCCAATTTTGCCAGTATTTGCTAAAAAGAGAACCATTGACTTAAAGCGCTGTATATCAACAAAATACGAACAAAGCCACCTCTTTTAGCGGCAAATTCACTCCTAAAACGCAGGAACGTCACAAAAAATTACCTTTTTTTTGATTTATCCCGGAATATCAAGACTCGTTACCAGGAGTTACGTGGGAAATTTATTTGGATAATTGACAAAATTCCACGTCGAGAAGTATAAATTTGCGGTCATGATGGAGAAAAAAAGAGCAATACTCATTATTCTGGATGGATGGGGCCACGGCCAAAAGCCGAAAGCCAGTGCCATTGCACAGGCCAATACCCCATTTGTTGACAGTCTTTATGACAAATATCCCAATTCCGAACTGGTCACCTACGGCGAAGAAGTAGGTCTCCCAGAGGGACAAATGGGTAATTCTGAGGTCGGTCACCTCAATATTGGTGCCGGCCGTATTGTGTACCAGGAATTGGCGCGTATCAATAAGGCCGCACGCGATGGTAGCCTTGCGGCTAATGAAACCCTGCAAAAGGGATTGCAATACGCCAAAGACAACAATAAAGCGCTTCACCTTATGGGACTGGTCTCTGATGGTGGGGTGCATTCTCACATCAAACACCTGATGGCCCTTTGCGACATTTGTGAGAAAGCCGGACTCGACCGCGTATATATTCACGCCTTTATGGATGGCCGGGATACCGATCCGAAAGGAGGGGTGGGTTATCTGCGGGACCTGGAAGAGCATATCACCAACCAATCCGCACAGCTGGCCACCGTCATTGGGCGCTATTACGCCATGGATCGCGACAACCGGTGGGAGCGCATCAAAAAGGCCTACGACCTGATGGTGCACAATGAAGGAGAAAAAACAAACGATATTCTGGCCAGTATGCGGGCACGCTATGACGCGGGTGAAACCGACGAATTCATCAACCCACTTGTTTGTACGGGTAAAGATGGTGCGCCGGTTGCCAAGATCGAAGAGGGAGATGTATTGCTTTGTTTCAACTTCCGGACCGACCGTCCCCGGGAAATTTCGGCCGCGCTGACACAACAGGATTTTCCGGACTACAACATGAAAAAACTCGACCTTTACTACCTCACCATGACCCGCTATGAGGAGAGTTTTAAAAATGTACACGTTCTCTTCACCAAGGACGACCTTAAGAATACGCTGGGAGAAGTATTGGCGAAAGCCGGAAAAAGCCAGGTGCGAATTGCCGAAACGGAAAAATACCCTCATGTCACCTTCTTCTTCTCAGGGGGCCGGGAAGAACCGTTTGAAGGAGAACGCCGCATCCTTATCCCATCTCCTAAAGTGGCGACCTACGATCTACAACCCGAAATGAGCGCCCGGGAAATTACCGATAGCATCATTGAAGATATTAAAAAACATCAGCCCGACTTCATTTGTTTGAACTATGCCAATGCCGATATGGTAGGCCACACCGGCGACTTCAAAGCGGCCATGAAAGCAGCCGAAACGGTGGATAGCTGTCTGAAAGACCTGATCGAAACGGCTGTCGAAAACTATGACTACGATGCCATTATAATTGCCGATCATGGAAACTCAGACTACATGATCAACGAAGATGGTTCGCCAAATACTGCCCACACCAAGAATCCGGTGCCCTGCTTTTATGTGAGCAAGCGAGCTTCCGGCTGTAAGGTGAGTGATGGTAAATTGGGCGATATTTCCCCTACCCTCCTCAACCTGATGGAGCTGGATGCTCCGGCAGAAATGGACGGCAAGGTGTTGATTCAACGATAATTCCGGGCTTTGCACCGGTTGCCCACAAGAAAATGGTCTTCACCACAACCGGTAAAGTATTAAATCAATCGCTATGAGATATCCGTACGTACTCGCCCTTAGTTGTGCACTATTTGCTTTTTCCTGCCAACCAGAACAACCGCAGGGAAAAAAGAATGCACCAATGCCATTTTTTGATCTGGCTGGATACTTCCAATCACAAATTGACCAATTGCAGGCAGAGCAACCAAGGGTAGAAAAACGGATCGTTCTCGATGGGGAAGAAGAAGGCAAGACCGTAGAGCAGCTCAACTACGAAAAAGAACTGCAGGTATTTCTGAAAGCCGATATCAATCGCCCGGCCTGGCAAGACCAGTATGCGATCGACAGCGTAATGGTCAATGGCCAATTAGGCCAACTGCGCTATATAGCCCAGGACGAAGATCTGAAAACCCGCCGCCTGATCATCACCTTTGAAGGCGAGGAAGTATCAAAGGTGGAAATAGACAACTATACCACCTCCGCCATTGCCAACCTGGACCAAAACCTGACTTACGACCCTTTGATTGGCTATACCATCCACAGTAAGGAAAATGTACAACTCGCCAACGCACAGGACTTGTTGGTAGAAGTGCGCTTTTTGCGGGAAGCACACTAGAAGCTAAAAAAAAACGGAGCACAGGGTTACTGCACTCCGCTCATCAATAGTGTTTTGTGTTTCTAATAGTGTGAAGGGTTAATCAAATACATGGCTCATAAAATGTAACGCTGACATAGATCGGTGAGCGCAATATCATAGTTGGCTCCAAATCCATTCAGGTCATGCAGGGTTGATGCACCAAAGATATTTGGTCTCATCTTTTTCAGCCCACATAACACAGGCTGATCCGCTCAGTGCGAAAAACTTTTATAGTGTTTGTTTTTGGTAGTCTAAAAAGTACTACCGAAGGATAACTGTGCCAACTGATTCGATAAGCAGAATTCGGTTTGGGACGGGCGTTGCAAAACAACGAGAATATCGCTTAAGGGGGAACGAAATCAGTAGGTATGTTCGACAAAGATATTAAAAAAAAGTTTAATCTCTAATTTGGCTCAAAAAAAAGATGGTTCTTTGACAAATTTTTGATTGACCACATCTTGTCCCGATTTTACATCGGGGAAATTTGTCAAAGAAGGAAAAAGATTTACTTTTTCTCAGTTCAGGTTGGGAGGTGGGATAGGTACAAAAAAAATGAGGCAGTGCCACCACAGCACTACCTCAGCCCTAACCAAATAAAACCAAATTATATTTTTCATGCCCGAAGGCCTTTCTTTCAATCGCTAATGCAAAGATACACACTTATTGTAAAAAATACAATTACAAAATTAATAAAAATTTAATCTTGTTTTTCAATTCTGAATACTAAAATAAATCTTTTCTTTTAAAAATCCTATAATTCACCAATCTCGGGCTTTTGGCAGAAAGATTTAAAAGCGTCACTCAAATTTTCCATTTAATCAATTGGATAAGTATTTTCTAACTTTTAGAAATTTTATTTTACGATTTCAGGTCATGCCGAATTTTTGTTTATTTCCAAATCGGCATTTTTTTTGAAAAAATTTTGGTTCAGCACAAAAAATCCGTCCCGCCAATGATTCCTGACAATAATTTCTGATCTTCCACGGCAAAAAAAAAATGATGAAAAAAATTATAATCCTGCCCATTTTTTTGATTTCCGGCCTCTTTTCGGCGCTTTTTGCCCAACAAAAGGACGCATTTTTCATCAGAAGCATCTACGATACTGCCCTGCTTGACGGCAGGGCCTACGAATGGCTGGACGCCCTCACCAACGACATTGGTCACCGATTGAGTGGTTCGCCGGGGGCCTCAGCTGCTGTAGAATACACCCGCCAGATGCTCGATACCCTGGGATTGGATAGCGTTTGGCTACAGCCCTGTACTGTGCCTCATTGGGTGCGCGGGGATAAAGAAGTGGTCAAAGTAGTGAATTCCCGGCGAATGGGTTCTGTTGAGCTAAAAGCATTGGCCCTCGGCAATTCCGTAGGCACAGGTCGCCGCGGCATCACTGCTGAAGTGATTGAAGTCAAAAGCCTGGATGAGGTGGATAAACTGGGCCGGGAAGCAGTAGAAGGTCGCATAGTGTTTTACAACCGACCGATGGATCCCACTCAGATCAATACCTTTAGTGCATACGGTGGTGCGGTGGATCAAAGAGGAGCCGGCGCTTCCCGAGCATCGAAATACGGAGCAGTGGGAGTCTTAGTCCGTTCCATGACCAACAACCTGGATGATGTGCCGCATACCGGAGGGCTGTACTACGCCGATGATATTGAGCCAATTCCCGCCATTGCCATCAGTACCAATGATGCGGAGTTATTGAGTGACCTGCTGCGTGATGACATCGTACGGGTCTATATGCGTTCCACTTGTGAGATGCTGGCCCCACAAACCTCCTACAATGTCATTGGTGAAATTCGCGGTAGTGAAAAGCCAGAAGAGGTCATTCTGGTTGGAGGTCATCTGGATTCCTGGGACGTTGGTACCGGCGCCCATGATGACGGCAGCGGTTGTGTCCAGTCGATGGAAGTACTGCGGCTCCTGAGAAAACTCAACTACCGACCCAAGCGCACCATTCGCTGCGTGCTTTTTATGAACGAAGAAAACGGTCTGGCCGGCGGTCGCGCCTACTGGGATTATGCCCTGGGACAAAATGTCTTCCACCTGGCTGCCATCGAATCTGATCGGGGTGGATTTACGCCACGTGGCTTCACTTGCGATGGTGACGAATCCATTTTCCAAAAGAAATTTAAAAAGGTGAACGAATGGCTTCCCTTGCTGGAGCCCTACGGCCTTACCCTGGAAAAGGGCGGCTCAGGTGCTGATATTTCCGGCTTAAAGCCGCAAAAAGGCCTGTTATTTGGCTTAAAGCCAGATTCGCAGCGCTATTTTGACTTTCACCACACCCCAGCCGATGTCTTTGAAGTGGTCAATGCCCGCGAGCTGGCCCTCGGCGCGGCGGCCATGACTTCGCTGGTGTATTTGATTGATTATTATGGGTTGTAAGGAAGAGTATTCGATCAGCCATCCGCACAAAATCATGGTGCAGATGGCTGATCAACAAAAAACATTCTACCGACGCTTGGTCGCCATCCATTCCATGATGGTCACCGGGCGGCCGTTGATGGTCACCGGTTTGCCATCGTAATCGAAGTTGGCTACATTGGCATGACCGTATATCCATGACCAGTGGCCGGGGTAATGGTAGTCTTTGCCACCAAAAAAGCCGGTGATATCCACTACATGATCGTAGTAAGAAAAATGCACGTCCTTTGCACCGGCGGCGATCAGGCGTTTGTATACCGGCACTACGGTTTGATCGGGCACAGTAGTACCGTCATCCTTGGAGTGGATAAACCAGATGGGTAAGTCCACGATGCTTTTAATCTGCTCATCGGTCACAAATTCGGCGTGATAGGCCAGGGCACTGGGAAAAGCCGCTGCAAAAAAGTCGGGATGTCGCAGCAAGAGCTTTAGGGTCATATAGCCACCATTGGAACAGCCACCTACGTAGATGCGATCGGTATCAATTTTGGGATTATTGGCAATGAAAGTCTTGAATAGGGCCATCAATGCCTCGTTGTAGCGATCGTTTTTATCGCCTCTGGTGTAGCTACCGGTACCATCATCCATCCAAAAGGTCGGGCTTTGGGGCGACAGCACGTAGGCACCGCCGAAGTAGGTCTGGATTTCATCTGAGGCATAATTGGCCGCCCGATTGGCAATCAACGGGATCGACGGATCGGTGCCGCCCTCTCCCCCACCGTGCAGCCAGATGATCAAAGGCATTTTTTCCTTGTCAACCTTGGGAGTATATGATGCGTAAGATAAGGTCAGGTCATCATTGTATTTAAATTGGCCGGTCAGATCAAAGCGATCGATCAACGGCATGATGCGGCCGGCTTTTTTATTCCAAACTTTATTGCTTGCCTTGTCAGTAATAGTCAGTTGGTAATCCACCCAATTGTTGCCGCGGCATTTGTCATTCCGGGTATATTGAATGGGTGAGCTTAATGGCATGTTGGGGGCAACGCTCAACACCAAAGTGGCATATTTACCCTTTTCCACATGATTGCCTTTGGCATCGGAAACGTAGGCGTAAACCACGCTTCTGCTCCCCTTAGCCTGCTCGGCTGGGAGGTCGGTGCATTCCGTCTTTCGTTCAGCAGTAACGGTATAATTTTGCCAATCAACTGAGGAAATCTCCTCCTCCATTGAAAGGATGACCTTATTCACGGCCGGGCCCCAGTCAAACCCCTCAACTACCGTGGTATATTCTCCTTCTGCCGGTACAATTGAAGCAGAAGTCGCATTTGCGTAAAGCACCGTTGCCATGAAAATGGTGCATAAAAATAGTATCTTTTTCTTCATAACAGGAACATAATATTTACGAAAGTAAAAACAGAAAAACCAATGGAAAAAGAATACCTGCTACGGCAAGCTTCCAGCCTCGGCGTTTAAAGCTCATCTTGCCTTTTGTGATAAACATTCCGGTAATGGCTATCGTCAACATCGCCAGGCCAAATATATCAGAATAGTAAATCCACCAGTCATTGGTTGTCACGTGCAGTTCGGTCATTTGCCCCAGCAGTGGCGTCTGACGATACTCTCCAATCTTGCCCTTACCCGATTCCAGGTCCACTTCCACCTGATGATCAGGATAATTGATGCGCAATACGCCCTCATTTACAGCATACCTACGTGGGGCAGCATCAATGCCAAACTCTTCAGAAAAACGCTTGAGATAATCGTCATTGACCTGTTCTTCCGAAATGGGATTCGTCAGTGCAATTTCGGTAGAGGCATACTCGTACCGCATAGGGTGCCACACCCGACGGTGATTCAAAAAGATACCGGATATCGAGAATGAAATGATCAGACCCAAATAAAAGTAGGCAAAATCCCGGTGAATGTTTCTTGCTGTTAATTTCATTGATTCGTACTTGATTTAAAGCTGGTAAATATTGCTATCGTCTTCTCGCGCCGGAAAACTCCATAGCCTCTCCCTTACCAAAGCCATAGCTAAAGCCCAAGGTAACAAACCTTCCCCGCTGTCGACGGGAGTACAGGTAGAAATCAGCCTGATCGGTGATGCTTTCTCTGATACGCGAAGCAAATACATCGCGAATACTGAAATTGATGACTCCTTTACCTTTCAGAATTTTTTTGCGTAAGCCAAGATCCGCAAACAGGTTCTCTGAAACTTCGCCCTGCACCGTTTGAAAGCTCGACTGGTAATGCACGGTTGTTTCAAAATCAATATCTGCCGGTAACTTCAGCTTTGTTGTCATTTTCCCTGACCACTGGTCAGCCTTAAAATCAAAAGAAGTCCCTTCAAATTCGCCCTCCCGGTTGAAGTAATTGTAATTGGCATCACCGGTAAAAGACAGCCACTTGTTGGGGGTATACTTCGCGTTAAACTCCAGGCCGGTTGCTCTATTGGTACCAATATTAAACGGTTTGGTCGTATTGACATTATCCTCAAAGAGGGAGATGCGTTCCACTACCTCCGTTGTGTAGCGATGGTAGACGGAGAAATTCAGGGATGTTTTGCCCAAAATATAAATACTGGACACCTCATAAGAGTCCGTAAATTCCGGCAGCAAATCGGGATTTCCGACACGAATACTAAAGTTATTACGAATATTAAAAAATGGATTCAGGTCCCACAGACGCGGGCGGAAGATTCGACGGGAATATCCTGCCTGTAAAGAGAAATTCTTAGTCAGTTTATAAGAAGTATGGGCACTCGGAAACAGGTTGGTATAGTTTTGATTATTCGGTTCATTGGTAGTGATCAGCAGGGTGCGCAGGTCAGTATTTTCGATGCGAGCCCCTAACTTCAAGCCCCATTTTTCTCCTTCGTAGGCTCCGGTGCCGTATACGCCCAGTACATTCTGTTTGTACTCAAAGATATTGGTTTGATCCGGATCGTTGACCCATTCTCCATCCAAAAGGTTATTCACTTCAAAATCGTTGCTCACATCGTTGAGCACATATTGTGCACCGGTCTCCAGCGTCCATTTTTTGCCGAAAGGCTTTGTATAGTCCAGTTTGATGGTATTTTCGGCTTCCTGAAATTCCGTTCGCGTTTGCTGCGTAGCATCGGAGTTGAGGCCCGCAATGGTATTGTCAAAAAAGTCGGACGATTGTTTTTTACCAAAGAAATTACCCAAGGCGCTAAACAACAGGTTGTGGTCCTCGTTGTCCTTAAACTCACTCTTATACTGCAGTTCGTACTGCCATTTAGGATTGGTTGCCTTGGTGGTTTCACTACGTGCCCACTCGGAAATGAGGGCATCTGAAGCATCCAGTGATCTGAAAGTAGTACTGGAGGGTTGATCTTCTACCTCATAGGCAAAAAAACCGGACAGGGTCAGCACATTGCGCTCATTGATGTGATAGTCAGTACCGAGAATGACGTTGTAAAAGGTTTCATTTCTAAATTCCTCTCCATCACTTAGTATCGAGGTACCGGTTTCCAGGTTGCGGTTGATATTCTCTACGTCATTGGGTAGTTCTCGATAACCGACACCCAGCTGGCTAAACAGGTTAAACTTCTCCGTTCTGCGATTGAGGCTAAGGCCAAAGCTATGGTTGTGTGGCACCCCGGTATTCAGGGAAACCGAACCGTTGAGTCCCTTGCGGTCCTCTTTTTTAATGACAATATTGATAATGCCGGAAGTCCCTTCTGCATCGTACTTGGCTGAGGGATTGGTGATCACTTCGATCTTCTCGATCATATCGGCGGTGATGGTCCCCAGGGCATTACCTTCTTCGCTTGCCAAAACTGATGGCTTGCCGTTGATCAGAATCTGTACACCCTGGCTACCCCGCAAGCTGATTTGTCCTTCAATGTTGACATTGACGGAGGGCACATTATTCAAGACCTCCAATGCGCTGGCTCCCGTACTGCTCAGGTCTTTACCCACATTAAAAACGCGCTTATCCAGTTTGAATTCCGTAGCTGATTTTTCAGCGCGAACCACCACTTCATCAAGCGTTTGACTGTCGTCAGAAAGCATTATGGTGCCCAGATCAGCTTTGCCATCCACAATGCTAATATCATTAATGGTCTTGGTTGTAAATCCGATGAAGCTGATCTCCAGATAAAAGTCCTGGCGGGTGGTTTCAATGCTAAACTTGCCATCAATATCGGTTGTGGCACCGGTAATAGTCTCCTTTGTATTTTTATCAGCAAGCATCACCGTTGCAAATTCGACGGGTTGTTGGCTGCTACTTTCGACTACCGTTCCGGTCACCAGCACCTTTTGCTGTTGAGCATTTGCCGTAAGGGCGGTCATTACAAAAAAGAAAAGCAATAAACAGTGAGTAATTTTGACTTTCATGGTGATTGTTTTAAATCCATTATTGTTGTCGCAAAGAACCGGCGTTTTCACCAAAATGAAAAATAGATTCTTTGAACGACAGAGGTTGCCCGGTGAACGGCATATAGGGCGCTTTCTCGTCGTTGACCGGTGTGAAACAGTCGTTGGCGGGATTTGGTTTTACAAATCGGAATTGAAAGGCTAGATTTGGGTAATGATGAAAAAAATCAAAGCGATACCACTTCCTGTTCAGGAGGTTATGTTCCAACTGGTGCTGCACTTTTTGGTCTTCATCTTTTATTCGTTTGACAAAAATCATCCCCACATTGAAAGTCATCATTATACTTTTTTCTTCAGCTACGCAATAGCCGCACTAGTCATCAATTACTGGCTGCTACCACGGTTCTTTTACCGCAAGAAGTACCTGCCTTTTTTTCTGTCTGTAGCCTTAATCATTGCCGCAGTGATCCTGATTGAGGAGCGGGTGCTTGAACCTATTTATTTTCCGGGGGAAAGGGCCGACAACTTTCCCGGAGTATTTTTCACGATGGTGCAAATCATGCCCGTCATCGTTATTCTGGTAGGATTTAAATTCGCCTGGGATGCCTTACGGAAACAACGAGAGGTAGACGAGTTAAAAGCACTTATGCAGGAAAGTGAGTTGCAGTTTTTAAAATCGCAGATCAATCCGCATTTTTTATTTAATAACCTCAACAACCTCTATTCCTACGCCATTGAGAATTCGCCAAAAACGCCGACGATCATTCTGGAATTGAGCGCGGTGTTGCGCTATATGCTGTACGACTGCCGGGAAAAATACGTGCCTTTATCCAAGGAAATGGAGCAACTGGAAAATTTCACCCGACTCAGCGAGTTGCAGATCGAGGAGCGGGGGGAAGTGCACTTTACCCCTCCACCGATTCCGGTGGGTTATGAGATTGCCCCTTTGATTTTGATCGTTTTTATTGAAAATGCGTTTAAACATAGCCAGGCCAGCCTTTCCGACGGCATTGTGATCGATATTGAAGTGGAAGTTTCCGAGACCGGCATGTTGAACTTTTATTGTAAAAATAACTTCCAGCCGGTAACCAATACTGAAAACCTTTCGCAGGGCATTGGCCTGGAAAACGTCAAAAAGCGGCTGCAGCTGATCTACCCGGATGCCCACCAGTTGCGCATTCACGAAGATGCAGGCCAGTATCAGGTTCACTTATCCATCCAATTGAAAAAGAAAAATCAGGCATGAATTGCATCATCATAGAAGACCAGCCGCCCGCTCAGCGTATTTTGAAAAAATACATTGAGGACATTGGGTCCTTACAATTAAAAGGTACCTTCTCGGATGCTATTCAGGCCATGGATTTTTTACAAACCGAAGCCATTGACCTTATCTTCCTGGATATTCATTTACCCAAGATTTCCGGCATCGATTTTCTAAAAACGATGTCCAATCCGCCAAATGTGATCCTGACCACGGCCTTTCCGGATTACGCTCTGGAAAGTTATGAGTTTGATGTAGTGGATTATCTGCTCAAACCTTTTTCCTTTCAGCGCTTTGTCAAAGCTATAGCCAAAGTACAGGCAAAAAAACACCCGGTATCGACTCCGGACATGGATGGCGAAGGAGAAAAAAGCACACGAAAAGAGCTATTCATCAAGTCGGGTTATGAGCACATCAAGATTAATCTGGATGACATCATTTATTTGAAATCGGATACGGATTATACAGAGATTTTCTTGTCAGAAAAAAAGGTGCTGTCCGCAGAGCCGCTTCGATACTGGGAGGAAAACCTGGAGGGCAGTGCCTTTATTCGCGTACACAAGTCTTATATTGTCAATATTTCAAAAATTGAAAAGATTGCCGGTAATCAGGTATACCTGGAAAAGAATACCACTATACCCATTGGCCGGGCATATAAGGAAGAGTTCCTGAGTCGAGTTGTTAAATAACCAAAACCCGAATTCATGAAAAAGATCAAGTTATCACAAGAAGTTTTTGACCTGTACGACAAGTATGCCCACAACAAAATTGACCGCCGCGAATTTGTGGACAAGATAAAGATGTACGCCGTTGGCGGGCTGACCGTACCGGCTATTCTCAGCTATTTGTTGCCCAATTATGAAGAGAAACAACAAATCAGAATGGACGACGATCGGCTGAAGACCGAGACCATTGAGTACGACTCTAGCAAAGGCGGCGGGAAGATTAAGGGCCAGCTATCCCGACCGATGAACAACGTGGAAAAACTCCCCGGCATCATCGTGGTGCACGAAAACCGGGGCCTCAATCCGCACATCGCCGATGTAGGTCGCCGGGCAGCTCTGGCGGGATTCATTAGCCTGTCCCCGGATGCTTTGACGCCGCTGGGCGGCTATCCCGGCAATGATGACGACGGCCGTACGCTACAACGCCAGCGCGACCGCAATGAGATGCTGGAAGACTTTATTGCGGCCTTTGAGCACTTGAAAAACCACGAGGAGTGCACTGGTCATGTGGGCGTGGTGGGTTTTTGCTTTGGCGGCTGGATTTCGAATATGATGGCCGTAAAAGTACCGGAGTTAAAAGCCGCTGTGCCGTTCTACGGGGGACAACCCGCCGCGGAGGAGGTACCGAATATCAGTGCGCCATTACTATTACACTTTGCCGGTAATGACGAGCGCGTGAATGCCGGCTGGCCGGATTATGCAAAGGCCCTGCAAGAAAACAATAAGGAATACAGCGCCCATTTGTACCCCAATGTCAATCACGGCTTTCACAATGATAGCACCCCTCGCTACGATTGGGATGCCGCTAATCTGGCGTGGGATCGGACGGTGGCATTTTTTAGAAGGAATCTTAAATAGTGGCGTAGTGGCTTCTCTGTAATTTATTTTTTTGTTTTAATTTTTATTTATTAAAACTTTTTATTAAATTGCAGTGTCTTTTATAAAAATCCATTACTGCCGGCGGATTAGACAAGTAGCTACTTCTCCACCCTGACAGCTCTGTGCTGAACGCACGAGCTGTACGTAGACCATTGGCGGTTTGGCGGATGTGGGTGGGCTTTTATTTATTCCCACCCAATTCAGGTTGAAGAATGACAGAATGTTAGGGGGCGGCGGCTCGGAGTTTTGAGCTGGCCGACTAAAAAGTTATGCTTGTAATTTAGAGATACTTCCGTTGCCTTCGAGGCCAAACTTAAACACCAAATCAATTCCCATAGGCCTCCAACAATTCCTCCGGAATAAACAGGTAAATAATCGCATTGCGGTCTCTTTCACTAACCACTTCTTTGACCGAGCCTTCCAGGAGGATTGGGTCCAGCTTTTTGGAATATACCGAGATCATTTCCTTGAGGTAGCAGCCTCGTAAATTGGGTAGGTCATTATTGCGAAAATTGGTGATGGGTACCTTTTTGCTCACCGCCGTTCCGGCAAAGCGTTCCTCCCCACTTTGCGGCAGGACGGTGATTTCTTCGTAGTAATAGCTTTTATCCAAATTGCCGCTGAAAGTGCTTTGTCCAACGATATCCGCACTCCCCTGAATGAAGACTTTGATCTTATCGCGATCGGTCTTTTTCAGGGTGTGCAAGGCTTCGGTCACAAAAGCACCAATCGTTGGGCCGTAGTTTTTGCGAAAGTCGCTTTTGCTCATAAAATATTCGCCGGGACCGAATAGCAATTTCACCGCCTTATCGGCATCTTTCAGGCGCACCTCAAAATAACGGCCTTTATAACCCTCCACCACCTCATCATCCGGATGGAAAACAGCATCCCAGTAAGGGCGATCTACTTCAAAGCTCTCCGCCCACTCCTCAACCGTTACCGGCTCCAATTCCACATCCGTACCATACTCCTCCTTGATGGCAGCTTCTTCTTGTTTCAGTTCTTCGGCTTGCTCCGCCTGCTCGTCAATTTCATCAGCCACCTCCTGGGTTTCCTGCTCCAGTTTTTCTTCCTGCTGTTCCGCATCATTTAGATCACCTTCCAGTTCTTCCAGTTCCGGTTCAGCCTGCTCCTGCTCCTTTAAAATATCTTTGATCTTCTGTTCCAATTCCTCCTTGCTCAGGCAATCTGACTTTTCGTCAAAAAGATTGTACCGATCAATGAAGTCACGGACTTTTTCATCAAGTGAATTTGTGTTGCTTCCAGCCTGATCCATCAGGTCCTTCAGGCCAGACTTTTCGGCCACCAATTGCACGAGTTCGCCTTTGAGTTGATCCAGATTACTGAGTTTCGAATCATACAATCCCTTCACCTGATCCACCTTCTGCCCAATATTTTCGACCTTTTCCTGTAGCTTGGTTTTTTTACCGGTCAGGCCCTCTACAAATGAGCCAATGGCATTGGCTTTTCCAATGAGTTTATCAACTTTGGCAATCGTTTTCTCAGCCACCGGAACGCCATCCTTGGGCAGCTTCAATTTATTTTGAAATAGGTTCAAATCCGACAACTTACCCAGCAACTTTCCCGGTAAATCCAGCAGGCCTCCCAGCTTCTTTTTAACCTTGCCCTGCTTTTCGTCCAAGCCGGAAATCTTCAGGAGTAACTTTTTCAGGTCCTCCTCACAATCCGCAATCTCTGCCTCCAGCTCTTTCTCCGGTTTCAAATCTTCCAAAGCCTTATTCAAATCATCCACTTTTTCATCCAGCTTTTTGGCTTCCTCGGCCTCTTTTTGCACCGCCTTGGTTTCCCTGTCCAATTCTTGCTGCTCCTTTGCAAGATCTGCCGCTTTGTCTTCCAGGTTGGCCAATTCATCCGTGATCTTGTCTTTGGCATTAGTTAGCTTTTTCAGTTCGTCGAGCAGCTGATCTTTTAAGTCATTTTCCTGCTGCACCTGATCAACCAAATCTCCGGCCTCGTTGCTCACTTCGCCCACCTGTTGTTTCAACTCATCCAGGATTTTACGTGGGCGGTCTTCAAGCTTTTCCTGTAGTTCTTTTTGTTTTTGTTCTAAATTATCCAACTGCTTTTCCAACCCATCAACAGCGGAAGTACGGTCTTTGATTTTGTCTTCCAGATCATTGGCTTTCTTGGCCAGATCATCATAGCGGTCTTTAAGTTTATTGGAGTTATCCACCAAATCCTTAGCCTTTTTGCCAAGATCCTCCCCCTCTTTGAATAGGTCACCAATTTTGTTAAACAGTCCTTTGAAGGGCAACTTCAGTTTGAGATTTTTTAGCGCCCCCAAAATATCCCTGGCCGCATTAATTTTGGATAATAAACCCGTCGGTTCAGGCAGAAATGTTCCTAATTTGGCATTCAACCCACCTAATGCGCCCTGTAGCAGTCCCAAATTGGGCTTGGCGTTTTGCAGCGCATTTTTCACCCCATCGATCTTATCCTTCGTTTCCGGCCCCAACGGCAATTGATTCACCCGGTCTTTCAACTCAGCGATTTGCTGCTTTTTGTTCATGTTATCCAAATCGTCTTCGGGGTCTGATTGGGCTGCAGTAGACGGATCATCCAAAGGTTTGAGTTGATTGCCCTTTTCGTCAAAATAGCCGAGGGCGTGCCCCAGTTTCATGTATTTCTTCGGCAGCTCATCCAATGATCCGGCCGGTGCTTTTTCCACCTTTTTCACCTCATTAGGACAGTGGTCTTTCATACGGGTAGAAAGATTTATGGCTCGTCGGCTGCTCTGAAACCCCTCCTCTTTCCAGGCTTCAGCATTGGATTCCTGCCGGTCGATAAACTTTTTAAACTCGGGATTCAATTCGTATTCGTAGGCAAAATAGCTCTCCAACTGGTTGAGGCGTAGGCAGCTCTTGCCATTCAAGGCATTGGATTGGTATCGGGTTTTCCAGGTCGGGTCCTGCTGCATTTGGCTTTTGATCTGCTTTACTTTCTGGTATGCACCCT
Organism: Saprospiraceae bacterium; assembly: GCA_965229635.1. Classification (GTDB taxonomy): domain Bacteria; phylum Bacteroidota; class Bacteroidia; order Chitinophagales; family Saprospiraceae; genus BQJU01. The sequence goes on from OZ245894.1 coordinate 8,238,049, forward strand.
TAAACTGCTGGGTACGTTGCACATCCCCCGCCTTAGCCGGTGCCATCGGGGCTTCGAGTTGGACCGAAAAGATATCGGGTGAACAATCGTTGTCTTCACAAACTGGGTTGGTTTGAGCCGATAGGGCGAAGGAAACCATTAAGTAAAACAGGAATTGGGGTAGCCATTTCATAAGTCAAGATTTTAAGTATTTGGGGTTCGTTCCAGTCAACGATGCTGGAAGCTTTACAAAAAAGAGGAGTTAGTAAGTATTTTGCAACACTCACTAACTCCTCTTAAAAGTAGGAATAGCTAGTGGATTTTTCTAATTACTTGATTCCGTTGATGTTCCCTCCGTTGCAGTGACCGATTCATTAATTTGGTCTTGGGTACGGGCATAATTCCAGACAATAGCTTTCTTTACCTCTCCAATCAGATTATAACCACCCTCGTACCTTCCTATTTGCATGAACCCATCCGTACCGTTGAATGGAGGCACATCACTCTTGGTCGCTACGAGCGTTCCATCCTGATAGAGCTTCATCGTTTTGCTGATTTCATCATAGGTCACTGCCACATGATGCCAGCCTGATGGAAAGGGATTTGGGGCCTTTACCAAAGCCCATTGATTATTGTGCCCGGCTGCCAAATGGTAGTTATTATGGTTTGCAATCCAAAATGCGTGTTGAGCAGAACCTCGTCCAGAGATGATATTATTTTCCTTGCCGTTTTGCGGGGCCGATAATTTCACCCAGGCTTCTTTCGTGTACGACTTGGTGAGTCTGGCTCCCAAATTTCTACCGTCATTTGGGTTATTAATCCTGAGCAATTCGGCTACCTCCGCTACAATTCCGGTTGCGGCCTCCTGTATTTGCTGTTCTGAACGCGCATATCCCCAAACGATCACTTTTTTCACCTCTCCATTTAAATTATAACCGTTATCATATCTCCCTATTTGCATAAACCCGTCCGTACCATTAAATGGCGGCACATTGGTTTTGGTAGACACCAATTCTCCATCCTGATAAAGTTTCATGATTTTGCTGCTTTCGTCGTAGGTCACTGCCACGTGATGCCAGCCTGTTGGAAAAGGAGCTGGAGCCTTCACCAAAGCCCACTGATTATTGTGACCCGCTGCCAAATGGTAGTTATTGTGGTTTGCAATCCAAAAAGCGTGTTGTGCGGAACTTCCTCGTCCAGATATAATATTGTTTTCCTTGCCATTGCGGGCAGAGGATAGATTGACCCAGGCCTCTTTGGTGTAGGATTTAGTCAACTGGGCGTCCAGGCTTATTCCGTCACTTGGTTCGTCAATTGCAAACCTTTTTGGCTCTGATACCAAAACACCGGAGTTGATGATTTGCTCTTCACTGCGGGCATAACTCCAAACGGCTACGCCTCTTACTTCTCCAATCAGATTATAGCTATTTTCGAATCTTCCTATCTGCATAAATCCTTCGTCACCATTAACCGGGGCTACATTGGTATTTTTGCCCACCAACTTACCATCCTGATAGAGTTTCATCGTTCTGGTACCTTCGTTATAAGTTACTGCTACGTGATGCCATCCGGCAGGAAAGGGAGCGGGAGCTTTTACCTGAGCCCACTGCCCATTATGCCCGGCTGCCAAATGGTAGTTATTATGGTTTGCAATCCAAAATGCATGTTCAGATGAACTTCTTCCAGAAATAATATTGTTTTCCTTGCCGTTTTGCGGGGCAGACAATTTCACCCAGGCTTCTTTTGTATACGACTTGGTCAGTGTAGCCGTTAAGTTGATGCCATCACCAGCATTATTGATCTTGTGCAGTTCCGGACGAGAAACCAATTTGCCGTCCGTTCCACCACATCCATTATTCAAATAATTCCGTGCACTCAAGAAGGCATAGACCATTCTCCTTGCCTGCTGTGAGGTGAATCCAGACCGGCATTCAAATCGAGTGTAAGCCATCATATTTCTCGTGTCCGGAGTATACGCTGCATCTCCTGTATAATTGCAATCACTATCCACTTTTCTTGACAACACAGGATCGGCTGGAGTGTCACAAATTAAATCACCGCGAATGGCACAATCGCTTCCATCAATCGCCTCAGTTCCCTGATAAGTTTCGTGTGTATGGTATAAGCCAAAGTAGTGTCCCATTTCGTGAGAAAAAGTAGAAGGATTGTCAATGTGACTGTTGTTCATTATAAGGAAGTCATCCTCTTCATAAGGAAAATTTGCCCATGAAGTTGAAGTGTTTTTACAGCAATAAACATTAATCACATTGGATACGTTGTTTGCCACTGCAATCCCAGCATCAGTTGCATTACCATCCTCTAAATTCGAATTATAATAAGTGTCATTATTGATATACTTGACATCACAAAGCACAAAAACCATATTCATGCTTTGGTAAAAATTGTTCACCCTGTTAAGGCTTGCTTCAACACTTGCCCTTGTGGTTCCTCCACTACCATCACTCTTCCTAAGAATATGAGCAACAACGGGTATTTCAACACCTTCACTTCGTTGAATCTTTGATGCTGCCAGGTCAAAATTAGCCAAGCCCTCGCGAAACGCACTGCCTTCACCATCTAGTAGCTCTGCTGCTTTGGGGTCTACAACAAATCCACAAGCAGCTTGCTGAGCAACACCACTGGTTATAAATAAGTATAAACACAGAACGAAAGTAATTACGTTTTTCATAAGTTTTAATTTTAAAAAATATAGGGTTTTAGGTAATTCAGCCCCAGGGCTTTGATAATCAATTTGATTCCTATGTGTTTTTATATTAAATTAGTAGGCAACATCTGATAAAAGTATGATATTGCCTTTGCTGACTTTGAAAGTACATTGTACCGTCTGATTATCTGACAATGCTGCTGACAATTTCTCTTGCAATGAAGGGGAAGCAAACGATATTTGAACTTGATTAAAGAGCTGATAATTTTCATTCTCTTCTGTTATTAAAGAATTGTCTAATTCGAGGCTAAACGCTTTATCTTCACCAACAAAATCTTTTTCAACTTCCTTTATTAACTTATAGGAATGCGTCCTGCCGTCTCTTGAAGGACCATCCAGTTTGTCCTTCAGCACCTTTAGTTTATAGGTATACCCCCATTCATATTCAAATCCCTGGATGTTCTCAAAGATGGGCGTCCAGGCTTCGTCATTTTTCTCTTTTATCAGAAAACAAAGTTGACTCCCTTCTCCGTAGCATACGTCCTTGTAGTAGTTGATTTCAATATCAATACCATCATCAGTTTTCATTGAATCTTTATTAAGGTTTGACTTACAGGCACAAGACGCAAGAAGTAAAATGGTAAGAATGGCTGCGGATTTCATAATTGAGTTGATTTATGTCGCCTACTCTTTTCAGGATTTTCGGCTTCCTCCTAGGGACCACAATTGGAGATCAGCATGACCTCCAACTGGCCATAAAAATTGGGTTTTAGGTGTTGCCCCATTGCCAACCAACAATGGTGGTAATGATTGCTTTCACAATTTAGGGGTAAGCGCACGTTCCCGACAAATTTTAGAGAGTCAATGGGCTGAATGGTAGCTCTGGTGTGCTGAATGGTTATTTTTGTCAAAATATCGGCACCGATACGGCATTCAATATCGTGATCCAGGATCAACTGTCTTCGGATTTGAGCGACCTTCCAGCAGGCACGTATTGGCTGCGCAGTGAAAGAGGAGAAGTAGTGCCGTTGGTAATTATGCGGTAGGCTGAAGAGGAGAAGCAGGGTCGATGTTGCAAACATCTCCCAAGCGAGGAGGCGGGGGGAGACGGTTGAGACAGTATCAACTTCGCCAGAGTCCTTCGCCATAGGCTTCGGCCGCCGGAGAAGGCTTCGTCGATCAAAGAAGGTCGATGTTGCAAACATCTCCCGAGCGAGTTTTTTGTTTATGAGGTTTATGAACGTTTATCACGTCTATGCTGCCTCCTAAAGCCTAAAGCCCAAATCCTACCACCTAATAAATTCTGAAAATTCTGCTCTAAAAAGGCCCTCTCCCAGAGGACAAATCCGGAAGAAGGCCATTTATATACTTCATAGACTGATTTCTTTTTTAGTTTAGAGTTTAGGGGTTTAGTTTAGAGTGTAGGGGTTTAGAGTGTAGGGGTTTAGAGTTTAGAGAATTTGCACGCCTAGTCATTCTGCAGATTCTTTGGTATTGGGAATCCTGCTTTTATTTTTTGGGGTTGAAGGTTAATGGTTAAAGTTTAGGCGGGGGAGACGGTTGAGACAGGGGAGGTAGAGTATCGTCGATGTTGCAAACATCTCCCGAGCGAGTTTATTGGTTTATGAGGTTTATGGAAGTTTATCAGGTTTATGCTGCCTCCTAAAGCCTAACGCCCAAAACCTAAATCCTACATCATTCTGGAAATTCTGCTTCAATTCTGCTTTTTGCAATGGTAATGGGTGAGGTGGTGATGGGTGTTTTCCTTGATTTGCCATCCTAAAACCTAACGCCCAAAACCTAAATCCTACACCATCCTGCTCCTGAAAACAGGAAGAGCCGAAGCTCTTCCTGGCCTATCGTGTATGAGGAATAAATTAATCCTGTTTCATCACCTTGGCGGAATAGACCGCATCACGGGTGGAAATGCGCAATAAGTATACGCCTGCCGGCAAATCCGACAAGTTCACGGTATTACCTGCCTGTTGCTGACTGCGCACCAGGCGGCCGGTATTGTCGAGTACATCCACTTGCTCAGCGACTACATTCTCCAGGTAGACCAGAGAAGCTGTCGGGTTTGGATGAATGTTGATTTCAGTCTTTTCAATCGGTGTCACGCTGCTGGGCGTCAGATTGGTGACCTCAACACAGAATTCGCCTTCTGCGCTGTAATTGGCACCGGTCCAGCCGTCAATCATCACCAGGTAGGTTACACCGGCTTCGGTCATCAGTTCCACATTGGCATTGTAAAGGCTATTTGCAAAGTCTTCATCTTCATTACAGGCTACCCCCGTAGGGTTTTCACAATCGCCGGAATAGATGGCAATTTGGGTATCGCCATTGGTCAGGTAGTTGGTAGCTGTACACTCTACCGTCTTAATCTGGTAGGTATTCCCATCACCGATGAAAGTGTACCAGGTGGTGCGCTCCAGGGTGCCATCGTCAAAACATTCGTATCCTGCCGCCGGGTCACTATCGCTGTTGTATCCGGTATTGTCAAATAGGGCTGAGGTTTGTGGGTCGTTTGGGGTCTGACCAAACAATGCGCTGATGTCATTGGCACCGGAACAAACATTATCGGGAGGCAGGGTTTGTGTTACGGTAATCTCTCCGGTAGCGGAAGCGGTACAACCGTTACCATCAGTAAAGGTATAGGTGATGGTATGCATTCCTGCACCCGCTGCTGCCGGATCAAAATTACCATCTGTCACACCAGGGCCACTATAGGTGCCTCCCTCCGGCATTCCGCCGGTTAGCATAACTGCTGCATCACCCGCATCAAATGGACCGGGGGCGGTGAAGGTGACAGTTGGAAGCGCGGCAACAGTGATCGTCGCGGTGGCAGTGCTTTCACCACAGGCCGTACCGGTATTATAGGTGTAGGTAAGGGTAGTTCCCCCCTCGCCAGCCGCCGCCGGGTCAAAGGTAAAGGTCATGCCGTTGCCGTCATCCGTCACGCCGGTACCGCTGTACACACCACCGGCAGGACTACCACCGGTCAGGCCGGTTTGAACACCGGCATCGGTGCAGTAGGTACTTGTTGACAAGGAAATCTCAGCGGGTTGCCCCAATAACTCACCGGGCACAAAAGAAAAACAAACCGGCTCATCAAGACACCCTCCTACCGCACGAACGTAGAATGTTTCGTCGATATAGTCAAAATAATTCCCAGTCACTTCGGAACCCACAGCATAAACATCTGCAAATTCACTCTCACATACTTCGCCCAAAAATAACCACTGCCAGGTGGTTGCTCCGTTGAGTTCGCCATCTACTGCCAGCGTAACATCGCCACTCACTCCATTTCCACAGTCTACCAGCGTCACCCCATTGATCACCGGAGCTTCACACCCCACTACAATATCGCCGGTAGCGGAGGCGGTACAGCCGTTGCCATCGGTATAGGTGTAGGTAATGGTATGTGTTCCTTCTCCCGCTACCGCCGGGTCAAAATTGCCATCCGTTACACCGGAGCCGCTGTAAGTGCCGCCAGCAGGCATACCTCCTGTGAGCATCACCGCAGCATCGTCAGAGTTGAACGGACCGGGAGGGGTGAAGGTAACCGTAGGCAAAGCCGCAACTGTGATCGTCGCTGTGGCACTACTTTCACCACAGGCCGTTCCGGTATTAGAGGTGTAAGTAATGGTCGTTCCTCCCTCGCCAGCCACCGCTGGATCAAAGGTAAAGGTCATGCCGTTGCCGTCATCCGTCACACCGGTACCGCTGTACACACCACCGGCAGGGCTACCACCGGTCAGGCCGGTCTGGACACCGGCATCGGTGCAGTAGGTACTTATTGACAAGGAAATCTCAGCGGGTTGCCCCAATAACTCACTGGGCACAAAAGAAAAACAAACCGGCTCATCAAGACACCCTCCTACCGCACGAACGTAGAATGTTTCGTCGATATAGTCAAAATAATTCCCAGTCACTTCGGAACCCACAGCATAAACATCTGCAAATTCACTCTCACATACTTCGCCCAAAAATAACCACTGCCAGGTGGTTGCTCCGTTGAGTTCGCCATCTACTGCCAGCGTAACATCGCCACTCACTCCATTTCCACAGTCTACCAGCGTCACCCCATTGATCACCGGCAAGTCACATGCCTGTAACCCATCCGGCAAATCCTCCGGATAATTGATGCCATCATCATCACAGCAGGCCCCAAATCCAATGTCGTCTTCAGTGATCCAGTTGGAGAGGTTGGTGATATAAGCCAGGCAGTCTTCCTTGTTGTCACAATTCACATCGCCGGACAAAACGGCCACATCGGCATCCTGATCTACGGAGGTGAGGTCAATCACAAAGCCATTTAGCTCGGCGGGAATGACATTGGAGCCGTTGGAAGTATCGGTAAAAAAGGCCGCCAACCAAACCGTTGGCATGTGCACGCTACCGAGGTAGGCATAAATCTGCTGGTTAGAGCTGCCCAATGCCCACGAGCCGGTGGCACTTGCCGTCACAAACTGGGCAGTACCCACACTGGCGGTAATCGGCGCGCAGCCATCCACCTCTTCGTGGGTGATGACATTCACAATGGTACCGGCTGGTGTCACAGCGGTATTGCTCCAGCTTACATCGCCTTCAAAGGCTTCAAAAGCAGTTCCATTGTACACATCTTCAGAAAAATAAATGGTGGTATTGGCCGGAATATCGACCAGGGCTGCAAAGGCGAAGGAGTCTTCGCAGTTGGCATCCGGATTGTCATTTTCATCGGGCAATCCATTGCCGTCACCGGCGTAGCCGACAAACATGATATCGCCGGGAGTAAGCTGAGCATTCAGCGTTTGCCAGCAAAATAGGCTCAAAAAGCCAAGTATAAAAGAAGTAAAAGTACGTTTCATAAATAGAGGTTAGTAGATGAATAATTTAGACAATCGGGAATTGGCATAAAAGGCAGTGAATCACCCAAGATCAATTTTAGACAATTCACTGCATCCTTTTTCTTATTAAAGCTCATTACTGTTTCAATCAGAGAAGAAAAAATTTGGGGCACTTCTCTTAGACCATGTTTGGAGGTCAAAGTTTGACCTCCAAACATGGTCTTTAATTGGGGGGAGGAAAAAAGAAAAGTATGCGATTCAAACTAGAAGCATTTGGTTCTTTGTTTCTTGATGATTCAAAGTTGCCAAAAATATCTCTTATCCGCCATGGACAAATTCTGGGCATTACCACAAAAAAACCTTATACAAACAATCAAATCAAGCTATAAATCAATAGTTTACAACTATTTTTTACCACAAAAATTCACCCCCCAGGTTTCCTACTACAAAAATATTAGTTGCAGCAATCCCCCAATTTAGGACTGCTGCAAAGGTCTTACTGCTTCGGCGTCTCAATATTCGCTACCGCAATCCACTGCTGGTTCCAGTTGCCGAAAGGAAATTTGGCGAAAGCCGTACCATAACCCCCCGGACCATCCCAGTTGCCATCGGTACGGGAAGCGGTATACTTGGAATTACGCCCGTGCATCAGGGTGTAGCGCACCACATTTCCCTGTTCATCCTTGGTTACATTGGTCACCACTCCAACGTGGTAAATCTTTCCTTTACCAGCCGCTTTATCGTGCTGAAACACATCGGGATTAGACAGCAAATCTGCCGATAGGTCGGCGTATTTTTCCTCGGTGCGACCATAAAACATGACACTACCCGGGCGAATCAAGTGGCGGCTGGCCATAGCATCCTTGACCATGTGCAGGTTGTTGTGCTTGTGGTACCAATAAGCAATCTGACGGGTATTGCGGTCTACTGAAAACTCGGGATAAATGTACTTTGACTTATCGCCCAGTGTCGAAATTTTGCGTCGAACCTGGTCCTTTACCTTGTGATAGATTCCAGAGCAATCCTGTCCCAACTCGCTCTTATAGGCCAGCTTTTGCGCCTCCAGATCAGCGGCAATATTGTCGAGCACAATGGCCATTCGGTTTTCATCCACTTCGTGGTCGGCAAGCCTGCCGGAGCCAGTGGTCGGGGTAGGCGTTGTAGGCTCCTCAGGTTCGTCAATTGCAATGCTGGTGGTATCGACTCCCGAATCGGTCAGGGAATCCACTTGTGCAATTTCCTCCTGAACTGTGTCCTCCGCAGTTGTGGTCTCGATCTCGGCATCAACGACTTCGGCCGTTTTATCTGTTTTTGCGTTATTAGAGCAGCTTGTCAAAACCAGCGTCAAGCTCAGTGCAAGTAAGGCGATGAGGTTTAGATTTTTCATTTTTTTAGGTTTTAGATCTATTGTTCTTACTTCTTTCTCTGCCACATTTAGAGCGGTTGCGCAAATTTGGTTATTTGAAAAATTCAGGTGGTCAATTGTCCTTCAAACACCGGATATAAACGGCATCCTTGGTGGAAGCCTTACTGGTCCAGATCCCGTTATCCTGATCCGCTATTTTAGTCATCAATGATACCTTTTTGTTTCTATTGCTTACCCACCATCCATTACGAGAACCTAGATATTGGAATGTTCCATTGGACAACCATCCACCCGGACGAGCTGAAAAACCAGCAGAGTTTGTAGCCTTTTCATTATTTGACCAATAGTCATCTCCTACCTCTCTTAGTTGGTAAGCGGCGTATGTTAATCCCGCCGCACCGGCTACAACAGTGGAACCATTATCTAATGTTTTGTTGTACCAATGACGTAAAAGCAAATTCCATTCCTCCTGGTTTGGCACGTGCCACCCTGTCGGACAAACATTGCAATCTTTCACTGCCGACCAATTGTAAAGTGGTCCATATTTTTCGCTATTTGCGCTTTCAGAAGAGTTGTCATGCCAATACATAGCTGGGGAGCTGGCGGAAGCACCTATATCTAATACTTGTAGTGCCTGGCCATCGTTACATTTTGTAACTTTCAAATTTTCCGTCATCCAGGTTTGGTCTCCTATCTCATTAATTTTGTATTCGTTGCCATCAATGTCTTTTATGGTGAGCGGATACATTTTATATTTCGCATCTTCCATGTACTTCATTCTATGGGGGATTGCCTCCCTAATGCTTTTAGCCTGTGCGTCTGTTATCCTTGACCGTCGATAGTTCAGTGCAACATATGGAACAAAGCTTTCCGCAAAATCTTCTCTTTGTGGGTAATCCGCAGCATATTCAGAAATGGATAAAGGATCTTCTTCCTGAGCTGTGGCCCACCCCTCGGAACTGTGCTGTGTATCAGGAAAAAAAGCATGACAAGCTTCATGCACAAGCGTTTCTTCAAGGATGCCATCCCTTGCATAACCTTGTGAAACACTGCCAAGCTGAATATCCAATGCCTTTGTGCCGGAATTCCCCCCCCACACTCCGTCACCTTTCATAAGATTGATATGCTCAACCGCTCCACGCAGGCATCTGGGCAATTGCCCCATCATGGTGGCATAAGTTAGTGCATCTTCTCTTGCAGCTTCCTTTGCTTCTTTTATTTCTTCTTGGCTTGCTCCTTCGCCGGCACTATAATCACTTTTTCTCAACCTCACCTGAGCGGTAAGGTCATCATCGTACTTCACATCAAAAACATAGGCGTCCACATAGATCCAATCACCAGCCCCACTGGCAGCTTCCCTATCGTACATCCTGACATTTTCTTCCTCAGTAGGCGTCTGGGACAATTCTTCAAGAGAGGTTGGATCGGCTGAAGTAATGGTTTTTGGATACGGGTTAATTGTCCCGGTTTGGGACATGTATGTAACGCCAACCTGAGCATAAATGCAATTTGTTGCACAGCTGAACAAAAAAATGATCACAAACTTGAATACTTTCATTTTGATTCTTTTTCTGGTATTGATGTTTATTTATTATTAGATTTGGCTTCACTTTTTTCCCAGTAAAACCACGTTCTCTACAAATTTTCAACAAGTCTGGCTCCCTTCCAAATTTTTGGCCGCTCATGGGCTGAATGGTCGCTCTCGTGGGCTGAATGGTAATTTCACCCACTTTTTAACATCCCAATGACCGCCCTGCGACGCCCCCGACTGATGGGAATCGCACTATCCCGCACGTACAGATAATCGGCATCCCAGCGGCTTACCTTTTTGAGATTGACAGCGTAGCTGCGGTGCGTTTGCACAAACAATCCTTCGGGTAGCTGATCCAGGGTTTCTTTCAGGGAGGACCGTTGTAATACTGCCTTTTTACCCGCCAGTTCGATGTGTACATAATTGTGGTCGGCACGCAGGTAGAGGATATCTTCGATTGGCACCATATAGTATTGCTTGCCGTTGTACAGGCGCACCGTTTCATTTTCCTCCTGCTGGGCCTGATGGTTGTACATGGCTATCTCTATAGTGGCATAAAGGGTTTGCTTCTGTACCGGCTTGGATAGGTAACCTGCGGGAAAAGTGGCCTTTGCCCCGTTGAGGCTTTGTGCATCCATCTGGGAGGTAAGAAAAATGAAGGGTGTTTCTTCCGGTTGCTTACGCAAGTATTGTGCAAAATCGATCCCGGTCCTTTGTCCACTGAGCCGAATATCGATCAGTACCAGATCAGGCTTTTTCTCCAGGTACAACTTTTTTGCTTCAGCATAAGAAATAGCTGAACCCACCACCTGATGTCCACGCTGCACCAGATACCGCTCAATGGTATCGGCAATGAGCACTTCATCTTCAATAATCAAAATCCGAAACGGCTTCATACACTTTGCTTTTGTTTTTTTCGTGAAAATAGATACTGTAGGAAGCGCCATGGTCATTGCTGGTTTGCAAATGACCGTTTAGTTGGCGACTCATGCTTTTCAGCAAATAAGTGCCCAGGCCGCCTTCCCGTTCCTGTAGGGTGCCCCGGGAAAATCCGGGACCATTGTCGCGATAGTGCAGGCAGAAGCCCTCCCCTTTTGGCTGTAGCCCAATGCGAATGACCAGCGGACGGTCCGGCCTGGCGGCGTACTTCAAGCTATTGGTCATCAATTCATTGAGCATGATGCCGAGGGGCATTAAGGTTTCGAGATTAAAAAATTTGTTGGGTAATTCCAGTTGGAAATCCGTTTCGTGGTTGCTATTCGAGAACTGTTGCAGGTGATTACATAGATTTTGGGTATAATCCAGCAGATTGACTCGCTCAATGCCCTGCCGTTGGTACAGCATTTCGTGAATGGCCGCCATGCTGTAGATCCGGTTGGACATAGAACGGAGGCTCTCCAGTGCTCTGGGGTCGGTAATATCGTCGCGCTGCAAATCGAGCAGGCTGATGATCACCTGCAGGTTGTTTTTCACGCGGTGGTGAATTTCCCCTTGCAACATGATCTCCTGTTCCAGAGACCTGGAGAGCTCTTCATTGGTTTTTTGGATGGTCTGGGCCTGTCGTTTGGTTTTTTGGTTGGCTACCTGCAACTTCCGGTACAGGTGAGCCAATACGGCCGTAAAAATCAATACCAGTAATACCAGTCCAATCAGACCATTTCGTCGGGCTCTTTCGTAGAAGATCAACTGCTGTTGTTCTTCAATCTTTTGTGCTTTTTTCTCATCGTGGTAGCTTGCCTCTATGGCCACTACCTTGTCCAGATTGGATTGTTGCAGGTTTTCCAGTTCCAGCTGGTGAAAGGCTTTTAAATGGTACAGCGTCGAGTCAAATATGCCCATTTTTTCAAATACGGCCGCTCGTCCTTTGTGATAATACGACATCACTATTGTGGAATCATAACCATTGCGAATGGCTTGTCGGCCGACCAATAAAAAGGAGTCGCTATAGGTCAGGGCCAGCTTAGCGTGGCCATTTTGCAAGTGTAGTTTTGACAAATTGCCCAGCATGAAAGCATGGCCGCAAAAGTTACCCAGCCCCTTGAAAATATGGCTGGCCATGACATAATGCACGGCCGATTTGCCGTAGGCTTTCTTTGCCAGCAACATGCCCATCAGCATGTGGCCGGTCCCTTCGTGGTCGCGGAGTCCCAATGCGGGGGCGGTACGCACCACTTCCCTGGCATAGACCAGTGCAGAATCGAGATTTTTGGTAAAAATCCGGTGATAAGAAGCCCAGCGAATACAAAGGCGTGGATAAATGGAGTCCAGCGATTCATGCGTCACAACTGCGCTGGCTGCTTCAAGGCTTCGCTGACAGGGTTTCGGGCGGCTCATTTTTTCGTGCAAACGTGCCAGAGAAAGATGAGCATTGGCCTGCACCTCCCAATGCTGCTGCTGTCGACTATCTTCTACGATTGACAACAATTTTTGAATAGCCAATTCATCCTGTTCATCTTTTTCCAATACTTCTGCCTGCCGCAACCGCACCTCCAGCCCGAAGGGTGTATGCAAAGTACCCTCGGCTGACAATTGCTCAATCAAGCCGGTCAGGATCACATTAGCACTATCATTACTGAAGGCATCAAGGTGATCCATAGCACGGGCAAAATGCTGGCGCACCGTGCTGCAAGGCGACAATTCCTGCGCTGGCAAGTACCTGGCCATAAAGCAAAACAATGCCACCAGGAAAATACTGGGGTTCAACCTGGTCATATTAGAGCATTTTGTGTTTAATCCTAATCCAAATCTCCATTTCCTAATAAGATCAGTATGCTGGTTTTATAGCCGATGTTAAATGGTTGAAAATGAAACATTAAACCACCTAAATCGGTATAACTGACGTATATACTTATTGCACGTCGGTTGTTTGGGTATTAGACAGGTAGAATGGGTATCAGAGGAGAAGTACAGTTAACGCCAACCGGATTCCCGCAGGACTTCCAGTGGTCGTTTACCAAAAGCTCGTTCAAACTGACTGATGAAGTAGCTGGTATTGACGTAGCCTACCGCTGCGGAGGCATCTTTCACTGTAGTGCAGTGGCCTTCCTCCAGCAGCTGACGGGCTCGTTTTAATCGGTATTGCCGAATGAATTTTTGCGGCGACATACCGGTGAGCTGTTTCACCCTGCGGAAAAGATGGCGTTCACTGATTTCGATAGCTGCTGCTATTTTGTCGTTACTAAGGTCTCCGTCACGAAGGTTTTGCGAAACAACCTGTTCCAATCGGAGAAGCCATTGTTTTCCGTGAGACATGAGTATTGGCCTTTTGGTGTTTTTTATATCCCAAATATGCCATAAATAATTCTGTTCCGCCATGGACAAATATTGGCCATTACCACAATTTTTATCAAAATAAACACAGAATAAAACGGCTATAAACAACTAATTTTCATATTTTTAAGCACCCAAACTCTACCACAAAAATGACTAGCCCTTTTGCCTCAAAACTGGTGCATTTACTCAAAACATTTGATGCAGACACCCTCAAATCGTTCGAAATATGGTTGCAATCGCCCTGGTGCAATACCAATAAGAACCTCATCAAGTTGGTGGAGAGCCTCAAAAAATACCATCCAAATTTTGAGGATGCCAAGCTGACCAAGGAGAAATTATTCCATAAAGTATTGCCCAATGGCAAATACAGTAACCGGCGGGTGAATAACCTGCTCAGTGAAGCTTTTTTGTCAGCCCAAAAATTCCTCATCTTTCATCGGTTTTCACAAGAAGAAAGCCTACAGGCAGACCTCCTGACAAGAGAATGGCAAGGGAGACATCTCAAAGAGTGGTTCTTTCAAGACATTGAAGCGGAAATTACTCGCTTGGAAGCCGTTCCGGTAAAGGCCTGGGAAGACCACCTGATGCTACTTTGGCTTCACCGTCGGGTGTATCACCACCCTGATCAGAATGTACGGATCCAGCGAGGACTGGAACCACTGATGAATATAGAAAAACACCTCGACCTGAGCTACCTGTTGGAGAAAGCCACGATCATTAATGAAAAAATATTTCGCAACCGATTGATCAGGGGTGAAGAACACGACATTGAGGCAGCCTTACAAACGTGGCGTTCCAACAGTGAACAATACAAGGATCATCCTGCCATTCAACTTTACCGGATCCGGTTTGACTATCAAGAAGCCAATTTGTTTTCTAAATACCAGGAGGTAAAAGCCTACTTTTTCGATCACCTTGACCAATTGAACGAAAAGGAAAAGAAGGTTCATTTATTGTCTCTCGTTAATGATACTTCGGCACTCATCAAAAAAGGCCTGGTCGACATTACCGCATTGCTGCCACTCTACCAACTGGGCCTAAAGACCGGCGCGTTGATCAATCAAGGCAAGATTACACTGAGCACCTATAGCACCACTGTAGTAGCCAGCAATACCAAAGGTAGCTTTGATTTCACCCAGCAGTTTATTGAGCAATATACCGCACTGCTCAAAAATGATATTCAAGAAGATAGTGCCAATTGGGCCTGGGCGCATACCGCCTACTGGCAAAGAGATCTCAACACCAGCCTGAACATCTTGTTAAAGGCCGACTTCAAAACGACCTTCTTTCAATACACCGGTCGTGTACTCAACACCCAGGTATATTTTGACTTATACCTTCAGGATGACTCTTACAGATCATACCTTTTTAATTATTTCGACAATTTTGAAAAATGGCTCAACCGAGAAAAGAAATGGGCCGATAGCCACAAGTCCTCTTTTTTGCATTTTGTGCAAAAAGCCCGGCGATTGGCCCGTTATTACGGTGAATTGGATTTCAGTGCTAAAAAAGTAAAAGGCCTGCTGGAAGACATCAGCAATATCCAAGCCCTCAACTGGCTACAACAAAAGCAACGGGAAGTTTTGGAATTAAAACTGCAGAACCACCCCAGGGAACAGAAAGTCCGATAGATCATCGCAAGATTTCCGGATGATTCTGCGTTTAGTGCCTTTTGAACCTAGGGGTTCAAAATCAGTTAATAACGAGTTCTTCAATGACGATCATCTGTACTTCGGATAGATCCAATCCACTCATACTCTGAATTCCCACCGTAAAGTCAATATCGATGGCCTTGTTGTAAGTTTGATAACCAGCAACGGTTAGCGTTCTCCGGGTAGGGTTGCCCTGGCCACCGGTGAAGTCGAGCTGCTGAGCAGAGGAAGGTTGTGTATTCGTGAAATCAAAATCAGCGCCAAAGGTGATGGAATAGATGCCGGTATTGGGGTCAAAAGATTCGCTTTCTACCAGTAATTGCATTGTTGTTTCCCCCTCTAGTGAGGTGGTGCGGGGTTCGTCATTTTCCGTTTGCTTTGGAGCATGTCGCTTGGCAGCCATTTCGATTTCAGGTGTTGGGGTAGTGAATAATGCCGACTCCTTGGTACAGGAAGCCAATAGGATCAATGTTGTGAATAAGGCAATAGCATGTGTAGCTCTCATGGTGTAAGAAAGTTTTCTCGCGCTCCGCTATGGTGGGCGGCAGTCGCATGGTTAATGGATAATTAAGTTTGAATGACAAAAGCCGATCAGGCGCACTGAGTGCACTTCACTACCAGGCTTTTTTCGAAAGGGAGTTTATATTCGCAGGTACACCATCAAATTACCGGCAAGTGGGAAAAGTGACCGGGGAAGAGGAGGATTTTTTTACTTTCTTACTTATTTTTTTAGTAAAAAACTGAATATCAAACATTTAAAGCCAAACAAAAAAATCAAAAAAGAGGAGAAAACCATTTTTTGAGTAAAAAATAGCCGAAAACTGCCATGTTTCCAAAGGTGATTTTACTGGTTAGATTCCATTTTTTATCTTTGATCAGAGTTGTTCTGCTGGGGTAGTTTGGTGGGAAAATTTGTCCGTTTTCGACCACGCGAAGTCTTTTTGAGTGAGTATAGCCTTAGCTACACGATTGAAAAAAGACACTGTGTGGGAAGAAAAGGGGCAATTTGCGCCCGAAATAATCCCAGCAGAACAACTCTATTATTCCCACACGATAAGGACGACCCAGGAAATTAAGTATAGGCTAATTTCTAACCTAACTGCAATTCAGAAAAGATGCAGCAACGATTAACATTCGCCATGTTCCTCCTGTGTTTGTTTGGTTCTCTTCAAGTTCAAGGGCAAGAAGAGACCAAATCGCTGGGATTTCTAAAAGCAGATAGCTTGACTCAGCAAGGTAAAATTGCTGAGGCCAGAACGCTCTATCAGCAGGTACGGGAATCCTACCAACGGCAACGACAATGGGCCCCCTTTGTGAACGCGACGATTGCCCTTGCTGCTACCTACACCAAGTCGGAAGAGTATCAAACCGGGATTGCCCAATTGGAGGATGCCTTACAAAAAACTGCATTTGATGCAGAAGGCCAGGCTCATTTACGGGCCTCGCTCTATAAACAAATGGCTTTGCTTTACAAACATGCTTACAAGTATCCGTTGGCAGTTAAGGCCACTGAAAACGAGTTGAGAATGCTCAATTTGGCTTATGAACCAGATTCAAATCGGGATTTTGTTGTAGCCTACTATCATATGGCGGAACAACTTCGTTATGCCGAGGCCCCGGAAACAGCACTTGAGTACTATTCCAAGGCAATAGCAATTGCGACCCGGCTAAACTTGACTGACCCGGGCTTAACCTATGTTCTTTACCGGTCAAAAGGTTATAACTACTTCCAACTATATAATTTTGAAGAGGCTCTAAAATCTTTTGAAAAGGGATTGGAACTTTCCCTGGCTCATCCTCAGAAACAAGATTTATATGTTTTTGACTTTTACACCAGTATTGCACAAGTCTACCAGGAACTGGGAGAATTTCAACAAGCGTTGAGCTATCTAGAAAAGGGTTCTTCCATAGCAGATCATTTGACTCCACACTACGGTTATTGGGGTTTCTATTATCTGTTGGGTACTGATTATGTGTTACTTGAGCAGCCAGACAAAGGCTTATCCTACTTTAAAAAAGCGTTGGAAATCGCCAATTTAGATAGCACAAAGCTGGCAGGAAACATCGCAGCTTACATCGGCCAATGCAATGCCTATCGCGTCCTTAAGCAGTATGACAAAGCATTTGCTTCGATAGCCAAGGCGGATAGTCTGGTACACATCCAAAAAGGTAGATATCCCAATGGTATTTATCACGATATGAGAGGCATTCGCTGGCATACCGCCAAAGTTTGGGAGGGGGTTGGAGACTTGGAAAAAGCCAAGTATTATTATCAGGATATGTTGGAAAACTACTCCAATGAAAAGAGCAAATTTCACGACATTGAGACCCTGAAGGATCTCGCCGCAATTTATGAAAAGCAAAACAACATCGACTCTGCACTCCTTTATAACCAAATAGCATTCATTGCCAGCTGCAAAACTTTTGATTCATACGCCCCTGCGGAATTACCCAAAGTTGAGGATCTCAGAGAAAAGCACGATGTATACGAAGTACTCAAACAGAAGATACATTTTACGGCCAGGTATTTAGCCCCAACTCAGGGCCCGGAACATGCCTTTGCCTCAATTGATCTGGCTGATCAATACCACGATGCCAATATTAAGAAGATGAATTTCCTTCGGGCAGGAAAAAATAGTGCAATCTTGGATCAATCTATTGAAATCTATCTTCAGGGATTGCAGGTGGCTTTTGATTTTCACCAAAAGAATCCTGCGCCCGACCTCTTGGCTAGTGCTTTCTATTACACCCAAAAAATGAAAGCCCAGCAGCTCTGGCTAACCCTTCTCAATAGTGAGGCTTCCGGTTTTGGCAACCTTCCTAAAACACTGCTCGAACAGGAAAGGGATTTACTGTCCAACATCCAGTATTATGAAAGGATGGTGCTTGAAGCAAAACAAAAAGGAGACACCATAGCCGCACTCGGTTATGAAAACGACTACCTCTTTGACCGCCAGGTAGCCTACCGGGAACTCATTAGGCAAATGGAAACGAAATACCCCGACTACTACGAATCCAAATACAACTTTATCCCCGAAACCGAAGCCACCCTCCAACAACTCCTGGATGAGGATGAATTGCTGATCGAATATGTACTAACCGATACCGCCGTCTTTATCTTTACGCTTACGCAAAATGAGCCACTTCAACTCACAAAAATCACACTAGCCAATCAAACCGCTGAACAGATTCAGGACTTCCACAAGCACCTGCAAAAATCCTCCTGGATGCGCCGATCCAACCGGGAGAAATTTGTACAAATGAGTCACGCGCTATATCGACAATTTTTGCAGCCCATTGAATCCCAAATCGCCCAACACCAGCGGCTCATCATCATCGGTGACGGCATGACCAACTACATTCCCTTTGAGACCCTGCTGTCCTCTGGTGAGGTGAAACCCTACAACGAATTGAACTACCTGATTCGCCAACACGAGGTGTCCTACCATTACTCGGCTACCCTATTTGCGAAAGCAAGAAAAAAAGAAACAACATCAACACAAGGTATTTATGCCTTTGCGCCAGTATATGAAACGACCTTATTTGCCCCTGAAATTGTTGCCGCTGTGGAAGACCCGGCATACTCCCAATTGCGCGCTTATCGGCCAGATGGCACCTTTGCCCCCTTACCCGAGTCGGAGAAAGAGGTAGAAAGTATTGTTGAGTTATTTCACCAAAAAAGCATTGGACAAAATACCCTCGCCCTCCGCAGTGAAGCCACTGAAGCCAACCTGAAATCCGAGCTGGAAAAAGACTACCGCTTCATCCACATTGCCGGGCACAGCTTTGCCGATGTGGAACACCCGAAGTTTTCCGGTATTGCCTGTTTTGAAGAAGCTGAAAAAGATTCCACTATAAAAAAAGAGGATGGCGTACTCTACACCGGAGAAATTTACAACATCAGCAGCCAGGCCGATCTGGTGACCCTCAGTAGTTGCGAAAGCGGGTACGGCAAGCTGGACCGTTCGGAAGGTTTGCTGGGCTTAAACCGGGCATTTATCTATGCGGGTACACCCAATGTGGTATTTTCCCTTTGGAAAGTCTACGACAAGGTCAACGCCGATTTGATGGTGGATTTTTATCGAGAAGTCCTTGACGGAAAGTCTTACGCCACCGGTTTGCGACAAGCAAAACTAAAGCTCCTCGACCAAGAAGTAACAGCGGCACCGCATTTTTGGAGTCCGTATTTATTGATTGGACGGTGATGAATGTGGAGAAGAAATTGCATCTAACGCAAAGATGATTAGAAAAAATCCTGTAAATCGTCAATCTTGTCCGCATTAATGTCAACATCATGTATGCCACTTTAATGGAACCCGATAGGTTTTCAATAAAACCCCTCCGCGTCCTTTTCGACTCCGCGTGCCGCATCAACACCTTCATAAACCACTAATAAACAACATATTGCAATAACACGACACTAAAGCTACCGCACCTCAAATTTGTCCACCAGATAAATCTGCTCTTCCGAGAAATCTTCGATCAGGTAATAGTACAATCCCGGTGCCAGCGTCATCGATTTTTGAAAATTGATCTGGTAGCTTTCATTCGCCTTTTTCTGAACCGTCAAGTCGTTGGTCGACAATGGCTCAAAATTGTCAAAGGCCGATGGATCATTGCTGAATAAGTGCAACTTAAACTCCTGCCCCGATAAATCAGCGGCTGTTTCCAGTGTGCCCGCAAAACGGAAGGCAAAAGGTTGATTGGCGGTGCCGGTTATATTCTTTTGCAGCTGGATTTCGGTCCATTCGTAGTCGTCACTGCGCAGATTGTTGTCTATCAAAAACTCCAGGGATGGATTTGGATCGAAATTGGCAGCGATGGGTCGGCTGGTAGAGGTAGGTTCTTTTTCCTTCCCTCGAGGTCCTCTTTCTTTTTCTTGGGTTTTCTTTGGTGTTTCGGGAATAGCTTCCTCTTCTTCAATTTCCTGCGGCAACTGCTGCATTTCGGTTGCCTCTTCTTCAGTACCTTCTCCGGTTGTTTCCGTCTGTTCCATTATGTCTTCAGTAGAAGGAGCTTCTTCCAGCGGCGGTTGCAGCAGCCACCAGCCTGCAAACAACACCAGTGGAATCAAAAGCCATACCCATTTTGGCAAAAGCGATCTTCCCGTGCTCGTCGACACTCCATCCACCTCATCACCAAGCCTGTGCAAGGTCTGTCGCAGCTCATTTTCCGGAGAGTCCGCCAGCAATTCCTCCATATCGGTGTGTAGGGCCACTTCCAGAGCCAGTTCCTGGTCTGTCTCCATCTCCTGTTCAAAAGCTGCCCGCTCTTGCGCGGTCAGTTCGCCGTCCAGGTATCGTTGTATTTTATCGTATGTTTCTTCGCTTATTGCCATGATCCTATGATTCGATGATGTAGCGATACTCCGGATCGCTTTTGATCAATTCAGCCAGGCTGATCTTACATTTATATTTCTTACGCTTGGCATAATCTTCGGTATAGCCCATTGCTTCGGCTATCTCTTTACTCGATCGTTTGTCAAAAAGCATTTTTAATACCGTTTGACATTCCTCCGCCAGCTGATTGAATTTTTTGTTAAACAATACCCATTTTCTCGATTGGAGAAATTGACCATCGTAGTCGTTTTCAAAACCAAATACCTCTTCGTGTTCAAAAGGAACCTCCTTTTTGCCTTTTCTTTTTAATTTTTTTAACCAAATGCGTTTACACACGATAAATAGGAAGACGTGGAATGGGGTAGTAAGCACCAAATTATTGCCGACTACTTTTTTATAAATCGCCAGAATGCCCTCCTGAAAGACATCTTTTGCATCATCTGAGGTACCTGAATTTTGCTTGATGTATTTTACCACCTCCGGCAATGACTCCCGGTAAATTTCCTGCAAGACCGCATAGTCATTTTCCGCAATACCTGTCAGATACCGGGCATTTTTCGATTCATCCATAGTTTAGTTTCTAACAAGCAAGTTGTGTTAGTTAGCGTTAGGTAAAGATAAAAAGACTTAGATAAAATGGAGAATACCTGGTACTTTTAAGGTCATCAAATAATAAGCCCGGAGGCAAAACTACCTCCGGGCCTTTATTTTTCACTTGCTATTTTTATAATGCATTAGCATTCCATTAGAATTTAATCCACCCGCTGACGCTCTTCCTCCGATCCGGTTGCTCTCTTGCGTTGGCTTTTCATCTTGCGGTTGCCAAAATTTCTGGAATAAGAAATCTTGATCGTAGGCTGAGTAAACTGTAGCTCTCCGCCAAATCTTTGTCCCAGAGCGGGTACATCTGAAGAAAAACGGAATAAAAGGGTATTAAAAATATTGTCGTAGCCCAGGCGCAGCGTACCGCCGTGCTCGCCAAATTTCTTTTGTAATCCGGCATTAACGGCACCAAAGGGTTTGACCTTGAATGCACCAAAAAGGGAGCCGGAATTGAAAAATCCATTCACTTCCAAACTAAAATTTTTGGGTAGGATAAACGTCTGAGAAGAGAATACATTGACACTTTTCAATTCTACCTTCTCCAACATTCCATCGCGGTTCACACCAATCTGCTCCCATACCCCGGAGGCATTGATGTACATATTCCACCACTTCACCGGACTAAACGGAATAGAGGCGGTGAAAGATGCCGTATTTTTAAATTTGAGATTTTCGGCAAAAATCAGCTGCTGATTGGTGCCCGGAATGACCGTACTCTGAAAGCGGGCAATGGTGCTGTCTTCACGACTATATTGCGCCGAAAACAACATCGATTTCACCTGGTAGTCAAGCTTTACATTATTTGAAAAAGCCGGTTGCAAAGCAGGATTGCCGGAAAAAAAGGTGGTCGGATCCATAAAGATCACAAAGGGGGCCATGTCATTGAACGTAGGGCGGGTGATGCGGCGACTGTACGAGAAATTCACGGCATTATTTTCATTGATTTGCCGAGACAGGAAGAAACTGGGGAAGAACCTTCCGTACTGTCGGTCTACAATATCTTTTTGCTCCACCGCTCCCAGGTTGGAATCGGTGTATTCATAGCGTAGCCCCACTTTCATCGTAGTCTTTTCACCCAACGACCAGTCCATATCGCCGTAAGCAGCAAATATCTTTTCGTGCAGTTCGTACTTATTGGTCAACCCGGGATCCGCTTCCCAATTTTGAGTCATCCACCTTTCTACCGCCACGTCATTGGTAAAACTCGAAAAGGTTGCTTTCAGGCCAGTGGTCATTTTAACCTTTTCGGTCAGGGAGCGACTGTAATCCATTTTGCCTACTGCAACTTTAATGGGCGTAAGCTTACGGCTGCGGGTGCGTTCATCAAATTCAAAACTTCCTTCACCATCGAGGTAGCTGTTGAGATAATCCGTAGGATTATTGTCCCTGTAATACAGGTAGTCCGCATCAAAATTCAGCGTTTCCCCTTCCCGAAAGGTGTGCTTCACATTGAAATTGCCCCCGTAGTGTCGCCATTGGTTCAATTCCTCGTTCTCAATGTTGATTTGAGATTCAGGTGCACCATTACTGGAAATCATGGCTTTATTTAAGGCATCCATGGTCCATTTGGTATCATAAGCAGAAAACAGGGCGCCGATGATCGTATTTTTGCTAAGTTGCAAATCCATGCCCAGCCGTCCGTTATGGTTGCTTTGCACCGGATCGCGTTCGCTGCGGGTTTGTGTTTCCACAAATTCATTGTCCAATTGAATGGAACGATCAAAGGCAAAGACCTGTGCCCGCGCATTGCGCAGATGGCTATAGTCGCCGTAGAGGTTGAATATGCCCTTACGGTAATTAAAATTGATGCTCGCATTGGCCGTCTCCCCCTTACCATAACCGGCCGACAGAGAATAGGAGCCACTCATGCCATCATCCAGATTCTTTTTCAAGACTATATTGATAAAACCGGCATTACCTTCCGCATCAAATCCGGCAGGGGGCGTGGTAATCAGCTCAATCTTTTCGATATTGTCAGAGCTGATACCGGCCAGTAGCTGCACCACCGCTTCCGACGACATATAGTTGATCCGGCCGTTGATCATCACCACTACCCCACTCTTTCCGCTGATGGAAATGGAGTTGTTTTGTCGATTGACAATGACCCCCGGCGAACGTTCCAACACCTCCAGAGCGGTACCTCCTGCTGAAGTGATGGTATTGGCCACGTTGACCACCAGTCGGTCCACTTTTTGTTCAAACAATGGCTTTTTGCCAATGACCTCCACGGCTTCCAGTTCGGCAGCCGATTCCTGTAAGGTAGTTTCCCCCACATCCTTGAGTCCCGGCTGGTCAGTCAATGTAAAGGACTCGGTTTGCACCGTTTCGTAGCCCAGCATATTGAATGTCATAAAGTAGTTTCCCGGCTGAATGTTTTCCAGACTGAACCGGCCATCATCATCCGTAATCTGGCCTTTGATCAGCGTACTATCCACAGCCTGAAGTAATAACACATTGGCGAAAGCCAAAGGTGCCCCCTCGGCGGTGATCAGCGAGCCCTGCAGTTGATTTTGTGCCTGTAGTTGGGAAAAGAGACCTGTGAGGAATAGAAAAATTCCAGTAAAAAAGCAGTTAGCAACTTTTTTCATGTCAATTGGGTTTTGGGGGTGCTTTGCAGCATCTCAGTTTTCTCAATAATGCAAAGATGACACTAAATGAGGCCAGTACACTAGCATAGCTTTCGCAAATGATAGCACAAACTGCTCCTTTTATATCTTCACCCCCTTTTAAGGAATAAATGATGCTACAAAAATGCCAGAACTAAACCTGAGATAAAACAGACAAGAAGTAAGTGGAATAAATGGTGAAGCAAGTGGTATAGATCAGGCGATAATTGGTCATTCAAGTCCAAAGGAGAGCGGGGAAGAATGTCGAACATTTCTTCCCCGCGCGATATTTCTTCCAACCAAAAAATTTTATTTCACATCCCACTTTTCCTGCTGTGCCCGGCGGTCACGTCCTTGCCGTTGCAGCATCCAGCCGGGGTATTCTTCGGGCAACTGGCTAACCTCATCCAATTGTTGCAACTCTAGTGCGGTGAAGGTAACGTCTACAGCCTTTAGATTATCCTCCAACTGTTCCATCTTCTTGGCTCCAATGATGACCGTAGTAACGGCCTCCTGATGCAACAACCAGGCAATCGCCAATTGTGCTACCGATACCCCCTTGCTTTCCGCCATTGGATGCAAAACGTCCAGGATATCAAAAGCTCGCTCTTTGTTGATCGGCGGAAAATCAAAAGCCACACGCCGGGCTCCTTCCGGTCCGCCGCCATCGCGCTTGTATTTGCCACTGAGTAGGCCGCCTGCTAACGGGCTCCACACCATTAGTCCCACCTGCTGGTCCTTGAGCATCGGAACGATTTCCCGCTCCAAATCCCGTCCGGCAATGGTATAATAAGCCTGTAGAGAGACAAACTTAGCCAGATTGTGGTACTCGGAATATGCCTGCGCCTTCATGATGTGCCAGGCCGCCAGATTGCTGCAGCCAATGTAGCGTACCTTGCCGCTGCGCACCAAATCATCGAGCACCCGCAGGGTTTCTTCCAGTGGAGTGAAGGGATCAAAGCCATGTATCTGGTACAGATCGATATAATCGGTATTAAGGCGCTTCAGACTTTCATCCACCTGATTGAGGATATGCCCACGACTCAGGCCGGTTTGGTTGGGGCCTTCGCCCATCGTACCACGCACCTTGGTGGCAATGATTAATTCCTTACGATCCAGCCCCAGATTGCGAATCGCCTTACCGGTCATCTCTTCCGAAAGGCCTTCGGAGTAGACATTGGCGGTGTCAATAAAATTGATGCCCCCGTCCACGGAGCGCTTGACCAATTCATCAACCGGTTTTTGATCCAGTTCGCCGATGGCCGTCCAGAATCCACGGCCACCAAATGTCATTGTACCCAGGCACAGCTCCGATACGAGCAGCCCGGTGTTTCCCAAAATGTTGTACTTCATGAAAATGTCTTTTAGTTGCTTTTGCAAATGGCCTTGCCAAAGAACCGAAGATCCCTGACGTGCTTAGACCATGTTTTGGCAACAACGGGGGTAAGGGGAAAGTTTTTCCGGGAGTGGTTAAAAAGTGAAGATGCCAACCACTTTGGAAGTGGTTGGCATCTAACAGAAAAAGCCCCGGTCTCCCGGAGCTTCTTCATTCAGCTTTCTATTTCGTATAGAGCGTTTGACCGCTCCGATCGATTAGTATCTGTTTCTGTTGTAGCCACCGCCGCCACCACCGTAGCCACCACCGCCACCGCGGTTTTCTCTAGGTTCAGCTTTCTTAACTACAATTGTACGTCCGTCAAATTCCTGGTCGTTAAGGCCATTGATAGCGGCCTTACCTTCTTCATCGTCAGACATTTCCACAAAACCAAAACCTTTGGATTTTCCGGTGAATTTGTCCATAATGATTTTTACAGAGTCAACGTTGCCGTATTCCTCAAATGCGTCTTGAAGATCAGACTCTTGTGTGTCAAAGTTCAACTTTGCAACAAAAATATTCATAAAAATAAAATTAAATTCCGCTCAGAGCGGAAAAGTAAAAAATGAAAAATAAAACTAAGGAAGGTTAAAAGGAAGATCAATGAAGAGGTTTCGATTAGCCTAAGAACTTAATTGAGTACAAAGTTACACTAATAAATGCTTGCTTGTACACCTTTTAGACGAAATATTTATTCATGGTCACTTTTTTATTTTGTAGAAACTTTTTGCCCTTCAAGTTTGGTTGACCAATAAAACCATCAAATATGCCTATTATGCAACCCATCTTCACCGCCTCCCTCCTCCCAAAGCTCGATCAAAAGTTGCTCGAAGTGCTCCGTTCCCTTCAACCCGAAGACTGGTCAAAACCCACCATCGCTACCCAGTGGACCGTGAAGGACATCGCCGCTCATCTACTCGATGGCAACATTCGATCCCTCTCTATGCTGCGCGACAACTATTTTGGCGCACCTCCTGAAAACGTGGCATCCTACCGCGACCTGGTAGACTACCTCAACGGCTTAAATGCCGATTGGGTGAAAGCCATGCAGCGGGTGAGCCCCATTATTTTAATTGAATTGCTGGAAAGTACGGGTCGTGAATACTGCTCGTTTTTACAGTCGCTTGATGCATTTGCGGCAGCTACCTTTTCCGTGGCCTGGGCCGGGGAGGAGACTTCCTCCAACTGGTTTCACATCGCGCGGGAGTACACCGAAAAGTGGCACCACCAACAGCAAATCCGGCTGGCGGTTGGTCAGGAAGATGCCCTTTATCAACCCAAATTCTACCTTCCTCACCTGGAGACTTCCGTGCGCGCACTACCCCATCATTACCGAGAGGTAAAAGGTAAACCTGGTGAACTGATCCATTTTGAGATCACCGGACCAACGGAGGCGAGCTGGCAGCTTGCTTGGCGGGAGGATACCTGGCATTTGGCGAAAGCCGATGATCAAGCGCCCACTTGTACCGTTGTCATGCCCGGCGCCATTGCCTGGCGAATGTTTACCAAAGGTATAGCACGCCAGGAGGCTGAGAAGTTGGTCAGGATTGAAGGAAAAGTAGCATTGGGTGAACCGATTTTTGATTTATTGGCGGTGATGGCGTAAAGGCAAAAAGCCAGCCGCAGAGTTGCAGCTGGCTTCCATCATACTCACCAATCGTTAGTACAGTATCTTAACTTACTTCATTATGTCCAGCCAGATCACTCCGCAGCAGTAAGGCGGAAGCGACACTGGCCAGTAGCAGCTTTTCCTTTTGTGGCAGATCATCGCGCAACCAGATTCGGCCTTGATTTAATAGCTCCACGGCTCCAAGTGTGACACCGTCTCTAACAAAGGAAAAACCCAGTGCCTGTGTGTCCAGTGCCTTTTGGCCATTTTCCAGCGTTTTGATCGGTTCAATGCCGATAGAGAGGTCATTTCCTTTGATCCAGCCCTCGGCTTCGCGAAACCAGTTGTTTTGATTCAAATTGGACACCACAAAGTCGTAGGCCTGCGTTTCGCCCAGCGCTATGGTACCGGTAAATGCGTCTTTCGTTTTGATATTGATGTCAAAATAGCGATGGAAGAGCTGCAAGTCCTGTTCTCTCAGTTTGCCGAGGCAAAAAATCTCTGCCTTATTATTTTGCGCATCCTTCAACTCAAAGCTGAGTTTTTCCTTGGCGCCGCTAAAGCGAACGATAAAGGGAAAATCATACCCCTTCGTCCAGCTGCGGCTCACCTTGCTGCTCTGGTATTCGCCAAAGCTCAGGTGCTGATTGACCAGCCAGCCTTGTCGGCCTTTTACATGGTAGATAGAAGCACCGGTCTGCAAGTTTTCATCTACCATCATTTTGGGAGTGCTGCAAGCCAGTATAGTCAGGGCAATCAGGCCCAGGCAGGCAATTATTGGAAGTTTGTTCATGGCAATTGTTATTTCATAGTTAGGGTTCCCGGAGCCACTGGTGGAGGTACCACGTTTTTCACCGGAGGAATACTCTTCAAATAAACGAATATTGCTTTGAGATCATCATCAGTCATCTTGGCGTAGCCCGGCCATGGCATGGGTGGCAGTAGCATACGCGTATTATCCAAGCCCTTTAATTTGCCTTCACGGATGGCTTTGATGAATTGCTCTTCGGTCCACAGCCCGATTCCGGTCTCGTCGGAAGTGAGGTTGGCCGCGAAGGAAACTCCCCAGGGACCAACTGCCGCTGTACTGTAGAAATTAAAGAGTACCCAATCCTTTAGCACTTCCGGATTGTAATGGCCAACCTTCATATCGGCAGGGTGACCGGAAAGCAGTTTGGTTTCATCGGGTACAGGCCCTTGATCGGTAAACTTCTTGGGGGAATGGCAATCATGACATCCGGTGACATTCACCAGGTATTCACCTCTTCTGATCTGTTCGTAGGGATCGGGGTCAGCGCTGGTTTTGCTGCTGAGCTTATCCCAATTGCTGGAGCCGGCAATGGCTTCTACCAAAGCTTCCAGGTCTTTGAGCTTTTGTGGTGCCTCGTAATAATCGGTCACCTTCTTGCGCTTGCCGTGGTTTTCAAAGGTCACGTAAGTGGTTGGCATGTCGGTGACCGGGGCAGTGTACTCATCTTTGAAAGACCAGAAGTCAGCATTGGCGAAAGCCAAAAACAACTGGCGGGTTTCTTCAGGCGACAACTGCTTCTGATAAGTACCAATTTTGTCAAAAAACTTCTGACCCTCCAATTTGGCCTGGCCGCTGCCATCAATTTCAATAGTATACACCGGACAAGTGCCGAAGCAATCGGTTTTTTGGAGGGTGATGCTGCTATTTTCGTCGTAGGATCCTATCCCGTTTTTATCACAGGCGTTGGTCATTAATGCCAAGCACAGTGCTGCTAATATGAGAGGTTTCATGAATTGAATATTTAAAATTGAGTATTATCGGTCAGGAATGCCCGTAGAGAACAAACCTGACCGACTTAGTTTGAACCATTTATTTTGCTAATGGAATCTGATAGCCTACTGACAGGGCCACGCCACGGTTGAAGGTCTTTTTATAACCGGACGGCTCGTCATTCTTAAATTTTGAGAAATCAGTAAAATCGTGCTGATAGCGAACATCCAGTACAATACTTCCGGGACCTACCGCATAGAGCCCGCCTACACCAACTACTGCACTGTAATCCCATCTGCGATCTTTGACGCCATCATCATCGAGGTCATTATCGAATTCGATATCATCGGTCACTTTTACGCCATCAATTGTAAAGGACCCTTTGCCTCCCAAGGCATAACCAATACTGGGCCCTGCCACAGCGTACCCTTTAAATTTTTCGGTACCGAACCGTACCTTTGCCAAAACGGGAACTTCCAGATAATTGATGACCATCTTGACATGTACATCGGTGTTTTCTTCAAGATCCAGGCCTTCAACCTGTGACCCCTTCTGCAAAAAAATCAATTCCGGCTGGATGGCCAGTAGCGGAGATAAACCCAGCTCGGCATAAACTCCAAGGTTCAACCCAGTAATACTCTTGGGTGAAAGGTCACCCAACTCCTGAACTTCGGTAACATTGGCGATATTGATACCACCTCTTAAGCCAATGGCACTTTGGGCAAATGCCCCAATCGTTCCAAATACCGCAAAAGCGGTAAACAGGAATTTGATCGTTTTCATCATGATTTTTATGTTATGTGAATGAATACGATCGGTAAGACAATGATAAATGTGGACAGGTGGCAGAAAAGCAAAAAAAAATGATGGGACTCGTTTTTTTTACTTTAAAAAGATCAATCAGATAAGGAAAATCACCTGATGTAATCATTTTTTAATCAATTGATTGTCAACGTATCCGTTTTTTTCTTAACTTACTTTCGTTCATCCCAATGAAACGATACTAACTGTTGACCAAAAAACCTGAAAAATGAATTCCGTGCCCTTCACCTCGGAAATAGATTGGGATTTTGTGCTTTCTACCATCCAGGATGAAAAGTGCATTCTCTTCCTCGGTCCGGAAATTTTCACCGACGAGGAAGGCCATCGTCTGGAAGACAAACTATTCACTTCCCTCGACCTGGAAAACAACCAGGATATTCAGAAATATTACAAGGAAGACAACCTGTTTCTCTTCAACAGCCGGGCGCGTAAAACCAAGCTGTTTTACAAAATCAAAAATTTTTACCAACAGGACTTTCCCGAGGCGAGAGCCATTTTTGAAAAAATTGCCCAAATTCCTTTTCACTTCATTGTGCAGGTCACTCCCGACAAGCTGATCTCCAAGACTTTCAAAGAACTGAATGTCAATCACATGTTCCAGTTTTACTGGAAAAAGACACCTCCTGATCCAAGGCTCAAGACCCCTACTTCACGCCTGCCGCTGATTTACAATATGCTCGGCAGCATTGACCGACAGGAGTCGATGGTACTGACGCACAATGATCTGTTCGATTATTTCGAGTCCATCTTTTCGGGAAACAGTATGCCGGAACGGCTTAAAAAGATCATCAAGGAAGCCGATAACTTCATTTTTCTCGGTATTTCCTTTGATAAATGGTACATGCAGCTGCTCCTACGTATTCTCTACATCCACAATGATTTCAATTTTGTGCGCTACGCCTCCAATCAGGCGGTTGATGATGAAGTAAAGACCTTCTGCTTTGAGCAGTTTAAGATCGAATTTGTGCCCAATAAAATCCGCGAATTTGTGGACGAATTCCACGCTCGTTGCGTCAACGCCAATCTCATTCGCCAAATTGAGGAGGAAAAACAATCACCCATTTCCAGCCTGATCGATGGAGTGGCTGAAGACCGCATCAAAGAAGTGCTGGGAGAATTCCGCTTTTTCCTTGAGGAACTGGGTGAGCGCGGACAAGAGTTGATCGATGATGTGATTCTATTGACCAATAAATTTAACCGACTTAACAAACGCATCCTGCAGGACATCATTGATCATCAGGAAGCCAATTTGCAGTCGAATAAGATACGTAAAGAGCTACTGGCCCTGCTACACGAAGCGCAGGACTTGTAAGCAAGATTTTGCATCGCCAATGAACAATTACAGATACCCCGGAGCACAACCATTTCAGGGCTTTCAAAAAGATATCTTCTTTGGAAGGGAGAAGGATATTGAGGAATTGTATGAGCTAATCGGGCTGGAAGATCACGTCATCCTCTATTCCAAGTCGGGGCTGGGCAAAAGTTCACTATTGAATGCCGGTATTCTGCCGCGCATCAAGGCCGACGATAGCTTCCTGCCGATTTCTATACGCTTTGGAGCATACAGCGGAAAAGGTAGCAGCTTGCCCGTAGACATTTCGGGACAGGCCATTGCCCGGGAGGCTAAAGCCAATTCTATACTTGATAAAATCATTGACGATGATGGATCACTTTGGTACTATGCCAAAACGCTGCAGCTCAATTCGCAGCACAATGGTTTCATCCTGATTTTTGATCAATTTGAAGAGCTTTTCACCTACCCCGAAAAAGCCATCTATGATTTTAAGCAGCAGTTGGCGGAATTAATTCATACCGAAATTCCCAACCGCTTTCGCGAAATTATTGGAAAGCAGTTTGAGAAGGATGCTACGCCGATACTTACCGAAGCCGAACTCGATGCCATCCACCACCCCATCGAGGTAAAAATCATCATGTCGATTCGCTCTGATCGCATGAGTTTATTACATAACCTTGCCGATTTTCACCCCAATATTTTGAAGAGTTGCTACGAACTTCATGCCCTGAATGTCGAGCAGGCCGAAGAAGCCATCCTCAATCCGGCTTTTATGAAGGACGAGCGCTTCATCACGCCGCCATTTGACTATGAAGATGAAGCCATCGAAACCATTCTCAACTACCTCACCAGGGATCGGAGTGAAAAGATTGAGTCCTTCCAGTTACAAATCCTCTGCCAGGCACTGGAGCGCAAGGTGATCGACCAGGGCTTATCAAAAATTACACGGGATGAGCTCGACAACATGGAGCACATCTACGAAAATTACTACGAAGACCAGATCAATCTACTCGATACCGATGCCGAAAAACAGGCCGCACGAATTTTGATCGAGGAGGGATTGATCTTTGATGAAGAAGAACGTCGCCTGAGTATTTATGAAGGGCAAATTTATGCCTCCTTTGGCTTTACGCCCGAATTGCTCAACAAACTCGTCAACGTGCACTTATTACGGGCCGAGCCGAGCCTGAAAGGCGGCTACACCTACGAACTAAGTCATGATACCATTGTAGCGCCCATTCTCAAAGCCAAACGCAAGCGCAAGGCCGAAGAATCGAAAGCCGCAGAAGCGGCCGCTCGTGCGGAACGAGAACAGGAGATGGCGGCATTGCGAAAGCTGGCTGAAGAAGAGCGCAGAAAGCGCATCCGTGCCCGGCTGGTGGCCGTAGTGGGTGTGGCATTAGCCGTCATTGCCATCACGGCAACCTTCTTTGCGGTGCGTTTTGCCCAAAAGGCCAACCAACAGGTTTTTGATCTTGTTGAGGCCGACTACAACCGCCTGCTGGCCGAAGGTCAGCGACTGCAACGCGATGGCGATTATCCGGCCGCCATTGCCTCATTTGCGGAAGCAAAAGACAAGATCACTGACTTTCAGAACCAGATCGATGGAGGCGGCATTCAGGCCCAAGAAGCCATTGTGACAACTGAAGAATTACAGCAAAAAGATATACAGTACGACTCCCTTTTTACCGCAGGTAAAGCCTATTACGAAGCAGGCGGAGTACAATTGCTGGCCGCCCTCAATAGTTTTGAGGAAGCCCGGGCACTGGATATCAATAATGAAAGAAACAAACAAGCAGAACTAGAAATCGAAGCCACCAACCGACTGATCAACAACACCTATAAAAATCACAAGGCGCTGGGCGATCGGTTTCGGGATGTAGGTGAAATACCGCTTGCTTGTCAGAATTATACGATAGCCTCTACTTTAAGGCCTGAAGATCAGCCCCTTCAACAACTGATCTCGCGGCTTTGTCACTAGAGTTGTTCTGCTGGGGTAGTTTGGTGGGAAAATTAGTCCATTTTCAACCACGCGAAGTCTTTTTGAAGGAGTATAGCCTTAGCTACACGACTGAAAAAAGACACAGTGTGGGAAGAAAAGGGGCAATTTGCGCCCAAAATAATCCCGGCAGAACAACTCTAATAAAACCCTAAAAAGTATGAAAACCTCTTTACCCTTGTTCATCCTTCTACTGCTGTCCTTCAGTCAGCCAGCTTTCAGCCAGGATAAACAAACTTATCAATACTGGCGTACTGAAGGCATCAAGCAGTACAACAATCAAGATTTTGAAACCGCCATCAAATATTTTCGCCTTTCGGCAGAACTCAATCCACCGGCTCAAAACGATTTGGATGAATGGATTGAAAAATCCTTTGGCGGTTATATTGAACTGCTCAAGACAGAACGCGACCGTGCCCGCAAGGCGGAAGAAAAAGCACAACTGGAAGCCAGGGCCAGTGAAATGGCCGGACTGGCCTACAAACTCGGCAAGACCAATCCCACTCATGGCTTACGCATCGCACAGGAAGCGGTGCAGCTAAAAACCAATAGCAAAAGTGCCAGACAGCAATTTCACGATTTGCTCAGTAGTTATCCCTCCCCGTTTTACGCCATGGCTTTGGAACATCCCGATTTTGTCAACAGTGCAGCCATTCTTGCAAAAAAAGATTGGGTATTGACCGGATGTTGGGATAACAAATTGCGCATCTGGAACAAGCGGGGGGAGCTGCTATCGACAGGAGAAGTACACACGGCCGAAATCTTGGATATTGCCGTTTCGGCTGACGGGCAAAAAATCCTCACCGGGAGTGCCGACAATACAGCTGTTTTATGGGACACCAAAGGAACCGTACTTCAGCGGTTCAGCGATCACGTTGGTGACGTTAGTTCCGTTCAGTTCTCTCCTGATGGCCAACAAGTGATTACCGGAAGTTGGGATCGGAGCCTTAAAATCTGGTCACTGAATGGGGAATTGGTACAATCCATTCCCGCCCATGACCACTTCATCACCTCAGTCGATATTTCTTCCGACGGACAATTCCTTACTTCGGCCAGCTGGGATAAAACAGCCAAAGTATGGCGTACTGACGGCACATTGGTTACCAACCTGGAAGGTCATACCGGCCCCATCACTTCAACGTGCTTTTCACCCGATGGGCAGAGCATCCTCACCGCCAGTTGGGATAACACCCTGCGTTTGTGGAACTTGCAGGGCGATTTATTGCAAACCTTTTCCGGACACGAAGAATCGGTAGAAAAAGGTGTATTTCTGGATGATGGTCAACTCATTCTCAGCATTTCCACGGATCGGACGGTCAGGATGTGGAATCGGGAAGGCAATGAGCTACAGGTGTTTCGCTATCACAAGGAGCCGCTCGCCGCTTTGGCTGTAGCCAATGGAACGCCCTTCTTTGTATCGGGCGGCCGCGATAAAATCGCCGCACTTTGGTACTACCGCGGGCCGGAGCTGAACAGTTATTCCGGAGCAGAAGGCGATCAGATCAATGCCCTGGCCGTTGCACCGAATGGGGAAACGGTACTGGCAGGTTATAAAAGTGGGGCACTAACCTGGTTTTCCGACAATCTGCAAATCAAAAAACAAAATAACGACAGTGAGACCGAGATACTGGCTGTAACCTACTCTCCCGATGGCCAATACATTGTGAGCGGAGGCAGAAGCACCGATGCACGCTTGTGGACCGCAGAAGGGAAATTATTACAAACCTTCACCCCACACAAAAGTGCCATTTACAGTTTGCAGTTTACCGCCGATGGTAGCAAAATACTTTCCGGCGACTTGCTGGGCAATCTATTTTTATGGAACCACCAAGGCGATTCACTGGCTGCCTTTGTGGGGCACAAGGAACGCATCTACGGCATGGATCTTTCGCCGGATGGCAAAATGCTGGTCACCGGAGCCCGGGACGGCACCATCCGACTTTGGGATATGCAGGGTACCGAATTGAAGTCACTTGAGCTCCACGGTGGTAAGCAAGTTCGAGATGTTTGTTTTTCGCCGGATGGACAATTCATCCTGAGTGGTGGATTGGATAATCGGGCCATTTTGAGCGACCTGGAAGGCGAAGTCATACAAACTTTTGAAGGTCACGAAACAGCGGTATTGAGTGTAGGCTTTACGCATGACGGCAATTATGTGTTCACGGCCAGTACCGACGAGACCGTCAAGGTATGGGATAGAGAAGGAGCCGAATTACAAACCTTCCACGGTCATGATGGTGCATTGACACAAGTAGTCATTTCTCCGGAGGACAACTTCCTTTACTCCGGCGGCCGTGACAATACCCTCAAAAAATGGATGCCCTGGTGGACTTTCATAGCCTCGGATCGCATTCATCAATTGACTCCGGAGGAAAGCATGAAGTACGGTCTTGAATCAGCTGGCGAAATTGTCGAAGAGGAAGCCGCTGAAACCGAAACCGACAACAACTACGCCGCCCTAAATCTAACTGATGTCGAAAAGGACTTGCTCCTGCGGCCCAACTATAATAATGAATACTTTTGTGCTTTTTATTACAGCCGGAAGGCCCACGAGTCGGAGCATCATAAGGAACGTATTTATTTCCATCAAAAATGCGTGGACAAATGTGAGTACGCTTTTTCACACTTCCCAACGGTCACACAGACCAGCCAAAGTGTGCTGGCCTATTACTACGCCAGTCTCGCCATCTGGCACCTGGCCAATCAAGACCTCGAAAATGCCCTGATGATGGCCGACAGCAGCCTAAAAATGGACTGCCAGGATTTTGTAAAACCAGTAATGGGTGGGAAAATGGCCGTAGTTTACTGGCTCAATGGCCAACCGGAGAAGGCACAGGAGTTACTGAATGAAGTCAAAGACCTGACACTAAGTGGCTACGAGAACTTTCCCGGACTCTACTATATGGTCAACGGAGAAAAAATTGCCGAAGGCTACACTGCGCAGGAATTGCTACTCGCAGATATCGACTATATTGAAGCGGCCGGTGCGGGTAGTGCGGCATTGACGGAGTTTAGGGAGCTGGTGATGGGGAGGCCGTGAAGGAAAAAGAAGAGCACCAGGAGAGAGACAAATTCCTGATGCTCGAAAATAATAAGGATTGTTTATCTCAGGCGGTACGAATACCCAGTTTCTTAAATACCGCCTTTGGATAACAGGCCAGCGCATGCTCATGGGGATTGTCTTTCGATTCACCGGCAAAATGAAGCCCGGCCATGATATTTGTTGCATTTTCCCCGTCAGATATCATCCATTTAGAACCAGAATCTCCCGGCATGGAAATTTCGTCATCGTGCGGAGGGAAGTTTTCATCAACGCCTATCTCAAAACAGCCAATTTTCCTGACACCTATTGATTAATATGCAAGGACTATCTCTTACTAAAGGCATCCAAGACCTGAGTGCCAATCATGACCGGGAAGCGCTGTAGTTTATCCTGAGAGCTAAATACAGGAGTGGTAATTGATATTCTGATATTTGAGGAAAGCGTAACACCTACATTCAATTGTCCAAACCAAAAACCTTTTCGGTCAACCTCAAGATTATCATAAAAATCGGGTGTGCCAAAGATGTAACCTGCCCGGAAATAGGCAAATAAATTAACTGCCTTATTATTCGAAGTCAGATCGACATAAACTTCACCCGACAGGTTTACATTGCCGGTGATCTCATCGGTCAAAGACCCAAGCACGGGCAAATCTCCGGCTATTTTTGGCGCAAATTGACAATAGAGATCCAGGTTTTTCCCACGGGAATAAAACACTGGATAATAGGCGTTTAAAACTGCATTACCTCCACCACCAATTAACTTTTGCAAAGATTCTTCACTGGTAATCGTATCATTTCTGGACGTTAGCAGCGTTCCAAAACCCAACCTAAACACGCCAATATTCCCACTCACCAATTCCGAGTAAATATTACCCTGCTCCAAATTGCCCTGGATGACAATATTGTCGACAAAGGACAAGCGGCTGCTATTAAATACAGAATGGTAGAAGACCTCCGCCAGTACTGAATTTCGGGCGGGAAATAATCTC
This sequence comes from Saprospiraceae bacterium, assembly GCA_965229635.1. Lineage (GTDB taxonomy): Bacteria > Bacteroidota > Bacteroidia > Chitinophagales > Saprospiraceae > BQJU01. The sequence continues at coordinate 8,274,763 of OZ245894.1, forward strand.
TGGAAAGGTATTTCCACTTTTGGAGAATCATAGTATTGTATCTTTAGCTTCTCAATCATTTCACGGACGTCTTGCATATTGTCTATCACCTCACCCACTACCTCATCGGTAGCAATGATGTCGGCTTGGGACTTGCTTTTTTTTAAGACTCCGTTTTGTCGCAACTCCCCTTTCAGTTCCAGATAAATACTGTCATAATAAATCCAGTATTGCACCAAGGTAGTATTTGACGAAATTTGCAGGCTTTCGTCCTCAAGCCCTTCCAAAACAGACGGCCTTTGAGCTTCTTCAATGATCCTTCTGGTTTCAAATTCTGCGGATTGTTGAATTTGTGGAAATTGTGCAGATGCAGTAAGAGCCACAAGCCATATCCCTAATGTGATAAGTGTAGTTTTCATTTTGATCATCTTTTGAGCAATAGTAGGATCAGGGTCAATTACCCATTTTCATTCTTTGGAGTTGGCACCAATAATCCTGCCAAAGTCCCTAATGCAGTAGAGCCAAGCATGATGATAAAATCCGGAATTTCACGGGCAATGATAATAGGATTATCTTCTCGATCCGTTCCCATTTCTGGAGCCTGAAGAGCGATAATACCACCAATAATGACTGCAGCAAATAGAGTAATTCCAACAATCCCTATAACTGAAAGAAAGACATAGGGATGATCAATAGGTTTTTCAGTTTCTAGTGACTGGAAAAAATCAACCGGGTTTTTCTTTATTTCGTTTTGAATATTTGTAGAACCCAGTACTTGCATCTTTAATTCCTGAAGATTTTTGTAATTATTCATACTTAAATGGATTTTAGGTGACTTCGATGATAGTTTATGTTTAAAGGAATTCTTATGGCTTGGAAAAAACTAACAGGAGATTTTCAAGCTATGTAATAATTTAACAATATGATGAGACTTAATTGCTAAATTATAGTGTCTATATCGCCCAGCGAAGTGTAATCCAATCACTTTTCCTGATTCAAGATTGACAACGGCAGAACCAGAGCACCCTCCTAAGGTAGTGCAGTCATGCTCGTAGTGATAACTTTCAATGTTATTCCCAGTGATTTTGCCTGGAGCCAATCGTTTAACATTGTATATACCTCTAAATATGCTATCCATAAGATTGAGGTCAAGGACCCGAGAATCCCAGGCAGGGTAGCCTATAGTATATACCAAGGTACCTTCTACTACAGGTTCACCCTCCAGTTCTAAACCAGGAGGTAATGTATTAGAATCGATATTTACCGGGGAGACCTTACAGATTGCAATATCCAAATGTTCATCTTCAGAAATGTATACTATTTCCGTGATCTTAAATTCTGACTCAAAAGGAACCTGATGTTCTTCTCTGAAGTCAATAAATGAACTGACTTGTTTGTTCCTAGAACCAATTTTAAAGACATATTTTTCTTTTTCACGGTGAGCAAAAAGAGCTGCTACATGCCTATTGGTCACCAGAACCCCGTTCTTCCCGAGCAACCATCCAGTACCAACCCAGTCGTATTGAAGATGATTCTTCAACTCGATTCTACCAATCGCAGGGATGGCATATTGAATACCTTTTTTAAACTTTTTCAGTCTTTCGGCCCACGTAGCGCTAGTGGGTACTTCAAAGTCAAGGCCATTAATAAGCAAAGAGGGCCTGCCATACCTCTCTACGATAGTTTCTGTAAGCAGATTAACACTGTAGTTCCTTTCAAGATTATCGAGTATTCGATTATTTTGGAGCTTTGAAGGAGCCAGATTACTCCTTCTCAAATCCTTTCTCAAGTTCTGCATCACCTTAACCTGATCATCAAAATCAAATTTTTGACCTATCTCATTGAAAACCTTCTGGTCATTCAGGCGTTTTTTCAGTTCGTTCATTAGAACAGCTTTCGTTTGTGTCATATTTCTTAAATTTTAAGCATAAGAATAAAAGCCTGTCTGGTTAACCGACAGATTTTAAAAGTAAGAGCTAAGAGTAAATCATATTTTGCCAACAAACACTGCCCGTACTTCCTCAAGCCCTTCAGAGCCTTCGAGGTACCAGTGTTGGTCGATCTGATCAATATAGATTGACGTATTTATTCTGTTGGATTGCCCTTTAACCGTGACGATTCTGGTGATTATCGGAAATCCCTTGGTAGCATGCGATAATCGAACCCTCTCCTGGCTTTTGCGCCAGATGAACGGTTTTGAGTACTTTAACCTGGCGGCCAATTCGCCTTCGACAACTACAGAAGCACATTCCAAAAAAGTGGCATCAGCAACAATACAGAGATATTTTCCTCCAACGATATCCACTGATTGATCTGTTTGCAGCTTTATCGACATACCAGGGGTAGTTCGTAGTTCAACCTCCGGAGAAAAGCCTTTTCCCGGCTTTTGGATATGGAGTGTAGCTAACGTATCCTCTCCTTGCGCCAGGGTCAGTTTATCCAACTGAAGCGTGCGAAAAAAGTGCTGTGGATGATCTTCTAGCGTTTCTAAAAGCTTGGCAATACGCTGTTTTAGACGGTCCACTTCCTGCTCGAGCAGAGTGACTCTTTCCGCTACTTCAGTTGGAGACATCATTTGGTTTTTTGAAATTATTACTAGACTTTTGAAGGAAAATAAGATTCGATAACCAGCCAATCAGCCTTGGTTTCGTGTAGTTTAAAACCTATTTCTGTCTCATGCCCCATACCTGGCGCCAGTTCAAATAAGCCAATTCTGGCATCATCCGACCCGATCATTTTCAGAGCCAGCCAATCAGTACCACTGGAAACACCAAAGCTCATGGAGTAATCGGTGAGTTTGGAAGCATCGTATTCTGTTCTTACACTGCTGCCTGATAGAGCAGTCTGTTTTTCCCAGTAGTAAACTGTATTATTTTCAACCTTTACTTTAAAAGCCACATGGCCCGTAGTAGAAAGCTGATATTCATAAGCGGCTGACTGCCCCTCCTCATGAATCAATAAAAAATATTGAGCGGTACCACTACTATCTCTTTTTTCTATTTTAATGGAAATAACATGATACTGATATTTACTACCATCAAGTGACCTAATTTTAATTTTATTCTCCGACATAATATTGAGTTTAGTTATCTAAAATCTACCGTTAAACATCGTAAAGCTCCTCCTCGATTCCCTTCTCTCGACAGTTCAAATATCCCTCCGGAAATGAAATGCACTTCAAATCCCAAGCTTTCCCAAACTGCGGCATTCTTTTGCTCAATGCATTCCAAATAGGGTGTCAGTAATGCCCCTGCTCTAAATCCAGGCAACCATACGTGTCGATGCTCATCTGTACTTTCTACAATAGCATTATTGTAATAGCCTACCCAATGTTCCTTCGGAGCCAGGCGAAGAAAAGGCACCGGATTTCTCAACACGATAATACCTGCATCATTAAGCTGATTAGCAATTGTATCCATCAAGCCGTTAGCAGCACTCACTTCTCGTTCGTATTCCGGATGCGGAGAGACCACTCTAGCCACCAGTATCACCGGTGCTCCCTGGTTGTCCACACCAGTTGGTGTACACATCAGGTCAATGTGTTTGAAGAAAGAGGTGATATCTAACCCTGAATTTAGTGGTGCCAACAAGTTGTGCTCTATGCCTATCTGCTGGTACCCCAAACCCACAATTTGATCAATTGAAGTTGCCTTGGGAAAAAGGTTGGTGCGTAAAAATTCTTTAAATTTTTCTTCTTCGTTACCCCACACATCGCTTCTGTCATAAAAGAGGAATGTTTGGTCAATCAAAATATTGCCGAAAGGCAATACCCTGTCAAGTTGTAGTTCCTCATGTATGATCCCGACATTTTTCAGGATTACCGGAATGCTTCTTTCACCGTAGTGGATAATTCCCCAGTGGTCCCTGTTTTTTGAAATGTAGTGATCATCCCGTGCCCAAACAGAACCACTGACACTTATTAGTGGTGGGGCAAAATTGACTAGCGTTTCCAGCGTCCACTGATTGGCCTGTGGTATAACCTGGCAATTGCGCCTCCCCAAACGCACCGTTAATCTCTCCATTCCCAACAAATACGAATCATCATTAATCCAGATCAGTATCTCGGTATCTTCGGGAAAACTTTGCAGTACATCCTCAATAAATTCCAGACTAGCTTCACTGCCATTATATTTGACCAGGAGCTTCTGAATTCTACCTCTGCATGAAGAAATGGCTTGATAACTCATCTCGCTTTATTTAGGGCTCTTTTAAAATTTACTGCAAATTGCCAATTGTAGTGGCTAGGATCAAGGACACAAAATGTCATTTTTATCACTTTCAATAAAATTTTCGCATACTCCTATTCCTTACAAATCACTGTAAATCAATACCTTTGCCCTAAAAGCAAATATACACCTACAAGCCCCGTTTTATGGTCAGAGATATTTTACTATTAAAAGTCATTGCTGCCTTAGATAAAAATGAAAAGCAATACTTCTCTGCATTAAGCAAAGAAAGAAGTGGTCAGGAACATCTACTGCTATATAAAAAATTGAATCACTTGATCGCATCAAGTGATCAGGAAATAAGCTCCATTCCGGATCGCATCAAAAAAAAGATTAAAAACTATTCCAGAGCAAAACAGACGCTGTACAGGCAGTTGATGCGTGCACTCCGGTTAAAATACGAAAAGTTTCCAATTGAAAATGAATTAAATACTAAAATTCATGAGGCCTATCTTTTAAAAAAGAAAGGCTTAGCTATACAAAGTAATCAGCAGTTTGAAATCGTAAAAAAAGAGGCGGTAAAATACGAATGCCACCAGCAAATATGTGCCATACTCGATCATCAACTGATGCTCTCCATGAACAACCTCAAAAAGGGGATGATGGATCGGGTACTAACCTTGCACGAAGAAAGGGAAAGAACCTTACAGCACATGCTGGCAGTTGAACGCTTCGAAAAATGCCGCCACCAGGCCTTTTTGCTCTTTCGTTGCCACGGTGACATCCGGCAGGAAGAACTCGCCAAACGGGTAGAGCATCTTATCGAACTTCTATTAAAAACGGAACACCAGGCACCCACTTTTTTTGCCCAAAATGCCTGCTTCGATGCACTGGCACTTTTGTATCGCTTAAAGATGGACAAACAAAATGCCTTGCGAAATTACCAAAAGATGCTAACCCTCTGGAATCAAAAGGAATATCTCCATTTTAAAAAAAAATACCCTGATCGATACAAACTACATATTTATAACTACTTAAATACCCTTCAATGGGCCAAAGAATATGAAGAATTTGACAAATGGCTTGATGAGGCGAGAAGGTTGTTGCCTGTTTTTTTAGATGATGAAGTGGAGGACTTTCAAAATATTGAGTTCCTAAATTTTTTGAAACTCATAAATACCAATCAGTTTCTGGAAGCTCAAAAAATGGTACCCGAAATTGAAACACAATTGCTTACCTATGCCGATAAAGTGGAATCAATGATCGAATCAAGGAAAATTACCTGGTTCTACAACATTGCGGTGTTTTATTTTATCATCGAAAAGTTTGACCTTGCGGAGACCTGGTTTCTACGGCTATTTTCGCTGACCGCCAGCCGTGAACAAAGAAATGACCTAAAATCTTTAAGTAAAATATTCCTCTTGATCATTAATCACGAAAAAGGAGGCCATCAGGATGAGGAATTGGTTCAGCAAAGCACCCGACGTTATCTGGATAGACATAATGCGTATTTTACTTTTGAAAAACAATTGCTAGATCAGCTAAAATCCCTATCTGCCCTTAATGGCGATTTGGTAAAGAAGCAAGCAATTTTGACTTCCTTACTTGAATATCTGCAAAAGATAAAAAAGGAAAATATTATTCGAAATGGCATTGAAGAAATTAATTTATGGGTAAGAAGTCGGCTTGAAAACAAACTGATCATTGACCTGCTCTGATGCCAGGACTCGATGAAAACACTGTTTTGCCCCAGCCAAAAATTTTATTAGTTTTAGTCATCCTTAAAAAGCTATTTAAAATTATGGCTGAAATCCAACCTTTCCTTACCACTCCGCGCCTCGTACTCCGAAAGCTAAAACCTGAGGATGCGGCCGACATCTACGCCCTGCGCAGCCATCCGGAGGTCAACCGCTACATTGCCCGGCAGAAATGGACGACCCGAGAAGACGCCGATGAATTCATCAATTTTATCATCAAGGTTAACGCTCAAAAAAAGTGGTTCTATTGGGCCCTGACTCTCAGGGGAAAAGACCAACCGATCGGCACCATCTGTTTGTGGAACTTCTCCGATGACAGAAAGGTAGCGGATGTCGGTTATGAATTACATCCCGACTATCAACGGCAGGGATTGATGCAGGAGGCTTTCGCCAAAATACTTTCCTTTGGATTTGACGACTTACAGCTCCACAAAATGCAGGCCTTTACCCATTTTGAAAATGCGGCTAGCATCAAATTGCTGGAGAAAAACGGCTTCTCCCGTACCAAACAGCAAGAGGGGGATGAGGTGGTGTTTTCTCTGAAACCTACAACTTAGACACCCGAATAAACTTTCCACGAATCACCTGGTACCGGTGCTCTCCAATGGTGATGGTCTCCCCATCAGCCAATTGTGCCAGGTGATCAATATCGCGCTCGATGGTGTGCACCGAACCGCCCGTCTTGAAGGCGATTTCCAGGTATTGTTCGTTGACACCCCATTCCGATCCGGCCAGGATGATGCGTATTGGAACATTGAGCTCGGTCAGCAATTCAATATCGCGCACATCGCTGAGGTTATCAGCCACCAGCACCAGCTCGTCAAAGCCACTCATTTGGCGGACGCCTTCCAGCAAAGCTTCCAGGTCATTTTCCGGGCTGTCGCCACTACAACCGAAGGCTTTGGTTTCGCTCATGGATTTTAATAAATCCGGCATTTGTCGTGCATCGGTAGTGTGAATCCCACCGGTTTGTCCGATGAGCTTCTGTTCCTGCGTTTTGCCATCACCATCATTGAAAAAGAGGTAGCGGTTGCTTTCGTTTTGCGTAAGCTGTAGCGCATGCCACAGTAGCACCTGGTCCATATACGGATTCATACTACAGGTCACATCGGTGACGATCACCTTATTTTTCCATTCCTGCCTCATGCGGTAGAGCACCGCCTCCACTTCCTTACCGGCCTTTTCAAAGTAGTGCCCATCATTGGCCAGTGAATCGCGTTCGGCCTCGGCCGCCTGCTCAATTTTCTTTTGTACTTCTTCGGGCGTTTTTCCGGCATTCAATTGGCTGATGTAATCCAGTTGGTCCATCCAATTGGCCTGATTGATCGAGTCCTGAATGCGTTGGGCTTCATACAAACTATCCCTCAGAAATAATTGTCGCTCGCGCTCGGCCTTGCGCTTCAGATAAGCTTTGGTGCCAATGGTAGTCAAGGTAAGCCGCAAAGAACCCGCCCGATCCGATTTGGGCACTTCAATACACTGAATATCCTTTTCAAAAGCCACACCCAGGCAGTAGGTATCGCCTTCCGGAAGCATGAGGTGAACCCGTCCCAGGCTGTTGGTCTTTCCGGCATAGGTCTTTCCGGAGTTTTGGCCGGTGAAATTGACCACTTCCCCTTCCAGTGGATTCCCGTACAGATCAATGGTGGTCAAAAGCACCTTAATACGCTCCCGAGTTGGTGTTTGAGCCGGAGAAACCCGTTGCCACAAAGTATCTCCCCTCGCCTCTTCCGTAAAATCCTGCTGCGGAATGTGCACCACGTACGCACTGCGCGCCATCTTTTCGTTGAGCGTCCTGAAGGTTTTGACATTCTCAGCCCCTTCGGCGTTGATCTGATAGTTTTGGTTTTTGGGCAATAAAAACCGCGCCTTGCCATCTTCGGAAGTGGCGCTCTGATACACCTTACCGGACTCCTTTTGTACCACCCAAAGCACTAATCCCCGCACCGGCCGCTCGTGGTAGTCGAGTATCCGCAAGGTGACAAGTACATCCTCCTTGGTTGGCTCCAGCCGCATATCGGCGGGCCAGGAAATGGTATCATTTTGTGAAAAAAGAGTCAACGGCAAGCATAGCCACAGGGCGAATAGGTAGTTTCTCATGTTGTAGTGTTGGAAGGTTCGTATTTAAAACTGTGACCTTAGAAATTTATTATGCACCTCTATCGTATAAACCACAACACTTCCTCAAATTTCTCCTTCCTACCATCGGTGAAAGCCAGGTTGCCTGAATCCAGAATATCATAACGCACCATGCGTTGGAGCTTGCTCAAAAACTCTTCCTCAAAAAATACATCACAGGCTTCAACAGGCTGGTTGAACTCTCCCCAGCGCAATTTACCATTAGTGGAAATGGTCACCGTGCTGGTACGGCGGCTGCAGGGGCCCTGCATTACAACTGTCATGTGTTCCTCACCTTCGCTGGGAGCAGAGAAAGTCAACGTCAGTGTTGTTGTTTCCACTTCCACGGTTAGATTACCCGTATTGATACTCTGAAGTTTCCAGGTGCCAATTAGCTCGGAGTTGTTGGCAGTTGTGTCGTTTGTTGTCTTCTTTGTAGTGGAGCAGGAGAAAACCACCAGGCCGATTAGAAGGAGGAATGTGATCGCTTTTGCTGAAATTTTCATAAGGTGTGTTTTTTGAAGGCAAGTTGCTGCAAATAACTCGGAATAACCAGCGGGCAAAGCCAAAGCGGTGAGTAAAAACGGTAAAAACTAGCGAATACGGAATTTATTTATCTTTGCTGAAAATCATCACTATGGCAAACGCAAACTTCAAAAGCTTCAAAATCAAAATTCCATTTCTTGGGCTGGAAGGTACCTGGGAAGTAAATGATATACAAAGAGATGCCGCCTGGGAAATTTACGTTGAACTGGTCACCCGCGTGACCGTAGTGCAGTTGAAAAAAGATGAGGGTATCTTGCGGGAAGCGTTGTCTTCCTTTTATTCTCTGTTTGAATCCACCCGTAGTGTACTTAAAAAATATGGCCCGGAAATCGCCAAAGCCCAAAATAAAGGGGAAATGACACTGGGCAAGGTGGCCACCGCAGTGCTCAATAAAGAATTGCGTCCTTTACTGGCCAAATGGCATCCCAAACTGGAAGACTACGAAGGCCGCCGACCAGATCATGTTTCCGTATCGGAATATGAAAGCAATTGGGAATACGCTGATGCCCTACGCGAAGAGTTAGAAAAAGTGCGGATCAATTTAATCAAATACGCCGATGTGCTGGCCAAGGTTAGCGAAGTAGATAAACTGCACTAATCCTTCTTCTCCTTCCTACCCAAAAAATATTTGAAGGCATTGATAATCGCATCAACGATCTGGCGGAATAATGATTTGTCGCTCATAGGTCTGGTTTTTATGGGAAGATACACATTTTTTACCGCTGCACATATACCGCACACTTCTCTTCGTAATAGGGTTCCTCAAAATAACGCGAAAGCGGATACACCTCAGAATATGCCTTACGCGGAAGCGCCTTCAATTCTTTTTGTACAGCGCCGCCCTTGAGGGTGATCAGGCCATTGGGTAGGCCGTGTAGCTGTGGGTCCATCTTGATGCGAGGCATACTCCATTCGTAGAGTTTATCGATGCTGGCTACGGCGCGGCATACCACGAAATCAAATTGCTGCTTCAGCTCCTCAGCGCGAGCGTGTAGGGCCACCACGTTTTCCAATCGCAGGGCTTCGGCGATGGCGCTTACCACCGTGATCTTTTTGCGGGTGCCGTCCACCAGCGTAAACTGGGTTTCGGGAAAGAGAATGGCGAGGGGAATGCCGGGCAGTCCTCCACCGGTGCCCAGATCGAGCACAGAGGCATTGGGCACAAACTGCACAATTTTGGCCAAAGCCATAGCATGCAAAATATGGTGCGGGTAAAGGTTTTCGATATCCTTACGGGAAATCACGTTGATTTTCTGATTCCACTCTTCGTATAGTGGTCCCAACTGCTCCAATTGTTCCAGTTGTTTGGCATTCAGCTGGGGAAAATATTTCTTGATCAATTCCATAGTTATACCTCGTCTAGTGAAAGCTGTTCGCGGAAGGCATTCCAAACCGGGCCCTGTGGCGGTGGAGCCACGATTGTTGTCTTTTCTTTTGAAATGGGGTGTACAAAAGTCAGTTTCCAGGCGTGCAACTGGATCGAACGGTCGCGATTGGCACGTTTGAAGCCGTATTTGTCATCGCCTTTGATGGGCGCATCAATAGCGGCCAGCTGTGCCCGAATCTGGTGATGGCGTCCGGAGTGCAAATTGATTTCCAGCAGGTGATAACGATCAATACTGGCCAGCAACCGGTATTTTAGCGTACCCTTACGACTCTCCGGCTCCTCCGTATCAAAAGTTTCCGTACGATTGATCCGCCCATTTTTGCGCAAAAAATGCGTCAATTGCCCACTTTCCGGATTGGGTTTATTGGCAACCACCGCCAGGTAAGTTTTGTCCACCTCACGTTCCTTAAACTGCCGGTTCAATTCAGCCAAAGCCGATGGATTCTTGGCCATCAGCGCCACGCCACTCGCCGGCCGGTCGATGCGGTGAATGAGGTGGAGCTTGGATTTGCAGTAAATCTCCCCCAGATCGAGCAGGGCGGAATCCCCACTCTTATCAGCCTGTACCGGAATGCCCGGAGGCTTGTTGAAGGCGATCAGCTGGTTGTTTTTGTACAACACCAAATCGCCAATGCGAAAGTCATGTTGATTCATTAGTCTACCTCTTCGTAATCGATGTAATCATCTTCATTATCCCGCCGACTCGACGACTGATCTTTGTCGCGAATTGTGGGCCCCTGCCGGTCAATACTTGGCGGAGCAATATAAAAACGATAAATAAAATAAATGATGGCGCCGGTGATTAGTAATTTAAACATAATCGTAAATGTGGTTCTTTGCAAATGTAGACAATTCTTAAAGCTTCCAGGTTTAATCTGCCACACAAAGCAGCGACTGACAATATTTTATTACTTTTGCAGTTCTGTTTTTTAGTGGAACTGAAATCCCTTCCGGGGCATCCCTCCGGAAGTAGCGTTTTTTCGCGCACTTTACTGTAAATCAACGATTACACTCAATGGGATCAACAAAAAATATGCACAGAATTGCCGGTTGGCTGGTTTTTGCCATCGCCCTGGTAGTTTATTTCTTTTCTGCCGAAAGAACCGGTAGTTTGTGGGATTGTGGAGAATTCATTCTGGGAGCTTACAAACTACAGGTGGTTCACCCTCCGGGAGCACCACTGTTTGTACTCATTGGCCGCCTGTTCACCTGGGTGGCTGAGGTCGTTTCCGGTAATCCGGAAGATATTGCCTTCTCTGTAAACCTGATGTCGGGTATTTGTTCGGCTTTTGCGGCTATGTTTATCTGTTTGGTGACCACCAAATTTGGCAAACTGGCACTTGTAGGCCGCGATGAAGAGCTGGATCAGGGACAGGCCATCGCCGTTACCGGAGCCGGTTTGGTTGCCGGTTTGGCTACAGCCTTTTCCACTTCCGTGTGGTTCTCAGCAGTAGAAGGTGAGGTATACGCCATGTCTACCTTCTTTACCGCCCTTACTCTGTGGTCCATGACCAAGTGGTACACTCTGCCCGATGAACCCAAAACCGACCGCTGGTTGCTGTTGACGATCTATGTAGCTGGTCTTTCTATTGGGGTTCACCTGCTGAGCTTGCTGACCTTCCCGGCACTGGCTATGTTGTACTATTTCAAAAAGTACAAGAATCACAACTTTGGTGGTATTCTGGCATCAGCCGCAGTTGGTCTTGTAATCGTTGCTGCCGTACAAAAGCTGATCATTGTAGGTATTCCAGTCATGTGGCGAGGTTTTGAAATCTTCATGGTGAATGACCTTGGCCTGCCCTTTCACAGTGGGTTGATTCCAACGATTTTAATCATTGGTGGCATCATCGGTGGTGGGTTGTATTATGCCCATAAGGAAAATAAGCCCGTTTTGCAAAACATCATGGTGGCCGCCGCTTTACTGGTGATTTCCTTCTCGACCATCGGCGTGGTCGTCATCCGGGCCAATGCCCAACCACCGGTAAATATGAACGCGCCTACCGATGCCGTTCGCCTGCTGCCCTACCTCAACCGCGAGCAATACGGCGAACGCCCATTGCTGCGTGGCCCCAACTTCAACGCCAGCCCAATCAATACCGAAGTGGAAGATCGTTATGGCCGCGTAGGTGACCGATACGAATACACAGATTACAAATTTGACGTTGTTTACAACGATAAAGATAAAACTCTCTTCCCCCGGATGTCTGATGGTACCCAGGGTCGCCCCAACCTCTACAAACAGTGGATGGGACTGGATGCCCGACAACCGCTGCCTCCGGGCAGACCCAATATGCTGGACAATATCAAATTCCTGGTCAATTACCAGCTGGGTTGGATGTATTGGCGCTATTTCATGTGGAATTTCTCCGGTCGACAAAATGGAGACCAGGGCTTCTACAGCTGGGATAAAGCCAGCGGACATTGGATAACCGGCATCAAAGCGCTGGATGCCATCCGACTAGGTGACCAAAGCCAGCTAACCGATAAGGCGCTGAATGACAAGGCACGCAATGTGTATTACGCCCTGCCATTCCTCTTTGGACTGATTGGTCTGTTTTTCCACTTTAAAAAACGAGATAAAGAAGCATTGGCCTTGCTGGCTATGTTTGTGATGACGGGTATTGGCATCATCATCTATTCCAACCAGCCTCCAAATGAGCCGCGTGAGCGGGATTATGTACTGGTAGGCTCCTTCATCACCTATTGTATCTGGATTGGAATGGGCGTGCTGGCACTATTTGAGTTATTGCGAAACAGACTCAACCAAAGTGGGCCGGTAGCTGCCGCAGTAGCAACAGTGGTGATTCTGATTGCACCGCTGCTGATGGGCTTCCAGAATTTTGACGACCACAGCCGCCGGTATATCAAGGCGTCACGGGACTACGCCAGTAACTTCCTGGAGTCGTGTGCCCCTAATTCTATTGTATTCACCTACGGTGATAATGATACTTATCCACTCTGGTATGCTCAGGAAGTAGAAAACATTCGTACCGATGTGCGGGTGGTCAACCTGAGCTTGATTGCGGTAGACTGGTACATCGACCTATTGCGTCGCAAGGTCAATGATTCGCCGGCCATTAAGTTTACCATTCCGCAGGAAGCGTATCGCGGTTACAAACGCAACCAGGTGTTTTATTACAATCCAAACAATGCTCCGGACCGGCCCAAGCCATTGAAGGAGGTATTGAACAACATTGCGCTACCCCGAGAATTGCCAACCCGTACCGGACGAACCGTAGAGGGATTCTTTTCTACTACCCAGGCCTACATTCCGGTAGATCGGGCGGCGGCATTGCGTAGCGGCGCCATTACCGAAGCAGATACCAATACCGTGCAGGCCTTACCGGTGAAGCTGAGCGATACACAGCTCATCAAAGACGAACTGGCCGTGCTTGACATTCTGGCTTCCAACCTTTGGGAACGCCCCATTTATTATGCAGTAACCTGCCGTCGGGAGAAACTGCTGGGACTGGAAAACTATATGCAGCTCGAAGGCCTTGCCTTGCGCATCACCGCAGTAAGAAACGAAGGTGATATGAGCAACTATGGCATTGTAGGTGCCGGCCGGGTGAATACCGATGCGGTTTATGAAAATATGATGAACAAATTTAGCTGGGGTAATTTCGACAAGATGGATTTGTTTGTGGACCGCAGCTACGCACCAAGTGTGCAGAGTATGCAACTGGCGGTACGTAGAACCGGCTTTGAAATGATGCGCAAGAACGAAAATGACAAGGCTGTAAGTCTGGTCGACAAATACTTCGAGGCCTTCCCCGACATGAACTTCCCGTATGACTACCGCACCTGGTATATGCTGGGTGTTTATCTGCAGGCCGGCCAATACGAAAAAGCCAAGCCGCACATGGAAGTTCTGGCCAGAAACCTGGAAGACCAGATGGAATTCCTCGCTTCACTGGATCAGCGAACGCTTGACAACAGCAATTCCTTCCGCGCCGATTATTATCTTTCGGAAGACGTAATGAAGGGATTGATTCGCGAAGCGGACCGCCAAAACGACCAGGAGTTTAAGCAGCAGCTGGAAGCTATGTTTGAGGGCTACATCAGCCAGGATGCACCGCCTTCATCAACACCAATACAATAAAATTATGGAAGTCAAAAAAATAGCCATTGGTTGTGATCACGCCGGCTTTCCTTACAAAGACAGCATTGTAGAGCTGTTGGAAGGGCGTGGCATTGCCGTAACGGATTACGGCACCAATTCAGAAAATTCAGTGGATTATCCCGATTTTGTACACCCGGTGGCCACTAGTGTGGAAAAGGGTGAGGTGGACTTCGGCATTGTGCTCTGCGGTAGTGGCAACGGCGCCACCATGACTGCCAACAAACACCAGGGCATTCGCTGCGCCTTGTGCTGGAATGTAGAAATTGCCAGCTTGGCCCGCCAGCACAACAATGCGAACATTTTGTCCTTGCCGGTACGCTTCATCAGCGAAGCTGAGGCCCTGGCCATGGTCAATGCCTTTTTAAAAGCAGATTTCGAGGGAGGGCGCCACGCGCGCAGGATTGGAAAAATTCCTTGCGCATAATCCGACAGAATATCTATTAACGATTATAGATTGTGGAAATATTCCTAACTTAAACGCTAATCTGCCAAGGATTGGCGTTTTTTATTGATGAGGTTGCTGAAAAGCAAAAACACAGCAACTTCCTTAACCCGATATTATGAAAAAAGTGCTTTTGCTTCTCTTGGCGTTGGCTACCCATTCCGCCTACGCACAGTTTGCCGGCAGAGATGTCGGCCGCGATGCTTCCGTTTCCATTTCTGAACTGGGTCAAACCATTACTGCTCAGGAACTGCGCCGACATTTGGCCATCATTTCCTCTGATGACTATCAGGGTCGCGAGACCGGACAACCCGGACAAAAAATGGCCGCTGAATATATTGCCGGCTATTTCGGAAGCCTTGGTTTGCCTAAGGTTGGCGAAGATGACAGCTACTTCCAGAAGATTTCGTTCATCTCGGAAGGATGGAACAATGTTGAGCTGATCATCAACGGTGAAACGCCCAAGCACCTGTGGGATTATTATGCGCTGCCAGCTACCAATAGTACCCAGGAGCGCATCACAGTAGATAAGGTGACCTTTCTGGGGTATGGTATTGATGCCGATAATTACAGCGATTATAAAGGCGAAGATGTCAGGGACAAGGTGATTCTCATTTATGATGGGGAGCCTTTCGGCAAAGACAGCATCTCACAGGTCACCGGTGAATTTGGTGCATCGGAGTGGAGTACCGACTTCCGCAAGAAGCTGAAGGTAGCCAAAGAGAAAGGGGTAAAGGCGGTACTGATCATCGATACCAACTTCAAGCAAAACCTGCGCAATGCCCGTCGCTTCATTCTGAATTCCGGCCTGGATATGGGCTGGGGTGAAAATGCTGCAGAAAACTACGCCAACAATTATTTCATATCTTCGGCTCTGGCCAAAAAGATTGTGGGTGATGAATTCAAAAAGGTGGTCAAAGCACGCAAGAAGATGCAAAAGCGCGGCCGCTCAAAAGCCATCGAGCTGGCCGTCAATATGGAGATGGAGCAAGACAAAAAAGTACGCCAGCTGATCGGCGAAAACGTGCTGGGCTACATCGAAGGTACGGACCCCGAATTGAAGGATGAAGTAGTGATTATTTCCGCTCACTACGACCACATTGGTATGCGTGGTGATGAGATCTTCAATGGTGCTGACGACAACGGTTCGGGTACTTCTACCCTGCTTGAAGTGTGTCAGGCGTTTGTGGATGCCAAGAAAACCGGCACCGGTCCTCGCCGCAGTGTATTGGTGATGCTGGTATCGGGAGAAGAAAAAGGGCTGCTGGGCTCAAAATACTACGTGGAGCATCCATTGTTCCCGCTGGAAAATACGGTAGCTGACGTGAACGTAGATATGGTAGGCCGGGTAGACAAAAAACACATTGACGATCCCAACTACATCTATGTGATTGGTTCGAATCGTTTGAGTACGGAATTGCACCGCATCAATGAAGATGCCAATGCCCGTTATACGCAGCTGGAGCTGGATTATACCTACAATGCCGAGAACGACCCCAACCGTTATTACTACCGCTCGGATCACTACAATTTTGCGGAGAAGGGCATTCCTTCCATTTTTTACTTCAACGGTACCCATGAGGATTACCACCGCCCATCGGATACGATTGAGAAGATCAATTTCGAAAAGATGGAAAAGATCGCAAGGTTAGTGTTTTATACCAGCTGGGAACTGGCCAATCGCGATGAGCGCATTAAGGTAGACGTGCCACAGAAATAATTGAGACCATACATAAAATGCGAAAGGGCTGGAGACAACTTGTTTCCGGCCCTTTGCGCATTTATGCCTGACCGTGTGGTTAGGCATTGCTCTTTCATGTGTAGTTTTCTAAAAAAAATAGTTCTTAATAAGTGAGTTTAGGGCCAGTTCTACCCCCCAGTGAACTGGCCTAACCCACTCTCCTCAGGCCAAAAGGCCCAAAAAAAGGTTTTATTGTGCGAGCAACTACATCCGATACCCCCCAGCAAACGGATAAAGTCCACCCGCACAATGCTCTTTATACCGAAGTACACCATCTCAGCCACAAGTGGCGAGGGTCACTACGGTTGACTACGCGAAAGGGTAAATATTCACGTAGGCGAATAGTCCATACTTTTAAATTGGTATGTATAAAAAGATTAGATGTCCCCCTCGGTAAGATTTTTTCTCTCATTAAGAATGAACAAACAGTTGTTTAATCACTCTTTAGCTCTTTGTACGCGGCGGATTTTAAAAGGTTACAATATTGCCGCCATATTTTTACGCAAGGTATGTATTTCTGTATAATTTTTGGAATCCTTGCACGAAATTTTCTGGTCATATCCCAGTAAAACCGGGTTTTGCCCCCCTCTTTATGGATTCCAACACCTTTCCGTTTTTATCCAACTAAAACATTTTCAAGCATTTACGATTACACAATGTTGGGAAAAACCCTTGGATCATTTTTTTATAAAATTTCTTTGAAGCGAGGCTTTATCTCGGCGATGTATGAACTTCAGTGCAACCGCAGCGGTAGTACTGCTGCGACGGCCCCGCGCCAGCGTCTCGGCTCAGCCGAGATAGCGGCCCAACGGGCGGCGCCCAACACTATCGCTTCCGCAAAAATGTCGCAATCACTGATCTTAGTCCGTCAAAATGGCAGTTTTTTCCTGCTGGCACAGCATTTGAACAGGAAAGGTGGTATTGCTATTGTTTAATTTTCGCAAACGAAGGCGAACTTTAAAAACCAAATAAGTATGAGTGTGAAAAGAGGTAACATCTCTGTACAAACCAAAAATATCTTCCCCATCATCAAGAAGTTCCTGTACTCGGACCACGAGATTTTTTTGCGGGAGCTGATTTCCAACGCCGTTGATGCCACCAACAAGCTCAAAACGCTGGCATCAAAAGGGGAATTCAAGGGCGAATTGGGTGACCTGACCATCGAAGTAATCCTGGACAAGGAAGCCAAAACCCTGACGATCCGCGATAAGGGTATCGGTATGACCGAAGAGGAAGTGAAGAAATACCTGAACCAGGTGGCTTTCTCCAGTGCCCAGGAATTTCTGGACAAATACCAGGACGATGCGAGTATCATCGGTCACTTTGGTCTGGGGTTCTACTCAGCCTTTATGGTGGCCAGCAAGGTAGAGGCGGTAACGCTCTCGTACCAGGACGGTGCCGAGGGAGTAACCTGGACCTGTAAGGGAGACCCCAAATATACCCTGAAGGAAAACGACAAAACCGCCCGCGGAACCGATATGGTACTGCACATCGATGAAGAGAATGCTGAGTTTCTGGAGGAAGCCCGCATTGAGGGGCTATTGCAGAAATACTGTAAATTTTTGCCGGTGGCGATCAAATTCGGCACAAAGAAGGAGAGCGTAACCGAGGGAGAGGGCGACGATGCTGAGACCAAGGAAATAGAAGTGGATAATATCATCAACAATACCGATCCGGCCTGGAAGAAGCAGCCAACGGAATTGACCGATGAGGACTATAAAAACTTTTACAACGAGTTGTATCCCTTTAGCCAGGCACCAATGTTCTGGATCCACCTCAACATCGACTATCCTTTCAACCTGACGGGTATTCTGTATTTCCCCAAGCTGGGCAATACCTTTGAAGTGCAGAAAAATAAGATTCAGCTGTACAGCAATCAGGTATACGTCACGGACGATGTAAAGGAAATTGTTCCAGAATTCCTGACCATGCTACAGGGGGTAATCGACTCACCCGATATTCCATTGAACGTATCGCGCTCCTATCTGCAGTCGGACAGTAATGTGAAGAAAATTACCGGCTACATCACCAAAAAGGTTGCCGATAAGCTGCACGAGTTGTTCAAGAATGATCGCAAGGCCTACGAAGAGAAGTGGAATGATCTGGGCGTATTTGTGAAGTACGGCATGATCTCGGAGGACAAATTCTACGATAAGGCGCTGAAATTTGCCTTGATGAAGAATGTGGATAACGAGCATTCCACTATTGAGGAATACAAGGAGAAGATCAAGGAAAATCAGACCGACAAGCACAATAAGTTGGTGGTGATTTACACCAATAATGCCGTTGAGCAGGACAGCCAGATTGCAGCGGCCAAAAATCGTGGCTACGATGTGCTGGTGTTTGACACCATCATCGACAATCACTTTATGCAACAGCTGGAGTACAAGCTGGGCGATGTCACTTTTGTACGGGTAGACTCCGATACGGTGGACAATCTGGTACAGAAGGATGAAAAGCAGGAGTCGGTACTGAGCGAGGACGAAGAAAATAAGGTGAAGGCGGTATTTGAGGGACTGATTGAAGGTCCTGGCGCCAATGTGACCCTCAAGCCGATGTCGCCCGAAGACCAGCCGGTGATGATCACCAAGCCGGAATTTATGCGCCGCATGAAAGAGATGCAGGCCATGCAGGGTATGTCGTTTGACAATTTCCCCGATTCCTACAACGTGGTAGTCAATGCCAACCACCCGCTGATTGCTTCAAAACTGGCCAGCGAGGGCGATGAAGCCAAGCAGAAGGATTTGGCCAGCTACCTTTACAACCTGGCACTGCTGAATCAAAACATGCTGAAAGGTGCCGATTTGACGGCATTTGTCAATAAGAGTCTGGAGTTTTTGAAATAAAAAACTCATTTAGCTAAATCAAAATGAAAGCCATCGCGGTAATTGCCGGGATGGCTTTTTTGTTTTTTCTCATCAATGTCGCTTGCCATCCATATATATATTTTCTACACAAGGGGAAATGAATGCTAATAAATTATATTTGAGCATCATCTAAATAACATCCACACATGACCTTAAAATTGCACCTCATTGCCCTGATGTCCTTTCTGGGCACTTCATTCCTGTTGGCACAAGCCAACCAACCGATAGAAATTGCCACACAGTACTTACAACGAAACCTGGACCGCCTACAACTGACGGAAGGTGACCTGCAAGGGATGACTGTGAGCGACCAATATGTGTCAAAGCACAATGAAGTAACCCACCTTTATCTGCAGCAGCGGCACCAGGGAATTGCCGTACACAATGCCCTGATCAATATCAATGTATTGCCCAACGGAGAAATTCTGGGAACGGGCAATCGGTTTGTGGGGCAATTAAGCAAAAGGGTGAATGCTGTGACGCCGTCCATTAGCATGAACCGGGCCATTGCCTCCGTACAAGGCCACTTCCAGTTGGAGGCGGCAGCTCCTTTGCAAATGCTGAAAGTAATTGATGATAAGACGGCAATTTTTGAGCCCACCGGATTGGCCTTGGAGCCCATTGAGGTCAAACTGGTGTACCAGCCGATGCCGGATAAAAGTGTAAGACTGGCCTGGAATGTGGTCTACTACGAATTGAGCGGCCAGCATTGGTGGGTAGCCCGTGTGGATGCCCTCAACGGCAAGGTACTTGATTATTTCGATCAGATCGTGCACTGTGAGTTTGAAGAACAAGACTGTGAAACAGGTGAGCACAACCATGTAGCCGAGACGCAGGCATTCACCTTCCTTTCTCCGGAAGGAGATCCGGTATATAACGTATTTGCGATGCCGGTCGAGAGCCCCAATCACGGCAATCGTTCCCTGGTGGTTAATCCTGCAGATTCGGTAGCTTCTCCCTGGGGCTGGCACGATATCGATGGCGATGATGAACCGGAATATACCATCACCCGGGGAAATAATGTACACGCCTATCAGGATATTTTTAGTTTGAATACTTCGACCGGAGACGAGCCCGATGGCGGAGATTCGCTTTGTTTTGATTTTCCGTTGGACTTATCTACCAATCGGCCCTATACCCAGTTGTCACCACTGGTGACCAATCTCTTCTATTGGAACAATATCATGCATGATGTCTGGTATCAGTACGGCTTTGACGAAGCATCGGGCAATTTTCAGGTAAACAATTTTGCTAATGGCGGAGTGGGTGAGGATCACGTTCGCGCCGAGGCACTCGACGGCAGTGGCACCAACAACGCCAATTTTGGGACCCCGCCCGATGGCCAAAACCCTCGCATGCAAATGTACCTATGGGGAGGAGACTTACCTAATCTTCCAGAGCCGGAACTGGCAGTTACTGCCCCGGAATCTTTAGTTGGCACCTACGACTTTGCCGGAGCAGCGTTTGGAGGCCAACTCCCCAGTGCAGATGCACCGATCATCAGTGAAGTGGTGTTGGTAGAAGATGGAATGGGGGTAACATCCGATGCCTGTGAACCCATTTTTAACGGATCAGAAATCGAGGGCAAAGTTGCCATGATTGATCGCGGTGATTGTCAGTTTGGATTTAAAGGTCTGGCCGCCGAAGAAGAAGGGGCCATCGCCGTCATCATTTGTAATAATGCAGAGCAGCCAAATTTCAACATGGCCCCCGGTGAGGTTGGCGATCAGGTCACCATTCCGGTTATTATGGTCAGTTTGCAGGATTGTAATGAACTAAAGATGGGTTTACCCGGACTGAGCATTCAATTGTCGCGCCCGGCTTATGAAGTACCCCAGCCCGGCCCAACTGGTAGAAGTAGCGACTTTGACAATGGTGTGATTGTGCACGAATACACCCACGGTATCTCTACTCGACTTACCGGAGGCCCGGCCAATAGCGGTTGTCTGACCAATATGGAGCAGGGTGGTGAAGGCTGGAGTGACTGGTTTTCACTGGTGATGACCACCACCTCTGAAATGACCGCCGAGCAAGTAAGAGGCATTGGTACTTATGCCAGCGGCCAACCAATTACCGGTGATGGCATTCGGCAATACCCCTACTCACGAGATATGACGGTGGATCCGCATACCTATGCTGACATCAACAGTGTGGCGGTGCCGCACGGCGTTGGTTCCGTTTGGTGTGTGATGATCTGGGATTTATATTGGAATCTGGTGGATGAATACGGTTTTGATGAAGATATTTACCGGGGCACCGGAGGCAATAACATGGCCATGCAGCTGGTGATTGACGGGTTGAAATTACAGCCTTGTAATCCCTCTTTTGTTGATGCCCGCGATGCCATTCTGGCTGCTGATGTGGCCAATTACGACGGCGTAAATCAATGTCTGATCTGGGAAACTTTCGCCCGCCGTGGTCTTGGGTTTAGTGCCTCTGCCGGCGGCAATGAAAGCTTTGACCTGCCCAATGCCTGTAATATGACCTTCCGGGTAGAAAAGACAGCTGTTACCGAAGCCGATGCCGGTGACGTGATCACCTACAACCTGGAGATCACCAACGGCCGGGCCGAAAGTATCGCCGATGCAACAGTGACAGATCTCTTGCCCGTGGGCACGACTTTCCTGGGCAGTTCAGATTGTGACATCACTGAGGATAATGGCGTGCTCACAGTCAATCTGGGAGATGTGGAGAGCGGCACGGTGATCAACTGCTCTTACCAGGTACAACTGGCGGCATCGCCATTTACCTACACGACCTTTGAAGATGATGTGGAGGCAGGGCCACAAAACTGGGCCTTTGAAAATCCGGTGGGCGCGTCCTCCTGGATTGTGTCCAACAGTGATGCCAACAGCGGCAATTTTGCTTTTTTTGCCGACAATATCGATAGTCAAAGTGACCAATACCTAGTACTCCAGGTACCACAGTTGCTCAACGGACCCAATCCTACCCTGTCGTTCTGGCACCGGTACAATACCGAAGCCGACTGGGACGGGGGCGTCGTTGAAATATCCACCGATGGGACGACCTGGGATGATTTGGGTGGTCAAATGACCCAAAATGGTTACGATGGCATCATCAACACCAATCCGGATAGCCCAATCAGTGACCGTCTGGCATTTAATGGAAATAGTGGTGGCTGGATACAAACCATCATCGACCTGAGTCCGTTTGCCGACCAGGAAGTGCTTGTCCGCTTCCGATTAGGGTGTGATGGTGCCGTAGGCGGCGAGGGCTGGTACGTGGATGACATCCAATTTTTTGGCGACTTTTATTCGGTAACCAATACCGCTTGTGTGTTCAATGACGACGAACCCATTTGCAGCAGCATCACCACTATTGTCTATGGCCAAAACCCAAATGCCACAAACGACCTGAATCCCGAGTTGGGCCTTGAATTATTTCCCAATCCAACCTCCGGAAAATTTACGGTAAGCCTCCGCCGGGCCACCTATGGAGAAGTCATGCTGGAAGTCATGAGCATTGACGGCCGGAGCGTTTTGCAACAGCCATTTGATGCCTCACAAAATCAAGTAGTTGATTTGTCAGGCTACGCAGCCGGCATCTATATTGTTCAGGTCAGTACGGAACAGGGAATTGCAGTGCAGAGAGTGGTGGTAGAATAAGGACCAACATAAAGGAGGATGGAGAGATACCTGAACATTAAAAGGGCGCTCTATCCTCCTTTTCTCTTCATTTTTAGAAAACTGCCAATGTCTATATCTAAAATCAAGCCATGAAAGTCATCAACCTCGCCAAAAAATTCAATCTCTTCTCCGAGCAGTGGACGCCTAAAATTGCCGGAGAACTCAACGAGCAATACCTCAAACTGGCCAAATTACAAGGTGAATTTCTTTGGCACAGCCACGAGCACGAGGACGAACTGTTTATGGTAATTAAAGGTACACTGATGATCGAATTTCGCGACCGCACCGAGACGATTCGGGAGGGAGAAGTGATTATCGTTCCAAAAGGAGTTGAACATCGGCCCTATACGGGCGCGCAGGAAGTACACGTTTTGCTAATCGAGCCTAAGGCCACAAAACACACCGGGGAGGTCGAGAGTGAACGGACGGTGAAGGAGTTGGAGTGGATATGAGATAGTTTAGAGTGTAGGAGTGTAGAGTGTAGAGAAGGGCTGCGCTTAGACAGTGTGCTGGTGCTTGATTTTGAGGACGCTGCTTTGATTTAAAGTTTAGGCGGGGGAGGCAGTTGAGGGAGGTCGATGTTGCAAACATCTCCAAAGCGAGTTTATGAGGTTTATGGAGGTTTATCAGGTTTATGTTGAGACGGGGGAGGCGGTTGAGACGGGGGAGGCGGTTGAGACGGGGGAGGCGGTTGAGACGGGGTGCTCAATGTTGCAGACATCTCGCGAGCGATGCATTGATTACGGGAAATTGGAATGGTGGACACTTTTTCTTATTTTAGGGGGTACTTTAACTCCTAAAACCCTAAATATGCAACCGCTGATCAACACTAAAAATCAAAGCGATTTCCGGCGGACCGGAATAGCTTTTGGTATCATTTTCCTTCTTGGCATTCTGGTTTCCATACTACCTTGTCGATCTACGCAATCGGCAGGAACGGCTATCATTTGGGTTTTGGCGTGCCTCAGTACCGGGGCTGGATTGGGGTTTTTATTTGGCATTCCCAAGATTCTTCAAAGCAATACACCTGCCGCCAACGGGGACAATGGCGGCAGTGCAGACAATATCCAAGGCAGTAATTATCAACAACAGGTCAATACCAACCTTACGGAAATATCGGACTGGTTGACCAAGATTATTGTGGGACTAAGTTTGATCAATCTGGGAAAATTCCCGCCGGTTTTAGAGGGTATGGCAAAAGTTCTTGCAGCGGGTATGTACGCCGACGAACCGACACAAATGATGGCCTTTGCCTACGGCATTATCGTGTGCTTTTTTGTTCTGGGATTTCTGTTTGGCTACCTCACCACCCGGTTATTCCTGGCTGGAGCCTTCTCCCGAGCTGATCAGCAGGCACTACAGCAATTCGAAGACAGTCTGCGATCCACCAATATGCAGCTGGCCTCCCTGGAGACGAATCAAGGCTTCATCCGAGATTCCGTTTTCTCTCAAGAGGAACAGGATGATGAACCGACCGACCAGAAAGGCGTCAAAAGTCGGGGAGGAAAAGAAGTGGAAAAAGACCAAAGCTCTGCTATTGAACAGCTCGAAAAAATGGCGAATGCCTATCTTGAGATGCCCATTTCAATGCAAGGGGATATGCTCTCCCGCAAAGATAAGTTGACCAATGAAATGGCCTTTTTTATTCTCAAAAAGCACCTTTCAAAAGAAGAAGTTGTCAAACATTACCAAACAAACAATAATGAAGGGCTAGTTTCAGCACTGGCAACCCTGGTCAATATGCGTCCGGAAGAAAGCGATTTTGCTTATCTGGTTCAGACTGGCCAAAACGTGACCCGACCACACGTCAAATATCGCGTATTGATGGGTTTAGGAAAACTTGCCAGCATGCATTGTATGAAGCCAGGAGACCGTAAAAAAGCCATTCAAATGGCAAGCTCCTATCGCTCGGGTAACAATGCAATTCTAAATAATACCATTGATGCAACTATCGCTTTGATGAAAACCACCAGTACTTCGGAGGTATCTACCAGATGAAAAAAAAGACGAGGAATCCAATGGTATATTGAGTTCCCCGTCTTCGCATTAAGACCATGTTTGGAGGTCAAACTTATTCTAAAATCAAATCTACCTTCTTGAGGTGTTTTACGCTATAGCGAAATTCGAGCTTTTCGGTTTTACCACCTTTGAGGTCGAGCTTCCAGCGTAGTGTACCGGTCGCTTCATCCACCTCGGCGCCTTTAGCTTTTTCCAGTTCAACTTCCATATCATCGGAGGTGGCTAACGGGACCTGATCCTCCACCACAATACTGATGTTTTGTTTCTTTTTGTTGCGCACTTCAATTTCCCAGCCAATGGTCTTGGTGACTTTATTACCAATAAACTGCTTGTCGCTGTAATTGTCCTGCTTGGTGCGGGTTACCACAATACTCTTGTCTGTTCCCAGCGACAGGTCAAAAGTATCACGGGTACTTTGCAGGTTAAAAGCCGTTTTGCCCATGTAGGTTCCTTCAAAGAAGAGATTGGCTGATCCACTGACCAGATTGTACTGTTCCCAATCGGTAATCTTGGCAGTCAGGAAGGCATTGGTGTTCAGCTTGGGAGCCACGTAGTATTCATAAGTAGCCGGCAATTCATACTGCTCAATGCCCACGATATAGCCCTGTCCATCGGTGGGGATGTCGTAAGGCGTTTCGATTTGAAATTCGACGGAAGTCGTATTCTCCACCTGAGTCACTGGAGCATAACCAGCGGCTGGGGCTTCCTCCTTCAACTCTATCTCTTCTGATTGAATGCGTACGGCATCGAGGACCTGGTCATCACTGCGTCCGCCATACCCCGCAGCGACGCCCGGATAAGATGGTGGGTATAACCACCAGGGCTGTAATACCGGCTTTACACCCGATTGCTGAGGGTTTCCGGTAGACAACGTCAATTTGACATCTTTCCAGTCTTCCCCGGAGCTTTGGTATACCCGACCTTTATAATGTACCCCCACCGGGCTATTCACATCCTTCACGCGAATATCGTAGTCGGGCGTCCAACCGGCAGAATACACCCGATAGGTTATTTTAAAATCAGCATTTACACTTGATTTCGCATCGACGGCTACCAGGATCTCGCTGGTAGATTCCTTCTTGTTTTTACTGGCAATTTCACCGATCTGACCATTGATCTTATTGAGCTCCTCCTGGAGTTTGACAATCTTTTTATTGACCTCCAATCGTTCGAGTTTAAGCTCGCGCAGACGCTCACGGTAGAACGCAGCGGTAGCTTTTAAGTCCTCGATACTCACCCCACTTTGTGCTCCGCCAATGGATTTATTCGCCAGGATCAAAGCTTCCTCTTCATTGAGCACTTGTAGCAACGCTTGTTCTACGGCAATGGCTTCCTGCAAACGTTTTTGTTCCTCCTGCAGGCGCTTTTGTTCTGCATCTGGTGCCAATGGCTGGAAATAATTGATCTGGTGTTTAACGGACAGGATGATAAACTCACCCGTGGCGCTAAACTGTACACTATTAGGATCGATATTGGGAGAAATCCCGGTAAATTTGAGAATGTTTCTACCCGACGGTACATTGACACTTCCGGTGCGGGTCACCTGTGCGCCCTGTCGAAATACGATCACTTCTTTGATTTTTGAGGCAACGTCTTTTTCACTGTCTGCCCACAACAATTGACCACTGAGGATCAATAACAACATGATGATTCCTTTTCCTTTCATTGTTCTTAATTTTCCAAGAAGATGCAGAAAGGAGGGGAATTACATAAAGCGGAGCAAAATTTGGAGCAGAATTTTCAGAATTGGAGCAGAATTTCCGGAATTAGAGAATTAGCAGAATTTATTTAGTTTAGAGTGTAGTGTGTAGAAAGTTTAGAGAGGAGGCTGTCCAATGAAATAACTCCCGTGTGGGGATAGGGTCGATGTTGCAAACATCTCCCAAGCGAGCTTTAGGTTTTAGGGTGGCAAGGAGCCCAGCGAAGTCGATACTCACCCATCACCAGTATGAAAGAGCAGAATGATCAATCAAGTACCTTCCAGTCTCAACCGCCTCAACATTATAAACTACATAAACTTTAAGCAGAGCCCACAATTCAAGCACCCGCAGAATGACCAAGCGCCCCCCCTCTCTAAACTCCTACACTCTAAACCCTAAACTTCTCTAAACTTTCTCCATCACTGCTCCACAATTATCGCAAGTGCGAAGGTCTTCTGAGTTCATAAAGTTTTTAATCACTACCGGAAGTTGATTGACGATGTCTTTCATTTCGAAGGTGTCCTCGTGCAGTTTT
Source organism: Saprospiraceae bacterium (assembly GCA_965229635.1). Classification (GTDB taxonomy): domain Bacteria; phylum Bacteroidota; class Bacteroidia; order Chitinophagales; family Saprospiraceae; genus BQJU01. Next base: position 8,301,790 of record OZ245894.1, read on the forward strand.
TGGTTGCAGCTTTCGCAAAACCACATCAGTTTATCGGTTTCTCCATTGCGGCGGTAGCGTTCGATCACCAGTCCAATGGTATTGTCCGGGCGTTGGGGAGAATGCGGAATGCGGGGAGGCAACAAGAACATTTCGCCTTCGCGGATTTGAATATCTTCGGGAGTGCCATCCTCATTGATGATTTTGAGGGTAATATCACCTTCCAGTTGGTAGAACAACTCTTCCCCATCTTCAAAGTGGTAGTCTTTACGACCGTTGGGTCCACCCACAACCATAACGATATAATCCTCATTTTCCAGATACACTTGCTGATTGCCGATGGGCGGCTTGAAGAGGTGGCGATTTTCGTCAATCCAGTTTTGTAGGTTGAATGGTTTGGCTAGTGGCATATTTGTTGAATAATTTTGGTTCTTTGACAAATGTCGTGGTCAAAGAACGATAATTTTTAAAATGTGGTAAATGACCTCCCAAAAATTTCCGGAAAATCGAAAATTTATTTATTTATCCTAAATTTAGCGATAATTTCTATTTTCAACACACCTCGTTGGAGGTTCTTTGCTAAACTGCTTGCTAAAAGGTGTTTTGTCAAAGGCGTGTAAAGTATAAAATTCCTAACAAATATGAACCTCGATCTAAGTGGAAAGAATGCGCTGGTCTGTGGAAGCAGTAAAGGTATTGGCAAGGCCGCTGCCATCGAAATTGCTAAACTGGGCGCCAATGTCACCCTCGTTTCCCGCTCCGCCGAAGTAATGGCCGATATCGTCAAAGAACTGGATACCAGCTCAGGCCAAAAACACGATTTTCTGATGGCCAATTTCACCAATAGTACAGATCTGAAAAAGAAGGTCCGCGGACTTGTCTCTGGCAAAACCATTCACATTTTGGTCAACAATACCGGTGGTCCGCCATCCGGTCCGATTATGGAAGCCAAAGAGATTGAATTCACGCAGGCATTTCACAATCACCTGATCTGTAATCATCTCCTGACCACCCTTGTCACACCACGGATGATTCGCGAAGGATATGGCCGGATCATCAATGTCATTTCTACCTCCGTAAAGGCTCCCATCCCCGGACTCGGTGTTTCGAATACGGTGCGGGCGGCTGTCGCCAACTGGGCTAAGACGATGGCCAATGAGTTGGCCGTGCATGGCATAACCGTCAACAACGTACTGCCCGGCTCCACCTGGACCGACCGCATCCGTGAGATCATTCAGGCAAGAGCGGCCAAGTTAAATCGCTCAGAAGCCGAGATTCAAAAAGCCATGGAACGGGAAATTCCCCTGGGACGGTTTGCGCAAGCCGAAGAGGTTGGCGCAGCTATTGCCTTTTTGGCCAGTCCGGCAGCGGCGTATATCAACGGTATTAATTTGCCAGTTGATGGGGGGCGGACTAAGAGTTTGTAATTTTTTGTTTAAAAACAAAAAATTAAACACAAAAATTAGGCATAATTAAATTGATCGCGTATCTTCACAACAAGATATATGCGCCTTCAACTGATGACTTATGCCTAAAACCCCTATTAAAAAGGAAGGAAACCACTATGACAAACTCTTCAAAGAAATTCTGGAAGAGCTTATACCTCCTTTACTCAAACAGTACTGGGATGTAGAAATTACCATCGTCAAAAAGCTCCGTAATAAGCTACAGACGACCACCGAACGCGAAGCGGATTTCTTATCGGAAGTTACAGATCAACAAGGTCGGCGGTTTATCCTGCACATTGAGTATCAAAGTAAGGATGATAAAGACATGATCTACCGTTTTCAGGAATACCACGGTATCATTAGTCGGAAATATCAATTGCCAATCCGGCATTTCGTCTTTTATTTCGGTAATCGACCATCCAAAATGGCGAGAAAACTCCCCGAAAATGAAATTTTTCAAGGATTCACTGTGTTAGATTTCAAAACTATCGATTATCAAAATTTGTTGAATTCAAAGATCGGCAGTGAAATTGTACTGGCTATATTGAGCGACTTTAAGGATAGAAACGCGGAGGCAGTCATTCGCGTGATTACTCAGCAACTGCGTAGAGTCAGCAAGAGCGAAGCTGAACTAAAGAAATACTTCAGGCAGTTGAATGTTTTGTCGAAACTGCGTAACTTGAAGGAAGAAACCAATAAAATTATAAGTGAAATGCCAATTGCTATTGATTTTGACGAAAGTGAAGATTTCCTCTATATCAGAGGACAAAAAGAAAAAACCCGTGAGGCGACCATCAACATGCTGAAGATGGGAGCTGATGTCGCATTCATCTGCAAGGCCCTTGAGGTGTCCGAAGAATATGTGCTAAAGGTTAAAAAAGAGCTGGACCAATAACCTACTTTTCTGTTCCTTCCTTCAGAAAGTGATTCAACACCTTCTGTGCAATATTCAGGCTGGTCACCTCTGCAATCTCCGCTGCCGTTGCCGCTCTCAACTTCTTGACTGAACCAAAATGCGACAATAGTTTTTGTGCCGTCTTTTCACCGATGCCGGAAATGCCCGTCAGTTCTGTTCCCACAAAATTGCGGGACCGCTGATTGCGGTGAAAGGTGATGGCAAAACGGTGTGCCTCATTCCGCGCCTGCTGGATCAATTTCAGCGATTCTGACTTTTTATTGATGTAAATCGGTACCGGATCTTCCGGGAAGAAAATCTCTTCTAGTTTTTTAGCAATGCCAATCACCGTTACCTGGTCTTCAATACCCAATTTGCGAACACTTTTCATGGCCGCACTAAGTTGTCCTTTTCCTCCATCTATGATGATCAGCTGAGGCAACGATTCATTCTCATCCAACATGCGCCGGTAGCGCCGGAAAACCACCTCCGTCATACTGGCGAAGTCATCCGGTCCTTCCACCGTTTTGATGTTAAAATGCCGGTAGTCCTTCTTGGAGGGTTTTGCATTTTTAAAGACCACACAGGAGGCCACCGGATGGGAGCCCTGAATATTGGAGTTGTCAAAACACTCCAGGTGCATGGGCAGCTCATCCATTTGCAGGTCTGATTGCAAGGTTCGAAGAATGCGCTCGGTCGGCGTTTGTCGGTTGGTGCGACTGGCCTCCTGCTTCTTTTTCTGCAACAAATAATATTTAACATTCTTTTCCGAAAGGTCCAGCAATTTGCGTTTATCACCCCGTTGGGGTACGGTGATTTTCATTTCATCCTGCGGCAGGTCGAGTTCGTAAGGCACGATGATCTCATTGGCAATGCTGTTGAAGCGTTCCCGCAAATTGGGAATGGTGTATTCCAACAAATCTTTCTCATCATCGTCCAGGTTGGTGACCAGCTCCTGGGTATGGGTATGAATGATGGCGCCATTCACCACCTTGATATAATTGACATAAGCCTCCTTTTCTCCCGAAGCGATGGAAAAAATGTCAACATCGCGAATGGTGGTACTCACTACGGTCGATTTGGCCTGGTAATCTTCAAAGGAGCTAAGTTTATCCTTGATCTGCTGCGCCCTTTCAAATTCCAGGTTTTCTGCCATGCGCTGCATCACCTGTTTAAAATGTTGCACCACGGCTCCGTAATTGCCCTTCAATATATTCTTGATCTGGTCGATCTTTTCATTATAACTCTCCTCATCCTCCAACCCCTCACACGGGCCCTGGCAATTTTTGATGTGGTATTCCAGGCACACCTTAAACTTGCCTTCCTGGATGTTTTTTTCCGAAAGGAAAAAATTGCAGGTCCGCAGTGGAAACAACTGCTTGATCAAATCCAGGATATCCTTCAGGCGGGCCTTGGAAGTGTAGGGTCCAAAATAAGTTGATCCGTCCCTGATCACACGGCGGGTAATGAAAACTCTTGGAAAGCGCTCCTTTTTGATGCATAGGTAAGAGTATGATTTACCATCTTTAAGCATCACATTGTAACGTGGCTGGTACTTCTTAATCAGGGTATTCTCCAATAGCAGGGCATCAGCCTCGGTTTCCACAATGGTAAAAATGATGCGCTCGGCGTGTTTGACCATCACCCGCGTCTTGTGCGCACGGTCGCGCCGCTCGCCGAAATAGGAAGCCAGGCGGTTTTTGAGTTGTTTGGCCTTTCCTACATAGAGGATCACCCCATTTTCATCCAAAAAACGATATACGCCCGGCTGCTTGGGTAGTGTATCCGCAATCTGCTTGTAATCTTCTGTCGTCATATCCGACCGCCAATTTACAATTTTACTGCCGTTGAATGTTTAATTTCTGTCATCACAAAGAAACTCTGCACCTGACCAATGTTCTCCAGTGCCGCCAGCGTATTGACTACAAACGACTGGTAAGAAGCCATATCTTTTACCAAAATTTTCAGCAAATAGTCATACATCCCGGCAATATGGAAACACTCTAACACTTCATCCAGTTCTTGCACCTGCTTTTCAAAATTGAGCAGATACGCCTGCGCGTGTTCCTTCAGCGTCACATTGCAAAAAGCAACCATACTTCGGTCTACCTTTTCCCGGTCGATGAGGGCTACATAGCCTCGAATATACCCTTCACGTTCCAGCCGTTTGATGCGCTCAAAAACCGGCGTCGTAGTCAGTCCCATCTGGCTGGCAATTTCACGGGTCGTCATTTTGGCATCCTGTTGTAGTAAGTTGAGAATTCCCAGATCGGTTTGGTCAAGCATAGGCCTTATGATTGTATTGCTTTCGCAAAATAGATGATATTTCCTATCCAGAACTATTTTTCGCGAAAGCGGCAATAACAATTCTTTTAAGAAATAATTTTCTAAAAAAAGAAGACAAAATAGGATAATTTTCTAAAAAATTAGCTCAAAATCTTACTACATCACTAATTCGTATCTTTGTAGCAGAATTTCATACCTAACCAAACCAAATCTACCATGTCCAACCACCAATTCAGCCCGGAAAGTTTAATGATGTCTTACGCCTACCGTCCGGAATGGTCGGAAGGGGCGTTGAAGTGTCCCATTTTTCAAACTTCCACCTTTGTTTTCTCCAGCGCAGAACAAGGAAAAGCTCACTTTGAACTGGCCTACGGCCTGCGCGAAAAAAACCAGGGCGAGGAACCCGGTCTCATCTACAGCCGCCTCAATAATCCCGACCTGCAAATTCTGGAAGAACGCCTTTGCCTGTGGGACAAAGCCGAAGCCGGAGCCGTATTTGAGAGCGGCATGTCGGCCATTGCCACCACCTTTATGGAATTACTCAAGCCTGGTGACCTCCTGCTTTTCTCCAACCCTCTCTATGGCGGCACCGATCACTTTGTACGCCATTTTCTGACAAGATGGGGCGTGCAGGTTCTTGGGTTTCATCCTGGTCAAAGTGAAGAAGAAATTGTGGCCATGGTCGAAGCCTCTGGTATGGCCAACCGCCTGGCAATGATTTATATTGAAACACCGGCCAACCCCACCAATACGCTGATCGATATCCAAATGTGTCGCCGCATTGCGGATCGGTTTACTCAAGCCGAAAAGCCGGTTCGAGTAGCCGTCGACAATACCTACCTCGGACCACTTTGGCAACACCCATTGCAGTTGGGCGCCGACCTGGTGCTCTACTCTGCCACCAAATACATCGGCGGCCATAGCGATGTTATTGCCGGAGCCGTACTGGGCAGCCAGGAGTTGATTACCCAACTAAAAGTAGGCCGTACCTTCTTTGGTAATATGGCTGGCCCCTGGACCGGTTGGCTATTGATGCGTAGCCTGGAAACACTCAAATTGCGCATGGAGGCCCAGTGCCGCAATGCCCAAGTTATTGCCAAAGCACTTACCAAACACCCCAAAATCAAGAAGATTCACTACCTCGGTCTGCTCGAAGAAGTTGACGGAGAGCAATACAAAATCTATCGCCGACAGTGTCTGGCTCCCGGGGCCATGATCGCCTTTGAAATGGTAGGCGCTGAAGCCGAAGCCTTTCGCTTTCTGAATAGCCTCAAACTGATCAAACTGGCCGTCAGCCTGGGCGGCACCGAATCTCTTGCACAGCATCCCGCCAGCATGACCCACGCCGGCGTGAGTCCGGAAGACAAAGCCGAACTCGGCATCCACGACAGTCTAATCCGACTGTCCATTGGCGTGGAAAAGGTAGAAGATCTGCTTTACGACATCCGACAAGCCCTGGAAGCTGTCGTTCCAGCAGAAGCCACTGTGACCATTTAAACTTAAGCGAGCAATGGAGCCTCCAAGACCTCCATTGCTCCCATTCTCACAATTCCTCCATTTATTCCACTTTTACATTCCATTCATATCCATCGACTCCTGTACTTAGACACATTTTTGCCTTTTTTTCTTGCAATATGATCAGGATTGTCCTATTTTGTATGCAGAATATTTACACCTCCATTTTTCTTCAGTTTTAATTCCTATCTGCAAAACAACTTGCTGAAGATAAGTTTCTGTGACTTTATCATTTATTAAACACCATTAATAAAATGCCTAGCCCATTTCAGCATGACAGGAAACGACTGTCCCTACCCAAAGCGATAGGCAGCTTCCTAAAAGCCTTGATACCAAGGCGTACCACAACTCATTCCACAAATACAGCGATCGAGGCCGATTGTTGTTCTTGCTCCTCAGGAGAACCAGTCCCATTACCTCAACCGGGAGCCGCGCAACAACTGAAAAAAACGGCCCGCTCCATACCCTCAGTTTTGCTGAGTATATTAGTGGCCTTTTTTCCCAAATGCCCTTTTTGCTGGGCGGCCTATATGAGTATGTTTGGAAGCTTCGGGTTGGCCCAGATTCCTTACCAATCGTGGTTGTTTCCAGTGTTACTGGGATTTTTGGGACTGCACCTGTTGCTCATTTATCGTCGGGTACCAGAGAAAGGGTATGGCCCTTTGATTTTGAGTATAGCAGGGGTTGCCATCCTAATGCTCAGCAGGTCCCTATTGCCCGATAGCATGCCCTTGCTTGCCACAGGCCTGCTCTTCATACTAGCCGGGTCTTTGTGGAATAACTTTTCATTTGATTTTACAAAAACACCTATTGTGAACTAATGGATTGATGCAGAAATGATTGACATTTGATGTCCAGCATTATCAATACTTATAGCCTGAAAAAAGGCTCAATCATTTCGGACTAGTCGCACTAGCAGCCTGTTTCATTTGCGATAAGCACGTAAAAACATCTGCAAAGCCCGGTTTTCTGATAAGTCGAGCTGCTCACTGACCTTCTCAGCGCCATTTTTGAAAGGTTGAGCAACAAAGGTTTTTGGATTTTCCGGCAATTTTGGGAAAAACCCAAAATCATGTCCATGTCCAGCGCACCATCCCACAATTTCCTTACCGGAATACTGCTTGCCGTAGCCATCTTTGTTACCGGTTTTTCCAGTTGTAAACTGGAACAAAGTCCAACCAGCCCAACCGATCAGCTAAGCAACGAAGTGATCATCGATTGGAATCAGCTGACTTACCAGGTGGCCTTCGAGCACGACCAGTTTTATTCCTTTATTGGCATCCGTACACTGACCATGGTGCACCTGGCTATGCACAACGTCCTAAACGCCATCGAGCCCCAGTATCAAACATATTCCTTTACGGAAAAACAGCCCGGTGCCGACCCCACCGCCGCGACCTCACAGGCTGCCTATGAAATATTGCTCAAAACCTATCCTCAACGGCAGGATACATTGGACTTGATCCTCAACAAATGGCTATCCCAAATTCCGGAGGGTGAAGCCAAAAACCTGGGTATCAACCTGGGCAAACAAGCCGCCGCGAGCATGTGGCAACTACGCGAAGGCGATGGCCATCAGAAGCAGGGCGACTACACGCCCATGACCAAGCCCGGTGATTATCAATACACGCCCGGTTGGGATGAATGGGTGCTCAAGCCCGATTTCGACTACGCTCGCCCCTTTTCGATGGATTCAGTGACCCAGTTTCGATCACCTCCACCGCCGCCAATTAGCGGAGAGGTATACGCCAATTCCTTTAATGAAGTGAAACAATACGGCCGCAAAAATAGCACTATCCGGTCCCCTGATCAAACTGCCTATGCGCACTGGTGGGCCGAATTTGGAGAACACAGCTGGAACCGCATCGGCAGGATTACCGCAAGGGAACGCAAGCTTCCCATTCATGAGACTGCCCGTATGTTTGCCCTGATCAATATGGACATTTACGACATTTACCTGGGCTCACTGGAAAGCAAATACCACTACGATACCTGGCGCCCCTACACCGCCATCCGCGCTGCCGATACCGATGAAAATCCACAAACCGACATGAATGCCGATTGGGAGCCGGAAATGCTGACCCCGCCCTGGCCGGAATATCCATCTGCCCATGCTTCCGTGGGAGCCGGTGGCGCTGAAATACTGACCCACGTTTACGGTACGCCGGACGTGGCCTTCTCCATGGAATCCGTCAGTGCCTTACCCGATGCGCCGGTTCGCAGCTACCAAAACCTGGACGTGGCCGCCAAGGAGTGCGCCGACTCCCGCATCATGAATGGCTACCACTTCCGCTTTGCCACCGAAGAAGGTAAAAAGCAGGGACGAAAGATTGCGCGGCATCTTTGCGAGCATTATTTGCAGCCGCTTTGAGGAATTCACTGGCATAATTCCTACAATTACCACTATCTTTGCGGCATGATTGACGTGAGTGCTAAAAAAGATATCCGCCGCCTGTCGTTGGAGGATTTGCAGGAAATGTTTCTCGAAGTGGGTGAACCCAAATTCCGGGCCAGGCAAGTGTACGAGTGGCTATGGCAAAAGAGTGCCCGCTCCTTTGCGGAAATGACCAATCTGTCCAAAAAATTGCGGCAGTATCTGGAAGACCACTACGTGATCAATGCCATTAGTGAAGACAAGGTACAGCGCAGCTTCGACGGCACCATCAAATCCCGCTACCGCCTGCACGACGGGCCACTGATTGAGTCGGTACTGATACCCGTGCCGGACGACCGGCGCTTTACGGTTTGTGTCTCTAGTCAAGTTGGCTGTAGCCTAACCTGTAAGTTTTGCGCTACCGGGCAGATGAAGCGCCTCCGCAATCTGGACGCCGCCGAAATTTACGATCAGGTGGTGATGGTCAATCAACAATCGCTGGAGACGTTTGAGCACCCGCTCACCAATATCGTGTACATGGGCATGGGGGAACCCCTGCTGGCTTACCGCGAAGTGATGGAAAGTATCCACTACATCACCTCACCGGAGGGACTGAATATGTCGCCCAAGCGCATCACTGTCAGCACGGCCGGGATCGCCAAGATGATCCGTAAGCTGGCTGATGACGAAGTCAAATTCAACCTTGCCCTGTCGCTACATGCCGCTGATGACGCCAAGCGAAACGAGATCATGCCCATCAATGAAAGCAACAGCCTCGACGCCCTGATGGAGGCCATCAAATACTTCTACCTGAAGACCCGCAACCGGATCAGCTACGAGTACATCGCCTTTCAGGACTTCAACGACAGTCTGGAGGATGCCGCCAACCTCGTCAAGCTCTGCAAGCACTTTCCCGTTAAGGTCAACATCATCGAATACAACCCCATCGATGGGGCCGACTTCCGCAAAGCCACCGAGCACCGCATCGACGATTTCGCCCAGTACCTCCGCGACCACGATGTGATGGTCACCGTGCGCCGCAGCCGCGGTAAAGATATTGATGCGGCCTGTGGACAATTGGCCAACAAAGGATAAGTTTGGAGGTTAGACTTTGAGCTACAAGTATCATTTTTTTTGAATAATCCTGTTTTGCCAACATTTCTGTTTTGGAGGGGTTTCTTCTATAGCATCCATAAATCCAAACATTTACGGAAATGAACAAGGTACTATTGAATAAAATAAAATGGGCATTAGGCATATTGCTGGTTTTCTTTTTAATTCTCGCCACCAATCTAATTGACAAGGACAACTTTAAAAAAGTCAGAAATAGTATTGTTACCATCTATGAAGACCGAATTGTGGCCAACGATTTAATCTTTGAGCTCTCTCTTTTGATCCATGAAAAGGAGATGGCCGCGGCATTGTCGGATACTAGTTTTTTTAATGGCCGAAACAAGCAAATAAATGGGAACGTAGAGGCACTGGTTGAACAATACAAAATGACCAAACTTACGCGTGAAGAAGCAAGTATTTTTGATGCATTACAAATAGATCTGGACAAGCTGGATCAATTTGAAACCTCAGCAAATCTTGACCACCAGGGTTACGCTGCGCTTTTATCAGACATTAAAGACCATCTCTACAAACTATCGAAAATTCAGCTGAGTGAAGGCAAAAACCAAGTGTCGATCAGTAACGAGGCTATTGAGGGCATCGATTTATTTACGCGAATGGAAATCTATATCCTGATTTTCCTGGCGATTATTTTGCAGGTGATTGTTATATACAGCCCGGGGAAAAATCAGGAACTAAGTTGATGAAATAAAAGCATCACTCTTCCCTATCCGATCGCTTGCCAGGGTTTGTACCCCGGAGCAATGTGTTAACAAAGCTCTTGATTTGTCTTTAATTCTGGATGGCTATTTGTCTCATCGACACAAGTCGGGAGACTTGTGGACGCGCCGCATCGGTTTTGGAAAACCTCGCGTGCGATGGGGTTTAGGCTTATCGAACCTTAAACTTCACCCTTAGTCACCCACCCAACAAATTTTCAACTTTCCTAAATCTATATCCAACCATTCCCCCATTTTTCACTAAATTGAAAACCAATATTTGGCGAAAGCCCAAAATCCCAGCATTCACACAAAGCTCCTATTCTTTACATTCAAAACACCTCCAAACCATGAAAAAAACTGCGCTCTTGATCCTTGTTATGTTACTCCCAATTTTATTAATATGCCAAAGGCCATTTGCGCCTATTGGAGCCAAATGGGGTGAAATTATTCACTGCACCCCGACTTTTTGGCCATGCCCTCCGGATTACCCGCTTCATCTCACTTATGAAGTGACGGAAGACACCATTATCCAGGGCAAATACTGTACTCTGATTCCGGAGAATGATTGGTTCTTTGGCGGCAATAAAACTATTATTCATCAGGATACCCATCTTATTTATCGATACGATACCCAGGCCGAAGAATTTAAGCTGGCATTGGATTTTTCCAAGGAGGTTGGCGAATCCTGGGAAATAGAAGTGCCCGAACACTGGGGAGGAACCGGTACTTTAACAATTACCGTCCTCGAAAAAGAAGACGTTTATCGATCAGTTTCCATAGAAGGAGGATTTGTGTCGTATTCAGAGATTCCACTTATTGAAGGATTCGGTGGTACGATATATAACAAAAGATTACTGCTTGGTGAAGAATTTTTCATTATCTCTGATCCGATCATATACAGTGAACTAACCTGCTACATTGATCCGGATGAAGGACTGCTGTATGGCTCTGCCGAGCAATGCGAAATGATTGATACGGGTGTAGATGAACCAGAGAAGAGAGCTTTTATTGTTTACCCCAATCCAGCCTCTACCCACATCGTATTGGAAGGTCACTATTCGTTGAGCGAAACTGCACAATGGAGCCTAAGCGACGCTCTGGGAAGGGTGGTCAAAAGGGAGGTCTTGATTTCCAACACAACTGGACAAACAATGAGGATTGAAGACCTGGCCAATGGCATTTATTTCTGGAAAGTGCACACCGCTGGAAAGGTCATCGGTACAGGAAAGTTGATGGTGATGAAGTAACGCTCCCTGATAAAATGAGTAAGCATGCAACCCAATGACTAAAGAAGACATCATAAAACTCATAAGCGACACGTATGCACCACTGACCGCTGAATGTCGGCACGACCTGTTGACGAATGCGACCATTCTGACTTTAAAAAAAGGCACGACCCTGGTGAAAGAAGGCCAATATTCCGATAAGGCATACTATATCATAACCGGTTGTGCCAGGGCTTATTACCTGAAAGACGGTAAGGACATTTCTGACTGGTTTGCTTTTGAAAATGAGTTTATAAGCGCCATCATCAGTTTTTTTACCAACCAACCAAGCCCTCATTATATTGAATTGCTGGAGGATGCTACACTACTTGAGCTGCCAAGGCAACACATTGATGCACTCTGCGATCAATACCACGACTTTGAACGCTTAATGAGGGTAGTAGTAACAAAAACGATGCTCAGCCAACAAGAGCGGATTGCTTCTATGCAGTTTCATAGTGCACAACAGAAGTATGAAAATCTTCTGGCCATACGCCCCAATATTACCCAAAGGGTACCACTTACACATATTGCTTCTTATCTGGGCATCACCCTGGAGACATTGAGTAGAATTAGGAGTCAGAGAAACCGAATTTGATATAAATCAAATGAATTATCACCTTATGCCCCGACCTTTGCCAGAAAAAGGATGAAACGACTCCATTACTTTTCGGGCCTCACCACTGCCCTTTTTGTCGGCCTTCATTTATTTAACCACCTTGTCAGCCTTTGGGGGCCAGAAGCTCATATTAACCTGATGGAAACATTAAGGCTGGTTTACCGAAATCCCATCGTGGAAACCATACTTTTAATGGCCGTTGTCCTACAGATAGTCACCGGATTGAGGTTGTTCTTTAGCAAAAGAAAAACGGTTTCTACCTTTTACGAAAAGCTACAAATACGGTCAGGCCTGTATCTCGCATTTTTTCTGGTGATGCACGTTGCAGCGGTCTTGACCGGTCGGTACATTTTAAACCTTGACACCAATTTTTATTTCGGCGTGGCCGGACTAAATACATTTCCTTTGTACCTGTTTTTTGTGCCGTATTATGGACTGGCAGTGCTGGCATTTTTTGCACACCTGGCAGCCATCCATTATCAAAAAATGAAAAGAGAAATATTCGGGATAAGCGTGGCTCAACAAGCAAGATTCATCCTGGCACTGGGGGCTTTAGTTTCACTGATCATTCTGTACGGATCGACTAATGGGTTTATTGGATTTGAAATACCGGCAGCATACGTTTGGTAATCAGTTGAAAATGGTAAATTTGTTTTAGTGGGTAGTAACCGGGAATATGGGTGTTTTGCCTTTTGGAATCTTGGTTTTTGCCATTCCCCCGAGCCTGCTTGAAGCCTTTTTGGCAGCATGGATTATCTTTAAATTATCGGGTAGACCAAATCAAACCTGAGGTCAGCTAATGGCCCCGGTCCCTGATTAACATCAAATGAAAAACAATGCAAAAAAAGGAAATTGCCGAAAAAGCAAGGAAAAGAGTGAAGGAAAAGAAGAGCTTCTATGCCCACTTCAATGCCTTTTGCATTGTATCCTTTCTTCTTTTTGTAATCAATTACTTCACTAGTCCGGGTATCTGGTGGTTTATACCGTCTATTGCGGGTTGGGCAATGGCAGTACTTGGCCATTATTTAAGGGTTTTTGGCGTTCCAAGCCTTAGGAATGAGCAATGGGAAGAAGCCCAACTTGAGACCGAAATGCGTAAATTGGAAAAAGAACAATCCACGTCTTTAGATTTGGATGAATCCAATGAAGGACTGGAATTGAAAGACCCCATTGAGCTTCGTAGAAATTATGACGAGGATGATTTGGTGTGAATAGTAGATGTTTTCAAAAAAACTCAATCCATCCCCATGCATCACAACCTCCTGATCCAAAACATAAGAGCGTTAGTCCCGCTTAGTGAGGAGGAGGCACTATTGGTTCGGCATGCCTTTAAGCCCACCAGGCTCCGCAAGAAAGAATTTTTGATACAAATCGGCGAATATTCCAACCACATGCGCTTTATTGCCGAAGGGTGCTTCCGGCTTTATGAAGTAGATGATCAGGGAACAGAGCACATTCTTCAGTTTGGCATCAGTGGCTGGTGGATGAATGACCTCTATGCTTATCTCACCCGACAGCCCACCACGTACTTTATGCAAGCGGTGACCGATAGCGTTGTACTCCAGGTACACCGGGATCGGCTGGATGACTTATTTGATCAGATTCACATGATGGATCGATTTTTCAGAATTAAAACACAAAACGGCTACGTTGCCCTACAGGAAAGAACCATCCACCAGATGAGCAAATCGGCGGAAGATCGCTACATCGATTTTGTGAGCCGCTACCGCGATATTGAACAGCAAATTCCGCAGTACATGATTGCCTCCTACCTGGGCATCACCCCCGAACACCTCAGTACCATCCGCAAAAAAATGAGCCGATAAGCGCTTCTTAAGATACCTTAATGGAATTGGGTCGCATGATTTGAACCTTTGTAGAAACAAAACAATCAAATCATGAAAAGATCAATCGTATTAGCAGTTCTATTGCTCACCATTCCCTTCATTATACATGCCCAACAACAAGAGGTCGTTGGCACTAGTCCCTGGGGTCCGGAAGATGAAATCGGCACCTTAAATATGATGACGGAGGCTTCTCAACTTCAGATTCTGTCTCAGATCAGTTCGGGAAAAACCTACGATCTCAGCGTAGAATACTTTGTGGGCATGCCCAGCTTCCATTCGCTGGGTGATCCCGGATACCAGTATTGGCTGACCCACACGCCACATGGCACCGTGGTGGATAACCCCAATGGATTGGGAACCGAAATGAATCAAAAAGTAAGCTACACCGGAGATGCCATTTCCATGTACACCCACATGGGCACCCATATCGATGCGCTGAATCACTTCGGATTAAACGGGAAGATCTGGAACGGCTTTACCCCCGAACAATACCTGGGCGACAAAGGCTGGAAGAAGACCGGAGCAGAGACCATTCCGCCCATTATTGCTCGTGGTGTATTGATTGATATCGCTGCCGCAAAAGGCCCCCTTCCGGAAAATTACCGCATCACTGCTACCGACCTCCAACTCGCTCTCAAGCAGCAACAGGTCAAGCTCGAAAAAGGAGATGTGGTCTTGATCCGTACCGGACAGGCCCAGCACTACGAAAATGCGGAGCATTACCTCCACAATTACCCCGGTATTAGCCTTGAGGCAACAAAGTGGTTGGTAGAGGATCAGAACATCATGCTGCTCGGTGCCGACAATCTCAGCTTTGAAGCCTTTCCTCCCGAACGTGCCGACAACTGGGTGCCCGTGCATACCTACCTACTTGCTGAGAAAGGGGTCATGTTTATTGAACAGATGTTTCTGGAAGAATTATCTGCGGATAAAATTTACGAGTTTGCCTTTGTAGCGGCATCATTGAAATTGCGCGGTGCCAGTGGCTCGCCCATGCGGCCAATCGCGATTCCCGTAAGTACTAAATAGCCCAATCATGAACAACGCACATTTGTTATTATTATCTTTTCAACCGGGATCATGGTAGTCATTCAGGGAGGGATCAATGCCCGCCTCGGGGTGATGTTGAACAATGCCCTACTTGCCACCTCCACAGCACTGGTGATGAGTGCAAGTTTTACACTGATCGCCGTTTTTACCACAGTTCGCCAATTTCCAAGCATGAACCAATTGCAGGTTATTCCGATCTACATGTGGTTTACCGGAGGGATACTGAGTTTTATGGCCGTAACACTCTTTTATTACATCATCCCAAAGGTGGGGATTTCTACCACCGTCACCTTCGGCCTGGCCGGCCAGATTCTCTTTGCGGCTATCGCCGGTCATTATGGCTGGTTTGGCATGCCGGTTGAACCCTTAGGCATTCGCAAGATTGCCGGTATATTGGTGATGGTAGCTGGCGTCATACTTATCAAGTGGTAATAAGCTATAACTTAAAAAATTACCCCCTGGCCAGTGACTCCAAACATGGTCTGGCCAGGGGGTAATTTCATCATCCAACTAATATCCAACAATGGTGAGATGCTGAACTATCCTACTCTCTCACCACCTTACCCAACAATACCTGCTCCTCCGTTTTGATGCGATACACAAAAACCCCACTCTCCTGCTGTGTCGGGTGCCAGTGCACTTCGTGATAGCCCTGTGCCTGTACCCCAGAAAACAGACTTGTCACCATCCGGCCGTCAACGGTATAGATGTCAATCTGCACCGAGCCACTCTCTGGAAGTGAATAATAAATCGTAGTGGATTTACTAAACGGATTTGGGAAGCTGCCGCCCGTGATACCCAGCGCATCGGGTGCGTTGACATCCGTCGTATAGTTGTAAGTAGCTTGTGTGATGGGCGACCATTCATTGCCAAATTTGGCGCGGGCCTTCACCGTTTTTTGCGAAAAGATCGGTACCTCACCGGTATACATTTGGGCCTGACCCGAAATATTGCCCGTAATCCACTCACGCGGATCGCTGCCGTCGGTGGTGTAATAAATGTCGCCATAATTGGTGGTCATTTCCAGGTCGATAGCTTCCGACATATCACCGCCGTAGTGGCTGAAGGCGGGCGCCTGGATGGCCGGAAATAGCCCAATATCCACCCATTGCTGTACTACGATAGCTGTGCGATTCGGGAAGTAATTATTTAACAAATCTTCCAACCTCGGCAGCCAGAAGTCATTGCGGGTATACAGGAAATGGTCATTATCGGATACATCCACATCACGGCGGTAGTCTCCCCAGCGGGCGGATTCAGCAATGATGGCCAGATCGATCTCGTCGGCCAGGGCTTGGTAGCGAGCAGCGGTAGCTTCGGGTGTCAGGGGCCCTCCATTAAAGAAATTTTGCTGAATATGATCGGCAAACAAGATTCGGAAGTCATCATTTTCTTGCATCAGGTGATAAAACCAACTGGGGTTTTCTTCATTATTTTCATCCACACAATTGTGATTCACATCGGTCATCGAAGTCTCCGCATCCCAGGCGAAAAAGCGGAATCCAGCATCATTGGTCACCCGGTTGCGGGCGGCAAACCAGTTGTTGTGATCCCAATCGATATTGCCGATGTACATATTGTATTGCATGTAGGTGATGAGGTTCTCTATATCAAGCAGGTTTTCGAAATCGGGGTTGATCGCCCCATCCGGATTTCGCCCTTGAACTTTCTGGTAATTTTCATTGCTACCCAGTCCCTCTTCTGCCTGGTTGTGCAAGTGAGTCCAGGCCGTCCAGCTGCCGTCTACCACCAGTCCGTGGTCTTTGATTACATCAAAATCATCCTCATCACCGTTGAGGTAGGACTCCATAAAGTCGTTGGTCAGCTTTTCAGAGATATTGTACAAGCCCCAGTACAATCCATTCAGGTAGAGGTGTACAAATTTTTCGTGGGGAGAAGGCTGGCCAAGGGCCCGCTGGGTCATCTTGGCAAACGGATCCTGCAGGTACTGAGCATTTTCACGCTGTTCGCCACTGTTTTTCACCCAGGAATAATTGTAGCCGGCGCGGAATACCAGCGCATTAAATTCGTTGGTAGCGGTTGGTTCTTCAAACAGATCATAACGCAATTTGGATGGACCGTACTGACTACGAAAAGACACCCGAAAGGAATGCTTCTGGCTATTATCAGGAATACGGCTATTGCCACCGTGCAGGCGCAATCCGCAGTTGACCTGAAATTCTTCCGCCGTATTCGGATCAAAATACTCAATCGAAGCCGGGCGTTCCCAATCCATACCGGCACCTCCCGCTCCGGTATTGCCGGTGTAAATATAAATACCTCCCGTATCCATATCGATCTCGTGGGAAAACATATAGCCAATGTTTGTAACGATAGAAATAGTCGGAATAGAAGTCAACGCATCGGGCATCAGGTCCGCATATTCACTATCATTGACTACCTCCGGATCCATTTCATAATCGGCGGGGGCATTGCCGTCACTAAACCTGAAGGGGCCCCATTCATCCGGGTAGCCTGCCGGATCATTCGGTTGTTGTACAATATCTTCGATGAAGAGGTAGGTATGGGTCATAATTTGGCTGTAAAAGCCATCCTGATCCACCGCCACGGCACTGAAAGGAGTGGTGGTTTCGATATTAATCGGGCCTGTGTATTGGGTACCGTTCTCCTGCGTAGGCCGAGTGCCATTGGTGGTGTAGTAAATGTCTACATCATCCCCAATTGCCGAAAGGCTCAACTGAAAAGTATCGTCGTAAAATCCTCGGGAATGGCTAAACACCGGAGTTTGTACAATGCTACCCAATACATTCTCCGCACCGGGTGTTGGTTCATTAAAAAACACCAACTGTCCCTGAAATAATCCGTAGGAAATATCCTGTAGCTGTGAAGGAAATGATGGATCATATCCGTGAGAGATCGTCACACCATCCGGTTTGACAATAGCCAAAAATTCACCGGCGGCAGACAGTTTAAAATTGGTATGCAATTCCGAAGCAGGGTCATCCCGGTCTTTCTCCGAAGCAAAGATCAACAAGTATGCTCCCGCATCGAGCGTGACCTCAGGGATGCGCCATTTATCCAGGTTATCGGCCTTATCGGTGAGGAACCAGCCATCCAGATTGATCGCCTCATCTCCGGCATTGTACAATTCGAGCCAATCGCTGGAGTCTCCATCTTCGTCGAGCAGGCTCACAGAGTTGCTGGCCATAAATTCGGTGATCAGGACTTCGCCCTGAGCGGAAAGAAAAGTCGCTATACTACAGAAGAAAATGGTGGCCAACCAAGACCGCTTCGATTTGATTGAAAACTTCATCTTTAATTGTTTTTTGTTTGTCCTCACAAGGTAAACAATAGCCGCCCAAAAACACCTTAATTAAGCTGTTACATTGTCGTTACATTGCCGAATCGGGAATGTTAACGATTACACTGGTGTCTGGAAAAACGATATGACCAATTGGTCCGTACAGGAAGTAAGAATCGAAGCTTAGTTTGAAACATCCCGGTATTGCTCATGGACTTCCAGCATCGTCCTTTGCCGGTATTTGGCACCCAGCCACCAGATGATGTCCAGGTATTCAAAGGCTCTTTTTTCGTATGGGTTTTGCTTTAGCTTTTTGAACTCATTCAGATAATGGAGATACCATTGATTGAAGCCGTAGGTATTGCTTTCCGCCACCAGTTTTTCCATCATTTTGATAAAAAGGGTTTCAAATTCAAACATCCGGTCTTCGCTCTGAAGATAGCGCTTGTAATTGCGAATCTGGTACTCCAGCAGCTTGTAATGTCCCAATTCCCAGTGCAGGATCAAATGCAATAGGTGGGCAAACCGTTGCAGGTCGACCTGCGTGACCACCTGAATAGCCAAAAAGGCATCGCAATAAAATAATGCTTCTCTGATCTTACCCTGGATGAGGTAAAGCATGGTACAATTGTAGAGCAGCAAGCGCACAGTTGTACGTGGAAATTGTGGAGAAACAGCGTTTAGGTCGGCCTTAATTTTTGCAACCTCACGTTCAAAATTGGTAAAATCCAGGGTCAATTCGCAATAGGCCAGTTCAAACTGTAGACACCAGGTGTCTAGTTTAATTTGCAGACTTGCACTGGTGGCTTTTATTTTCCGTAGACGTTTTAATTGAGTCATCAATTCATCGGATAGCTTCAAAAAGTAGCAACGATTCATATAGTTGCACAAGCTGGCAATGTATTGCCCCGGGCGTTCTTTTTGCATCGCCGGATAGGATTCCCAAACCTCCAGTTCTCTACGGCTTGCCTCGTAAGATGCCCGGTAATCCCCCTTCAGCGTGTACCAGGAGTAAAGGATACCGTAGTGTAAAATACCGCACAAATAGGAGGAATGCTGATGGTGCTGCTCTTTTTCGAGCGCATCAATTCTCTCCTGAAACCTCGTCAAATCGTCCTCTCGGCGTTGCGCCCTTTCGGTAGTACTGATCAGGTACAACTGATCGTAAAGCTCAAAGTAATCCCGTTCAAGGTGGATCAGGTTTAGCAACCTGCGAATTTCTTTATTGACCTCCAGCTTGCGAGCCGCCTCTGACCCAATCAGGTAGACCCCAATCGTGTAATTTTCCATCTGCAACAGTTCCAGCAGCATACTGAAATACTCAATGCGGTAGGCCAGTTTTTGTGCTTTTCGCAATCGTTTAAGTCCCTGTTGGTATAGCTTTCGCTCAATGAGTATTTCTGCCTCCTGGCGTAACTCTTCAATACGAGTTTTCAGGCTTTTTTCTTCGTGAAAGAGGCTTAGGTTGCGCAATAAGCTGTCGTATAGATAGCCTTTCAGGGTGGCAAAATGAGAGGGGCTTTTGTCGGCAGAAAACTGTTGGACTAAGGGAGCTTCATCATAGCTTTTCTGCCGCTGAATTCGGTTAAAAAGCCGTAGGTAATGTTTGCCTTCCGATGCAGAAAAAGCCTTCGCTCGCTTGTAAAAGTAGGCACTTTCCGATGAGCTCAGGCTTTTGATCAGCTCAAAAAGGTCGGCAGATTTCCCCATTTAAAACCTGAAATTTTTTAATTTAAAAAGCTGAATATCAGGTTAAAACTACAAATTTTAGCCGTTTTAAATCCTGAAAAAATAAAAAATTTAGGTCCTCCCAAAATTCAGGTCTACCGATCTTTGCGGGGATTTTAAAAAAAAATTATTCCGAACCCTAAATTAGAGAACTCATGTTCAAACCAAGCTCTTTTCGCTTCTTGTTGCTGGCCTGTGCCACTGTATTGACCGTTGCTTCTTGCAGCAAAGACAGTGACGACGATGGCACCCCCTCCGATCCTTTTCTGGGCAAATGGGAAATCGTGGAAGCTTCCGGTACCTTGGCCGATGAAAATCTGGGCACCGTGTATGACTTCAAAGCAGATGGCAGTGTGGCGGTATCCCAATCCGGCTTTACCAATAACGCCACCTACACCCGCACCGATTTAGAATTGACGATTGATTTTTCGGGTATTGTGCTGGAGTATACTTACACGTTAAGCAGCACCCAGTTGGTGATGGATAATAAAACTTCGGATCAGGTCTTTACGCTGGAGCGGCAATAGGCTAGACCGTTTTTTTGTGTCGCTCCGATGGAGCTTAATTTGTTTTTTACACCCTAGCCCACGGTTGACACCGCGGGCTAAGGTGTGTTGCCACGATGTGGCTGCTCGCCCCCCATCGCTCGCAAGTATTTGTGACACGATGCGTCCTTCCTTCAAGTATCCCGACTTAGGCTTCCTCCCAACCCTCGCAAGCGAGGTTTTCCAAAGTGCTCCCATTTCTCCTGCTCTACATAAAAAACAACCCAAGCCATGCTACCATCATCTACTTTGGGTTTTGTAGTTTAGAGCTTTGTTTGCATAACCATGAAATTTTCAGCGCAAATATTCCAATATTTCAACAAGCCGGATCTATCCACCAATGAGATCGTCGCGTATCTCAACTGGATCATTATTCTGTTGGCGCTGTTTGGCATGTATATGGACCTTCTCCCTGAGAATGCTCTGGTGGTTGGATTGATCTGCGTTTGTTTGTTCATCAATGGTGGGATTAAAGTTTTCGCTCTATTTGCAGAGCAAGAGCACACCAAAAGACCGGCTGGTATCATAGAATTTGAACTACAGCAACTCACCTGGAACAACCGCCCGATAAAGTGGAACGACATGCAAAAGATCTCGATCTCGACGGGTGACTATCGGGGTCGTTTTACCGGAGGGGTTGAAGGTTACAAAAATCGTCAATCGGCAGGCCTGGACAATTTCATCAGAATTGAATTGAACGACAAAGAAATCTTCCAGGCCTCTATGTTGATTGAGTCAAAGGATCGCTCAGAAGCATTGAATGCCCTTCTTTGGGAAATTGTAAAAGCCAACAACATTTCTTACCAAAATGCCAAGCGTATGGTTGGCCCTAAAAATTATAAAGAACACCAGGACTTAAAAAAGCTATGTGGTTGATGTTGACATTTTCAAAAAAAAGAGCCTTGTCAAAGCCTAAATCACGCGTGAACAAAATGGGAGCTAATGCAATGATCATCCTCATCACGATCATCATTTCCAGTTGTACTAACCCACCTAAAAACCAGGCACCTCCTCCCCCATCCTACGCCGATAGTCTATGGATTGCCTTTGCGGAAGCTATGGAAGCAAAAGACCTGGACTACCTTCGGGAAAATTCGCTTGACACCATCCAATGTGTGGATTGTGTCGTGGATCACCCAGGTGAAGATGATTATTTTGTTGCCGATGGTATTTTCCAATACTACCTGCCCCAATTAATGCACCTGGATTCTCTTACTGATCGGGTATTTACCACGCACATGAGTGATAGCATCATTCACGTCAGTTACAGTATTGAATGGGCATTGGCGCCGGAGGGGGGATACAATCTGGTGTTCACCTTTCGGAAAAAAGATGATCAGTTTTGGTTTGCCGGGATGTTTACGGTGCCTTAGAACATTGTTATTATGTGTCGCTCCGCTGGAGCTTCATTAATATTTTATCCCTAGCCAGTGGCCGAGACCATTGGCTAGGATGTATCGCCACGATGTGGCTGCTCGCAAGTGTCTGTGACACAATGCGTTTCTTCGCTCGCGAGTGTCTCCGACACGATGCGTCCCTTCCCTACCAAATTGCCAAGCCTAATTGAACAGTCTGCCCTGCACCAGCTTCTCCTCCGCGAATTCGGGCAATGCGTAATTTACCGTATCCCTTACCACGGTATGCACGGGTAGTGCCCAGTCCGCCCTCTGAAGCGAAGGTTTCAAAACGGAAGTAGCCATCAATCACCGCACCGGGATTGAGAGACAGGGACGTTAGCTCACCAGGGTCAATCACAGCGGCATTATGGCTATTATTGTGCGAGTCAACAAGCAGTACAACCTGGTAGCTGTTGTTTTCCTGCACCGCAATCCTGATCCGGAAAGTCTCTTGTAAAATGTTCTGATCGGAAGATTGAGCGGTAAGCGTTGCTGCGCTCAGTAGCAAAAAGCTGAAAATGGTCATGATTGGTTTCATAGTAGCTGATTTTAAGTACAAAATTACCGGAGACACGGGTGCTACAAATCCCAGGATCGGACCAAATGCACAATATCACTGAATTCAGTGATATTCCGATTCTCGTTCTTTTGGAGGAAGGTGATGTGGTTTTTCCCCAATAATTTTGTAAAATAGCAGGGATAGTATTCCCTCCATCCAATTGCCAATCCATCCAAGCATCCAGCAATGAAGCATTTGCTACTCTTGTTTTTGTTTTTAAATGTCGCAGTCCTTTCCGCACAAAAGGCCAACCGTGATTCACTGCGGCAAATCATCGCCATGGCTGGCCAGGACAGTATCGGCATCCATGCCACACGGGACCTGGCCTTCGACATCGCCATGTTTTCACCGGATAGC
This sequence comes from Saprospiraceae bacterium, assembly GCA_965229635.1. Taxonomy (GTDB): domain Bacteria; phylum Bacteroidota; class Bacteroidia; order Chitinophagales; family Saprospiraceae; genus BQJU01. The sequence continues at coordinate 8,324,751 of OZ245894.1, forward strand.
ATCAGTTACAGCATTGAACTAACCGATGAAGCCATTGATTTGGCGAAAGCCAAAAATATTCCTATCGAGGAAATGAAAGGCTATTTTGATCGCGCCTGGATGTACTACTTGCAGGGAGACTTGGCCAATTCACAAGAAGACTACCTGCGGGCCATCAATTTGGCTGAAGCCCAAGGTCAGGACTACTACTACCATGTGTACCGCGACCGGCTGGCCGGTGTTCTTTTCGAAACGGGAAAAAAGGACGAGGCACTGGCCCTCAAATACGCCTCAATCGACTATTTCAAGGAGACCAATGACACTTTACAGATCGTCAATTCTCTGGGTTTATTGGGACATACCTACTTCTTACAGGATGAATACGAAAAGGGCAAGGAAATTATTTACGAAAAGCTGAGCTACAATTATGTCTATCCGGGTACGATCGAAGACTACGGCAATCTGGGTATCGCCCACTACGAACTCGGCGACCTTGATTCGGCTGTGTATTACATGGAACTAGCCGGTGAGATGGGCAAGGATTACCCGTTTTTCATGATTGCCAACGACATGTATCTGGCCAAGGTGTTGCACAAAAAAGGAGAAAAGCAAAAAGCCATAACCGTACTCGAAGCAATCAATGAGGAATATGCTGACCTTGATGAGAAAAACTTATACGAACTGAAAATGCTCCTTTCGGAATACCACCTGGAACTGGGTAATACGGAGGAGTCAATGGCTTATTTTACTGAAATCGAGAGCGGCCTGCTCAGTCAGGATTTGTTTACACAACAAAAAAAGAGCTTTCTGGGCTCCCGCTTGTATGAAGAAAAAGGGGATTATGAACAAGCCTTAAGTTATTACAAGACCTACCATGAAGTTACCGACACCATCAACGAGGTCAGCCGGGACTCTGCCTACCAGGTGATCGAATCGAAATACCAGGTAGCTAAAAAAGAGGAGCAAATTGCTGCGCAAAAATTGAAGCTGAAAAATGTATGGCTGCTACTTTTTTCCTTGGCAGCGGTATTGCTAATCGCATTAATCGGCCTTTACATTCACAACCGGAAACAGCGATATGAAAAGGACCTACTAGCCGAAAAATCCAAAAGGCAGACATTGGAAATTGAGGGTTTGCAGCGGGAAAAGCAATTAGTCTCTATGCAATCCATCCTCAAGGTACAGGAAGCCGAGCGCAAACGCATTGCCCGGGACTTGCACGACAATATCGGCTCCATGATGGCGGCCATCAAGATCAGGATGCACACTATTCAGGAAAACAGCATGCAACTGGAAAGCATGGTTAACCAGGTATCGGAAGAAGTGCGCCGCATCAGCCACAATATGACACCACTGGCCTTCGGTTTGTCGGGCCTGGAAGGAGCAGTGGATGACTTGTGTCAAATTCTACAAGCCCACGACATCCGTGTGGAAAAGGACGTGCAAGGCCTGGAATTGCTACATGACGAAGACCGCGCCATTATGTTTTTCCGTATCTTACAGGAAATTATCAACAATATCGTCAAACACTCCGAGGCCACAGAGGTCCACCTCAACAGTCATGCTGACCATGCCGACCTTCATTTGAGTATACGCGACAACGGCAAGGGAGTACTCGAAAAAGAGTGGGCTGAAAGCCAAAATTTGGGCTTCAAAAATATCAAGTCGCGCATCACCTATTTGCAGGGAGACATTGCGATGAAAAATGCGGGCGGTACTTTATTTAACATCACCATACCCATTACGTAGCATGATCACCGTATTAATCGTCGACGACCACAAGATCCTCGCCCAGGCATTGGTAGACTACCTCAATAGCCAGGACCACCTGCAGTGTATCGGCATGGTGCATTCCGGCGAGGAGGCTATCGAGCAAATCCCAACGTTAAAGCCCGATGTCATCCTGATGGACATCGGCCTGCCCGGCATCGACGGTATCGAATGCTGCAAGCGGCTGCTTAAGCAAAATGACCAATTGAAGATCGTCGGCCTGTCTACCCACATCGAGATCAGCGTAGCCAAGAACCTGTTTAAGGCTGGCGCCAAAGGCTACGTCTCCAAAAACGCCGATATCGCCGAGGTGGTCACCGCCATCGACAACGCCCACCAGAACCAGCGCTACATCGGCAACATCATCCGCGAAGCCTACCTGTCCGAGCTCAGCAACGACAAGCCCACCAAAACCTCCACCTACAGCTACGTGCCCACCCTCACCAACCGAGAAACCGAAGTGCTACAACTCATCGCCGAAGAACTCACCACCGAAGAGATCGGCCAGCGCCTCTTCATCAGCAGCAATACGGTCCAAACCCACCGCAAAAATTTGATCAGCAAGTTTGGCGTCAGAAACTCGGTGGGCTTGATCTTGAAGGCGCTGGAGTTGGGGATGATTGAGTGAGGGATATATTAGGTTTTAGGGTTTGGGATTTAGGGGTTAGGTTCATAGCCGTTCTCATCCCTCCCCTCGCTCGGGAGATGTTTGCAACATCGATTTAGTCGACGAAGCCTGTGGCGAAGTAGACCCGCCTAAACCAATAAACCTCATAAACACATAACCCTTATAAACCTATATCGGAGTTTCCAAAATCAAAGAATCCTCACACTAATCAAGCTGCACATTCTCTAAACTTTACACACTAAACTTCCTCCCCCACCTCAACCAATAAACCTCATAAACTGACATAAACATTATAAACCTTTACAATAAACCAGAGCAGGCTCTCCCAAAATTAAAGCATTTGCAGAATGCCCTTCCCCCCTACTCCATCATCTGTCTACCCACCTTGCCATTCCCCCGCCAATTCCCTAAATTTGAGCTCATTCATCAACTCGCACCGCCACCATGTACAAAGAGCTGCACGAAAAAGCCAAAAAAAGGGTAGAGGCCAAAATGGCCTTTTACATCTGTGCCATCGTTTTTTTCTTCGTAACGATCGTTTTGCTCATGCTGAGCTTTTATCTTCCTGCCGTGGCTTTTTGGCTGAGGTTGCCGATACCGATTTTTGTGATGGTGCTGGCTATTCTTTACCTGACTGCCTTTGGATTGCCGGTTGGCGGACTTTCGCAAGACTGGCAGGAGGAGGAAATCGAAAGGGAAATGATCAGGCTCTACCGGCAAAAGAAGGCACAGCTACCGCCGTTGGAAGAAATGTCGGAAACGGAAATCCTGGAACTGAAGGAACTGGAACGACTTAAGAAGAAGTGGGATTGGGGGGAGGATTATGTGTAGACCGTTGCAGTTATCAATTGCAACTATCTCCAAAAAAAAAGCCCCATAAAGGGGCTTTACCTAATAACAAATCATAATCTCATGAAAAAAAATAAGACGACCTAAATCTTATTTATATTTTTAAACTGTGGCTTTACTTCTTAAAATCGGTTTTTGGAATAGCCTCAGTGCAGTTCTTGTTTTTGGAATTATGATACAGTTTTTAATTGTCTGTATCAATCTTACAATACAAAGATGCAGGACTTTCTTCCCAGTAAAAAGTATAAAAATCGTCGATTGTTGAAAAAAATCAAAAATTAACTGCGTTAAATACAGTTCAAACTATTGATTTTCAATAACTTAAACTACGACTTATTGTTGACAAAAAACCATCTAAAAAACGTGTAATTCTTGATGTTTTTTTTTATTTCCTTCCAATTCACTGGAAAATCCGACTTTTTTCGTGTCAATTAGAAGCTTTTTTCACCTAGTTAGCTCTCTCGCTCATTTCCCAACCTGCTCACAAGTGATGCTTAAAAGGTGAAAGTTTTCCTAATTTCCGAGACATATTTATCATTATTTTCCACTTAATGATTCGCAGTGCAAAGCTCTTTTTGCCATCCCGCTGTGAAGATTTTCTTAACGGAAATCCCCTAATGCCGATTAACCGTTCATCCACAACAACAACCGTCCGATTTACCACCAGCGCCCCCACCGGCCTTAGCTGGTTTAGTGGAAAAGGCGTTTAAAAGCCGTTAAGAACTGTAAACTGTTTGAGCCAAAACCATCATCTTAGTAGGCAAAAATGATTAATTGTTTTCGCAACTAAGAGTAGCACGAGCACAAAAAGGCGAGTTTTTACCGTTTAGGCTTTTGAATGACTTTGCAACGTTAAGAACCAGGTACAGCCTAGCGTTTTGGTTCTTTTTGGCAATGCAAAAGAACCCGCCGGAGGCATGTTCCATTAGAGTATAGACCAGACTATCTAATCCTTCCAAGAGAAGTTCAATGACATCTGCCTTTCCCAATTAGTAAAAAAAAATTTGAAGCCAAGGGTAAGAAACCGCACCGTCAGCACATATACCTATGTTCTGGCTCATCATCAATCCTAGATTTGCACGATTTGGTGTCAGAGCACAATTGATGAATCAAACCCTGTTTTCATGCTGACACAAAAAAGTTTCTTCCAGTTTTTTCTAATTACATTGATCGCTATCACCAGCTTCTCTTGTGGCTCGCAACGGCACTTTACCACGCTCAACGACAATACTAAGATTGACAAACGCCTGGTGGGTACCTGGGAAGGCAGTGAAGAGGACACCCAATTCATCGGCATGAGCAAAAGCTGGACAATGACCAGAAAGGCGGATGGTACCTTTACGCTAGACTTCCGGGTATCGCAAAACGGGCAAACGAGAACTGTAATCGAAACGGGCCGCTGGTGGACCCAGGACGGGCATTTTCATGAATTCCACGATGTCTCCGGCGCAACTGATGTATATGACTATCAGATACTCAATGCAACTCAGGTGAAGTTTACCTCCTGTGCACTTACGGCCAGCCGGGATGAGTTGGCTCCGGATACTGTAGAATTTATTGATACGAAGGTGAGCACCAAGTGAGTTGGTGGGTAAAAACACTGCTCAATGGTTTCACCACTGACGGGCATGATGTTGACTTCTTTTTGAACCACACTTTAGTCCCGCCGAAGGGTAACCCGTAAGGGTCGGGATGAGGCACATAAGGTTAGATTAGGTTGCAGCTTAGAGAAAAATCGATCTGGATTTTTTTCTAAGCTTTCTTTTGTGGCCTTTTGTCCCTTTTGTGGTTCCAAACCATCGCCGACTAGGCCAACAAACGGAAGTGAGCCTTCTTCAAAGTCCTTGACTTGGAAGACGAGCGATCGGATCGATGAAATAAATTTCACCCAACCACCTGCATCACTCACAAATCGTCAGCCACCACCCCTGCGTTGGCACCGTCACCTGGATGTCCTGCACTTTGATCAACGGCAATTGTGAACCATCAATCACGGCAAACAAGGTGGCATTAAAATGCAAGTCGGCCTGCACATTATTGGGCATGTTGACGGGTTTGTTGGCGTTAAACCAGTCGGTCAGGTCCTTGGCCAGGCAGCAGCTGAAATCTTGTAAAGTAGCAGCTCCACTTGCACTGTTGGAGTCATTGGGTACCAGGTTGAGGTCGTACACCAGCCGGGTGACAATGGGTACGGTTAAGGCGTTGACGGCATTATTACCCATAAAATTCACCAGGTTGTAGCTGTAGATGCATTCCACTTTCATCAACCGGTTTTGCGTACTCGCTGTGCCGGCTTCCGCAAATGGCTGGAAGGCATCGGCGATAGTCTGACTCAAAGAGGTGGCCGTATCCGCCTGCACAAATGGCACGGTTAATAACGGCAATACCGGATTGGCAAAACTGATTTCCGGAGATTGGTAGATCAGTTTTTCGTTGACCGGAGTGGCTGCCGAACCGCTTCCCAAATCGGCGTTGCGGATGATCCAGAAGGTGGTAATCGCCGTTTGCCGTTCGATGGCGTTGATGTCTTTCCAAACGATGGTCAAAGCGCCATCTTCATCCTTTTCGTAAGGGTATTGCCTGGAGTACGGCAGATTTGAACTTGCCATTGTGAGGTCTGTACCCTTCTTTGCAGCACTTTGTGCTGCCTTACCATTGATGGTAGCGGGAAAGTCATCATTCACATCGGAATACAACGTCAATATACCGTCACTCATATCCTTAAAGCTCAGGGCAAAATGCTCGGTAATGACCGCGGGACCATCACTTGCTAATGCGGCTGCTTCGGGTTCATAAAAGGCCTTCCAGGCGGTCGCTACCTGTCCAATCGATTGGTTCAAAATCGTCACAATCTGCGTCAACTGCGCCGGATCTTTGGGCGATGACGCAAAAACCTCATCGATATTGGTACTCAGCTCTGACTTCAGACTATCATAAGCGGCGTTAAATTGCGCCAGACTGGTGAATAGGTTCGTCAATTTGGTAGTGCTATCAGCTTTTAGAGCCATTGTGGAATCCAGATTTTGCACCGGACTGTTGTACACCAGATCAAACCACAATTCATCCTGCGCGGCGGCTTCTGACTTGATCAAGTTGGCGGTATATTCCCACTTCAAAGCATCCTCCACCGGATTGCTGGAAGCCACGAAGCCAAGTTCATCTGCCGCATCAGCGGAAGCGCTTTGGCCCTGCAAACTCGGATTTTTTGGGAAGGAGCGCAGCGGAATGGGGATATTGGCCTCACCCAAATCATAATAGGACGGCGTGCCGGGACCTGTGATCACAAAACGTAGCCACGAGGATGGCGTATAGCCGTATTCTTCTTCTGAGGTTTCGATCAAATGTTCCAAAAATACCGGGCTGTACGCCAATTCCACGTCGATGTCGGCCTGTTGTGCCGGATGTTTGGCTGTAGCCAAAAAGTTGAGGTACTCGGAGGCCGTCTGACCGTTCGATGCGCCCAATTCCAACTTGGCGTTGCTCAAGCTGTATTCCTGTTCCAGATCGGTGCCGTTGTCACCAACGGTGAGGCTGGACTCCGGAGCGGAGATGCCGCCAAACAAGCGTGGCGACTGGGTGGAATCAGGATCGGATTCGGGCGTTCCATTCACGGTTACCTGCCCGACCGTTTGTACTACAGCGGAAGTATTGTAGGCATTCGCCAATTCTGTCAATAAAGCCTGTTCAAATCGATCCATCGCGCTTTCCAGATCGCCGTCTGCATTGTCGAATACGGGGATTAATCCATTTTGAATGGCTGTAGCCAATTCAGATTTGTATTGTAATAAGGCTTCGAAACCACTGCTGTCAACCTTGGAAATGGCGGCGGCAGATTCCGGGCTTAACAATTCATCCATCGTGCGCAGGAAGGTCTGGGCCGCTGCATCCACATCCACATTGGTAAAGGTGGTGAGTGTGTTCGTAGGCGATAAGCTTTCATTATAAGTCGTCAGCGTGACCGGCACACTTGGCAACAATTGAGTGCTCAATGGCGCCAGCGTGAAGTAATTGAACTGATCTGAAGCAAAGGACAAGGCAATACCCTTGGTCTTACTCCATTTGACTGTCCACAGGTAGGCATTACTTCCGGTAGCACTAAAATCCGGATTACCAGTTCGGGTCGCTACCTTTACCTGTCCGTCGGCACCATCAAAGCCCTGGAAGACCGCTTCAAAATCTTCCGCCCATTGCGTCAACGTCACCGGATCAGTAGAATCATCGGCCTTGGCAGAGGTGGATTGCTCCTCCAGGTTTGGCTTGACCACAAAGGTATTGTCGGCTACTTTCGGTAGCAGGGTATCTGCGCCCTTGGCAATGAGGGCAGCAGGTCTGCTCATACCCATTGAGACGGTCAATGCCAGAATATCGGTATTGATCAACGCAATTTGGGTTGGATCAATGGAAACCTTGATTGTCGTATCAATTGGTGTCAAACTACCCGCCTGACCTGGGTCTGCATATACCTTTTGCAGGTCGGTGATGATACCGGTCGCCAGTGTTTTGAGTGGCGTTCGCAGCTGGTCACCCGTGGCAATGGTTCCCGTTGCATTTGAGGAAGTCTGGAAAATACTGGCCGTTACATCAAATATGGTATTCGGATCACTCACCTGATTAATGACGGTATACATCTGGAACAAGGCAATTTGCGCCTGCTGGCGAATACTATCATCGCCTTGCTGCTCTTCTCCGGCAGCCAATCCATGTACCGAATACGTATCAATATTGCGCAGCACCTGATTCGGATTGAACTCAATTTGCAGTGCCAGTACTTTATCCTGATTTTCATCGATAAGTATACGGTAAGCCACTTGCACACCCGGCCATTCTGCCAAAGAAACCAAGAGGTCATTGTAGAGAATTTCTTTTTGCGCCAGCCTGGTATTCGAATTCAAAACATTACCATACAAATCACAAAGCCGGAATTCCATTTCCGGGAAACCGCCGATAGCGGCGTAGGTAAATGGCAGGCCACCGGTCACCAAAGGTGCATCCGCATTATTTGGCAAGAATTTATAGGCCGGTACCACTTGTCGGTAGCTTTGGCTACTCGAACTGGACGTGGTAGAACTACCACCTGATCCATCCGAACCACCGCTACTTTGAGCGGAAGGAGTCACGGCTGGTGCCCAACCGGAGGCATCAAATGAAGGCCCGCCGGATCCCGCTGAACCTTCCGCAATCTGGTACTGGATCAAATGATACAATTGCTCAATAGTATCGGCTGAATAAGGTTGGTTGTCGCCATCTGCGGTCAACAAGGTCGACTCATCGGGCAGGGTAATTTCAAAGGCCACACAACCCGCCGGATACGTTGGATGGAAGGAGGGTATGGCATTACCCTGAGCATCCGCTACACCAATGTAGAGCGACTGATTGCTGTCATCGCCACTGGTGGTCAGCACATTGTGCCAGGATTGGAAAGTAGTCGCCTGTGGGAAGGAAACCAGTATATTCAATTGAGCCTGGCTACCGGAAAAGATCGTCGAAGGAAAATCTCCCTGATCGCCATTTTCATAGTACAAGAAGAAGCCATTGGCATTGACCACACTGTTTTCCCAGATAATCTGCAGGAAGTTTTTCACCTGATTCTGTAAAGCCACTACAGGTCCAAGGTTATTCTGACTTTGTGCGGTGGCCAGCATCAGCGGTGTATTGACGCTATCGGGTTCGCTGCTGGTAGACAAGTTGGTTTTCAGCAATAGCGTATTGGCCGTATTCTGTGTATCCGATTGGTAGCCATTACCGCCGGAAGTATTGTTGTATAATAAGGTAATCTTGGCTGTGCTCAGGTCGGCATCATTCAGCGCATCCTCAATCCGTTGCCGCGTTTCATCATCGGTAGAGCTGATCTGGTACAGGTACGGCAGGAAGCCCGAAAGGGCGGCACCTTCTTTATCCACATTAAACGCCTGTGACTTGGCCACCTGGGTGATATTGATGGAAATCAACAAGCCAGGAACAGCGGTCGCCGAAGTATCCTGAGTAGTGTCCTCATTTGGGAATTCATTTTGAATGCTCAGGCTAAGCTCTTTCGATTTTAGAAGCGTTAAAATTTGATTGGGCAATGGAACGATCAGCTGATCCGTATTCCAGGCCAGTTTGGTTCGGGCACTAACCCATAGCGCATTAGATGACAACTCGGGCAAGGCGATCGGCGTAGCCGGGAAGCTCGGCGGATTGCTCGGCGGTGCCTCGACGGGTAGCGTAGAGGTGGCACTATCCGCCGATCCGAAATTCACTACCAATTGGCTAAAGTCAGGCTGCCCGCTGGCGGGTGGCCCAAGTGTATTCTTAGCCAGACTGGCTTCTACTGAATCTTTACTATCGTCTACAGCAAACTGCTGCCCCGTAAGCTGATACAATCCCTGATAATCTTCAACATTGTTGGGATCACCAGGATCGGGAATAATCAATCCGTTGAGCAGGAAGCGGGACACCATGCCCGCCAGATTGGGGGCGATGTCCTCGATGGATGAATCCGGCCTTTGCTGCGCCAGCTGACGACCGATCGTCAGGAAATAATCGATCAGCATCTGACCGTTGAGCGGGATGGTCGCATCATCTGCCTTTAAGGCTGTGTCTCCAGAACCGCTATTTGGATTTGATGTCAGGTCATTGATAGAAAACTGACTCAAATACTCTTCCAAAATGCTGATGTAGGACGAAGAAACTACCGGCAATGCAAAAGAGATGGGGTCTTTCTCCGCGTCATAAGTCATTTCCAGGTTGGGCAAAATCGGGAATAGTGCCACCTGCTGCTCTTCGGTGTCTTCTGTAGCCCCATTAAAGTCTATGCCGGTGATGCTAAACACCACCTGCTTGGCCAAAAATTCATTGACCACATTGGTATCAAAATCAGATTGATCAACCGCCTCTGGCGATAAGGCCGCGGCCACCTCCGTCCAATTCGTGCCATCGGTAGAATAAGTGCTGAGCAGCCAGCTGCTATAGGCGGTGAGCAAGGTTTCCCATGCCCAGCTGCTATCCGGCGAATCGGGGACGTTGAAGGACAATACCGCTACTGCCTTAGGCCCATTATTTGCCGAGTCATAGACCACCGATGGGTAGAGCATAAAATTCAATGGGAAGGTCACCGGAGTCTCGACGCTGGCCAATGGTTTTTTGTCGGCTACAGCCAATGAATCTTCCATGGCCAAAGGTTTCGGCGTACTCGTACCGCCGCCGTTCATACCCTCGAAAGAAGGGTTTTTCGGTCCATCCAGACTGGCTTCTCCATTCGGTCCGGTGCTCAGGGTAAAGGTTTCGGAAATGGAGGCCTTGAAACTAACCGTAATCTTCACGAAGAGGACCTTCACACTCGCCTTGGCTTCCACCTTGGCGTTAACGGCCACTATCGTCCCGTAGTCCGTTTCAAAAGCAATACCTGCGGTGACCGACATTTTGACCATCACGGAGAGGGTGATGATCTTGAGGTCTACTTCGCCCTGCAAGGTGCCTACGAGGCTTACCGTTGCAGCAAACCAATAATAGTTGGGTGTTTGTGTAATATCATTGCCTTCTTCCCAGGCCAGCACGCCCTGGAAGGTACCCTGTAGCGTAAGGCTAAGGCTGGCGGAAAACGGCCCGCTCTGGAAGGAACGCCCCAGTCCAACGGATAGGCCCAGTCCAAATTCCAGGATGGGATTATACACCACCGGCGGGTTCGGATTTTGTGGATTGTCGCCGCTGCGCAGTTTCCCAAAATAAAAACCACAACTTCCGGTGAAGATATACACCTGAATACCGATCGATTCCGGGCCGAGTGGCCAGCCGACGTTCACTTTAAAGTCGCCATTGGTATAAATCCAGATCTGTACCGTAGGCAGGGTAAGGGATACTGCGCCCAGCTCGATGGTTCGGAAGGCTTCCGGAATGGTGAGTTTGCCGTAATAAACACCCAGGTGTGGGCCTAGCTTTTCGTATAAAATGATCAGGTCCAGCCCGGCAAATTGCCCGGCACCTTCGGCTACGGAGATTTCCAGACCATAGAGAACAGGGTCATTAAAGAGCACCTTCATGTCCCAGCCTTTGATATTGATGTGCAAGCCGAAGAACCAACCCCGATCCGGCTGGTAATATTCCTGCACCAGGTTGGTCAACAGGTATTCCGGATCATTGCTGGTGAAATTTTTCTCCAGTTCCGTAAATATGGTAGACAAGGCAGTGGCAAAATCATTCGTATTTTGTGGTAGAGGCGGACCAAACCGCTGTCCCAGGCCAATGTAGTTGAGCTTAAAAAGTGGCAATTTTGGCGCCGGAGTAGGAAACGGAAATTTCACCACTGATGGTTTCCCGCTATCGTCATCAGCAGCAACAGTAGCAGCAACATCTGCATCAGTAGAAGTGGTCAACGTTTGTGCATCACTTCCCGCCTGATCGTGGAATTTTACCTTGGCACTCACATCAAAACCTTTCTCTTTGGAATAACCGGCCATGAGCGTGTAGACCGTGATATTCGGCTCAATATCGATATGGTATTTTTCCAGATTCGGGGGGTTCAGGTTGACACCCAATGTATCCGAATCCACATTTTCATACAAATCGATCTGCAACTGGATGGAGGAGGCACTTTTATCCACTTTCACAACCAGGCTGGGCTCATAGGCCCAATCCAGCACGCCGCTAAAGATGTAATTCCAAGGTGCATTAGTAGTCAACTCACCAATTTTATACAGCACATCCAAATCCAGTAGCTGGTCTAACTGTTTCAGCACATCCTTCAGTGTAAACCTGAATTTTGGATTGGGCTTAATGGTAAATTCCAGCGGGCCTTGCCCCGAGTTTAATGCCAGGGCCAGTCCGTACTGATCATCAACCGGCTTATTTGGATCATTGATGACGACGTCTAATTCGAATGTTGCTTTAGCCATTGGGTTTTAGGTTTAGGCTTAAGAGTTGGATGAATTCAGTAAAAATTTATGAGAACCCTACAAAAATCAAGTATCTCCTCCGGTTCCGTCTTCGTTGATATTGGTGGCGGAAAAAGAACCGCCCTGCAGTGCCAATTGTCCGACGATGGTCTGTGCATCGCCTTTATCCCAGGCAGCGGAGAATTTAAAATCATATTGTTTATTGCCTTTGGTCGGCAAATCCATCGTCAGTTTGTTGATGGTAAAATTGAGCGATTCAATCTTACTGATAACATCTCCCAAAGGATGGGGCAAGTCAGTTCCATCCGGAATATTGACGCCAAAATTGGTATTGAACCAATCGATCAGATCAGCGATGGTACCCAGGTCTTTATCTTCCGTATCCAGGTTAAAAGTCATACCCTCTTCCGCCGCTTTTTTCGGATTGGCGGAAATGGCAACTTCCACACCGTTAATATTCATAATGAGCCCAAACAGAACATTTTCAGTAGCCATAGTTTATGGTTTTAGGATGCCTAGTGGATTGATGCAGAAATAATTGACATTTAGTGTTTAGCATTTTCACTGTTTCTAGCCTGAAAAAAGTATCAATTATTTCGGACTAGTCGCACTAGCTGTCCTTACATTTCTTAATTTCTTCAATCTCCTTCGGCGAAGCCTGCACAATGGCGGTGGCCTGAATGTCAATGCCGATTCCAAAACTGATGGTAGGAGAATCCGCTTGCGCGCAATATTCGTCCTTGCCTTTTCCGGTGACCGTGATGGCGGTTTCCCAAAGCTTGGTCAGCACACTTCCCGCCGGAAAATCATCCTCGGTGGGTATCCCGGTATCGTAGAGGGAATTGAGGTCTTTGACCAGCTGATTGATCGTTTTTGCATTTAAAATATCTGCCATGATGTGTTATTTTTGAATAGCCGCAATGTTCCAGGCAATATTGCTTCCGGAACCTTTCGTAGGGTCTGAAAACAGGATAAAATCCGCAATAATGCCTGGCGGAAATTTTACGTTGAGAATGCTTAATTCAACATTATTAAACAGCAGCACATATACCGGCCGCTCATTATTGTCTTTGTCAGTATAAGGCACTTCCATCAGGTTGGCATCACCGAAAACGGTTTTCAGGATACCCTGTAGATTGAAGCCCTTGAATCCGGCCGAAGCCTCCGGCAATTGCATATAGAGTAGTGCGCCGTCATTATCGGGAGTCGTTTCACTTGGTCCCCACCCCAGCAGCATGGTCGCGTCAATACTGCCGTGCGCATCGGAAAGCGAACCCAGGGAGCCCAGGGACAAATTATACTTCAATGCATAGATCGGTTCGGTGGTGGTATATCCCGCCAATTGAATCACATTGACCGCCTGGCCTTCCTTTTTCAGACTGATGGTAGAGCCTTCGGCCGCCTGCATCAGTTCTGACAATTTAAACGGCAAACTAGCCAACAGACTCTCCGACCTGACCGCACTTTCATCCGATTGTACGGCCAGATTGCTGGTATCCAGCACCGCTGTACTGGTCCCATCAATTGCCTGTCCATTTTCATCTAGCAGCACACTGATGTTAAAGGCAATGCCCGTGGTCGGCAGCCCCGAAACATCGGAGCCGTAGGAATACAAATCGGGCTGGGTGGCACCCGGCACAATCGGATTGGAGAAGTAGAGCTGTCCGCCCACTTCAAAGCGCGAAGTCACCAGGGTATTTTGCCCCTGAGGCGTACTCCCGGTTGATTGCAAGCTGGCGTTATTGATTACAAAGGAGTCTAATACCCGGATGTAGTTGCCCCCCGGATTGAAGGCGTAGGTGTGTTTCTTGCTGCTGTTGAACACCACCGTACCCTCATTGCCATTTTTCTGGTACTGACCTTTGATGTAAAAGGTATTGGGTTCGATGGCACCCGGCGTGTCGGCGTTTTCGACCGCTTCATCGTCTTGTAAAAAGACATCCCGCTGAAATAAGGCATTGATCATCATGCCCACTTCCGCCTGCATATCGGAGATGGAGGAATTTTGGAACACCACGATCAATTCTTTGGTAATGAACTCATAGGTAGCCGTTGAGCTTTCTGTCGTTCCGGGATCTGTGTAATAAATGACACCAAAAATGGAGCTTTGGTTGATCATCGGCACGTCATTTTGCGCACCGATCTGATTCAATTCCACGCCGAAATGATGCGCCGTCAGCGGTCCGCTTACTCCGGCAAACAACATCTGAAAATCCGGCGGCATCTCCCCACCATCAATTGGGCAGTTGAAGACGATGACACCCGTCCAGGTGGGTTGGGTCAGTATCGTATCTCTAAAATATTTGAATGGGTCCTGCGGTTGACCTTTGGTACTTTCGGCCTGCTGAATGGCCGCATCCAGCGTTGCCTGCACATCGGCCGACGTTTCTCCTTGCTTAAGAAAATAGGAAGGATTGGTCCAGGTATTGGTATTGCCAATCAGTTCCTGAAGGCTTTGGGTGGTGGCGTATTTAAAGATCATGATCGGCACCACCGCCGGGCTATTGCCAGAGGCCGGCAAATCATTGACGCTGAAGGTAAAACCGCTGACCGTCAGCTGGTGCTCCAGGGAAAATTTTGACCAGTCGTCCATCACCAAAAAGCCCTGGGTATTCATCAGTGCGATACTCAGGGGCGGATTCAATATTTTGCCGGAAGGCGGATCAAATTGTAAATACTGAGTTCCGGAAATAGCCAGCCGCAAGTTGTTCCAGGTACCGGGCTGGCTTTCCTGGCCATTGGCCGTCACCAGAAAACCACTGGAGGTAATCACCTTACCGCCATTGATTGGCGTACCGTTACTTAGCGTAAAGACCGGACCATCGCCATTTTCTGTGGAGGGGATAAAGAGATTGTAGCGACTGCTAGCCAGAATTTTCTGTTCAAAACTGGTTATCGTGTCCTGGTCGGCATTACCCGGAAATAGGAAGACATTTCCATAGAGCGCCAGTGGGAAAGCCGGATTTTCTGAATTGCTCGTTGGAAAACTGCCAATTTGTGTATCCAGTGATCCAGCTACCGGAAAATCACAATCGCCGTCATCGGCTTCATTGCTAAAATTGGCCAGGGTAGTCGGCTGCGAGAAGTAGCGCCAGCTATCGGCGGAGATGATCTGCGCCCAGGAGGTCACGAAATCATCGGTTAGCAGAGCTCCGGTCTGATTATTATCAATCTTCGATTGCTGAAAAGTAGGCGCAAAGGCCGGTTGTCCCGGAATCAATTGCAGGGCATCACCACTTTTGATGCGCGCAAATTCCATTCCCGAAAGGCCACAAAGTACCTTGGCATCAGTGGAATCGGTGGCATGGATTGCATCGGTGGTTTTGTTGGTGGCCGGAAAGGTCAGGGAAAACTTCCCTAGTGGAGCCAGATAGTAGTCAAATTTTGCTTTGTCGATGGCACTAAAATAAAAGCCGATATTGCTGTCGGGCTTTAGCCCAATTTTATCGCCACGGGTGGTAAAAAGGTTGGAATTGGGATTGGCAAAAATATCCGGTTCGGCACTGGGGTCTTTCAGGATAAAATAAGTTCGGGAAGCCGTAGTGGGGTACAGTAAGTCCAACTGATTCAGCAGATCCACAGGCGTGGATTGGCTAATTTTTGCGAAGGTTGGATAATTGATGACTTCATTACCCGAGCTTCCGGGGTAATAGTACCGAATCAGCCCTCCGTAACCACCATTGGCATTTTGCTGTACGATCAGATAGAGCGTTTGTAAATCCCAATTTGCAGCAGCAAAATTGAGTGCCCCTCTTTTGAGTGCAGTGGTATCGGGTAAAGTAGCCGCGCCTGAATCTGCGGCAAAATTCACTTGTATCTGATGGATTTTTAAGAGAGATGTATTACTTGTGCCCGGATTGACCCTGGTATACTGCAAGGCCTGATTATCGGGAGAGGTATCCGTAATCGTCATCTGATTTTGATTGCCGTCAATGACAATGTTGATCGCCTGATTGGCTGATGGCGGGAAAGACGGCAGGCTCATCAGTGTATTGGCCACCGTGAGATAGATCGTGACCGGATTGCCCGAAAGGGTCATACTGCTACTATCGTAAGTTGGTTGGGCAAGTTGGACTACCTGATAGCTCGCGGCAGTACCATCGGCGTTCATTTTGCTGATCCAGACCACCGAAACACCATTATTCAGAGCCCCCAGGGAAGCGTACAATCCTCCCAGGTTGCTGGTCGACAGGTCATTTTGATTATAAAATATATAAATCCCCTTTTTAAGCGACAGTGCCTTGGTAAAGTCCATCGACTTATCGAGGTTGGAGGTGACATTAAACAGCAAAAACAAATTGACCTCCTGACTGGCGGCATTATCCTCGGCTGCGTACAGGGAATAGGGAGCCTCACTTGCAATCTGACTGAATTGGATTGCAGACATATCTTTCCAGGTTTTAGGTGATGTGTGGAACAGCGTCCATACATGGTTTTAGGTAAAAGAATGACAAAAAATTGGCTTACCGCCGATGTACAATATATCGACCGTTAAAAACCAAAAAAAGTCTTACTAATGACACGTTAAGTGGGTCAGAACAGGTAGTTATCAAAAAAATTGCTTGGGAGTTGGGGGACTCTCCGAGGTTTTGTTAGCACAGATTAGGTATTCTGCTGGGTAGACGCCCAATTTAGGGATTTTTTTCAGGAAGTGCAAAAATTTATAAGGGTTGGTTGGGAAATTTGGTGTGGGTGTATTGCTATGGAGGTGAAAGGAGGCCTTCTATTCCCAGATGTGTTATGAAGATCGAAGTTGTCGGGATTCTTCAATCCGAAAAATGATAGATTGGATACCTGCCCGACGAAGCCGGGCAGGTGTAAGGTGCATTCGCCACTACTACAATTTCGTGCCATCTTGTGAAATCCGGCAAACCAGCACGAATGGGTCTACCCAATTATGGCCAGCCATATGGCCTGCCACCTGAAGATCCGTTCCCCATCGCCCATTGAATTTTACATTGTCGGTATCTAAAGAATACGATACGAAGAAATTATCACCAGAGGTACGTCTAAAAAGAGGTTTTTTATTCCAGATATACGGAGTAGCAAAATACATCTCTTTATTATTAGTCGCATATCTAATGCCAAAATCTATGGCGAGATCGTCTTTTAAGTGCACAATATAAAAGGCGTCAGGCGCATATTTATCCTTGTTGGCGGCTAAGTCCGTCATAGCATTATATTGATCTTTGGCACTAACATCCTTATCAGTAGCATTCAGATATTCCTGATCCCTCATATTGGCAAATGTATCGTGTGTGATCTGTTTAAGGATAGCATTGTTCTTTCTCAGATATCCCCAGACAACCAGGTTTAAATTTGTTTCATCGTTCTTAAAATATTTGGGGTATTTGGTTTTGAATGGCTCATAGGGATAGTAGTTTTTTCTCAATACCGTTTTGGTCTGAATACCATAGGTCGTTACGGCGGTATCCCCATCATCGTCGGGTAATGAATGCGGAGCAATAACAACCATCCAGTCTATGAATGGATATTTATTATTGAGGCCATTCATTATAGGGCCAGGAGCATTTTTGGGATCAGTTGGAAGTGCGATGGTGTCATTGTTGTCGAGGAAATTCCCCGCGTTTACCGCCCACTCATCCTGGCATTTTTGTATATAGCTGTTGCCAAAGTTTTCTATATCTTCTAAAACGCTATCTTTTTGGGGCGTTTGATTATTATAGGCCTGCATGCTATTGATCAGAAAATCATCAGTACTGCTGGAATGATCAAGAAATTTTGGGAGAATGCTTTTTTCAAAACCAGGTTGGTCAATGTCTTCATTCAAGGCACCATGGGCCTGAAATTTATCTCTGATGGTAACTAATTTCATACCCAACAAAACGGAGGTTTGGCAAGATTTGATTACGGCACAAACCTCATTGAGCTCTCCTCCGCTATTTTCATAGACTGCCTTGATAATATTGTATTCACTGTTGAGGTTGGTTGAAAATGCAGACAAGTCAGATTGTGATAATTTATTGGCCTGTTTTGCATAATCAACATATTTAGAGAAGATTTCAAACCTGATATCCGGGTCTACTGCTGCTACCGTTTTTCCATTGGCCTTCTTGAGTTCGACTTTAAATTTATTAAAAGCATCACAGGTTGCATTAATGGTATTGATACTTGCGAAAAGCTGCTCGTTGGCAGTATTCACCTTATTTTGCTTTTTAAGCTCTTGAAATTTAGCTTTCATACTACTCTCCAAAGTAGTAATCTGATCCGATATCTTATTCAGTTCATCTAGAATAATTTTTGTGGGACTGGGAAGGAAGACATTGATCAATCCCAAAGCAGCGCCAACGGCGGATAAGGCACTGCCAAATTTTGCAATGTTGGCAATAGTATTGGTAATTTCCAGGAGGTCCTCTGCACTTTTAGCCGCTTCATTGACCGATTTGCTGGCATCTAACCAACCCTTGGCAGCGCTGCTGATTGTGCTAAAGTCATCAATAACCTGTTTGCTTTTTGAAACTGTAATGATACTCATCAATAGTGATTTTTAGTGAAAAACACGACTAGGAATCGGACATGCTTGCATACCTCCTCCCAGCCACCTTTTCACGGGTTTAGGTAATAAAAATTGATATATTAGATCTGCTTGGGTTACTCCTATCTCATTCGGTATTGGTCAATGCCATTGCGTTTAGCGCAGGACAATACTGTAGCGATGAATAGCCTTAAAATGGGAGGAAGGAAAATCGTTTACGGATCAAAGGCGAGTAACCTTTTATCCATTAGCAGATATTCAAACAGGTTTTTAAATGCAGGTTTTTCTTTCGGCAACAAAGGAGCACCAATGGATCGAAAAATTCAAGAAACAGGGCGGGACAAAAACGGGACAAACCAACAGGCGTCAATTTAAATTATTGACAATCAAATAATTAACATTTTAATGATTTTGTCGTTTATTTCTCATACGGCCTCGTGCTTTTCGAACTGCACTGGAAGATACCCCCAACATATTGGCCATCTCATTGGTACTGAGCTGCAATTTTTCCAGTGTGAGGTAGCGTAATTCGGCAGGAGTAAGTCTGGGATATTTTACTTTTTGGGCCTCAATATAACCGGGGTGGACTTTTTCAAACACTTGTCGGAAGCGCAGCCAATCCTCATCAGTAAGAATCGTACTGCTGGTCAGTTTTTCCAGGTATTCACTTTTTTGACCAGCGCGTGCCAGCGCTTCTATTTCAAGCCGGAGGTTTTCCGCCATAGCTGATTTTTCACGAAAACTTTGTGTTAATCCTCTCAACTCTTCTTTGGCTGCTTCCAACGCTGCCTTTTGTTGACGCCGCTGCTGATTCAATTGCCGAAAATAGAGATACGCCGCTAATAAAGTCAACAGCAGGATAGCCAAAACAGCATTGCGCAGCCATTTTTGGAATTCTCGTTCTTGTTCTATCTGGCGGATTCGTTCATTATACTTTTCCGCTTCCAGTCTTTGTTTTAATTGCTCCAGATGGCGTGCATCATTGCGCCGTTCCAGGCTATCCTTCAGGGGTTCAGCCAGTTTGGAAAAATGAATAGCTTCCGCAAATTCTCCTTTCAGTTCGTGAAACCGGGCCCGGCACTCATAGTATTCGATGTTGTTGAAGTAATTATTGTAATGGCCACCAACCTGGTCATATAATTCATCAAGTCGGTGAAGCAAAGAGCTGGCGCCTTCTAAATCTCTCATTTTCAACTTTATAGAGACCAGTACCTGCAGCGCGTCATACTCAATAGTAGGATTGGCGATATCCGCAGTATCCGTCGACCTGGCCAGCTCAAAACTTCGACGGGCATACTCCTCACCTTCCTCAAATTTGCCTTGTTGAATAAGCATAGCTGCAATATCACTGGAGGAAAGCCCTTGCCATTGACTAAAAAATTGTTGCCAGGTCAGATCATCGGTTTCAACGGATGTGGCAAAGTCGAGAATTTTCTGTGCATAAGCCAGACCTTGATTTATTTTATTTTGCTGTTGATAAACGGCCTGGAGATGGTTCAAAACAAGAATGTAGGCATGTGCACCTTCGAGGGTAGGCTCAATGAATTGTTCAGCTTTTTTAAGAAATAACAGAGCATTTTCCAGGTCACCCAATTTATACATAAAACGGCCGTTGCGATACAGCACCCATTCCAGGTCATAATCCACCAGTTTTTCATCTCCTATCACCTCTATTTGCTCAAATTCACGTAGTAAATGGGTATATAATGCCCCGATTGATAACTGATCAGCGTAGTGTTTTTCAAAATACAGGAAATGTTTAGCGATGAATTCGCCAGGTTTAAATTTTTTAATTATAGCAATCGCCTCCAGTTCTGTAAGAAGTCTAATATTATCCTCTGCATTGCTTTGCAGTACATCTCGTTGCAAAAAATAATAAAAGCGTAAGTCCCATAACATACGCCAGTCATTTTCATCTTCGGCAAACTTGTAAAACGAGTTGTAGGTTGCTAAAAATGCGGCAGAATCCAGGTTTTCCAGCTTTAAACCATGCAAATAACGAGGCCGCTCAGCGGGGTCAACAGCACTGAGCTGTTGTAAATCCACCGACCTTGACTGGCTCCATGAAATATGAATACTTCCCAATAAAAAAAACAAAAAGTAACAAATAGCTACTATTCGTTTAGGATTACAGATTACCATATTTCTTACAGCAAGATGTTTTTGAAATCGTTTAGACATAACGTTTCAATACACTATTTTCTACTTTTATTCATTCCTCAACTAATCATTCGACTTTCGCAAGTCTCTGTTGGACCAACATAACAGAAGTTTAAATATGCAAAAAAAATACCGCCCGGAATGGCTTATGCCAAATCCGGGCGGTATAAATTCTTTTTTTAACGTTGGGCCTTAAAGGTAAGCAGCCCCTCAAGAGCATAACCTTACTCCACAATCAACCGCTTACTAATCACTTCCCCACTGGAGCGTTCCATTCTAACGAAGTATAGACCAGGCGCCAGGTCGGACACTTGAACGGTGTGTAGTGTGGTCTCTACTTGTTGCAAGTGCTGCTGGTATACCACCTGTCCAAGATTATTGATCAAGGTCAAATTGAGGTCTTCCTGATTGAAGTTATTCAAATCAATTTGCACTTCATCGCTTGCCGGATTTGGATACAGGCTTACTTCCGCCAGCGTGGAGGTGGCATCGTCGAAGTCTAGTCCAGCTTCTGGAATCGAGAGTGTCGGCATACTACCACCACCGCTTACCGAAACGTTGTCGAAGGTAGCGACGGCGGTTGAGCTGGAACTGAGGCCTTCCGCCATCAGGCCTACCTGTACACAATTGCCCATTGGGTTGTGGACATACAGGGCAAACTTCCAGTTGGTTCCATCATAAGAGGTATACCCCAGGTACAAATCACCTTGCTTCACCAGACGCAGCCAGGTATGTTGGAAGACCGGTAATTGTTGGGTATTGATCATGCTGTTTGGCGAAACGCGTACTTCCCGGCGGACAAAATTGGATAGCTGTGTTTTTAAACGTACCATCCGGGAGCCGGTGCTACTGTTCTCCCGCATCATCAGGCCTGCCCAGCCGCCATTGGTGACATTCGCCACCCGGGCGATGATCTCCCCGTTTCCGCAGAAGCTCGTCCAGGCATAGTGCAATTTGTCTTGAAATCCGAATGATGGACCGTTAGATTCCAGGGTCCAGATGTCATTTTCGGAACAAGCAGGATATTCTGCATCACCGGTGGCTGTACCTACATTGGCGTGTTGCCAACCGCCCGGCAGTTCGGTACCTTCCTCAACGGTGATCATAGCGGTACAGGTGGTGGCGTTGCCATTGTAGTCAGTCACCCCGACCGTTACCGGATACGTATTGCCAACATCTTCACAATAAACATAGTACCGGTCCCTGCTAGTGATGTAGAAGTTATCATATCCATAATAATCAGTGCAATTGTCGATTGTTAGATCATAATCTAATAAGTCATCATCAGCCAGATAAGTATAGCCCTGTCCCTGTACTTGAACCGTCGTATTTTTGCACACGGCATCAGGTGCCTGATTGTCTCTGACCTGCACATAAAAATAGCAGGAAGCAGAGCTACCAGACTCAGTGGTGGCCGTAGCTGTTACATAAGTATAGCCCAGCGGGAATTCATCCGGAGCATTATCTGTAATGGTAATTTCTTCCGGTTCGGGATCATCGTCATCGTTGAGGTTGGAAACCCGGACATTGCGAATACAGCCATTTAAGGCTGTTCCGGTAGAACCGTTCCCGGTGAGAAGGTTAGAGGTCCATGGTTGTTCGGTTAAAGGATCGAATCCCGGGTATTCTAATGTTCCGGTGACCACGGTCTGAATCAACACATCATCCAGGTATAGATACGCGGTCCCATTATCAAAGACCAATTCGACTTTGTACCACTGGTCCAGACTAACGGTGGTGGTGGAAGGAACGTAATTCGAATTCAGGTAAACAATACCAATCTTGCCATCGGGATTGGTAAAAATGCCAATCCACCGATAAGCTGGGTTCATCATCAGGATGGGGTTTCCGGAAAAGGTATTGGTACCAAAGCCATTCAGTTTAAATTCAGTGCTAAATTTAAAAGCATTACCGTCGAAACTTAAAAAGGCTGGTGTTGAAAAACGGTCGAGATAAAAAGCACCAGGAGGGACACAAACAGGGTTTCCAGGGGTAGGAGGATTTACGGGCCCGTATACACTCCCATCATTGGCATTCCCCAGTTCATCGGCCAGGTCATCGTATAATGGATAAAAGGCAGGCAGATCAGCACTAGGGCCTCCGGTAGCTGTTACCTCATACTCCACCATCGAAGCGTAGCATGATCCGGGATCGACATCGACAACCGTTTCGAAATAGGAAGGACAGGTAATATTCACCTGGGCAAAGCCAGTCATCACACTTCCCAAAAACAGGAAGAAAAACAGTAGCAATGTGTTAAAATTTTTCATTTGCAAGAACATTTTTGTTGGTTAAAACGAGTTATTCAGGTACTCAAAAGGTTTAGTTATACATCATCATAGTGGCCTTTAGGGCAGCCACACGAATCAAATAAGCACTAATGGATGGTATGCGCTAATGGCATGCCATCAGCAAATATGGGGGGAGCCTTATTTTCTTAAATCAGCATGTGGATACGCCTGCGGGCAATGCAAGCACATCTTTTTGGGATGGAGGACAATTTGGAGAAGGATGTATTACAATCTTTTACTTGCCAAACGTACGATTTTTTCTTCCATTCTTTAATGGACAAATTTTGGGGGTTACCATTGTTTTTTACAACAAAAAACACAACCAACCAACTATATACCAGTCAATTACACGCCATTGACTACCACAAAAAAAACTGTTCTTTTAGGTGAGAATTAGGATGATTTTGGTGCTGGATGGGGTGAAAGTGGAGGGGGGAATAATTTATTCCATCGGCTGCGTGGTATAGCCGACAGGGACATAATTCTTAAGGAACCTTTACTTATCCAATCCAAAAAGAACTATAATTGCACATCCGCACAATTTTTTACTGTCTCCTTAAACTGACTATCTTTAGGATCAGAAACCTTTTTTGCGACACAATTGGCAACATTGTCCAGATCAGAGGTTTCAAGCATCATTACATTATATTTTAAGATAGCTAGTTGCCTTAAAATCGCCTGTTTTAATTCCGGTGATGCAGAAACAGCTTTTTTAGCCTCCGGAGTAGTAGAACTCTTTTCTTTTTGAGATGAAGCAGTTTTTTCAATATTTGACTTAGCAGCATTCTGATTCGATCCGGAATTTGAACAGCCAGCGGTCATAATTCCTCCTACAATGAGGATCAACATCAACCAAAAATTACTAGTTTTATTTGCCATTTTTTTGGATTTAAAAACTACCAAATGACTCAACAAAGTGATAAAGGTCCAAAGAAGATTACCATAAATATAGGAAAAAGAACTTTAAAGATTTTAGGGGGGTTTATACTTGGGGCTTCAGTTCTGGCATCAGCAATTGGCTATTTAGTTGATGCCTTGGAATTTGTAACTCTAAGAGTTGCAATCGGAGGTTCAATTTTCATTATTCTTTTTAGCCTAATTGCTGGTTTTTTGGTTCGGAGAAAAATAATAGTGATAGATGGTATTGAATACCCTGAAGGATTAGAAAATTCAGAAGAGGAAAGCAACAACAATGGGATTCTCATCTATCAAATCCTTTTCGTTCTGGGATTACTAACTGTCTTGTGGGTGCCATACTGGATTAACTCAAGTAAGCCAAAACAATTTTCAAAAAGTATCCCGGTTTCGCCATTGGTTCTTGATCAATTTAAATCAAAAGCAAGAATTTTTGCAATCGAGCTGAAAGAAGACCCTGTCGATCCTCAATTAAATATTGAAATATTAGATTCGTTATATCCCTTAGTAGAATCTGCAAAACAAAATTCATTCTATAGAACCAATGCTCCCTTTGAAACCGCTATTTTATTTAGAACATACGCTTCTTCCTCTTTCCTGAAGACCTTTGCAGAAGGTGTTCCTCAGATAGGATTAGAAGAAAAAGAATTGCTTCGAGATGGCTATAGAATTTTAGATTCGCTCTTTCGAAAGAAATCTGAGTTCATAGATGACGGCTTCTACAATGATGTTTACGATAATTTTAAACTTTACAAAAAAGCTAGTAAGAGAATTGAAAAAGACCTATCTCGTTACACGCGATCACTTAATAAATCAAATGAATTAGAAAGGTTAAGGTGTTTAAAACAACTTGTCGCAACAATTCTTCCGATCAGCATGACCACAGCCCAAAGAAATGAAATTGAAAAAAGGTTTTGTATTATTTTTCCATGTGATAATGATGTAATGAATTGCCCACAATTACCCGATTGTAATCCAGACACAATTCCTTGTTCAAAAGAAATCAGCAGCTTGTTAAATAGGGTCAATTCGAACGGAACATCACTCCAAGCGTTTCTGGAATTAATTAAAACTTATGGTCGTGGGAAAGGCTTTGAGGTTGAAAGGAGCATTTTCCCTAAATGTAGTACTGGGAATAAGGATGCGAAGTACATATCTTACATTATTAATGAAGCTTTAGGGTTTAAATGGGAAATTGATTTGTCTGAAAATGTTTTTAGCCCTATTTCTGAAGAAACTGTTCTGTTAGAATTTTTATTTTCAACGGGCTTAACCGATATCTCAAATATCAATTATTTTTTTGAGCTAAAAAACGGAGTGGACGACTACGAATTAGTATTGGAAAAAGTTCTACAACTTCAAAAGGATAAACACTTTTTTGATTCTCTTGTCCCAATTAATTTCTTAATCGCGAAATATCCTGAAAATGCCGATGTCAGATTTTTATACACTAAAGCTATTTTTGGGACTTTTCTCTCTCTAAGGGAAGAACACATCAAAATAGTGCTTCAGTTAGGTGGGTGTGACAAAATGGAACAAGAAGCTCTCAAATGTATAGAATTGGATCCAGATGGTCAGTTTGCAAACCAAGCCAGGCAGTTAGTAGCTATGCTTCAAAATGAACGCCCAAACTGGTGCATGAACTGATCTTTTGGGTTTTAAAATATCTTAACTTAACTGCATTTAAATGCCCGGATCTGGTCCTTCCCGATCACGGTCTTTGTCCTGACTATTATTACCAAAATCCTGATGAAAATTGGGCAAAGGATAAAGTTTACGAATCAGTTTATGCTCTGCGTAAAACAATTTTCATCCAGGCCTATTTCCACTTTCCATCTTCAAGAACACTCAAACCCATTGGTCGCCAATAGACCAATCCAACTACGCCTGAACCTTGCCACCTGATTTTAACTCTCTGATCACGATGACCGTTAAAGTCAGTAAAGTCAGCGGTATCACAAACCACATCATCGCATTGGAAAAACTGGTCAATGCAGGATGTCCCGTACTCGCCAGTACGATAAAAGTCGTGTAGGCAGCATAATAGGCCAGGAAGACCAGGCCTTCCCACCTATTAATTCTTTTTCCAGTAAAAAATATGGGTAAACAGGCTACCGCTACTGCAACCATCACCGGAATATCGAACCGCAGCGCAGTGGCCTGTACCGGTACGCCACCACCCACTACGGCAGTGATACTGAGGATAAATAGGATGTTGAACATATTGCTCCCCACCACATTCCCTACTGCTATGTCCCGCTCGCCCCGAAAACTGGCGATGAGTGATGTAGCTACTTCCGGCAAAGAAGTTCCGGCTGCGATGATCGTCAACCCCACCACCAGGTCACTGACGCCCAGGTTTCTGGCAATAACAACCGCTCCGTCCACCAACCAGCGTGACCCCACTACCAGCAACCCGAGCCCGGCCAAAACCAGAAGAATCGAAAGCCAGGTTTTACTGGCTTGGGGTGTATCCTTTTCGCCAAATTCTTCCCGGTACTCCTGCAAAACTTCCTTATTTTTTTCTTGCCTGCTCAGGCGGATAATAAAGATGGTGTAGGCCAAACCTATAAGTAGCAAAATAGCACCTTCCCAAATTTTGATCATGCCATCCAGGGAAAAGACCAAAGTCAGAAGGGATACCCCGATCAATATTGGCACATCCAGTCGGATCAGTTGCTGGGCAACAATCAGCGGGGTGATCAAGGCCGAAAGACCAAGAATGAGCAGGACATTAAAAATATTACTGCCCACAACATTTCCCAGAGCAATATCGGAAGTTCCATTAAAGCTGGACATCAAACTTACCGCCAACTCCGGAGAACTGGTACCGAACGCCACAACAGTCAGACCAATCACTAAAGGGGTAATTCCAACCGCTGCGGCAATTCTGGAAGCACCTCTGACCAACATTTCAGCTCCTCCGATAAGGAGAAGGAAGCCTAAGATCAATTTTATTGCTATCATCCGAATTTTATTTGAAGACAGCCCCAATAAAGCTATCAGAAAAGGAATTAAAGTCAGGAACATCAAGCCCAAGAATACCAGGCCCTTTATAACCATTTACATTTAACGAAGTAATGAAAGACCAGGAATGGTACCACTGCCTAATGACTCCGCATTACGGTCACTACCCATGGTTAGAGGATCAGCGGATAATAGTAAATTGGGTGAGGGCTTTAAGCTAATTCTTTACAAAGCGTGTCATCCGTTCCGAAAAGAACTCTTGAGTGATTTTTGCTGAAACTTTTGAAAGATTCCATCTTGGATTTGATTATTGCCCAGAAAAGCTGCCAATCGATCTTCTACCTTGGATGAGGTATTATCCCGGATGAAAACCGGCAAATTGGCATTGGCCGCAACCGAGTTGTCGATCACGTCCTGGCGAATCGGCAGCCGATCCGATTTAATCTTTAAGGCAATCATCTCTTGAGCATCTAGTGGTCTTGACAAGATCAAAATGGCATGTTCATTTTTTGCAAATGCATCAATTGCCTGCTCTCTTGAGGTAATAACAACATTAGAGTCAGATACCGGTAAATGAGCAAATTCTGCCAATTCCAAATGTACGAGGTCCTGGTAAGCCTGCTCAGTAATTACCAGTAGAGGCGGCGAAGTACTGGTCAATTTTTGGTCATCCTTCCCGAAGGAGCTAATTAAAAATGCAAAACCGTAGAAGAGACATATAATCTCTGTTGTAAAGAAAAACGAAAGAGCAACATTGTTGCGCACCCATTGATACAAGGGCATCATTTTTGTAATATTGACGAGTTCCGAACACCGGAACTACGACGCAAATATATAGGGGAATTTTTTTAATAAACAAATCTTTTTTTTTGAATTTTTGGAGGGTTTGATCAACCATAGTCACAACCTGATTTTGGTGTTAACATGCTGTTTCAAGCACTTTTAGAGGGCCTAGTTTAGGACAAATAAACCGCCCCAAGAGATACACTGTTGGCTCAACAACTTTGATTTCGGTCTGGTACGGATTATCGCTCTTTTCGTAGCAGAATTGAGCGATCGTCCGGAAGATGGTTTCTTTATCGGAAGTTTCGCATGGGAGAATATTTCATAGTGAATACTATTGAGATAAGCAGAAAAAGTATCGAAACAGCACTGAGGTTTCCTATCAGACTTTACCAGTATCAGTCCTCAAAGTCGTACCCTCTACGAAACATATCTTCAACCTTCTCCAATAGATCTGGTTCCGAGGAATCCTTATTTAGCATCAAATAAGCACTTTGTTTCTCATAGACATAATGAGTAAAATGAACCGGAGAGAAAAAGTTCTCCATTACCCTTCGATATACCCGAAACCTTTTGGTGTTCTCCTTACTTTCTTCATCTAAAGAATTGATCCCCACAAAACCAAAGGAGGAATAAGGGTTTTCATTGTAATGATCCAACATGATTTCAATGCAAGTTGCAATAATGCTTGGAGCATATTCAGCATTGGTCAAAATCCTGTATTTATTATCTGAATCAGAATGAGCCTTTAAGTGAAACTTTACCACAAAAACATTGAAGGAGTATTCTTCGACGATAGCAATATAACGATGATTGTTAGCCGTACGAAAGGCATATTTATGCTCACGAAAGGTAAGCTCACCTTCCGTTTTATCCTTCACCATAATGCGGTGGAAATCACAAGAGCGGTCAAACATTAGAGTTTATAGCTGTAGGCTTTGGTACGGTTTTTCCATAGCGCCTGGGAAGAAACTTGTTTAAAAAGCATATCGTTTTCCTCCGTAATCGCATCATCAGAATCATCCAAAACCTTCGAAAGATCATTGTAATAATCGATCGTTATGGAGTTCAAATTCTTAATATCTCTAAGGACTCCACGAACGAGCCAGGGTGCTTTTTTTTCGTCAAATTTTACCACCTTATTCAATTTATCGATTTCAGCTCCGAGAGATTGGTATGTTTGGTAGTATCTACTATAGTTTTTAGTAGTCAATTGTATGCGACTTGGATGATATCCTTTCTTTAAGTTCCGAAGTATAATCAAAAACAGAAGTCTTATAGGTAAGATTGCAATTGCCACAACAACCCAAAAGACTGTATCTCCCAATACTTTCTTAACTCCCGCGTATAAATCCGTAATTGCATTAGCTAAAGACAATGCATTTTGGGAATTTTGGTAGACTTGGAAATTTGCAACGGGCATCATGAATCCTATTTCTAAAAAAATGATTCTTAAATAAGAAAATGTTGGGCTTCAATTTGATAAACCAGCTAATCCGATAACCTCAAAATTAAGACTTTTGTTGCACATTTGCTTTGTTTTCGCTGTTGTTTTGTTAGCTAGGTCGAACTGAGATGAGGCATTTTGAAAGTTGGACGAGGACAGCGTAGCTTGACATTAATCTTTTCTGTATTTACTCAATACTTCTCTAACGGGCTTTCCAACAGAACTCCCACTTTCCAGTGCCGCTTCTCGGCGGTCTATTTCCGCTTTCCATTTTTCGGAAAGCTCAAAACCATCAGTCGCCAATAGTTCTATCATATATTGCATCAACTCGGCCTGTTCGGCATGGCTTAATTTGTTCACTTCTTCCTTGATGACCTAAATACCCATAGCTGAGATATTTTCACTTTTACCTGATGCCCATAAAGTTAAGAACATTTGAAATAGTAGCAAAGTTTCTGTTGGAGGAGCTCAAAGCGATGATCAAAGATTTAGAGGCCACTAAACTTCTCACCACAATCGGACAGAAACAAAAAAAGCCCAGCGAATGCTGAGCTTTTTTTAGTAGACCCACTAGGTTGATAGTCCCTAACGGGTTTACCGGAGTTTTCGTCCATAACGCCTGCAAAATAGGGTGTTTTAAGAAAATCTCCAAATAATTTTGTCTCTCTAGCGGAAAAGACGGGATAACAGACGACAACTATCCCGACAACGCAGGTTGTGTGAATCGCGGAATTTATTTTCGTAACCACAACCTTTAAAAATGGCAAAATTACCAACACCAAAATTTAACCTTCGTGTAGCTTCAGCAAATAGTGAGACCCTCGTCTCACTGGTTTTTCGTTACAAGGGAAAGCGGCTGGTTTATTCCACCGGTCTTTCCATCCATCCTAAAGACTGGGATTTTAAGACTCAGAGGCCTGTTCCACAGACAAGACGTGCAGAACTATTTGTTATAAAGCGGAAGCTTGATGACTTAGCTACTCATTGCATGGATATTTTTCTTGAGTCAGAATATGGCTCCATAGAGCTAAATGAGTTTCGCGAGAGGTTAGATATTCGGACAGGCAAAATAGAACCTCCTGAAGCTGATATGGGCAAATTAGACCACAATAATAAGCGCCCTACCTTTTTTGAGTTTATGGACCAGGAAATTGAAGAAATGGAAGCAACCGGCATGAAGCGTGGAAGCTTAAAGGTTTTCAAGCTTCATGCTGCCATCATAAAAGAATTCGGAAGGAGTTGCTTTAGGCAAAAGCAGTTTGAATATGAGAATGTAGATTGGAATTTCCGGCTGAAGATGATCGATTGGCTTGCAAAACGGAATGTTCAGCTTGCCTATGGCAACAAGACCTTAAAAATACTCCGGCAGTTTTTGGAACGGGCTAGAAGAAAAAAGCTTCACAAGAATACCGATTACCAAGGAGTTGGTTGGACAGTAACTCAGAAGAAAGCAAAAGGGCAGGTGGTGACGCTGAATATGCAAGAGCTTAATTTATTAAGCCAAATGGACTTGAAAGGTCATTTGGCCAAAATAAGAGACATCTGCTTAATAGGTGCCGGTACTGGCCAAAGATTCAGTGACTTCTCAAGGTATACTCCTGATAATTTCTATCGCACTATCAATAATGTTCCTATACTGTCTATCATCTCTACCAAAACAGATACTCCTGCGAAAATCCCTTTGAATCTCTTCCCTTGGCTAATACCGATTCTGGAAAGGAATGACTATGCCACGCCGAAGATGTCCATGCAGAAATTCAATGACGGTCTCAAAGAGCTATGTAACACGGCTGGTTTTGAGGAAAGGATACTCAAAATTGAGCAATATATAGGTAGGAAGGCCCGGATCGAGAAGTCCTTCGTCTCTAAACATGAGGAAGTCTCCTCTCATATTTGTCGCAGGAGCTTTGCGACCAATCTTTATCGTCAGGGTTACAGCCTAGCCCAGATCATGCCAATGACCGGTCATGCTACTGAATCTCAACTTCGGCAATACATCGGAATAGACAATGAACAGAACGCTGAGGAAATTGCCTTTAGCATAATGGATAGACAGAGCAGGGGGTTAGATAGCACAAGCAGTAATCTACGAGTGGTTAATGGATAATTTTAGATGCTATTGAAAATAAAAAAATCATAAGATGCAAAATATACTCATCAACGAAGATTTTGGGAAGTCCATCAAGAAGCTTCGCTCGATACTTCCAGCTTTAAGTTTCGGTTTACTGATCGCCACCTATTTGATCTCGGCGGTTATTATGGGAATTTTCCATGCCCAGAATGCGCCGAATATTGGTTTTCAGGTTGCCGCATTTCTGGTACCATTAGCCATTCAAGCGGGCAGGGGGACGCTGGTGTTTTTCTTCCAGCTCAACCCTGCACATATTCAGGGAAAATACTCCTTTGGCATGATTGCGGCAACTGTACTACTCATTCTTTCATTGGTGGAAGCCTACTTGGTATTGCTACCCTATGGCTTTGCCTGGATTATTTCGGTCAGCACTTTAATGTTGATCGGCTGGGTGGTGGAGATTATGATCCTCAAAGAAACGATTTTTGCGACCCAGTTAGAACTTTTCCGTGACCGAGAGAGATGGGAAGAAGTGAAGGAGTTTTACCTTGCCCGTAACGAACTGGATCAATTTATTGGGCAGTTAAGTGAAGGAAAAATTGAATTGCTTCCTCCGTCACCAGAAAAAGAGGAAGAGGACAAAAGGGATTCTTCCCCCAAGGAAGAAGATGAAGCCCTAGAACTGCTCGCCGACCTGAAAGCCCTTTTGCAGGGAAAGGAACTACGCCCTTCTCTGAACGGGAAGGAGAAGGGCGGGAATTCGTAGTCCCTGTTTTTTATGGTGTGACTTTGGATAAGGACGACCCATTTTTGGAGCATAACCTTGACCGATTGGAAAAGCGGTTTAAAGAAAGGTATCAGGCATCTTTGGAGAAGAACCGGAAGCGGGAGGAAGAAGGAAAACCTCCGCATCAGACGGTTTTGAAATCTATTGAGGGTAATGAAAAGCGGATTAGGATGGTTACTTTTTTAAAGGAAATGATCAGTTCACAGAGTAAGACAAGAGAGAATATATTATCCCTCTTGCCTTAGCTATAAGTAAATGATTTATTAATTTTCTTGAGTATAGTTTATTGTAAACCCTTGTATACCAATAGTATCCGAATCCTCTATGGTTCCATCAAGAATGAACTGCTCCAGCCATTCTTCTGGTGTCTCATCGGGGGAAGAACTTAGCTCCACAATTACAGGTGAAAGTTCTTGCTGGTCAAGATTTTCATCATAATAACTATAAAAATAGCTCCAATAAAATTGTTTGAATTCATCCATAGAAGACATTCCTCCCAGTAGTATTGGTGTGGGAGTATTAGACCCTATAATAATGTTATCTCCCTCTTCTTCATATTGCAACACAGTATCTAGAGTTACTCCGTTCCCAAAATCAAGCAGTACTTTCACTGAAGACTCATCCAAAAGTTCAAACTCTTCAAAAAGAAGTCCTAATACATCAATACTTACTTCTTCTTCGATTTCAGAGGAAACAGATAAAAATCCGTTATTAGGGGACACAGCTTCTAGATTTCCATTGACTACAACGAAGTAGTCAACATTATTAAAGCTTTGAGAATCAACTTTGTATTTTCGAGGATAGGAACTATTCAACATGTTCGGGTCCTCACAAGAAAAGAAACAGAAAGTTAGTAGTACGACCCCGATTGTTACTAAATTTTTCATCTTATTCTTTAATTTTTTGTGCAAATAATTTTTCTTTGACCAATTAGCTCTCCACCTAAGTAACAATTTAACACATAAATTCCACTTAAGAGTTTATTTCCCAAACTAAGAGTAATTGTATTTGTTCCCTCTACTAATCTAAGCTTCTCTGAAAACACCTCTCTTCCAAGCAAATTGGAAACAGTCACTTTGCCTTTAATAGACTTTTTTGTCAGTATTTTCATCTGAATCTCATCTTCAAATGGGTTTGGGGAAACTGAAAAAGATTCATCGAGCTTTTTATTAGCAAAATTTAAATCTCTAATGACTGGGCGTGCTCCTTGTACCGCATCCTTAATATATGAAAAATAGACTTTAGAACTATCAGGTAATCCCAAATTGATAAATCTATAATTTCCAATAGTTCTTTCTTCCGTTGACCCCTCGTATTCTCCTCCAAAGAAAAGTGATTCTGTTTCTACGGAATAAAATATTTTAGTAACCGTTTCATTGTCCTCAGTTCCAAATGTTTTAGAAAATTCTACCTCCTGTGTATTCCCATTTATCTTAAGAATAGCAATATCACTATCTCCTGCCGATTGAAGATTTCCTTCAGGTAGTTGAATAGTGTTGTGAAAAGGGAATGCAATAAAAATACTACGTTCTTTACCAATGGCAAGATTGAAATTCTCAAGATCAATATTGTCAGTAGGTAAACTGTAAGACCAGTCTAGCTGACTACCATTAAGGCTAAAAATATAAACTCTATCATCATTAGCAATGATGTTAACAGGGTGATTATTGATATAGAGCGTTGACGAATTTGCTACTATCCTTAATGCCAATGAAATAGCCCCAGTTAAAGAGTCTCTTGAAACTCCTAGAATATCAATATTATCTTGCCCATGAATTGTAGTCTCCAAGCTAAATTGGTTCCCCCCCTTGTCAAAGGTTGATATAAAAACCCCATTTTGTGAAGACATAGATGAAACATTACCTCCAAGATTAACTTGACCTTGAGCAAACTCTCCTGCAATTATAATTTGCCCATCTTTTGGTTCCTTGTTGAATTTTATATTGTTTCTGTCTGGTGCTGAATTTATAAAATTCAATTGTAGCAATGATCCATTCTTGTCGATTGTAGCAAAAAACATCTTTCCTGTCAGTCCTTGGTCAACAAAAGATCCGTCATAATATAATTGACCAAGATAATATCCAGATACAAACAAGTTATTACCTTTTTTAGATAGCTCATGAATATCAAGTTCTCCCGTTGACTCAATTACCTTTGACCATTCTCCAACTTCATCATAAAAGGCTATTTCATATTCCTTCGATGGTTGGTTGATGTAGCAAAATAATGTCTCTTCTGAATCCCAATCATCAAGTAAATATTTTGTATTACGCTGCTTGCTTTTTTGAATTTCTTTTATTTTCGGATGAAAATTATAATATAAAGAATTATCATAATCTGTTGCAATTATTGGGAAAGGGCTAAATTTACCCTGGTCCATAATAAATCCTAGTGAATTGCAAATATCGGAGCAAACCGTGCCAGCCATATCGGCCAAAGTGTGCCACTCGTATCGGAGCAAACCATGCCACTCATATCGGAGCAAAGTGTGCCAGATGAGTTAGGTCGGTTTCTGATCTAAAAGTAAGTTTATTTTTCCTTTTTAGCAGCTAAAATCTTCCTCATAGACTCTCCTTTGAGGTCTATTCGATGAGCGGAGTGTACCAACCGATCCATGACTGCGTCAGCGATGGTGCTTTCTCCAATCGTTTCGTGCCAGTGCTTAACGGGTAGCTGAGTAGTGATGATAGTCGACTGTTTTTGATGGCGATCTTCCATGATTTCCATTAAAGCCATTCTAGCATGTTGATCCATAGGTTTAATCCCAAAATCATCCAGGATGAGCAGTTCCTGCTTGGCTAATCGCTTCAAGATTTTAGGATAAGATCCATCTGCTTTTGCCATTTTCAGTTCCTGGAATAGCTTATAAGTGCTGGCATAATAAGTTGTCATTCCTAGTGTACAAGCCTGTTGACCTAAAGCTGTGGCGATAAAAGATTTGCCTACTCCAGTTGGCCCCAAGATGATTACATTTTGCGCCCTCCGGATAAAATCTCCCTGGCCCAAGCGTTGAATGATTCCCTTATCTAGCCCTCTTGGCACCTGATAATCGATCTCATTTAAAGTGGCTCCATAGCGGAACTTTGCATTTTTTAACAGCCTATCCAGGCGACGATTATGCCGATCATTCCATTCGGCTTCTACTAAATGAGCCATTAACTCATCAGAGGAATAATGAGTAGTTTGTGCTGTTTTGAGCATCACATCGAAGGCTTCTAACATCCCAAACAGGCGCATACTTCGCATTTTGTCTAAGGTGGCAGTATTCATTGTTTTTCATCTTTTGATTAAAAAATAGTGGTTATTCGTAATATTCCGGTCCCCGGATATTGTCATGTAACGGCCGTTGTACTTGCTGCGATCCAATCTCTTGTTCATCTAGTTGATCCAGTTTTCTGAGCAAGATGTATTCAATGGTTCGGTAGGAGTACTTTTCGTACAGCAGGGCTCTTTGGCAGGCCTTCTCCAGTCTTTGGTTACTATATTTCTTACCCAGATTAATGATGCCAATACAGGACTTATAAGCCTGTTCGGGATAGCCATAACGTTCTAAAACCTGTTCCACATACAGGCCGGTATGAGGACCAATCTTATTAGCCCATTTAATGAAGCGGTCTGGGTGCCAGTCCATGACAAATTGATGGGTGGAAGGCATATGTTCCTTGATGGTGGTGTAGGCATGAGGCTGTTGGGATCGCTTGTGTATGGCAATCCGCTCCTGGTGGGCGTAAATCTCTACACTTAGCTCATTATAAAGGATTTGTACACGCTGACCTACATAGCTATGATGCACGCTATAGTAGTGTTTTTCTAACCATACATGGCTGTTTTTTTGTACCATTGCCCGCTTGCTATGCTTAGGTTCATACCGGTATTTTGGTAGTGGACTCAGCAATGCTTTTTCATGTTTAATGAACTGGTCCCAACGAGAATAATCTCGCCCTTGCATCTGTTGTCTGTTATGGGCATCTAGTAGCTGACTAATCTGTTGATTAAGTTCTGCTAGTGAAAAGAAAACCATGTTCCGTATGGGGTAGAAGATGCGTTGATAGACCAATCTAACCGCATTTTCTACCAAGGGTTTATCTTTTGGTTTAGCCACTCGGGTGGGATAAACAACGGTCTGATAATGAGCAGCCATCAGCTTATACTGTCTATTGATAAGCGCTTCATAATTGCTCGCCTTTTCCACGGCTGACTTCAGGTTATCTGGAACCAACGCCTGAGGCACTCCACCCATAAAGGCCAGACAATTGGCCGTGCAGGAAATAAAATGAGGCAGGCTTTGCGACAGGACAGCTTCTACATAAGTATACTGACTAGCTCCCAATATCCCAACGAAGACCTCTACGGATTGCACCTCGCCACTGGAACGATCTACGATCTGTAGCTTCTTGCCCGTGAAGTCGATAAAAAGCTTGTCCCCATATTTATGAGACATCGGCAAATACACCTCACTCTTGCGCTGATGAGCTTGTAAGTGATGCTTAAATTGGGTGTAGCCATACCCTTGGGGATGTTGTTCCCGATATTGGTACCACAAAGTTTGGTAGGTTGCTCCCGGCCGTTTTAGTTCTTTTAGGTAATAGCTCAGTTGTTTTTGAAACGCTGAATAACGGGTATCTACCTGTTGCTCCGC
Source organism: Saprospiraceae bacterium (assembly GCA_965229635.1). Taxonomy (GTDB): domain Bacteria; phylum Bacteroidota; class Bacteroidia; order Chitinophagales; family Saprospiraceae; genus BQJU01. Next base: position 8,361,403 of record OZ245894.1, read on the forward strand.
TGCTGGCTTCAACTCAGCCAACAACTTTTTTAGCGCATTTAGGTCCAAGGCCGCTAAATCTGTAAAGGACTGATCCAAGCCTTTAAAAAGCTTCACATAATCGTTAACCGTATTGCGTGATATGCCAATACTCTCCGAGATTGATCGGTTGCTATGCCCTTTTGCTTTGAGCTGTACAAGTTGCTGTAAATCCATCAGTGCTATTCTTTGATTGGCCATTGCTGAAGTAGTTTTGATACTCCATAAAGCTCGACAACATTGTCAAACTCGCAATAACCATGATTCCTGATAGAAACCTCGCTAACTCATTTTTTATAACACAATGTAGTGGCACCCTTTGCGCTGATATGACTGGCACCCTTTCATCCGATACAGGTGGCACGGTTTGCTCCGATATAGGTGGCATGGTTTGACCGATATATGCAGTGAATTAAGTTTTTCATAATAAAACGTATCCAAATCAAACTTTGGAGGAAGAAATTGCTCAGAAGTGTCACCACCAGTAAAGCCTCCTTGCGGATAATAACTATAGTCAAGCACACGCCATGCAGTGGCCCCATTGACATTACAGGCAATAACTTCCCAAATAGTATTTCCTTGGTCATCTTGGTCTGAACGAATAGGAGGAGTACACGTTGGTGTAAAATTATCGGGTTCACCAGTTCTCGGACTAACAAATGAAACAACTCCACAGAACACATCTCCGACATCCTCAAATAAAATAGTAAGGTCACTTGCACAATATACTATTGTGGCACATTTTGCTTGAGGAGTATTTCCGTGTTCCTCTAAAAAATCCTTAAGCAGCGAGTTATCAAACTGAGGATGATCTGTAAGTGCACCGTAATTCTGCCAAGCGTTGTAAAGCAAAAAAAGATTTGCACTAACAGGATTACATTCATTAAGTCCATTTGCGATGTCTTCATTGATTATGTCATTTGGCATGTTCAAGTCATCAAGACACACATTAAAATGAAATGAAATCCCAAATGCACCAACACAATTAACTCGAAAACAGCCATTCTCGTCTATCGGTTCTACAAAATTATCATCCGGTATGCTTCCCAAAATAGTGAAGGTAATTTTAAGGTTTGCAGGGCAATATCTAATTCTATCGCAATCATCCAATTGGTTTGCTATTCCTATAAGGTGGTCTAAATATTCTATTGAGAATGGACTTTCTTCACCTGCAAGTAAGAATGTTTCTAAAATCTTTTTATACTCAAAAACTCGAACGCCTCTACTTTTATATCTTTTCACACCAACATATCCCTCATGTTGATCACACAAAATAGGAACTGCACATGGAATTGAAGTACCGTTATCAGCATCATAGATCGGAACTTTGTTTAATGTTCCAAGAGGAATACCACCACAAGACTCATTATAAATGCAGATATCTTCTTCATGATCGTAATCAACAAACTCTCTATCAAAAGGTTTTGATCCAAGCCCAAACACAAACTCATTTGTACAATCACCTATCGATATCTGAAATTCATATCCCCCTGCTCCTAAACCGCCAACTTGAGCATATGAAACACCATCTTGGTAATACATCGTAACCTCTATTCCGTCACTATAGACCGTTACAGGCAAATTATCAGGGTTTGGTATTTCAATATAAATGCTGCCATCATTGAATCCTTGACAAGGCTCTTCAATAAAAGTTTCTGATATAAAGAAATCACTTAATACATTATCCCATTGTGAATCAACATGACCACAAATAATTAGATAATGGTCTGTTGACTTTTCGACACATCCGTTAGAAATAATCAAACGGACAGCAGTAAATCCTTCGTTGAGAAAATTTTGCATCCCAGGAATTGAGCTCTTGTCAATTACCTGTGCTTGATCACTTCCAATGAAAGTTGTATTCATAAACTCCCAGCGTAGAGAATAATAGCTTGGAATGTCAGCAGTAAAACTAGAACTTCCTTCCTCTCTAATCAAAGCAGATACTTCAGTGTCCGGGTCAGAAAGACTTATAAACATTCCCCCTGTTGCCCATATCTCAAAATCAGGGAGGCTGCTTAGATCATTACAGTCTTGAATTATAACACTAGTTGCTACGCTGCACCCTGACAAATCGGAAACAGTTACCGTATATGAACCTGGAGAGAGATTGGTAATGGTTTGACCAGTTGTTCCCGTACTCCAGTTATATGAATAATGCCCAGGAGTTTCTCCCGCAACAGTTACAGAGCCAGTAGGACTTGCATCGGATATATGTTGAATTTCTGATACATACACCTCAAATGCATCATCATCTATAGGCACAAAGAAACAATCTTCAATGGCACATCCTTTTGAATCGGTGATGGTCACACAATAATCAGTGTTATTGATCAGGCTTGTAGCCGTTGATGTAGTCTGCCCATTATCCCACTGATATTGGTACGGTGGTGTACCTCCCGATATGTTAAGATTAATATTTCCTGGGCAACCATATATCAAAGCAGATTCCACCACCATTTCAGGATAGACCCCCACAGCATGAGAGGAACTAATTGTCCTTCCACAATCATCTGTCACGGTATAATAGTAATTGCCACTGGCAAGGTTTGAAATACTGCCAGAGCCGCTTCCCGTATTCCATAAATAGGAATATGGAGGATTACCACCTGAAACTTGGAGTGTTATTGAGCCTGAATTGAATTCAGGGCACGTATTATTCACTATTCCTTCCACATTAAATAGTCCTGTACTATTTCTTATCGGAACTTCAAAACTTGCAGAACTTGTGCAGCCTGTACTATTCACTGTTACTGTTACCGAGTAAGTCCCAGCAGCCAAATTTGAAATGCTACTTTCGTAAGCATTATTAGTTACCACACCATTACTCCATTGGAAGTCAAAATCAGATATTTCCGAACTACTTGCTAGAATCAAAATGGAGCCATCTGTAAAGCCTTCGCACTGAGGGACTAAAGAAAGTAAATTCACTTCAGGTGAACCACTTGCCATTAAATCAAAATCAAATTCTGCTGAACAATTATTCGCATCAGTTACGGTTAGCGTGTAAACACCTGCTGATAAATTACTTAATCCCAAGGTGGTAGCCCCAGTATTCCAAAGATAACTATATGGTGCTGTGCCTCCAGAAATCGGGAACCCCCTGAAATATACCACTCCATCACTAGAGTTACATGAACTGGGCGGGGTGATTGCAGACTCAATATTAGTAATCTCAATAACCGAACATTCTATAATCGTAGTAGAAAGGGTTGTTTTGCAACCATAAAGATTTGTAACTTCAACAGTGTAGCTATCAGGGCATAAATTTTCTACCATCAAGATACCAGAAAAACTAAGCTGTTCATTGATTTGTAGCCCTAGGCTATTATACACCTGGATTGAAAATGGACCAGCAGTTCCAGTTGTTTCTATTTCTAAAATACCATCACACATTCCTTCCGATGCGGGAATGACTTCCTGAAAATTTATGGTAGCATTAGCCGTAAATCCCAAAAGGAAAAAATTAAAGATAGTAAGTTTCCATTTTTTGGAGACTTTGAAGAGATTAGAAAATAGGAAGGATTGTATCAAGAAAATCATAACCGAAGATTTTAATCTGAATCATCAAAGTGTTTTGATGAAACCATCAGAAAGGTTTAGAAAGTTGAGAGATAAAGCTTTAAAAATCCGTAGAATCTAAATCAAAAATTAGTTTCAGTAGAATTCCCTATGTTTTTGAAAATATATCTTCAATCTTCTCTATTACTTTTTCCCCCTCTTGCTTTTGCCATTCATCTGATTTTTTATCATGATAAAACACTTCACATGGATAGTGTTTTAGCAATGTATAGAGCAATATCAGATCAACATCTCTTTCTTTAAAATACAAGGCGCGATTATGCACCTTAATTATTGATTTAAACATAGCATTTATATAGATATTCAAATCTTTAGAGTTGTATCCTTCAACAAGATTAATTTGATGGATGGTAAATTCTTCACTCTCTTCATTGCTCGAAAGATTTTTCAAATAATTAAGGTGAGCGGTAAAAATAGATCTAATAGAATCGAAGTTTGGAACCTCTTCCATCATCAGTTGAATTTCAGTAAAAGAAGAAGGGAGAATTTTCACATCAGCCTTAATTTTTGTACTAAAATCAGCACAACATGGAAAGCCCTTTCTTATTGCTTCTGCAAGCTTATCTGCATTAGCAAAGACAACAATTACGTTGTTTCCACCACCGGCACCAGTCTCTTCTTTTAACACTGATTGCCTCCCTTTTTCTTGTAAGATTCTATTAAATTGTTTTAACAAAGAATCGGTTTCAACCCAGTGACGATCTCCTGACAAAATATCATATTGTTTACCTTCCAAAGAAAAAGTAACAAAAAACTGTTCTTCATCTTCTGTCTCTCCTCTATTGACAACCTCTGTTTCCTTAAAAGCTAATGATGCAATTCCTAATGCTATGGTTTCAAAATCTTCAGAAATAAATATTTCTGGATCAAAAGAATAAGTTGGGAAACCATACTCCTTCGAAAGTGACCAAAAATCATCCGATTTTTGCTTGAGAAATTCAATCATTTTAGGTTGTACCATTGAGTGCCTTTGATTTATATTTTTATGTCTTTCACTATTATTGTCTTCTCCATTGCAGCTAAATGTAGAAAAAACAAATAAAACAGCAATCAGCAAAGCTATTAATTTCATAATTACATTGTATTATTAATACTTTTAAGGACAGGGAGGAATAGTATTTTCTTCAATAAGTGCAAGTTTGTCATATATGAATTGGTAATGAGATAAGGCTTGAATCCAATGATTATTAGTACCAAAAAAACCTCCTTGTTGTTCCTCTCCATAAACATTGGGGACCTTCAAATCCCACAATTGGTTTATCTTATTAACTAGGTTTGTTTTAACTGAAGGAATCACAATCGCATTGGAATACCCCAATCTATCAGAATACATTAAGACAACTAATCTTGCATATTTATTAGCATCATCTCCTCCTGTGAAATTGGGATACTCGTAGAAGATTTTCTTCAATTGTTCAACTCCAGTTTCCACCGTTGACTGAACAGTTATTGGCTTAGGGGTCAGCGAAAAATAACTTACCCAAAATGATTTGATCTGAATAAAGATAGGATTAACTTTGGAATATCTCCAAAAATGGAAATATGAATAAATATCCATACAGTGAATCGACCGAGATATTGATGAAGCGGTTGTTCAATAACTTATCGGAAAAAGATAAACGACATTATGCCTCAGTAGAAGCCTTCAAATTGGAACATGGGGGCATAGAATATATCAGCACCCTATTTGGCATTGACCGTAAAACGATACGGTCAGGGATCGAAGAGCTAAAAAAAACGACTTTTGCGGACCAGGACAGATCCGTAGAAAAGGAGGCGGACGAAAAGCGGATAAACCGGAACAAAACCCGATCCTAATCGAAAAATTTGAAAAGATCGTTGAAAATCACCGTGCCGGTAATCCAATGAATGCACAAATTCAGTTTACGTATTTGAGCAGGCCGGAGTTACTTAAAAAGCTACAACAAAGCGGTTTAAATACAAGTCTTTATTATGTGGATAAGTTGCTTGCCAGCCTTGGGCTAAGCCAACGTAAAATGGCAAAGACGGGTACTTTTAAACAAGTACAAGGGCGCAATGAGCAATTCGAATATATTGACCAACTGGTGAGTCAATATAGGCAGAGGGGACAAATTCTCATCTCGATGGATAGCAAAAAAAAGGAGCAACTAGGCCAATTGTACCGCCAGGGAAAGGTGTATTGTAAGGAGGCACAAATATGTAATGATCATGATTTCACAAGCATGGCTACTGGAAAGATAACTCCTTTTGGCATTTACGATATTCAACTCAATGAAGGCTATATGTTTCTAGGTCAATCAGCTGATACCCCTGATTTTGCGGTTAATTGCTTATTGGATTATATCAAGTACTACGCCTGTAAAAGGTATCCCCAGGCTACCCAAATGCTCATCCTTTGTGATTCGGGGGGGAGTAATGGGTGTCGAACCTATCGGTTTAAAGAAATGATACAATGGGTCGCCCAATATACCAACCTCCAAATCAGAGTGGCTCACTATCCAAGTTATTGTTCAAAGTACAACCCTTGCGACCATAAACTATTCCCTCATATTACCAGAGCATTAGCCGGAGTCATGTTGGATTGCGTAAAGACCGTTTGTCATTTGATCAAATCCAGGGCTAAAACAAAGCAAGGCTTAAAGGTATTTGTTAGACAAATGAAAAAGGAATATCAAACTGGAATTAAGGCAACAAAAAACTTTCTACAAAACTATCCAATTGTTCACGATCAGATATTACCTCAGTGGAATTATTGGGCCTTACCTTAGTATTAATATGGGGAGGTTATTTTTCGCTGACCCCTTAGTGAGGAAAAACTTGACTGGCGTGAATTTTAAGGGGGTGGAATTAGATAATAGCGATTTAAGCAATGCTGATTTGAGTGGAGCTGATTTGCGTGAAGCATCAGTAGTTGGAGTGAATTTTTATAGAACGAACTTAAGTAATTGTAATCTGAACCACGCAAGAATTTTCTCAAAACCTGGGAAAATCTATCAAGACCCAAAACTAAATGAAATATATGGAACCTTGGAGGGAGAGACTATACAGCATGCTCATTTTGATAGGACAGTATTTCATATTTTAGAGTTTCCAATTTTGAAGGCATTGAAAATTGATTTATCAAAACTCATTTTTGTTGATGATTATGGCAAAAGAGTTGGGGCGCCAGAAAGGACGTTTTTTTAAAGAATCTATCTACCTTTACTATTTATGGTTCTTAAATAGCAACCTGACTTCTACTCTTAATGTGAATACAAAACGGTTTCTCAAACAACTGCAAAATAGGGATACTAAGTTTTGCCAAACAGAGCATAGAGGCACTTAGGTGAATTAATTGGGGCAATTGTTAAATTCAACCTTCATTTAGCTACTTTTATAGAATTTCCTTCTCCTTTTTCCTCAAGAATACGAAAGTAGCATTAAACTTAGAGTAAATTTCCTTATTAAACGGTTGCGGATCAGTACCCTTGCCTAAATAATTTGAAAGGATATTTGCTCTTTGTTTTGTTCTGTATCCAATTTTGTTCCCAAAAGAACTATAAGCGTTGTCGGTCTTTTTTTAATCGGAATAGCTTGAAAAGTAAAGATTTTTAGACAATTTTTTCGAATCAGGTGGTTCTTACATTTTTTTTATTTTTCTGGCTCTGGTAGTAATGGTTATAATCTTTAGCCCCAAAATAAAGGTGATTCTGCGGATTTACCACTGAGCCAAGTTCCTCCAAAAACAGATTAGTAGTTTTTTCCCCAGTTCGATCATTGTCAAAGAAAGTATAAACCTGGCAATAGTTAGACGTCTTGATAAAATCCAATGCTCTTCGGCGCATATTCACCATATTCAATACGATTACATCTACTGGCAAAACTGGTACGTTTTTGATGGTTAACACTGTGAGAAAATCCATAAAACCTTCAAATACAGCCACCTTATCTTTATGATAAGAGCCTGAAATAAAAGAGATGTCCTTAGCGGCATTCAGGTTTTCAGATGATGGTGACCTTAAAATCCCTTTGAAATATTTATCTCTACACTCAAAATCACCTGATTCATTAATAAAGCCTAGCGTATCATATTCTTGACCATTAGAAGTGTTTTCAAAACGGACATGTCGCAAATAGCGTTTTGCGAGTTTGTGGTCAATTCCACGCTCCCCTGCTAGATAGCCAATTAGGGCTTTATTCCAAATCTGTTCTTTTATATCACGGATGACTAAGGTTTCATCTTTGCCGTTTTTAGTATTACTTGGTACAGCAAGCTCCACATCTTTAAAAAGGGGAGTGAGCCTTAAAGCCTCTGTAGAAACAGCCCTACCCCGATTTGGGAACATGCCTTTGAGCAATTGCAAAGCTGATTTCACATCAATGTTTTCATGTAATTGCATGAAGCCAATTACAGTTCCATTACCTTGGACATCACCCCGCCCAAAGTCATTCCATATCCACTTACCGCCAATATAGCTAGTATGAAAGCTTGGTTCTTTCTCATATCGAAATGGCGAGATATACCAATATTCATTACCGCGTTGCCTTAGAAACACCGGCTGGTGGCCAAAATAGCGAAGCAACTCAGGCATAGAGATGTTTTCCTTGGCCCAATCTGTATTATAGATAATTTTATTCATAACGAAAAGCTGACGAAGAAAGATTTCGTGCTGAAACGATAGCACGATTAGTAGCTTTCTTACCTTGAGTTTTCAGTATAATGCTCAAAGCAGGTAACAAGTAACTCTGACATAGTGATATCATTATTTACCGCATAATTTTTGAAGCGTTTACGAAACGAGTTAGGAACCTTGAAATTTAATGGCTTTATCTCTTCTTTCACTGATCGGGGAGCCTGTAACTTAGGGTTTTCTTGAATTTTACTATTATCAAGTTCAGTTATATTATTGCTGGCCTCAGCTTCCAATGGCGGCACGCCTTTTCTTGCTAAAGCCTTATTAGGTTTTTTAAGATTAGCCATAGCGCACCTCCTTATTTAGTTGTTGAATTTGGTTATAAATATTCTGGATCAGTTTATCAGCAATGCTGTTGATGGAGTCATACTTGGTTTCATTTGCAGCCAAACCAGAATCAGAACATTGGCCGATGGAGGTCTTCTCAGCGACCATTCCCAGAAATGTATATCCTGTAGCATTAATATATTCCTGTGCAGCTTCAAGTTCATTCTTGCTGTTTCCTACCCTACTAAGGCACATACCTATTCTATCTCGTGCTATTCCTTTCTTTTTAAGCTCATGGGCAAGTTTAACCTGTGGTTCGAGATCATCGGCGGTGACTCCTGTAGGCAGGATAATATAATTACACACTTTCGCTATTTCTAGAGTTTGTAAATCGGCCTGCCCTGCCCCATCAAAAATTATGAGGTCAAAATTGCCTTCATTTTTAAGTGCGTCTTTAACCGAAGAAAAAGGCTCAACGGCAATCTTAGGTTCAAAGCCGTTATCCATTCTTTTCCGATTCCAGATCGTGGAGGTAGATTGCTTTAAATCCATATCTGCTATTTTAACATCCCAGTCATTACGGGCATATTCTACAGCAAGTGCACGTGTGAGGGTAGATTTACCTACTCCACCCTTTTGAGATAGAATCCCTATTTTCATCGCTCCTCCTACGATTTGTTATAGGAACAGTTTAAGCCAGAAGACGCTTAGGAAGAAGAAAAAAGAAAGAACGATGGTATAAAAGCAAGTTTTCGTGCTGGAACGATGCAAATAAACCACGAAATTCAACTTTCTTGCTAAAAGCAAAACAAGATTACGGGCTTTCGTGCTATAGCGCCAGAATGATAAAAGTATTCTTTAAAGCATGATAAAGTGTTTTCATTCAGAGCTTATTGAAGTTGAACCTCCTAAATATTTTTGTTTTTCAATAGCAGAAGTAATATTGTTCGCGTTAGCGAACTCAATGTGGTTTGTGTTAATATATGTTTATATATAAGTTAGTGTTGTGTTACAAACAGGAGGTAATCTCTGTAATTTTGGAAATCTGCGCTTTATGAGACGTTTCCAATTCCTGAAGTTCCGTATGGAAATTCTTAAAGTTCCGAGCGGCTATTCCTAAAGTTCCGTATGGAAATTCCTGAAGTTCCGAGCGGTTAAAACTAGATTCCTAAAGTTCCGTACGGCTTTTAGAATGTACGGTAGGCTTGTCAAAGCTCAATATTTCAACAAAACTGTTCCTGAAGTTCCGGAAAAAGTGCTTGAAAAAGACTCAAAAGGAGCTAGTCTGGTTCCTGAAGTTCCGAAGAGATATAGTGATGAACGAAGTGACTCAAAAGCCTGAAAACCTTTCTTTACTGCCTGACAGGTACCCTACAAAGGATTTTTTTATAGCTGACATTTTTGATAATCTTCCATTTAAGGATGACATAGCCTCAATGGAACATCCTATTTTTAGCTTGTCTAAGAAATTGGACTTTAGAAAACTAGAATATAAGAATAATAATATCTCTGTAGTAATAGCCCCAAGCACCTATGGGCTCCCCACAATATTTGATAAGGATGTACTGCTTTATTGTGGATCATTATTGATGGACCAGATAAATAAAGGGATTTTACCCCCCAGAACCTTGCGTATATCAAGTCATGATTTGCTGGTTGCCACTAACAGACCGACAAATGGTAAAGGCTACCAATTGTTAAAAAATGCCCTTGATAGACTTCGGGGGGTGAGCATCAAAACGAATGTTAAGACCAATAAGCGGGAAGTAACCAGTGCATTTGGGTTGATAGAAAGCTATGAGATCATTGAAAGCAGCAGAGTTAAAGACCGGATGATCCGATTAGAGGTAACCCTTTCTGAGTGGTTTTACAATTCCATACTAGGGAAGGAGGTACTTACAATAAACCGTGATTATTTCCGTCTTGGGAAGGCTCTGGAACGACGTCTTTATGAAATTGCTCGTAAACATTGTGGACAAAGTCCTAAGTGGCTTATCAGCCTAGAAAAGCTCAAACAAAAAACGGGGTCTACTTCTAGTTTACCTAAATTTCGTTACTTTCTGAAAGAGATCGAGCAGAACAATCATTTACCTGATTATAGCTTGATGATTAAAGATAATGATATAATCGTTTTTGAGCCAAGGCAGGAATTTGTTTCAATTGATCAATTGCCAGTTATCCCTACACGTACGATAGAGCAGGGCAGGCGAATTACTGAAGAAGCAGGAACAGGTTGGGATTTTCAGGATATACATACCCAGTTTTCACACCAGCTTATGAAAGGATTCAAACCACAAAATATAAATGGGGCCTTCATCAATTTTGTAAAAAAGAAAGTAGCTACCCCTCCAAATGGCTAATAACACCTCTCTTTAAAGTTCTATATCTCTCCCATCTTTATCGATATCCTTTTCCTTAGAAGAGCGAGTAGGGCGAGATAAGTCTCCACGTAGCTTATCAAGCAACTTAGCTCGGCTACGTTCTTTGCTATATTCTTCACGCCCCTCGATGAACCCTTGGTAGAATTCTTCCTCTACACCAGCTACCGCTTCACTGAGTTTTTTTGCAAGTTCAGGCTGATGCTGCTCAATAATATATCCAGCATTGAAGCCTTCGATCAGTTCTTTTTCATTACTCATGGTCTTGGAATTTATCCGTTTCACTATTTTCGATAAAATCAAGTATCGATTGGCGGCGATAAACAATGTGTTTTTTACTGATTCGACGGAAATCGATCCCTCCGGTTTCACGATATTTCTGGAAAGTTGTTTTGGAAGAGATCCGCAAGAGTAGCATCGCTTCTTTTTCATCTATCCAGGGAAACTCATCATCTCTAAGCTCAATCGCCAGTTTTCTGACAAGAGACTTAAGCGCATCTGATTCCAGACATATGATATTTATTCTATCACCTAGTTCTGCCATTAAGGTTTCTACTAGAAATTTTGTTCAGCAATAGGTTACTTGTTCAGAACAAATATAGAAAAATCCCCAAAGAGATTGGTAAAGACAAGACTGTGAGGGCAGTGGGTTAAAACAAAAAAGGCCGGACTGTAAAAGTCCGACCAATTTTTGTTATTTTAGCAGTTCTTCGATTCACGACAACGATTTCGACAACGTTGGAAATATTTAGTTCATAAGTTGTTGAAAATCAGAGGCAAATCTGAACTCAAAGTAGACCCACTAGGACTCGAACCTAGAACGACTGGACCAAAACCAGCTGTGTTGCCAATTACACCATGGGTCTATAACCAGCCTTTTTAGTAAGGCGAGGCAAATTTACAACAAAAATGTAAACCGGAAAAGTTCCCGGCAAAAAAATTATTCGAATTTTTCGAAGAGCGACTTCAGGCCCAGCTTTTGCAGGGTTTTCTTGATGCCGTTCTTGATATTTTCCTTGGTATTGGTTTGTACTTTCTTCAGGGCCGAGTCGGTTGGGCGGGGCTTGAAGATGGTGTCGTGGTATTTCACACCCTCGCCAATGGGGCTGTAGTAGTAGCTGTAGATCGAGCGGCGGGCTTCGTCTTCGGGGATGCGGATCACGTCGTAGCCGTGGTAGCTGGTGTCGGTAGTCTCGAAGATGACGGCGCGGTTGAAGTTGACCTTGACCATATTTTCCAGCTTGCTTACGTCTTCATTCCACAGCTCCAGATGGCCGCCGTATTCGTCTTTCCAGTTTTTGTTGAGGTAGATCAGCAGGTTGAGCCTGCGGTGCAGGTTGAGCACCGGGTGGATGCTGAAGTCAACATGGATATCCAGAAAGCTGCCGTTGCGCCCCTGGTGTACACCGGCGCCACGATGGTCATCGGGAAGCAGGAGATCGTCAAGGCCAGTGACCTGCTCCACCCAGTGTACAAATTCCGGGCTTTTGATGGCCTCCAGTACCCGCACAAAGTCTTCGTGGTACTCGGCAAAGCTGGAGCCTTCGGATTTATTTTCGTTCAGACCTTTGTAATGCTTGCGCAACTCCGTCATCTTGGGGAAGTTGTCAAACAACGAATTGGCCACATCTTCCTCCAGAAAGTTATCGATAACGATGTGCTTGTAAGGCTTGCCCTCATTAAATGCTTTGCGGTATTGTTGGATGGTCTCTTCATTCAGAGGTAAATGCAGGACCCGATCAGTAGCTGTCATCATGCTATAGTTTTTTGTACTTGACTTCTTTTTTAAGAACACCAAATTTATCGTTTCCGCTGCATTCAAACGGCATCAAACCGGCCTTTTTTTGTCGGGTGGCAAAGATTTATTGCTCCCCTACCCCATTTTTGTATTACAAAAACCCAACGAATGCCGGGGCTGTGGCGGTCTTTACAAGAAATAACCTACTGTTATGAAAGCTCCACTACTTTTCCTCATCTCATTTTTGCTTGCCGCAAATCTCCCTGCCCAGGTGATCAACGGCAGCTTTGAACAAAACAACCAGCCATCACTCGAAGGCTGGGATGATGTCTGCAATTTCGGCACCTCCGAGATGGATGCTGCTCCGGGCAGCGGCCAATACTGCCTCAAGATGCTGCCCGGACAAACGCAAGGTTGTTTTCCCGGTTATTTTTACCAGGTACTGCCCGATGTCACCGACGGACAAATCGTGCAGATCAGTGGCTGGGCCAAGACCCTGGCTGCCAGCCCTACCGTAGGCATTTATCTGGGTAAGGTGCAGTTCAGCGGCACCGTCTTTCTCATGGAAGGGGACACCACCTCCAGCCTCGAATGGACATCGCTATCGGTGCAGGATACCTTTTCTCTGGAGGAAGGAGAATCGGCGGCGGTGGTGATCAATTCCGGCCTGGTTGGTGGTCCGATCGGCCCGTCACATGCGTCCTTTTTTGATGGGATCACCATCAATGTAGTCAATGATGTAGAGGAACAGCCCCTACCCCAGCCCAAGGTATTCCCCAATCCGGTCACCGGGCCGGTGCTGTATTTACAGGATTTTCCGGCTATCCGGGAAGTGGTGGTTTATGATGCCGTGGGCCGCATGGTGACGGCATTTTCTACCATAACCAATGAAATCCCGGTAGCAAATTGCCCCCCAGGGTGGTATGTGTTACAAATTCAAACAGATCGTGGGGTGTTTACACAACGGGTTTTGGTGTCCCGGTAGAGACGCATTGCAATGCGTCTCTACCGCGGGGCCACGGTGATCCAATCCAACATCGTTTCCAGCGCCAGCACGATATTCCCCATCTGGCAATGCTGATCGGCATGTTCGGATTTCAGGAAAATACGGTCGGTCACCGAACGGGCATTCGTCAGCGCGGTTTTTTGTTTTTTCAATAAAATGGGTGGTTGAAAGGCATCATTTTCGCCGGTCAGCAGCAATACATCCTGATCCACCAGGTGACTGCACAGGTGGTCTTTGTTCATCCCTAGCATCCAGTCTACCGCCTCAATGGGTGCCTCTTTTTGGGTAATAAACAGGGCATTTTTGACGGTATGCCGCAGGGTGCCTACATTCATTTTCAGGCGGATAAAAAAGTTCATCAGTCCCCGGTGTGGCAGCATCCATTTCAGTAAGGTACGATTAAAAGATCCGGCCAATTCCAGCCAATCGTAAACCGGTGGCATAGCAATGGCCCGTTTGATGCGCTTCTCAAAAGCCGCCGCTCTGATGATCCAGTAGCCGCCCATGGAAATGCCGAGGGCCGTACATTCCTCCACTTCAAAATAATCCAGTACCGCCGCCGTTGGTTTTTCCCAGTCATGGTCAAAAGGCAAGTGATGCAATCGTAGCGTTCCGCCTTGTCCGGGGCCTTCAAAGGCAATGGTGTCGTAGCCGTTTTTCGCAAAGAAATCCCAAATGCCGTAAAATTCTTCAATCATGGAATCAAAACCGCCACAGCCGATCACAACGCCTTTTGTCTCGTCCTGTTTGGATGGAATTTTGATCGCCGACAAATACGAATTTCCGTAAGGAACCTGGTGTCGCTCGTAGGGCTCATTGGCGAAAGCCAAATCAAACAACTCAATAAAATCCCGATATACCTCAATCTTGTTCGGCGCATCCGGCGGGATCAAAAACTCGCTGGCCCGCAGATAAGTCGCCGCGTTTTTGAGTCGGCCTTCCTGCTGTGCTTGTGTTGAGGCGCGGGTGAATTCACTCACATAATCCTCAAAACTATGCATGGCGGCGCCCACTTCCCGGATATCCTCCAATCGGGCGTAGCCCAACGCGTACCAGCGATTGAGTTGGTAGTTGAGAAATTTGTTGCGGTGGAATGAGTGAAAGCCAATGGGAAATGTCATGACGGTCCGTTTTGATGACAATGCTAAGATAAGGCTAAAATGGATCTGTTCAGTCTAAAAGAGTCACCCCTTCATCCGACAACCTAAACCGCTCTACCTCGACGGAAGTCGAATCCAATATAAACTTCATAAACCACCATAAACCCAATAAACATAGAGAAGAATAACCGCAATTCAAGAATTCCCACAAAAATCAAGCAAGGACTTTCTCTACACTCTAACCCCCTAAACTCTACACTTTCTCAACCGTCTTCTATGTTGAAAAACAACACTTCCGACCACTTTTTTTAGTCTAGGCACAAATTTTTTTTATCACTCCCAGAGACTTTTCTTTGAGTGTAATCTAATCATTCATTTTTTCCTTTTTTCGAAAGCCCCCCCTTTTCATAAAGGGGCTTTTGAAAAAAAGACCAAGCGTAATACTCGCAATTCCTTACTCCCTTGCCTAAAGTCTTCTATCAGCGGTCAAGTGCCGCAAAGTTTTATTATAGCTAAAGGTGGGGGACGCAATCTAAACAAAACGGTCTTAGAGCCGTAGACGGTTGATAGCGTTGAATCCCCCATTTTTTAAGTCTTGGGTAATAAGGCTTTTTGCCTGATTACTATTTTATACCCATCTGGTATGGCTGACCACTGAGCAACACTCTGCGAATCCGATTGAGCAACTTCTTTTCAATTCTTATAATAGCCTTATTGCCGTGCATACGCTTGACTAATTCTTCATAGCAAGCCAATAAGCCTGGATCTTGCCCCTTAGCTACCCAGGCACTCTGTACCAACATCCGTCTGACCAATTTATTGCCGCGCTTCGTTTGTCTTCCTACTCTAACCGTATCTCCTGAACCAGACACATTTGGGATCAAACCCACATAGGCACACAAGTGATCTAAGTTCTCATAGCGCAGCATATCCCCCAGCTCTGTTAACAAAATCATACTCACCAGTAAACCCACTCCCGGTACACTCTTGAGTAATTTAACCTGATCTTGATATTCCGGCTGACGGCTCAATGCCACAATCTGACGATCCACCTGCCGTAATTTCTTTTGGTAATATTCTAACTCTTCAAGCAAATGATCTAAACTTTGTCTTGCACTGGTGTTAGAAATCTCCAAGTTCTTTAACCAGCCTTGATAGGCCTTGGTCCACGAGGCTGAGCCTCCTTCATATCTATAGTCATAAAGAACCAAAAATGACTTGATCTGGTTCTTTATCCGAGTCTGCTTACCTACTAATTTATTACACCGATAGCGGATTAACTCCCGATCTTGTTGTACCTTTAGTGAGGGAACATAGATGCCCTCCAACTCCTTATTCCTTAGGCTACGACCTAATTTGCAGGCATCTACTGCGTCTCGTTTTTGCAATCGTTCTTTATGTTTGGTCGGTACATCACTAGGATGAACTACTATATTGTTAAAGCCACACGACGACAGATCCCGATGGGTCTTAAAGCCTGTTAAGCCTGCTTCGTATACCGTATAGTATTCTCCTCCAGGAAAGTGCCGATCCATGTAGATGCGTAGCACATTGGCTTCCGGTGGTTGTTGGAATACTTTGTGGAAACTTGATTCCGTATAAATTCCAACATTCCATTGTTTTAAATGTACGTCGATGCCGATGTACAACTTTTGTCCTGAATAATTTGCTTTTTTCATAGAGCTTTGGGTTTTGAGTTAAGCAATATTCTCAAATTACGGCCCAAAGCTCGTTTTTCAAACATACTAACTCAACCGCCTACCCCGTCTAATCTCCTTTACCATTTCCCCAGACGTCCCGATTTCCACCAAAAGGTTTCTAATTGTAATCACGAACGATCAGCGCGGCGCGGCACTGCATCTTTGCATTGTCATTGCGATTCAAATCATTCACAAATAAAAACTTAAACCATGAAAAATTTATTGATCGTTTTGTTGACCTTTTGCTCAGTATCTGTTTTTGCTCAGGGTTTACAAACCTCCAACATTGAAAGAAAAGGCTTTGTCATCGGCTTCGGCGTAGGTGGCGGTGTGATCAGCCTTGCCGATAGCGGGCAGGAAAATCCCTTCGAAAAAGCAAGTGGTGGCTTCAGCCTTCCCAACCTGAAAATTGGGATGATGCTCAACGAAAAGACCGCGCTGCTGGCTACTTTCCCCGGCATGATTTACGAATACGAAGGCCAGGACCGCAGTTTTGAAGCATTTATTCCCTCCATACAGTACTGGCTGAAAGACCGATGGTGGGTCAATGGCGGTGTGGGTTTGTCCATGGACTTCCCGGCTTTCTACGAAGTAGATGACTTCAAAGACCAGGACTTTAATTTCGGTTGTGCCGTGGCGGTAAGTACCGGCTACGAGATCGTACAGCGCAAAAATTTCGCCCTCGATCTGCAAACCAAACTGCACATGGGCCGTGTCTTCACCGGCAATAGCCAGTACCGCGATGGGGTGGCGCTTACGGTGGGATTAGGGTTTAACTGGTATTAAATTGGTAAATCACCCGATTAAAAAAGAAGACACCAGGAACACGCTGATTTGGTGTTCCTGGTATCTTTTTAATGAGAGCAGGAAATGTAAACCTTAAAAAAATCACCCCTTTTCCATGCGCTCCACCGCCTCCTTGGCCGAAGGCAGCCCCGGCTCAATCTCCAGCGCTTTTTGATAGTATTGCAGTGCCTTTTCCTTATCCCCTTTTTTCAACCAGGCCTCGCCCAGGCTATCCCACACATTGGCCACTTCGGGAAACATTTCGGTATTGAACTGGAAGACTTTGATGGCCTCGTCAACCTCATTGCTGAACAGCAACTCGTAGCCAATCTCATTGAGAATTAAATCCTTGGGATCAGTGGGATGGAAATTGACCGTCAGGCTTTCGAAGTTTTCTTTGACGTAATGCACCCCGTGTTCCTGCATAGCCTGGTACACATTCTGGATGGCAGGCAGAGAGGGTTGTTCCGGGGTTTTGCCCCGTACAATATTCAGTATACCTGCGCCCAATTGCTCGGCTACCGGTTCATCCATATTGGCAAAGACGATGATGGAAATTTGGTCGCGCAGGATTTCAAAAATGACCGTATTGGCTCCCTCAAATCCACCGGCGTGAGGGATGGCACTACCGGTCGTCAGGTGTTGTTGGCTAAAAGCCCACATCTCATCCCGTATTTTGGTTGCCGGCTGGAGAATTTTATCGCCGTAATTGAATTCCCGGTAAAACTTCAGGATATCCAGTGTCGTCGACTGAAAGCCGCCGTCCGGGTTGGGGATTTCCAGGAAGCCTTCATTGTTTTGGATCTCCCCTTTCATATTTTTAAAATAGCCAATGGAGCGTTGAGGCACCCGGTCTTTATGCTCTACATAAGTGTCCTTCAGCTTCAAAGGCTCAATTACCCTTTCCTTGACATTCTCGTGATAAGTCTTGCCCGTCACCTTTTCAATGATGGCGCCCAAAAGGATGTAGCCGGTATTGCTGTACATCTGATCGGTGCCGGGGGCAAACATCAACGGCATGGTTTTGGCCCTTTCGGTAATGCCAGCGATGGTCTTTTCACTGCGTGGAGCTTCAAAGAATCCCGGCGTGTGGTAATCACCGTAGCCGGAGGTGTGGTTGAGCAACTGGTTGACGGTAATCTTCTGGGCAGCCTCTTCAGGGAAACCCAGCAAGAATTGACCGAGCTTGTCATCCAGCTTTAGCTTTCCGGCTTCCACCAATTGCAGGATGACCATCTTGGTAAAGGTCTTATTCATCGAGCCGATGTCAAATTTGGTTTGCAAGGTGTTTGGGATATTCTTTTCCCGATTGGCCAAACCAAAGGCTTTGTGATAAACCGGCTTGCCCTCCTGAGCCACCAGCACCACTCCGGAGAAGATATCCAGGTCCTGGTAGGCTTTGACCAATTGATCAATTTTGGGCGCAACCTTCATTTTTGATAAATCAATAGTGGGTGATTCTTGGGCACCGGCACTGAGCATCAGCAACAGCGCCAGTAGGGTAAAACAGCTTCTTTTCATCATTTTAAAAGTATTTTTTCACAATCTAAGGTCGTTTTGTAAGCCTTGCCTAGAGAAGTGATCTGAGTCGGAAAAATTGGGAGGAAAGCTCCCAAAAATGTGACATCCCTAAAACCGGGTATTTCCTACCAGTAATGCCGAACTTCCTACCAAATGCGGCAGTAGGTGGCCGGGAATGGCTATCTTAGCAGCATGAAATTCAAATGGCTGGAAGCGGGCATCAACTTGCTCTTTTGGATCGCGACGGGTTGGTTTGTTGTATCGGTGTTTTCCATTGAAACCCAGGAGGTCATTATGGAAAGTGACGGCTATGAAAACATCAAAACCGTTCGCAATCACAACCTTATTAACCTGTTGTTTTATATACTCGGCGTCGCCGCAATACTGTTTTACAGCCATATTTATCTCATTACCCGGTTGACCCGTGGGCTGCGTATTGCTCGTTTATTTTTGTTGTCACTATTGGCTTTTGCGCTTGCTTTTGTATTATGCGTTGGACTTCCTGGTCTCGTCCTTCCATTTCTCAAGGTGCTGGTCCCCATTCCGCTTACGCTGGGCATTTTGTTTTTCTACTTTGCCGTGTCGGCCGGTTATGGCATCGGGAAGGTGTGGTGGATTACGGAGGGGCAAAGACAGCGGCTGGCCCTGGAGAAAAAACAGGCAGAACTCAATTTGCTGCGGTCACAGTTGCAGCCGCATTTTCTATTCAATGTGCTGAATAACCTTCTGGCGATGGTCGATCAGACAAGCAATCCCAAAATGGCGAGCACCATCGATAGGCTTTCGGGGTTGCTGCGTTATGTGGTATATGAAACCGGTGATGAAAAGGTCTTTCTGGAAAAGGAAATCCAGTTTATCCGCGATTATGCTGAACTACAATTGATGCGCTACGAACAGGATGAGGTTGACTTTCAACTGACGGTCAACGGCTCGCCCCAGTCGTTGATGGTGGAACCCGGCATTTTTATCACTTTCGTGGAAAACGCTTTCAAGCATGGCGTACAGGCCGAAGAACAATCTTTTGTGCACATCACATTTGATCTCAACCAGGACAAAAAGGTCATTTTTAATATTAAAAATTCCATTCACCCCGACTACCCACAATCCGAAGGCGGCACCGGACTTGTCACCACAAAAAAACGACTGCAAATCGTGTATCCCCGCCAGCACCAATTGACCATCACACAAAGCCCGCATTTTTCTGTCACCCTGGAACTGGAAACACCATGAAGACCATCATCGTAGAAGACGAACCCAAAGCCATTGAATTGCTGAAAAGCTACGTACAGCATTTCGCCGAACTGGAGTTGGTGGCCACCTTTCGGAATGGGTTAAAAGCGCTGACCTACCTCAATACAGAACCCGTTGATCTTGTCTTTCTCGACATTAATATTCCCCACATTACTGGCTTGTCCTTGTCCAAAATGATCCATCCCGACACCAAGGTCATCTTTACCACTGCCTATTCCGAATACGCCGTAGAAAGCTACGAAGTCAATGCTGTAGATTACCTTTTAAAACCCATCACCTTCGAGCGCTTTGCCAGGGCCGTCAGTAAAGTCATCAATCAATCGGTGGATCCCTCCCCTATCCCAGAGAACCCCTCCACCAATATCTTAAAAGTCAAGAGTGGCTCCCGCATTTATCAGGTCAAGGTATCAGAGATCGATTATTTGGAAAAAGACGGGAATTATATGATCTACCACTGCAATGGACAGCGCATTTACGCCCGGCAGTCCACCCCGGAGGCACTAGAGGTCTTACCCGCCCATTTTATGCAGATCCACAAATCCTTTATTGTCAATACCAAGCGATTGGATTTTTACGATAAAAATGTGGTTTCGGTTGTAGCCAGGGAGATACCGCTGGGACCAAAGTATCGGGAGGCATTTTTGGTAAAAATGGGGTATAACACATGATTATCTGATTCATGGCAAGTTACTCGCCTGAAAAAACAAAGGGCACTGAAAACAGATTAGTTTTTATTGAATCGCCTATTCGGCGATTAGTTTTAATTGAACCACACTTTAGTCCCGCCGAAGGGCAACCCGAGAGGGTCGAGAAAAGACACAATAGGGCATAAAAGAGATCACAAAAGAAAAATTAGAAAAAATCCAAAATGGATTTTTCTCGAATGCTCTGATCCTCCTTATGTGTCTCATGTGGTTCAAAAAACAGGTCAACATCACACCCACTGGTTGAGTGAAATTTATTTCACCATTTTTCAAAGAAAAATACTCATACATCTCTAACTGCAAAGAGATGCAACCGGAGAATTGATCGGCGACGATCTTGCACTAAAAAAAACAATGAAACATTTCTCTCCCTATTTCAAAGTCCCACCCGACCGGTGGACATCAAAAATGACTTTGACAAAGGCGTTTTGCTCAATTTGATCGGCAATGTGGCCGAATGGAGTAACCACCAAGGAATAGCTGGTAAAATTCATGCAAGTGGTCTTCACCTACTTACATTTAGTATTTATATATTCTTCTGCCTCCTCAATCAATTCCAGGTAGCCATCATACTTTTCCTGATCAGAAACTTTCTTGGTGTTTCTCCTCTGACCTTGAAAAAACCATTTTAAGTCTTTAAGGTCTTTTAAGAAAATTCCTTTAAAGTTCTCATAATTGGGCCTCCAGTAAGGGTCATCCCATTTGTCACTATAAATTTCAAAAGCCTTATCCTTACCATACTCAAGGTCTGAAAACAGATAGCCCATTACCAGGTTGGTATAGGCCAGATCCTCCTCAATATTTCCAGGATTACACAATTTACCCAGGTCAACGCCTCGCTGGCCTAATTCGATGGCTTTTTCAAAGTGCTCCAGATAGACCAGACCAAAAGAAGAACCACCACAGACCATTGCCAATTGTAGCTTGGTTTCGTCGTTCTCTTCTTTTTCCAGAGCATAATCGAGACATTCCAAAGCCTTATCATAACAGATCACCTGGTTGGAGTCACTCCTCATCGAACCTGTTCCTTTGGAGTACACCCTGTACGCAATTACTCTGAGATCTCCCGCTGAGAAGGATTTTAAACGGTCCTTACTGGTAAGTTTTTTTTCGTACAAAGATTCAAAATATTCATTCCATGTATCTGATAACCTGTTGGTAGGCCCATAGTAGATCGCATTGGTGATCAGATCACCATAAAAACTGGGACCATGCGGTTTCCATAGTTCATTATTGACTATTTTATCATAAACTTTTCTTATTTTATTCAATAATACTTCTTGCTGATCAGCAGGTTTAGTAGCCAGCATTCTCTCCAAAAGCCTGGCATATTGTCTCATGCAATAAGCCTCGTTTGTTTCTAAGCTCCTACGCAAGCCCTCCTCCGATAAAAAATAATCCTGCAACTTCCTCCTGTATTTTTTGGCATAACCGCCGGCAGAACTGTACCTCCTGCGATTGTATAAGTCTAACTCAATTTGTAATAATTCCAGGATATCCACTTCTCCAAGGTCGTCCCAATTGACCATTTCTTCATACAAGTCCCCTAAGGGTTCTAAAACCTTTTCATCTTTTGAAATCCTGTATTCGTTCTCAAGCATGCGAATCTTACTGGTGTAGTCGCTAGGAGATGAAGAACCTTTTTGGGGCATATCTACTTCATATTGATCATCGCCCTGATCTTGACTATGGCTACTGGGCAAGGATGCGATATTGATCGATTTAAAAGTATTTTTCACATTGGAACGATCATAATATATTGGTTTCTGATCCAACGCCCAAAATAGCATTTTCCCACTTGCATCAACACTGATCAGTTGACTTTCAGCAGGTAGAAAACTGGCTTGGACCTCTCCTTTCATCCCTCCCAAAAGCAGATAAGTATTGGAAAGATCATCCCGTGTTGTATCCTTATTGATCCTTTTGTTTTGGGTAAATGTCCAAACTTTTAGGCGCTCGTCAACACCTGAGGTCAACAAGTATTGTCGGCCTTGCTGCTCGAAGAACTTCAACTGACTGACTCTTCCCTGATGTACCGAAAATGTCGAACTCGGAAGAATTACAGTGGTATCCAAACGGGATTTTATCTCTGCTTTCGGAATTTTCCAGACATTGATATTATTCACCAGCGTTCCTCCAAACACCATCAGCGTGTCTTTCGGCGCTTTTGGGTAAAAAGCAACACTCATTACATCTTTACCCGCCCCACCAGGATCAGCAAGAATTTTCAGACAGTTCCCATTTAGATCCCATAGACGCACCGTATTGTCGGCACTTCCTGTGATAATTAATTGGCCATCGTCAGAAAAAGCCAGGTCATTGATGATGTCCTCATCATTATGGCCAACGAATATTTGTTTTAATTTACCAAAATTGGCGTTGTCTTTTGGATCAGCATACCACATTCTGGCAATACCATGATCACCGCCACACAAGATGAATTTACCATCCGGTGAAAAGATGCCGGAGTAGAATTTGACCAGTCCCGCCGGGTTGTTTCCTGAAGATAAAACCTCAAAGGTGTGTAGTAAATTTCTGGTAGGATGGGTGGCATTAGCTCGCCATAATTTAATGCTTCCGTCAAGAGATGTAGATAGAAGCAAACTGCCATCAGGAGAAAAAGACAAAGCTTTAATGGATTGCTTTTGTCCAGGTAGGGTATGCAGCAACTTACCTTCAGAGCTCCATATCTTAACCTCCCCATTTTGTTCACCCGTAGCATAGAAACCACCACTATTTGAAATGCCCATTGATGTAATCCTCGAGTTACTATCAACTTCTTTTTGAAAAAACAATTTTCGGGGTTTGCCCCTTCGCGGTTCGAGTTCCATTATGATCCCTTCAGCCCTCTTATTGGTGGAATCTGCTTCCAAAGCCCTTTGGGCAAAACGTATAGCATAAGTAGGATTGGTTTCTTTTATTTGGTCCGCCAGATCCGCATTACCATTACCCTCAACAATTTTGGTTAATGCCTCAGCCTCTTTTTGTGCTTTTATAGCTTTTCCACGTTCTCCCTCGGCATATAGCGCATATTCCTGGGCTTTGGCCTCCGCTACCTTAGCCAGTTCTTCGTTACTGATCGCAATTTCTTTTTGTTCTTCAGCCCTTTTGTAACTATCCAGAGCTTCTAACCGGGCCTCTTCGGCTTTTGCCTGGCCCTGCCTGGCCAGTTCGGCGTTTTGATCGGCCTGCAACTTGGCAGCATCGGCCTCGACGTACCAATGGTAGGCAAACCCCGAGGCCAGCAAGGAGATGATGGCTAGCAAGAATCCCGCCACGGCCAACATTCTCGCCCTTTGTCTTTTCTTTTTCTCCGTCCGGGCCTGTCTACGCGCTTCTTCCAGTTCGGCTTCTCTCTTTTGACGAGCCTCTTCCGCTGCCTGCCTCTCCTGGTCAAAAACCCGCTGTTGTTTGGAGCGCAACACCGGTCCCACCAGGGTATCGTGACTCAACTCATAGGTATAGCCCCCTTTCATACTCGGCTCGGCCCGGAGCAGGTGAGCATCTACCAGTTTTCGAAGCAGTTCGGGACTCACCTTGAAGGTGCGGTAAATCACCCCTTCAAACAAACTCAGGCGACGTTCTTCTTCTTCAAAAATGAGTCCTTCCTCGATGAGTTTCTGTGCAGATTCCTGCTCTTCTTTTGACCCCAGCAGTTTGATCTGATCATCGTAATAGTTTTCATAAACCTGTTCAACATTACCCAAATCTGCTTCGGTAATGACCGGCAACTGATAATTGATCACCTTGCGTTCGATCGACTGGCAAAGGATTTGCAGCTGGAAGCTCTCGATTCCCTCTTTGCCTCCCCTGGTCAGAAAATCCAGCATACTCTCAATGGCCTCATTTTCGTAGTCAAAGGGAGGGCAAATAAAATCGTCGCTCTTTTTATAGGCGGGGTTGAGAATGGCTTCTTCCGCCTGTTCCGGCGTCAGCGGCCCCAATTCATAACAGTTTTTGAGGATGGTTGGAAAATGACTGGAGAGCTGATTGAGCAAACTCATCCGGTCGGACCGGATCGCCATGACAATCTTGAGGTCAAATGGTTTATGCAGCAGGTTCATTTCCTCATTTGAGAGCAGGGGTTTGTTCTCCTGAAAAGCCTGTTCGATTATCTCGCGAAACCTTTGTGGAATCTGTGTATGCAAGAGTTCCGAAACCTCTTGTTTAAACCTTGTGATCGCAGCCTTGGGATAGGTAAAAAGCTCTTCAAACTGATCAAATATCAATAGGAAGTGTAGGTTTCCCCCCTTTTTAATTTGCTGTTCCTTAGTGTGGTACCATAAGGAGTCTTCTTCCGGGATCACCCTATCCAGAAAGGTATCTCCCTCCCATCCTTCGGTTAGGGCTTGTTTGACAAGGTAAAGAGGCATTTCTTCTTTGCCTTCCTGGAAAGAACCAAACCTTATGGAAATGGGTTTGTATTTGCCCTTTTTTAAAACCCTTGGCACAATCCCGGCATTGATCAAAGAACTTTTTCCAAGGCCGGATTTGGAGTATAAAACAATCAGGTTTTCCAAATTGATCAGGCGATATAAATCCTGAATATCCTGATTCCGTCCAAAAAAGATGTTCTTTTGATCGGTGGAAAAAGGTTGGGCTCCGGGGTAACGATAAGAAGACATAAGCCGAGCTGTTTTCTTTGGTAAGTGTTGGGGTTAGGCAAACATTTTCGCTTCCTTTATCAGTTCGAGCAGGTTTTTCCGAATCTTATTCGACTCCCGATCAGCCTGCTCAGGTTCCACAATTCCCTGATTGACTTTTTTCTGTAAACGTCGGTGCCGGTTCATCAGCAAGGTCAGGTCTTCCCGAAGGTCATCTCCCTTGTCTCCAACCTTGTCCAACAATTCTACAAAGGCATGAAAAACCCGATCAATTTCATCTCTTGCTACCCAGTCAGTCATCTGGTCTATAATCGAAGGTTTTTGTTCACCGGCCTTCCTTAGGATTCCCGCCTGATCACAGCGCTTGTAGATTTCATCGATAAACATTTCAATCTTATTGGGGATAAAATTGATGCGGAAATGATCGTAACAAAGGGTTTTTATCTCATTATCCAGCACAAGGTTGGAAGCATATTTTACAAATTCTTCTTCCTTGTGCATATGCAGAATGCGCAGCAACAACTGCATGTACCATTTATCAAATGGAATACCTAAAAAGATAAAATTGTCGGCCTCACGAACCAGATGGTGTTTGAGTTCCGAGGCCAGCGTCTTACCCTGAAAGATGGATTCGAAGTAGTCAAAGATATCATCGTGAGTCAGCAAGAGTGATTCCTGACGGTCAATGCAACCAAAGAAATTGTAGACGAGGGGTGACGCACTGGTAGGTACTTTAATTCTTTCGTCCGCTGCCTGGTTTTTCCAGTAAAAGTCAAAAGAATGCTTAAGATTGAGTCGCTGAAATACTTCCGCCATCTTTTTATCAGGAGTGGTAAAGATGATAAAGTGGAAGGGTATCTGAGCAATTTTCTCAAGAAGTGTCTCAGCACGGGGGAAAGATTGCGCGTAGAAATTTTTGATCCGGTAATAGGTAAGGGTCTTTAGGGCTCGTTCCCGAAAGAAAAAAAGACCATCATCATATACACGAATCTTGGGATCACCATTGATATGGAGATAGTTAACGAGCTGCTGCTCCAGGGGCTGCTGCTGCTCATCTGTAAATATCTCGGGTCCTAGAAAAAGGATACATTTTTCAGCCTTAATGGTTTCAATAATGATATCCCAATCGATCTGGACATTTTGGGATTGATTCATTGGGGTAAAATTTATTCTAATTGTTCCAATCTTAAAGATAACTTTTATTTCATTAAATTGCAATTACCACTATATATATTATTCTCATTTGCCACCAGTTTTAATTTTCAACAAAAAGAAACAGCTCGTTAATGGTTCTCTATCATCAAACTATATTATACCCGCCAGCCTCCTCTAATTCCATTTTATTTTTCTGCACTAATTTTGCACCTTGCACCGGAAATACATAGCTTTTACCACATGACTACGAACCATAACTTTCAGGAATTGGCCGCGAGCCTAGAAGGAGAATGTCATTACGATCACCTGTTGCGGGTATTGTACGCTACCGATGCTTCGGTGTACCGGCAATTGCCGGCGGCGGTTGTGCTGCCCAAATCCGCAGAGGACATCCACAAGGTGATCACTTTTGCCAATGAAAAGGGCCTCTCCATCATTCCCCGGGCGGCGGGTACCAGTCTGGCCGGACAGGTAGTGGGCAATGGCATTGTGGTGGATATTTCCAAATACATGAATCAAATTCTGGAGGTCAATGTGGAGGAGCAATGGGTGCGGGTACAGCCGGGTGTGATTCGGGATGAGCTCAATGTCTTTCTGGCCAAACACGGCCTTTTTTTTGGTCCTGATACCTCCACCGCTAACCGCTGTATGATCGGCGGCATGGTGGGCAATAACTCTTGCGGAACCACCAGCATTGTGTACGGCTCTACCCGCGATCATGTGATGGAATTGCACACATTTCTGAGTGATGGTTCGAAAGTGGTCTTTGAGTCCATAAATCAGGAGGCTTTCGCCAAAAAATGTGAAGGAGATACCCTCGAAAATCAGGTATATCGCCACATCCGCGAAGTGCTCAGCGATCCGGGACGGCAAGAAACGATCCGGGATAACTTCCCAAAACCGAGCATCCACCGGCGCAATACCGGTTATGCCATCGATGAATTGCTGGAAACCAATGTGTTCACCCCCGATAAGCCGGATTTTAATATGTGCCGCCTGCTCACCGGTTCGGAGGGAACGCTGGCCTTTACCACCGAAATCAAGCTACACGTCAACCCCCTACCTGACTCCGAGGTCGTCGTCGTTTGTCCACATTTTGATAGCATCCGCGCCTCGATGAAGGCGGTGTTGGTGGCCATGAAGCACCAGCCCACTGCTTGTGAACTGATGGATAAGATCATTCTCGATTTGACCAAAAAGAACATCGAACAGCTAAAGAATCGCTACTTTGTGGAAGGCGATCCGGAAGCTATTCTGATGGTTGAATTTCGGGGTAAAACCAAAGATGAGATTATTAAAAAAGCGGAAGCTTTCATCAATGAGTTAAAGCTGACCGGCTTATCTTACGCCTTCCCACAAATCTTTGGCCAGGCCACTAAAAAAGTATGGGATTTGCGCAAAGCAGGTCTTGGTATTCTGGCCAACCTGCCCGGTGATCCCAAGGCGGTAGCTTGTATTGAAGATACCGCTGTCGATATTCAGGACTTGCCCGATTACATCGATGAATTTGCCGAAATGATGGAAGGCTATGGCCAACGGGCGGTTTATTATGCCCACGCCGGCGCCGGAGAAATCCACCTGCGACCCATTCTCGACCTGAAGACGGCAAAAGACCAGCAGCTCTTTCACGATATTACCGAATCAACAGCAAAACTGGTCAAGAAATACCGCGGCTCCCTCAGTGGTGAGCACGGCGACGGGCGCGTTCGGGCCGAGTTTATCCCCCTAATGATCGGAGATGAGAATTACCAATTGCTGCGCGATTTAAAACAGGTTTGGGACCCCAAAGGCATCTTCAACCCGGGAAAGATTGTTGATGCGCCACCCATGAATACTGATCTGCGCTATAAAGCCGAACAGGAAACCCCGGATTTTGATACCGTTTTTGACTTCTCTGCCACTGAAGGCATTTTACGGGCCGCCGAAAAGTGCAATGGCTCCGGAGATTGCCGCAAGCTGGCCTTTACCGGCGGAGTGATGTGCCCGAGCTATCAGGCTACCCGCAGCGAGAAAGACACCACTCGTGGCCGGGCCAATGCCCTACGTGAATTTCTCACCATGAATACCAAGGCTAACCCCTTTGATCATCCCGAGGTATATGAGGCAATGGACCTTTGTTTGTCCTGTAAGGGGTGTACCGCCGAGTGTCCCTCCAATGTCGATATGGCAACACTTAAAGCCGAATTTTTACACCAGTATTATAAATCCAATGGTGTTCCTTTGCGTTCAAAGGCCATTGCCAATATTGCTAGCCTGAATAGCCTGGGTGCCTTGATGCCGGGCATTAGCAATTTCTTTCTTTCAAATGGTTTAACGGGAGGTTTATTAAAAAAGATCCTCTCCATTGCGCCCGAGCGCTCCTTACCGCCACTTTCTTCGGTGACCTTACGGCAATGGTTCAAGAAGAATCAGGGCAGGCTTTCGCCAAATGGAACCGCCAAGGGTACGGTCTACCTGTTTTGTGATGAATTTACCAACTTCAACGACGCCCACATTGGCCGTAAAGCCATAGAATTACTCACCCATCTGGGTTACACCGTCAAAATGGTCGATCACGCCGAAAGTGGACGGGCACATCTGTCAAAAGGCTTGCTGGATGATGCCCAGAAGCTGGCCGCCAAAAACGTAGCCACTTTTCACTCCATAATCTCCGCTGAGACGCCACTCATTGGCATTGAGCCATCCGCCATCCTCACTTTTCGTGATGAGTATCCCAAACTGGTCCGCGGTGAGGCGCAGGAACAAGCCAAGTCACTAGCCGAAAATGTCTTTCTTATTGACGAATTTCTGACCAGCGAAGCCGAAAAAGGCAATATCCAGCCCGGGCAGTTTACGGAGGAGAACAAAACGGTTTTGTTGCACGGGCATTGCCACCAAAAAGCCTTGGCTAGTGTTGATGCCTCGGCTTTTCTTTTGAGTTTACCAAAAAATTACCAGGTTGAAGTCATCCCTAGTGGTTGCTGTGGCATGGCCGGCTCTTTTGGCTACGAAGCCGAGCACTATGAGGTCAGTATGAAGGTAGGAGAATTGGTATTGTTCCCCGCCGTACGCCAGGCCGACAAGACGACCATCATTGCCGCCCCAGGCACCAGTTGTCGCCATCAGGTGAAGGATGGTACGGGTCGGGAGGCCTTGCATCCTGTCGAGGTGTTGTGGGGAGCTATCGCTTAAACTAAAGCGTTTTCCCATTTTGCCGGAGTACGGCCCGCACCCCGGTAAACACATCGGCCAGTGTAACCAGTCCTTCCTCTCGCTGGGCAGCGCAAAGCAGACAGTAGCGCAGCACTTCATTGATTTGTGCACCGTTTAACTGATAGTCTTCCGCAATCTTTTCCAGATCGACTGAGCCGGACAACTTAACGTCATCTCCAAAGGCTTTTTGCCACAACAATAAGCGCTGCTTGGCATCCGGCATAGGAAAATGAACAACTACGTGAAAGTTGCGCATCAAATCTTCCGGGAGACTGCCCTTGCCATGATACAGGACAATGCATAGTCCTTTGAAGTTATGTATACAATCGAAAATGTAGGAGACCTCCTGATTGGCGTAGCGGTGGTCGGCATCGTTGACATCCGTACGTTTACCAAAAAGCGCATCAGCTTCATCAAAAAAGAGAACCCAGTCATTTTGCTCCGCTCGGTCAAACAGGCGGTTCAGGTTTTTTTCCGTTTCGCCAATGTATTTGCTCACCACCTGCGCCAGGTTGATTCGGTACAGCTCCTTGCCTGCTTCCTCTGCCAGCAGACTAGCGGTCAGGGTTTTACCGGTACCGGAAGCGCCGTAGAATAATGCGCTGTAGCCCGGTTGAATGCGTTTATTAGCCGCCAAATCTTCCTGGCGATCCAGCCAGCTGCGCACCAGGTCTAATTCAGCGTGTACCTGCTTATCCAGCACCAGATCATCCCATTTCATGTCGGTAGTCAACAACCTTGCCGGAAAATGGGCACTGAAAGGCGGTTGGTAATACTCTTCTCCCAAAAAGTAGGCGAGATATTCCTCACTAATGCTTACGGTACGACTCAATGGCGGTTCCCCCGGCTTGCCTTCTCCCCACTCCAGGATAAAGTGACTCTGTAGCGGATGTGAACCGGATAATAAGGGCAGTGCACGAAGACGCTCGGTAAGGTTACCACCAGTCAGTAGGAACATAATGGTTTCACCCGTAGGTAAAAAACCCCGATGGCTTTCGCCAATGACCCCGCCAAACTCGGTATAAGGCCGATTGTACACCTTATTTTGCAAGAGAAAAACATCCAGCACATCCGGCTTGAGTTGGGGCATCATCGCCAATAGCAAGATCAACCTTTCCGGCACTCCAAAACCGTAGTGCTGTAGCATTTGGCTGTACAAGCTTTGATCTTCTTCAAGGTTGGGCGCCTTTATGTCGTAAATGCTTTTCACCTCACTTTCCTGGTGAAAATAGAGCTTCAAACGGGTATCGAGGACTTTATTAAACCAGTAGATTTCGCGTTGCAAAACCTTGGCCGTTGCTTCGACTTGATCCGGAGGAATAGATTGGTGCATAGGAATGAGTTGTTTATCCAATCGCTAAAGATAAACAAAGGCCAGCGTTTGAAGAACTGCGCTGCCGTTATTTTCCAATCCACCACCCTACCCATGTGGTCAAGCCACTTAGCACCATGCCCCAGAGGATATCGATCCAGACGATGGGCCAGGGCCAGTCGACGTGTACGGCTTTGTTGGTGAGTTCGTAAGTGGCATAGGTGATGATGCCAAAGGCGGCACCTCGGATCAAGGCATCCGTCCCACTTCCCTCCAGCGAAGGCAGAACGGCAAAATACAGCATACCCGCCAGAAAGAGCAGATAAAACAACCCGGCGGCCAGCCAATCCGGTTGTGGGCTCAGCCACTGCCCGATTTGCTTTTGGTAGATCTGTTTGCCCACCCATCCCAGCCACACCATATCGATGGCAAAGAAGGTGAGGGCCATGGCACCGTAGATTTTCAGGTAGAGCATAGGTTGAGGGTTTGTGATTAAACTACCTTTTCAATCTTATGTTCAAATTTTGGAGGAATAATTGCCGAATAATAGAAACTATTACTTACTTTCAACGTTAGTAACTTAAGGCGTAAGTATGATCAAGAGCTTTGGTGATAAAGAAACTGAAAGAATCTGGAAAGGAGAATATTCAAAGAAATTTCCTCCCAATATCCAACCTACCGCAAGAAGAAAGCTCCGAATGATCAATAATGCTCAAGATATCAATGACTTACGAGTTCCTCCTGGCAACAGATTAGAAAAGTTAAAAGGAGATCTAAATGAATATTATAGTATCCGAATAAACATTCAGTGGAGAATTATCTTTCGCTGGGTAAATGATAATGCTCATGAGGTTCAAATGATGGATTATCATTAGTTAAAGTAGCTGAATATGAAAAAATTGCCCAACATTCATCCTGGTGAAGTTCTTCTTGAAGAGTTTCTACTGCCACTTGAAATTAGTCAATACAGGCTTGCCAAAGATTTGAATATACCTCAAACAAGAGTAAGTGAAATCGTTAAAGGTAACCGGAGAATTACTGCCGATACAGCATTAAGATTGAGTAAATACTTCGGTACCTCAGCTAAATTTTGGCTGGGCCTACAGGATGACTTCGATCTGGAAGCCTTTAATGAAAAAATATCTGATGAACTTAAAAACATTCCCAGTATTGAGGCTGCTTAGGAGATTGATTGAAAAGTAACATGCTTAGGAGGTTTTTGCAACAACAGAATTTATTAGATGCCAGGTTTTTAACAGCACTCACCTTTCACCACTTCACTTCTCACCTTCATACCCGCTCGCTTGGGAGATGTTTGCACCATCGACCTTGGTCGATCCATCTCACCATAAAACTAAAATAGAATTCCTAAAATTTGCAGAATTTACTAGGTGTTAGGTGCTAGGTTTTGGGCTTTAGGTTTTAGCCACCACTCACCACATCACCCATCACTATTAAAAAAGAGCAGAATTCCCAGAATTAGAGAATTTGCACAATGATTAGGTAGCTCCCTCTAGACCGTCTACTCTGCCTCCACAGTCTAAACCTTATCAACTACATAACATCATAAACCAGAGCAGGATTTTCAGAATTGAAGCAGAATTTCCAGAATTTTAGAATTTGCAGAATGCCAAGCTGTCCCTTTCTCTAAACACTAAACCCCTAAACTCTACACTTCCTAAACCGTCTCAACTGCCTCCCCCGTCTCCACAGCTTCAACATGAATCAGACCAGAATTCCTAGAGTCAAAACATTTGAAGTATAATCATCTTCGACCTTCTCTAAACTCTACCCACTAAACTCTAAACCTCCCTTCACCCAAATCGCTCCAAAAAGTCTCCCTTCCGGGCATTGGCCACCTGCAATTCCGTGCCGTTTTCCAGAATGACGCTCCCGCCCTTGCCCTTGATGTAGCGCTTGACATAATCCAGGTTGATCATCGTAGAACGGTGAATGCGACAAAACCCGTAGTCGGTCAGCATAGCCTCGTAGTATTTGAGCTTGCGGCAAATCAGGGCTTTCTTACCATCTTTGAGGTAGAAGCAGGTAAAGTTATCCTGGGCTTCGCAATACATGATCTCGCCCATCTTGACCACTTCAAAGCCGTCCATCAGCGGCAAGACCACCTTCTGGTGCTGCGACTGGATACCGGAGATATTTTCGAGTAGGATCTTTGCATGGTTGATTTCGCGTTGTTTGCTTAGGCGCTCCCGGACCTTGTCAACCGCCTGGATCAGCTCTTCGATGGAAACCGGCTTCAGCAAATAATGTACCGCACTCATATTCAGCGCCTGCATGGCATATTGGCTAAAAGCCGTCACAAAGATGAGCTCAAAATCGATTTCGTCCAACTGTTCCAGCAAGTCAAACGCATTGCCGAAAGGCATCTCAATATCCAGGAAGACCAGATCGGGATTGTATTCCTTGATGGCAGTTTTGGCTTCGATGATGTTGGCACATTCTGTGACCACCTGCACATCAGGGCAGTATTTGGTGGCGTAGCTGCGTAAGGTGTTGCGGCTATCGGTTTCATCGTCAACTATAATGGTACGGAGTTTGGTCATACATCAGGGTTTTACCGGCACGAGTAGTTCTACTTTAGTGCCCACATCTTCAGCTTGCGGATTCAGGTCGGTAATATTTAATTGATAATGCTTCTGATACACCTCATTGATCAGTTCAATACGGCGTGATACATTGTGCAAACCGGTGCTTTTGTATTGCTTTTGATTTTTGGTTTTTAATGCTTTTGACTGCTCCCGGCCGATGCCATCGTCTTCAATTAATATTTGAATAAAATCCTTTTTCAAATGAATTTTCACAAATAACCTTCCGCTCCCTTCCTTGTAACGCAGCCCGTGCCAGATGGCATTTTCCACAAAGGGCTGAATGAGCATGGGCGGAATTTCAGGGGCCACCTCCAGAAGGTCTGTATCCCGATCGATCTCGTATTCAAATTTATCGCGAAAGCGCAGATGTTCCAGTTTGAGGTACAAATCCAGCAGGTGCATTTCCTCCTCAAAGGCAATAAAATCGCGGTTGGAGTGGTCCAGCACCATGCGCATCAGACGAGAAAAGTCGGATAAGAACTGATTGGCGGCCCGTTCATCGCTTTGTGCAATATAATGATTGACGCTGTTTAACGCATTAAAAATAAAATGTGGATTCATTTGCGTACGCAGCGATTTGAGCAACAACATTTGATTGGCCCGACGCCGTTCGCGTACATTTTTCATAATGACATAAAAACCAACCAACGCCGCCAATAATAGCAGCGACAACAGCCCGATTACGATCCACTGACTGCGAATTTGATTTTGCAACAACACGCGATCTTTTTCCTCCAGTGCGTAGTCTTTTATAAATAGATCAATACGGTTCTGATTTTCCAAAATACTAATCTGTTGATCCAGTTCAGACTGCTTTTTCAGGAGCACCTCCTCATTGGCTTCCACGTATTTGCTGTAGTCTTGTACTGCCGCTTCATAAGCCCCTTTTTTCAGAGCAATTTCGGACGACAATTTAAATACCCTGGCCTTGGATTCAGGGCTTACCTCCGGCGTGATCAGCGCCTCCGCTTCCTTCACCTGCCCTTCCGCCTTAATCAGATCATTTTCCCGCACACTGGCATCGGCTAGTTGTAGTTGTTCTTGCACCAGCGCCTCTTCCGGAAGCTCCAATTTTTCCGGTGGGCGGTAGGAATTCAGACGAGAGGTGTTGGGGCCTTGCGCCGCTGTATCCTCTTCCATCAACCGTTCATTGGCTTCCCGAATGGGGTCAAATTCGTCCGGTTCAATGCTGCGTTTGGGAAGGCTGTTCAACGAGTTTTGGAAAGATTCTTCGGCCTCATTATACCGCTTCTGGCTGATATAGTTTTGTGACTTTTTCGCCTCAATCCGCGCAATGGAAACGCTATCCGCCAGTATATTTTTGTCCTGCCGCACCTGGTCGTACAGCTGTTCACTTTGTGTATAATCCTTTTTGGCGAAAGCCAGGTCAGCCAGCCCTTCCTGGCATTTAGTGACTAGATCTGAGTTTGGCGAGACTTTGATGCAGAGGTTAAAATTCGTTTGTGCTTCCGCAAATTCGCCCAGCTTCGTTCGCATCTGTCCCATTTTATAGTTGGCTTGCGCCAATAAAGCCTGATCCTTCAAACCTTGCGCCAAATTTGCACTCTGATAAAACCGCTGCAACGCCAGTCGATCCTGGTCAATGTTTTCATAAATGTCACCCAACAACAAAAACGCCTGCGCTTCCAGTCGCTGATCTCTCCTTTCCTTGCTCTCCTTGACCACATTCTCCACCAGCAATATGGCCTTCTCCGGCTGTTTGCCACTCATGCGCTGCGCCTCCT
The DNA here is from genome assembly GCA_965229635.1 of Saprospiraceae bacterium. Taxonomy (GTDB): domain Bacteria; phylum Bacteroidota; class Bacteroidia; order Chitinophagales; family Saprospiraceae; genus BQJU01. The sequence continues at coordinate 8,396,726 of OZ245894.1, forward strand.
CCAGCTGCTGCTCCGGCCCCTGCTTTAGAGAATACTTCTTAAGCTGCCCCGACAATGTCGATGGCAACGCAAGTCCCAAAAGTAAGATGATCGTTAGTAATCTATTCATAAGCAGAATATCCAGAATTAAAGCAGGATTTTCAGAATTTATTAGGCGTTAGGTCTGGGCCTTAGGTTTTAGGAAACTCACCACTCGCTTGGGAGATGTTTGCAACATCGACCTTCATAACCTTTATAAACCGGCATAAACATTATAAACCTTTACAATAGCAGAATGATCAAAGCAATGGCCCCTAAACCGGAGCAGGATTTACAGAATTCAAGAATTTCCAGAATAACCAGAGCAGGATTCCCACGATTAAAGAATTTGCAGGATGACCAAGCGCTACTTCTCTAAACTCTACACACTAAACTCTCAACTAATAATCAAATATACAACTCTTCCCCAACATGCATTTTCGCCAAAAACGCTCCAAATGGACCCTTTACCAAGTCATTGGGCGCGTTCCCGTAGTCAGCCGGTGAGTTGACCAAGAGGCGGTTTTTTTTGCTGTTTTTTTGAATGAATTTGCAGAAAAAAAAAGAACATGAAGAATCTAAAATCTGTACTCAAAGTCTCTCTACTGAGCTTACTCGTCATCATCGTTGCCGCATTTCAATACCGGGCTTTTCAGGCATTTAAGGCGTGGAATTCCTATAATCATATTACCGCTTCGGCCCCTGCTCCCGTGATTGTGGACGGTGCGGCCATCCGGGTGGCGTTATTGCTCGACACCAGCAATTCCATGGACGGACTGATCGAGCAGGCCAAGTCGCGACTGTGGGAAATTCTGGCGCAATTGGCTACAGCCAAAAAAGGAGAAACCTCGCCGAGCCTGTTGATTAGCCTTTACGAATACGGTAATGACGGCCTCGACCACCGCCAGCAATATGTGCGGCAGGTATTGCCCTTTACCACCGATATGGATCTGGTATCCAAAAAACTGTTTGAGCTGACCACCAACGGCGGTGAAGAATACTGCGGTGCCGTGATCCAACGCGCTCTCGCTGACCTCGACTGGGGCAACCACCGCGAAGACCTCAGTCTGGTGTACATCGCCGGCAATGAAGGCTTCAACCAGGGGCCCATCGCTTTTGCGCAAAGCTGTGCCAATGCCGCCGAGCGCGACATTACCATCAATACCATCTTCTGCGGTACGCACGAAACCGGCATTAGCCTGAAGTGGCAGGAGGGTGCCATAATGGGTAAGGGTACCTACACCAGCATCGATCACAACCAGCAAACGGTATATATCGATACGCCCTACGACCAGGAGATTTTGAAGCTAAATCAGCAACTCAACAAGACTTATATCCCTTACGGAAAACAAGGACAATCGCACAAGCAAAACCAGATCGCGCAGGACTCCAATGCCGACATCTACGGTCAGGGAAATACCGTAAACCGGGCCCTATTTAAAAGCTCCAAGAAATACACCAATACCAACTGGGACCTGGTAGATGCCTACAAAAAGGACAAGAAAGTCATCACCAAAATGAAGGAAGAAGAACTGCCCGAAGACTTCCGTGGCAAGGATGAAGCCGAGCGCATTGCCCTGGTCGAACAGGAAACGGCAAAGCGTAATGCCATCCAGCAGGAAATCGCCGAGCTAAAGGTGAAGCGAAGCAGTTACCTGCAACAACAAGAAAGCCAGGGCGACGACAAAAACCTGGGAGCCACTATCCTCGATGGCATCCGCCAAAAGGCCACCAGCAAGGGTTATACCTTCGGTGAGGAGGATAATGCTGCGGCCAATGATGCTCCGCAATACCAATCAGCGAAGGTCGATTATAGTGGATTTGTGAACCTGACTAACGAGGTGGAGGCTTATCGCCAAAAGCGTCGTTTGAGTTTCAAGGACTTCAAAAAAATGTCGCAAGAGCCCGGTGTGATCATCCTGGATACCCGCTCCAGGGAGATGTATGATTCCAAACACATCAAGGGCGCTGTTCACCTGAACTTCTCCGATTTTACGCAAGAAAAACTGGCCAAGGTGATCCCGTCCAAGGACACAAAGATTCTGATTTATTGCAATAACAACATCTCGCTTGACCCCAAATATTTTGCGATGAAATCACTGCCGCTGGCCCTGAATATCCCCACATTTATCAATCTGTACGGCTACGGCTACAAAAACATCTACGAACTCGCCGACCTGATCCCGATTGATGACATCAACCTGGAAATGGAAGGCACAGCGGTGGGGAAATAGAACCTATGTAAAAGCCATTTGAAGACGACACAACTGCCGGGTGATGATACCATTCATTGCCCGGTTTTTTATTTAACAAACACACGCCTGTTTTCCCGTATCTTTGCGGCAGGAAAAACATTCCAAATGACCGCATCCAACCTTCTGGCACGATTGTCGGGCTTTTTGAACGAACCTCACTATGCCAACTTTTCCCTTCGTATGGCGCTACGCACAGGGTGTGGATTTGCCGTGTTTGTCTTTCTGTTGTTGTGGTTGTTGCAGCCATTCGGTTTTCATCAGCTTCCGAGTCGACAATTGTTGTGGATTTGCCTGCTCATTGCTCTGGCGACCATCATCGTAGTAGCCGGAGGCATGAGGCTGTTGCCAAATGTGATTTCCAAAGCCAATCCCGAAGATCACTGGACCATTGGCAAAGAACTACTGCTGACCCTAATGATCACTTCGATCATGGCGATAATGACCGGCTTGCTGCTTTACCTTACGGGAATATTATCCGGCCCTCTGATGGCCAATCTCGGCATAATTATCTTCAAAACGCTATTGGTCAGTCTGCCGCCCATCCTCTTTTTTGCGGCGATTGATCGCAATAAGTTATTAAAAAAACACCTGCACAGAGCGGAACAAGCCAATCGGGAATTGGCCAGGCGTTCATTGGCCCAAGCCAACGATAAATTAGTCGTCCTTTTGGACGAAAAAGACCGCCCGGTTTTACAGCTACCCGCTGATCGGTTGCTCTACCTCCAATCCGCAGGCAATTATGCGGAAGTCTATTTTCTGGATGACCAATTGACCCCGCAACGGAAAATCCTCCGCAACCGACTCAAACGACTGGCCGAGTTACTACCCGAAGAGCAATTCCTACAGTGCCACCGCAGCTACCTGGTCAACCAAAACCGCATCCGACAGGTCCGGGGTAATGCCCGCAATTATGAGCTATTGCTGGAAGGAACCGAGCTATCAGTGCCGGTGGCCCGCAATAAAGCCGATGACGTTCTGGCCGCACTGGAAAAGGGCTAGTGGATTGATGCAGAAATGATTGACATTTGATGTCCAGCATTATCAATACCTAGAGCCTGAAAAAAGGATCAATCACTTCGCACTAATCCCATTCGTACCGCAGTAGTCCCAACCGTCACTTTTACTTGAAAAAGCCAACAAAATCCTGCTGTTTTGCGCTCCAAAACGGAAATAGCACATGAGATTTATCATCATCACCCTACTGTTGGCCTTGACGGCAAATGCCGGATATGCACAAAGTTACGTAGCGGGAAAAACGCAGCATCGGTTTGCCCAAACCCACGTGGGATTGGGATACATGTACCACCCCTCCGGCGGCAATATTCACTGGCGTTCGGGCGACGAAGTTCTTTCCGGCCCCCTACCATCTATACACTACCCGCAATTTCGTCTTGGGGGCTTACACTTTTGGGGGCATCTCGACTTTGTCATGCATTTCTCCATTCCATTTGGCCCCCGGAAAAGCCTGAGTGAAACCGCTGAGTTTCAATGGCACAATGCCGGTGATCTGGCCATTCATTATTATCCCTGGGCCATCCGTCACGGCAAGATCCGACCGTTTGTGGGCGTTACGGGGTCCGGCTTTAGATTTGTCTATGCCAATGAAGGCCGGGAGCGTCAAAGCAACTTCCTGTTTGCAGCTCCGGAGGCCGGTCTTTCCTGGGCTTTTAGGGGCTGGCAGATGAACCTGCAGGCCAGTTACCAACTCAAGAAAAAGTACCCCTACTACATCGACCGCCTCACACCGCAAGAGCTGGAGATCATGCCCTGGCAATTCAGCCTTAGTCTGGTGCGCTATTTCGACACTACATTACGCGAAGAGAAAGACCAACTCAACGGCAAAACCGAAGCTTATGAGCAGCAATTGCTGGCGGAGGGAAAGCTCAATAGCCTCTCCATCGGATTAGGCGGCAGTAGTGCTTTTTTCCTGCAACAACCACAGTATGATGCATTGCTACGCCAGTCGTTGCCAAGGCATCAGGCCGCCTTCACCTGGGATTTGGGGCTGGGTTACCTCTGGCACCGGGCGGGTTTACACGTCGGGCTTGCTTATCGCGACTACAGTTCCAAAAGCCAGAGTTTTGGTTATCAACAAATCATCCGTCGCCGCTCAGTAGCACTGGAAGGCTTTAAATTTTTGTGGAATTACAAAGGCTTTGCTCCGTTTTTGGGCGTCTCCATCTCTCACGACAGCTGGGCTACCGCCGAATTTGACGGCTCCAATCAAATCACGGAATCCATCCGCAGTACTTTCGTACAACCCGGTATCATCTTCGGCTGGGATATCCTGCCCTCCCCATTGGAGACCTGGGTATTGAGAACCAATTTGCGGTACTATCCTGGTGTAAAGATCAACGGCCTGGAAGGTCAAAAAGTCAGGGTGGACCAGCTGGAGTTTAATTTCATTCAATTTGTATTGTACCCCCAGCGGCTCTACCACGTTGGTAAACTGAAAAGACACCGGAAAAGATAGAGAGGGTAAGCGGTATTGCTTTTTATTTTCTTCTCACCCTTTCGGGCAAATCCCCCACTGGAAAGCACATCGATTCGTGCATCATTTCCAATTCACTGACCACGTCAATTTTGTGGATGCGGTTGATTTTTAGTTCCTCTCCCAGCAAATTGGTCACCAGTATTTGTGCGGCGAGTTGTTGGGTATCGTTGTCCAGGTGAGTAATGGTATTGACCTCCAACAGGACCTGCATGGTCCCGTCCAGTTTTTTCAGCAGAACACAACGCCAGTCAGTGGCATCAACGTTCCGTTCCAGCATATAGTCATCATACAGCTTAAACTGCAATCGTTCCGGCCGTGGCGGCCGTGCCGGGTGAAATTCCCAGTGCCCCAGTTCCGGCGCGGACCGCATGATCGTTTTGCTCACTTCCAGCAACTGCGCGCTGCCATTCGGGGAGATGATAAAATGAAAATCCCGATGCTGTCCCGGCCCGATCTCCCAGGCAAAATGACCGAAATCCAGCACTCGATTATTGATTTGTTCAATCAGCAGGTTTTTATCTATCCCCGGCCCTTCCTCCTCCGAGAAATAAGCGCGAATGCCCGCCTCGGCGTTGAGGAACCATTCCCAGAAATTATCGATTTGGTCTGAATTGGCAGTTGTGTTTTGCATCTAGAATGCGGTTTTGGGCAAGGTAGGGGTTTTCTGTCACTAATTGTACCGCATAAGGATTAGATGACCGACCTTGATTTTTTTATAGAGCGCACCTCCGGCGCGCCAAAACCGTGTTGATGACCGTGTCTACAAATAGGTGGTTCCTCCGGAACCGGTTTTTCGAATGAGGTAGCCTCTTTCAAAGTCCGTGACTTGCCTTGCTCGTCGTACTTAGGTACTAAGGCAGGCGGAGGAAAGTGGCGGTTTAGATGGTATTCCTCCGGAAATGGAGTTCTATTAATATTGACATTACTAAACCAGCTAAGGCCGAGGGGGCGTCCGTTCATAGAACCACGCCTGTATTTGGGTACAACTGATTTTCATCATGGAATGCCCCCCAAAGCCACATCGTGGCGACACCCTGTAGCCAGTGGTTTTAACCGCTGGCTACAGGGTATGAATTAGGTTAAGCTACGTAGTAGCGACACATCTCGACATGATAGTACCTGCGATGTGACGCGAAATTCATTATTTCTCCATCTCAGCACCCCGGATTTTCCCGCCGCTCACCTTCCAAGTCTTAGGACTTTGAAGGAGGCTATGTTCGCTATTACAAAACTTTGTTTTGCACCTGCGGTGCGTTTTGGAAGGACAGGATTTACGGGATTTACAGGATTTTTTGGGTTGAAAAACAGGTTTTTCAACGGTTAGTTGTTGCTGCTGCTGGATCGGTAAATGAAACACCCGGTGATTCGGATACCCGGTTCCGGAGGAACCACATCTATGTAGCACCGGTTTTCCTATGATTGCATTAGCGCGCCGGACGGTGCGCCATCTAAAAATGACGGAAATGGGGATTTCCCCAAAAGTTATCGAGTAACAAATTGCAATAAAATTCATCGCCCTCCACCACCCCTTCGCCGAACATATTCCAATATTAACCCACCATTTTGTATCTTTTCAGCAGATTATAAAAACCCACACCTTATGAGACAAATCATCGGTCATAGAATCACGTTAGTGATCGCCACCATCGTAATGATATTGTGCGCTTATTGGTTTTACACAACAAAAGACATTGAGGCCCTCGTTTGCACCATCAGCAGCTTTGGTGTATTGATTACAGGGGTCTTCTTCACCGTCAACCCCGCTGAAAACACACTGACAGAAAAACAAGCTCAATCTGCTTCCGGAGAAGCCAGTACCACTACAAAAAACAAATACAACATCAACAACAAAGGAGCCAAAATCGGCCAACAAAACATCGGCTCCACCGTCACCAACCACAACTCCCCCAAAAAGTAAATGCATGACGAAAATTAATAATAAAAATGCGCGCATTGACCAGCAAAATATCGATTCCACCGTCCATAATCATTATTACGGCCGGGCGATTCGTAAATTTCTGACCAAACCGCCCTTTCTACCGGAAGCATTTTTGGGTCGCACCGATGATTTACAAACCGTACGCCGACTACTATTTGAAGAAGCCAATATGCTGCTCCTCGTCAATGGTCGTGGCGGCGTGGGCAAAACCTCCCTGGCAGCACAGTATTTTCATAATCATCACCAGGAATATAAACACCTGGCCTGGGTCTACACCGAAAACAACCTAACCGATGCCCTGCTGGCGCTGGCCGTAGCATTAGATTTAAAATTTGATGACCAAATACCTCTTGAAAACCGCCTGCCGCTATTGCTAAAAGAAATGGCCAACCTCGACAAGCCCTGCCTGCTGGTGATCGATAACGCCAATAACCCACAGGAACTCAAAAATCACTACCTGGCCCTGCGCAGTTGCCCGAATTTTCATTTGCTGCTCACCACCCGCATTACGGAATTTGCACAGGCCAAAACCCATAAAATTGAAGGATTACCCAAGGACGAAGCCAAAAGCTTGTTTAAACAACACTACCCACTACACGATGAAGCCGAAGATGCCCTGCTTGAACAAATCTACGATGCCGTATGGGGCAATACCCTGGTACTGGAACTGTTGGCCAAAAACCTCAATAATTTCAACAACAAACTGAAAAAACGCTATACCTTACATGACCTGCTAAAAGACTTACAGGAAAAGGGCCTATTACAAGTGCAAAGCAAACAGGTAAAAGCCACCTACCAGGCCAAAGAGATGGGCCTACGAGAAGAAACGCCGGAGGACATAATAACGGCCATGTACGAGCTCAATGAGCTCACCCAACCGGAACAAAAAGCCCTCTCCATCTTCTCCGTACTCCCCGCCGAAAGTATTGACTTTGACATATTACAAGGCCTACTAAAAGACTGGACCGACCTCGATCAATGCCTGCTGGGCCTAGCCCAAAAAGGCTGGCTGGAAGAAGCTGACGGCACCTTTAAGGTTAGCCCGGTGATTCAGGAGATTACGAAGAAGAAACAGCCGGATTTATTGGAGGATTGTCGGGAGTTGATAAATGCATTAACTGAACTGCTTAAATATGAACCCGGCACTGGCCATTTAATTAATATTAGTTATCAGGAAGCCTTTTTAATGGTGCGCTATGGTTCTAGCATTGTTGACAATATTGCTCAAGCCGATAATGACTTGACCATTTTGTGTGAGCGGATCGGGCGCTATTATCGAACGACAGGCAATCTACAACAGGCGATGACTTTTTTTGAACAGCGTTCTAAAATTGGTCAAGAACTCTTTGAGGCATACCCCGATAATGTCAGCTTTAAAAACGGACTTGCCATTTCCTATTGGAAATTAGGAGACTATCACCGTCAACAGGAAAAATTTAAAGAGGCCATACAATACTTTCAGCTAGCAGAAAAACTATGGGCTGAATTGGCTACAACCTTTCCTGATTATGTCCAGTTCCAAAAGTATTGGGATATGGTAAAAAAAGATTTAGAAGAACTACAATCGTAGTCCTATTACATCACCACCACCTTCCCCATCACCGCGCCGCCGCAGTAGGCACCCGCGTAGACCTTTACCAGGTACACACCCGGTATCAAATGCGTGACATCCAGCTCCACGCGGCCGTCAGTAATGGGTTTAGTAATAGCCCTTCTATTGCCTACCCGGTTGCCGGAAGTGTCGAAGATTTCTATACTGCCTTTGATATCCGTCCGGTCAGCAGGTAGGTTAAAATAGACCTTTTCGCGGGCAGGGTTTGGGTAGAAGAGGGCTGGTTTTGGGGTACAATGGCAGGGGTTATCCAGGCAGGCGGTGGGTGGATTCTGGGAGGGGTCGTCCCAGTTGCTGCAGGGGAAGTAATAGCGGCCGCAGACGGAAATGATGTAATCGTCTTTTTGCTCCATCATTAGCCAGTCGGGCAGGTTTTCTCCGCTGGGGTCTTCTTCAATGCGCAGCAGGGCAAAGATAAACTCTTCCCCGATGCCAAATGTCGAAGGGTATACGCGGCACAAAAAGCCATTATCGCCCCATACGCGGATCACGGGCTGGTCTTCTTCGCCTTGTAATACTTCCAGCACCTGCACATTCATGCCGTGGGCTATATCGGCAATCTTTTTCCCCTTGATCACCAATAAGGAAGGATTATCGGCCTGTCCCTCAATGGTGGCGCAAAAGGTATCGGGACCAAAGCAGCTACAGCCCAACCCCATGGGGGTACCGGCGAAGAATAGCGGAAGAATACAAAAGAGAATACGGAGCGTTTTCATACGTTTGTTTGGCTTGTTTGAAAAGATAGACCGCCGTTTTCCGGTAATTGGTTGGGTAATTGTAGCCGGTGAAATAAGCAGCCTGACATTTTTTAGAGAGCGCACCTTGCCCCGCCGCTAAAGCTTTGCGGCACGCGGCCGGCGCGCAAAATCGTAATGATTACCGTGTCTACAAAGACGCGGTCCCGCTGGGACCGGGTTTTCGAATGAGGTAGCCTCTTTCAAAGTCCGTGACTTGCCTTGCTCGTCGTACTGAGGTACTAAGGCAGGCGGAGGAAGGTGGCGGTTTAGATGGTATTTCTCCGGGACCGGGATTCTATTATTCTTGACGCCACTAAACCAGCTAAGGCCAAGGGGGCGTCCGTGCACACAATCACGCCTGCGTTTGAGTAAACTATTCTTCATCATGAAATAATCCCCCAAAAGCCACATCGTGGCGACACCCTGTAGCCAGTGGTTTTAACCGCTGGCTACAGGGTATGAATTAGGTTAAGCTACGTAGTAGCGACACATCTCGACATGATAGTACCTGCGATGTGACGCGAAATTCATTATTTCTCCATCTCAGCACCCCGGATTTTCCCGCCGCTCACCTTCCAAGTCTTAGGACTTTGAAGGAGGCTATGTTCGCTATTACAAAACTGTGTTTTGCACCTGCGGTGCGTTTTGGAAGGACAGGATTAACGGGATTTACATGATTTTTGGGGTTGAAAAACAGGTTTTTCAACGGTTAGTTGTTGCTAATGCTGGATACAGAAAATGAAACACCCGGTGATTCGGATACCCGGTTCCGGAGGAACCACATCTTTGTAGAACCGGTTTTCCTATGATTGCATTAGCGCGCCGGACGGTGCGCCCTCTAAATGATCACCGCTGCCTACGTACATACAGCCATTGAGCTGGATTTGCCAGCTGCATGAGACAGGTGCAACCAGGGCCTCTTTATTGCCTCCACAGATGTCGAAGGTTTCCATGTTGCTATCGGCCTTCTGCCCAACAGTTGGGTCTTTGTAATCAAAATAACTCAGAAAGTCTGTAAATTAGGCACTCCCCTTATTCACTAACCAAAACATAAATCCAACATACCGTATGCGTTACCTTTCATTGCTGCTTGTCATTTGTTTATCTATCCAGCTGTCCGCCCAGAAAGCATCCAATTGGGCGCCAGTCGAAGACCATATCCTCACCCGCTGGGGTAAGGCCCTGACTCCCGAAACGGCCTGGCAGGAATATCCACGCCCACAAATGCGCCGGGCCAATTGGCAAAACCTCAACGGCCTTTGGGATTATACCATTACCAGACGAAACGCCTCAGCACCAAGCAATTATTCCGGTAAAATACTGGTGCCTTTTGCCCTGGAATCAGCTTTATCTGGGGTAGCGGACAGCCTGCTACCCGATCAGCGGCTTTGGTATCGGCGTAGCTTGGAAGTGCCCAGCGAGTGGCAAAACCAGCGCATTCTGCTGCATTTTGGGGCCGTAGACTACGAGACGGAAGTGTGGGTTGACAACAAAAAAATTGGTGCGCATACGGGTGGATTTGATCCGTTTACATTTGACATCACTGCATTTGTAAATCCTGGTAAATCTTCCGAATTGCGCCTCGCCGTATGGGACCCGACCGATACCGGCTCGCAACCTCGTGGTAAGCAGCAACTCAAACCTGGCGGCATCTGGTACACCCCCGTTTCGGGTATCTGGCAAACGGTTTGGCTGGAAGCCACCAATACTACCGCCATCGAAACGGTTGATCCGGTGGCGGATATTGATGCTGGGACGGTGGCACTGAGAACCACCTTGCACAACACTAAAGGAGGCGAAAAGCTAAAGGTCATCGCCAGGCTTGGGGGTGAAGTAGTTCACGAAAAAACCTATAATTGGCAATCTTCCATCACCATTCCCGTACCGGACGCAAGGCTATGGTCGCCCGATCAGCCCACGCTTTATGATCTGGAATTGACCCTGCTGCAAAACAATCAGTCCATCGACCGCATCGAATCCTATTTTGCTATGCGCAAAGTGCACCAGGCCCAGGATACCGCAGGCATGGAACGCATTTTTTTGAATAATCAACCCTTATTTCAATACGGCACCCTCGATCAGGGTTGGTGGCCCGATGGATTGCATACGCCGCCCAGCGCCGAAGGTATGCGTTACGACCTGGAGGTGCTCAAAAGTATGGGTTTTAACATGTTGCGTAAGCATATCAAAGTTGAACCGGCCCTGTATTATTACTATGCCGATTCCATTGGCATTATGCTGTGGCAGGATATGCCTTCCGGCTTTGCTACTAATGTGGAGCCCAAAGAAACGGTTGGTACACTGGACCAGGAAGACTGGAATCGCCCGGAGGCTTCCGCCAAACAGTGGGAAACAGAATGGTCGCGCATCATCGATCACCTCGACTTCTTTTCGAGTATTGTGGTGTGGGTACCGTTTAATGAGGGCTGGGGCCAATTTGACTCGAAGCGCATTGCCAAATGGACCGAAGAACGCGATCCCACCCGACTGGTCAATGCCATCAGCGGCTGGACCGACCGCAACGTAGGGCATTTTTACGATGCTCATCAGTATCCCGGGCCGGGCATGGCATTACCGCAAGAGGTGCCCGGTCGCATCAGCGTATTGGGCGAATACGGCGGCCTCGGACTGCCCATCAAGGACCACCTTTGGGCACCCAATGCCCGTAACTGGGGCTATATTACGCTGGATGATCGCGGCAAGATTGCGCTGGATTACCAGGAATTGATCTACCACCTGCGGCCCATGATCCAACAGGGATTGGCCGCAGCCATTTACACCCAAACTACCGATGTAGAAATCGAAGTCAATGGCCTGATGACCTACGACCGCGAGATCATCAAAATCGATCCGGCCTTCCTGCGGCGCATTCATTCCGACCTTTACAAGCAACCCAGCGGCGGACTGGAAGCTTTAGTCCCCGATGGAGAAAATGAGGCCCGAATTGCCAAAATCACCTTGTTGACAGGTGACGCTGAAAGAGGTCCTTCAGTCCTGACAAAAATACCTTACGACCATCCTTCAGGATCAACAGTGATATCGGAACGCAGTTTTAAACTCAGCCAGCGATTAAGTACACTGGTGCTACGCATCCACGCCAATGGCCCAACCAAGGTCTTCCTCAATGACAAGCTGGTACTAAACCGCGACCTGCGGCCCTGGCTGCACTACGACAGCTACAACCTGAGCGAGTACACCGGCCATTTACTTTCCGGGCAAAACATCATTCGGGTAGAGACAGAAAATACCCGGAAGGAGGGGCGGATATTTGATTTTGGGCTATATGGAGGGAATTAAAAAACAACAGAAAAAGCTAGATGTTGACTTTAATTTGAACCACACGTAAGTTCCGCCAGAGGGTAACCCGCAGGGTTGGAAAAGGCACATAGTGTAAAGAGGATATCAGGGACAAAATGACTCTAAAAAGTATTAGGAAAAATCCAAGAGGATTTTTCCTAATACCATAAAAATCATGTAAATCGTACATTGGAAGCATAATCAAAAAAGTCAACATCATGCCGTATCTTAGGTGCCTTCCCGACCTATCGGTTTCCTTTCAGCGGGACAGGTGTGTGGTTCAAAAAATTTTAAATTTAAATAAAAGCTTATGCACACCATCCTGGGCGCGAACGGCATCATCGGAGAAGAACTGGCCAAGGCCTTACGAGCCAATTTTACGCAGGACATCAAGCTGGTGGGCCGTCACCCGCAGAAGGTGCACACGGATGATATATTGCACAAAGCCGATTTGTTGGATGCAGCAAGTGTAGTCGAGGCGCTTGAGGATACCGAAATGGCCTACCTGACCGTGGGCTTGCCGTATCATTCGGATGTGTGGCTACGGGATTGGCCCATTATACTAAAAAATTTGATTGCCGGCTGTAAAAAACAAGGCTGCAAACTGGCTTATTTTGATAATACCTACGCCTATCCGCAGGACAGTAAAATTCAAACCGAAACAACGCCGCTTACTTCCGAGGGTAAGAAAGGCCAAGCCAGGGGAATCGCTGCCAAGCTTTTGCTTAACGCAATAGAAAAACAGGACATTGAAGGCGTCATTTGTCGGGCACCGGAGTTTTACGGCCCCGGCAAAACCCAGGGCGTCACCAATACCCTGATTTTCGACAACCTGCAAAAAGGCAAGAAACCCAAACTCTTATTACGCGATGATGTAGTACGCACCTTCATCTACACGCCCGATGCCAGCAAAGCCATGGCCCTGATCGCCAATACGCCGGATGCTTACGGCCAGACCTGGCACCTGCCTTGCGATGATAACCGACTGACCTACAAGCAATTTATTGAAGAAATCAGCCGACAATTGGGCCGAGAAATTAGCTACACTATCCTGAGTCGTTTTATGCTAAAGATCGCCTCCTTTTTCAACGCATCCGTCAAGGAAACCCAAGAATTATTACCCCGCTACGAGATTGACAACATCTTTGATTCTTCTAAATTTAAGGCGCGTTTTCCGGAGTTTAAAGTTACATCTTATTCGGAAGGCATTAAGTATATTTTGGCGGATATGGGGATTGAGTAACAAAAATTATTTATCTTAAAGCCATCCTACCTTTATCAAAGCGCATTTCCCGAACACCATTCGGCTCTTATTGAATTTTAATCATTAAACTCTTTCTGATGAAAAACCTATTTTTTCTATTCCTTTTTATTTTTCATTTTGGCTTTAGCCAAACGACAACTTTCTTTAGAACTTATGGCGAATTTCCAAAAAGTTCCAATGCTGTTGCCTTAACTTCTGATGGTGGCTATATCGTTACCGGGAAATATTTTCCTGGCGAAGGCGGATACGATATATTCATACTGAAGGCCGATTCGCTTGGTGATGAAATCTGGACCCGGACGTATGGCACTGTACAGTTTGATGAGGCATTTGACATTCAGGAAACATTTGATGGCGGCTATATCATTGCAGGACATACAGGAGAACCGGATAGTCTAGATGGCTTTCTATCTGACATATTTGTTCTAAAAACAAATTCTGAAGGAGATAGTATCTGGTCATTCACTTGGAATCCGGGTAGAATTGATCGGGCATACGATCTGGCGCAAACGACCGATAGTTCCTACATAGTTGCCGGAATTGTACAGTTGCCCGGAGGCCCTGGAGAAGGGATGTCATTTCTTGCCAAAATCAATAATGTTGGTGATACCCTGTGGACAAAGATTTATCGAGCGCCAAATAATGCATATAGAGTGATCCAAACCCTTGATGGAGGAATGCTTTTTTCAACAGGTACAAGTTATGCCCAAGACATTTACCTGGTAAAGACTGACGCAACCGGTGATACCCTGTGGACCAAAGCGTACACCCAGGGAGAAGACCATTTCGGAATCGGGAATATTATCCAAACTCCCGACAGCAGTTTTATAGCAGTAGGGACACTCTTTGATGGCGACGCATCGGATGCTATCATCACCAAACTGGATCCGTCTGGGAATACCGTGTGGACAAAGTCCTATGGAGGTAATCTATTTGATTACGCTAATGACCTGGATGTAACACCAAATGGTGAACTGATCATCACCGGCAGCTATCAGCATGGTTCTAGCGGGACTTCCACAAATCAAGATATTTGGCTTCTCAAAACTGATCAAAATGGGGACTCCCTATGGACACGCACTTATGGTGGCGCATCAAGTGAAAACGGTGCAAGCATAAAGTCTTGCCCTGACGGAGGACTAGTCATCACAGGATATACATCAACGCTCAATAGCATCTTTATTCTCAAAACCGACTCCCTGGGCAATGCTCCATTATTGACTTTCGTCAACGCCCCTTCTACTATTCCAGGTATTCACATTAACCTTTACCCCAACCCTACTGATGAACTATTACACATCGATTTTGAATTAACCCAGGCCGTAGATAATGTGCAATGCTCTATCACAGATAAGGTAGGAAGGGTGTTCCATAATTTTAAAAAAAGGCATTTTCCACAAGGAAAAAATGAATTCAATCTTGATGTAAATCAGTTGCAACCAGGTATCTATTTTCTAAACATTACAATTCTTGGTGCTACTCAGGTCAAACGATTTCTAAAACTTTAATAAAATCCATAAATTTTATCGTAATTTAAAGGCGTCGTAATCCTATTAACATAATCTCCAAAAACACTCTCTTATGATGCGTCTGTTTGTAATTGCCTTTCTGGCAATGATTTCCTTTTCAACTTTGATGAATGCTCAGGATTGTGAATCCAGTATGCATTATTTTCCATTGGATGGAATTTCTTCATATGAAGGAATTTCGATGGATACCACAATTGACAATGGCTATATTGCTGGTGCTGCATTTAATAGTGACAACAATGGCTTCAATCTTGATATCACCATATTTAGGATAGATGCTTTTGGCAATGAAGTATGGGCGACCTCTGTAGGCTGGGAAGGCCACGAACGTATAGCCGCAATCCGTCCTTTACCAGATGGAGGATTCATTGTTTTGGGTAGTACCTCCAGCGCATCTCAGACTCCTGCCGAGGGCAGTATCCTACTATTTAAGCTAAATGCCAATGGAGAGTTGCTCTGGACCTCGGTAATTGGCACTGATCCGGAAAACTGGTACTTTGGTGCGGACCTAAAAGTGCTTCCTGATGGTGGTTTTTTACTGGCTACAACGGAACGTGACCAATTAGTATCTGTCATTATGAAAACGGATGCCAATGGAAATTTACTTCACCAAACGATCATTAGTCCGCCAGTAATTGATGAAGCCTTTACTGGCGATTTAGTACCCAGTTCTACTACTTCCGGGGATATTTTTATCGCTGCAAATGGTGACTATATTTTTTCCGCCAGATCCCTACCCCGTACTTTTATATGGCCAGCTGGTGGTTATACCACGGTGGTCAGAATGACTCCCGACCTAAACCTGGTTTGGCAGTGGGTTGGGTTATTTAGTCAGTGCTATCCGCTCACCCCACAAGGTGCCGTTGAATATCCCGATGGGAGTTTGTACATCACTGTCATATCAGATTATGGAGGTTGTATAGATGGTGGTTCGGTGGCTGGGCTTTTGAAATTTGATCCAGATGGTAACTTCCTTTGGGTCGAATCAACAAATTCAAACTACGCCGGAGATATTTTACTGGCCCCTGATGGCAATTTGATAGTATCGAAAGGAAATGGTATTATGAAAATGGATACCTCCGGGACGGTATTATGGCAAAGCCAGGAGGTGTCTTATTTTGGAACATTTCGCCCCAATTCCGCTAATCACCATACCACTAACGGCGGATATATGTTGGCCGTCCCAAGGTCGGGAGCGCTTGCTTTGGTGGAGTTTGATTCTCTCGGCAACCATTGTACCTCTTTTGCATCTGGTATTGTCTTTATCGATGAAGATCAGGATTGTGTTAAAGATAGCTCCGAGAGCTTTGTGCAAAATGCTATTTTAGAGGTCACGCCCGGCAATATTTTTGCCAATACTGATCATGAGGGAGTTTTTCGATTCTTACTGGATACAGGAAACTTTAATTTGCAACTGCATCCCCCAAATGCACTTTGGGAAGTGGGTTGCCCATTGACCTCTACCTATGATCTTTCCTTTCCTACCCCCTATCTGGTTCAAAACAACCTGAATTTCGGTTTACATGCCGTGGAGGATTGTGCCTTGCTCAATATTGATGTCTCCCTACCCCGAGCCAGAGTATGTACCGAACAGACGATTAGTGTTCAGTATTGCAATGACGGGACTATTGCTCAGATGGATGCAGTCATTGAAATTGAGCTGGACGAAATGTTGGCATTTCAAAATGCGACGCTGCCCTGGACACAAACCGACAATGTTTACAGTTTTGCCGTTGGCACCCTGGCCGTGGGGAGTTGTGGGGAATTTAATATTACAGTCTTCGTCGATTGTGATGCAGCTATGGATAGTACGGCCTGTATTACTGCCCGAATTTTGCCAGAAAATACCTGTTCGATGGAGACCGGACACGATAAAGATGCGGATTGCCGCACGGTCACCAATTCCTTTGATCCTAATGATAAACTTGTTGCGGCTGCCGATACTAGTAGCTGCTGGGAAACGGCACTTGATGAACTCGCATTCACCATCCGCTTCCAGAATACAGGCAATGATACGGCTTACCGAGTGGTCATCCTTGATACCTTATCCAATGTACTGGACCTCTCTACCGTGCGCCCGGGGCCTTCCAGCCATGGGTATGAGTTTAAGGTACGCGGTCAAAATGAGGTAATGTTTATTTTTAATAATATCAATCTCGTAGACAGTACTACCAGTGCGACAGCAAGCCAGGGTTTTGTACAGTTTTTCATTCACCCTAAATCTAGCATTCCAGAGAATACCGTAATTGAAAATCAGGCGGCCATTTATTTTGACACGAATGATCCTATCTTTACCCCTCCGGCCCAGCTCACACAGTGTAGTGAAATCCCACTTACGGTCATCGACGTAGTCACAACTCCCGTGATCAACTGTCTGGTCCCTGATGCAACCTTGAGTATTTATGCAAATGGAGGCGCAGAAGGGTATGAATATAGCATCAATGGAGGGGAAACCTGGCAGGATTCACCCGACTTTTTGAACCTTTCAGCGGGTGACTATTACATTCAGGTAAGAGATACTGAAGGAGCAATCACAGATTTCTATCAAAACCCAGTGGCTATAAAAGAATCACTCCCCTTGATATTGGATGTTTTGATAGAAGACCCGAGTTCTTGTGACGGGGAAAATGGAGAACTGCAAATTGTTACCGACTTTTCGGATAATCCACTATTTAGCATTGATGGTGGCCTTACTTTTCAGTCAACTCCATTGTTTACAGCCTTACCAGAGGGCGATTATCAACTCATTGTTCACAATCAATGCCAGCGAGGCGACACCATCACCGCAGCGCTCTCCGATCCATTACCTCCCAGCATTTCCAATATAAATTGGGTGAATCCCTCCTGCAACTTAAATAATGGCTATATCAGTATAGCCACTACAGGCGAGTTGTTACGGTATTATAGCATTGACGGCGGTGAGAATTGGAGCCAATCACATAGTAACTCTGGTCTCCCTCCCGGAGATTATCAGGTAATAGTCAGTTACGGCCCAGGCAATTGTGAGGTAGCGTACGATAGTACCATTACCTTGATTAGAGAATGGCCGTATGTTATCGAAGATTTATTTACCCAGGACCCCGGTTGTGATGGCACACTTGGCGCTATAACAATCCTGGCCAATAGCGAAGAAAACCTGCTATATTCTATCGATATGGGTATGAATTGGCAAGATTTTCCATTATTCACTAATCTGCAACCCGGCGACTATACCATTATTGTAAACACGCAGAACTTTAGTTGTGCCGACACCCTCGAGGCCGTCAACATCGCGGAAGTAGATATTCCCGTCTTACAAGGAGTAAATTTCCTTCCACCTACGAACAGCACCGCCACCGACGGCAGCATCGAAATCCAGGCCTCCGGTTCTGAACCCCTCCTCTACAGCATCAACCAGGGTGCTACCTGGCAATCCTCCGGTCTATTCACTAATTTGCCGGAAGGCACCTACTACCCCTGGACTAGCTGGACAGATAACACCTGCATCGTGATGGGCGATAGCATTGTGCTGACCGCACCAACGGGTACGCTGGACTTTACGGATGCCAATATTCAAAGCCTGACATTGTTCCCCAATCCAGCCCGGGAAATGGTGCAGCTCAATATGGAACTGAAACAACCGGAGGAGGTCAAATGGGCCATTACGGCGGTCACCGGCGAAAAGGTCTGGCTGAATGGGATCATCCCAACCACCACCCAGCCACAGGCATTCATTCCAATTGAAAAATTACCGGCCGGGGTGTATGTGGTGCATATTCATCTGAACGGGCAGGAATATGCCCGGAAATTGGTGGTGTATTAATCCATCAATGTCACCCCATCCTGATCGATCAGGATGGTGCGCAATTCTTCCGTCCGGGTATTGACATCGGCGCTGCTGTTTTCCAGGCGCAGTACGCCGCGTGGACAAACCGCGGCGCAAATACCACAGCCCACACACGATGACCTCACCACATCCTGCCCGCGCTGGGCGTAATGGCGTACATCGATGCCCATCTCGCAGTAGGTGGAGCAATTGCCACAGGAGATGCACTGACCGCCGTTGGTGGTGATGCGAAAGCGGGATTTGAAGCGCTGCACCAGTCCAAGATAGGCCGCCAACGGACAACCAAAGCGGCACCACACGCGATTGCCCATCAAAGGGTAAAATCCGGTGCCGACTACCCCGGCAAAGGCCGACCCGATCAGGAAGCCGTACCAGGTGCGCACGGTATCGCTGTTGAAGCCGAGAATGGTGTAGCTGCCGGTAAAATAGGTGTAAAGTACCATGGCCGTCATCAGCACGGCAAAAACGAGCACGCCGTGGATGATCCAGCGCTCAAATTTCCAGGCGCGCAGGCTCTTGTCGGAAAGCTGGCGGTAGGGATCACCCAATGTTTCGGCCAAGCCGCCACAGCCACAAACCCACGAGCAGTACCAGCGCTTACCGTAGAAATAGGTAAATAGGGGTACGCCCAAAATGACCAGCAAAATGCCCCAAACCAGCATAAAAATGCCGAGTCCGCCACTGTTGATCAGGTTGTCGATGTTCCAGTCAAAAAAGAAGGTATAATTCAGCGGCCAGATGTTTTTGAAGTCAAAATAGGGCTGATTGAGCCGCACGAGAATTTCGGGGATCAAAAAGGCAAAAGCCGTTTGGAAAAACATGACCGAGCCGGTGCGGATCAACTGGTAGCGATTGTGGCGGTATTTGACCAACATACGAACACCCATGGTCAGGACGATCACGGTGTACAACATACCGTAGACAAACCACTGACTGGCCTCATTGCCGCTCAGTGAATAACTCAACGGATCGGCCAGCAGCATCCAACTGGTGATGTACTCGGGCGACCAGTAGAGCAGCAAATAGAACCCAATCAGATAAATGCCGGTAAAAATACCCAGCCAGGCGGTCCAATTTTCCGGTCCGGCACTACGGGCGGGGGTGCGCTTGATGGATTTTTCGGCAAAGAACACCAATCCGGTAATCAAGGCTACGACCAGCAGCGTAATGGCCGGATAAAAGAGGGACTGACCCATGTAGGAAATGCCATAAGCCAGCAAACCAATGATCGCCGCACCCAGAAATAAGCCACGCCAGCCCAGCTTCAAGCCACGAGTCATAGCGTGGTGATAAATGCGATTATTTTTGATGCCAGGAATGGTTTGCAAATCAGGCAGGACATACAACAGTCCACCCAATATGCCCAACCCGATGGTGAGCAGCCAGAATAGGAATGGATGATTGGCCACTGGGCCAACACTGGAATGCTTGGTGGTATTGAGGGTATACTCCTTGAATTTCCAGTCGCCGAGTTTGTAATCCCACTCGCCCACGCCTTCGGGAAGGCCATCTTGCGCCTGCTGATTGAGGGATTCCTGGGCCGTTTTCAACGCCTTTTTAAAATCGCTGACAAAGGCAAAATTGGTGGCGTATTCCTTATCGATCATGCCGGTTTCTTTGGCTGCAGCCAATATGGCTTCCCGGTGATAATCCGTATCTACACGGAGGCTGTTGGCCGTCAGTTGGTAATGATCCAGGCCCAATGACAGGGTGAAAATACCGAGCGCCACGATGAAAAATCCTAATCCGATATATTTGATAATATTCATTTTACTTGAAGTGTTTTTTGGGTTTATAAGGCAATTTTATCGCGTAGGAACCTCAACGCTGCCGTGAGCCCGCGCTTCTGTTTGAGTTGTAGATTTTTACCCGTTTGTTTGTTGTACAATGTAATCACATCGGCTTCGTATTCCCGGTAGAATTCCGGATCAAAATTGGCCAGGCCGAGATGCTGCAAAACGGTTTCTACGTGTGTCTTCTCGCGGAGCCATTTGTCGCAAACCTCGTGTCGGTAGCGCACGCCCATCAGGTTGAAGCCGATGATTTGCCCATTGTTGCGGTCGTACACCAGTCGGATGGATCGTTTGCCATCGTCGTGCTCCCAGTACAAAGATTGATGGTGCTCGGGCGCTTTGGCCTGGATGTCGCCATACACCTGGTATTCGATGTCGAGAAATTTGGCGGAATTGAACCAGTGACCGGGTTCGTATGCCACTTTTTGGTCACACACATTGTAGGCCACGGTTTCCCCCATCATGCGGCCTACATACCAGACCGCTTCGATGGGGCGCCGCCCGGTGGGTGGTTCCCGAAGCTGGGCACAATCGCCGATGGCGTAGACATCCGGGATATTGGTTTGCAGGTTTTGGTCCACCAAAATGCCCTTCTGTGTTTCAATGCCGCTACCCTCCAGAAATGCAACATTAGGGCTTACTCCAGCCGTCAGGCCCACATAACCGCACTCAATACGCTCGCCCTCACTGGTGATCACTGCGCTCGCCCGGCCGGTACCATCGTCCACAATTTCTTTCAACTCCGTTTGCAATCGAAGGTCAAAACCATGCTCGTGGATGTGCCGGTTCACCATCGCCGATTCGTCGGCGGGCAGCACCATATCCCAGTAGCTTTTTTCCCGAACCAGGAAGGTCACCGGGATGTGGCGTGAGTGAAACATCTCCGCCATCTCAATGCCGATCAGTCCACCGCCAACGATCACGGCCCGTTTCAGGCCTTCGCTATGCTGCTCCATGTATTCCAGGTCCTGGTAGCTGTACAACCCACGCACGCCTTTGAGGTCCTGCCCCGGCCAGCCAAATTTATTGGGCTTTGACCCACAGGCAATGATGAGCTTGTCGTATTTGATCTGCTCCCCATCACTGGTATTTAGTTGCTTGTTGTCAGTATCCACCTTGTCGATGAAGGCCCGCTTGAGCTGGATGCGGTTTTTTTCCCAAAACCAGGGTTCATAAGGTTGGGTATCTACAAAGCGCATGTGGCCCATATAGATATACATCAGCGCCGTGCGGGAAAAAAAGTAGTCGGTTTCAGCAGAGATGAGCGTGATGTCGTGATTGCTGAGTTTGCGAATAAACCGTGCGGCGGTCACTCCGGCAATCCCGTTTCCAAGAATAGCTATGTGCATTTGAATATGAGTTTATAAATACTTGTTGCTTACGCAAAATAATATGTTGCTACATATGCATACTGTCTGTGCAGAGACAGTTGCGCTGTTCGAAATAAAGATCGGGAAAAAAGGATAATACCGGACAATTTTTGGCATTTTACCTCAGAATAATGCAAAAGGTGGGCGGTTACAGCAACAATACTGTAATTTTGTGGTCGTTGTTTACACAGTAGGTTGTTCGGTATAACTACCTATGAGAAAAAATGACGTGGGCGTTTAAACACCTATTTGGGGACAAACGAGCTCACGGAACAAACAAAATGATGAGAATACCCCTTGCTTTTAGTTTCATGATGCTGTCATTGGCAGGGCTGATGGCGCAAACCATTGTCAGTACTGCGGTTGAGAACAAAAACGTAGTACTCGAAGAGTATGGCGGTATTTACTGTGTCTATTGCCCGGAAGGAAATGCCATTGCGGCTGCCATTGGCGAAAGCCACCCCGATGATGTCGTCTTGATTAATATTCACGAAGGCCCCTACGCCAATCCGCTCACCGGCGATCCGGATTTCCGCACCGATTTTGGCGAAAGCCTGGCCACACAAACCGGACTCAACGGCTATCCGGCAGGTACCATCAACCGCCGTGTATTTCCGGGCTACGAGCAAGGCTGGCCCAATACTACGGCCATCAACCGCTCTTACTGGAGTTGGGCCGCAGAACAGATGCTGGAGGAAGTAGCTCCGGTCAATTTGGCGGCCACCGCCAGCCTGGACATCTCCACCGGCGAGATGAGTATTTATGTAGAAATTTATTACACGGCCAATAGTGCAGCCAGCACCAACCGACTCAATATTGCCCTACTGCAAAATGAAGTGCTAGGGCCACAAGTGGGTGGCGGAGCCGGTGATGAATACGTACACAACCGACTACTACGCGACATGATTACCGGCCAATGGGGCGAAGTGATCAATACCACCACGGCCGGGCATTTTGAATCGCGCACCATTACCTATGAGCTGCCCAGTGAGGTGAGAGGAATTCCCATTGACCCCTCCAAGCTCGAACTGGCCCTGTTTATCAGTGAGGGCCATCAGAAAATCCTGAACGCCATCCAGATTGAACCTTCCTTTGTGGTGCCCTACAATCACGATGGCAACGCGCTTTATGCCAGTACCGAAGAAGTAATATGTGGTGAATGGCTTACGCCTACTATCATCATTCGCAACGATGGCCATGAGCCGTTGACTTCGGTCAACATCAACTACTCGGTCAACGACGGCACGCCCGCCCAGTACACCTGGGAAGGCAATTTACTGACCTTCCAAAGCGAAACCATCGAACTGCCGGAAATCAATTTTGTGCCCAACTATGGCGGCACCAATTTATTGGAAATTGAGCTATCCAATCCCAATGACAGCGACGACGAAGGCAGTACCAACAATTACATCTCTACCACCTTCGCCAATGCACCGCAAACGTCGAGTCAGATGCTGGAAGTCAAAATACGGACCGACAACTATGGCTACGAAACCTACTGGGAATGTACCGATGAATCGGGAAGCATCATTGCCAGTGGAGGCAATATGACCGTTGGAACAACCAATGGCGGAGCGCAAATCGCGCTGCCCAGCAATCCCGGTGCCTATGGCAATAACCAGAATATCACGGAGTACATCACCCTACCCGGTGAAGGTTGCTACAATTTCCGCATCCTCGACGACTACGGCGATGGTATTTGCTGTGACTATGGGGTGGGCTTTTACGAAGTAAAGCCAGTAGGTGGCACTGCTCTTTTCTCCGGCGGCATCTTCACCAGCCAGCACATTGATCCCTTTGAAATGGGCCAATTTCTTACGGCGGTAAAGGACCAGACGCTCCTTACGGAAACCCTCTCCGTTTATCCCAATCCAGCCCAAAAAGGAGAAATGCTTCAGGTGCAAATGACCTTATCAGAAGCCTTGACGGTGGATTGTTCCTTGTTTTCCCTTACGGGAAATGAAGTGGCTTCCTTTGGCAGTCATTCGCTACAAAGTGGTGAGCAACAGCTCTCGTTCCCGCTGCCAGCCTTGCCCGCCAGTGTTTATCTCCTGCAATTGCAATCTGAACAAGCTATGCAACGCGTGAAGGTGGTGATTAGTGAGTGAGAATTGTGCACCAATCCCCGTTAAAGATTACTTAAAGATTTGACTTCACTACTATTCTCCCGTATTTTGCAGTAAATCGACCAACTGAGGGCCGCGTACGGGTTACAACGGCTCTAAAACAAGAGATTATGAGAATACTGTTACTTATTGCAACTATATTGACGATCACCTTCAGCGCCAGCGGACAGAGTCCGTTGCAGATTACCCAAACCACCATTGCGAAAGCAGTAAAAGCCAGTGAGGCGGAGTCAGATAATGTTATTGAACTCAGTACCACCATCCGCAACGTTTCCGACGAGACAATTGCCTTGAAGTGGACCAAATACGAACTCGAACTTCCACTCTCCTGGGAAGCCGAAGTATACGACAAAGAATTGTGCTACCTGCCCAATGCGCTGACAAATTATGATCCGGGCTATTACGAGGCTCCGATCGAGCTGATTCCCGGTGAATCATTTGACCTGACGCTACACATTTACACCCACGGCGAAGGTGGCCTTGGGGCGTTTGAATTTCCACTTTCGCTCATTGATCAGCCCAATGAAGTGTTGGCAACCATCAGCTTTTTCCCACAATTTATTGAGGAAAAACCGCTCAATGCGGCCAGTTTGAAGGTATTTCCCAATCCGGCCGATGAGTTCTTTCAGGTGACCGCCGACGAGCGCATTACCAAACTGATCCTTTACAACAGCATCGGACAGCCGGTTCGTCAGTACAATGCGATACCCAACCAGCGTTACGACATTTCTGATTTGCCAGAGGGCCTCTACTTGTTAGGGTTGATTGATAAGAAGGGAGAAACCAAAAAGACGTTTCGCCTGATGAAGCGTTTGCGGAGGGCGTAACTTAATCCTGACTCATCTCGTACAGCTTATTCACTGTCCGCCAGTTGCGGGTAGTGGCGACTACCTTTAGTTTTTTCTCAAAGAAATTGTTGTTCATCTTTGCCCGGCCGTAGCCATTGGGTGCAAAGAAATAAAGGTCTTTTCCCTCCAGCCGGTAATCTTCCGGGCTGTAATCCACTTCTTGCAGCTTTTCAATGCGTTCTGCCACAGGCTCTTCTTTGAGGAAAGTCATATACAGGCGCTCGGTAGCCGTTTCCGGATTGTTTAGGAAAGGATTATTTTCCAAAACATGCTTCAGTTCTACCGGAGTCTTCACCAGAATGGGCACCTCAAAATCATAGGCGTCCTGGATAGCCTTTTCAATCATTTTTTCCACCTTGGAAACGTTTTTCTCCGGGGCCTTAAAGACGATATTGCCGCTCTGCACATAGGTCTGTACTTCCTCAAAAGGGAGCTTCCCCAGAAGCGTTCGCAAATCGGCCATCTTGATCTTTTTCTGTCCACTGACATTAATGCCGCGCAACAGGGCAATATAGCTTTCCATAATCCTTGAGTTTTGCTGGCTCAAAATAGGCGTTTCTTTTCACAATACCATTTCACCACAAATTCCGGCTAGTTCATCACACGGCTTTGCAAAACGACTGTAGTATCTGGACATTGTAGCTAATAATAACGATATAATCATGACACTAGCCATCCACAACCTATGCAAAACCTACCCAAACGGGGTAAAGGCACTCGACTGTCTGGACCTGGAAATCAAACCGGGCATGTTTGGACTACTCGGCCCCAACGGTGCCGGTAAATCGACCCTCATGCGGACCATCGCCACCCTACAACAACCAGACCAGGGGCAGATCAGCTTTGGTCAAATTGATGTATTAAAAGACCAAATGAGCTTGCGCAAAATCCTGGGTTATCTACCCCAGGAATTTGGGGTTTACCCCAAAATATCTGCCGAGCGGCTCCTACACTACTTTGCCACATTGAAAGGCATTCACTCCCGCAAAGAGCGCCACCAGCTAATCGACAAGGTACTCGAAATTACCAACCTTACCGAACACCGCCGCAAATACGTACACGAGTATTCGGGAGGCATGAAGCAGCGCTTTGGTATTGCCCAGCTGCTGCTCAATGATCCCAAACTGATCATCGTTGACGAGCCCACTGCCGGGCTCGATCCCGCCGAAAGGCGTCGCTTTCTGAATGTATTGCGCGAGGTGGGCACCGAAAATACGGTCATTTTTTCCACCCACATTGTGGAAGACGTGAAGGAACTTTGCCACCAGATGGCCATCCTACACCGGGGGCGATTGCTGGCTCACAACACACCATCGGTCGCCATTCAACAATTGCATGGAAAGGTGTGGATAAGGACCGTCTCCAAAACGGAACTGGCTCAGATGGAAGGTAAATTTCGGGTGCTTTCATCCAACTACAATCCCGACCACTCGCTCACCGTTCGGGTGTGGGCCGATCAGCAGCCGGGTGATGACTTCACCTCCGCCGTCCCACAGTTAGACGATGTTTATTTCACCGCCTTAAACCAAGCATGATGTTTGCCAGGATCTTCCAATTTGAACTAGCCTACTGGCTCCGTCAACCGGTCATCTACATCTACGGCCTTACGTTGCTCACGCTTTCCACCGCAGCCATGGCCGCCAACCTGGGCCTTTTTGACGCCAGTACCGGAATGCCCAAAATCGGCAATACGCCCCTGGACATTTACCAGATGATTACCTTTTTCCAGGACTTGCTGTTGTTTTTACTACCGGCCGTTATGGGCTACTCTATTTATCGTGATTTCCAGAGTAAAATGCACCGGGTTTTGTTTGTTTACCCTTTCACCAAAGGGCAGTATCTGGCCGCGAAGTTTCTGAGCAGTTTGCTCGTCGTGCTGGCGCTTTCCACGCTGGTGGGCATCGGTATTTTTGTTGGCACCCAACTACCCGGAATTTCCCGAGGCGCTACCCTGCCCTTCAATAGCGCGCCCTATTTACACACCTATTTGTGGTATATCTTCCCCAACCTCATTGGCATGGGGGCGCTGGTTTTTGTGATCACCGGCCTGTCCCGAAACATCTACGCCGGGTTTATCAGCGTGATCCTGCTGGTGATCCTCCAGGAAATCCTGAATCGGGTATTGGCGGGGTCGGAGACTCAAGCGCTGGCCCTCATTTTGGAGCCTTTCGGCGAACGGGGCACAGCTTATTACACCCGCTTTTGGACCGCGGAAGAACGCCTCAGTTCTCCCCTCCCGCTGGAATCGGGCATCATTTTTAATAGAATACTTTGGGGAACGATCAGTATAGGGATGCTTATTTGGGGCTACCTGCGTTTTCAGTTGAGTGAACATGCGCTAAATTGGTTTCGGCAAAAAAGACCGGCGGCCCAAAAGCCTATTCCCGAAAAGGTCACCCCATTTCAACTGCCAAAAGTTCATTTCAATTTTACCAATGTACATCTGCTAAAAGCAGCCTGGAAATTGTCGAATGCCGATTTTTACGCCATACTGCACAGCGGGCCTTTTATCAGTATTGCATTAGCGGGATTGTTATTTGTCATTTTTTCGCTGTTGCAAATGAATCCCCAGTTTGATACAAAAATTCTACCCGTCACCTGGGTGATGCTCAAATATCCCTTACTGTTTTTTTCCCTGGTCATCGTGGGGCTCACCTTTTTGTATGCCGGCATTCTCATGCAGCGGGCCCGTACAGTGAGTATGGACCAATTGGTGGATACCACACCCACGCCGAATTGGGTGTTGCTGTTTTCCAAATTCCTCGCCCTGGTCAAAATGCAAATGTTTTTGCTTTCCCTGATCATGCTGGGAGGGATTTCGGTACAGGTCTATAAAGGCTATTATCACTTTGAAATAGGGCATTACCTCTTTGACCTCTACGGTTTGCACCTGATTTATTTTGTGTTGTGGGCAATGGTCGCTATACTGGTGCAAACCATATTTACCAATGCCTACCTCGGCCTATTCACGCTGCTGCTAATGGCCGGTGGCATCAGCGTGCTGCCCGACCTTGGATTGAAGCATCCCATTTTTCAATTCAATCAAAATCCCAACCCTAATTGGCTGTATGCCTACTCCGACCTCGATGGGTATGGCCCTGGAATAACCTCCTATTTTGCTTACAAAGCTTATTGGCTAATGGGTGGTTTGCTGTGTTTGTCAGGCGCCCTGCTGTTTTGGATTCGGGGCCTGCCACTTACTTTTCGGGAGCGTTTGCGGGTAGCAAAAGAGCGCCTGAACAGAAGGGCCGCATTTTCTCTGATTTTATTATCTATCAGCTTTCTGGGGTTGGGTTTTGGTCTTTACCATTTAAGTCAAGATGACATTTCAAATGAAGATAAGGAACGCTGGATGGCTGAGAATGAACGGCTTTACCGGCAGTATCACCACATGCCTCAACCCCGCATCACCGCCGTCGATGTCCAGGTGGATTTATCCCCCGAAACACGCACTTTTGAGATCAATGGATCTTATCAGCTGACCAATAAATCTTCCGATCCCATCGACACCCTGCTCGTTCACTCGCATTTGAATACAAATACCGAAATCTCCCTGTTTCCAACGCATGAAGTCGTCCTTCGGGATAGTATTCATCGGTTTGAGGTAATAAAATTGCGCCAGGCACTCCTCCCCGGCGGTAGTTTGACATTGTATTTTAAAATTAAAAACCAGCCTTCTTCCTGGTTTGACACCTACAGCATTGTCAATTCCAACGGCACGTATTTCGACAATCGGATCTTTCCCGGATTGGGATACCGGGCGGTAGAGTTGGAAAGTGAAGCCCAGCGTAAAAAATATGGTTTGCCTCTACGGGCAATGAGTAAGCCGCTGCCGTCAGATGCTACCGCTCAGCGTCATTCCTATTCCGGTGATGACGCCGATGAAGTTGACTTTGCCGCCATCATCAGTACTACCGCCGACCAGATTGCCATTGCGCCCGGGCAGCTACAACGGGAATGGACCGAAGGCAATCGTCGATATTTTTACTATCAAATGCCTGGCAAGATTAAGAACTATTTTGGCTTCAACTCCGGTCGTT
The DNA here is from genome assembly GCA_965229635.1 of Saprospiraceae bacterium. Classification (GTDB taxonomy): domain Bacteria; phylum Bacteroidota; class Bacteroidia; order Chitinophagales; family Saprospiraceae; genus BQJU01. The sequence goes on from OZ245894.1 coordinate 8,425,874, forward strand.
ATGCCCTGTACAAAGACCGCTGGCAGGATGTTGACCTGGAAATCTACCACCACCCCGATCACGACCATAATCTGGAGCACATGATTAAGGGACTAAAAGGGACGCTGGCTTATAATACGGCGCATTTCAGCCCTTACCAGCACCAACAGGCGCGCATTATTGAATTTGCCCGCTCGGTTGGTTCTTTTGCCACTACTTTTGCTACGTGCATCCCTTTCTCGGAAATTCGATTTATTGCTGACGTGGAAGAGGGTGCCATTGACTTTCCCTTTTATATGGCTGCTCACGAAATGGCACACCAGTGGTGGGGCAATCAACTCATTCCGGCCGATGCCCTGGGCGCAAAGATGCTGACCGAAGGTCTGGCCGAATACACGACCTTGCGGGTGCTGGAGAAGGAATACGGCAAAGAGCAAATGAGGAGGTTCCTGCAATTTGATCGGGAGCTGTACCTGCGCGGACGGGGACGGGAGTCAGAGAGTGAAATGCCGCTCATACACACCCACGCACATCAGGATTACATCAATTACCGCAAGGGAGCGCTGGCCTTTTATACGCTGAGCGAGCACTTGGGCGAAGCGGTCTTTAACGATGTCCTAAAAGCATTCCTGGAAGAAGTGCAGCAAGGCGAAGGCACTTACCCCACTTCCGTGGAATTGGTACAACATTTGCGACAAGCTACTCCCGATTCATTAAAATACCTGATCACTGATTGGCTGGAAACGATTACGCTTTATGATAATCAAATCCTGGATGCTCAGGTTTCGGCCACCGCTGGCGGGCAGTATGAGACTACGCTACATTTTTTGATCAGCAAATACCATAGTGGGGAATTGGGAAAGCGCGTCTATGAAGATGAGCAAGGAGATCAGGTTAAATCTCTTCCTTTACAGGATTATATTGAAATAGGCTTCTTTGATACGAAGCAACAACTATTGCATTTAGAAAAAGCAAAAATAACTGAAATTGAAAATAAGATAAGCGTGATCACCAACCAACGTCCATCCATGATCAACATCGATCCTTTTAATAAGGTGATCGATGCCAATACGGCCGACAATTGGATTACAGTGCATCAATAATCCTAAAGAATGCTTCACGATAGGTTGCCCCGATGGAGAGCCTGGCCTGACCAATAAAAACGTGATTGTCTTCAATTTTGTCGATTCGGGCCAGGGCCACGATGGAGGAGCGGTGAATTTGTACAAAGTCGGTAGGAGGTAGAAGTTTCAGGGTCTCCTTTACAGAAGAGCGTACTAAGTAATTTCCGGAGGTGGTCACGTAATTCACATAGTTGCCTTCTCCTGAAACGTAATACAGCTCGTTAAAAACGATGCGTTGTTTTTGAGTGCCGGTATTGACAAAAAAGAAGTCTTTAGCCGTCTGCTGCGACTTAGACAGCCGCTCTCTCACCCGGTTGACGGCCAGGGAAAAGCGGGCAAAATCAAAGGGTTTGAGCAGGTAATCAACGGCCTCTACTTCGTAGCTTTCCAGGGCGTATTCGCTGTGCGCGGTGGTGAATATCACCAGTGGTGGCGATTGCAGGTGCTTCAGCAATCGAAAGCCGCTGATATCGGGCATGTTGATGTCCAAAAATACCAGGTCAATGGCCTGATCGTTGAGGTAAGTGATGGCCTGGAAGGGATCAACAAAGGTAGCTTCCAATTGTAGAAAGTCGATGCGCTGAGCGTGTTTTTCGATTACAGTCAGCGCCCTGGGTTCATCATCAATGGCGATACAACGGATCATGGGTGTAGCTTAATTTCGAGTGATACGAAATAAGTGTCGGCTTGCTTTTCGCAAATCAATTGGTGTCGCTCCGAATAGAGCAATTCCAGCCGCTTTTTGACATTTTTTAGTCCAACGCCACCGACAGTGTGTTCATTTACATTACGGATGATGCTATTTTTTATTTGCATTTTCAAAACCTGTCCTGCTAACTCAATAGCAATATGAATGAAGGTTTTTTCCGTTGGGCTTATTCCATATTTAAATGCATTTTCCACAAAGGGAATCAACAGCATGGGGGCAATCTCAGCCCTGTCATCTTGCGCCTCACTTATTTCAATATTTAAATTAATTTCATTGCCCTCCGTTGTGCGTAACCTTTGCAGTTCAATATAATTTTGAATGTACTGCACTTCCCTCTCCAACGGGATAAAATCCGCATTCGAATCGTGCAGGTTGTAGCGCATCAGCTTGCCCAGCTTACTAATGCCATCAGCGGTTTGCGGGCTATCCTCTTCCAGTGCGAGGGAATACAGGTTGTTCAAGGTATTAAATAAAAGGTGAGGGTCCACCTGCGACTTGAGGAAGGCCAGTTCGGCTTCCAGCTTTTCCGCCTTTAGCCGCTTGATGAGTCCCTGGTTGACCAACCAGTCTTTCGCCAGCACATATGCAAAGGACAGCATAAAACCATTGATCACCGCATCAAAAACGTGTTTGTAATTTAGGAATTCCTGGCTGAGGCTCACTTTCGGATCGAGGTATACAAATAACAGGGTTCGAAAAACTTCAATACTCAGGGCCAACATTCCCGTCATCAGCGCGTACCAGAGCCAGCGTTGTTTTTTAAGATAATTCGGCACCAGCCAAAAGGCATTCAAATAAAAAACCAGCGGAAATACCAAGGCTGACACCGGTCGAATGCCTCCTTGCTGCAGTGTCCAGGCGGTCCAATCTTCCGTCCAACGTACATTCAGAGCCGTAAAATAAAACAACAGCAATACCAGGTGTAGCAGCAGCTCACCGTATTGGTGGTACAAAATTTTGAGGCCATTGATATCCATAGGTACAATAATAGTGAATTCCGTTTGTAAAGTGCTGTTTGATGGGGTGAATGGGTGGATTTTTGAAGTTTAGTGTGTAGAGTGTAGGAGTTTAGAGGAGGGCGAAGCTAATTATACTTCAAATGCTTTGACTCTAGGTATTCTGTTCTGATTTATGTTGAGGCGGGGGAGACGGTTTAGAGGGAGCTGCCTAATCATTGTGCAAATTCTTTAATTCTGGGAATTCTGCTCTTTTTTTATGGTGATGGGTGATGTGGTGAGTGGTGGCTGAAACCTAAGGCCCAAAACCTAATACCTAATAAATTCTGAGAATTCTTTAATTCTGAGAATTCTTTAATTCTGAGAATTCTGCTCTAATTCTGGAAATTCTGCTTTAGTTTAGAGAAGGGAACAGCTTGGTATTCTGCAAATGCTGTAATTCTGGGTCCTTTACTACTGTTTAAGGGTGAGGAGTGAAGTGGTGATGGGTGATTTTCCTAAAACCTAATTCCAAAAACCTAAAGCCTGAGTTGTGTAATTCTGCGAATCCTGCTCCGGTTTATAAGGGTTATGTAGTTTATAATGTTTATTGACTGAGGCTATCTAAAACCTAAATCCTACTTGAATGTCGAGGTTGCTAATATCTACTGAGGAATTTATTTCATTGGTCAGCCTTCTCTCTAAACCTTCTAAACACTAAACTCTAAACTAAATAAATTCTGCAAATTCTAAAATCCTGAAAACCTTACTCGAAGGTCGATGTTACAAACATCTCCCGAGCGATAGGTGAGGTAGTGATGGGGGTATATCATCCAATAATCCGTATCTTTCCCACAAATTGGTGATGGATGGCTGGCGAAAATCCGCGGCAGGAATACAACGAATCATTTCTTAAGGTACTCGACAATCTGAATGAGCACCAGCGGCAGGCTGTTGATCAGATTGAAGGGCCGATGCTGGTGATCGCTGGGCCGGGCACGGGCAAGACGCATATCCTCACGGCGCGTATCGGAAGGATTCTGCTGGAAACGGATGCTCAGGCGCAAAATATCCTCTGCCTTACCTTCACCGATGCCGGGGTGCAGGCCATGCGTGAACGCCTGCTGGAATTTATCGGCCCGGAAGCGCACCGGGTGCACATTTACACCTTCCACTCCTTTTGTAATACCATCATTCAGGACAACCTGGAGTTGTTTGGCCGCCACGATTTGGAGCCGCTCAGCGAGCTGGAACGGGTGGAAATTATCCGGCGTATCATTGACCAGCTGGATGTGGATCATCCGTTAAAAAAGGGGCGGGCTGACATTTATTTTTATGAAAATCACCTCTACGACCTCTTCAAGCGCATGAAGGGGGAGGACTGGACGACTAATTACGTACTCGAAAAGATTCGGGAGTATCTGGAAGACCTGCCTAATCGGGAGGAGTTTATCTATAAAGTCAACCGCGGCGAGATCAAAAAAGGAGCATTAAAGACCGCCAAGATTGAGGCGGAGGTGCGCAAGATGGAATTGTTGCGCTCAGCGGTAGAGCTTTACCCGATGTACCAGAGTGCCCTGCAACGCGCCCGGCGGTACGATTTTGACGATATGATCTTGTGGGTATTACGGGCCTTTGAAACGCATGAAGTATTGCTCCGCAGTTATCAGGAACAGTACCTCTATTTTCTCATCGATGAATATCAGGATACCAATGGCGCCCAAAACGAGATCATCCAGCAGTTGATCGCCTATTGGGAAAACCCCAACATTTTTATTGTGGGCGATGACGACCAGTCGATCTACGAATTCCAGGGCGCTCGCCTGAAAAACCTTACCGATTTTTATGAGCAATATCAGCGGGAGCTGCAACTGGTCCTCTTGAAAGACAATTACCGCTCCACCCAGCCCATTTTGGACCTTTCGGGAATACTGATTCGGCACAACGAAAAGCGCATTGTCAACAACCTGCGTGAACTGGGTATTGAAAAGAAATTGCGGGCAAGTAATCTGGCTGTCGCCCAATTAAAGGCCGTACCCGAAATCCGGAGTTATCCCAACCGCTTGCAGGAAAATATGGATGTGCTTTTGCAAATTGAGGCCCTACAAAAGTCGGGAGTGCCCCTGCAGGAAATGGCTGTCATTTACGCCAAGCACAAGCAGGCCAATGACCTGATCAATTTGCTGGAAAAGAAAAATATCGCCTACAACACCCGCCGCCGTGTCAATATCCTCGACCTGCATGTGATCCGCAATTTGCGCATGTTGCTGCATTATCTGCAAATGGAATACGAGCTGCCGCACAGTGGGGAGCATCTGTTATTTAAAATATTACACATCAATTTCATTGGGCTTGACCCCGCCGATCTGGCAGAATTGAGTGTACACCTGGCCCGGCAGGATGCCCGCGATCGACCGGCCTGGCGGGAAATTTTGCGAAAGCAAAAACACCTGGAAAAACTGAGTATCGAAGCCCGCCCTTTTACAGATTTGGGGCGACTGCTTGATGAATTGGTGGGAGAAGTGCCGAATCTGGGCATTCCGGCATTATTGGAACGCTTGATCAACCGTTCCGGCCTGCTGCGGTATGTGGTCAAGCACGAGGAGAAAGTATGGCTGTTGCAGGTGCTCAAATCCTTTTTTGACTTCGTCAAAGCCGAAGCTGATCGCAATCCAAGACTGTCCTTGCGGCGTCTGCTGGATATACTGCGCAGTATGGACGACAACCGCCTGGCCATTGAATTGCACAAGACCATCCAGGCGGAGAATGGCGTCAATTTACTGACTGGCCACAGCGCCAAGGGACTGGAATTTGAACATGTGTTCTTACTGGATTGTGTCAAAGACAACTGGGAGCCGCGCAGCCGGGGTAGTTCCTTCCGTTTTTCCATGCCCGATACGCTGACTTTTTCCGGCGAGGAAGACGCCATGGAGGCCCGCCGCCGGTTGTTTTATGTGGCCATGACCCGCGCCAAGGAAGGCTTATACCTCAGCTACGCCCGCGAAGACCAAAACAAACCTTTGCAGCGGGCCGCTTTTGTGGATGAATTGTGTCTGACCGGAAATCTGAAGGTACAGGAAACCACGTTGCCGCAGGAGCAACTGGAAGAAGCCAATTTCCTGCAATTGCTCCTGGTTGAAAAACCGCAATTGCCCCGCCTGGAGAAAATAGTGATCGATGGCTTGCTGGAAAACTTCTCGTTGAGTGTTTCCGGTTTGAATCGCTACCTGAAATGTCCGGTGGGCTTTTATTATGAAAAAGTCCTCAAAGCACCAAGTCTGCAGAGCGAAGCGGCCACTTACGGCAATGCCGCGCACAATGCGTTGCAGCGCCTCTTTGAGCGCATGAAGCAGTCCAAGCAAAAGGCTTTCCCGCCGGTGGCAGAGTTTATCATCTATTTTGAACGGGAGATGGAAAACCAGCGCGGCTACTTCTCTCCCAAAGAATACCAGCGAAGGTTGGAAATGGGGCAGCGCAACCTGAAGGCATTTTACAACCAGAAAGTAGGCGGTTGGCACCAAAATGTCAAAGTAGAATACAACCTGCGCAACGTAGAGATGGACGGCATTCCCATCAATGGCATGATCGATAAATTGGAGTTGCTCAAGGAAAATCAGGCCCGCATCGTTGATTATAAAACCGGTAGCCAGGATGCCACTAAGGTGAGGCCACCCACCAAGGTCCACCCTCATGGCGGCAACTACTGGCGGCAGTTGATCTTCTACAAGCTCCTGTACGAATACGCCGATCCCTTACCCCGCCGCGCCATCAGTGGCACCATCTCATATCTGGAACCCGATGATCAGGGGCAATTCCCAGAAGTGACCATCACCTATCCGGCCGAGCATGTACAGCTGGTGCGCAACCTGATCCACGAAGTCTACGAGCGCATCATGGCCCACGACTTTTACGAAGGCTGCGGCGAAAAAAACTGCAGCTGGTGTCGTTTTCTCAAAGATAACCTTCCGGTAGATAGCTTCCGCGAGGCGGAGGTGGAGGAGTTGGATGATTGAGGCGTAGCCGCCAAATGCAACACAGTTTTGCGAATTTTCGCTTAAATTTGCAAACGGCATATTTCTAGCGACAAAATTCAATCATGGAAACCTACGCAACGGCACTGAGCTACGCCATTCCCGGCTTTATTATACTGGTCATTCTTGAGTCGATCATCAGCAGATGGATGGGACGACGAGTCAATGAACCGATGGACACCATTTCCAGTCTGAGCTCGGGGATTACCAATACATTGAAGAGCCTGATGGGCCTTTCGGTGGTCATCATCAGCTACGAGTGGATGGTGGGACATCTGGCCATTTTTGATATCAAATCCAATCTTGCGCTGTACGTGCTGGCCTTTATCGGGCTGGATTTTGCGGGTTACTGGTCGCACCGATTCAATCACAAGGTCAATCTATTCTGGAACCGCCACATCATCCACCACAGCAGTGAGGAATTCAATCTGTCGTGCGCCTTGCGGCAATCCGTTTCGGCCATTGTGGGCATTTACTTCTTCCTGTATATCCCCATGGCGATTGTCGGCGTTCCCGCCAAGGTGGTAGCCGTTATTGCTCCGATTCACTTCTTTGCACAATTCTGGTACCACACCCGCCTGATCAACAAGATGGGCTGGCTCGAATACATCATCGTCACGCCCTCGCACCACCGGGTGCACCACGCCATCAATCCGCAGTATATCGACAAAAACTTCTCGGAGATTTTTATCGTCTGGGATAAATGGTTTGGCACTTTCCAGGAGGAACTGGAGGACGTACCACCCGTGTACGGCATTACCAAGCCGGTAAAAACCTGGAATCCAATCCTGATCAACTTCATGCATTTGTGGCAGTTGTGCAAAGACGCCTGGCGTACCCGCAGCTGGAAAGACAAAGTGCGTGTATGGTTTATGCCCACCGGCTGGCGTCCGGCCGATGTAGCGGAGCAATACCCCCTGGAATACACCAAAGATCCGTATAACCGGAAAAAATACAAGACCGATTCCTCCAAGGTGATGTTGGGCTGGTCGTGGGCACAGCTGGTCATCTCCGTGGCGTTGATGTATTACCTGCTGGTCAATATCGCCGATTTCCAGTTTGTGGATGTCGTGCTTTTCGCCACGTTTTTGATGGTCTCGATTTTTGCCTATACCACCTTGATGGACGGTCACCGGTATGCCCTTCCAGCGGAGCTTGTTAAACTCGGCACCGGCATCATATTGCTTTACGCCATCAATGACTGGGCGGCGGTGAGTAGTGCCTTACCGGCCATGAATACGATCTTGATCGTCTATATGATCGTATCGCTGGGTATGACGTTGTACTTCACCTATTTTGAGCAGCGGTCTGGAGCTGGGGTGAGGGTGACTTGAGAATATGGAATTGATTTTTTTATTTAAACCACATGAGGTTCAACGTGAAGAAGGCGCAACAAGTAAGTGTTTGGGAACCACAAAAGGAACAAAAGATCACAATAGAAAGAAAACCAACAGAAAACCCAAAGGATTTTCTATTGATTTTTTTATTTGAACCACACTTTAGTCCCGCCGAAGGGTAACCCGTAAGGGTCGGGATGAGGCACATAAGAAGACCATAGAGAATAAATTGACATAAAATCCAAGTATTTTATGTCAATTTTAGTCCAGCCTTGGGTATTTCCTAATTGCTTCAAAAACGGTTAGTGCCAAACTTAAATATTGATATGTCACACGACCACCACCATCACGATCACGCTAATGAAAATCTACGACTGGCCTTCTTCCTGAATCTGGGGTTTACCATCCTGGAAATCTTTGGTGGTCTATGGGTCAATAGTGTAGCTATTCTTTCCGATGCATTGCACGATCTAGGCGATAGTTTTTCATTGGGATTGAGCTGGTATTTAAATAAGAAAGCCAAACAAGGAGCCGACAAGACCTATTCTTTTGGCTACCGGCGATTTTCATTGCTAGGGGCTTTGGTCAACAGTCTGGTGCTGGTAGGCGGTTCCATTTATATCATCACCGAGGCCGTGGGGCGCATTCTGGAGCCCGAACATTCTGATGCGCTGGGCATGGTCGTTTTTGCCATCATCGGGGTAGCGGTCAATGGCTATGCCGCCTGGAAGGTGAGCAGTGGAAAAACGCTGAATGAGCGCGTCGTTTCCTGGCATTTGCTGGAGGATGTATTGGGCTGGGTAGCGGTCTTAATCGTGGCCATTGTATTGCTTTTTAAAGACATCCACTACCTCGATCCGGCCTTGTCGCTGGCCATTACTCTGTACGTGTTGTGGAATGTTGTTAAACGCCTGAAAGAAACCCTACACCTCTTCCTGCAAGGCGTGCCGTACGACATCAAAGCCGAGGAGGTTGAAGCAAAGATATTGGCTGTAGCCAATGTCCAATCCCTGCACCACACCCACATCTGGTCACTGGAAGGCGAAAACCACGTCTTCACCACCCACGTCCGCCTCCAAAACATCGATACTTTCGAGCAAATTCTCACCGCCAAAGCCGCCATCAAGGCTGTCTTGAAGGAATATCCTTTTTCGCATTATACTGTGGAAACGGAGCTGGATCGGGAGAGTTGTGAGTTGGTTTAAATATTAGGTTTTGGGATTTAGGTTTTAGGAGCAGAATTCTCAGAATTGGAGAATTTGCAGAATTAATCCAGGGGTTCGGTATTGGGTCACCCATCACCACTTCACTCCTCACCATTGTACTCCCCGCTTGGGAGAAGTTTGTAACATTTGGTTTGTGAAGATTGAAAGAACCTATCTATTTTGAGGTTGTGCGTAAAAAAATCACAAAAAATCCATTTTATGCGCAAAAATTTCAGCACTTATAAGTTGAAAGCTTTTTAATGCGCAAAAAATTAATACCGATCTCGCTCGGGAGGTGTTTGTAACATCGACCTTCCACGATCGCCGAAGCTTCAGCGAAGGAGATCCTAAACCGCCTCAGCATAAACATCATAAACCAAAGCAGAATGCTCAGAATTAGGCAATTAGCAGAATGATCAAGCGTGCACATTCTCTACACTCTACACACTACACCCTAAACTTTCATAAACCAAAGCACCATCAAGACAATCAAGTCTACACTTCACATCTTTACACGTGGAACACCCACTATTAGAAGTACATTTTAATCCGTACCTTGTCCATTGCGCTTACACCAAAAACCACAAAAATGAGCATACAAAAAGATCTGTCCGAACTGCTGAATGCCGGGGTGATCTCGCCGGAGACGGCGGAGAAAATCCGGGAATATTATCGGAGTAAGGGAGGAGAATTCAGCAACCGGTTGTTTATCGTTTTTGGGCTGTTGGGAGCCATCCTGGTGGGGCTCGGTATTATCCTGATTATTGCGCACAATTGGGATGAATTTTCACGAGCCACGAAGACGGGATTTGCCTTTTTGCCGTTGCTGATCGGGCAGGCCCTTTGTGGATTTGCCCTGTTTCGAAAACGGGAGAGCGTAGCCTGGCGAGAGGGTACCAGTGCCTTCCTGTTTTTTACGGTAGGCGCAAGCATTTCGCTGATCAGTCAGATATACAATATTCCGGGTGATATCACCAGCTTTATCCTCACCTGGATGTTGCTTTGCCTGCCGTTGGTGTACATCATGCCGTCCTCCATTGTGTCGTTGTTTTATGTGGTGGGCATTACCTATTACGCCTGTGAAGTTGGTTATTGGTCGTACCCAAAGTCGGAATCCTACCTGTATTGGGGATTGCTGTTACTGATCATGCCGCACTATTATCAACTGTACCAGAACAGGCCGACCGGCAATTTTATGATCTTTCACAACTGGCTGCTGCCCTTGTCGGTAACAATCGTATTGGGCACGGTGGCTCATGGCAAATGGGAGTTGATGTTTCTGGCTTATTTCTGTTTGTTTGGCTTGTTTTACAACCTGGGGAATTCCTCCTTTTTTAATGAGCAAGATTCACGTAATAACGGGTATAAACTCATCGGCTCCTTGGGCACTATTTTTCTGTTATTGGTCCTCAGCTTTGACTGGTACTGGCAGGACCTGCTGGTCAATGAGGAGCTGCTCAATGGCATCTGGCTTGCGCCCGAATTTATAAGTACGCTACTGTTCTCCATATTGGCTACAGCCTTGTTGTTTTTACAACAAAAAGATAAACCTATTCATACCATCAACCCCATTGCGGTAGCCTTCCTACTTTTTATCTTAATATTCCTGATCGGTCTGGCATCTACTTTTGCTATTGTCTTAATCAATATATTGGTATTAGGCATTGGCGTACTCACCATCCGGGAAGGTGCGCAGCGCGATCATTTGGGCATTTTAAATTATGGTTTGTTGATCGTCACCGCGCTGATTCTCTGCCGCTTTTTTGATGGCGATTTAACCTTTGTACTCCGGGGGATATTGTTTGTATTTGTGGGTGCAGGCTTTTTTGCGGCCAATTATTGGATGATTAAAAAAAGAAGATCAAATGAATACGAATAAACTCTGGCTCCCCGCTTTTATCCTGATGGTGCTGGCACAACTCTACGTGCCGGCAAGCATGATCTTTAATCAGGAAGATATCATTAAAACCGGCACCGAATTCAAATTCAAAGCCGCCCCCATTGACCCTCTGGACCCCTTCCGGGGGAAATACATCACCCTACGCTATGATGAAACGAGGGTGGAGGTCCCCGAGGAGGAAGAATGGACAAATGGTGAAACGGTGTACGTCAGCCTGGAAACCGATTCCGCCGGTTTTGCCAAAATAAAATCTGTGCACAAATCAAAACCCACCGATGGTCAAGCCTTTCTGACCGCCGAAGTAGGATATGTGAGTAGCAGCCTGCCAGTTGGTACTCAAACCCTAAACATCAACTACCCCTTCGACCGCTACTACATGGAAGAATCCAAAGCCTACGCCGCCGAAGAAGCCTACCGCGAAGCACAAATCGATACCGCCCAGGTGGCCTACGCCCTGGTCAGCATCAAAGGTGGAGAGTCAGTGCTGAAGGATGTTTTTATTGATGAGGTGCCGATTCGGGAGGTGGTGAAGCAGAGGCGGCTGGAGAAGGAGTGAGGTTTTAGGGATTAGGCGTAATAACATAAAAACTAGGTCGTTAGATTTAGGCATGTAAACACAAAAAACAAATGAAAAAACCGAAGTTAGCTATTGTTTTGCTATTTTCTATAGGTATAGTCTGCAAACTTTTGGGTCAGCCTGATTATCCGCGTAAACAGTTATGGTACCAGAATCCTGAAAATGATAAAAAAAACAGGTATGAAGGCTTGTATTCTAAAGATGTTAGTAATAGGGCCTTAGAGACTGTAGCTTTTTACTCTATATTTGAACCCTATGAATATGGTAAGAGTCAAAAACTAACGGTAAAATTTTATTTGCCGGAAGGGGACCTAAACACTCCTTACTTTTTGAAGGGAGAAGAGCTGATCCCACTTCAATTTTACTGGATGGAGGATAAACGCAGAATTGCTAAACCTGGATGGAATTATTTTTCGGATTGGCCAGTAGATGCGTTACTTTCAAAATACAGAATTCCCCGAAACAACCTAGGCATTTTGGTGAAAATTGGCAATCCCAATGATTCATTTGAAAGTTTCGCCCCTTGCTACATTTATAACTCGAACTTGGACATTAACCCTACCTATTATATTGCAAAGTTCCGACTTGGGTACTCTATCTCAGAAAGCAATTATAAAATATTTCAGGGGCATCAGAATCAAATCAACCCTAAGACAGCAAAAGCCATCAAAACAGGACAAATTCAGAGGCATTCAGGGGGAGATGTATTAACCATTGCTATCCCTATTTCTGACTTAGGGTCGTCAGAAAGTTGGTATACACTTTATATAAATCTAACAAAAAAAGGAAGCGCTTCAGGACCGATTAAAATCATATCATTTTATCATCAACCTATTGAAAAATGACCTTAAAGTTCTTTATCGAATATTTACTCACAGATGATAAAACGGGACAGGCTCTGTCTTTTCTTGTACAAGAAACGAAGGATCGATATCCTGAGTTAGCAAAAGACTTCATCCAGGCCACTGCTCGGTTTCAGAGACTTGTTGATGATAAAAAGGCTACTTTAATAAACAAGGAAGATTTTAACATTGAAAAAAACAAATTAAACCTAAGCCTTTATGCCTACCTCGAAGCACTTCCAGAAGAGCTCTTAAATAAAGAAATTTCTGCACAACAGAAAAAAGTCATATTTAAGCCATGGTTACACCTATTTATTTTTCTTTTTATCATTGGAGTAATTCTGGTGTTCCTATTTCAACCCAAACAAGGGTTTGAAGCAGAAGTGTGGGCTGAAACGGAAAAGATTTCGTTTACCATGGGAAAGGGACTGTTATTTCAGAACCTGGAATTGAATAATTTGGTAGTGCAACATTTTGAAGAAGTCAAAATTCCAAATGAAGTATTGTGGATTGATCAGGAATTAAGCAAATCATCCAAATTTAAACCTAAAAATCTTAATGGCTATATTTTTATATTTCCAAATCCTGATTTGGATGCGGCAAAATTGAGAATTGACAATCATCTATTCTTTAATTTGGCCTCCGATATAACACATGTAAGAGCTTCTTTGATCAGCAATAAAGACAATGAGGACATTAAGTTTATTCTTGAGGGTCCACCTGATCTCAAAGTTTTATTAAGTGCTAATGATTCCTTAAAGATTTCTGCCTCTCATGTAAAAGTAGAATATGGGGGGCAGGAGACATTTTGGACAAACTTTGGTTGTTCAATATTAAATCGTGATCCAACTCAGATAATTCTTACTGGCTCCTCAAATGGAATAAACATTTTTTCATGGGATTTTAATGGGCCCATCTTTGAAAGAAATCAATCAGGTAAAAATTTTGATTTTATTAAGAGGGAATCGGGGAATGCGGTGAGTAGCATTATAAAGGCCAAAATACACATTCCTGGCCTCCAGGAAATAGAGGTTGATCAACAAGAAAACCTTAAGTTTGAAATAGAAGAAGCAATTGAGATTGTGGAGTTACAAATCCATCAATCTTATATAGCGATAAAACTGCGAGGTCAGTTCAGAAACATATACAAAGGAGAAAACAAGAGAGTCAATCCTTCCACCTTTGAATGGGTTTGGAGTCAACATAAGAATAGCTCAATCGGGGTAATTTTGTTCCTTTTAAGTACTTTACTGATTCTTCTGAAAAGAAGTAATACTTTGGGGCGGGTGTATTTCAAAAGCTGAAATTCAATGTAATACCTGGTGCCCAAACGAATTCAGGCGTAATCATCATATCAGGACAGAGGGTAAGTCTATTCTTATTTTTCATATAGTAAATCTCGTTTTCTTCCTTAAAAAACAACACTGTAGCAGTTGCAACCAATACAGCTCCGATCCCGAAAGAGATATAGGCTAGCTTGTTTTCGTCATTGGCCCTATTATAAAATTCGGCCTTTGTTTTATCAAACTTTTCTTCAAAAGCTTCATCTGTAAGCCTTTCTCCATATTCCCGATAATCTTTGTAATGTGCATCAGCTAGCAACCTTGCGGCAAGAGCTCCTCCCAAAACTCCTACACCAGAATAACCAAATAATTTCACTTGTTGAGGAATAGATTGGGGGCCAAACATATCGGTGAAAATTCTTTCTTCTTCTGCAAACTTGTAAATTAGTTCAGCTTTGAGGACAGTAGCGTCTACATTTGTATTACTTAATACCATACCCAGCATCTTTTTTGAAGATTTTAGGAACACCGGTCCACCAGAGTAACCATTGGAGATATCTCCTTTTGTCGTCAAAAAAAATGGATCAGACAATTCTTCGGCAGCTTTTTTTAGTTTTACTTCTAGTTTGGCGAGTGGATTATCAGAAAAGCTGCTAATGGGGTGACCATAGACAAATAGTCTTTTTTTTTCTTTTAATTTTTTGTTACGCTGAAATTTTAATTTGCCAAACTTGAATTGCTTAACATCCTCGGGATAGGTCAATTTAACAAAAGCCAAATCAGGTTTATAGCCTCTACTTTCTCCTTCTATTCTGTGAATCTTACCCTTTGCTTTTATTTTTTTTACTATTTCCTTCCCATCAGTGTTTTCTTGATAAAAAGTTACTTGGAACTGAACAGTGTCTACATTCGGTAAATCGTGTAATACAGTAGCGATATGCAATTCACCGAATGCTTTACCAATTACAAATCCAGTCACATAACCCTCTTCTCCATATGAGTTTGTAAATCCCAATTTTACGATGTTTTGAGTTTGTGACCATACCTGGGCATTATTCAAAGTCAAAAGAATTATTATAGCAAGAGAGATTCTATTTTGACACATAAACATTTCGTTAAGTCGTATTAGTGAGCATCTACTTCTTCGCAATAGTACTCTATTTTTTTCACTGAATATGGAGTCAGTGTATTGTCAAATTTTGTCTCACAGATTAAGTTGTATTTTGAATCATAATCATTTACTATTCTCCCTGTTAGAACCCCATCATTGTCAAAAGTAGTAATATCAATAATATTGTCGTTTTCATTGTATATAGGCTCCCAGGTTATCCTATTGATTAGGCTCCCATCTCCATTATAATTTGTGCGTTCAACCAATGTTCCTTTTGAATTAAATCTTTCTAAAGTTTTTAATTTTGTTGGTGCATCACCAAAATAGGTTTCAATTTGCAAAATATTTCTTTCTACATTTCGAACATATTGGCGGATACAGACTCTGGTACCAACATTTTCGTCCCCATCCTGATAATCAGTACTAGTAGTCAAATAACCATCTGGATCATTTTCATAAATAGTGGTATAGAGACTAACAGGGGCATAGAATCTAGATTCCTTAATTAAAAAACCAGCTTCATCATAGGTGTAAGAAAACCTTGATATTAATTCGTTGTCATTTCCATGTGAAGTTTGATATAAAACCTTTCCGTAAGAATTCCATTCCATTGTGGTTCGATTAAGGAGATTTCCTTCCTCATAGTATTCTATAGAAGTTGTTTTCCCATTTTGATCATAATCATAAAATAATTCCACCCGGATAGTTGTGTCCTGGTCGTATAAGACCTGTGAACTGAGTTGATTCAATTGATTATAATCATATTTAATAAACCCTACCGCTTCCTCTTCTTCGAAATAGATTACTTCAACAGGAACACATTCATCAATAGTAATTTTTTCAAGACTCCAAGGTTTGCAACTAAATAGATAAAGTATGCAAAACAACAAGCAAAGTATCTTAAAATTCATATTATCACAATCTTAATTTGGGCCAACTCGCACCTTGTAATACACGTCTAACAAAATCACGTGAGTATCACCATAGGTTTCTCCGCAAATGTCATTACCAGGAGTGTCGCCCATAATTTTAAATCTACATAAATCGTCATTGTCGTCATCATTCTCAGAATAGTCATAAACTTCGTCATTGTCTGTATAATTCCAAGTCTTTTCGAAATGCCGATCGCCTTCCCAACTAATTACCTTCTGCCCTGCTGGTAAATCGCGTAACATTATATTCCAGGCTCCATAGGCTTCCGATTCATTTGCCACAGTTTCTTCAGCGTGCATTGACAGTCTTAATATTATATCTTCACTAACTTCCCATGGGTAAGGAATTAACACCGATGCATCTAGATTTACTTTCGGCCCATTTGAGCCAAAGTCACAATTTCCATCTATTTGTGATGGCCAGTAAGGTCCCAGGGAGCTAAAATAACCATCTATTATTTTATCGACACTAAAGCTTCTTGTAAATTCATCACTTCCACTGGGTCCAGTAACTTTTAATTTAACATTATAGGTACCCGCATCAGAATAGATGTGTTCAGGATTCTTTTCAGTTGAAATTGCTCCATCTCCAAAATCCCACTCCCAATCCGTTATAGCACCAACCGAAACATCTTGAAACTTATAAATGGTTTCATCGGCAAGCCCTCTTCCTGTTGCTTGCTCAGGACTCATGTTAATATTAAAATAAGCAGATGGGACTCCTGTATGAACAACAATAATAAAATCTTCTCTAATCCTAGTAATGGTATCAGAAGAAGTGATTGCAGACAGTGAAACAGAATAATACCCAGCAGTATTATACGTATAAATAGGGTCTTTAGAAGTTGACGTTCCCCCATCTCCAAAATTCCAAACCCATTTTTCTGCATCAACTTCACTTTCATTGTTGAAAACTACAGCGAGCGGAGGCAACCCTTGAATGGGTGTAGCAAAAAAATTGACCTTATCATTATCTTCAATGATTTTCGCTTCTTTTCTGCAATTTGATCCTAAAAAAATAAGCGACAGGAAGGATAGTACAGCTAAATACTTAACTGGAGTTTCCATAATGACGGAATTGAGTTTTCATGGCATGGAGAAGTAATGTGTAAGGTAAGGCAATTTAATTAAAAAAAATGGGAATTAAAAGAATAGATTAAAAATTGCAATATATCATAAGATTCTTTTTTTGTGGTTTTACTATTTGGTCTCTAAAAACCTTATATTCTTCCTCCAAAAAACAAGCACCAGCAAAATACCCAGCTCGCTCAGGAGATGTTTGTAACATCGACCTTTATCACCGAAGCCTTTGGTGCCTCGCTTCGCCGGAGCGGCTACGCAAAGGCAGAGAAGTCGATCTGTCTCAACAGCCTCCACATAAACCTCATACCCCAACATAAACCCGATAAACTTAAAGTGGAATTCCCAGAATTCAAAAATTTGCAGAACAATCAAGCGTGCACATTCTCTAAACTCTACCCACTCAACTCTAAACTTCCTTCCCTCTCCACGCAACCTTTTCTCCCCATTTCGCATCCAAATAGATAGTCGTTTGTTTTATTTTTGGAAAAGCGTTATCTTTATTAGCTGTAGAAAAGCAAACGCTTTTCCGATCACACTATCAATTTTTATTATGGCTTTTTTTCGATTTATCAAATTGCCCAAGCACCGGCAGTACGAATACACGCCCCGCTACTGGAATCCTGAAAAGGAGGAACTGGAGGAGCGTCTGAGGAGAGTAGAGGAACGCAAACAAAGCGACAAGGATGCCATGAAATCTCGGATTTCTTCCGGATTCAGAAAGGGCTATACCGGAGGGCGCAGCCTGCGTGGCAAACAAGCCCGCCGCTCCAATGTCATTCTGCTGGCGATTGTTGTCATGCTTATATTTTTTACCTATTTTGCGCTCACAGAATACCTCCCCGGACTAGTGGAAGCCCTCGACGCCGGTGGAAGTGATATCTAAGGAGGAGTATTGATTGTAAATACCGGATTGTTGTACACCAACCATCCGTCACAAAAAGGAGAGTAGAGATATGGCTGATCTTATTCAGCTACTGCCCGACGCTATCGCCAACCAAATTGCTGCTGGAGAAGTCATCCAACGCCCGGCTTCAGTGGTGAAGGAATTGATGGAGAATGCCATCGACGCGGGGAGTACCAGTGTTAAGCTCATTATCAAAGATTCGGGCAAAACCTTAATTCAGGTCATCGACAACGGCTGTGGCATGTCTGAAACTGATGCGCGTATGTCGCTGCAACGCCACGCCACTTCCAAAATCCGCCAGGCCGAAGACCTCTTTTCCATCCGTACTATGGGATTTCGTGGAGAAGCAATGGCTTCCATCGCGGCTGTAGCGCACCTGGAAATGCGCACCCGCCGTCAGAAGGACGAACTGGGCGTACGACTGGTGGTGGAAGGTTCGGAAATCAAGACTCAAGAGGCTTGCCAGTGTACGGCAGGTACCAGCATTTCGGTGAAAAATCTGTTCTTCAACGTACCGGCCCGCCGCAATTTCCTCAAGTCCAACACGGTGGAAATGCGCCACATTCTGGATGAATTCCAGCACGTGGCCCTGGCCCATCCCGATATTTTCTTTTCACTGCATCACAACAACAGCGAAGTCTTTCACTTGCCTGCGGGCAATTTGCGGCAGCGGGTGATCAGCATCTTTGGCAACCAGTACAACAAACGGCTGGTGCCGGTCTCGGAAGAAACGGATGTGCTGAAGCTTTATGGCTTTGTGGGCAAACCGGAATTTGCCAAGAAAACCCGGGGTGAACAGCTGTTTTTTGTCAACCAGCGCTTCATCAAAAGTGGCTACCTCAATCACGCGGTGATGACCGCCTATGAGGACCTGCTAAAGGATTCTTATCCGCTATACATCATCTTTATCGATATTGACCCGGAACGCATTGATATCAATGTGCATCCAACCAAACAGGAGATCAAATTTGACGACGAACGCCTGGTGTACAACTACCTGCGCGTATCCGTGCGGCACGCCCTGGGCCAGTACAGCATCATGCCAACCCTCGATTTCGATCAGGAAACCAGCTTTTCTGCGGATCGGTTGAGTGCCTCAGCCCGACAGCAGCAATCTTCCAGTGGCGGCTATCCTACTATCAAGCCCAGTGAAGGTGCGCCAAAGCAACCGGAGATGACGCCACTGCAAAAATCCAACCAGGAAAATTGGCAAAACCTGTACGAAGGATTAGATGAATTCATCACCGATGAGACGCCTTCCGGTGAACAGGCCACTCCTCTCACCATCGAAAGCGAATGGTCGGGTGGCGGCACGCTGGATGATAAAACGGAAAGCTTTTCCAAACAAAAAAGTGTTCCCTACCAGATTCATGCGTCCTACATCGTCAGCCCGATTAAGTCGGGCTTTTTGGTGATCGACCAGCAATCGGCACATGAGCGCATTCTATATGAGCAGTATCTGACGGTGTTGGAAAAGCAATCTGCGCTGTCGCAGAAACAATTATTCCCGCGCACGCTAACGCTTTCCCCAGCGGATGCCAATATGCTTCAGGAAATATTGCCGCAAATCAACTTGTTGGGGTTTGATATCCAGGAATTTGGCAACCATACCTTTGTCATCAATGGCATTCCAGCAGAAATTTCGGGCAAGCAGGACGAAACCAAAGTCATTGAAGGGCTACTGGAGCAGTACAAGCGTAATACCGACCTCAAGCTGAATGCTCGGGAGAATATCGCCAGAGCGATGGCGAGAAGCACTGCTATCCGCAAGGGACAGGTGCTGACCGAAGAGGAAATGCAGTCGCTTATCGACAAATTATTTGCCTGTTCACTGCCATTTCGGAGCCCGAACGGACGAAGTTGTTTCCTGACTTTTGAACTGGACGAATTCGCCAAGCGTTTTGATGCTTAAAGCTACCATTCATGTTTCAGATTACCGATGTCGTTAAGAACCTGCTGATCATCAATATACTGACCTTCCTGGCCAGTATTGTACTGACACAAAGTGGCATTCTTAACACGCAGGATATGTTGGCACTGCACTATCCCGCATCACCTGATTTCAGGCCGTACCAGATCGCCACGTACTTTTTTATGCACGCGGACTTCATGCACCTGTTTTTCAACATGTTCGTACTCATCATGTTTGGGCCGCAACTGGAGGTGCTCTGGGGAGCAAAACGCTTTTTGTTCTACTACTTCTTCTGCGCTGTTGGTGCCCTGGTCCTACACCTGTTTATCCACTATCTGGAATTGCAGCCTTTGCAGAACGCTCTATCCGCCTATCAGGCCAATCCTAATCTCGACAACTTCTGGTCGTTTTTCAACAAAACCGGCCTGACCGATATTCCGCAAAATGGGGAGATTTTTAAAACGTTGAGCAACGGCATTCAGGAGGGCAATAAGGAGGCCATCAGCCAGGCTTATTCCGAAATGGTGGATATTGTAGCGGCCAAGAGCAACTCGGCCATGCTGGGGGCCTCGGGAGCAGTTTTTGGCATTCTGCTGGCTTTTGGTTTGAAGTTTCCGGAATACAGTCTGTACCTGCTATTTATTCCCATCCCCATCAAGGCCAAATACTTCGTGCCCCTCCTCATGATCGTAGAGCTTTACCTGGGTGTGAACCAGTTTTCGTGGGATAATATCGCACACTTTGCCCATTTAGGCGGTGCGTTATTTGGAATCTTGTTAATTTTGTATTGGGAAAAGTTTGGATCGCGGTTTTCGTAGTGCATATTTGAACGACTCTCCGGTGATTTTGTTTTCTATGTGAATCTGTCTAATTGAAATCGAATGTTTACATCCATTTGGGAAGATATAAAGCGGGAGTATAATTATGGTAATATGGTCACCCGGATCATCATTATCAATTCAGCGGTATTTGTACTGGTGAATTTGATATGGGTCATCCTGCGCCTGACTAATGCCTACAAAACGCCCCCGGTTTACAAGTCTATCATCCACTTTTTTTCACTTTCCTCCGATTGGCTGCACAACATCACTCACCCCTGGGTGTGGATCACCAGCATGTTTTTGCACGAGGGCTTTATGCACATCCTCTTTAATATGCTGTTTATGTACTGGTTTGGCCGTATCGTCGGGGACTTTATCGGCAATCACCGCATCTTGCCGCTCTATCTGTTGGGCGGACTGGTTGGTGGCCTGGCCTATGTGTTGTCTATCAATTTTCTCCCTTATGCCGTCACCGGGCAGGTGCACTATGCCCTGGGAGCTTCCGGAGCGGTAATGGGTATCGTAGTCGCCGCCGGTGTGCTTTCGCCCGATTATCTGATGCATTTGCCCTTTATTGGGGGGGTCAAATTGAAGTTTATCGTTGGCATCCTGCTGCTCATCGATTTCGTGGGGCTGGCCGGTGATGTGAATACCGGTGGACACTTTGCACATATTGGCGGAGCGGTTTTCGGCTGGATCTTTGTATGGCAACTGCGGGAAGGCAATGACTGGTCAGAACCGGTGAGCAGGCTACTCGACCGCATCCGGTCCTTTTTTGAGGGTATGGCTAATTTTGGTAAAACCAAAAAAGGGCCAAAGGTATCTTACCGCAACCCCAACCGGCACCGAACGACCAGAGCTCGCCGCGGACAAAGCAGCTCTGACCAGCCTGTTGATTTGTCGCATCAGGAACGCGTCGACGCCATTCTCGATAAGATCAAAAAATCGGGCTACGAAAGCCTTTCTTCGGAAGAAAAGGAATTTCTTTTTAACGCCAGTAAAGATAAATAACCTTGCGGGGAACAAGTAAAAAACTGCTGCGCTGGGCCAATATCATCCTGATCTTTGTCACCCTCGGTGCCTACTTGTCCCCATACCTACATCCCGAATCCTTTTGGTTCTTTTCCGTTCTGGGACTTTTTTATCCATGGCTGCTACTAGCCAATGTACTTTTTGTTGTTCTGTGGTTGATTTTGCGTAAGCGCTATTTCCTTTTTTCACTGTGCTGCATTCTGCTGGGATGGGATCATTTTACCGGTTTTGTTGGCTTTCGCCAAAATGACACCTCCACTGCTGAATCCGACCTGGTGGTAATGACCTACAACTGCCATGGTCTGTTGAAAAAAAATTCCAGGGAATACATGACGCCCAAGGAGTTACAAAACCTGGTGGATAAATACGAGCCTGACTTGCTGTGTTTACAGGAATTTCCCTTTATGCAAAGCAAGGCACCACCTTATGTAGAACAATTGCAGGAAAATACCAAGCTCAAATATTTTACCCGGGTGACCGGAGGAGGTGTAGCCGTTTTCTCCCGTTACCCTTTCGGAAAAAAAGGCGGCAAATACTTTACCAATAAAGCCAATGGCTACTTATATGTTGACATTAAAAACGGTGACAAGACCCTCCGATTATTCAATGTACACTTGCAAACCAATGCCGTATCGGGCATGGCCAATCGAGTGGCCCGGGAAGGTAATCTTCAGGAAAAAGAGACGTGGCTCAATATCAAAGGTATGATCGGTAGGTACCGTCGTTCCGCTACCATGCGCGCCGACCAGGCCCGGGAAGTAGCCACCAATATCGCCAGGAGCCCACACCCTGTGATCGTCTGCGGCGACTTTAATGACGTACCCCAATCTTACTCCTATCACCAACTGGCAGCGGGCCTCAATGATAGCTTCAAGGGTGCCGGACGCGGCCTCGGCACTACCTTCAACGGCAATATACCCGCCCTGCGTATTGACTACATCCTCGCCGCTCCGGGCTTTAAAATCAAAAGCCACCAAAATGACCACAGCCCCTACTCCGATCATTATCCGGTGATCAGCAGGCTTTCATATTGAAGCACAAATATTATCACAGAAGTATCACAAAAGATTCCCCTCCTGATAACATCGGCGGGCAATGTCAGCTACTGAGCAGTTTAAGACGGTAACATTGCTTTTACCAAGGCTCGTAAAGGACTAATTTGAAGAGGTACTCCCCAAACTGGTGATCCTCTAACACTAGTAACGGGCATTTTTCAACTACCAAAATTCAAATTATGTTAAAGAAAAGTTTTCTCCCGGCGCTCTGTTTATTCCTGGCCCCGACCAGCTGTACCAAAGAGAAGATTCCGCCTGAAGTTCAGCCTTCAACTACCGAAGAAATTTCCTTCCGAAACAACGAACGAGTTGTGGTTGCCAACCGGGCCTCCGGCACCATCTCTGTCATTGATGCTGCCAGCAACACCCTGATCGGCACCTACGATATGCCCGATGATGGCGAGCCGATGTATGTGGTTCATGTGCCCAATGTAAATGCCGTTTTTGTTGGTGACCGTGCCAACAACCGGGTCGTGATGTTTGACGAGGTCGACTTTTCAGTAAAGGGATTCCGCAACGCTGGTGCGGGCGTATTCCACATGTGGGCCAATCCTTCCGGAACGGAACTGTGGGTCAATAATGATATTGACAATACAACTACCGTGGTGCACCCATTTTCCATAAAAACCAAAGCAACCATCCCCACACCCGCTGACCTGGTGGCCCTGGGCGGTAAGCCTCACGACGTCTTTTTTGACCCATCGGTACGCGGTGCCTATGTGAGTGTGATTGGGGTAAGTGGCAACCACGACTACATTGTAAAATACACCGGCAGTTATCTGGAAGGTGACCGAATAGCCGTGGGTAAAGACCCTCACCTTTTTGCCGATGACGTCAATGACCTACTTTATGTACCTTGTCAGGGTACGAACGATATGTACATCCTTGATCGGAGTACATTGTCGGTACAGGCGGTAGTGCCGTTTGATGGCGCACACGGTATTTTTATGCCCGCCAGTGGCAGTCACGTTTATGTAGCTGATATTGCGGGCAGTCGGTTGGGCGTATTTGATACCGATACCAACATGCAAGTCGGCGAAGCCCTGGACACCCCATTTTCAACGCCCCACAACCTGGCCATCAATGCGGCTGAAGACAAACTGTTTGTCACCCACTCCGGCGGCACTGCCGATAAGGTCAGCATCTATAGCCTCGATCCGGAGCCAAGCCTTATTACCAGTCTGACCGTGGGATTAAATCCATTTGGATTGGCTTACTATCAGTACTAATATTGATGGAAGGAATGGAAGATTGTAACTTTCCATTCCTTCTATCCCCTTGAAAATAATTGTATTTATTTTTGAATTTTAAAACTTTTTTTATTACATTACACTGTCTTTATTCAAAAATCCATTTTCGCCGGCGGATTAGACAAGTAGCTACTTTTCCACCCTGACAGCTCTGTGCTGACTGCGCAAGCTGTACGTAAACCATTGGCGGTTTGGCGGATGCGGGCGGGCTTTTATTTATTCCCACCCTCTTCAAGTTGAAGAATGATAGAATGTTAGGGGGCGGCGGCTCGAAATTTCAAGCTGATCGGCTAAAGTGCTATGTCCTGAATTAAGTAAGTGTCAGGTTTTAGGCCTTAGATTTCCCCCATCACTCACCACATCCACATTACCCATAACCACTAAAAAAGACCAGACCTCCCTGTATTAAAGAATCTGCAAAATGATCAAGGCAGAGCTCCCTTAAACCGTCTACTCCGTCTCCCCTGTCTAAACCTAAACCAAAAAAGAATCCCCAAATTTCAAGAATTTGCAGAATGACCAGGCTGTTCAGCTAACCCGTCTAAACCGCCTCCTCCGCCTAAACTTCCTCCCCCGCCTACCCCTCCTCTCAAATATTCCCTCCAAAACTACCCCACATCGCAATCCCTTTTTATTTTTGCGGGCCGAAAGCATGTTTGCAGCTAAAAGTTTGGCCTCCCAACATGCCCGGAATACGATGCGCGGAAAAACTTTATCGCGAAAAAATCGTATACATTTTGGAATTATCTGGCGGCGATGATGGTTATATCCTGACAAAGTTGCCGACAAACAATAAGTAGAAATGAAAACACCACTACAGGTTTACAATAGTTTGACTCGTCAAAAGGAAGCATTCAAACCAATCAATGAAGGACGCATTGGCATGTATGTTTGTGGACCAACCGTTTACAATGACGTGCACCTCGGCAATTGCCGGACGTTCATGAGCTTTGACGTCATCTATCGCTACCTGCGGTATCTGGGGTATAAGGTGCGCTATGTACGCAATATTACCGATGTTGGCCACTTGCTCGACGACGGGGAGGATCGCATCCTGAAAGGAGCACGGCTCGACCAGCTGGAGCCGATGGAAGTAGTACAAAAGTACACCAATAGCTTTCACGATATCATGCGTG
Source organism: Saprospiraceae bacterium (assembly GCA_965229635.1). GTDB lineage: Bacteria > Bacteroidota > Bacteroidia > Chitinophagales > Saprospiraceae > BQJU01. Next base: position 8,451,032 of record OZ245894.1, read on the forward strand.
GCTTCAACGCCCTGCCTCCAAGCATTGAGCCAAGAGCCACGGGTCATATTATCGACCAGATCGAAATGGTACAGGCCATCATCGATAGTGGCTACGCCTATATTGAAAATGGTTCGGTCTATTTTGATACCCTGAAATTTGCCAGGGAGAAAGACGTCTACGGTAAACTCTCCGGCAGAGTGGTGGAAGACTTATTGTCAGAAACCCGCGACAACCTCAAAAACCAGGACGAAAAGAGACACCCATCCGACTTTGCGCTTTGGATGAAGGCTTCTCCCGAACACATCATGCGCTGGAATTCGCCGTGGTCGGTAGGATTTCCCGGCTGGCACCTTGAGTGCTCGGCGATGAGTACCAAATACCTGGGCAAGACCTTTGATATTCACGGTGGTGGCAATGACCTGAAGTTTCCGCATCACGAAAATGAGGTGGCTCAGAACTACAGCGCCTGCGGCTGCGCACCGGCCAATTACTGGCTGCACACCAATATGCTGCTGATGAACGGCAAGAAAATGTCGAAAAGCGATGGCAATACTATTTCTCCTGATGAGCTGTTTACGGGCGATAGCCCGCACGTAAGCAAAGGCTATAGCCCAATGGTGGTGCGTTTCTTTGTACTGCAATCGCATTATCGTAGTACCCTTGATTTGAGTGATGAGGCCATGCAGGCTGCCGAAAAAGGCTATAAACGCCTGATGGAAGCCAATAAGACCTTGCAAGCGATGGCTCCTGCGACCAATGCCAAAGCCGGTGACTTAGATAAAGAGCTCAATGAGCTGATGGATCAGGTATTTGATGAAATGAATGACGATTTCAACACGCCGCGAGCACTGGCTCGTTTGTTTGAACTGGTCTCCCGCATCAATAGCCTGAAGGATGGTCACCTGTCGCTCAATGAAGTGGCCGCGGCTACCCTGGAACGCCTGCAGCAGGTCTTCCACGATTTCATCTTTGATGTTTTCGGACTGCTGGACGAAAGCCAGGTAGAAGGCAATGGCGACTTTGCCGCGCTGGACAGTGTGATGCAACTGGTGATCGACATCCGTCAACAGGCCCGGGCCAATAAAGACTGGGGTACTTCCGACAAGATTCGCGATGCATTGGCTGCAGCCAATATCCAACTAAAGGACAGTAAGGACGGTACCACCTGGACAAAAGGATAATCGGTTTTCACCGAAATTATTCTGTCCGGTAATTACAATGCCAGCCACTCATCCGCAAAGATCCATGAGGGCAGGCCGGCACCATGATGCCAATCAGGCGGTGTGAGCAGGTTGTTAGCTTTTACCTTGAGGTAGCGAGCTTGTACCGGCGGAAATTTAAGCTCAAAGCGCTGCGTGTCGTTCACCTTGCTATTGGGAGTCAATGGCCGCTCATTTTCCACCCTTCCCAAAGGTTTAAACATTTTGTCTTCTCCGGCATAGGAGTACGTCACGGAGGTTGGAAAGAAGACGAGGTGATTGACCACCTGCAGAAAATTGATGTTCGTATAAGACACCTTTTGTACGCTGCCCAGGTCAATGATGGCTTCCAGGTGATTGCCTTCAAAACCCAGCCAGTTGGCATAAAAACTAGCCCCTCCGAATGCTCCATCGGTGAGCACCTGCGGATCTTCATCGGCATATTTTTTAGGCTCTGTCAGCAGCTCAATTGGCTTGCCGCCGGCAAGGTTCGGCAGGAAGGCCAAAGAAATGGTTTCCTCCCAATCAGAGAGGTATTCCTCAACAGTATAACCCATTTCGTTCATCAGGGTGATGTTATGCTTATCACAGGTGGTCTTGAATCGATCTAATGTGGCGCGAAATACCGGGGAAAGTTGGCCATCTTCTCCCAGCAAGGAGAACTCGGCAGAAATATTTTTGCGACAAGCCTCCAATGTGGCATAATCCAACCCAATTCCGGCACGGTTGATGCGTTGCAAAGCGACTTCATCAGTAGCAACTGCTGCTTCAGCCAGGCGGAAACTTTTGTGGTATTCACCCAACTTTTCGGCACTCAAAAAGCTATTAAAGGCCTGAGAGGGATCACCGTAAAGGAAGAGGAAAAAGTCTGGATCGGCTTCCAGGGCATTGTGCAGATCGGTGATGTATTGGCGAATGTGTTCTCCCCCCGCCCCGTAATACGGATCGGTGAAATCAGTAATCAATGCCTCTACATCAGCATCTGGATTCCACAATAATTTTGACATCAGATAAATCCGTAGATCGTACAAATCGCTGGGGTTATTGCTGTGTTGTTCAAACACCCATTTTGCGCCGCTGTTGCGGAAAAACTGAATATTGGGTTGTAGTGTGCGTAGGTTGGGAAAAGGCGCCAGGAAGTTGGTAAACTGAGTCGTATAGTCCCAAATGCGAAGGGTAGCATCCATTTCATTCCAGGCCTGCATATCTTCCGCGAAAGCGCTACATTTTTCCTCAATGGGTCCGCTCCGGTCGCATTCAATGGAGCAAAGGGTAATCAGTACATTATCGGCCGGTTTGACAGTGCCTGGTTTACGAGTATATTGATAAGCCAGGGTGGAAATAAATTTATCCGGAAATTTAGCTGCAACCTGGTTTACAAAGTTGAGCAGAGTACCAGTTGGCCCACCGTATTGGGCATCGGATTGCTGACATTGTGGACAAGTACAATACTGCGTATTGTCGTCGGTACTCACCGAAACAACCAACGCCTCCGGGTGCCGATCAAAATGCGCCTGCACTGAATCCCTCACAATATCTAAAACATCAGTATTGGTCAGGCAAAGCTGCGTGGAAATCCGCCGACCATCGCGAAAAGCGTAATATTCAGGATGAGCGTCCAGAAAGTGCTCGCGCGGCAGAAACCGATGAAAGGTGTGCACCCTGGCATCCGGCGCGTAATTGGGGAAGGCCGAAGTCGTCACCTTCATATGACGGGCAAACTCAGGATTTTCATAAACCGCTCTTGCGTGTACCGTGCGGGTAGCGATAGGCGGTGAATAGCTGTAGTTCAAATCATCCGACAAAGCGAGGCCTTCCAATGCTGGAATTACCGTTGTTTCCGCATCCAGCCAGCGGTAACCCAATTCCCGTTCCAAAAATTCGTAAACGGCATAGTATAAATGTACACTATCGCTGGCTTCAATGACCAAATGATCGTCCTGCATTTGATAGCCGATTCGCCCGGATTGTAAAGGGTTAAGCGGGGCATTCTCCTGTTCTGTTTTAAGCAAAATGTAAGGCTGCCCCTGCGGAATTTCCTTGATCTCCTCAATCGGTACAGAGGTGGATTGCCCCAGTAAGAAGGCCAGCTCTTGAGCTTGGGGAAGGGTTGCCCTGGAAGTAAAGACAACCGAAAAGGCGCTTTGCTGTCCTGCTTCGAAGAGGGCAATGGTGTTTTCCTGCCGACAGGAAAAGAGGGATACGAGTAGCGTTAGGGCTAAGAGTTGTTTGAGCATTTTCACTTATATTCTTTAGAAAATTCGTATCAAGAAGGATCCTCACTTCTGACATCTTGGTGGGACCATTTCTCAAAATCTTTTGATATCAATCCTTGTTCAGCGATAAAATCATCCATTAGCTGCGTAGCCTGATCTGCAAAATATTTACCCAGCATGAACTTTATATCCTTAAGCTGATGCTCTGGTATATCATTAGCGAATAGCTTTAACAACTATAGCTGAAGATTACTCATTGGTCTGGTTGATGGCATAATGATCTATTTGTTCATCTCAAAAATACGCAAGCTTTACATCTTTAATAATAAAATTAGGCAGTTCTCATAAAATCCTCCCGCAGCACCACCGCCAAATTCTCCAACAAAAAATCCGCATTCCTGCGATCAAAACACATCGGCGGCTTGATTTTTAAGACATTGTGATACGGCCCATCTGTGCTCATCAAGATGCCGCGCTCGCGCATGCGGTTGGCGAGGTATGCAGCAGCTTCCGCAGCAGGCTCCAGCGTTTCCCGGTCATTCACCAATTCCATACCGAGAAAGAGGCCGTGGCCACGCACATCACCAATGATGGGGAAATCGGCTTGCAACTGACGTAATTCTTTTTTTAAGTAATCGCCCATGGTTTTGGCGTGCTCCTGCAGGCAGCCTTCGTGTACAACCTTTAGCACCTCCCGCCCGATGGCACACGACACCGGGTTGCCTCCAAATGTGTTGAAGTATTCCATGCCATTGGCGAAAGCCTCCGCTACCTCCCTGGTCGTAACAACTGCGGCCAGCGGATGGCCATTGCCGATGGGTTTGCCCATGGTGACGATATCGGGTACCACACCCTGCAATTCAAAACCCCAAAAGGTATCCCCTACCCGACCGAAGCCAACCTGTACCTCGTCGGCGATGCAAAGCCCTCCGGCGGATCGGATGTGCTGGTAGGCCTTTTGCAGGTAGCCTTTCGGCAATACAATCTGTCCGCCACAACTCAGGATGCTTTCGTGCATAAAACCCGCCACATTTCGTCCATCACGCAGCAATTTTTCAACCATTCCCTGAACGTGATTCGCATACTTTTCACCGGCTTCATCATTGCGGTACAGGCCACGGTAAGTATCCGGAATCGGTACAATGTGGGTGTGTGGTGGTGCACCTTTACCTCCTTTGCCGTCAAATTTGTAACTGCTCACATCCACACAAGCACCGGTATTGCCGTGGTAGCCCACTTCTACGGCAATCATATCCTGCTGGCCGGTATAGGTTTTGGCCATGCGGATGGCCAGCTCGTTGGCTTCACTACCGGAATTGACAAAATGTACGACCGACAATTCCGGTGGGAAGGTCCCCAACAGCTCTTCCGCGAAAGCGGTAATATTGTGGTGTAAATAACGGGTATTGGTATTCAACACCGCCATTTGTCGCTGGGCAGCGAGCACCACTCGCGGATGTTGATGGCCCACGTGTGGCACATTATTGACGGTATCCAGATAACGGCGGCCGGTGATATCGTACAAGTATTGCTTAAAGCCACGCACCATATGCAACGGACGATCATAGGAAAGACTAAGGCTTTTTCCAAGATTCTGCCCACGACGGTCCATGATTTCTTCAGGCGTTGGCGTCACCTTTGCATAATCAACTTTTGGGAAAAACGGCCGAGGGTCGGGACAAATGCTTAGCCAGATTTCCCGCTCTTCAGGGAAGGCTACACCGGGATAGTCCCCTTCCATGCCCAGCATATCCAGCATCAGCTGGAAATGCAAATGCGGTGGCCAGTTGCCATTCTCCGGGGCCGGTCCAACGGTGCCCAAATGTTGACCTTTTTTCACCGGCATTTCGGGCGTAACACCCTGCAAAGACTGGACACTCAGGTGACCGTACAAGCTGTAAAAGGTCAACTTTTCCGAGACCTGATGCTCGACAATAATGGTTGGCCCAAAATCGCGCTCGCCGACATTATTGCGTACGCTGTGCACCTTTCCCTCCCAGATCGCATACACGGGCGTTCCGGAAGGCACCCAAACATCAATACCCAGATGTACCGTTCGCCACTGCGCCCCGGAGTTACCTTCGACCTTGTAGGCATCGGTGGTGTAAATCGGGCGTACCTCCCCGTAACCGCCCAATCCAACTTCCGCATCATTATCTTCCAGAAGTCGATCCACCAACTTTTGAAAAGGACCAATGGATTCAAAGTTTTCATTGTTACCCAAATCCAGGCTACCGACGCTCAAATCGAATGGCATTACTTTTTTGTCGTTGCAATCGATCACCGCTGCGCATTGCTGTTGGTTTTGGGCAGCCCATTGCCGAAAGGCCGACTCATTGGGACAAGCCTCCAGTCCACACGCGTGGCGAAAGGCAAAATGCGCCCTTGCCGGAGAAACCGTGCGGAATTTTTTTAATAAATCCCAGGCCGGTTTGACGCTGATCTGCAGGTATTCATTTTCGGGTTCGTCGTGTTTGTTTTTTGCGGCACTGGCCACCGTGATCATCAATCGGGCACAGATAAGTGGGAACAAAACTGCCAATTCGGCTTCCTGCAATGCAAACTCGCGATGATAGCCTTTGACCACCTGAGCCGCCGCCTGTACCGGATCGGGCTGGTCCATGCTGGCGTAAGCGCAGGCAATGGCCAATTCGTTGACGGTTTGTGTATACAAGGCATCACCGAAATCGATAACGCCCGTTACTTGTGGATTTTTGTAATTGTGGTTGACCAATAAATTGTGTTCGTGGGCGTCGTTGTAATTGACGCTTTGGCGCAAGCCCGGCAAATGTGGTAAGGCTTGTTTTTCAAATAAATCCCAGAAGTAATCCGCCATTTCCAGCCTTTCTTTGCCTTCAATGTACTCACGATACTTTTTAGAATACAACGTCTCACTGGGGTTCCATTTGTAAAAACGATGCGCCGCCGGATGATCAAATCCTGCCAGATGTTTGGACAACAAACCTACCGTTCGGCCCCAGCTTTCCAATACCTGTGCCGAGCGCGGATTGACCTCGTCTATCATACGGCCCGGCACCCACTTTTGCAGGCGGAGGATGCGCCGCTGATCCAGTTGAACAAAGGAACTGCCGTTCTTAGCCGAAACGACTGAGGGGATATTCAGCGGGAAGCCGGAGCCGACCAAATGGCTCACAATGGCATTTTGGAATTCAATCGCCTGCACCTCTGCCTGTGGTCGGCTGATCTTGACCGTATATTCCTTGCCATGGTCACTTTTGAGGTAGAAGTTGAAGTCGACCTCGCCCATCAGGGGCTTGAGCTTGCCGCTGATTTGGTAGTGTTTGGAAACGAGTTCTGCGGCCTCTTTGATAGAAATCTTGCTTTGGGAATACTCCGTGTGCGGCATTGGTTAAGGTTCTTTCTGAAAAGCACAAAGATAGCAGTTCCTCAACGGCAATGGCAAACACCGCACCCGATTGTCTTCACTTTTGCTGCAATTACCTACCCTCCAATCATCACTGTTGGCAATCCCACAACAATACTTCCCCCATGGGCCGTTGTATCGCCCATGCGGGCTGCGGGTTTACCCCCAATCATGACGGTAGCCGATCCCTTTACGATCGCATCAGGTGGTCCAACGCAGGTGGCCATATCTCCCATGCAGGCGGCGGGTAATCCGCCAATCAGTACGGTGGGCATTCCCGGTCCGACAATCGGACCGCCAACATGTGGAATCGGCGGCACTGCCGGTGTCACCATCGGGCAGGTGTGCATATCAGTTAATCTGGCGGCTGGTGGCATTTTTATTCGTTTTAGAGCGTTAGTTAATCATGACCATGGCTCCATTGATGGTGACTTCTCCAACTGCGGTGAGTGAAGCGGAAGCAGAAGCATTGGCACTAAACTGCACATCGGCGGTGCAACTTATATTCAAAGCATCAAGCTTGATATCTCCATCGGAAGCCTCCAATTTGAGGTCTTGGCTGCTTTTGATGGATACGCCATCGGCATCCATTTTGATCGAATTACCGTTTTGATCGGCCAGGGTGATGCCCCCATCTTCATCACTCAACACCAGTTTGTTGTTGCCCGGCGTCTGGATGGTGATCTCTTTTTTATTTTCATCAAAAGTGACCTTTAATTGCTCGCGAGTGATGATCCCTTTCACTTCGTTTCCCTCATTAGGAGCCATAGAAGGAACCCGGCCACTGCTGTACATCGAGCCGAGGATAACGGGATAGCGCGGATCATCGTTAAAAAAGCCAACCACCACCTCATCATCAATTTCCGGATAAAAGAATGCTCCGGCATTTGCGGAAGCATAAAAATTGGCCAGTCGCGCCCACACGCCTTCACCGTTGGATTGTACTAGCGGCAACTGCACCAATACTCGATATTGACCGGCTGGGTCCTGGCTGATCTGCTTGACCTTGCCGATTTGCAATCCCTGTACCCCTGGAAGCAACCCAGAAGCGATTGGCGCCTGCATCTTCACCTGATCGGCGTACCATTTTTCCGATAATCCCACCTTGGCTGTAGTCCGCCAATCGCCGTCCTTTAGTTCGTGCGTAATGGCCGAAACAAAGGCATTGCCGTTAAATCTTTTGCCAAAGCCATCGAGGCTCATAATGGTTCCGGGCATGGCACGGGCATTGCCTTGAAAGGTAAAACTTCCTCTCACCTTGGCGTAGGTCGATTTGGTGCCCTGCGCCTTTGCCCACGAAGCCAGCTCTTCAGAGGAAAGCCCCGCCGCAGTTTGTAAATCGTAGTGGTCTAAGCCCAACACCTGCGATAGGGTGCCCATGGTGAGGTTACTGACTGGCGCATTTTTTGGGGCATCACTGCCGGAAAGATTTTCCTGATCTCCCGGACTCCAGGCGTAAGATTTTACTGATTTGAACTGGGAGGTGGCATCCAGCTGTGAATCAAACCGCAGTACATTATCGCCATAAGTCAGCTCAATATATTTGCGGTCCAGCTCTTGCGGACGTTTCACGCGAATCTTGCCGTCTTCTACCAACACAACCATACCATTGACATCAGCGCGGGTCACCAAAAAGTCCCAATCGGTAGCGTAATATTGTACCACCTTCTGCAATAACTGCTCCGTGTCAGTCACATCGGAAGAAAGGCCGTTATTTTGAATGACCTCGGTGATGATGTCGCTGTCTTTTTTTTCTGTAAAGGAGGCATTTCTTCTACCCACCGTCATTTTAATGGCTTCATCGGCACAATGAACGGCTAAAAAAGGACCACCGGAGGCCTTTGCACTGATCTCCTGCTTGATCACAATACCTTTGAAAACAGTTGCATTCCGACTATCGTATCCCACTTTCACTTCAATCTCCGCTCCCGGCACAAAGGCGCTACCCTCACTTATGGGAAAGGTTTCCCGTGACGAAGATCCATCCAACACCTGGATTTCGCAGGTTGGGATTTGATTGATTTCACGATGGACCTGGATGGAGATAATTTCGTAAGTGCCTGGGATGACACTCCCATTGGAAAGAATCTGAAAGGAAACCAGTCCGCCTCGCGCACCGGTTGCAGCTTGTTTTTCAGCCATGAGTGTAGGTTTTAGGTAATCAGGTTTTAGGATTTGGGAATTAGGTTTTAGGATTTGGGAATTAGGTTTTAGGGGTTAGCAAGATACTTATTTTCCTGTGGAATGCCAGCTTCAGGTTTCTTATGCTCCCGCAAATGGGCCTGCACTGACAAAAACGTCGCATTTTCTGCCACAAACAGCCCATTTTACTGGGTTTGCGACAAATTTTAAAATCAACGCGACAATTCTAAAAACATGCCTTTGGCTCTGAACATACCTTTGTATCATCAATTATTTCACACACAAAATTAAAACCCAAAAAATGAAAAAGTTCATTCCATTCATCGCGCTGTCAATGGCAGCGACCCAGGCAACCTTTGCCCAAACTACAAATGATACACAGGCCATCCAGCAGGTGGTAAAAACCATGAGCCAAAGCTGGTCCTCAGCCGATGGTGCAGGATTTGCCAGTGTCTTTGCCGACCAGCACGATTACATCGTGTGGAACGGCTTCTATTTCCGGGAGATCAATCCGGAGATGAATGCCGCCAGCCACAACGGCATTTTTAATTCCATTTATAAGGATACGGATGCTCATTTCACCCTCGACAAGGTCAAATTTATCCGCGAAGACCTAGCCTTGATCCATGTGCTTGGTGCCATCAGCAAAAAGACCGAAGGCCGGCCGCAAGATCCACAGGTCTTATTTACTGCAATAGTAGAAAAAATGGAAGGCGCCTGGAAAATCATCTCCTTCCACAACCTCGATCTGAAGGTCTTCACCGACGAGATGATCCGCAAAAATGCCCCCATGCCACCGCAGGTGATGTACGCCAGCTGGTATGCCGAGGCGGGAAAATAGTTTTCCAAAAATGCTTGTTGGTGCCACCAAATTTCTGTGGCAATACACTAATTGATGATTAACCAACTTTTTGCATTGGGGCAGACCGGTAAAAAATGGCCGGTTTGTCCCAACAATACAACCTTTATCAATCACAAAAAATCAAAGTTCTTATGTTTCAAAAATTGTACACCTTATTAGCCATTTCATTGACCATTTCTTTTGTTCAGGCGCAGGACATCATTCCCGTAGCCTTTGACCTGAAAGCCCCCATTGACGTCACCGCCGATGCCGATGGCAACCTCTGGATTACCGAATCGGGTACGGGCTTTAATGACGGACAGGTGGTGCGCCTCAATACGGCCGATCAAAGCCTGGATACTATTATCAGTGGACTGCCTTCCTACTTCGACTTTATGAGCGAGGAACTGCAAGGCCCGCTCAGCGCCCGCATGATGGCCGATGGCCGCATCTTTGTCAATCAGGGCGCTGGGATTGATACGGCTTCTGCCTCCATCATCGAGTTTCACATTGATGATTACAATACCAATGGCACCCTGTCGGTCTCTGATTATCGCTCCATCGTCAAAGAAGGCGAATGGGTACTGGCCAATGGCTACGCCGAGAGTAACCCCTATTCGTTTGTCTTTGACGAAAACGGCAATTATATCATCGCCGATGCAGCGGCCAATGCCATTGTCAAATACGACGTTTCTACCCAGAGCTTTTCGGTGATTGCCGACATGCCTTCTTTTCAAAACCCACTGCCATTTGGACCTCCGTTTATCGAACCGGTGCCTACCAAGATCTTGACGCATCCCGATGGCGGCTGGCTGGTGTCTACCCTGACCGGCTTCCCATTTGTGGATGGTGTTTCCAAGGTCTACCACGTACATACTGATGGTTCGATGAGCATTTACGCCGAAGGATTGACGCTGGTCACCGATATGGAATTTGATCCTAATGATGACCAATTGATCGTGCAGCAGTTTGCCAAATTTGGGGAGGTGGATTCCTCGTTGACTTTCATCTTTGGCAGTGCACAAGCCATCAAGATTGATACCGAAGGTAATCTGGATACGCTGCTGTCGGGTTACGGTCCAAGCCCGGGCATGACCATTGCTGCGGATGGCTCCCTTTACATGACGCACTTGTTTTTGGGGCAATTGCTCCGCGCCGAAGGGCTGCTGACGGATACCGATCACCCCATCATTTCAACGGAAGGTATTGACCTTTTTCCAAACCCCAATAACGGCGCATTCACGGTCGCATTGGATTTGCCACAAGCAAGCCCTCTATCCTACCAGTTGTTGAACCTGCAAGGCCAGGTGATGGCTTCCGGCCAGTTGGGCGATTTTGGCTCCGGCCAACAGCAAATTCCGTTTGGTTTCACCGGTTTGAATTTGCCTTCCGGCCAATATTACTTACAGATTAGGGCCAGTAAGCAGTGGTTTACCACCTCAATCATCAAGAATAACTAGAACCTTTTGTAAATTTAGCGTAGTGACGGAGCGTAATGTCTCCGTCGCTACTGCCCCCGGAACGAAAACCGACACCATGAAATACCTGCTCCCTATCCACTTCGCTTTTTTGCTGATGGTATGCCTTTCGGCAAATGCTTCCGCCCAGTCAAAGGCAGTCATGGACACCACCAACTGGTATCTTCTGAAAGATGACTATCCCGCTCAGTCATTGCAGGAAAAGACATGGATGTTTGTCGACGAAAATAAAGAATGGACCATCGAGCGGTTATTGGCCGAAGAGCCGGTAACCCCCTTTCATGCCATTCAGCAAACCCGTATCGAAATGGATCCAGGTGGACAGGTCGTGTGGCTAAAAACCACCGTGCATGCCAAAATAGATTTAGAAAAATGGTGGTTGATTTTAAAAAGAGATAACCCGAGGCAGGAATACCTGACCGCCTATGATTACTCTGATCTTTATTTCACCCAAAATGGTCAGTTGCTCCGCCATGCCAAAGCCGGCCTCTATTATCCCGCCTCCGAAAAAGATATTGCTGAGCCGGTTACCGTAACCCGATTTTGGGCCAGCTTTCAGAAAGGAGAAACCTTCGATCTCTACGTACGCATCGACGATCGGGCAGATATATTTCCCATCATTGAACTACGAAATCCCTCTTTTCCGATCCCCTCCTATATGGAAGATCAATATGCGGGTGTCGTCATCTTAAGTTATTTTTCATTTATCCTGGGCATTTACATTCTGGTCTTCTTCTTTCACACCTGGGATCGCTCCTATTTGTATTTTTTTGGCATGATGTGCTGCTATTTTTTGCTCTATCAAGTCTTACACCCCGACCTGCGCTTTATCAGCTGGTTTATTCCCGAGCACCCCGAATGGACTAACTCCGCCTGGGTCATCATCACCTCAGGGTCCTATATTTTTTTCCTCGAATTTGGCCGAACCTATGCCAATTTAAGAACAAAATATCCGCGCTTAAACAGACTAATGGGCTGGAGTACTCTCGCCTTGATCTTTTTTCTGGTAATGCGACTCATTCCCCGCTGGGTGAGTCCGGCATTCTATGACTTCATCAACGGTCCATTCCTGAGTGTATTTTTATTGATCCCCTTAATCATCACCATACGGCTGGCCTTCGTCAATGATCGGCTGGTACGGCACTTCGTCGTGGCCGGAGCCTGGCTGTTTCTATTTTCGGCCACGGGTTTATTGTGGGAAAGGGGCATCATTCCTTTTTTCGACTTCCCCAACCCCTGGATCGTGGCCCAAAGTGGGTTTATGGTGATTGCAGCCCTGGCCATTGCTTATAAACTTCAGATCAGCGAACGAGCTAAATCCGAGGTGGAAAAAGTGAAGGAAATCGATTCCATCAAATCCCGTTTTTTTGCGAATATTTCCCACGAATTCCGCACACCGCTGTCCCTCATCCTTGGGCCAATCAACCAGTCCCTGGAAGCCATTCCCGCCAGTGAGGCGATTGAAGACAATACCGAAGTACCCGTCAAAGGCAAACACCTCAACGTGATGAAGCGCAATGCCCTGCGCCTGGAAAACCTGGTCAATCAAATTCTGGATTTATCCAAACTGGATCAGGGTAAGATGAAGTTGCAGGTTGCCGAAGGGGACGTTATCCAGTTTCTACGCGCCATGGTGTTCTCTTTTGAAAGTCTGGCCGAACGCAAACACATCCATTACCGCACCCACTTTCCACAATCGGTTTCAGGCACCTGTTTTGACCAGGACAAACTGGAAAAGATCGTGGTCAATCTATTATCGAATGCCTTCAAATTCACTCCGGAGCACGGCGAAGTGTCGGTAGGGGTAGAACTCAACGAAAGAATGCTCAAAATCACCATTGCCGACAGCGGAAATGGCATGGATGCCGCCGAGGTGGCCAAGATTTTTGACCGCTTTTACCAGGTAGAAGGCACCAGCGATCAGGGTACGGGCATCGGCCTTTCTCTGGTCAAAGAACTGGTGGAGTTGCACCGCGGCCAAATTAGTGTAGACAGCACCGAAGGCACCGGAACCACCTTCAAGGTAAGTCTGCCGTACCGCGCCACTGATTTTCAGCCGGGCGAGCTGGTGGCTGCTTCCGCAGAAACCCATACCAAAGCGCTGGACATGTCCCATTCCATTGCCGTAGAGCAGGAAACCGTCATGGAAAACGGCACCCATGAAGACTGCCCCATCGTACTCATCGTAGAAGACAATCCCGACTTGCGTCAATACATCGCCGAGCAGCTGCAAAAAGACTTCCAGTTGCTGACCGCCAAGGACGGCAAGGAAGGCCTGAAGATTGCCGAAGCCAAACTCCCCGACCTGATCATCAGCGATGTGATGATGCCCAAAATGAATGGCCTGGAACTGTGCGATGCCATCAAAACCAATATCAAAACCAGCCATATTCCCGTCATCCTGCTCACCGCCAAAGCCGGGCAAGACGCCAAAATCGAAGGCCTTAAAACCGGCGCCGATGACTACCTCACCAAACCCTTCGACGGGCGGGAACTGCTGACCCGCGCCCACAACCTGATCTCGCAACGCGCCGCCCTGCGCGAAAAATTTGCCGGCGAGCTCAAAGTCCGCCCCACGGCCGTTTCCCTCAATTCCATGGATGAGCAATTCATCCAGCACGTGATGACCGAAATCGAAAAAAACATGGGCAATGAATACTACTCCGTCGAAGAAATGGCCGGTAACATCGGCTTCAGTCGCTCCCAACTGCACCGCAAGCTCAAAGGCATCATCGGCAAATCCCCCAACCAGCTGATCCGCGAATTCCGCCTCACCCGCGCCAAGGAATTGCTGGAGCAAAAAAGCGCCACGGTCTCGGAGATTGCCTTTGAAGTGGGGTACTCCAATCTGTCGTATTTTTCGAAAAGTTATAAGGAAGCGTTTGGGATATCGCCTAGTGAGGTGTGATGGGGGGAGGTTAGGTCTTGGTCTTTTTGGGATGATTGTTAGCAGGCGTTTTTCAGGTAATTGGGAAGGATTGTTGGGTTGGAAGGAATGGAAGAAGTGCGGGCTAGTTATGGTTCCGATCATTTGGGGTAGTTAGAAAAAAATCCGGATGGATTTTTTCTAAGCATCTTTTGTGTTCTTTTGTTGCTTTCCCCGACCCTACGGGTTTCCCTTCGGCGGGACTGAAGTGTGGTTCAAACTCTAAATCGCCGAACAGGCGATTCCATTTGCGTCTTGGTTCTTTTCGTAAGGAACAATCGGCACGCGAGGCGCAAAGGACGCGGAGGCGTTTTTCAGAAACCTGGCGGTTTTTTCAAAGGTGCAGACAAGATGTTGACCTTTTTGGAGAAATCGGATATTAACGATTCATCCTATCCTTCCATTTAATCCAAATTACACTTAAAGGTTGGAGAAATGCCCCTAAGTTTGGGATAAGATGCATAAAGTATTGGATTTTGGCCTAATAGAATATGCCTCCGGCGGCTTCTTTTCCTTGATGAAAATAAGCAAAAATCAAGGCTGTACCTGGTTCTTAACGCTGCGATGACATCCAAAAGCCTAAACGGCAAAAACTCGCCTTTTTGTGCTGATTTTCAGGCTTGATTGCAGGAACTATTCATCATTTTCTTCCACTTGAACTAATGTATTGGCTCAAACAGTTTGCCCTTTTTAACGGCTTTTGAATGCCCTCTCGCTAAACCAGCTAAGGCCGATGGGGCCGTCTGTAGTAAAATAGGGGGCCGTTTTATGGATGAACCTCATCAAAGACCAGCCGATTAATGATCTCTACTTTCATTTTCAGAAGTAATGTTTTTTCCGATTGGAGTGATAAGTCTTATCTTGCGCTGATAGGAAGCAAACCATCATGGACCAGGAAACCGCCAAATACATCTTCCAGTACTTTTCCAACCTCTTGACCGATCAGGAGAAAATGGCCATCAAGCATACTCTCTCGATGGACAAGCTGCGGGATTCCAGCAATACCAACCTGACAAGCATCTACAAAGCCAAAGGCTGGATCACCGATGACCAAACCGTTCTGGACTTATTGAAAGACGGTCCTGAAGCATTTGAAATGACGGCAGCAAAGCGAATTCTGGCGGAAGCTCCGGATAAAATCTTCTTTAACTTCTGCCTAAAATGTGACCAACTCGCCAGAACACCCTACGCCCGTCAATGCCGCCATTGTGGCCACAGCTGGCACGATATGGTGGTGGCTCAGTTTAAGCTTCATCAAGCCTTTCAGATTACCAATAGCCATTTCTTTCTCGCCGGCGAAATTGTAAAAGGACAGGTCAGTCAAGGCAATTATATTGACCTGACCATGCTCAAACTCAATAGAAGGCCCAAGATTGTGGCTATTTCACAGGTACTCAAGAAAAAGGATAGGAAGGCTACAGAAGAGATAGCACTTGGCATTGAAGAGGTGAATGATGAGGAACGGGCTTATTTGAAGAAGTTGGGGGCGTTTGGGACGGCGTTGGATGTTTTGCGGGGGAGGTGAGGGTTGGAGGGATTATATATATTTCTTATCTTTGAAATAGTAGTATATGGTAACCTCCAAAAAAAAAACGCAATGTTTAAATTTAATTCTAACATAGAAAACCTTTTCAAAGAGATCAGTAGAACAATCCGAAGAAGACATGCACATGTTCATGAGTCATGTAAAGCCAAAATGGGTGATGAATACGGGTATTTAGGCTACAGTTCTTTTACGTGGTCAAAAGTTTGGTTTGATACGAAGGACGAATCCAGGACCCTCCATAACAACCTAAAAAGATCTACTGCAAAGAAGAAATATGAAGAGCTCAAGAAAAAGTATGGGGTTTAAACAGTTGTTCTTTCTTTCACGTGGAAGGTTACAGCTTTGATTATAACTTAGTATTTTCTTTGATCTAAAAAAATGTTAGAAATAAGAAGAGAAATTATTAAAAAATCGAATAGCTGACTCTATTCTTCATTGAATAGAGAGGCTGTTGCATAAAAGCAAGTGAAAGGTTGTTAGTTTTTTACAATTCAGATTTCTAAAGGAACCAGAAGAATTCACACTAGATCAGTATTTGGCGTATTATAACGTTTAAAACGTGCTAAGGTCAAAATTTCATAACTTAGACTAAAACAATAATGAATAAACCTAAGTACTTGTATTTTTCTTGGACATTGATTCCCATATTCCTAATAATTGCTTGTACTCCAATACAAGGACAAAACCCATGGATTCCTGGAGTTTTAGAGGCTAAAGAAAGAAGCCAAAATAAAAGAAGAAAACAAGAGCAAGAATGGATCGAATTTAGAAAGGAAATACGGTCTGACGTTGCCAAGATTGAGTTTGGTGATTTTTCTAATTCACTGGCAGATGTTAGCTTACTAGGTGAAGCTATAGAGAACGCTCTTTGTTCTTCAGATTTACATCAAATAATGCCCTATTTATTGCCTGAACAAGTTTACGCAGAAAGAATCATATACGGTCAAAATAGAGATAAGGTTATTGAATCATACAAAGAAGAATACTATCTGGCCCATGGTACAGACGTTTCCTATAACCTATATCCAATTTCTTACTTAAATAAAAGGTGTGGTAAATTTATTTCTGGAAACAAACTCAATAATGATGAATACCATCTTCTTTTCCGAAAAGATGACGTTGACAATTACTTTGAAATCGAAGAAGTGACTCTATACTATTGTTATGTAGTAAAACGAAAATCCGAAGGAAATTGGTATATAGAGGATGTTTACCATTATTATATGCCAGCCTCCATTTATCTAATTAAACAGATGGAGCTACATGCCATCAATGCAGAACATTTGAATACTTTTTTAATAACGCATCATTACTACAATAGTTTTTCAAAAGACCTTTTGAAAACTAGAGATATTTTGGAGGGTAGGCCCAAAAACTCCAGGATCATGAAAGCCAGTATACTAGAGATCACAACTATCATGAACTTGTGAATTTAATAAAGTGGTACAAAAAAAACGACTTAGTCTTTTTCCATGAAATTGACAACCCTACGTTAAAGCTTATTCTTTCATTAGATGACCTAAGACTTGCAATCTTAATGGGTGAGGACATTGAGAATAAAGTTGAAGATTTCTATATTAATAACAATAAAAACATAGCTGCTCACCAAATGGCATTGAACATGTACAGAAGACTAGACGACAAACAGTTAGGAAAAAAATATGCAAAAATATTAAAAAGTCTCACTAAAGACAATAAATTAAAATATTAGCAGTCTCTTACTGCAATAATATAGCCACAACATTTTCTTTATTTCACTTTCCTTGCATGACGCTACAATGAGCCTTTGTCTACAAAAAAGAAACTAAAACAAATTCATAATTTTTTTAGATACAACGCTGTAGCTGAACCAACCCAAATTGGTTAGAAGACTTATAGTATAATCCCTAAATTAAGAAAAAGTTTATTTCGCAAAAGTTTAAAGAATATCAAACATATGAAACGTATCTGTTTTTCACTTTTTATGCTCATCCCCCTTTTTCTCTATTGTCAAGTAAACACTACAGTATTGAAAGCACTTCAACAAAATGATAGAATCCAGATAAAAAGTCTCTTAGACCAGGGATTCAACATTAATTCGAAGGACGAAAACGGGGCAACAGTTTTGATGTGGAGTATTTATTTATCAAATATCGAGACAATTAGTTTTTTGGTGGCGAATGGCGCAAAAGTAGAAAATCCAGAAGGTTTTTTGGATACAAAAAAAATCGATAAAGAAAAGAGCACAAAATTTTACAGTATACAATCTATTGCTTTATCTAGAACAAATTGTGAATCTACTGATTTGTTAAAGTTTATTACATTAAAGTTGGGTTTTTCTCTTTATATAAATGAGTATAATCCAGAGTCAGGTAAATTTGATGGTAGAACAGTAATTAATCTATTGCAGAATAAGCAACGGATGTATTCCCGTCGAGGTAAAAACTATAAGAGCATCTCGCAATGTCCATTAAAGGATCTCTTTTTGATTTTTGGTGATAGCTTAGATTATGCACTTCGTGATAAAAATGGAATTATTGCTAAAAAAATAGAGGAAGAGAAAGAGAATATTTTAGATAAATACAGGTTTATTTATAACAGGCTATCAGGAGGGTATTATGTCGAAGATTTTGACCGTTCCACTTACTTCGAAAGGCAAACAAGACTAAACAGATATAAAGATCAACTGAGTTTATTAGTTTCTAAAGTACAGAATGATACGACTATCCAAGATCAAAGAACAAAAGAAATATATAATACTCTCACTGCATATAAAGGGGTGCAGTTTGAAGTTAATAGGCTTGTAAAAAGTACTTTGGCAAATGATATTTCCAGTCAAGCAAGATGCCAATTATTGAGTTCAAAACTTGAAGAAGTCAGAGAAGAAATATATCATTTGTTACTGAATGGTATGGGGTTCTTTGAGATAAATTCGGCAGATGGTAGATTAATCCGATTAGACTTAAATGAAAATCTAAAATATTTAGAGGCAAGAGCTAAAGAAGAGTTTATTTTAAATGAAATTTTATCTCATAATGACTTATTTAAGAACTTCACTTTGAGTGAACAGATCGATAACTTAGTAAATCTACACCAAGAAAATTATAAAAATTTACAGAAGAAACTCAAAGAAAATGAAGTCATATTAGAATTTTTCGAATACGCAGAGTTAGAGAGTGCTACAAAGAGTTTTGCCGTTTTAATAATAGAAAAAAAATTTAAGTATCCTAAACTTATCCATCTATCCCACTTTCATGAACTAAATAAAGATTATCCTTCAAGATTGTTTACTACTAGCTCAAATAAGAATAACAGAGGAAGGCCAACAAGAGCTGCTTTAGGTTATGACTTACAAAATCTCTACACAAAATTATGGCTGCCGATTGAAGATCAACTACAAGACGTAGAAAAGATTTTCTTCACTCTAGATGGGATGCTTAATAAATTTCCTTTTGCTGGCTTCATTGACGATAAGGGCAGGTTCTTATGCCAAAAATATGAATTACATCAGCTATATTCTACTGAAATTTTGTTATCTGATGAATATTTTCCTCAATCGGTACAGAATGTTGAAGAAATTTTTCTCTTAGGTGGAATTGACTATGGTAAAGAAGAAAATATTGTTAAAGGAGATATTAAGAAAAATAGAAATTTCTATAGAGATCTACTTTATTCCCCTATTCCATACTTAAGTGGTAGTAAACGAGAAATACATTCTATTAAAAAACTTTTAGAAACAAAAAATGAGAATAGGACCATATCATGCTTTGAAGGTTCTCATGCGACTGAATTTGAGTTAGAAAAAAAGTTGACATCGATGAACACCCGCAAAAACATTCTTCATATTTCCACACATGGAATTTCCTTGGATTCTCCTAGATTTTGTCTCGATGAATACGATAACTCTATGGTACGTAACTCCCTATTACTAGCGAATGTGGCAAATTCTGTTGAAAAAATTGGATATTTTGATCGTTTTGACAACATATGGTCAGGATATGAAATTCTCAATTTAGAGCTTGATAGTACTGTTTTAGCCGTTTTATCGGCATGCTCAAGTGGCCTGGGTTATATGGAAGCAGGTGAAAATCCATTTGGACTTTCTCTAGCTTTCAAAACTGCCGGCGTCAAAAACTTACTAGTAAGTATTGACAAAGTTGATGATGATGCAACAAGAGAATTTATGGAAGTATTCTACTTAAACTTGTATAACTCGAGCGAAAACAATATTTACCATGCTTATAGGATTACACAGGAGGAGCTGATAAAAAAACATCCTAATGAACCACATAGATGGGCAGTTTTTACTCTTATTGAATAATTGATATAGCCTATTGGTGATTTTTTGTAGTATTATAAGAAAAATTCAAAGCGTACAAATCGAAAGCTGCTATTATTAGCTTGATCAATCAAGAGTTGGTGCAAAAAACAATCTACTATCGCCAATCTTTTTGTTGCACTAATTGAGAATATAAATAAAACTAATCTTTTAAATGTATAAGAAAAGAATTTATAAAGCTTTCAGAAGATTTTTGTGTTTTACACTTTTCATGGTCCTAATATTATTGACGTCATCTCAAGGGCAAAAGGAATCATTTCGAGGATCCGAAGATTTTTTCGAGTATAAGATTGAAAGATATAAATTATGGCTAGAAAAGAAGGGTTTAAGTTCAATAATCGATATCGAAACCTGGAAACTAGAAAAAAACGACACCGAGATAGAATTAATTTTAAGTATCCAATCATCTTCTCTTGAAAATGGGGTTGCAAAATGGGATAGCTTCTGCGAGATTGCTAAGCGTCAGTTTTCTGGGGTTAAAATAGAAGAAGTCTTATTCAGGACCTTCGTGAAGTTTATGGAGGTACCTCGAGAACAAGCCAATATTCAAATATACATTCCAAGGAAAGATGGCCTGGGCTTCGAAACTTGTTTTTATATTTTTATCTGGGAGCAAAACGACGAAATTAAAGTAGAGAGAAATGAAAAAAACTGCAAAAGCCAGAATTTTGTAGTTGAGGTTGAAGTTCCGACTTTGAAGAAAAACCCCACAAACTCAAATTTAATAATCTTTGACGAAGGAACCACAAGGAGGGTATTTAATTCAATAATTGATTATGCCAATCAAAAATACTTAACGAAAGGAATTCAAAACAGAACACCAATTATTACTGTATCAGATTCTAATGCAACAAAGGGAATTCTGAGGTTTTCTGTAGAAGACCTGAGCAGAGAAGTATTGACGAATGAAAAAAAGTCAATTTGGTGCCAGATGATTGAATTTCTGTGGGGCCCTTGTAATGATATGCGTAGAGAAAGGTTAGAGTACACGTTTCACTACGTTCCCACTAAAAAAGGAGGGATTCTTCAGGTTATACTTACTGGAAAATATGGTTCTGGAGTTTACAAACCGCGAATAAGTGGGTATATGGATATGGAACCAGAGTTTGAAGAGGATTTTTTGGAACCATACGCCACTCTTGTGAGAAATGAGCTAGAAAGCTTTATTAAAAATAATATAAAATGAATATTCGAGAACTATAACCCTGACTCGTCCTAAAAAAGGTTGACTAAATTAATTAATGGTCATCATCATCACGGTTTCTTTTTTTGCTACTTTTTTTCTTTGTTAATTCCACAGCAAAAATGTGGATAACTTTTCCGTAAAAGGGTTTAAAGAACCTCTATTTTTTGAGGATAGTAGTTCTTCCATTTCCTTTGTAGTTCTCCTGCTCTTTGATGAGCTTTATCCGGTGTAAGCATCTCAATACTGGCGTGTGGACGTTCACTATTGTAGATGCCGATGATCTGGCTAATATAGCCCTGTGCCTGAGAAAGGTTTTTAAACCTTTGGTCATAAATCCATTCCATCTTCAAAATGCCATTGACGCGTTCGGCAATAGCATTTTCTAAAGGGTCTCCATTTTCGGTCATACTGATACGCACCTTTTTTGTTTTCAATATCTTGACATACTCATGGCAACAATATTGAACACCTCGATCAGAGTGATGAATCAGCTGATCTGTTGGACCGTTTAGTCCTTTTAATGCCATTTGTAAAGCCTCCACAGCGTGTTTGGCTTCCAAACTATTTGCGGTTTTAAAGCCGATGATCTTTCTGGAATAAGCATCCGTTATTAAGAACAAATAAGCGAAGCCTTTTTCCGTTTCAATGTACGTAATATCACTTACCCATAATTGATCAGGTCCTGTAATTTGCAAGTCTCTAATCAGGTTTGGGTATTTTCTAAACATATGAAAGCTATTGGTCGTCCGAACACTCCTCCTTTTTCTTCGAACCAGTAAATGATGATGATCCATCAACTCATATAGAGCATCTCGACCTATCTTTAAACCTTTTTCTAATAACTTGACTACCAGCTTTCTGACTCCAATCCGCGGCATCCTTTTCCTGATCTGTAGTACGGCCTGAAGCACTATGATTTGTTCAGATTGCTTCTTGTATAATTGACGCTCTTTCTTGTAATACCCTTGTTTACTTTTGCCAAACAGTTCACACAACGTCTCTATCGAGACCCCTTTCCTTTCCTTTTTTACTTCTTGGACTGTTTGGCTCCAGGCTTTTTTCGGATTGGAATTTTAAATTCTCGCTCCGCTATGGTGATCATCGTATCTAAAACCTCATTCTTCAGCTGTTCATACGATAACTGACGCTTCAATTGCTCGATTTCTAATGCTAATTCTGCTTTACTTTTTTCTCCTTGCTCTAATGGCTCTTCATCTTTAGGTATCATCCATTCATATTTTGTTATCCAACGCGGGATGGTCATACTTCCTCCTATCCCATATTTGCGCCTGGCTCCTTCCTGGCTAATTTGGCCCAAGATAACTTCTTTTACCACCTCTTTCTTAAAGGCGTCCGAATACTGGTTTACTTTCTTCATCTTTGTCCTTTTTTTGGTTTACTTTTTTGTCAACCTATTTCAGGACTAGTCACCCCTAAAAAAATGAAAACAACGCCCCTCCATCTGATCAATACCCTCCTCCTCCTAACCTGCTTCCCCTTACAAGCACAAGAATACCTCAACGGCGACACCCTATACGTCTGGGCCAAATCAGGCCTAAACCTTCGGTCAGCGCCCAGTATTGAGGCAGCGGTTATCCAGACCATTCCTTATGGGCAACCGGTGGAGGTCATCACCAGAGGAGACATACTAGACAAGCAATATCGGGTCAAGATCATTGATGCAGTGAAATTTAATGACGAAATGCAACCGGACTATACGCTTCAAGGGTATTGGGCGGAGGTGAATTATGCAGGAAAAACGGGGTATGTCTTTGATGGGTTTCTGTCAAGGTACAAGCCATTTAAGAAGGTAGATGAACGGCCTTATGTCATATTCTTCAATTTTGAGGAATATGGGGTGTTGCAAGTCCTGGAGGAAAGAGGAAAGGATAATCCGGACTATAGTTTTCGGAGGGTGGTTTATAATGACGGGGTTATCGAAGAGTATGGGTTGAGCATCGGTGGGGGCGGTTCCAAATACATTATTCCCGGAGGAAGGCTTAAGGATGGGCTATTAATGTTTATGATTGCATCAAAATTTGAGCAATACTATAAGGATCATTCAGAAGGTAGTAGGCCGAGGCTGATCTCCAAATCAGAGGATATGATGCTCTTTCATTTTGGAGACTCTGGTAATGGGAAATGTAAAATTCAAGAAATTGAAGGCATTTTGATGATTACGGTGACGGATGAGTGTTAGCGGAGCTGACAAATCGAAGAGCTACTCTTGCCATCAAGGATTTTGGGTTTAGCTAACGGAAAATATCTCACGAATACTCCGGACACTAAAAACTCAGAATATTCGACAAACGAAATAAACGAAACCAAGTTTGTGTTTCGTTTGTTTCGTTTGTATATTGAACTAAAATTATAGCCTAATGGGATCTTCTAGTCAAAAAATAACAAAATCAGATCAAAAAATTGCCTTGTCGTCTATTGAAAAGTTGGTTAGAAGTCAAGAAAATGCGGCTAAGAATAAATCAAACGTCGTAAAGTTAAAAATTGAAGGCTCCGATGAATTAGTGTCCATTCCACTAAAAGCGCTTAAGTTACTTACATCAATCCTCAGTAATATGGCAGAAGGTAAATCGATCACCTTAATGCCAACGGATACCGAAATTTCAACCCAACAAGCGGCTGAAATACTGAATGTATCTCGTCCACACATTATCAAACTCTTAGAAAAAGGTGATATTCCGTATAAAAAAGTTGGTAGTCATAGAAGAATTCTGCTGCAAGACATTTTGGAATATAAATCTAAATTCAAAAAGAGAAGAAGAAAACAACTGAACAAACTTGCTGCAGAAGCTCAAAAGCTCAATCTTGGCTACTAATGATCTATTCTCCTCGATTTACTGCAGTTCTAGACGCTAATGTACTCTACCCTGCCCCTGTAAGAGACTTATTTCTAAATCTTGCTGACCTTGAAATTTTTTCACCAAAATGGTCTCAACTAATTCACGAAGAATGGATTCGAAATCTGTTGATTAACAGAACTGATCTTTCGAAGCCCAAATTAATGAGAACGGTCAAAATTATGAATTCCGTTTTTCCCAATGCAGAAGTTTATGGCTTTGAAGAATTGATCGATGGTTTAAAGTTACCAGATGTAGATGACAACCATGTTCTTGCCGTTGCAATTCATTGCAAAGCTGATGCAATAATAACTTTTAATCAAAAAGATTTTCCATCAAAATATGTCAGAGAGTTCAATATTGATGTTTATACTCCTGATAAATTTCTGAACTTACTTCACAAAATAAACCCTGAAATCGTAAATAATGCTTTTCAAAATCAGCTTGCCTCATTAAAAAACCCTCCAAGAACTAAAGAGGAATTAGTTGAAACTTTGGTAAATTGTAATCTTAAATCGGCAAAAAAATTATTCAAATAAGAAATAACTATAAGGATCAGTTACAGGCTTCTTCGCCAAGGCTGATCTCCAAATCAATGGATATGATCCTCTTTCATTTTGGAGATTCCGGTAATGGAAAATGTAAAATTCAAGAAATTGAAGGCATTTTGATTATTACGGTGACGGATGCGTGTTAATCCTGGTGTAAAACGAGGGGATTGCTGTAATCTGAATTAAAAACAACCTATCTATCATGAATGTAACCATCAGAAGCATAGAAAAACAGGACGTTGTACATCTAAAAAATGTCCTGGATTCAATTGAATTATTTCCATCGGAGTTGCTGGATGAGATGATATCAGGTTACCTTACCAACCCCGAAAGTGGGGAGGTCTGGTTTACTGCACTTTTGGAAGACAAACCAATATCGATTGGCTATTGCGCACCGGAGGAACTGACGGTGGGCACTTATAATTTGTATGCGATTGGCGTCAGAAAGGATGTTCAGGGAAAGGGCATTGGAAAAGAGATGATGATGTACCTGGAAAATGAGCTAAAAAAAGTTAATCATTTTAGGGTTTGACACCCATACAAAAACTATAAAATGGAATCAATAGAAAGACTTCAAGCATGGTATACAAGTCAATGTAATGGTGATTGGGAACATCATTATGGGGTTAAGATTGATACTTTGGATAACCCTGGATGGGGACTAACCATTGATTTGCGAGAAACTTCACTGCAAGGAATTGAGTTCGAAGTACAACAGGAGACCTCAGAATTTGACTGGTATTACATAAAGGTCAAGAACGGGAAATATGCAGCCCACGGAGATTCTAAAAAGCTCAAATACCTAATCGATTACTTTCTAGATGAGATTGTACCCAAATACAGCAACCCTGCATTTGAGTACGAAATTTTAGTGCCTCTTTACGGAGCGCCTACAGATGTTTGGACCACAGGAACCGCTGGGATGAAAGATGCCGGAGTATTTGAGCTGATAAGCATTGATCAACCAGATTACAAAACTATGCACTACAAAACTTTGGACAATGTGGAGACGTGGATTCACGACTTTGAGCAATTTGAATTAAAAAACAGAGAAGGTGATTTGGTTGAAATAGAACTTGTAAAGACCTTTAAGGGGTCAGCGAAAAATAACCTCCCCATATTAATACTAAGGTAAGGCCCAATAATTCCACTGAGGTAATATCTGATCGTGAACAATTGGATAGTTTTGTAGAAAGTTTTTTGTTGCCTTAATTCCAGTTTGATATTCCTTTTTCATTTGTCTAACAAATACCTTTAAGCCTTGCTTTGTTTTAGCCCTGGATTTGATCAAATGACAAACGGTCTTTACGCAATCCAACATGACTCCGGCTAATGCTCTGGTAATATGAGGGAATAGTTTATGGTCGCAAGGGTTGTACTTTGAACAATAACTTGGATAGTGAGCCACTCTGATTTGGAGGTTGGTATATTGGGCGACCCATTGTATCATTTCTTTAAACCGATAGGTTCGACACCCATTACTCCCCCCCGAATCACAAAGGATGAGCATTTGGGTAGCCTGGGGATACCTTTTACAGGCGTAGTACTTGATATAATCCAATAAGCAATTAACCGCAAAATCAGGGGTATCAGCTGATTGACCTAGAAACATATAGCCTTCATTGAGTTGAATATCGTAAATGCCAAAAGGAGTTATCTTTCCAGTAGCCATGCTTGTGAAATCATGATCATTACATATTTGTGCCTCCTTACAATACACCTTTCCCTGGCGGTACAATTGGCCTAGTTGCTCCTTTTTTTTGCTATCCATCGAGATGAGAATTTGTCCCCTCTGCCTATATTGACTCACCAGTTGGTCAATATATTCGAATTGCTCATTGCGCCCTTGTACTTGTTTAAAAGTACCCGTCTTTGCCATTTTACGTTGGCTTAGCCCAAGGCTGGCAAGCAACTTATCCACATAATAAAGACTTGTATTTAAACCGCTTTGTTGTAGCTTTTTAAGTAACTCCGGCCTGCTCAAATACGTAAACTGAATTTGTGCATTCATTGGATTACCGGCACGGTGATTTTCAACGATCTTTTCAAATTTTTCGATTAGGATCGGGTTTTGTTCCGGTTTATCCGCTTTTCGTCCGCCTCCTTTTCTACGGATCTGTCCTGGTCCGCAAAAGTCGTTTTTTTTAGCTCTTCGATCCCTGACCGTATCGTTTTACGGTCAATGCCAAATAGGGTGCTGATATATTCTATGCCCCCATGTTCCAATTTGAAGGCTTCTACTGAGGCATAATGTCGTTTATCTTTTTCCGATAAGTTATTGAACAACCGCTTCATCAATATCTCGGTCGATTCACTGTATGGATATTTATTCATATTTCCATTTTTGGAGATATTCCAAAGTTAATCCTATCTTTATTCAGATCAAATCATTTTGGGTAAGTTATTTTTCGCTGACCCCTAAGGGAATGAGATTAGGTGTAAAAAGACTGACGCTGAGCAAATAGACGTAGCTCTTCTTTTGACCAATACCATTATTTTTGCTCACCCTTGACAAACTGTTGTCACTTGTCAGGAATACCTTTGTACCGCTTAATCAAAAATGACAAGTACAAATGCCGAACAAGGAAGTAGAAACATTTTGTCCTGCAAGCCGAACAGAGTGGCGGGAATGGCTAGAAAAACATCATCAGGCCAAACAGTCCATTTGGCTGGTTTATTTTCGGGTATCCGCAGAAGTGACTTCGCTTACCTGGAGTGAAGCGGTTGATGAAGCGCTCTGTTTTGGGTGGATAGACAGCACTAAAAAGACGATTGACGAGGAAAGGTATATGCAGTATTTCAGCAAACGAAAACCGAGTAGCACCTGGTCGAAAATCAACAAGGATAAGGTGGCCCAACTCATCCGGGACAACCTGATGGCCAAAGCGGGTTTGGACAGCATCAAAATCGCTAAAGAAAATGGGAACTGGTCACTAATGGATGATGTTGAAAAATTGATTGTTCCGGAGGATTTAAAAATTGCCTTGAATACTCACGAAAGTGCAATGGCATTTTTTCAAAGCCAGTCAAAGTCCATTAAAAAGCAAATGCTGCACTGGGTGGTCGTTGCCAAAAGGACGGAGACCAGACAGAAGCGGATTAATGAAATAGCGCAAATGGCGGCGCAAGGAAGAAGACCAAAACAATTTAGATAAAAAAATGGAATCAATAGAAAGACTTCAAGCATGGTATACAAGTCAATGCAATGGTGATTGGGAACATCATTATGGGGTTAAGATTGATACTTTGGATAACCCTGGATGGGGACTAACCATTGATTTGCGAGAAACTTCACTGCAAGGAATTGAGTTCGAAGTCCAACAGGAGACCTCAGAATTTGACTGGTATTACATAAAGGTCAAGAACGGGAAATATGCAGCCCACGGTGATCCTAAAAAGCTCAAATACCTAATCGATTACTTTTTAGATGAGATTGTACCCAAATACAGCAACCCTGCATTTGAATACGAAATTTTAATCCCTCTTTACGGAGCGCCGACAGAGGTTTGGACCACAGGAACCGCTGGAATGAAAGATGCCGGAGTATTTGAGCTAATTAGCATTGATCAACCAGATTACAAAACTATGCTCTATAAAACTTTGGACAATGTGGAGACGTGGATTCACGACTTTGAGCAATTTGAATTAAAAAACAAAGAAGGTGATTTGGTTGAAATAGAACTTGTAAAGACTTTTCAGGGAATGAAATTAGGTGTAAAAAAACTAACGCTTATCGAGTAGAATGCACCCCGCAAGGTACAGCCTTTCCTAACGGAAATCCTCTAATGCCGATTAACCGTTCATCCACAACACCAACCGTCCGATTAACCACCAGCGCCCCCATCGGCCTTAGCTGGTTTAGCCAAAGAGGACAGTCAAAAGCAGTTAAAAACGGGAAATTGTTTGAGCCAAAATCAAGGGTAGCCTGAAAGACAGATATTCAGCACTTCCCACTATTTTATCTGAAAAAAGCACACAAAGGCGAGTTTTTGCCGTTTAGGCTTTTGACTGTCCTCGCAGCGTTAAGAACCAGGTACAGCCTAGCGTTTTGGTTCTTTTGGGCAATGCAAAAGAACCCGCCAGAGGCAAATTTTATTGGGAGTATAGGCAAGAATGTCTTATCCTTACGTAAGGAGTCTAATGGCAACTGCTCCTATCCAAGTTTGTCAATAAATTCCGGTTCTTAGACAAATCTCGTGATTCTGAGTCAATCAAAAAGGTAAACCAGCGCTTTCTGCGGGCGCTTCTGATTCACCTTTTAGCTTAACCACAGCTTGTCCCGATTTCACATCGGGGAAATTTGTCAAAGAACGTAAATTCCCTATATTCACAACATGAACTTTCCTCCACTAACCTAAAACCACCAATATGAAAAACATCCTCATCTACCTGGACGGCACCTGGAATGACCAGGAAGACCCAACTGTCTTAACCAATGTTGCATTGATGCACGAAATGAGCCTTTCTGATGATCACCGACAGGTCACTTATTACGGCAAAGGGGTGGGTACCAATGGCGGATATGATATGAAGCTGGGAGGCTTGCATGGCGTAGGTCTTTCCAGGAATGTAAAAAAAGCCTATTCCTTTTTGGTGAATCATCATCAAGCGGGGGACAAGGTCTTTATTTTTGGGTTCAGTCGTGGTGCCTATACCGCCAGATCACTGGCAGGACTGGTGTATCGATGTGGGGTCAGTGATGCAAGCCTTGGAATGGATGCGGACATCGACAAGTTATATGATGCCTACAAAGATCGGGATACAGAAAGGATGGATGCGTACAAAGCGGCGAATAAAAAATGTCCTATTCACATGCTTGGTGTATGGGATACCGTCGGGGCGTTGGGCATACCAGTGTCTTTCCTGAAAAAAGTCAGTGATCAGGTCTTTGCGTTCCACGATACCAAGCTAAATCCTGAAGTGCAGTTTGCCTGCCATGCCATCGCTATTGATGAGCGGCGAGAATCGTTTGAACCCACTCTCTGGAAAGTCACCCCCGAAAATAAGGACCGAATCCTACAGGTCTGGTTTCCCGGCGTGCATTCGGATGTAGGGGGTGGTTATAAGGAACGACACCATTCAGATATTGCGCTCAGATGGATGCTTACGAAAGCCAAGGAGCGAGGTTTGCTTACGAAAGAAGATTATGTTTATGAATTCAAGGATGACCTGAATGCAAAACCTCATGACTCGGTTTATAAAATCTTTGGTATTGAAATAGGAGAAAAAGACCGCAGGGCGCCCATAAGCTTGGATCACATCCCCAGAATTCATCGCAGCGTACTTGAAAAGATGAAATGTAGCGATTACCGGCCCATTGCACTTTGGAATGATATAGCGGATCACAACACCCTGGCTCCTTTCGAAATAGAAGAATAGCGGAGGTATCAAAACTAGTCCAAAATGAAAGACCGCACTACGCTAAGGCAAGGTTTGGAAAATTTCCATAATGAGTACAAAAAACACCTACATCATAATAAAACAGGAATCTCAAAGGAAGCCCGGGCATTTTTTAAGTCGCATGATATCGCTCACGTACTATTTGGTTGCGACATCTCTCTTTATGGCGAAGGTTCGGTGAAAATATGGACGATTTTCGGAACAACTTTAGGTTTTTGGAAACACCTCAACGGTTATCAAGAAGCTAATGCTTTTGCCTTATCCAGGCATTTTACGCTCGTGCATGTGCTAAAAGACCTGCTTAAGCTTTTATCATCTATCCCTCTACTAATCATCAGAGCAAAACGCATGCACAAACCGTGGCCATGGACGGAATTCGAACCCTATTTAGATACACCACCTATCGAAGACATCAGAAAAGAATTTAACATCAACGTTTTAAGATAAAAATGAAATTTACCCTCTTTAAAGAATTTAAGGAATTTGCCCTCAAGGGCAATATGATCGACATCGCCATCGGGGTCATCATCGGTGCTGCATTTAATAAGGTGGTGGATGTGTTGGTCAAGGAGATCTTCCTGCCGCCTTTGGCTTTTTTAACCAATGGAACGAGCTGGGGCAATAAAAAATTTATCCTGCAGGAAGCCGCTACCATCACTGATGGGCGCCAGCTGGACGAAATTGCCGTTGGTTACGGTAAGCTGATTGAAGCAGGGATTGACTTTTTGATTATTGGATTCACAGTCTTCCTGGTGGTCAAACTGATGAACTCCATCCGCAACAAAGCACAAGACCCTAAAGACGAAACGGAGGCCACGCCGAAGGATATTGAATTGCTGCATCGCACTACGGAATTATTGGAGCAGCAGGTGAGGTTATTGGAGGAGATGAATGGGCGAAATAAGTCGTAGACTCCCTTTTTTCATTGACTGTATTTGTACCAGAGAGCTTATGATTTGTCTCCGCGTTTAAGTTTACATTTACCTCCGGCTTCGGCCATCAACAACGGAATGCTCGCCGGAAGTGCGCTATCTAAAAGTGGAAGGTTGGGCAAGTGGTTCGGTGAAATTTATTTCATCGACCAGCACCGCCAAAAGCTACCTGCATTGAAAAATTTGCGGTACGTGATGCGCAGCCCCTTTGAACGAACCACCTTACCTTCCTCCTACTTCGGTGAATAAATTCACAGGCGAAAAAATTTTCCCTCAACCACTAAACGGCTGCCCGGTTCCGGTCAGTGTGGAGATATGAAATGATTAAATCTTCTTTCGTAACAGATTTAAATCCTTCCCTTTACTCGTCAGAACAAATGCCCGCGCTCCGAGTTTTAGCATAAACCAACAACATGATCGAACACATACGAAAAGTGGGACTCATCACCAAAGGGGTGATCTATGCGCTGGTTGGCGTGTTGACCCTCTCTGCAGCCCTGGGACTGGGCGGGCAAATTGCCGGTAAAAATGGCGTTATCGATTTTCTGGAAAACCAGCGTTTTGGCCAAATCATCCTCATCCTGATTGGACTGGGGCTGGCGGGTTATGCCGTGTGGAGGATGTGTTCTGCGTTTTTGGACACCAAGAATGAAGGGCAGGATGAAAAGGCTTACGCCAAACGCACGGGTTATTTCATCAGTGGACTGGTTTATGCCGGACTGGGATATTCCACCCTGCGAAATGGTTTTACCGGACACGGCAGCTCCGGCAGCTCAAAGGATCACCTCGCCAGTATACTGCTCAGGCAGTCGTGGGGAGAAATGGCCATGTACCTGATCGCAGCGATCCTGCTGGGGGTAGGTATTTATCAATTCTACAAAGGGCTACAAAAGAAATTTTTGCAAGATATTAATAGACGGGGCCGCGTTGAATCCCGAGAATTGCTGGAAAAATCGGGGCGGTTTGGCTTTATTGCCAGAGGTGTCTCCTTTCTCATTTTTGCCTGGTTTACCTTTAATGCCGCCAGCCAGGGGAGCGCTTTGGAAATTAGAGGCCTGGAAGGCGTATTCACCTATCTGCAAGACCTGCCGCTGGGTAATATCCTGATGGCATTGCTGGCGCTGGGATTTGTGGCTTATGGGGTCTACCAATACTTTTTAGCTCGCTACAGTACTTTGTATTGGTAAAAGATATTGAGGTCAACAATCGGTCTCCCCGCCGGCTCGCCAAATGTCAATGGTTTGCTCAATAAATTGATCAAGCTCCGTTTCCGAAAGGTCAATACTCTTTTTCACCCTTATACATCCTTTGCCCAAATCAAACGGCTCTAATAATTTCCGCCCATTTTCCACCTTATCAATGGTCCCAACATACAGGCTGACATAGCCACGCTGCGCAGTCAGATTAAATACCGTCTGGCCTTCCAGATGATAGCGCAACATCTTATATTCAATACCTTCCTCCAATTCCGGCGCTGCTGACTGAATCATTTTTTTGATCTCCAGCAGTTTCTCCTTACGCCAGTCATTGTCGAGCTGATCAAAGTATTCTGAGGGGGTCTTTGCTTCGTATTGCATGATTAATAATTTTATTCAAAGGTAAACTTACAAAAAAGACTTGCATAACATTTCTGATGTTGATATCTTTGGCGGCAAGTAAAGAGTCCGATTATTTATGGCGTAATTAGAATGTCTTAATGGCCGAACAGCGTATAGATAAAAGGCTCGAGCTATATCCCTACAAAGTGGATTTGCACAATTGCGAGGATGAACCCATCCACATTATTCAATTGGTGCAAACCCATGCCTGCTTCCTGGCTTGTGATCCGGACACGCTTCACATCCTTCAATTGAGCCAAA
The DNA here is from genome assembly GCA_965229635.1 of Saprospiraceae bacterium. GTDB lineage: Bacteria > Bacteroidota > Bacteroidia > Chitinophagales > Saprospiraceae > BQJU01. The sequence continues at coordinate 8,483,848 of OZ245894.1, forward strand.
ATACGGCATTAATTTTCGACAAACCTTATGAGTCTCTGCTCAATCGCCCCATAACGGAAGTAATTGACCGTGAATTGGTGCAACTGGTAAAAGAAACCTACGATCGTGGCGATTCGCTGATGCAGCTGAATCCGCTGCGAGTGGAAGTCGGTCAGGGGCCAGATGCCCGTTTTTACAACCTGATTGTACACCAGTCGGGAGAGTTGATCATGTTTGAACTGGAACCCTACCAAAGCGAAAACAGCAATATTGCTTTTCAGCAAAAAGTAGGTGACGCTATCAAACGCATCCAGCGAGAGCAGGACATCAGTACACTGACTTCTCTGGCCGTTCGGGAGGTGCGCCGCATTACCGGCTACGACCGGGTGATGATGTACCGCTTTGATGAAGCGTACAACGGTGAAGTGATTGCGGAGGATAAAGCCGAGCATCTGGAAGCCTTTCTGGGGCTACACTACCCTGCTACCGATATTCCGCGGCAGGCACGGGAGCTTTTTCTGAAAAATAAAGTGCGCACGATTGCCGATGTAGCCGACCCCGGCGTGCGCATTACACCCGGACTGCACCCAGTGAGCAAAGCACCACTCGACCTGACCCACAGCGTGAGTAGGGCGAGCTCCCCCATCCATCTGGAATACCTGGAAAATATGGGGGTTGGTGCCACCTGTACCATCGCCATTACACATGATGATAAGTTGTGGGGATTGTTTGCCTGCCACCATTATTCGCCAAAATTTGTGGATTATGGCCTGCGCATGACCTGCCAGTTTATCGGGCAGATATTTTCCGGCCACCTGGCCTTGCAGGCGATGAATGAATTTCGGCAAGCAGTATTGGGTGTCAATCTGATCAAATCGAAACTGGCGGAGCAGATGATCACTGATGGCAATATCATTGCCGGTTTGACACAGGGTTCGGAAACGCTGATGAGTTTGATCGATTGTCAGGGAGCAGCTATCTGCTTTGAAGGGCAAATCATCTTACTCGGAGAATGTCCTACCCGTGCCGAGGTCTACCAACTGGCCCAATGGCTGGACGGTCAGCAGATTGATTCAGTCTTTCATACGCAGTCGCTATCAAACTTGTATGCGCCAGCGGAAGTCTATGTTGAAAAAGCTTCAGGAATATTAGCCATTCGCATCAGTAATCGGCCGGAGGAGTATATCTTTTGGTTCAAACCCGAATACAGCCAGGAAGTTTTTTGGGGGGGTAATCCCGAAAAGGCCATGACCACTTCGGAGGACGGCGTACGGTTGAGTCCGAGAAAGTCGTTTGCCAAATGGCGGCAGCAGGTGGAAAAAACCTCCAAGCCCTGGCAGCCCTATGAGATCAATGCGGCACTGGCGTTGCGTAGCGACATCAAGGAGTATGCCATGCAAAAATACGGCGAGGTACGCCAGCTCAACCAGGAATTGTCGGAAGCTTATCAGGATATGGAGAGCTTCAGCTATTCGGTGAGCCACGATTTGCGGCGGCCACTACGCAGCATTGACGGCTTTGCGAAGATCTTGCTGGAAGACTATGCCGATCAATTGGATAGTTACGGAAAAAAAGTTGTTGGTACGATCATTGAAAGTACGGGCAAAATGAGTAATTTCATTAATGATTTGCTCAAGTTTTCAAGATTGGGTCGCAAGGAGTTGCTCCTGGGCGAGGTCAATCTGGAGACCGCAATTAAAGAAATTTACGAAGAATTGAGGGCAGCAGAAGATCCAAATCGCAATATTCGACTGGATTTGCAAGCTCCCCTGCCCAACATTCAGGCGGATCAGGTGTTATTTCAGCACGTATTATCAAACCTGATCTCAAATGCCGTCAAGTACAGCCGTCAGACCCCGGAAGCAGTAATCACTGTAATGGGAACTGACACGCCCCAAATGACTACCCTTAGCATCAGCGATAATGGGGTGGGATTTGACATGAAATTTGCAGACAAAATCTTTGGTGTATTCAACCGCCTGGTACACGATGAAGCCTTTGAAGGTACCGGCATCGGCTTGTCGATCGTGCAGCGCATTGTGCAGCGACACCAGGGAAAAATTGAAGTACAGAGTGAGCCCGGAGTGGGCACCACTTTTACGATATATCTTAATAAGGAGTTATGATTAAGCCTGATTTAAAAGTCTTCATGCTGGAAGACCAAAAAACGGATGAAGAACTGGTCAAAAGACAGATTCGCAAGCTCGCGCCTCATGCAGTATTTACCGTGGCAAGAGATCGCGCCAGCTTTTACGAAAAGATAAAATGGGGTCAGCACGATGTGATCCTGGCCGACTACGATTTGCCCGACTTCACGGGCATGGAAGCCTTGCAGTACGCCAAAGAAAACCTGGCGTACATTCCCTTTATCTTTGTGACCGGCACCCTCGATGACGAAGAAAAGGTGGCCCAGGCCATACTGAGTGGGGCGGCGGGGTATGTACTAAAAGACCGCATGTCGAACCTGGCCGAGCGCCTGGAAAAGGTGCTGAAGCGGTACCACGCAGTAAGCCAGCTGGCTAAGGCCCAACAGGAAGAATTGCGGGAGTATCGTTTTGCCTTTATCAAGATGAAGGAGTTGCTGAAGAAGACTCCGGATTTTGACGGAAAAGAGGAAATAAATCGACTGATTGAAAAGCTGAAGAACTATGAAGCCTAAGCCCATATTGATGCAACAACTCAAGGCCGCTACGGAGCAGGAGCACCGGCTGACGGAGGAAGTTTCCTACGGAGAAAGCATTCGTAAGGGTAGCTTGCAGCTGAGTGAATATCAGGATTTGGTTTTGAAAAACCATCTGATTCATCAGCAACTGGAAGCGGGTATTCGGGATGCACTGCAAATCGTTGATCAACCGCAATTGACCGATTTTTTCCGCCAACGCAGCCAGGTCCTGGCCAGCGATTTACAATTTTTAAATCTCTCCGTTCGGGACTACTCCCTTTCCCTTCCCTCTTTTTCCATTGAACCAGAGGTGGCCCAGGTATTTGGTGCTTTATACGTTGTTGAGGGCTCCATGTTGGGCAATCAATACATTGCCAAAGCCTTGCGGCAAAATGAGCATTTGAAGTCGGTTGACCACTTCCATTTTTATCAAAAAGACGAAGAAACCGGCAAGCGTTGGAGCGCTTTTCAGCAAATGGCAGAAGAGCTGTCCATCGATGACTCCGAAGCAGCTATTGAGGCGGCGAAAAAGACCTTTCAGTATTTCCGAACGGTCTTCCAGCTCAATTTAATCGCTGTTCAGCAAGATACTGCTCATTAAGCGTGAGGTAGTGAATAGCCGCAATTAATTGAAAACGCTCATCCTCAAACAATTGCATCTGATCATCCGCAACAAGGCCATGCAGGCCATTTATGGGCAAAGCAGCCACAACCTCTATCCTTTCCGCATATTTCCCTACACTGGGGTATTCCTTGCCCATCTCCTTGAGTAATGCCACGTACTTTCCATCCCTGCGTAGATCAAGACTGGCAGTCGTGTCTTTTGCGGCGTTGATGGTCATGCCATAATACCAGATTTCCTCCATCAGTTCATCGCTCAGTTCGTCATAGAGTTCCTCCTGGTCCGAAATTTTCAGATCAAAATATCCTTCTACTTCCGCAGTTTCATTTACCCTTTTGAAATAAGCGTCAATACAAGCACCGGGGTCATTTTCAGCCATCCCTTCGGCCTTGCATGCGGTGGCCACAAAAAATGTTCTGATGGTTTGCAATTCACCCATTTCCTCATCGGTAAACACAGCGTTAATTTCCGGATATTCCGAAAGGCTTTTGGGTGTGGGTTGACAACCAACAAGCACCGCTACCAAAAAGGTAAGGCAAAATAATCTCATGGTGTTTTTGTGGTAAAATACAAATTCTTAAATTCTGTTAAAAGTGCCACCTCTTCGTCAGCACTTTGGTCTAAACTGGTGTTTGTTCAATCAATCACCCGTTCAGGCCATTTGAAGCCTGACCATTTTAAACCATTATTTATGAAATCGATCTGGAAAATGTTTGTTGTTTTGATGGTTATCATCAATGTGTGGGCTTGTAAAGATGATGATACTGTCACCCCCACCGAACCAGAAGTGACCGTCAAATTTGGTGTGGACTTCGCACTGCCCGAAAATTCTGATGAAAAGGAAGTAGTGCTCTCCTTTAGCAAACCGGCGCGGCAGGCCGGCAAGATCAAAATCTCGCTTTCCACTGCTACTCCAGCAGCTTTTCAAATCACACCGGCTGTCATCAATGGCTTTATCGAACTGATGGTAGAAGAAGGAGATGCTGCGGCATCTTTCCACATCAAACCGGTTGATAATGACATTGTGGAAGCCGACCGTGTAGTGGAGTTGGACATCACCACGGTAAGCGATGGATTCAAAATTGGCAATAAGCCAGCAATGACCATCACCATTACCGATGACCAAAACTTCACAACGGTAAATTTTGCCTCCCCTGAAGGCATCCTGCACGAAAGCAACGACGAAGGATTAACCGTGTCCATGCCTTTGTCCACCCCGGCACCGCAATCAGGAAAGGTAATTGTTCAGATAGCAGATCTACCGGCCGGCACGATCTTTACTAACCCGGGAATCAATACCAACGGGAAGATAGATATTGCCTTTGCCGCCGGAGCCGAAGCGGTAACTTTCAAGGTAGCGCCAATTGACGATACCCTGTTGAAAGGTCACAAAACGATTCGCTTCTCCATTGAAAGTACCGAAGGGCCGGTCGTAAAAGGTGAACGGCTCAGCTTTGACTTGTCGCTGATGGATGACGAACTACTCAACAAAGCAAAATCCTACGAGCAAATTGGAGGTAGCTGGCGCAGCAAAAAGACCTACGAATACGATGAAGCCGGACGCATTGTAAAAATTCACTGGGAGACGCATACGCCGATGCCACGCACCGGTACGGATACGTATACCTATGCGGCCAACGGTTTGATTGAGAAAGTCACCACCTATCCCGATCATGAAGAAGTGTACATCCAGGAAAACGGCAAAATTGTACGTTCGGAAAGGTTTGATGAAGGGGTTAAAAAGGAATACAACCTCTTCGAATATGACGCAGCGGGCAATGTGGGCCTTCAAGTCAATTTCCTCCTACAACCCGAGGGCGGTTATAAACACGAATTCACCTTTGTGTACCTCTATTTTGAGGATGGGAATATTTTCAAACAACTCGTTTATACCCCCGGTCTCAATGGTGAAGACGATGTTTTGATTTCCACGCGTACCTACGACGATTATAAGGCAAAGATCAATCCGTTTCCCGGTTTCGAGGTCATTCCCGGCATTGGAGGACAGCCCAATCTGCCAGGCTCCTTCCGGGAAGAAGGCAATGGTGCTGATCTTTTCTATTTATTGCATTACAACTATCGGGAGGATGGGTTGCCTATTCAAAGAACTACTCAGGGACCGGGTACACCGGAAGTTACTACTTATGAGTATTACTAAGTTGGTAGCACCAAATTGTTTCTGCTAACAACCAACATCTTGAAGGTTTTCTAATTTTGAACACTTTACGGAGCCGGGGCAAATTGCTCCGGCTCTTTTTTATTGAATGGCTGGATATTCCACATAATTGCGCGGCGTCTCGTAAAGCCGCACTCCGATCTCAAAGCGTTCATCGAGGTGCTTGCGCAGAATATTCCAAATAACATAGCAGATGTGCTCCGCAGTGGGATTGAGGTTTTTAAACGCTTCGGTATCCAGGTTAAGATTTTTGTGGTCAAAGCGCAATTCCACTTCCCGGTAGATTAGATCCTTCAGTATCTTCAAATCAATCAGAAATCCAGTTTCCGGATCGACCTCACCGGTGACCCTTACTTCCAGGTCATAATTGTGGCCATGATAATTAGGGCTATTGCAAAGGCCAAAGACTTCGCGATTTTTCTCATCGCTCCAATTGGGATTGTGCAGTCGGTGGGCCGCATTGAAATGTGCTTTGCGGTAAACGGAAACTCTCATTGATTAGTGTTTATCTGGCAACAAAATTACGGGGATTTTGGTTTGCACAAAAGTCAAGCAACCCTGCTTGTCTTCCTCATTTTCCAATAATTTGCCAACTACCGGCTTCCCTTTATCTTTTGGCTTTACAATTTTACACCTATTTTTATTTCATAAAGTGGCGCTTTTCAAAAACATTTAGTATATTCTCGCTTTATATAGTTAGTACCTCCTTGGTAACCCTCGTTGAGATAAATTTAAGCTTCTTTTTTTCTTATTAAACTCGATTGCCTATGCAACTGAACGGTAAGCATACCTTTAATGCTTCAGCTACTACTATTTGGAAAATGTTGATGGATGCCGATACTCTGGCAGAAATCACACCGGGGATTACCAGACTTGAACCTACCGGAGAAGATCAGTACAAAGCCATTGCAGACGTCAAGATGGGGCCGGTAAAAGGTTCCTTCTCCGGCGACCTGGAAGTGGCCGAAAAAGATGAACCCAACCGATTCCTGCTCAAAGTGAAACAAAACAGCAAGATTGGCAATGTTGCTGCTGATGTCAGTATTGAGTTAAACGAACTTTCCGAGAATGAGACCGAACTGTCCTTCAACGGCGATGCACGCCTTTCCGGCTTATTGGCCCGAACGGGCAACCGGGTAATGACTGGCGTAGCCAACACCCTGACCAAGCAGTTCTTTCAGGCCATGGAAGAGAAGATCAATCAATAAATTTCGTAACCTTTTCAAACACAATAAAACTCATGACGACGAAAATAACCCTAACCGTTAATGGGGAATCGCAAAGCCATGAAGTGGAGCCCAGGCTTCTGTTGGTGCAGTTTCTGCGCGACACACTGGGTTTGACCGGAACGCATGTGGGCTGCGACACCAGCAACTGTGGTGCCTGTACCATACTGGTGGATGGCCAGGCGGTGAAGTCCTGTACCTTATTGGCCGTTCAGGCCGATGGCGCCAAGGTCACCACTATTGAAGGCCTCGCCCAAAATGGCACGCTGCACCCGCTTCAGGAAGGCTTTAAGGAAGAACATGGATTACAGTGTGGCTTTTGCACACCGGGCATGATCATGACGGCGGCCGATTTGCTGGACCGCAATGCCAATCCCAGTGAACAGGAAATCCGCGAAGCGCTGGAAGGCAACTTTTGTCGCTGTACCGGCTATCACAATATCGTGAAAGCCATCCAGTACGCCGCCGAAAAAGCCTGATCATTGCATTTGTGAATTAATCAAAATCAACCCTTATGACATTCATAGGAAAATCAGTGAAGCGTGTAGAAGATAAGCGCTTTATCACCGGTAAGGGCCACTATACGGATGACATTGTCCTACCGGGTATGCTTCATTCATACATCATCCGCAGCCCTTATGCCCACGCCAAAATACTCAGCGTTGATATAGCTGAGGCATCCTCCATGCCAGGAGTTGTTGCCATTTATACCGGCAAAGACTTCGAAGGAGTCAACGGAGTACCGTGTGGCTGGCAAATTAATTTCAAAAACGGCGACACGATGAAGGAACCACCCCACCCGCTGATCGTAGCGGATAAGGTGCGCCACCAGGGCGATTCCGTAGCCATCGTCATTGCCAAAACCCGCGAGCAGGCCCGTGATGCAGCCGACGCTGTAGAAATCGAATACGAAGAATTACCCGCCGTTGTCGACGCCAGGAAGGCCACCGAAAGCGGCGCACCACTGGTGCATGAAGATGCACCCAATAACATTTGCTTCGACTGGGAGCTCGGAAATCCAAAAGCCGAAGTAGATGAGGCCATGGCCGCTGCCCACCATGTCACCACACTAGAGTTTATTAACCAGCGGGTGATCCCCAACGCCATTGAGCCCCGGGCAGCGATTGGCCATTTTGATCCGACCAGTGAAAAGTACACGCTTTATACCACTTCCCAAAACCCGCACCTGACACGTTTGCTGATGTGTGCCTTTGTATTGGGTATACCCGAACACAAAGTTCGCGTAGTAGCCCCCGACGTGGGAGGTGGTTTTGGAAGTAAAATCTTCCATTATATAGAAGAAGCCCTCATGATTTGGTGTTCCCAAAAATTGGGTCTCCCGGTCAAGTGGACTGCCGAGCGTAGTGAAAGCTTCATCACCGATGCCCACGGCCGCGATCACGTGACCAAGGCAGAAATGGGTTTTGACAAGGACGGCAAAATTGTTGGCCTGCGGGTTAATACCTTCGCCAACCTCGGTGCCTATCTGTCTACCTTTGCGCCCGCTGTACCTACCTGGTTGCACGGAACGCTATTGCAAGGACTGTACACCACACCCAAAATCCACATTGACCTGCTTGGTGTCTTTACGCATACTACTGCCGTTGATGCCTACCGTGGTGCCGGTCGTCCGGAAGCCACCTACCTGCTGGAGCGACTCATTGATACAGCTGCCCTGGAAATGAAGATGGACCCTGCTGATTTGAGATTAAAAAACTTCATTCCTGCCTTTGACGGGGTCAACCAACCGGGTTATCAAACCCAGGTGGCCCTGCAATACGATAGTGGCAACTATCATGGAGTATTGAACAGGGCACTGGAGATGGTAGATTACAAAAATTTCCGTAAGGAACAGGAGGCTGCCCGCCAAAAGGGTAAACTGCTTGGCATTGGCTTCTCTACCTACATCGAAGCTTGTGGTATCGCGCCTTCCGCAGTAGTTGGTGCCCTCGGTGCCCGCGCCGGACTGTACGAATCGGCACAGGTACGGGTACAGCCTACGGGTAAGGTGAGTGTTTTCTCCGGCTCGCATTCGCACGGGCAGGGACACGAAACGACCTTTGCCCAGGTGGTGGCCGACAAATTTGGCATCCCGATGGAGGATGTGGAAATTGTACACGGTGACTCAGATGCCGTAGCCTTTGGTATGGGCACCTATGGTTCACGTAGTTTGGCCGTTGGTGGTAGCGCCATCATCAAGAGTATCGATAAGGTCATTGAGAAAGGCAGCAAGATTGCCGCCCATAAACTGGAGGCTTCCGTTGACGACATCGAATTTGCCAACGGTAAATGGACGGTGAAGGGCACCGACAAGAGCATCGGCTTTGGTGATGTGGCCCTGACCGCCTACGTACCGCACGACTATCCCGAAGGTCTGGAGCCCGGTATGGACTTCTCCAGCTTCTACGATCCTGCCAACTTTACTTATCCCTTCGGTGCACACATTGCCGTGGTGGAAGTAGATAAAGATACCGGAAAAGTGACGTTGAAACGCTTCATCGCGGTGGACGATGTGGGAAATGTAATCAACCCGATGATCGTGGACGGACAGATCCACGGTGGTATTGCCCAGGGGGTTGGTCAGGCATTGTTTGAAGGAGCCATCTACGACGAAAATGGTCAGCTGACCAACGGTTCATACATGGATTATACCATGCCTCGCGCCGATGATCTACCTTCCTTTGAGGTAGACCGTCAGGTGACGCCTTGTCCGCATAATCCACTTGGCGTAAAAGGTGCCGGTGAGGCCGGAACCATTGGTTCTACCCCAGCGGTGGTCAATGCGGTAATGGATGCTTTATCACCTTATGGTGTCAAAGATATTCAGATGCCGTTGACGTCCGAGCGCGTGTGGAGAGCCATGAATGGATAGGCCTTTTTTCAAAAACTTAAAATCTAAAAAATAATGATTCCAGCTGAATTCTCATATCACCGGGCAAGCTCTGTGGATGAAGTCATCAGCCTGCTTTCCGAGCACGGCGATGATGCCAAACTGCTATCGGGCGGCCACAGTTTGATTCCAGCCATGAAAATGCGTCTGAACCAGCCTGGCATGTTAATCGATATCGGAAAGTTATCCGAACTACAGGGTATCAAAGAAGAAAATGGTCACCTGGTCATTGGTGCCAATACGACTCACGCGGCTATTGCCCACTCCAAGCTAGTGCAGGACAAGCTGCCGATTTTGGCGGAAGCCGCCGACCTGATTGGCGATGTACAGGTGCGCAATCGCGGTACCCTTGGCGGAAGCCTGGCCCATGCCGACCCCTCTGCCGACTGGCCCGCGGTGATGATTGCCACCAACGCTACTATTGTGGTGAAAGGCCCGCAAGGAGAGCGTTCTATTGCGGCCGAAGATTTCTTCACCGGGTTCTATATGACGGAACTGGCGGAGAATGAAATCATCACAAAAATCAAAGCACCGGTGGCCAGTTCACATACACACACCAGCTACCAGAAATTCATGCAGCCCGCCTCACGTTTTGCCATTGTGGGTTGTGCGGTGGTGTTGACCAGTTCTGGCGGCAAGTGTAAAGACGTACGTGTTGCCTTCACCGGTGTTGCCGACGGTGCTTTCCGCGACAAAGGTGTGGAAGACGCCATTAAGGGCAAAGAACTGAATGCCGAAAACATCGAAGCAGCCGCTGCAAAAGCGGCAGAAGGTGCCGGTATACTGAGCGATCACTTTGCCTCGGAAGAATACCGCCAGCATCTGGCCAGAGTATACGCCAAAAGAGCACTGACCGCGGCTGCGGGATAGTTGTTAGAGAAATGACTTAAAAACTTGGGTTCGGAATGATCTGTTTCGGACCCAAGTTGTTTAGAATTCATCATGCAGCATCAAGAACTCGAAAAGATAAAAGAACTACTGGAGGAACAAGGTTACGTCACGGAATCCTCCATTGTGATGTCCATTTTTTTGGCGATGACGCTGAAAAAGCCGTTGCTCATTGAAGGGCCAGCCGGAGTAGGGAAAACGGAAATCGCCAAGGTGATGGCCCGCGCCCTCGACACCGACCTGATCCGCCTGCAATGCTACGAGGGGCTCGATGCTACTCATGCCCTCTATGAGTGGAACTATCAGCAACAATTGCTACACCTGAAAATGGAAGAGCAAACCGGCAAGAGTGTCGAGGAAAAGGAAAAGACCATTTTTAGCGACAAATTTCTGCTCAAACGGCCTCTGTTGCAAGCCATTACCCACCACCAATCTCCGGTCCTCCTCATTGACGAGATTGACCGTTCGGATGAAGAATTTGAGAGCTTTTTCCTGGAGGTGCTATCCGACTGGCAAATCAGTATTCCGGAAATTGGCACCATCAAGGCCACCCACATTCCTCAGGTAATTGTGACGAGTAACCGCGTACGCGAGCTTTCTGAAGCCCTGCGCCGCCGCTGTCTGTATCTGTGGATTGATTATCCTACTTTTGAAAAGGAATTACAAATTGTGCAAAGCAAAGTACCCGGTGTTGACAAACGACTGGGCGAGCAAATTTGTGCCTTCATGGTGGAATTGCGGCAGATGAAGCTGGAAAAAGTGCCCGGTGTAGCCGAAACACTCGACTGGGCGCAGGCACTGGCCGCCCTGCACATCGATCATCTTGATAAAGAAATTGTGGAATCCACCCTTGGTATCATCCTCAAAGACTGGCAGGATGTGCGACAGGCCCAGCTTTCCCTCACCGAACTGTTTGAGAAAGTGGGTGCTATTTCCAAGTTTGAAAATATGTAAAGGTATTATCGGAGTAGAACCACACTACCCTTCTCTTCGATTTTCGTTCCATTTGCTTGAGTCAAAATGATTTGATACAAATAGACGCCTTGCGGCAATGGGCGGTCATCCTTTTGCCCATTCCAGCCGATACCCAAAGCGTTACTTTCAAATACCTTCCCACCCCAGCGGTCATAAATGATCATCAGGTATTCTTCCGGCTCTCCAAATTGCAGAAGCGGCTTAAACTCCCGGTTAAAACCATCCGGCACAAAAGCATTGGGTACTTGCAGGGTAGCTGTTTGTTGCAAACAAACCGTATTGGAGCGCGAGGCCACCTGTGCTTCCCGCCCATCGGGTAAGTCCAGGGTCACATTGGCAATGACGTAATAGCAGCTCACCAGTTCCGAAGGGTTTGATATGTTGATTTGATCAACCAGATTCAGTTCACTCAACGGTTGATCATTGAGTTTTTCGGGAATACCTCCGGTTTCGATGCGATACACATCATAAGTGATTTTATTGGACAGAGCATTTTGGTAGGCTGTCCATTCCAGATTATTGAGGCCATTGGAGGGGTTGGAGCCTTCCAGGAAAACGGTCACCACTTCGTTGGAGGAGCGATTTTGCCCGCAATCATCGGTCGTTTCGATCTGATAACGGATCGGCCCCTGATCAAACCCAACAAATTCATCGAGGAAAGTATTATCCAAATTTAAGGGAGTGCCCAGAGTGATGGGAATCACATCCGCAAGGTCCTGCCCGATCACCGTGCGGGTGATGGAGGCTTGCGCCAATTCGGCAGTCGTATTCCAGGTCCAGTTGACGTTTACCGCCTCATCACCGGTGAGGGTAGCATTGACCAGGGCAAGGTCATTGGCCGGTTGTACGACAGAGGTGATTACACAAATTTCCGTGGAGCGAGAGGTAAAGGAGCTGTTGGCTTCTTCCGCCACCACATAAAAACAGTATTCCGTTTCGTCGTCCACATCCTGGAGGGTAAATTGAGTGCTTGTGGACTCCCCTACCTCTTCAAAGGCTGCCCCATTGGTACTGGCCCAAATGGCGTAGCGCTGCACGCCGCCCGGCCAATTTTGGTAAGCATTCCAGCTCAGGCTGATGCTTTGGGCACAAGGGTCCTGGTTTTCGGCTTGCAGCAGCATGGTGTTGTGAGGATCAACTACCAGACTGGCATTGCCACAGCGGTCGATAGCGGTTACAAAATACGTTTCCACCCGCATATCGGGTTGGGCAGTAAGGTCGGTGTAGGTATTGCCCACAAAAACGGTGTCGATCACCGTGGTTCCCTGCGTGGTATTGCGGGCAATGAGGTAAGCAAAGACCTCCGGCGACGAGCTGAGGCTCCACTGAATCTCCACCGCATTGCCATCAACAGTCACAAAATTAATGGGCCCCGTTTCCGGAATACGGTTGTCGAGCGTATCCGATTGCTGTACCGGCTGTCCGGGGCAGTCGTAGTCGCTTTCCAGGTAATAAAACCAGGTCATGGAGCTGGAATTCTCGTGCACATAAATCGACTGATTGGGCTCGGTTACGGAAGCCAGAAGGGTGTATGGCCCATCCATAGTTTGACTGGCAAAGATATTGTACGCCTGAAACGGGCCGCAACTGTTGGTGGGCAGGTTCCAGGTAAGGGTATCATTGGCTACACAAATAAATTGAGGTGCCTGCACCTGCGCCTGACCAGATAGAAAGCCAGCCAAAATCAGGGCTAGTGTAGAAATGTAGCGTACAGTCCTTTTGCTCTTGCTTAAAATCATTTTACTTCCTTGTTTTACCTTGCACTTATTGAAACGCTGCTCTTGCACAATTATTGGCTTTCGCCAATAGATTGCTGTTGCTGTAATTTTCTGAATTTTTCCTCCAGTCGCGTCATCGGGTAGCGGTCAGCCAATTTGTAAGCCATCCGTGCCTCGCCTTTAGGGCCTTTATCAAAGTAGACCAGCCCGAGTCCTTCGGCGTAGATTTCTGTACCTTCCAGTTCGGGTTCGGCATAACCGGCTTCTTCATTGCCGTGCTCCACCAGTTCCTTCACATCAAAGACCACCGCCGGGTAATCTTTACCCGCAAAGGTATAGGTACTATCTCCAATATAATAGCGATTTTTGATCACCGTAGTGGCATAGTTTTGTTCATTGGGAAATTCAAAACGCACCTTATACAAAAAGATGCCCCCATCCTCCTTTACGGAAAAAGGAAAAACACTTCCCGAAAGGATCTCGCCGGGAATTCGGAGTTGTTGATCAAGGGTATCTCGCAAATAGAGGTTGATGTCTTGCAATAGCATACCGTTGCTCACTACTTCTTCGCGGGTAAATTGCAAAGGGATGAGGTCATTTTCATAGTAGGTACTGGTGAAATAGTTGCTGTCTTTTTGCAAAAAAGAGCGATAGTACCAGTAGACTGGCGGCAGGCTATCCTCGCTGACGGGCTGGTATTCGTACACCAATCCTTCGGTCAACCCCTTGAGTGGGAAATAATAGTCGCGAATATCCCGGTGTCCATCACCTGATCCGCAGGCCGACAACAGGATTATGCAAATTCCGGTAAGAAAAAGCGGTAATTTTATCATCCTAAAGTGCTTTTTATCTGTTATTATTTCAGCTGGTCTATTAAAAATGTGCCAAAATGGCACAAAAACAATCCTCTTATAGAAATGGTACGATAAGTGTACCAACATTAAGACCATGTTTGGAGGTCAAACTTTGAGCTGTAAACATAGGCTAATGCATTGCAAATATAGCTTCTCCAGAATAGTTTGCCGATTCCCCAAACGCAAACTACCCTCTAGTTGCCTATATATTTTATCTTTGCAAGTCCGTTTTGATAACTATTGAAATCCAACATATATGCTTAAGGGATTAACCAATTCGTTGAAGAAAATTTTTGGCACCAAGTACGAACGAGATGTCAATACGTACATGCCGATCGTCGAAGAAATCAATGAGATTTACGAGGGTTTGAATGGAGTCAGCAACGATACGCTCCGAAATAAAACGCTGGAATTCCGTAGCCGTATCGGGGAGCATCTTGCAGGTATAAATGAAGACATTGAGAGTCTCCGTGGCGAAGCTCGTTCAACCAAGGACTTGCTGAGAAAGGAAGAAATCTTTGAGCAGGTTGATGCGTTGATTAAGGAACGTGACCAGCACCTGGAAGATATTCTCAAGGACATTCTGCCCGAGGCGTTTGCCGTAGTGAAAGAAACGGCGCGTCGTTTTAAGGAAAACAGCACATTGCGGGTAACCGCTACCGATCACGACCGCGATTTGGCTGCCAAGTCTGGAAAATCTTATGTGACGATTGAGGGCAACGAAGCCGTTTGGAAAAACCAATGGGTTGCCGCCGGTGGCGATATCACCTGGGATATGGTGCACTACGATGTGCAGCTGATCGGTGGTATGGTACTACACGACGGTAAGATTGCGGAGATGGCTACCGGTGAAGGTAAGACTCTTGTGGCGACCCTGCCGGCCTACCTCAACGGCCTATCGGGCCAGGGGGTACACGTGATTACGGTCAACAATTACCTGGCTCGTCGTGACTGCGAATGGGTAGGTCCGATCTTTGAATTCCTTTTCCTGACGGTCGATTGTATTGACAAATACAAGCCACACTCCGATCAGCGCAAGGCGGCTTATAATTGCGACGTTACCTACGGTACCAATAACGAATTCGGCTTTGACTACCTGCGCGATAATATGGTTCGCTCACTGGATGAAATGGTACAGCGCAAGCACCACTTCACCATGATTGATGAGGTTGACTCCGTATTGATTGACGATGCGCGGACGCCATTGATCATTTCCGGGCCCGTGCCACAAGGTAGCGAAGACCAGGAATACATCGAGTTGAAGCCGCAGGTAGAGCGACTGATTGCCGCTCAGCGCAAATTGGCGACGGAATATTTGGCGGAAGCCAAAAAACTACATAAAGAAGGCATAACCGGCCACCAGGAAGGGGAAATGGGTATGGCATTGCTGCGGTCTTACCGGGCATTACCCAAATCACGCCCACTGATTAAATTCCTGAGTGAAGAAGGTGTAAAAGTGCTGCTACAAAAGGCCGAGAATTTCTATATGGCCGAGCAAAACAAACACATGCACCTGGTTGATGAGCCCCTGTATTTTACCATTGACGAGAAAAACCGTCAGGTAGAATTGACGGAACTGGGGGCTGAATATCTGTCACGAGGTAACGACGATTCCAACTTCTTTATCATGCCAGACATTGCCACCGAAATGGTGGAAATTGAAAAGCGGGAAGACCTGGAAAAAGAGGAAAAAGAAGAAGCCAAGACTAAATTGGCCCAGGACTTCGCCGTTAAATCCAAGCGCCTACACTCCATCAGCCAGCTGTTGAAAGCCTATACGCTTTTCGAGAAAGATGAAGAGTACGTGGTCATGGAGGGCCAGGTAAAAATTGTGGATGAGCAAACGGGCCGTATGATGGAAGGCCGCCGCTACTCCGATGGTTTGCACCAGGCACTGGAAGCCAAGGAAAATGTAAAAGTGGGCGATATTACCCAAACCTACGCCACGGTGACCTTGCAGAACTACTTCCGGATGTACCACAAAATGGCGGGTATGACCGGTACGGCCGAAACGGAGGCCAGTGAGCTTTGGGAAATCTACAAACTGGACGTAGTGGTGATCCCCACCAACCGGCCGATCCAAAGAGATGACCGGGAGGATCTGGTATTTAAAACCGCCAGAGAGAAGTTTAATGCAGTTATCGACGATATTGTAAAACTGAGTCAGGAAGGCCGCCCGATACTGGTTGGTACTACCTCGGTAGATATTTCCGAAAAGTTGAGCCGGATGCTCCATATGCGGGGCATTGACCACAACGTACTGAACGCCAAGCAGCACCAGCGCGAGGCCGAGATTGTGGCCGAAGCCGGTAAACCCGGAAAAGTAACCATTGCGACCAACATGGCCGGTAGGGGTACGGATATCAAGATTTCCGATCAGGTGAAGAAGGCCGGAGGTTTGGCGATCATTGGTACGGAACGCCACGATAGCCGTCGTGTAGACCGCCAGTTGCGAGGTCGTGCCGGTCGTCAGGGTGACCCGGGTAGTTCTCAATTCTATGTGTCATTGGAAGACAACCTGATGCGTTTGTTCCAGTCGGAGCGGATTGCGAAACTGATGGACCGCATGGGCCACCAGGAAGGTGAGGTGATTCAGCACGGCATGGTGAGTAAGTCGATCGAGCGGGCGCAGAAGAAGGTGGAGGAAAACAACTTTGGTATCCGTAAGCGACTCCTGGAATACGATGACGTAATGAATATCCAGCGGGAAGCCATTTACAAAAAGCGTAAAAATGCCCTTTCCGGTGAGCGCTTGTCGGTAGATTTGAACAATATGTTCTACTCGCTGATTGAGAGTATTGTCTATACCCACAAAGAGGAGGGAAATTACGAATCATTCCGTCGCGATGCCCTTGGCAAATTGGGCCTCGATCCAAAGATTGAAGCTGCTGATTTTGCGGAAGCACCGACCAATGATCTGGTAGAGCAGTTTTTCCGCCAGTTTCAGGAATTCTACGAGCGCAAAGGCCAGCAGATCACCGATGTGATCATGCCCAACATCAGAAACGTATACGAAACACAAAAACAATACAAGCGCATCCTCATCCCTTACACGGATGGACGTTCGCACCCACTGACCATTACCGCCGATATTGCGGAAGCCGTGGAAAGCAACGGCGACACCGTAATTAGCGACATTGAGAAGGCAGTGACGCTCTCCATCATCGATGAAAAGTGGAAAGAACACCTGCGTTCGATGGATGAGATGAAGGACTCTGTTCAGTCGGCCTCTTTCGAGCAAAAAGACCCGCTGGTGGTATACAAGCTGGAGGCATTTGATCTGTTTGAATCCTTCGTATTCAGCATTAATGAAGATACCACTGCTTACTTGTCGAAAGGTACCCTCGCACTGCCCGATGGCCGCCCATTGGAGCAAGCCCGCGAGCAACGGACCGACATGAGCAAGGTACAAACCAGCCGCACCGAAGCTGCCGCTGCCCGCGCCGCTGCCGAGTCAGTGAGCCGCCGCGCCAAGCCGGAAACCTTCGTACGGCAGGATAAAAAGATAGGCCGCAACGATCCTTGTCCTTGTGGTAGCGGTAAGAAGTACAAGCACTGTCACGGCAGGTAAGAAAATATAACGTAACATCTTGAAACGGGCTGGACGATCTGAGGAGGTTGTTTGGCCCGTTTTTGTTAATGGTTGGGGGAAATTTATTTCATCTTGATTATTCCTATGCGGAGGTATGTCTCTTGGTTTTTAAAATCTGGAAGGAATACCACTCAAGTGTAGATTTTAACTGCATTTAGCATGAGAGGTAGTTCACCTAATCCATAGTGAAGCTTTAAAACTCCCTTTTCACTTTTTGACAGGAAGCTGCCTCCGGCGGCCACTTTGTCTTGATACAAAGCGGGAAAAATCAAGGCTGTGCCTGGCCCTTAACGCTGCGAAGCACTCCAAAAACCTAAACGGTAAAAACTCGCTTTAAAGATCAATTTTTTCTTTTGATTGCAGGAACTATTAATCTATAGTTTCCCACTTTAATATTGCTTTTAGCTCAAACAGTTTACCGCTCTTAACGGCTTTTGGAGCGCTCCTTCACTAGGCCAGCCAATGCCGAATGGGCGTCCCTCTTGACAGAGCCGCTAGCTTTGCAACCTGGCCTAAAATGCCTTCTCCGCGAATCAAAAAATTCATCAAACCACTGTTTTGCATGAAAGATGTTCGCGTACGAGGCTAGTGGTCAACTGGTTGAATGTAGTTTTTTCAACATCTTAGACAATTACATTTACTAAAGGTGAAAAAATTTTCACACAACCAATTTGCCAACTACTTTACACCTACATTCCTTCCAATCCTTCCAATCCTTCCACCTCCACATTTCTTCCATCACTCCAACTCCTTCATCACCTCCTGAATGGCGCGGTCCAATTGAGGATCATTGCCATCGATGCGGTCTTTGAAGGTATTGTCTACTTCAATGTCGGGGGCGACGCCGGTGCGTTCCAGGTTTTTGCCGTCGAGGGTGTAACAGCCCCAGGAGGGCAGGCGGTAGAAGGAACCATCTACCAGTCCCTTACCGGAGGTGAAGATGATCCATCGGTAGGTTTCGGTGCCGATCAGCTTGCCCAGGCCCAGCTCTTTGAAGCCCTGAGCGGTCATCTCGGCGTCGCTGAGGCTTTGTTCGTTGATCAGTAATACCATGGGCTTGTCGGCCGCACCGAAATTGGATTGTTTGGACAGCTTTCCTTCGCGGTATTTCCAGGTGAGGTAGGTACGCTGGGAAAGGAATTGCAGCACGTCATCGTGTACATTTCCACCGGTATTGTAGCGCAAATCGAGGATTAGGCCGTCGCGCTGGTGGCCTTCGGAGACCATCTGTTCGAGGAAATGCTGAAGCTCTCCTCCTCCCATGTTTTTCATGTGGATGTAGGCAATGCGTTTGTTACTTTTGGCATCAACGCGGGCCTGATTGGCGTCCATCCACTCGTCGTGGATCAGGTTTCTGACGGTGGTGTAGGAGGTGGGATGCAACTTTACGGCTACCATTGTGCCACCGCGGTCAAAGGTGAGGGACAGCTCTTCGTCCATGGAGGGCTGGGTGAAATAGTATTCGCGGTTCATCTGGTCATCGACAGATTGGCCATTGACTTTAACCAGGCGGTCACCGGGCATGATTTTGGTTTCGATCAAAGTGGCCGGGCTTTCCGTGACCAGGTGTTTAACGCGGTAAGGGTCATCCTTTTCAAATACCAGGCCGGTAGCCAGGGTTTGGGTGCCGTAATAGATTTTTTCTTCCTCGCCGGAGGAGGAGAAGCCAAAGTGGGAAGTATTCAGTTCCCCCAACAAGTCATTGAGCAAGCGGCGCAAATCGGCACGGGAATTCAAATTGGGCAGGTAAGCCGCATACCGGTCGCGCATGGCCACCCAGTCGATACCGTGGAAGGTTTCGTTGTAGAAATTCTCTTCCATATTGGCCCAGGTTTCGTAAAACATTTGCTCAAATTCCTCCTGCAGCTGCCGACGGAAAGTATGCGAAATATCGATCTTCTCCACCTTGCCTTCGTCTACTTTGAGCTGGTGGATATTGCCATCAAATAATACATAATGGTTGCCTTCTGCCTCTTCGATATTCAGGGAACCGGTCTCCGCACCTTTGATCTGTTCCGTCTTGGGTTTCTCAAAGGGTTCCATCATGGTTTTCCAGATGGCGTTTTTGCCTTCATTGTGATTGGAGGTGTAAAGCACTGTTGCCTTGTCGTCCTTTTGTACGATATAGGCTCCACTCTGACGGCCAAATCTCGGCCCGATTTGCTCCAGGCGTTCCATTAATCCCTCAAAATCGATCTTGATGGTGACTTTTTCTGCTTCATCTTTGTCCTCTTTTTTATCTTCCTCTTCGTCTTTTTCATCCTCCTTTTTGTCTTTATCCTCGTCTTCCTCCTTTTCCTCTTCTTTAAACAACTCATCAAATTTATCAGAGCGGTAAGGACTATCTACCGCCTCCAGGGCCATTCGGTACAGTTTTGAATCTCCCATTCCCCGGGGATAAGATGGTTGGGTGCGATTGGAGGTCAGATAGATATATTTGCCATCAGGCGACCACACGGGTGCCGCTTCGGTGACACCGGTATTGGTCAGATTGTGTGCTTCCTTTTTTTCGAGGTCATAAATAAATATGTCACGTTCAAAATCGCGGTAAGCGGTAAAGGCCACATAGCGATCATCGGGTGAGAATTGCGGGGTGTCATTGTAAAAGCCCCAAAATTCATCCTTGTGTAGCAAGGAGCTGGTGAAGTTTTCGAGGTCCATTAACCGTAATTCATCGCGGCCACTGAGGTATACGGCCTTCGTTTTGTCGCTATTAAAGGCCAGTTGACGGTTGTTACGGACATCACTGGTGTGCTGCTTTTCTTTTGCCGATCCATCGGCAGCAATGGTAAACCAGTTTTGGTAGCCGCCTACGGTCTGGTTGAAGAGCAGGGTTTTGTTGTCTTTGAGCCAGTACACTTCGAGTACTCGGCCATCGGCCCGGGTATTCAGCTGTCGGATGAATTTGCCTTTAATGTCCGAAACGAAGAGTTCTCCACGAGAAACGAAGGCCAGTTTTTTATTGTCATCTGCCACATCAAAAGCGGTAATATTTCCTTCCACCTTAAAGTCCTTGGTCTTGGCGAGCGTATTATTTTGCGGAAGCATAATGGACATGCGGGTGGTTTTGCCGGTTTTTACGTCGTACATTTTCAGCTGATAATCCTGACGGAACACGATGCGGCGACCATCGGCACTGACCTGTGGTTCAAAGACGGAAGTTTTGTAATCGGTCAGGCGTTTTTTGGTTCCTTTTTGCAGGGTGTAAAGGTTGTACTCTCCATTGTGCTCATCGGACAGGAAATAGGTATTGCCCTCCCGGTCAATGATGGGCCAAAAGTCCTTGCCATTATAGGTGGTATATTGTTTGAACTCCCCCGTATTGGGCTTATACGATTTTATGTCGGGATTAAAAGCTCCCTTATAGCGCTTGCGATGGATGGAGCCGCTACTTTCCCAACTTTCGTTGAAAAACAGCTCACCGGAACTGGGATGTTCCACTACGTTGTGCACATAGTTGAAATTGTGTTCAAACAGGGTCACCGGCGTGCCTCCCGTGCGGGAAACCAAATAAGTGCTGAGGCGATTATAGCGGGAAGAGACGAAATAGATCGTTTGGCTATCCCACCCCCAGGAGGCCACCTGATCACTGGCCTGGTGATAGGTCAGCTGCGTGATCACTCCCCCGGCGAGGGGCATGACGTATACATCGTCATTGCCGTATTGCGAGGCAGAAAAGGCCAGCCAATTGCCATCGGGCGATACCCTAGGCCGCGATTCGATGCCGTCCATGGCCGTGAGCTGAGAGGCCATTCCCCCCATTGCCGGTACACGCCACAGATCGCCGGAGTAGCTAAAGATGACCGTTTCGCCATCCGGCGTCAGGCATGGGTCTTCGGCGAAATAGACCTGGTTATTTTGTGCGAATAAAATGGAAGTGATGCTTAAAAGCGCGAAAAACAGGAAAGTTCTTTTCATGATCGAGTGAAATATATAAGTTTTGAATTTGCCCGGAAGATAATGAAAATGGCAGGTTTTGGGGTGGAATTTATTGCGTAAAAGCAAGATTGAAGTCAGACAACATTATTCCTGAAAAACACTGAAATTGCTTATCAGGCTGATTAAAGGGAACTTTTTTGTAAAAACAATCGTGTCGTTTTAGCGTAAGCGAAATCTTAGATTTAATTTACGGAAATCTTCCTGACCAAAACCTATAACGATGATAAATAGAATCAAAAAGCTTATCCGAGGCATCAACTTCAAATACGTGGTTGGGGAAGTATTGTTGATCTTTATTGGCATCAACCTGGCCATTTGGTTTAACAACTGGAATGAGTCCATGCAATCAAATCGGAATAAGGAATTGGTCATCAAAAGTGTGAAAGAGGAAATTAACAAAAACCTGCAAGAACTGAACAGAGCGCTAAAGGTCAACCTGCAAACGGCGGAGGCTTTTTCAGCATTTCGGGTCTATTACGGACAAAGCTCGGATGAATTGCTGACGACACCAGATCAATTGCAGATACTTTTAAAAAAATATCCATCCTTCTTCAGGGTTAAGGATTCCATTTTGATGGAGGGTACTCAATTTAAGTACCTGGGTGAAACCTTTATTGATCTGGAATTGGCAGAGCTGAGTGGTATTGCCTGGAAGACGGCCCAGAGTCTTGATATCTCCAATGAATTTAGCTACGAGTGTCTGTACAAACTGGAAAGCATGTACAACCTACAGGCTAACGTAATGAGTGGTTTTGACAAGGTCGCCAATGCATTGGGGGAACAACAAGATATGCTCAAAATGGTGCGCTGGTTAAGTATTGTTGACCAATTGGGTACCCAGCTAACCGATGATTATCGGGAGGTCCTGGATTCAATCGATCACTGTGATTAGATTAATGTTTGCACAGCTTCCCTCTATTCCCGTTCTTCGCCGCAGAAATAAAACGCTACTGCCATGGCCATTCTCATAATCGTCACTGATCGAGATGCAAGTCCCTTACAGGAAAGTTTACAGCAGTTGCTGCCGCCGGAAATACCCGTTTGGCTATACCCGGAAGTACCCGATCCGGAGCAGGTGAAGATGCTGATTGTATGGAAACAACCAAAGGGAATCTTTCAACAATTTCCCAATTTGAAGTTGATCAGCTCTCTTGGTGCCGGGGTGGAGCATGTGCTCAATGCCCCGGAGCTTCCCGAAGGAGTATCCATTGTGCGGATGGTGGATGAGCTGCTGGTCACCTCCATGCGGGATTATGTATTGATGGCCATTTTGAATATCCAGAAACAGCTGCGCTTTTTCCAGCAGAATCAGGCCTCCAGCCATTGGCAAAAACCGGAATTGGTCAATTTACCTATCCGTATCGGCATGTTGGGCATTGGGGCATTGGGCGGGCACATCGCCCAGTTTTTGGCGGCTATGGGTTTTGAAGTTTGGGGCTACAGCCAAAGCGAAAAGTCAATTGACGGTGTGCGGTGCTTGAGTGGTGAGGAGGTGCCCGTCACGGCTTTTGCGAGCCAGGTCAACGTATTGGTTTGCCTGCTGCCCAATACGCCCGAAACCGTAAACATACTCAATCGCAGCCTGTTTGAAGCCATGCCGAAAGGCAGTCATCTGATCAATGTAGGTCGGGGTACGCAACTTGCGGAGGAGGATTTGCTCTGGGCACTCGACGAAGGCATTTTAGACAGCGCCTGGCTCGACGTTTTTAAGCAGGAACCCTTACCTGCCGATCATGCCTTTTGGCAACATCCCAAAATTGTGATTACGCCGCATATTGCCAGCGTTACGGATTTTCGTTCAGCAGCTGGGGTGTTTGCAGAAAATTATCGGCGCTATTTGGCCGGGCGGCCATTGCTGTATGCCGTGCATCGGGATATGGGGTATTGAGGGAGGGCAACTTTGTGAAAGTGTTGGGTGTTTATTTTTTTTAGTGTAGAGTTTAGTGTGTAAAGTTTAGAGAAGGTGCACGCTTGATTCTTGTGCAGATTCTTGAATTCTGGGAGTTCTGCTATGGTTTATGAGTTTAGACAAGGGAGGCGGTTGAGGCGGTTTAATGGAACAGTCTAGTCATTCTTACTAATTCTAAAACTCTGGGAACTCTGCTCTTTTCTAGTGGTGATGGGTGATGTGGTGAGTGGCGACGGAAACCTGAGGCCTAAAATCTGACACCTAGCTAAATTCAGGGCATAGCACTTTAGTCGGTCAGCCCGAAATTTTGAGCCGCCGAGGGTCTAAACGAATCGGTCACACCGTTAGTGGGAGGGAATAAATAAAAGCCCACCCGCATCCGCCAAACCGCCAAACCGCCAAGGTCTACGTACAGCTCGCGCATTCAGCACAGAGCTGTCAGGATGGAAAAGTAGCTACTTGTCTAATCCGCCGGCAGAAATGGATTTTGATTAAGAACAATGCAATTTAACAAAAAAGTTTTAAATAAAAAAAATAAAACACAAAAATATTCAATTCTGATGGACCAATCACCAATTACAACCACGGAAAAGGAGGAAATCCGCAAGTACTTCGGCAAGGACCTGGAGGAGATGGATTCAGAGGAGTTTAAGCGCTTGCACAAGACTTTGCGTACCAAATATCATCCGGATAATTTTGAAAAATTTGAAGATGATACCGTCAAGGAAATGGCTACGGATCGCTTCCAGTCGATCGAGCGGCTGGCGCAGCGCATGGCGGCTTTCTACAACGGCAAGACTCGCATCCTGCAAGCCGAGGAAGGCATCTTCGGACCGGACGCACAGTTTGCCTTTGACAAAATGAAAATTGAGGTCATCACCTCCGACAAAGATCTTAAATACCACCTGTTTGGCACGGCTTATCGCTGGCTGCTTTATGGCGATAAGTTCAAAATTCCCGGCACACACGCCTCCATCATCATTGACGAAGATCATCGCGGCAGCAGCATCGGTTACCGGGAAACGATACGCATGTACCTGACTTTTGGCGTGAACGACGCTACCGAGGATATTGTAGCCTGGCTCTATGATCATATCCAGGGGCGGGCCAACTCCCTGATTATCCATGGCGAGATCGTACAGATCAACCCAATGGCGATGTTACAAGCCATTAAAAAAACATCCATTCTCGAAATTGGTACCGGAGAAGCGTAAAACAGTCCTAACAACCACTTAACTACCATTTGATATCTGTAAATAAGTGCCTATCTTTGGTTACCTTAGCAGGAGAAAGCTAAAAAAACCAATGAATATGCCTAGACCCTTGCTTTACTGCCTTACGGTAGCCGTAGGATTGTTATGGTCTAATCTTGCCCCCGCACAATCGCTTTTCTACGAAACACTCAAGATCAAAAAAATCTTGAATCAACGTAGCCAGCCTACCATTTACACCAACGACTCCTTACGGGGTTGGGAGGTGCGATTTGAAGATCGACTACTGACCCGTTCCGATACTTTGCGCCTTACAAAAATTGGCCGCTACAGCCTCAAGCGGACCACCACAGCCAAAGATTCACTACAACTAATGTATGGGACTGCCAACGAAATAGTGGTGGTACCACAAGTTATCCAAATCGACAATGTGCCCAATGAGGTAGCCTGGACCCTTCGCTCCGCAACCATTCGGCTGGCGGGTACAGGTGCTGTGCAACTCAGCAAAACAGATACCCTGGACTGGGAAGTTCGCGAAAATATGCAATCGATATCAGCAGGAATGAACAGCTCAGAATTCATGATCAATAATACCGGTCGCTACAGCGTGCGAGCCCCGGCTTCCTTTGAGCTGACCTATAATGACTCCACTTTTGCCATTGACCTGCCCCAATCGTATCGACTGGTGATTGAACTTTCTGATAATGAGGTGTCCTTCCATCAAGTGTCTGACTTTCGGGTTGGCCGGCTAACCAAACCGGATTTCTACGAACTGATGTCGTTTCTCGCTATCCATTCTGAGTACCAGGAGAGCACATTTGGAGTCAACACCCTGGAAAATGTTTATAAAAAATACCGAGACAACCCCTTTCTTGCGCCACTTTTAGATACGCTGTTGTACAGTTATAATTTTGAAGAGCTTGCGCCCTATCTCGACTTTGATGAGACGGCATTTGGCCATCAGGTTCAGCAGGAAGTTAAAGCCAACTACTCCTGGCTCACGGCCATGTATGACAATCCGGCACTGGATGCCAAAAAGCAGATTCTGGAAGAAAAGAATGTAAGCTACTACGCCAAGCTCGATCCCGAAGATAAGTCCTCTGCCCAGCGGCTACAAAATGCTTCCCAACGGGCCAATGCGGCTTACACCAAGGTCAGCGGCTTTGACCAAACCAGCATCATTGTTGGCCTCTCCGATTTTATTGCCGAGCGGGCCCAGGAAGAACTCAACATCACCTTCATGGACCGCTTCAAGCGGCGACTGACCACTTCTGAGCCCAATGAATTTTCGGTATTGTTTCCCAATACCTACGACTTGTTTCTTCAGTTTGAAATTGCCAATTATAAAAAACTGCTGCAAAATGCACGCCCTATCTTTGCCAATGATTTGCAAAACCTGGGCCTGCACCTGCCCAATTTGCTGAAGCTGGACAAGTATAAAGAACTATTGAATTATTCCACGGAAGTGTACAACCTGGCGCTATTTTACGAAGTAACCCGCCTGATTTACAATGAGCAGCCCATCGAAGATATCCTGGTCACTTCCTACCAGCAGATGAGACGGCGTTCGCAGGATATGAATGAGATTATTAATCTGCAACTGGCAGATACTATTTTGCAAAAAAAGACCTTCGCACTGGCAGACACAACGGCGAGCCGAAAGGGACAGATCAGTACACTACAAAAACTCTACAATCCGTTGCCGAGCAAGGTGACCAGCTACACCCAACAGGTTCAAATAGCCTACGATGACCTGGAGAAGGCCACCATTCTACTCAAGAACTATTTGGATAACCTACTCCCCCAGGTAGACCAGAAAACAGCCCCGCAACTCTATCACCGCATCCAGGACTTACGCAGTCGCCTGGGAAGTCAGGATGGCAAGATCGCTGCTCGGTTCAACTACAATGTGCCCAAAATACAAGTCCCCAAAAAGGCTTTTGATTACTTCCAGCACTACGCAGGCAACAACCTCCAGGGCAAAGGTTATTTTGGTTATTACCTTGAGGAAAAGGGCGGTGATTTTACGGATTATGAGAATTTCTTTTCAGAAGACCTTACGGAAAAAGCTTACGTGGCGCGCGGACTGGAACTGACACGACTAATGGTAGAGGAAAACTTTGATTCCATCCTTACTGACTGGCGGGGATTACTGGCGGAAATCAGCCCACAGGCCCGCAACATTCAGGAGCAGATTATTCTACGCAGACGTGCCAAACTGGATACCCTGATCCAACAGGTCAATACACTGCGCACAGCCATCGAAACAGGGATCAACGACGAGTTGAACGCCTGGAAAAGCCAAGGTTTGAGTGATACAACCAATGTTGATCTGGCCGCACTGCGCTACCTGGGTAAGCTGATCAATAATCAAACGCAGGAATTGTGGTTGACCCTCTCGGAACTTGAACAGGCACTGGACGATCCCTCCTTTTTTACAATGTTTCTGGAAGCTGCCGGACTATCAACCAATGATGTACTGCAGCTTCGGGCAGAAGGTGACCGGGAGATTCGGCGCGTTTACCAACAGTGTATGGATCGTATTGCTAAGTTAAAGAAGCAAAACCCGCAGTTTACTCGTCCGGACAATGCGGGGTTTGACAACTACAACAGGGTTCGCCTACAGGCAGTGAGCTTTGATCCGTCTGATTTTACTGCCCTTACTGCTGTAGACAATACACTGGCCGCTGGTGTAAACCAAATGCAGCAAATCGCCTCTGATAAAAATGATCTGAAATACAACCTGATTCGGCTGGATCAAAATTATGCTCCGGATAATCTGACTAAGGCCCGTAGAACCTCTTCTGATTTGGCTACTGCCCTGGAGCTTTCCGTACATTTACTGTATAGCCTGAAAAAGGAAGTGGTGGAAGTTCGTCCGTCATTGCAGGATACGACCACCGCACAGTACACCATCATCACCCGTGATGTGGGAGGTCGCGTTGACTCCTCAGTGGTGATCAATAAACCTTTGATCCGCCCGGATACAATTGGCAGTGCCAGACAGCAAGTGGACTGGCTAAAGAAGGAAAGCTTCGATTCTCTCATGCTTGATCCGCAGGGACGGGCGATTTTCCTGGGCTTATTGTACCAACAACTCAAATCGCTGAAAAGCAGCCCCGACCTGTCGGCAGAAGGACTGGCAACTTTAACCACCAAGTTGATCAATACCATTTACGGCATCCAATCGGACCGAAACGCATTGGATAAAAAGAAGCTAAGTGGCGATAGGATTAGCTTCAAGGATTATTACCCTTTTATTCAAACGACCGTGGACCTGTTTTCCACAGTAGTGGAGACGCCCATTTATAAAGATACTTCACTGGCTCAGCGTATTCCCACACTGGGTTCCGTGACCAAAGTAGCCCAGCAGGGGTTGTCTTTGTATAAAAATATCGATGATAGGCAGTACGGATATGCCATCTATAATGCCATGGAAATCTTCCGGGTGATTTCGGAAGCCGAAGCCCGCAGAAGAGCCGAAATGGGTGAAGATAACCTGCGCAGCGACCGGATTCGCAACCTGGTGATTCTATACGGCACTTTCATGGCCGATGTAATCAACGCCCGTTCGTCGGAACAGGTGAAAGAGGCCTTGCGTGCCGCCGCTTCTCCTCCGGGCACTTCCCGACTGAAACGCGAACTGGTGTACAATATGTCCGTCAATGGCTACCTGGGGCCGGGCTTTGGCCTGGAGCGTCTGAAGAGCAGTAAGGTTGCTAAACCAACAATCGGCCTGTCGGTACCGGTGGGCTTGGCCTTTAGCTGGAAGTTTGATAAATCTGCAAAGAACTCCTTCTCCTTTTTTATTCCAGTCCTTGACATCGGTGCGGTGACCTATTTCCGATTGAACGACGAAAACTCCAATAACCTTCCGGAATTGAGCTTTAGCAATTTCATCGCGCCCGGTGCCTTTTTGTATTACAATGTCAACAATTCGCCCTTCACCTTTGGTGGTGGTTGGCAGTACGGCCCGCAAATACGGGGCACCAGCCTCACCGACCCGGATGCCAATTCCTCGGCGAGTCGCTTTGTGCTGTTTGCAGGTATCGATGTGCCGTTGTTTAATCTGGCCAATGGCCCAATGGGCATTCCCCGAAACAAGAAGGGAAAGAAAGACAAAAAAGGAAAAGGCAAGAAGAATAAAAAACCAACAAACAACTAATTGCAAAACCCCGAATTATGGACCCTCAGAATTATCTTATCAAAATGATTAAAAAGGCCGATGGCCATGCACCTGACGATATTCTCAGCACCATCCGTACAGATTCGTCAGTGCGCTTTTATGTCGATTCAACTGATTTTAACAGCGCCTTTTTGACGCTTTGTATCAACGAAAGCAATTGCCGGGTCGTTTTTCAAAAAAATGATTCTTTTGATACCAGTAGCCGACTTGCCTTCATTGATAGCTGCCCAGTGGGACGGCCGAAAAGCGATATCTTTATCTTTGCCAATCAGTTTGGAGAAGACGAACTGCGCCAATACCTCAACCGAGGAACCTCGATACTAATGTGGTGGGAAGAAGTGGGGAGCTTTACATCCTTTAAGATTAAGGCTTTGGCCAATGAATTTCCCGACCAACTCTTTGTAATTGGCAAGGGGTTTTCCAATTTTCTAGTGTCCAATATGTTGAAGGCGCCACTAACTATCTTGTTTCAAAAAGACGACTTCAGTACCGAAAAAATAAAGGAATTCGCTACTACAAGCGGCAACCGTGTGGCCGTTGTCAGTACCGGCTTTACCGACCAGGAACTGACCGACTTCAAGAACGCCGGAGCACTGATCCTCCCGGAGGTGGTAGGGGCATAAACGCATAACCGAAAGTAATGATTTATTCCACAGTGTGTCGGCTCTGTTTCACGATAGGGCCGATTTTTGTTAATCCGCTCTGTAGGTCGCAGCTTGCGGTATACGTAATGTTTTCGTATTTTTGCACGTAAAAGGTAGGTGTCATGGATAAGAAATTAACCCTAAACCTGGATCAACAAGTCATCGAGAAAGCTAAGCGCTTCGCAAAAGCGAATAATATAAGCTTGTCAAAATTAATCGAAAACTATCTACAATTTTTAGTACAGCCCAGGAAAGAAGATGAAGAAATCACTCCCCTGGTTAAAAGCCTTAGCGGTGTGATAGAATTGCCGGAAGATTTTGATCTAAGGGACAAATATTCTGATTTCTTAGTAAAGAAATACAGATGAAAAACCTCTTTATTGACACCAACATTGTATTGGACCTCTTAGCTAATAGAACACCTTTCTATAAAGATGCGGCAAGACTTTTCTCATTAGCAGACAAAGGAGAAATTCGATTAATGGTTTCTGCTCTAACCTTTGCCATTACCAATTACGTCCTATCAAAACTAAGGGATTCTCGTACTGCGAGAGAAATATTGAGAAAATTTAAAGTCCTGGTCACTGTAGCAGATTTGAATGATAAAATCATTGATTTGGCACTTAATGATCTGGCATTTTCAGACTTTGAAGATGCATTACAACATTACTCCGCACTGGAATACAACGCCGAAGTAATGATCACGCGAAATCTGAAAGATTTTAAAGCCTCACAAATTCCGGTAATGACCGCGCGGGCTTTTGTGGATTAGTACGACCTGATTTTTTTCAAAGAAAATTATCCGCACCTGTAATTCTGCCCCTCATTTTGCAACTTACTCGGCAAAGTACTTTTTATTTTGAGTCAACAATCTACCCAAAAAGAGGAGTTTGTCAGGTTGGTTACGGCCTCGCAGGGCATTATCCATAAGGTTTGTCGTATGTACTGCGACGATGAAGAGCATCGCAAAGATTTGTTTCAGGAAATCCTCATCCAACTATGGCGTTCCTTTCCTTCCTTTCGCGGGGATGCACAATTTTCCAGCTGGATGTACCGGGTGGCCTTAAATGTAGCCATCCAGGATTTCCGTAAGGAAAAAAAGCGCAAAGGACTGTTTTTTCAAACCAACCAGTTTAAAGAAAAAGCCAATACCGACTATTCCGATATTGAGGACGAGCAGCTGCGTAAAATGTACGCCGCCATTGTCCATCTCAACAAGGTGGAAAAGGCCATTGTCATGCTTTTTCTGGAAGGAAAAAACAACGAAGAGATCGCTGACATTGTGGGGATCACCCAAAACTATGTGCGGGTAAAGATGAATCGAATTAAAAATAAAATTTCTAAAAAAATAAGCCAGCAATAAAATGGAATTAGCAGAATTACAAGTGGCCTGGAATACGATCAATACATCCGTTATTGAGGAGGACCGTTTGGATGAACAGGCTGTATCCCAACTATTGCGTAAAAAATCAAATGCGGAGTTGTCCAACCTCAAGCGGGCGCTACATTTTAAGTTTATCATGGCAGGCACCATTTCGGTGATTTGCATTGTGGCTGCTTTCCTTTCCTTTGCTTATCCCGAGGATTTTCATCCACTGGATTTCCTCTTCAGTGCTTCGGAAACGACCTTGTTTTACATCACCCTTGCTATCGCTTTGTTGACCATGCTGCGTTTTAATCTTCGGGCATACCGGGAAATTAAAATCGTTCAGTCCTCCACATTAAGTCTGAAAGAATCTCTCCAGCGCGTGATCAAGGCCATGGAAACCGCCATCAGCTTCAACATCTACTCCGACACCTTTATGTCGCCCGTGTTTTTCACCTGGTTTTATTATGCGATCGCCTACAAAAACCATGCGTTAAGCCTCGACCTCCGGGCGCTGATCCTGGTGTGTGTGCCCATTGTAGTGGGCCTTTTTTCCTATTACTTTCAGCGGTTTATGCAACAGATGAAGTTTGGCAATTACGTAGATCGTTTGCGGGAATATTTGGAGGAGGTTAGTCAGGAAAACTAAAAAATTGTCCTGAAAGTGTAATGCTAATGCTCTTAATGCAACTAAGGAGGTAAACCAAAAAAATTCAAAGAAAATGTTTACAAAGAATCTCATCGCCACCCTGCACGTCATCGGAGTTGTGATCATGCTACTGGCCTTCATCGTACTTCCGGATTCCTATCCCTGGTATGTCGAAGTGCTGTTGTTTGATGTGGGGTTGCTACTGATTTTCATCCCTAAATGGCCGAAAATCAAGGCAGAACTGACCGCCTTATTTCAATAAAACTGCTTATAGGGGTCAGCGAAAAATAACCTCCCCATATTAATACTAAGGTAAGGCCCAATAATTCCACTGAGGTAATATCTGATCGTGAACAATTGGATAGTTTTGTAGAAAGTTTTTTGTTGCCTTAATTCCAGTTTGATATTCCTTTTTCATTTGTCTAACAAATACCTTTAAGCCTTGCTTTGTTTTAGCCCTGGATTTGATCAAATGACAAACGGTCTTTACGCAATCCAACATGACTCCGGCTAATGCTCTGGTAATATGAGGGAATAGTTTATGGTCGCAAGGGTTGTACTTTGAACAATAACTTGGATAGTGAGCCACTCTGATTTGGAGGTTGGTATATTGGGCGACCCATTGTATCATTTCTTTAAACCGATAGGTTCGACACCCATTACTCCCCCCCGAATCACAAAGGATGAGCATTTGGGTAGCCTGGGGATACCTTTTACAGGCGTAGTACTTGATATAATCCAATAAGCAATTAACCGCAAAATCAGGGGTATCAGCTGATTGACCTAGAAACATATAGCCTTCATTGAGTTGAATATCGTAAATGCCAAAAGGAGTTATCTTTCCAGTAGCCATGCTTGTGAAATCATGATCATTACATATTTGTGCCTCCTTACAATACACCTTTCCCTGGCGGTACAATTGGCCTAGTTGCTCCTTTTTTTTGCTATCCATCGAGATGAGAATTTGTCCCCTCTGCCTATATTGACTCACCAGTTGGTCAATATATTCGAATTGCTCATTGCGCCCTTGTACTTGTTTAAAAGTACCCGTCTTTGCCATTTTACGTTGGCTTAGCCCAAGGCTGGCAAGCAACTTATCCACATAATAAAGACTTGTATTTAAACCGCTTTGTTGTAGCTTTTTAAGTAACTCCGGCCTGCTCAAATACGTAAACTGAATTTGTGCATTCATTGGATTACCGGCACGGTGATTTTCAACGATCTTTTCAAATTTTTCGATTAGGATCGGGTTTTGTTCCGGTTTATCCGCTTTTCGTCCGCCTCCTTTTCTACGGATCTGTCCTGGTCCGCAAAAGTCGTTTTTTTTAGCTCTTCGATCCCTGACCGTATCGTTTTACGGTCAATGCCAAATAGGGTGCTGATATATTCTATGCCCCCATGTTCCAATTTGAAGGCTTCTACTGAGGCATAATGTCGTTTATCTTTTTCCGATAAGTTATTGAACAACCGCTTCATCAATATCTCGGTCGATTCACTGTATGGATATTTATTCATATTTCCATTTTTGGAGATATTCCAAAGTTAATCCTATCTTTATTCAGATCAAATCATTTTGGGTAAGTTATTTTTCGCTGACCCCATAATGCACAAAAATAACGACTCAAAAATCATTAAAATCATTGGTACCCTATTGATCATAACCGGATTTGCGCAGGCCATCGTACCCAACGAATCCTGGTATCACGATCCGCTACAGTTTTCGTTCGTCCTCGGTGTCCTGTTGATACTGATGCCGAATGCGGTAAATGTTTTGCAGGGACGTCCAGATAATAGGGCAGAAAGATTGCTGCTGACAAGTTTCCTGCTGACGATCATCGGCGGGGTACAAACATTTTTGACTACGCAAGGCCTGCTACCGAATCTCCTAAAAATCATTTTTGCCATTGGAGTTGTCTCTTTTCTAATCGGACTTCTGATGTACCGAAATATTGATAAAACCAGTTCAAACACCTTATAAACTATGCCAAACAAAGCCACACATTTTGCCATTCACGTTGATGACCTGGAAAGGGCGCGCAGTTTTTACGAGCAGGTTTTTGCCTGGGGTTTCAAGACCTACGGCCCCTCCGATTTCCTGCAAATCAAAGCCGACCAAAGCGAAGAAGGTGAGCTTATCGGCGCCCTACAGGCGAGAAGCTATTCACCATTGAAAGACCGCATCATCGGTTTTGAATGCACCATCGGCGTACCCAACGTGGATGAGATAATCGAAAAGGTAAAAGCCAACGGCGGCCAGATCCTGATGCCCAAAACCGCCATCCCCTATGTGGGTTGGATCACCAAATTCCTGGATACGGAGGGTAATTTGGTGTGTGCGATGCAGGGGGATGCAGGGGCGCGATAAGAGAGCGCACCTCCAGTGCGCCAAAACGTGTGGACATAACCGGGTCTACAAAGAGGGCGTGCTGCCAGCACGCGGTCCGGTGTTGGTAAAGCGGTAGCATTCATCATTTTGG
Source organism: Saprospiraceae bacterium (assembly GCA_965229635.1). Taxonomy (GTDB): domain Bacteria; phylum Bacteroidota; class Bacteroidia; order Chitinophagales; family Saprospiraceae; genus BQJU01. Next base: position 8,517,811 of record OZ245894.1, read on the forward strand.
AGAACGGCCAGGCTAACCGAAAACCCGGTCCCGGAGGGACCAACTCTTTGTAAAACCATGATCATCGTAACAGGAGCGCCGGAGGTGCGCCATCTGCAAGGAGCTCTCGGAAATGCCAATCGTACGAATCTGGGAAATGCCCTATCCCCAAAAAATCTATTTTACCAGAGCAATCTAGCGCACCGCTGGCGCGCCAAATCGTGTAGATATAACCGGGTCTACTACAAAGAGGGCGTGCTGCCAGCACGCGGTCCGGTGTTGGTAAAGCGGTAGCATTCATCATTTTGGAGAACGGCCAGGCTAACCGAAAACCCGGTCCCGGAGGGACCAACTCTTTGTAAAACCATGATCATCGTAACAGGAGCGCGCCGGAGGTGCGCCATCTGAATTACCAGACCTGGCCCCCAGACCAATACATCAATCACACGCACCAATCCAAAATCAGAAGAAATCAAACAGATAGGCCTCCTCATATTTGACCTCGTATTGCTGTAAAAGGTCCAGGTATTCCTCCCGAAATGCCTTTCGCTGATGATGTTCAGGTTGATTTAAAATATATTTGATGACCCGCTCCAAATCCTTTCTGGAATAAGAAAATGCACCAAACCCCGCCTGCCATTGAAATTTGCAGGGCATGAATCTTTTCTCTTTAATAAATTTTGTGGTTTCGCTTTTTAAAACCTTGACCGTTTCGGATAGAGAAATGGTCGGATTTTGACCTATCAAAATATGAGCATGGTCGGGCATCAGATAGATAGCCAGCAATTTATGACCTCGGTTTTGTAATATGCCGGTCATGTATTTTTCTACCTCATCTTTAAAGGTTGGTTGAATGAGCGCTTGCCGATTTCGTACAGCGAAAACGAGCTGGGTGTATAGCTGGGTATAGGTGTCAGCCATAATTTATGGTTTAGTTAGTATGTTTGAAAAACGAGCTTTGGGCCGTAATTTGAGAATATTCAATAACTCAAAACCCAAAGCTCTATGAAAAAAGCAAATTATTCAGGACAAAAGTTGTACATCGGCATCGACGTACATTTAAAACAATGGAATGTTGGGATTTATACGGAATCAAGTTTCCACAAAGTATTCCAACAACCTCCGGAAGCCAATGTGCTACGCAGCTACATGGACCGGCACTTTCCTGGAGGAGAATACTATACGGTATACGAAGCAGGCTTAACAGGCTTTAAGACCCATCGGGATCTGTCGTCGTGTGGCTTTAACAATATAGTAGTTCATCCCAGTGATGTACCGACCAAACATAAAGAACGATTGCAAAAACGAGACGCAGTAGATGCCTGCAAATTAGGTCGTAGCCTAAGGAATAAGGAGTTGGAGGGCATCTATGTTCCCTCACTAAAGGTACAACAAGATCGGGAGTTAATCCGCTATCGGTGTAATAAATTAGTAGGTAAGCAGACTCGGATAAAGAACCAGATCAAGTCATTTTTGGTTCTTTATGACTATAGATATGGAGGAGGCTCAGCCTCGTGGACCAAGGCCTATCAAGGCTGGTTAAAGAACTTGGAGATATCTAACACAAGTGCAAGACAAAGTTTGGATCATTTGCTTGAAGAGTTAGAATATTACCAAAAGAAATTACGGCAGGTGGATCGTCAGATTGTGGCATTGAGCCGTCAGCCGGAATATCAAGATCAGGTTAAATTACTCAAGAGTGTACCGGGAGTGGGTTTACTGGTGAGTATGATTCTGTTAACAGAGCTGGGGGATATGCTGCGCTATGAGAACTTAGATCACTTGTGTGCCTATGTGGGTTTGATCCCAAATGTGTCCGGCTCAGGAGATACGGTTAGAGTAGGAAGACAAACGAAGCGCGGCAATAAATTGGTCAGACGGATGTTGGTACAGAGTGCCTGGGTAGCTAAGGGGCAAGATCCAGGCTTATTGGCTTGCTATGAAGAATTAGTCAAGCGTATGCACGGCAATAAGGCTATTATAAGAATTGAAAAGAAGTTGCTCAATCGGATTCGCAGAGTGTTGCTCAGTGGTCAGCCATACCAGATGGGTATAAAATAGTAATCAGGCAAAAAGCCTTATTACCCAAGACTTAAAAAATGGGGGATTCAACGCTATCAACCGTCTACGGCTCTAAGACCGTTTTGTTTAGATTGCGTCCCCCACCTTTAGCTATAATAAAACTTTGCGGCACTTGACCGCTGATAGAAGACTTTAGGCAAGGGAGTAAGGAATTGCGAGTATTACGCTTGGTCTTTTTTTCAAAAGCCCCTTTATGAAAAGGGGGGGCTTTCGAAAAAAGGAAAAAATGAATGATTAGATTACACTCAAAGAAAAGTCTCTGGGAGTGATAAAAAAAATTTGTGCCTAGACTAAAAAAAGTGGTCGGAAGTGTTGTTTTTCAACATAGAAGAGGGTTGAGAAAGCATCGACAATACAATGTTATAAAAAATAATCGATATTTCATAGCGATAAGAGAGCGCACCTCCAGTGCGCCAAAACGTGTGGACATAACCGGGTCTACAAAGAGGGCGTGCTGCCAGCACGCGGTAGGTCGTTGTGAAAGCCATCATTATAACAGACGGCAATACTATTCGAAACCTCGGTCCCGGAGGGACCATTTCTCGGTAACAGCAGTGCTAATCGAAAAACCGGTCCCAGCGGGGCCACCTCTTTGTAAAACCGTAATCGCAATAGCAGCAGCGCACCAGCGGTGCGCCCTCTAAAATCCCCCCCGCTCCACCCACACATACGCCCGTCGGCTCGGATATTCCACCTCCGGGTGTGGATGCCGCTCAATGATGGAAATGGTTTTAAACCCACAGGCTGCGACCAATTCCATGACCCTTCCTACCTCAAAAAAATAAAAATCTACGGGCGCTTTTTTACCCAAAAATTCATCGTGGTGAATGATCTCCGTACCAATATGGAAGGAAAAGAGAAATTGACCACCAGGTTTCAAAACGCGATAAACCTCCTGTAAGGCGGTAGCCAATTGATCCTCATCAAAATGAACGATCGCATAAAAAGCAATGGCCGCTCCGAAATGTTGGTCAGGGTAGTCAAGCGCCAATAAATCCCCGGTTTCAAAATGAAGGGCGGGGTGCAACTTCCGGGCCGCTTCCACCATGCCGGAAGACAAATCAATACCCAGCAACTGATCGGGCCCCAAGCCATTCTCGGCCAGAAAACGAGTCGTCTGTCCTGGTCCACAGCCAAAATCGGCGATCACTCCCCTACCCTGGTTAAGGCGGGCAAATTCAGCCAACAACATCCGGTCTACAGGCTTATGGACCAGTTCATCCCGGAACTTCTCGGCGTAGGTGGCTGCGGTAAGGTCGTAGCAATGTTTGACAATCTTTGGATTCTGCAAAATAGAAGGCTTTACAAAGCTAGAGTACTCCAAAGTATTTTAAGCTGCCTTGAACACTATTTACTCCAGACACACATAATTCGACCGACAGCTTTCCACTTCCACCGTATTGCTCCATTTGTGCCAGCCCTGGCGGGCTTTGTATTCGTAATGGCCGCTGTAGAGGTCAAAACAGCGGGTGGTGCGGGCCGCGACTTCGGTTTTGGTATCACCAACCCTAATCTTCACATCCTTTCGGGTGGCATTGTGAAAACAAACGGTACCGGTCTGATCCCTTTCGCAGGGCGGCTGATAATGACTGATACCCCTTACCGAGCGATTGCAGGAAAGGGATAATAAAATAATCAACAAAACAATGATAGGAGCGATAAACCAGGTTTTCATACTTCAGGTGATTAAAGGGTTCGCCGGGTGTGGAACATGCGCCTTTCCCCCGGCGAACCAAATACGTAGATTGCTTTCACTGGTATGATGCCCTGGAGGTAGTCGTCCCCCTATTGTGATATAATTTTTCGCCGAATTGCCATAAGCCCATCAAATAGAAAAAATTATAAACTTTAACATTGTTAATGCCCAACATTGTCCTCGGTGCAGCGTTTTTAAATTATCAAAGTCATTGCGGAAACTAACTTTCATCACCGCTTTTCCCTTGATGTGAATTTATCTTGTGTGCAATTTCCGTTAACCCTATGAGTGTGCCTGCTGCTTAGTATTTCGAATACCAGGCATGTTCTAAAATCCCCCATTATGCCCTCTAAATCACATCTCAACACCGTTGAAACCAACCATCAGCCGGTAGTACAGCTGAAGCCGATTCTCACTAATGCCTCAGACCATCAGGAAGTACCCGTTAATTACTGGCTGGAAAACCTGGAACGCTGGCAGCAGGAAGTGCGCTTTTGCCAGCTGGAGTTTGCTTCTCTGAGCCGACTCTACGACAGTTGTAGCCACCTGGTCTCATCTACCGGCTTAAAGCTCGAATGGGCCTACCGGCAATTGGAGTCTTTGATGGTCGACACCCTACAAGACCTGGCCACCGACCTGGAAAAGATTCATGACAAAATCGACCACAATCATTCCAGCAGGCGAGGTTCCATACGCCGCGCGGCTCATTTGCGTAAGCAACTAGAAGCGTTTCAGGCGCACTACAAAAAGCAAAAGATCCAGTTTCTGGAGACCCTGTATGAAGTCATTCCGCTGTCTTTTTTCTAAGACCATGTTTCCAGGTTAAAGGATAGTTTTAAAATAGCTTCTACTAAAACTGTCCGCAAAATAACACCACTCCAAAGGGAGACTCTGTACCTTTGTACAAATTGCAAATTTTATGAAAAAAGGCACTTTGCTCTCCTTTATGGTGGTTGTATTATTGTCGGGCTGCATCGGCGATGACCTGGTTTTTGATACCATTGCGGAAAGCGTCAGCATCACCAACCCCATTGATAATATAGAGATTGGCACAACTTATCAATTCAATGCCCAGTATCTCAACAATATTGGCATGCCCGAACCGGCCGATATTTTCTGGCTCAGTAGTGCCCCGGATATCGTGAGTATTGATGCTACAGGTTTGGCTACAGCCAAAATGGAAGGCACAGCGATCATCAGGGCTACGGTCGTGCCCGGCATGGGTGATCCTCTGGAGGACAACCTTACCCTCACGGTCAGTACCGAACCTACCAGTGGCGGTGAGATGACCCGCACCGGTACGGCACAAAGTACCAGTAGCTACACGCTCAGCGGTGATTTTGCTTTAAGCAAAAAAGCCGATGGCTCCCTCGAACTGGCCATGGCCGATAACTTTCAGGCATCCAGCAGCCTGCCAGGCCTTTATGTGTACCTAACCAATAATCCAAGCACCAACAATAACGCTCTTGAAATCGGCCCAGTCACTCAATTTACCGGAGCGCATAGCTACGATGTACCCGGCAATGCCGATTTGGGAACTTATAATTATGTATTGTTTTATTGCAAGCCCTTCAGCGTGAAAGTTGGGGATGGGGAGTTTGACAATTAAATCTGAGCACACGATGAAGCAAATGAAATCTTTTCCGATACTGGCCTTGCTACTATTGAGTGTTAATGTCTCTTTTGCCGGCGGCGGCTGGCCACAGGCCAAAGGTGGCGGTTACATCAAGCTGGCCGAATGGTGGGTCATTTCCAACCAACACTATACCGATAATGGCATGATTGACCCCAATGTCACAACGGGCATTTTTAATACCACGCTTTACGCGGAATACGGCTTTACCAATCGATTGACGGGCATACTTTATGCGCCGCTTTTCAGTCGTACTTATTTTAATAATACCGTTTCAGCGACCACCGGAGAGGTCATCCTTCCCGGTGAAGCCATCAACTCCATCGGCGATGCGGATATTAGTATAAAATACGGCTTAATCACCAATAAAATGGTGGTGCTTAGCGCAACATTGACTTTGGGCCTTCCCCTCGGCATTTCCGATGGCGGCAGTCAGGGCACCCTACAAACCGGCGACGGCGAATTCAATCAAATGCTGCAACTCGACGCCAGCACTTCCTGGCAATTGGGCTCGCTGAACATGTACGGCTCGGTCTACGGTGCCTTCAACAACCGGACCAATGGCTACTCCGATGAGGTCCGCTACGGCGTCGAATTGGGCGCTACCTTCTGGCAAAATCGCATTACGGCCATCGGACGACTGTTTGGCATCACCTCCATGAAAAACGGCGACAGTATCGAACCGGGAAATGCTACCAGCATCTTTGCCAACAACACCGAATTTCTGAGCTTCACCCCGGAGTTGAACTACAACATCAATGACCATTTTGGTGTGTCGGCTTCTTACGGCATCGCCTTTTCGGGGAGACTGATCTTCGCCAATCCGTCTTACTCGGTTGGGGTGTATTATCATTGGTAGGAATTTGGGTTCATCCCGGTTTCACTGTACTTTTATCAAAAAACAACACCGATGAGAAACCTGACGTGGCCCCTGCTGACCTGCCTTTACCTATTGAGTGCCTGTAATAATCGCATCCCGATCCAAATAAAGGGAATGGTGGGTAATGATCCGACTCCGGTCAACATTTCGCTGAAAAAACTTCCCCCAAAAGTCCAGGGGATGGCTCTTTGGGCTATCAGTGAAACTGACGAAACCCAGATTCCTTTCCAGATTGTGGGAGATTCGGTACTTTATTTTATGAGCCAAAAGGATGCAGCACATTATGAGTTGCGTGCAAGTTCAGGTCCGAATGTCTTTGCCGCACTAGACAGCGAAAAGAAAGATGGGCTTTTATCTATCCAGTATATTGATCAAGCGTTATTGGGCTATCACTTCGGCACCATGATGCCCCCCGATAGTGTGGACCCCGCCTTTCAGCGCAGCGGTTTTATCCATCCGGTCTACAGTCCAAAAGGTAACCTACTGACCAGGGTGCAGCCTCCCGATCACTACCACCACTACGGCATCTGGAATCCGTGGACCCACACCGAATATCGGGGCGACACCATCGATTTCTGGAACCTGAAAAAGCGGCAGGGAACGGTGCGTTTTGCTGATTTTTTGGACCAGACTGCCGGAGCTATCTTTTACGAATTTACGGCCTTGCACGAGCATGTGGTATTTGGCGAAAGCCAGCAAGAAGTAGTTCCCTTACGGGAAAAACAGCAGGTCATCGTCTACCAACCGCAAGACACCAACTACTACCTCGTAGATATCAACCTGGAATATCAGATACAGGGTAATGATCCCCTGCATTTGCTGCAATACCGCTATGGTGGTTTTGCCTGGCGCCCCACCAGCGCGTGGAATCATACCAATAGTGAAGTGCTCACCTCCGCCGGAAAAACCCGCACTGATGCCGATGGATCACTGGGCAAGTGGTGCTTCGGCCAGGGAGAACTAGGCAACAATTACGGCGGCATATTGATCCTTTCCCACCCCGACAACTTCAACCACCCCGAACCACTTCGCATCTGGCCCGTAGACATGCATAGCGATTTTACGGAACTATTCATCAACTTTGCCACCACTAAAAATACCGACTGGCTACTGGAGCCGGGCAAGACCTATCACCATCGCTATCGCCTGGTCGTATATCAGGATAAGATGGAGGCGGAAAGGGCGGAGCAGTTTTGGCAAAATTATGCGGAGCCGCCGAGGGTGGAGGTTCAGTAGAAGAAATATGCAGTGTTTTTTTAATGGAACCACATGAGGCACATTAGGAAAAAGAAGGAGGTAAATAGGATCGCCTGTACGGCGATGATTTTGAACCACAAAAGGCCACAAAAGAAGATTAGAAAAAATCCATTAGGATTTTTCTCTAATGCCAAAAAATCTTGTAAATCTTGTTCATGTCCCAAAAAAATGGAGTTCTTTTTGATCAAACTCGTCAGCGTTTGGGCAAAAACTTCTTTGCGCGCTTTGCAACTCGTGCCACGCTTTACTCTTCCCCAGACGTAAAAACAACAATAACTCTCCTAGCATCATGTTCTGTAAACTTCAATAGATGAGTAATAACTATTTTTTGAGTTTGTAGCGGTATCGGATAAACCCCAAAGGTTCGCGTTTCCCTTCAGGGTATTCAAAGACCCGAACTATCGTTAATAGGTCATCATTGTATTGGAATACAAGATCACGAGACAAATTTCCTTCCTCAATTGCACTTTCATAAAATAAAACCTTCGAGGGAAATTCACCAGAATCGTATTCCATTTTGGTAAAGGAAGTTCCTCGAAGTTGGAACCCTCCGGAAACTCCATCATTGAATATGACAGATTGCTTTTCATATTTAATTTCTCGCCCCTTCTCGTCATACCCTACAAGCAAAATCTGATCGATGCTGCCATAACCTTTGTGGTCAGTGCGAATTTCTATCAATCGGCCATCCTCATTATATCGATAAATACTTTCACTGTAGTTTGCAAACATTTTTTGGGGACGATTACTCGCGTCATAAATCACCGTTTTCTTATGCCCTCGTTTCTTTCTTAAAAATGAATAAACGTTTAGTGTGTCCAGCACCCGTTCTTCAACGATTCTTTCCTTTTTCGAGTTAAGAAACTGGCCATTATCATTATAATGATAGTTGAACTTCCAATCAAGTTTAGGTTTTCCTTTATCATCAAAATAGAAAACCGTTTGGGTGATCCTGGATATGCCTTTTTCAACGATCCAGTTTTTATCAAAATGATGACCCAAATAATCCTGAACATGCTGACTATAAGCAAGACTGGAAAAACACCAACATATGATGAGGATCGGATATTTCATTTTTGAATAAAAATACAAAAACTGACCCTTTCCTTACGTAGGAACGGAGACAGAGATAATCCTACCTTAATACAGTTCTGTTCGAACTAGTGGTACGGCCTCTTCTCTCCCCTACGCAATCTTCAAAGAAGTCATACTCAGCGAACCCGCCAACAAATGATCATTAAAAAACGTCAGTGACTCCCCCTTTTGCTGCAAGCCGAGGGAGTAAATCAATGGCAGATAATGGTCTGGTGTAGGGATCGCCAGCTGGAAGGCGCGGCCCTGGTTTTCATAATCGAGTAGCGGCTGGTAATTGCCATCCCGCAGATGGTTGTTGATCGTTTCGTGTGCTTCTACGGCCCAGTCATAGCCATAATCTACCGTTCCGATATTGGCAAAGTCTACCATACGCAGGTTGTGGATGATGTTACCACTGCCGATGATCAGGACGCCTTTGTCTCGCAGTGCACTCAGTTGTTTGGCCAGGGCAAAGTGATAGCTGGGCGGCTTGGTATAATCAATGCTCAGCTGGATCACCGGCACATCCGCATTGGGATAGAGGTGTTTGATCACACTCCAGGCGCCGTGATCGAGGCCCCACTTTTCATCCAGTTCCACCAGTGTGGGGTCTAACAATTGTTTGGTTTGCTCAGCCAATTCTGGGCTGCCTTTTGCCGGGTACTGCACATCAAACAACGCCTGCGGAAAGCCGCCAAAATCGTGGATGGTGCGGGGTATTTCCATGGCCGTTACTTTGGTGCCACGGGTATACCAGTGCGCCGAGACGCAGAGAATAGCGTGGGGCTTGGGCAGCGTTTGTGCAATTTGGCGAAAGCCCTTGACAAACTGGTTTTCTTCAATGGCATTCATCGGGCTGCCGTGCCCCAGGAAGAGCACCGGCATGCGCTCGGTATTGGGGAAGTTTTCCGAGGCCTTACTAAGGTCATTTAAACAATTCATACTCAAAGCGAAGGGCGTAAATCCCAGTAGTTTAAGAAATTGTTGGCGATCCATTTTGACTAAGCTAAAAATGAAAGTTGCATAAAATTAAGCATTTCGGCTATGATGCGTACACCTGTTGCAGAAATTGCCGTAGGGTGATTGGCTTTTTGCCCGTAAGCGCTTCGATAGTCGGTGCAGTTTCGGCAAGTTCTCCCTGCTTGATGGCCTCAGCGAAACCAACGGAAATGCCAATGCCTTCTTCCGGCACACCGGCTTCTTTCAATGTATTGACAAAGACCTCCTTTTCGGGTGAGATATAGCTGATCTTCTTCCCGGATATATTGGAAAGCTCCTCCGCAATTTCCTGGAATGAGTAAGCAACCGGTGCACTGATGTTATACACCTTGTTTTCGTGCCCTTCAGAGGTTAGTATTGCAGCCCCCACTGCTCCCATATCCGAGCGCATGGCCACAGCTGCTTTACCATCTCCTGCCGGCAGAAAAATGGTACCCGTCTCCAAAACCTGCTCACCCAAAAACATGGGCAGAAAATCCATGTACAGGTTGTGTTTCAGAATAGTGTACTGCATGCCGGAATCCTTTAGTTGTTCCTCAGTAGCCAGGTGGGCTTCCGCAATGGCCGCAATAGGAGAAGATTCCGTGTCATTCTCTCGCTGGAAGCTGGTATAGATGATGTGCTTCACGCCAGCTTCTTTTGCTGCAGCGACCACATTTTTATGCTGTCGGATCCGCTTGTCGATATCGCTGGCGGAAACAAAATAAACCTTGTCAATACCGGTAAAAGCGCTCACCAGTGAACCATAATCATCGTAGTTTCCTTCGCGAATTTCCACCCCTTTGTCACGTAAGGGAGCTGCTTTTGATAAATCACGCGCCAGGGCAATGATATTCCCGGAATCGGTTTTTTCCAATAAATTGTTAATCACATCCGTTCCCAGATGGCCGGTGGCACCGGTTACTAAAATCTTGTTTTGACTCATTTTTATTTGCTTTCTATTTCTTACTAAAAGATTATTACTTACTTTTGGTAAGTCAAAGGTATTTAGAAAGCGGCTACCGCACAAGACGGTACGTGCCAGTATGCTACTTACCCAGAGGTAACTATTATTGAGCATCAAGCCATTGCCATGGGAATAAATTTGGAAAAATATTCAAAAAATGAAGCCTGCCCGGTTCGCAACATCCTCGACCGGCTGGGCGATAAGTGGTCAATGCTGGTTATTTTGGTTTTGCACGACCGCGGCGTACTGCGCTTTACTGAAATCCATAAGACCATCGGTGATATCTCGCAAAAGATGCTGACCGTTACGTTGAAAACCCTGGAGGCTGATGGTTTGGTATCTCGAAAGGTCTACCCGGAAATTCCGCCAAGAGTTGAATATCAACTAACGGAATTAGGAGAAGACCTGGTGCCTCATCTGGTCAATTTGACTCAATGGGCTGAGAAAAACTGGAAAGTGATTATGGCTTCAAGGAAAGGGTACAAGCGGTAAGAATAACATGTGTTACAGTTCTATGTTACAAGGGAAATGAGACCTAGAGTATTAGCGAAACTTGTCTTGAGTAGCAAGGTCTAGAATGAATTTGAGTCATTCATCAATTTCTTTTCTCAAATAGCTCTCTTGCCTGCTTGGGAAATTTTTGAATAAGCCATTTCAAAACTTCCAATTGAGATTTTCCTGTTGCTCTACGTATCTGAGCCAATAATTTTAGATCGCTCGGCCTGGGCAATGTTAGATTTGAGGCTCCCTCGTTACAAACAGAGCAAATGGCCCTCAGATTGGATGGTTCATCTTCTCCTCCTTGAGATTTATCAACGATATGACCAATATGCAATCGCGTCTTTCTTGATTGATCATAAGGGTGAGGCTCGCCAGCTACGGCTCCACACATTTGGCAAGTGAAACCATTACGGTCTAAAACAAAGGCTCTTAATTCTTTTGAAATATTTCTTTCAAACGCGGGTAGTGGAGTAAGGTCTACTAAAATATACTGGCCTGGTTTAAGTTCACTTCGATCATTATGCGTTTGAATATTCATGCCTTCTTCATTTCGCAGCTCGCGCACTCTTCGAGCCCACTCACTGATTCCAGCTACTTCCCTCAGGTCATCAGAGTTCAAGACCTGACCGACATGATTTATAAAGTATTCACGAAGTTTAGCTCTTGCACCTTTCCGTATTGCCATTTCTTTTCTTTTTTATTCAGGGCTGCCATTATGGCTTTCCCAATGGCTTCCGCAACTGGGGGCGGAAAAGCATTTCCTACCTGACGGTACGCAGGCGTTTTCTTTCCGGTGAATTCCCAATCTTTGGGAAATCCCTGAATGAGCGCCGCCATTTTGATGGTTAGTCTCGGTAATCCCTCAAAATCAGGGTTTGGCGGAGTATTCGCAATTCCTTTACCATCGACGCCCAATTTTTCCCAAGCTTGTTTTGCTCTGGTCGGTCCTAAATCCGCTCCTCCGTGCTTCTTGGATCCTCCAACCAATGTAGGAGCAATACCATCTGCTGACTTCTTCCATTCCTTGGCTCCTTTCCATCCCAGAGAAGTCATTTCATCATAGAGCGCTTCTCCAACAGTGATCGCATTACTGCTCTTTTGGGGCCATTCAAAATAGTTGATATATTCTTCTTTGAATCCTACATAAATGGCTCGTGGTCTCAATTGCGGGACTTGATAATCGGATGAGATGATCAATTTCCACATGCCAAAATATCCAAGATCATTAAGCTTCTTTTCCAGGTTATTCCGGTAGCTATCAAACTTTTTAGAGAGCAAACCTTTTACATTCTCCAGTAGAATTGCCTTGGGATTACATTCTTTGATCAACCTTATTGCTTCCGGAAATAAGTCACGCTCATCATTTTTACCAAGTTGTTTTCCTGCAATTGAGAATGGCGGACATGGAACTCCTCCAGCAAACAAATCAATACCTCGATACTCTTTTGCACTAAAATCCCGAACATCCATTTCCAATACATTCCAGGAAGGCCTGTTGTGTCTTAGAGTCTCACAAGCGCTCTTATCAATCTCCACGAGTGCAGCATGTTGGAAACCAGCCTTTTGCAACCCTAATGCTTGACCTCCTGCACCAGCACAAATCTCAATCGAAAAAAACTTTGTCATAAATCGTTGTATTTCGACCGTAATTTAATCATTTTGTTGATAAAATGTGGTTTTATCAATAATTAACTTTGCTTTTTCTTATCCAAAATGCGGATTTCTTCTCTTTTTTTAAACCACCGCACACTGCCCCTCCAGCCACTTCACCTCCTCTTTCTCCAATGCCGGTGAAAGCTTTTCAAAAACCAGTTGATGATAATCATTCAGCCATTGCTTTTCCTTGTCGGTAAGCAGGTCCTGATCGATCAGATTGCGATCGATGGGGAAGAGGGTGAGGGTTTCAAATTCCAGGAATTGGCCGTATTCCGTAGCCTCGGCTTTGACACAGAGTTCCAGGTTTTCGACGCGGATGCCGTAGTGGTCGTTCCAGTAGAAGCCGGGTTCATTGGAGGTAAACATGCCGGGTTCGAAAGGGGTGGAACCACGGGAAGTCACCGCGCTGGTGGCAAAGCCTTGTGGCGGTTCGTGCACATTGAGGAAGTAGCCGACGCCATGGCCCGTGCCATGACCGAAGTTGAGGCCTTCCTGCCAGAGATACTGGCGGGCGAAGCCGTCGAGTTGGGCACCGCTGGTGCCTTCCGGAAATTTCATGGTAGACAAGGCGATATTACCTTTAAGTACCAGTGTGAAGTGCCGTTTTTGCTCGGCAGTGGGTGTGCTTAGCGCAATGGTGCGCGTGATATCGGTAGTGCCGTCGAGGTACTGACCACCGGAGTCGAGCAGGAGGATACCTTCCGGCTTGATCATGGCGCAGGTTTTGGGCTCGGGGCGGTAGTGCACAATAGCACCATTGCCGTTGTAGCCGACGATGGCCCCAAAACTCTCACCGTAGTAAAGGGCCTGCTGACTGCGGAAATCAGCTAGTTGAGCGGCCACTTCTACTTCGGAGACGGAGCGCGTTTTTAGTTCCTCGGTCAGCCAGCGAAACAAGCGGGTGAGGGCGACGCCGTCCTTGATCATGGCCTGGCGAATGTGCTGTACCTCGTGATCCGTTTTGATGGCTTTGAGCTGACGGATCAGGTTCTTTTCCTGGTTGGACTGCCCTTCCGGAATGGCATTAAACAGACGAATGCTAGTGGCTGCCGGATCGATGGCGATGACTTTATCGGTGGAGAGGTTGTTGACAAAATCTTCAATACCTGCGTATTCTTTTAGGAAAATGCCTTCGGAGGCCAGGTCTTCCTGGAGTTCAGCCGAAACCTTACCCGGTTTGATAAAAAGATAGCTGATTTCTTCGCCGATGATCAGGTAACTGATGAACAGTGGATTGAAGGTGACATCGCTGGAGCGCAAATTCAGCACCCAGGCGATATCATCGAGGGTGGTAATGAGCCAGTAGTTCAGGTCCTTTTTGTCCATTTCCGCGCGAACGAGGGCTAGTTTTTCCTCACGACTGCGGCCTGCATACTCTACGGGGTGTTCAAAAACCGGCGCATCAGGCAGGGTAGGGCGATCGGTCCAGATTTCACTGAGCAGGTCATGCTCGTGGATGATATCGATATCTTTTTCGTAGAAATTTTTGGCGAGGTAACGCACCTGGCTTACTGAGAACAACTGACCATCAATGCCTACCGTAGCCCCCTGCGGCAGGTTATCGACCAACCACAGCACGTGCTCGGGAGCGTGAGGAATGACCTGCTTTTGCATGGTGATGCCGGTGCCTTTCAGTTGCTTTTCGGCTTGTATAAAATACCGGGAATCGGTCCACAGACCGGCAAAAGTAGCCGTAACAACCAGGGTGCCGGCCGAGCCATCAAAGCCCGACAGCCATTCTCGGGATTTCCAGCGGTCGGCCACGTACTCGCTTTGGTGGGGATCGTGGCTGGGGATGATGTAGGCGTCTAGTCCTTTTTGTTGCATGGCCTGGCGCAGGGCGGCGATTCTATCTTTGATCATAGTTGGTTAGTTAGTTTTTTGACGAAAGTTTTCCGAATGATGGAAGCCCGCGTGAGCGCTGTGTCCCGATTTTTAATCGGGAGGCCCGAAGGGACAGCCCACAGGGCCGATCCCGGCTGAGCCGGGAGACGTAGCGTCTCGGCTGAGCCGAGATAGCGACCCTCGGCTGAGCCGGGGACACGCCCAAACTTGCATGGTAAATCAGAAAATGTTATATTATAAAAAATTGGCATATTATTTGCAATCTTAACACATAAATCTACTATGGTGCCTCAAAAATACTTATATTGCAATTGCTTTTTGTCGAAAATTCAGAACATTCATAATGACGATGCGTATTAATAATAATCCCTAAGAACTAACCAAGAAAAAGAGACGGATAATGTTGAGACAAACCATAAGCCAGAAGTTACTGCAGAAGCTGTCGCCGCAGCAGATACAGCTGATGAAGCTGTTGCAAATCCCGACGGCGACGCTGGAGCAGCGCATCAAAGAGGAGCTGGAGGCTAACCCTGCCCTGGACGAGGGCAATGATCACGACAATGTAGAGGACGAGTATTCGACAGCTGAGGAGGACCGCTTTGAGGAAACCAACCAGGATGGTGATGATTACGAACTGGATGACTACCTTAAGGACTATATCGATGATGATCCCGCTTCTTATAAATTGCGCAGCAACAACTACAGCAGTGACGAGGAGGAGAAGACGATTCCCATTCCTGTGGAGCAGACCTTTCACGAATACCTGGAGCAGCAGCTTGGGATGATGGAGCTGAAGGATGACCGGGAAGAGAAGATTGCCTACCAGATTATCGGCAGTATTGACGAGGATGGTTACCTGCGCCGCGATCCGGTGTCGATCATCGACGATTTGATGTTTTCACAAAATGTATTTTGTACGGAAGAAGAGATTCTGAGCATCATGAAAAAGGTGCAGCGCTTTGACCCACCGGGTATTGGTGCGAGGGATTTGCAGGAGTGTTTGCGCATTCAGTTGGAGGGCAAAATCGAACAGTATGAAGAAGAGGAAACGCCTGATGAATCTTTGACATTGGCCTTGCGCATCATCAATCGTTATTTTGATGAATTCACGAAGAAGCACTACGAAAAACTAAAGAATCAGCTCAACGTGACGGAAGAAACGCTGAAAGAAGGTATTGATGAAATTTTGAAGTTGAATCCGAAACCGGCGAGTGGTTACAGTACCAATTCCAGCCGCTCGATTCAATACATCGTGCCTGATTTTATTATCCACAACCGGGATGGCGAGCTGGAACTGAGCCTGAATGGCAGAAACGCGCCCGATCTGCGTATCAACGACCAGTATCGGGACATGCTGAAGAGCTACAAAACGACAACCAAGGGACGCAGGGCCAATAAGCAGGAGAAGGAGGCGGTGATGTTTATCAAACAAAAGATCGACTCGGCCAAGTGGTTTATCGACGCCATCCGTCAGCGCCAGCGCACCATGTACAATACGATGTACGCGATCCTGCAATACCAATACGACTTTTTCCTGACCGGCGACCAGAAGAAGCTGCGGCCGATGATTTTGAAAGACATTGCCGACATCACCGGACTGGACATTTCCACTGTATCGAGGGTGGCCAACAGCAAGTTTGTACAAACCGAATTTGGCACCAAGCGCCTGAAGGACTTCTTTTCGGAATCGCTGCAGACCAGTAGTGGGGAGGAAGTATCGACCATTGAGGTGAAGAAGATCCTGAAGGAGGTGATTGAAGCCGAGAATAAACGCAAGCCGCTATCCGACGAAAAGCTCAAGAATATCCTGCAAGAAAAGAATTACAACATTGCCCGCCGTACGGTAGCGAAGTACCGGGAGCAGTTGGGGTTGCCGGTGGCGAGATTGAGGAAGGAACTGTGAGGGGAGTGGAGAGTTTAGGGTTTTGAGTTTAGAGGAGGGCGCCTGGTCATTGTGCTAATTTTTGAATTCTGGGAATTCTGCTTTTTTTTGGGGGGTTAAAGGTTAATGGTTAAAGTTTAGGCAGAGGAGGCGGTTTAGAAGGTTTAGGGGCCCTGCGATGAAGTTTCGGCGGTCATATCTCTTGCGAGAAAGTTTCAGTGATCGTGGAAGGTCGATGTTGCAAACATCTCCCGAGCGAGTGATTTTCCTAAAGCCTAAAGCCCAAAACCTAACTCCTATATCATTCTGTTAATTCTATAATTCTGAGAATCCTGCTTTAATCTTGCTCAATGCCCCAAATTACCACCGATTTTCTCCAGCAAAAAAGACAGATTACTGATCCATTGGCGGATGAGACGCTTGACTTAATCGTAGCGCAAGAAGGGCCGGAAGGGGCGCGGCGGTTGTTTGATTTGTTGATCCGTCGAATTGAGCTACCGGTGGAGGAACTGCCTCCGGCGGCACATGCCTATCTGGAAGCCACCAGCCAGCTACCGGAGTGGGTAGACTGGCAGAAGGTGGATATGGCTCATGATCTATTCCTGGATCACGGTCCCAAGTTTTTGGTGTTTTTGTATTTCAAGAGTTTGCCGCTGCTGTACTCACTCGCCCATGGTGCCCGAGTATTGGTGCATACCAGTCGGCTGACCAATGAGACCGAAGACCTTTCCATTTTTGCCCGCCGCATTGCGGAGACCGGGCAATTCCTGTTGAATGTGATGCAAAAGGGGGCGCTAAAACCCGGTGGAGTGGGCATTCAGGCTATCCAAAAGGTGCGGCTAATCCACGCTTCTATCCGCCATTTTGTGCCGCGCGACCACTGGGATGCTGAAGCCTGGGGAGAGCCGATCAACCAGGAAGATATGGCCGCTACGCTGATGACCTTCAGCGTAGCGATCACCGATGCGCTTGCGCAATTCAACATCGACGAACAGTCCGAACGGCTGGAAGCCTACCTACATACCTGGGCGGCTATTGGTCATGTACTGGGCATTGATGCCGATTTGCTGCCCAAAACTGTGGCCGAAGGCCGTGCACTACTAGACCAAATACTTGAACACCAATCGGCCGCTTCGGAGGGCGGCACTTTGCTCACCCAATCGCTGATTCAATTTAGCAAGCGTACCCTACCCGATCGGCGACTGGAGCGTTTGCCGGAGTTGTTGATCCAATTTCTGGTGGGTCAGCCGAGAGCGCAGCTGCTGGGTGTGCATTACACCAGTGGTTGTCTGGGTGCTTTAATTCCTGAATTCATCAGCGCCTATTTCCGCTGGGGCGAGCGACTGGAGGACAAGGTCAGTGAGCCGTTGGGTATAGTGCTCAATGAGGTATCACGCCAGTTGAGCAAGGGGATGGTCGCCTTTTTTGACCGGTACAAGGAGCGCAATTTTGAGATTCCGGAGGAATTTGGGAAGGCGTGGGAAGTTTAGAATGAGTTTAGAGTTTAGGGAGGTTTAGAGTTTAGAGAAAGGTCACGCTTAGCCATTGTGCTGATTCTTTGATTGTGGGAATCTTTATTTGGTTTATGAGGTTTATTGAGTTTAGAAGGTTTAGAGGAGTTTAGAAGGTCGATGTTGCAAACATCTCCCGAGCGAGTTTACCTCAACGATCAGGACTTGCAGCAGCTTTTTATTTACCATCTTTCTGATGCCAGGTTGGTGGAAGTGGCGAGTGAAGGCCGGAGTTTTATCAGCATTGATAAACTTTTTCCCGGCGATGATTTTGTAGTTTTATTTGGCCTCGACAAAAATCAGGACGGGACTTTCAAAAGAGGGAGTGAGCCAATGTTTTTTTATAAACTGAATCTCCAGAATGGCAGTACTGAGTTGTTGGTGGGCGAAGAGGATATCCAACGGTTGCAAGAACGACTGGATGGGCGAATGCGGTAATTGCATAATCATGTTTTGAGGGTTTGGAGGCGACTTTCCTCTGGAAAATGAAATTTATAACCAGGTGCTGGGTGTTTTCATCAAAAATACGGGATGTTCCATGTATCAATATGCCGATTGCTATAATGAAAAAATGTGGACGCTAATTGACAACCATTTCAGGATGGACATGAGACAACTTTTGCATATCCTGGATTTGAAATATCATTGCTTAGTGATTGATATGGCCCAAAATAGATCAATTGAAGTCGATAAGATGCCAATGATCTTCAATATTGGTGATACAGCAATAGCAAACGCTGATACAATCAAATGTTTCGCGACCGATGTGCTATGGGGAAAGTATCTGGTAAAAGTCTATAAAACCGGGGAAGCCGAAATTTTGGAATATCGCGAAGGCACTCTTGATTGTGACTGTGAACCGAAAATGCGAAAATATTTTGAATCGATGCAGTGACAACCAGCTATTATCAATGGAGATAGTATGGATGCTGTGGTTGTTTTTCATTTTATAGGCTAAAAAGAACGAATTAAAATGGACCTTTTTCACACTGTAGCGCATAGCTTTTCAGTCGACCAGCTCAAAACTTCGAGCCGCTGAGGGGCTAAACTAATCGGTCATACCGTTAGAGGGAGGGAATAAATAAAAGCCCACCCGCATCCGCCAAACCGCCATGGTTTACGTACAGCTTGCGCGTTCAGCACAGAGCTGTCAGGGTGGAAAAGTAGCTACTTGTCTAATCCGCCGGCAAAATGGATTTTGTAAAAAGACAAATGCAATATATCGAAAATGTTTTAATTTTCAAAATAAAAAACAAAAATTTATTTTATTCATAACTCATGCAAATACAAGTTGGGGCAAGTTCAAAACATTTGCCTGTCAGCCCTTTCCTCTCAAAAGCACCTCTCTTGACTGACATCTGTTTCTAATATACCTTACGAGTAAAAATCCAGCATGAAAACCATATCACTTAAATTGCAGGAACAGATTTCACAGGAGACCCACCAACTCTTGAGGAAAATCAAGATGAGCAGGAACGATTACATCAATGAAGCAGTTGCATTTTACAACCAATACCAGAAGGCAGTACTGATCGAAGAACAATTGGTAAAGGAATCCAGGATGGTAGCTGATGATTCGATGGAAATGTTGAAGGAATTTGAAGCATCTGAAGATGAAGGTTAAACTACACTTCCACAACCTTCATCTTCCGATACTGCGTAGGCGTCTTGCCCGTGTACTTTTTAAATACGGTATTAAAACTGGATTTGGAATTAAACCCTACTTCGTAAAGTACCTCCAGCACAGTCATCTTTTCGTTTGCTGGGTCGCGTAGTAAGGTCATGGCCTTTTTAATGCGGTATTCGTTGACAAACTCGAAAAAATGTTGATTGAGGGTGTGATTGATCAGCTGGGATAATTCTTGAGTTGGTAACTTAAGCTGTCTGGCGAGCTGGTAAATACTCAGGGAAGCATCCAGATACGGTTCTTCCCTTTCCATGTGCTGCCGGATGCGGTCAATGAGGGCCTGCTGGTCTGGAGAGATGCCTTCGGATTGTTCTGTGGTATCTTCGAGGTGTCGATCAGTTGCCACATCTTCTCGTTCTTTTACGTCCTCAAACAGATTTTTATGTTGATAAGCCTGGAAGCTGACAAAGTATAGGAAAACGACCACACAGGCCCACGTGGCCAATTCATAAGAAAAATCATTCCTACCGCCCAGCGCAATCCAGGTGAGGTCAATGCCCCAAAAGATGATGATAGGAAAAATCATTAAGATCAGCCGCCAGAGCCAGTTAATGTTCAGCATCTGGTAATCTGAATAGGCTTTTTGCACCACCCTTTTGTAGCGCCTTACTTCCCGGATAGCAAGGATAAATACCAGGACAATGAGCAGAAATGCATAATACTGTTGGGTGAGAAAGATCGTCTCAACGGTAGCTTGACCCCAATAATCCTCAATCTTTTGTCCTGTAAACAGGAAGAGCAATACATTGACCACAGTAATGCCCATGATCGCAAAACCCAAAATATAGTTGTAGCGCAAAAACTTACGGTACCGGTCCGAACGTCCTACCTTCTCCAATACGTAATGGAAAAACAGCACCGGATAAAATACCTTGATCTCCGGAAATGAAAAGTAGTAAAGGCTGTAGCCAAAAATATGGGTGATAGGTAAAAAAGTATAAATGCCTTCGTAAACGATGATGAATAGAAAAAGACCAAGCAGACGGTTGGCCAGGCTGCGGTGCTTCCTGGAAAAAATATAGAGCAGACTCAGCAGCAACCCCTGAATCAGGGCAGCCCATACCAAAGTAGAAATCAGTTGTTCCATCCGCTAACAATTTATTGGGGCTCTCTTTACATTAACAATTCGGGAAATTAAATTTTCCACAAACAGGTAATAGAAAGGCCAGCCTGAAGTTAAACCGCTACAAGATAGCGATAACCAGTTGTTTAGCAAAAAGTCGAACGCCGATGTCCGAAAAAGTCGAACGGAAAAGATTCCCTAAAAAACGTTCGACTTTTTTATTCGGTCGATTTTGCACCGCCCACCACCCCATCTTTGTGGTATCCGAAATGACGGACAATCTTAAAACACTTTTTTAAACCAAAATCATTCGACATGAAACCTTTAGCATTTAGTTTTATCCTCCTTTTCCTGAGCCTTTATTTCATGAGCTGCGAGAAAGAAATCATCCGCGTTACCCCCTCCAGCCAGGTGACCACCAGAACCCATGCGATTAACACGTTACAGGAACTGAGCATCTCTGACCCATTTGAGGTATATGTAACCTTTTCCGAAACGGAACGAGAACTACGCATTGAAGCCAATGACAACCTGCACTCACTGATTGAAGTGGAAGAAATCAATGGCCATCTATCTATTCAGGTAAAAGATAACTCCCGGATCTCAGGCCAGCCCGTTTTGAAGGTTTACCTAACCACCAATGCGCTACAAGCCATCGATGCCCAGGGAACCGCCGAAGTGTACCTGCAAAATACCTGGCAAACGAATGAGGCGGAGATCGAACTGTCTGGTAATAGCCACCTGACCGGAGCCTTACAAGTGGGCTCATTAAACGCCGAACTCACCGGAGCCTCCTCTCTTGATATTGAGGGTAGTACCCAACAATTTGATATCGAGGCCACGGGCGCTTCTGAAATGACCGGTTTCGATTTCAGTACCGACCAACTGACCGCCGACCTGACCGGTGCCAGCGAATTGAACCTGACCGTCAATGACGAAATGAGCGTAGAAGCAACCGGCGCTTCCACCGTACGCTACCGGGGAAATGCAGTAATCACTTACCAGAACCTGTCTGGTGGATCAAAAATCATCCGGGATTAGGAAGCCTCCAAATGAAGCGAGTAAGGGCATGTTTAAACTGTAGTTTAGGCATGCCCTCACTTTATTAGCGGGAACGGCCTTTTCAAAAAGGGTTAAAATTTTCTTTTTTTTCTTGCCTAAATACACTAGATCCACCGCTTTTAGGGTTATTGAGGTGGTTAAACAATGCTTTCATTACCATGTCAAAGCTAATTACAGCACTGTTGGGCAGTATCTTTGTGCTCTGGTTCATTAACTTTGATTCAGAGGAATACCTGGATCGGAGGGCTCCGAAAAAAGTGGTCACGGCCAACCAGTCACCAGCGATAAGTCAATCAGCTCCGGGCACTTCCACAAGTCGCGAATCATTCACTTTTCCCGTCAAGGGCAAAACCCTTGAAGATGTGATCAGCGGCTACGGCGATACCCGAAATCAGGGTTCCAGAACGCACGAAGGTATTGATATTCCGGCCGATAGAGGTACGCCGGTACTGGCCGTTGCAGATGGTAAGATTGCCAAAGTGGCTTACAAAGGAAATGCCGGTAAACAAATCTGGTTGGAAGTAGGCGCCTGGAAGTTCTTCTACGCCCACCTGGATAGCTGGTCGGTGGCTGAGGGCCAAATGGTCAAAAAAGGCGAAGCAATCGGCACGGTTGGCAATACGGGTAATGCCCGAAACACCCTGCCGCACCTGCACTTTGGCTTGTATATAGACCGGGGAAAAACCGGCGACCCTACCCCACTCTTTCTGGCATCAGAGACACCCTAAATCATCGATCAAGTCCATTGTTTGTGGCACCGTCAGCTTTGTCGTATCCACTTTGTGAAGATACGTCGGCCAGTCATAACCTATTAATTCTTCATTCACAATATCCACCCTGTCCTTCATTTGATCTTTCTCCCTGCGCTGCTCATCCCGCCGGTGGTTTTCGGATCGCTCACAGTACAGCCATACTACTTTTATCTTGACCTGGGTTTGATCCCTCAGGCCCTCAAGGAGCCACTCTATCCCCTGGGGCGACCACACATTTTCAATGACTACTGACATACCAAAATTCAAATACTCCCTGGCCACCACTGCCGTCAGATTGGCCACAAAGCGTTCCTCTTCGGGTGTCCAGTGTGGAAAATTGCTATCGTAAATCCATTCTGTAAAGTAATCACATTCAATGACCGCTCCATTTTTTCGCTCCGCCCACTGTCGGGCCAGGGTGGTTTTACCTACACCGCAAGCACCTGTTAAGATCAGTACTTCTTTCATTTTTCACCTGTTATCAGCTCACCGTTCTTGAATTGGACCTCAAAGCCCGGATTAGCACTAATTTTGTATTGAAGCAACACCGATAATTCTTGGAGATTCAACCTTGTAACATCAGCCAAAACCAAAGGAATCGTCAATCCGCTCTCGTTGGACATGATCCACGTATCTTCAAATACCTGAATCTCAGTAAAAATGGCAATTTGCCCAAAACTTTGGACAAGACCCTTTGGGATCATTATGGTCATCTCGGGAAATTGAACCTCTCTCAAATCATCAACTTTTGATGCCCTAATCTGCTCTTCACTCAATTCAAAAACTTCTGCTATTTTCTGAGAAGCACTATGTATGATTTCACCATCTGCCGCAATATTCGATTCTCTCACGCCTAATGACAATACAATCTTCTCCGGTATAAGGATCACCTCATTCTTGATCTGTTGTACCAGGTTGATCATGATGGGCACCTGCTGTTCTCCCTGCAGCGCATTTTGCATGGTTTCACTCAATACAATGTGAACTTCCACACCGTTCTCGATTTGATAGGTGGTGGCATCTTCATTAATGATATCTCTGACAAATCCGGTGAAATTCAGCCGCCTCAGCACTCGTTTTACACTTTCGTAGCTGCGTTGATTGATCTCAATGAGGGTCACCTGAATCTCCTGCTCTGAATAAACTGCCAAAACCGGAAGTATCAATGTAGCAAAAGGTCCACTACCCGCATACAAAATATGAATGGGTTGCACCTGCCGGTTCTTCAGGTGTTTAATCGCCTCAAAAATTCCTTTTACAAACTTTTTTGTCCTGATCATATCCTGTACGCAAAGTGCCGCCCAGGTCGTGCCAATCGCCTTGCCATTAACAAAATGAAGGTCTTCCTTCAACCCTTCATCCTCCATATCCATTTCCGATAACTCCAGCAATAAAGCCTCGTATCTTTTTATCGCATCCGATAAAAGCTGATAGTCAGTTTTATCGGCCATGAAGACTTTGGCTATTTGCCGAAGCTTGGAGTATTTACGCATTATTTCCTCTGTCTCAGTGCTCATCTACCAGAATTTGTCAATTATTCCAACTCCCGTTTAGGCGTTCGTTTCCTTTCCGTCATCACCAGTACCCCACGCCCTTCCAATTCTATTATTTGTGCCTCTGAGACCGGATTGCCGATCAGGTTGACAAACGTCAATTCCTCCAAATCCAGCAAAGGGGAGATATCGTCGATTTGATTTCCGGATATGTCCAGCATTTTCAGTTTAAATAGGCCGCTTAAAGCATCAATATAACCAATCTGATTGTTGGCCAGGTAAAGCTCCTCCAGATTTTCCAAACCGCCCAAAAGCTCCAAATCGGAAAGCTCGTTGTTTGATAAATCCAGAATTTTGGCATGAATACAGAACTCTACGCCTTCCAACGATTCCAGTCCGCAATAGGCCATTTCAAATTCCTCAAAATCCTCCAGATAATAAGGTGGAAACTCAATATCCACCCTGCCGTACTGCCTGATCTTAACGAGGTTGTAAAACGACCTTTCAAAATCAGCCTCCCCGGAGTACTCATCAGATGCTTCTCCATCTTCCCCTTTTTCATAACTAAACCCATCATCCGTATTGACATCCCAGCCATATTCAGGATGGTAATCTACTTCTTCGTCAATGGCGATAACGGGAAGTTCATCAATGTTGTCAAGAAGAAAAATATGCGCATATTTATTCAGCCTTTCGGTGTCGTTTTGCTCATAAAGCCGCTGGATGCTTTCCCTGAACTGCCCACCCCGATCCGGATGGTACAGCATCACCAGTTTGGCAAAACATTTGGAGTCTTTTTCCTCTTCAATCGGAACAAACTTCGACACCTTATTCGCCAACTCCCGAATCTTGGCGTAGTTTTTATTTTTATAGAGCGCAATTAGCTTCCCCGTAATCCGGTTCAGATTTTCATTGGAATAAGCTTCGCTTAAAGCAGCAAAAAGTTCTTTAACATTCATGGATGGTTTTGTTTTCATTTTGTCAAAAAAATCTCGATCTGAGGTAGATGTCATGACAATCTTAAATTAATTCTACAAATACAAATCATCCAAAAGCACCAGGATTTATTCCCAGGATAATTCCTCGTTCGGGAGATGTTTGCAACATCGACCTTCGAGCAGAATTCCCAGAATCAAAGAATTTGCAGGATCATTAGGAGCTACCCTCTCAACCGTCTCCCCCGCCTCAACGGCCTAAACCTCATAAACCCGCATAACCCCAATAAACCTAAAATAATAGAGTCTCCAAAACCCAAGCATCCCTACAAAAACCAAGCGCAACCCCTCTAAACTCGAACAGGATTTCCAGGATTTTAGGATTTCCAGAATGACCAGGCGTCACCTTCTCAACCAACTAAACCGCCTCCCCAGTCTAAACCTTATAAACAAAATAAACCTCATAAACAAAAGCAGAATTCCCAGAATTACAGAATTTGCAAAAAAAACAAGCGCAACCACTCTAAACACTAAACTCTACACACTAAACTTTAACCTTTAACCTCACTTCAGCCACCTCGCTATCTTCCTTAAGCTATCCACATTATGCGCCGAAGCAAAAATATCGATATAGGGCATCGCCACCTCCATACCCTGAGTAGTGGGTTTGTAGTCGGCATATCCGGCCAGCGGATTGAGCCAGATGACTTTGGCGGCCTTGCGGTGAATGGCACGCATACTGTCGGAGAGCAGTTCGGGATTGCCGGTATCCCAGCCATCGCTGAGGATGAGCACAATGGTTTGGCTGTTGAGCAATTTGCCGCCGTAGCTTTCGCAGAATTCGTTCAGCGATTCCCCAATGCGGGTACCACCCGACCAGCCGGGTACCGTTTGTGATAACTCTTGCAAGGCATCCCGAAATTCCCCGCTGCGCAGTTGCTCAGTGACACGGTGCAGCTGGGTGCTGAACACGAAGGTTTCAATGCGGCGGTAGGCGTGCTGAAAGGCGTAGATAAACTGCACCAGAAACTGGCTGTACAAGTCCATGCTCTTACTGACATCGCAGAGCAGTACAATCTTTTGTCGGCGCTGCCTGGGTTTTTCGTAGGCAATGTCCAGGATTTCTCCACCGCGCCGCATATTAAGCCGCATGGTCCGACGCAGGTCCAGCTTCGCACCAGATCGCACCCGCTCCCGCCGCCGGGATTGCTGACGGGCTAGATTGCGGGCGATACGCTGAATCAGGCGCATCACTTCCTTCAATTGATCTTCGGTAAAGGAAGAGAAGTCGCGGCTGCTGAGGCTTTCGTGGGCGCTATAGGTAGCCGTTTCCTTGACCTCATCTGAGGCATCACCACCCAGCCAGCTTTTGAGGGTGTCGAAACCGGTTTTTTGCCCGGCGCTTTTGCCACTTTTGCTCATTTCGGGATCGCCATCGGCCTTTTTGGAATCGACAGCTTTTTCCAGTTCGCGCCAATATTGGTTGTATAGTTGGACAAAGGGCTCCAATTGATTTTCGCGGCGTACCAGTACCGCTTGCAGGCAATCCCGAAAGGACTCCGGATCATCAAAGGGTGCCATCACCTCGACGGCATTTAGCACATCCACCTCTTCACCCGGACCAATGGTAAAACCCCGGTCGCGCAAGAACCGGCAAAAGGCCACAAGGTTGGCACTGAGGGAGGTTTGCCGCTTGATGATTGCTTTGGGAGCCATTGAAATGATTAACAGCCCGAAGGGTCAAAGGTTTAATGGTCGTGGACACCCCATGCATGGGAATGGAAAAACCGGAAGAAAGGCCAATGCCATATCCTTCCGGTTCTTTTCTTCAAGTATATATTTGTCTAGCTTCCGCTACCTACAACGGCCTTCAACTCCTGCATAAACGGAGCCGCTTCTTTAAAGCCTTTGCTGATCTGCAAACGCTCGAAATCTTCGTTGAGGTACACGTAAGAAGGGTAGCTCAAACGACCATCCAGCAATGCGTAAGCAAAAGTGTGGATGTTTCTCTTACCACCGTCTACCAATTGGTATTCCTTGCCTTCAAAGATGATCTTGCCTTCTTTTTCGGCATTCAGCTTTACATTGTAAAAGTGCTGATTCATGTAGTCGGCAACTTCGGTCTGAGAGAAGGTTTTGCGATCCATCACCTTACACCAGCCACACCAATCGGTATATACGTCGATGAAGATTTTCTTCGGATTCTTTTTGGCCGCAGCCATCGCCTCGTTGAAGCTCATCCACTTCACCGGGCTCTCCGCCACCGCACCCTGCTGTGCAATGGGCATCGGTTGGGCTTCCGGTTTTTGGGCCACCGGCTGTGGTTGTTGAGGAGTTACATTGACCTGAGCCTCCTGAGCGGGGGCTTCGGATTGGTTGTTATTGCTGCAGGAGAAGGTTCCTAAAGTCAACAAAGCCAGTACAATTGGAAAAAATAATCTTTTCATGAGGATTTTATATTTATCAATTATCGAATCATGCAAAGCTCTGAGTTTTAGCGATAAGTTGTCTGTTTTAGGGGGTGTATTTTTGGTTGAAAATGGGACTAGACCCCCTTTTTTTCAGTCGTCAAACTGAGTTGTAGTACCTCCTTTCGGGACTTTACGCCCAGTTTGGTGTAGATTTTATTGATGTGGGTTTTGACGGTACTGATTTCTATGTAAAGCTGTCCGGCAATTTCTTTATTCGATTTCCCCTGTTGGATTAAATCCAAAATCTCCTGTTCCTTGGCCGTTAGCAGACCATCATTATTGGTTTCCTCCAATGAGGCAATCGCATCTTCTTCAATAACGACAGATTTTTCTCTTCGTTGCCTTACCAGGCCAATTCCCAATACCAGAATCAACAATGATTGCAGCCCCATCACCAGCCACACCCATCCCGGAATGCCCGCCTCATCTTCCTCCGCCGTGTAAAATTTTAGCTTACGCAAATAATTCTTCGTGTAGGTATCATTCGGCATTTCTCGTTTTAGGCGTTCGCCAAAATACAGGTAAGAATTGCGGTGAAGCGCAAAATACTCGTCCATATCGGTATTGTTCATCGCGGCCAGGGCCACAATCGGACTTTGGCAGGTATCGGCAAAATTGAGCAGGTCGTTGAACAACCGCTCTTCCGACAGCCGCAATTCCGTAGGAAATTTGATCTGGTAAAAGTAAAAGCTTGGAAATACAATTCGCGAAAGCTCCCGCATCAGGTGATTGTTGCGGTCGCCCTGTATCTGATAATTGCCGAAAGGCGAATAATAGGTGCTATCGGCGGTTATTGCCAGCTGAGTGTCATTATTGAGAATGATGTGTACAAAATTGTGATCGTCGCCACCCACATAAAGGCAGGCATCATAGTCAGTATTCTGCTCCTTCATCAGGTACAGCCGATAAAATCGGTTTTCGTCCGGCAGTTGATTACCGCGAAAGACAAAATTCCCATCCGCGTCAATGGGCGCAATATCGACAATCAAATCTGGGCTGGCTCGGTAGTAATCGGATAGTTTGTCCGCCATGGCCATAAATACCTTGGGTTGCCAACTATCGCTGAGGTTGACCTTGCCCCTTACCTCATATTCTCCCCTTAACGGCAAGGCAATTACAATGAACAGCAAAACCAATAGTACTCCGCAGTGGTGCATCATCCAATATCGTCTGGTTGTCACCAAAATTAGTAAATATTTACCTCGCGGCGAAAAGGCGGGCGTAGCCAGGGAGACAATTGAGCCAACAATAACACAACATTAACCAAAGAGAGCAATTATCCACCAATAGTCGACATTGATTCATTGACCGGATTGCCAAACTGGCGGTTGCGCTCAGCTTCCCAGCCGTCTTTGGCGCGATTGCGGAAAGCTTCCATGAAAGTGGCCCGCATCTGCTCATCGGTTGCGCCCTGGCGCATCAGGTTTTTGATGTTAAATACGCCGTCGTCATACAGGCAGGTTTTGAGTAATCCCTGCGGCGTTACGCGAATGCGGTCACAGGTACCACAGAAGGTGCGGCTGTAGGCGGCGATAATGCCAAAATTGCCCCGGTGTCCCGGAATCTGGTAATTAGCGGAAGTAGAGTTGGGCGGATCAGGCAGCCGTTCAAAATCGGGAAAATGGCTGCGGATGTGATCGAGAATCTTGCGGTGGTGCCACTCCAGCTTTGGGTAGTGATTGCCTTCCCCGTTGAAAGGCATCTCTTCGATAAAACGCACACTCACCGGCAAATCTTTGGTCAGCTCCACCATCGGAATGATGTCCTGAATGTTCTTGCCGTCCATCACCACGGCATTGATCTTGGTATTGATGCCATGCTCCAGCAGGCCGTCCAAGGTCTTCATCACCTTGTCAAATTCATCGCGGCGGGTAATCTCAAAGAAGCGCGCTTTGTCAAGGGTATCCAGGCTGAGGTTGATGGAGCTAATGCCAATGCGCTTGAGATCGGGGATCAGGTCGGCGGTGAGCGTACCATTGGTGGTCATATTGATCTTTTCGAGGCCTTCTATTTGCGAAAGCTCCTCCAAAAATTCCATCATGCCCCGCCGTACAAAGGGCTCTCCCCCGGTGATGCGCACCTTGTGAATGCCCAATTGGGTCAATACCCGAACCATGCGTAGCATTTCCTCGTAGGAAAGTAATTCCTGGCGGGCTACATACTTGATGCCTTCCTCCGGCATACAGTAAAAGCAACGCAAATTGCAGCGATCGGTCACTGCCAGGCGCAGATAATTGATGGGACGTCCGTGGTTGTCAAATACTTGATTGGGCATTTGTGATTATAGTTTACTTGCAGGTCTAAATCTATGGAAAAGAAAACAATTCTCCACTAGTATATCCCTGCATTACCAATAGTATTACACAAATTTATCCCAATAAGTTTAATCAATTCGGCAAAGTATCTTCATCACTGTTGTGATGGAACAATCTTGATAATCACCTTTTTAGAGGCAGGAATTTTACTTTCCTTGTCTATCTTATGAATGGGAACCAACACATTCCCTTCCGGGAAATAAGTCCCCACACACTTTCGTGGAATGCTATAAGGCACTACGCGAAACTGGTGCGCAATGCGTTTTTTACCATCATAATTACTGACCAAATCCACCACATCGCGGGCTTTTAACCCGGCAGCGGCAATGTCTTGTTCGTTCATCAACACTACCCGACGCTCATCCTTGATACCCCGGTAGCGATCGTTGAAGCCGTAGATGGTGGTATTAAACTGATCGTGACTGCGCATGGTCATCATAATGTACTCGTCCTCGGCAATGCTATTGTCGGGTACTTTAACTACGCTAAAATGCGCCTTACCACTCGGTGTATTGAATTCTTGTTTGCGCGCACCATTGGGCAAGTAAAACCCACCTGGCTCTCTGACTCGCTGGTTATAATCCTCAAATCCGGGAATCACCTTTTCAATGGCATCGCGGATCTGGTCGTAGTCATTGATCATGCCCTGCCAATCAACCTTCGATTTGTCGCCTAACGTAGCCAGTGCTATGCCGGCAATGATGGCAGGTTCACTCCGCAATTTTTGCGAAGCAGGTGGCAAAACACCCTCGGAAGATTGCACCACGCCGGTACTGCTTTCGGTACTCACAAATTGCGCCCCACCTTCCTGCATGTCCTGATCGGTCCGTGCCAGACAGGGCAAAATCAGTGCCTGCCGTCCGTGTACCAGATGACTCCGATTGAGCTTGGTGGAAACGTGGGCCGTCAGGCGGCAATTGCGCAGCCCCTTGGCCGTATACTCCGTATCAGGAGTTGCGGAAACAAAATTGCCGCCCATCCCGATGAAAACATGGGCCTTCCGGTTATACATCGCCTCGATCGCCGCCACCGTGCCATAGCCGTGCTTGCGGGGTGGCTCAAAGCCAAAGGTATGCTTCAGTTTGTCCAGAAATTCCTGCTTTGGCGCATCCCACACGCCCATGGTACGATCGCCCTGCACGTTGCTGTGTCCACGCACCGGACAGGTTCCGGCACCGGGTTTGCCAATGCTGCCTTTGAGCAGGAGCAGGTTAACCAGTTCACGCACATTGTCTACGCCATTTTCGTGTTGCGTAAGCCCCATCGCCCAGCAGATAATGATTTTTTCCGACCGGCGGATCATCTCCACGGCCTGTTTGATCTTGTCGCGGGCTACGCCACTGGCTTCCGCCAATGTATTAAAGTCCTGCTTACGCAAATCATCGAGAAAAGCTTCGTAACCGCTGGTCTTTTCCATGATGAAGTCCATATCAAACACCCCACCATCACGATTCTTTTCTTCATACCACAACAGGCTCATGATGGCTTTCAACAAAGCAATATCGCCATTGACTTTCACCTGCAAGAACAGATCGGTCAAATCGGTACCCCCAGATAATATCTTAAATGGCCGCTGCGGATTGATAAAGTTCATCAGCCCGGCTTCCGGCAATGGATTAACGGTGATGATCTTGCCACCGTTTTCCTTGCAGTGCTCCAAGGCGGTCAGCATCCGCGGATGGTTGGTCCCGGGGTTTTGTCCCATGACAATGATCAAATCCGCTTCGTACAAGTCAGGGAGGGTCACACTCCCCTTTCCTATCCCTACCGTTTCGGAAAGCCCGGCGCCACTGGATTCGTGGCACATATTGGAGCAATCGGGCAGGTTGTTGGTGCCAAACTCACGCACAAAGAGTTGATAAAGGAAAGCTGCCTCATTGCTCGTTCGGCCGGAAGTATAAAAGATAGCCTCGTCGGGAGATTCCAGGGCATTGAGTTCACCACCAATCAACTGAAAGGCATTTTGCCAGGTAATTGGCTCGTAGTGGGTGGCTCCGGCACGCAGCACCATCGGCTCGGCCAGGCGGCCTTGCTTGCCCAACTCGAAGTCGGACCATTTCATCAGTTCCGCTACGCTATGCTGGGCAAAAAACGCCCGATCAATAGTCTTTTTCTGAATTTCTTCGGCAATAGCCTTGACCCCATTTTCGCAATATTCACCAATCCTGGAGCGCTCATCATCCGGATCGGGCCAGGCACAACCAGGGCAGTCGATACCGCCTTTCTGGTTGAGTTTAAACAAGGTTTTCGTAGCCTCACCCACCTTGGTATATAGCACCACATCCGATAAGGCAGACATGACCGCCGGTATGCCTACGGATTTCTCCTTGATGGAACTAACCTTGAGGTCTTGCAGTGATTCAGGAGTGGTAGGAGTGTGGTCATTGTGGTGCTCGTTCGCCATAGCAGGATCAATCTTTGATTAGGACAGTAACAATATTACAACAAATAATCGAATTGATCTGTTCAACGGCTCACCTGCCGGAAAGTTACACCTGAGTATGGAATTACCACCTTTCTAATTGCAATCCTTCTATGTTTTCAAAATGTTTGTCCCTGGATACTAAGGTGAGATCATACTGTATTGACATCGCAGCAATCCAGATATCATTTTCTGGAATTGGCTTGCCATCCTTCTTTAGTTGGGCTTTAATCTCCCCATAAAACCTTGCCGTGTGGTCATCACATTTAACTACAGCAATCTCATTTTTATAGTCATCTATTTTGAGCAAATTTCCGGCTTTTCTTGTGGAGTTAAAAGCCCCGTAATACAACTCGCCAATAACAATAGAAGGATGATATACTTCTCTTGCTTCTTGAATCTTTGCGATAACATTTTCATCTTCACTAAAGAGGGCGATTACCACATTGGTATCCAAAAGATATCTACCATTCATCTTCATCTATTTGTTCACAATCTTCCAAGGCTTTTTCCATTTCTTCCAAATCGTCCTTTGTAAAAGCACCTGCAAACCTGAGCAACCCTTTATCACTACCCTCTTCTTTCTTAACAAGAAGTGACTTGATAAAATCAAGCAGCCTCAACTGCTGTGGTAAGCTCAGTTGACTAACAGAACGGGCAATAGAATCTTGAATTTCAATTTTTGTCATCTCCAGATTTTTAGATCAACAATCAAATTTAACCATTTTTTGACTGTATTGCACCTTTATTGCCATTGATGATTGAAGTTGACAAGTTCCACCCGGGATGGTGAAAGTTGCCAACTTTCACTAATACGTCCCCCGATACCCATGATCAAACCTCGATCCCTTGCCATCCGGCCTTAAAAACATCTTATTGCCATCCGTTTCCTGCAGCCAGTCAAACAGTGAGGACCGCAGCTCCTTAGCAATGTCGTTGTAGGTCGTATCCCGGATCAGGTTGTTCATTTCCAGGGGATCGTTTTTGATGTCGTACAGCTCGTTGATATCCCAGATACCGTGATAGCGAATGTATTTGTACTGATCCGTACGAATGGCGTGCACCGTAGGCGTTTGTGGAAAGGGACGCTCCCAGAAATACTCGTAGTAGATGGTCTCCCGCCAATCGGTCACCTTCTTGTTTTGCAACAAGGGCAGGAAGGAATGACCATCAAATTGTTTGTCCGCTGGGATTCCTGCAATGTCCAGTACCGTTGGTCCGATATCGATGTTCTGCACGTTCTGCTCGATGGCTTTGCCCTTGGTCTTCACAGCTGCTCCCCAGGCCAGCATCGGCACCCGCATCGACTCTTCGTAGGCCTGCCGCTTGTCGATCAGGCCGTGTTCTCCGAAGGAGAAACCATTGTCGCCCATATAAATGATGGTCGTATTTGCCGCAAGGCCATTGTCTTGCACATATTTGATCAATTCGCCGATGCTTTCATCCACTGCCAGCAAGGTTTCGCAGTACGAACGGTAAAAGTCATCAAACTTAATCTGCCCGTGATACATAAAGTCCACCCCGTGCCAGCTGTAGCGCTGCGCCTTCACCCAGTTGGGCACATCGGAGTAGTTGTATTCCTGCTCCGTAACGGTTGATTGCTCATGGCCGGGAGGAAACATCGTAGGCGGATAGTAGGGCTTTTCCTTCGCGTACTCCCCTTCGTGCTCGGGGGCCGGGATAAACTCCGCATGCACTCCTTTATGCGACACATACAGGAAGAAAGGCTTGTCCTTGTCCCGATTGTTTAAAAAGTCTTTGGCGTAACCGGTGATGGCGTGGGTCACGTAAGTACTATCTTCCGGCACATCTTCTTTGCCGTTGACATTAAACACGCTATTCCAATAGTATCCCTGTCCACGGAAGCTGGCCCAGTAGTCAAAGCCGGGACGCGGATTGCTGTTGTGTTCGCCCATGTGCCACTTACCGATGAAGCCGGTCTCATAACCATTGGCCTTCAGAAATTCCGGAAAAAAGTAGGTGCCTTCAGGTACCAGCGATTGATTATCGACCACTCCGTGACGGTGCGTAAATTGTCCGGTCAGGATACTTGCTCTACTCGGTGAACAAAGAGAAGTGGTCACAAAGGCATTCTTCAAATGTGCTCCTTCACGAGCCATGCGATCCATGCTGGGGGTCTTCAAAAAAGGTACCTTGCCGGTGAATCCCATAAAATCGTACCGGTGGTCATCGCTGAGAATAAAGATGACATTTTGTTTCGTAGGTGGCGTTTCGACGGTAGCTGCTTTTTTGGTGAATCCGAAGGTCACCAATGCCATAAGCACCAAAGCACTTCCGCCGTAATTGATTGATTTTTTCATGCTGTATTTTGCTAGATTAAAACTTCCTTTTCTACTCCGTATACAGGATCTCGCTACGCTTGGAAATCCCATTTTCATTAAAGGCCTCCACCTGATAATAGTATCCCTGATCGGTATTGAGTGCCCGTAGTTCATAAGAATTTTGACTATACATCAGCGCCGACAGGTTGAGGTGGTCCTTATCAATACCCCAGTAAATGACATACCCCGTAGCTTTCGGGTCTACCTTCCAGGATAAATCAGCATTGCGGCGATCTTCCTGGCGTTTGACCGTAAAATCAGCAGGCGTTTTGGGCGCTTTGCCTTTACCATTGCCAAAGACCCGAAATTCGGAAATGGCCAGATTTCTGGTACTACAGTGCACGTGCTCATAGCGAATGTAGCGAGCCTCCACCGGATTGTCCAGCTCAATATAACCATGCGGCATATCACGCTGATTATTGGAATAATCGGCAATGACTTGCCAGTTCTTTCCGTCTTTGGAGGCCTTCAGAACAAATTGTTGCCGCAGCGTATCTGGCCTTCCAAAGATGTCGCTGTTAAAATCCTGGAAGTTGATCTGCACTGCTCTTACATCCATTACCGCCTCCATATCAAGAGAAACATAGATCGAGTCATCATTAGCTTTTGATACCCAGTAGGAGCGAATCTCCTCATCGTTGATCTTTTCAATATTGTAGTCCGTGATTTGCCCCAGCATAAACCCACTGTCACTTTCATCCACCACGTTTACTTTTTCTTCTACCAACGGAGAATTAGTTGTCACGGGCTTGTTATAAGATAACAGCATCCATCCCGTAAAGCGATATTTGTGATCATCTACCTCCGCATCCGGCAAATAGTGCGGGTAATCACCATAGGCCGTATTGACATACATCTGCCCATTGTCATCAAAGCCGGCAGGATACATACCAATGCGGCGTTCAAATTTAAAATTCACTGAAATGGCCATGGTGGCGTAGTGCCAGTAATTACCATTATTATCACGTACCGTACTACCGTGGCCCGAGCCTTTCAGAAAACCACCGGGCTTGTAGGAGATGGGATTATAGGGGGCATAAGTGAATGGTCCCAATGGTGATTTACCGGTATAAACCCCATCGGCATACACATTCCACTGGGTGCCCGGAGCACCGTATTCCAGATAATAGGTATCGCCATGTTTGACCATCCAAGGGCCTTCTATATATGGTATCAGGTCAGATTCATGGTCCTGCCCAAAGCGCTCCCAGCCGTGTTTTTCCGGCTCAAGATTAAAAAGGTCTACCTGCTCTCCGATGGGAATGTAGTAGTTAGCAGCATCCAACTCAATGCCGTGAATCGGCCATTTATTGGAAGACTCCTCGTATAAATAAACCCTACCATCATCATCTACAAATAAATTGGGGTCCTGTACGCCGTGTGGTACATTGATCACGGCAAAATTGGTGGTCCAATCCCCCAAATCGGGATTATCGGTTTCAATGACCGCCCCTCTTCCGGAGGGATCACCAAGTACGATAATCTTGCCGTCTTTTACCGCTGCGGCCGGAGCATTACACCCGTTGAAATACCAACTCTGCGGCCGGATGAATGTCCAGTTGCTCATATCGTCCGAGGTCCAGTAGCCATGTGATCGTGTGACAAAAAGGTAGTACTTCCCTTTAAAATTGACAATTGCCGGATCGGCGCCGGAACGGTAAGACACATTGTTGCGCGCCCGGTAATGCGACATATACGAATAGTCGATATCGATTGGGTTACAGTAGGTTTTGTATTGGCGCTTTTCAGCAATAGCCGTTTTGGGAACGACCTGCCCATTTCCCGAAAGGGGAATACAAAGAAAGACAAAGAATAATAAGGCGGGCAATATTGCTTTGGGTGGTTGATTGTGCATATTATAATAGATTTGAATAGGGCAATCAGTCTGATCAAACATACCCAAAATTCAAGCCAAGCACACCGAGAAGCAGCAAAAGAACTGCCCCCCAGCGTCACTGCTTGAAAATTGGTCGGTAGAAAAGGTCGGCACTATACCTACCTTATTATTAGTGAATGTTTGTTCTGTTCAAAAAAGAGGGTAACCCATACCTAAGCACAGGCACCCCATATGAGTGTATGATACTTTTCTACTGTTTGTATTCAAACGACAGCATTTGCACATCGCGGGAGTTTGGCCCCACAAATACTTCAAACTGTCCCGGCTCTACTACCCACTCCAGATCGCCATTGCAGAACTGTAGCAACGATTCGTCAATGGCAAATCGCACGGTCTTTTCCTCGCCGGGCTTTAGCATGATTTTCTCAAATCCTTTCAATTCCTTTAGCGGCCGACTGATACTACCTACTACGTCGCGGATGTATAATTGCACCACTTCACTGCCGGCTCTTTTACCGGTGTTTTTCACCGTTACACTTAGGGTAACCTTCCCCCCTGCGTTCATTTCCGTTCGCGACAAAGTCGGCTTGCCATATTCAAAACTGGTATAGCTCAAACCATACCCAAATGGATACAACGGCTCATTGGGAATATCCAGATAATTGGATTTAAACTTTGGACTATCTCCTCCATCGTATGGGCGGCCGGTATTCAACATGCTGTGATACACCGGAACTTGCCCTACCGCTACCGGGAAGGAAGTCGTTAGCTTTCCGGCGGGATTGACATCCCCAAACAGCACATCAGCTACGGCATTGCCTGCTTCCGTGCCGGGGTGCCATACATCCAGAATGGCGTTCATCTGTTCGTCTTCCCAGGTCAGCGTCATCGGCCGGCCGTTAAACAAGACCAGGACAATGGGTTTGCCCGTCTCTTTCAAAGCTTTCAGCAGGCGGACCTGCGCGGGCTGTAGCCCAATGTAAGCCATACTCGAAGCCTCGCCGCTCATATCGGCGGCTTCGCCCATTACCGCCACAATTACGTCGGATTCATTGGCAATAGCCACCGCCTCCTCGATCATTGCTTCCGGCGAACGCTCATCGATTACAATTTCTTCGCCAAAGGCATTCACACGCTTGGCAAAAACCGGATCATCGGAAATGTTCGCCCCTTTCGCATAGCGAATGCTTCCGCCATTGAGCAGTGCCTCCATGCCTTTTCTCACCGTGATCGATTTGGTGTGGTCGCCCGATACACTCCAGGTGCCCAGCATGTTGCGCTGGTTGTCGGCCAGTGGGCCGATCAGGGCAATTTTTGCAGATTTGCTCAATGGCAATACATTGCCTTCATTCTTGAGCAGTACGGCCGATTTGCCCGCCACTTCCCGGGAAAAGGCACGATTCTTTTCTGACAATATTTCTTTCTCCGCCCGCGATTCATCAAAGTAGCGATAGGGATCATCAAACAAGCCGAGACGTTCCTTGGCAATCAGTATGCGCTGGCAGGCCAGATCGATCTGCGCTTCGTTGATCATGCCTTCCTTCAAAGATTTCTTCAGGGTGGTCACAAATCCTTCTCCCACCATATCCATATCAATCCCCGCCTGTAACGCCAGGGCCGATACCTTCTGCAAATCACCCAATCCGTGCGCGATCATCTCATTGATGGCCGTATAATCGGTGACGACAAAACCGTCAAAGCCCCACTCATCGCGCAGCACCGTTTGGTACAGATATTTACTGGCGCTGGCCGGTACGTAGTCTACCACATTAAAAGAAGTCATTACTGACCCCACGCCGGCATCAACAGCGGCTTTGTAGGGTGGCAAATATTCATTGTGCAGGCGCACCTGGCTCATATCAACGGTGGCATAATCGCGGCCTCCTTCGGGCGCACCGTAGGCGGCATAGTGTTTGACACAAGCCAGCATGGTGGTTGGATCAGTCAGGTCTTCCTGCTGGTAACCTCTCACCATTGCCGCCGCAATTTTGGAGCCGAGAAAAGGGTCCTCTCCACTGCTTTCCGCAATACGTCCCCAGCGAGGATCACGCGAAATATCAACCATCGGCGAGAAATTCCACATAATGCCATCAGCAGTAGCTTCACGGGCGGCAGTACGGGCTGTTTCTTTAAGCAATTCGGGGTCCCAGGTGCACGACATACCCAAGGGAATCGGGAAGATCGTCTGGTGGCCGTGGATCACGTCCATGGCGGTCAGCAGGGGGATGCCCAATCGGCTTTCCTTCACGGCAATTTCCTGAATGCTGCGCATCTTGGCTGCACTGCGCGACCCGAAGATTCCACCAACGTTGCCGTCTTTGATCTTTTGCTCCACATCCTGGCTAATCACGGAGCCGGTCACCGCTCCTCCCTGTGTAACCAGATTGAGCTGGCCGATCTTTTCGTCCAGGGTCATCAATTTCATCAAGGAGTCCACAAAAAGAGAGTAGGACTCTCCGCGGTATTTGGAAAACATCCAGGACAAATAATCGGGCTCGGCAAAGGTGGGGTCCCAGGAGTTGTGATTGGCATCGGTGTATAAGGTGATTTTTGCTAAACCGCCGTGCCGCTGAATGTTTTCCACCATGCGAATGGAATGCCCCGGGTCCACCACATCATCTTTCAGTCCGTGGAAAACCCAAATGGGAATATCGAGCATAGCCGAAGCTTTTTCCCGGGCACCGCCCCCACAAATAGGAGCAGCAGCAGCAATTTTTTCGGGCATACGCCAAAGTAATTCCCAGGTGCCCATTCCCCCCATCGACAGACCGGTGACGTAGAGTCGATTTTTGTCAATGTAAGGCTTGGCCAATTTCTTATCTACCAGGTCCATGACTGCCGCCAGTGACGGATTGGGTGGCCGATCGCCGGGGAAGTTGAATTTCAGTTTGCCATTATCCTGTTGGATGCGATCAATATTGGCCCAGTAATCCGTCTTTGGGCATTGCGGGAAAAGGACTATGGCCGGATACTTTTCCAGGGAGTCCAGAAACAGCTTACTGCCGTGTACCAGTTGCGATTCATTATCGCTGCCACTTTCCCCTCTTCCGTGTAGAAACAGGACCAGCGGGTAGCGTTTATTTTCATCAAAATTATGCGGATACAGAATGCGG
This sequence comes from Saprospiraceae bacterium, assembly GCA_965229635.1. Lineage (GTDB taxonomy): Bacteria > Bacteroidota > Bacteroidia > Chitinophagales > Saprospiraceae > BQJU01. The sequence continues at coordinate 8,557,244 of OZ245894.1, forward strand.
TAGTTGAGCGTATTGCCCTCGTGTGTGTGTTGCTTGTATAAATATTTGCCGGTCTCCACCTGGCCCCAGGCCAGATTAGTCAAAAGGAGCAGGGCGATTAAATTGACGAAGATGCGGTTCATTACGTTAATTTTATTGTCGTTGTATATCCAGTTTTTTTAGTCCTTCCTGAATTTCCGGGGCCGACATAAAGAGGTCCCAGATCAATCCTGATCGGTAATTTTCGATCATTACCGGAATGGGCAACTGATCAATGGCCAGATACCGCGGCAAATGCCAATCAGATTCAACACTAAAGGCATCATAAGGGCCATATTTGCCAAGGTATTTGGAATGATCTTCATATAAATGCCGGAGAAATGCCATGCTTTCTTTCGGCGTATAGGGAAAGGAGGAAAGTGCGGCCGTAGGGCTGATTACGCCATAGTCATGAGAGGGATTGTGAGCAGTATACCCAGTGATGGTATAGCTGGCCGTCAGTCCCCAACACTTTTCAGAGTAACAAGCATAGCCCCGGGGGTTTTCGCTACAATAAGCGTGGTGAATTTTGGCATGGTTGCGATTCAACAGCCAATAATCTGCGTAGGAATCATGTAAACCTCTTGGATCAAGACCCAAAAAGGAATAGTGGGCCCAAAATAGCGGACCAACCGGAATGGCGGAATTGACATTATGCTGTAGCTCCACATCATAACCATAGGCACTCTCATTCGAAACGATATCACCGTTTCTCATATATCCTTCATGATAACAAGCCGGATCAACGGCATGAGTCGGCGATGCCGCCGCCAGGATATACATAATGGTGCACTCGTTGTATCCGGTGACGGCAAAATTCTTTTTCCATTGATGTTCAGGCGACCAGTGCCAGTACAATACATTTTTACCTTGTGTATACCACGACCAGTCAATTTCCTGCCAAAGCTGGTCTAACAGCTCGGCCAGTTGCCGGTCCTTGCGGTTGCCATCACGAAAATACTGGCGTGCCACAAGCATTCCCTGGGCCAGGAAAGCAGTCTCCACCAAGTCACCACCATCGTCCTCACGGCCAAAGGGTTTCACCTTTCCGGAAGGGTACATCCAGTGCGCCCACGCTCCGTGAAAGCGGTCCGCCTTTTGCAGCCACTCGGCCAGGTGTTGCAACCGCTTGCGACCTTCCTTGTGGGTAATAAATCCGCGATCAATAGCTGCGATGGTGGCCATAATGCCAAATCCAGTGCCCCCTGAGGTTACTATGTCTGCGTCATTCTGTGGATAGACATCCTCGTGGATGCGTTCGGGGGCAGCACCGGAAATGGGTTCGCCACCCTCCCAGAAATAATTGAAGGTCTGTTGTTGTACGCGATCCAGCAGCTCGTCATCCGTCAATACTTCCTGATATTGAGCTGACACCGCTGTATAACAAAGTACCAGAGTGAAACACAGTATAAAGTCAGTGATTCGATTCATCATTAGAGGTGGTTTACCAAAATAATAGCATACAAAAACGCACAGCTATAAGCATATCCGTTAATATGTAAATCCCAGCGCATCCAGCCCCTGCTGCACTTCGGGTGCCGTCATAAACAAATCCCAGAGCAGGCCGGTGCGGTAATTTTCGATCATACAAATAATGGGCCCCTGGTCAATGGCCAGGAAGGTGTCGGCCTCCCAATTATTTCCTGGGTGAAAGGCATCGTAGAAGCCATATTCGCCCCAAAGGCGATCACCTAGGTTATAATAAAAATGCCGAATAGCCGACAGGCTTTCCTCCGGAGTGTAGGGAATAGACGAGACCGCAGCTGTAGGCGTAATCACCCCGCGATCATTGGTAGGGCTATGTGCCGTATATCCAACGTAGCTGTCACTGGCGGTCAAGCCCCAGGATAGCGCCGAATAACCGTAATTCATTTTCGGGTTCTGTACACAATATTGATAATTGATCAGAGAGTGATTGATATTTTGAGTCCAGTAATTGGCGTATTGATCCTCCAGGTTTCGTGGGTCGAGGCCCAAATAGGAGTAGTGGGTAAAGAATAGCGGCCCGCCATAATCTGACCCCAGCGGCAGGGTAATTCCATAGAAAGAATTGCCATTCACCATAGCACCGGAACGGGCATACCCGGAGTCGTAAATGCCAGACTCAATAGGGTGTGTAGGTGATGCAGCCGCCAAAATATAAACGATTTGAGTTTCATTGTGGCCACTGATTCTCAGGTTGATCTGAAAGCCATTATTTGGCGACCAGTGCCAGTACAGGGCTTCGTCCTGGTCTTTGGTATACCAATCCCACTCCACCCCTTCCCACAGGGCTGTAATGCGATTGATCAAGTCTGTTTCAGCCGGGGCTTCCTGCTGGAGGTATTGGCGCACGGTAAGCAGGCCCTGTACAAGAAAGGCCGTCTCCACCAAATCGCCGCCGTTGTCGGCTGCGCTAAAGGGAATGACCGCCCCGGTTTGTCCGTTGATCCAGTGCGACCAGGCACCGTGAAAACGGTCAGCGGTTTCCAAAAAGCCTACCACCTGCTGCCAGCGTTGCAGGGCTTCTCCCTGGGTGATGAATCCTCGTTCTATCGCTGCCACCATCGCCATCAGTCCAAATCCGCTGCCACCGCTGGTCACAGTATTGCCGCTGGAGTTGCGCTCACGAGCCATGCCACTATCAGGGTGGCCGAAGTCCCAGAAATATTTAAAGGTTTGCTCCTGAATGATGGTCAGTAACTCTTCATCCGATACGATCGGAAAATCAGGAGTAGCAGAAGGACCGGTGAAAAAAGTCAGTTCCAGCCGGTCAAAATCGCGATCGGTAGCACCACCCAGGCTGGAAGCAATGACCAGCTCGTGGGTCGTAAAATCTTTTAATTCATTGGTAAATTGGAGTTGGAAAGTGGACTCATTGAGTGCCGTCACGTTAAATAGGGCCGGATCACGGCCTTCAATCGAGAGATAATTTTTTAAGTCTTGGGGATCAATATCCAGTGGATGAGAAAAGGTAATTTCCATTGGTTGACTAACGCTGATGTTGCTATTTAACGCATCGGGATCAAGGATAAAAACGTTGGTATCGACTTCAATCCGGGTAACGGTCAGCGGTTGTTTGAGAATGCTGAACGTAAGTGAAACTTCCTCCAGTTCCAAAGCTTCAGGGCTTGTTAATCGGTTGTTGCTTTGTACGGTGTAGGACGCTCCTTCCATCCAGGTTTGGTTGACATCGATGGTCACCTGGTTGCTTTCGGCGTTCCAGGTTTCGGTGTCATCCAGCGTTGTGCCTCCGGTACTGACCTGAAACATATTGGCGGAAGCCACCTCCACAGGAGCGGAAAAACCAAGTACAATGGCGCCTTCACCATCTACAGTATTCATATTGATGATGGTCTGAGTTCCCAATCGGGCAAAGCTCAAGCGGAGATCCTCCTGTGGCGTCACCTCACCATCATCGTCTTTGCAAGAGGAGACCAAGACCAGGCTAAGCATGGAAAAAAAGATGGTAAATGTGAGCAGGCGGGAAAAGTCAGTCATAGGAATTGTATGATTACACTATTATTCTTGGATTGTTTCCGGATGCGGAAAGTATTAAAACTAAGAATAAGTTTTGGTCGATTATAATAAAGCGTAGATAGAATAGTAGTAGAATGCCGGGAGCCAGGCATGCTGACTCCCGACATTTTTATCGAGGTATTACATCTCGTCTGTAATAATGGTGTTCACGTCCTCTTGGGTCAAAGCCTTGTTGAACAAACGAAGCTCGTCCATGTAGCTCAGGTCTGACCAGTGATTCCAACCGGTAAAGTGCGGTGCACCAGACATGATGGAAATGATATCACAGTTGGTCCAATCGATACCGTCGAAAGCTCCTTCGGCAGCCTTCACACCATCGATATAAACGACACACTGAGTACCGGAAATGGTAAAGGCAAAGTGGTGCCATTCATCAGTATCGGGTTCTACATCAGCAGCAGTACCGCCATCAAACCAGTTATCGGCCGCACCGTTTCCGGCATTGAGCTTGAAGCGTTGCATGCCACCTGCATTCTCGCGGAAGAAGCGGAAGCCATTGGTACGCAGGTTTTCAGCTCCCGGATTATCAACATCCGGAGGACCGATGACCAGTATACCAGCACGATCAGGAGTGGCATTGATATTCATCCAGAATACGGCACTAAACTCATCGCCTAGCAGGCCAGCGGTTGGGAAGGTGAGGTATGACTCCTCCGCTCCGGCATAGGCATCGGCACCGACCTTGCTTTCTCCAGCAAAACCAGGAGTACCCACTTCAGTAAGTGGCTGACCGCTGATCATTTCCGTAAAGTCGCCATTATCAAAGCCCAGATAGAAGGTCTCCCCATCATACTTTGGTGTGTAACCGGTGCCTCCACCTCTTTCTGTTTGAATGATGTCCTGGATTTCAGTCTGCGACAATTCGCGATTGAATACGCGCAATTCATCCATGTAACTCTGATCAGACAAGTGGTTCCAGCCAGTAAAACGCGGAGCACCAGACATGATGGAAAGTACATCACAATTGGTCCAGTCTATACCGGTAAATGCTCCATCTCTCACAATTTCTCCATCAATATAGACAGCTACATAGTCGGCAGAAATGGTAAAGGCAAAGTGGTGCCATTGTCCATCATCGGGAGTTACATCGGCGGCTTCACCACCGTCAAACCAGCTATCAGCGGTTCCATTACCAACATTGAGCTTAAAGCGCTGCATACCAGCGGCATTTTCGCGGAAGAAACGGAAACCACTGGTGCGGTTGTTCGCAGCATCAGGATTGGTGGCATCAGGAGGACCCATTACCAATATCCCCGCTCTATCAGGTGTAGCATTGACATTCAACCAGAATACAGCACTGAGTTCTTCATTCTTCAAGCCGTCTGTTGGGAAGGTCAGGTAAGAGTCAGCGGCACCTTTGTAAGCATCGAGGCCAACAACACTCTCACCGGCAAAACCAGGTGAGCCCACCACTGTAGGCTGGCGAATATTGACCAGATCGATAAAGTCGCCATCAAATGGTACATACATTACCTCACCATCATATAGTGGCACGTAGGCAGGCTCCTTCGTGAAGGACACCGAAGCAGAACCGGTCTTGCCACCTTTGTCGGTAGCAGTGATCACAATGGTGTGAGTTCCATCAGTGACCTGATCGTAGGCATATTCTTCCACAAATCGACGGTAATCCAGGAATTCGTTATACTTGGCAATCTGAGCCCCGTCAAATTCGATCAGTACTTCCGCCAGCTCAATATCGTCGGTTGCTTCAAACTTGATATTTACTGTCGTTACCGTTTCCAATACCTGAATTACGGAGCCCTCCAACGGGAAGGAAATGGTCACTTCCGGGTTTCCCTGGTCAGGCCCTGGATCAACGGCAGAAATGGGATCGATGCCGTCGCGGCAGGAAAAGGTAACTCCTGCGATCATTAGAAATAAGAAAAATCTATTGATAAGTTTCATTGTTTTTACAATTTTAGATTATTGACAATTTCCAAACAAATGTCTGCGGTCTTGTCGATTTAAGGGTTGTCCAATGCCGGCAACTGATCTACCTGTGCCTGCGGATAAGGCAGGAAGGTTTTATCGGGAGTGAATGTACGACCATCGTAGCTCAGCTCATCATAGGCTTGCCAGCGGATCAGGTCGTAATAGCGTACGCCCCATTCGGTAGCCAGCTCGGCAAACTTCTCATCCATTACATTTTGCAAGGTAGCTCCTGAAATAGACGGCAGCATGGCACGTGAACGCACCAAATTGATCGCCTCATCGGCAGAGATGGAAGAGCTATTGGCTCCCTGAAGCAACGCCTCGGCATGCATCAGCAGAATTTCTGAATAGCGAATACAAGTGTAGTTTTTGTTGTTGCCATAACCGGTACGACCTGGGGTCATCTGGTTGGATGGCAGGTAGAATTTACCACTGGCAAATTTAGCCCGGGCATAATCGTTGATGACATCGCCATCGCGAGTAGTATTGGAAACGAAGTCAGGCAAATCAGCGTAGTCAGGATCTTGCTGCAATTCCGCAATACCACGGTCGGTGAACAGCACGCTTGTTTCCAGACGAACTGTCTCATCGCGATCCAGCATAAACTTGATAAACTTGAAGCTTGGCTCATAAAAGCCCCAACCTCCAGCGATACCCTCTACTGCCGGATCCCAACCTTGTGGGCCGTAAAAAGCATAAAGGTGTGCGTTTTGGTCACCGGAACCCTGACCGTAATCAGAATATTGCAATTCGAGTAGGTTTTCGCGGTTCAGCTTGCCCTTAATCTTAAACAACTCGTAAAAATCAGGCTCCAGTTGATATACGCCGGAGTTGATGATTTCGCCGGTCGCATTGGCAACAGCCTGGTAATTGCCAAGTTCCTGCTCAGCCATAGCCTTAATAGCCAGTGCTGTATAGCGGTTTACACCACCAGGAATATCTGTACGATCAGCGGGGTGAACAGTAGACAGGCTGGGAATAGCTTTATCCAACTCCTCTGAAATATACTGCATCACCTGATCCTTGGTAGATAACTCGGCAACCAGCAAATCAGCAGGGTCGCCGGTTTCGGGAATCAGGATGTCTCCCCATACGCGGGAGAGATGGAACAGCAAGAAAGCATTGAGGGTTGTTACCTCTGCAACATACTGGCTGGCCAATGCGGATGGCGCACCGGCTTCACGATACAGTTCGATCTGCTCTATGGCTGTTTTACCTCGGTAAATATCGCTGTAGTTCAATTGCCACAGAGAATTGTACATCCAGTAATCCTTATTGTAAATGAATTGATCGGTGGCATCAAAATCCTGCTGATCACCCAATCCGCCGGCATTGACATCGTCACCACGTACGGAAATTAACGGAATGGTTTCCCAACCACGGGTGTAAAAATCAGCATAGGCTCCGATCACCGGCAATACCATATTGTCAGAAATACTGTAATCAATTTCTTCGTTGAAAGTCCGGTTTAAGGCCTGCTCATCCAGATTGTCGTGGCAGGAAGACAGCGCCAGTAGCATCATCGCTACCAGGCTGAAACTTAGACCGTATTTATTTAAGATTTTCATCTTTATTATATTTTAGAATTTTAGATTAAAACTTAACATTCAGACCAAAAGTATAAACTGCTGGGATCGGGTAGGTCTGACGATCTACTCCGTCAGGAATTTCAGCGGTAAATCCGTTGTAGTTAAAGACACTCAGCGGACGATCAGCGGTGAAGGAGAGACGGATATCAGGTGCACCGGCTCCAAATACATTTTCTCCAATCAGGTTGTAGGCAACCTGCACATTTTGAATACGCCAGAAAGCACCATCTTCCACCCAGTAATCACTGAGTCTCTGATTCCATCCCTTGCGTATACCCTTACTGGAAGGGTAACTGTTACTGGTTCCTTCTCCGTGCCAGCGATTGATGGCCAGATCGGCATCCATATTGGTATCGTTGGTGAAGATTACCTCTCCGCGACGACGGTTTAATATCTTATTTCCGGATTGGCCATAAAAGTTGGCAGAAAGCTCAAATCCTTTGTAGCTGATACCTAGGTTGGCACCAAACATCAGGCTTGGTAAGTACGATCCCAATACCACACGATCGTCATCATCGATCATACCGTCCCCGTTCTGATCAACATATTTTAAGTCACCTGGTTCAAGACCATTGGCAATTGCGACTGGATCTGCATCTATTTCCGCTTGTGTTTGGTAAACACCAGCGACCTGGCGACCAAAGAAGGCCAGCAGTGGCTCACCTACGATGGAACGTTGACGGAATTCCGCCGTACCACCATCGATGTGAGTTTGGCCAAACAGGTCAATTACTTCATTTTTCAGCGTGGCAATGTTACCACCGATGTTGTAGCTAAGTCCGGAAGAAGTGCTATTGCTCCAGTTCAATGCCAATTCAATACCGGAGTTGCGAATCACACCTACATTTTTCAACACCGTACCTCCAATCGCTGGAATGTTTACGTTAATCGCTGCATTTTTGGTATCACGAATATAGTAGTCCGCATCCAAAGAAAGCTTTCCACGCAGAAATTCTGCGGTCATACCTACATTGGTCTCTTCCACCACCTCCCAGCGCAGTGCGGAGAAAGTATTGGAGGTTTCGGTACCGGTGTATTGTACGCCGCCCAGAGAAGTGGTTACTACCGAAGTTGTGGTAGCTCCATCACTGGCACGAATACGGTCATTACCCAGTTCACCCCAGCTGGCACGAAGTTTCAGATAGTCGACTGCACCAACGTTGAAGAAGTTTTCTTCAGAAATAACCCAGCCAACACCGACGGTTGGGAAGTAGCCCCATTTTTCCTGGTATTTGCTACTACCATCTGCACGGTAGGTACCATAAAGCAGGTAGCGGTTGTCGAAGTTGTAAGCAATCCGACCGAAGTACGAGATACCATAGAAGCGACTACCATTATCTCCTACATTATTGCGATCAGTATCGAGCGTCTCTGCCTGATCGATAAACCAGGCTGCTTCCTGATCGATGGGGAAGTTGAGGCCACGCACCTCGAGCTGCTCGTAAGCTTCATCGCGGTAAGAAGTACCAGCCATCGCGGTCAGATTGTGCTTGCCATAGCTGTCTTTATAAGTCAGGATGTTGTCCCAAATCTGGTTGAAATAAGTCTCATTACTGCGGTAAATCGCGGAGTTCTCCCTTTGGAAAGCATTGCCAATATAGTAGGGAAAATCCAGGTTGCGCTGGTTCAGCCCTGTAAAAGAGCTATTGTAAGCTGAGCGGAAGGTCAGCTTATCGTCAGGCAGGATGTTAAACTGCGCATAGAAGTTAGCCAACAGTTTACGAATTTTCTGTTGATTTTCGTTGAATTCGGTCGAAACCAGAGGATTTTGACCGCCACGGTAACCCAGGTCCTGGGCATTGGCCAGCTGTAGTGGTGTCGCTTCGGTATTTTTTTCATCATATACCGGCATGATTGGCACTGCGTAATAAGCGCGGAACCAGGCACCATTTTCCGGAAGATAACGGGTGCCGTTACTGATGATCGCATTACCGCCGATGGTAAACCAGTCAGTGGCTTTAAAGTCGATCTTGGTGCGCAGGTTAAAGCGCTCGTACTGGTTTTTCATGTCCAGGATACCTTCCTGACTGAAATAGCTGGTTCCCACCGAGTAAGCAGCTTTGCTACCACCACCCGATACATCGATACTGTGGTTCATGATCGGTGCCTCGCGCAGGATTTCGCCGTACCAGTCAGTATTGACATCAGGTACATTTGGATTGATGCGGCTGCGGCCATAACGCTGCATGGCATTGTTGATGAAGGAAATATCGGCCTCTGAACCCGATTCCAATGCCATATTGGTAAACTGCTCGGCATTGGCCATCTTCATTACATTTTGCGCCACCTGCATACCGTAATAACCATCGTAGGTAATCCGTGCGGGTGAGTCGTAGCTGCCCGATTTTGTTTCGATCAGTACTACGCCATTGGCAGCACGTACGCCATAAATGGCAGCAGCAGACGCATCTTTGAGTACGGAGATAGACTTAATGTCGTTGTTGTTGAGGAAATCGATGTTGTCAAAAAACATTCCATCAACCACGTAGAGCGGTGCCTCGTTGTCGCTACCCGGGTACGACCCCACTCCGCGGATACGCACTTTGGGCGCATCTCCCGGCGAACCTGCACTAACGACCTGTACACCGGCTACCTTACCCTGCATGGCTTGCATCGGCTGCCCGGAAGGCGTTTTTGCAATCTCTTCCGCATCAACGGTGGTAATGGATGAAGTGAGGTCCTTGGATCTTTGGGAACCATAACCTACTACAACAACCTCGCCCAGAATCTCTGCATTGGTGCGGAGTTCAAAATCTAGTGTGGTAGCTACGCCCAAAACCTGAGTCTGTGGCTCAAATCCGGTATAGGAGATCACAACAGTATCTCCAACACTGGCTTTTAATTCGTAGCGGCCATCAAAGTCGGTAATTGTGCCGGAGGCGTCCTTTTTGTTAAGGATGTTGACGCCAATTAGTGGTTCGCCATTCTCAGCATCAGTAATTACACCCGAGTAGGTGTTGGTCTGAGCCTGAATAACTCCCCATCCTAAAAGGCACACAAGGATTAGAAGCAATCTGGTAGAAATCTTCATTTTACTTAAGTTTGATTTAGTGAGCATTTATGCCTAAAAAAGAATAGAATGAAGAAAGCAACAGGAGTCGTCGCCAAACCAGGATAGGTGTGGTCACAATTGTGAGTTGGACACTGTCAGTTTCATACATTCTAGTGATTGAAATCCCTCCTTTCTAACGATTCGGGATTTACGTTCCCAATTTTGGGTTATAATTTCGTCAGCTTGGTGTCCCAGAAAATTTTTGCGCATCAAAACCACCTGGAACCATACAAAATTACACATCCCCACTCACCATTACAAGTAAAAGACCTCACCATCACTACACCAATAAATATTTTTATTTTTAAAATATAAAATATTATTAATTAGTAATCGTCTTTATTATAGACAAATACAGCTTTATTGGTGCCAACACGAAGAAAAATGGCAAAAAAGACTAATACTCCATGAGGTATTCCGTGAGGTTAATGTCGGGGTCGAGCAACATTTTCCTCCGCAGGCGATAACGTTTGTTCTCAACGCCGCGTAAGGAGATATTGAGCAGCGGAGCAATTTCCTTTGAAGAGAGGTTCATCTTGAGGTAAGCAGCCAGGCGAAGATCACCGGGGGTAAGATCGGGAAACTGATTTTTCAAGCGCTTGAAAAACTGGTCGTGGAGTTGGTTAAAATTGGCCTCAAAAACCTTCCAGTCTTCCTCACTGGTCAGGTGGTTATCTACCAGGTGAATGAGTCGGTTGATATGCTTTTGCTGAAGGGACTGCTCCCTGGCAGATTTCAGTTGCTGTAGATCTTCCTTAATTTTAATCAGCGTTTCGTTTTTGCGAACCAGATTCATGGTTGAGTCGGCAATTTCACGGCTTTTGCCAAGAATTTCCTTTTGCAGCATCTCATTCCGGTTTTGAATGCGCTGTTGCTGCAACTCTCGCTCCTTTTGCACAATAATTTGCCGCTTTTGTTGCTCCAGGCGGTAAAGGTGTCCCCTATACAGTACCCAGGTAATCAGTCCAACCAGAATCAGTAGCAGCACTTTCGCCAAATGGGTTTGGTACCAGCGAGGTAACACCACAAAACTAAAGGAAGCTACTTCCTCTACGTTTGCGGCTTGTACCTGAAAAGAGTATTTACCCGGAGGAAGATTGGAAAACTCCTTGGTATCAATATCGCTGTATAAGGACCATCCGGTGTTTTGACTATTGCCTAACAACCGATACCGCAAATCTACGTGTCGCTCGTAATTGGGCAGGGTAAAATAAAAGCGAAGATTATTTTCATTGGACTGAATCTCTACGGGTAGGGCTTCATTGTTTTTCCCCGTCCATCGCAATCGCTTTTCCTGAACCATAATACTGGTGATTAATGGTATCGGTTGGTAAACATCGTGCTCCTCCTGTATTTTCTCTTCGGCCAGAATACAATAACCGCTATCCAGGCAAAACAGATACAAACTATTGGGTAACTGCTCGATTCGTTCGTGGTCGTACACCATCGAAAAGTAGAAGGTTTGCGATTGGTCGTTCTGGTGATAGACTACCCGACTGGGATAAACACAGAAGTATTCACTACCCCGTCCGGCGACCAGCTTGAAGTCGCCGGGAACGAGCGGGATGTCGAGCACTTCCGCGGCCGGAAGAAGTTTGCCTTGTTGATGTACAAAAAACTGCCTTGCTGATTTGATCACTACCCGGCCTTGCAGCAAAGTAATGTCGGGTCCAAAATCGGTAGGCAGGCCAGTACCGATACCCCATGCCTTATTCTCGATAATGCGTTCCACATTAGGATCAACCTGCAAAGAATTGATCCCCTGATGCGGGTGAATAATCCACAATAAGCCATCTGCATCAAAGAGGATTTTCCGTGCCGGCTTCAAAAAGTCTGGCAAGCGGTGGGAAAAAGCCCATTCGCCCAGAAGATTCTTTTTTAATACGGTAACCCCGGTGTAAGTGCCCTGCAATAACAGATCATCCCGCTGGGGATGGCGGATCAGGCTATAGCCTCCGGTCACATTGGAAATGAGCTTCAACTGTTGGTCATTCAGAAGAAAGGTCCCTTTGTTGTGCCCACACAACAACTGACCATCGATCACCTGCAAATCCCAAACCTGTCCCTGGCTCCCGTCAATCAGTTGGAAATGTTCATCCCGCCGGGAAGGCCAGGTCTTGTAATAAATTCCCTGATTGGTGCCTACATACAGCTTATTATCCCAGACTGCCGCGGTATAAACCGTACCGATTTCGCCCTGATTGTCCTGATAATAAACAAAGGGCGAATTGGTGGCAATCAGGTCGATCCCTTTATCCAGGCCCGCCCAGATATTGTGTGCAGCATCTTCGTAAAGGGCCAAAACGGTATTGTTTTGTAGTCCATTTTCCCGATTAATGTGGTACTTTATATTGCCGTTGGCATCGGTGATAAACAAACCATTCAGGATGGTTCCAAAGGCATAGTCTCCATTTTCCAACGGCAATGCCTTATTGAGCTGAAACCGTTTCATCCCTTCATTAATGGGTGTCTCCCACAGCGTAAACTGGCCATCCCGGTATTCAAAGATGCCATCGTTTTGGGTGCAAACCAGGTAGGAAGAAGGCCCGGATGAAATGATGGTTCCCACTCGCATGTCTTGCAAGAAGTTACTTCCTTCAATATGGTCAAAGGTTCCATCGGCCAGGAATTTAAAAAGTCCTTCCTGAATCACTGGCACAATCACCTCGCCGTTGACTCGCTGGGCAAACATAATATTGCCCGGAGGTTTGATTTCCTGAATGGTTTCAAAATCATATTTATAAAAAGTGGAGAATGATTGAAACAAGATGCCATCTTCAATGGGCAGGATGTGCCAGATTTCCTCCGATATTGGATTGTCGGCCATAACCTTATCGGCCAGAGACGTATAGACGAACTGCAAATTGCTATCTACTTCCCAGTAGCCAAAGGTGGCAAACCCACCAACATAAACCCGGCCACTGGAATCACATACGGTACTGCGGATGATTTGGTTGCCCGGAGCAGGGTAAGCATTCCATTGTGAACCATCATAACACAACAAACCGCTGGAATTGCCAAAATACATGCGGTAATCAGGCCCCTGACAGATCGACCAGTTTTGGTTTTGTGCCTTGTATTCATCCTTGTGGAAATGCAATACCTGGGGGATTTCTGTCGCCGTTAATCCCCTTACAAGACAGCAAAAAACGATCAACAAAATGCTGTAACGCACCATAGTGAATGATTGAAAGGTCCACAAAGTTAGGACACAACTTGCTAAAGTTGGGAAAGTCAATGTACTTTTACCTCCAAACGATTTATAATGAAGATAGTTTCTTACAATGTAAATGGCATCCGTGCCGCGCTCAAAAAAGGTTTCAAAGAATGGCTCGAAGGCGAACGATTTGACCTCGTATGTATACAGGAAACCAAAGCCAACCCGGAACAAGTGGACCTGGAAGTATTTGAATCCCTGGGGTATCATCACGCCTGGCACTCTGCCGAAAAAAAGGGCTACAGTGGTGTAGCCACCTTTAGCCTAAGGCCCCCCGATCAGGTCATTGAAGGCTGCGGCATAGACAAATACGATCGCGAAGGCCGCATCTTACGCACCGACTACGGCGACTGGACCCTGCTCAACTGTTATTTTCCGTCAGGCACTTCCGGCGATGCACGTCAGGCTTTCAAAATGGAATTTCTGGATGATTTTCATAAGTGGATAAAACAACTTCGGCAAGAACGCCCCAAACTGATTATCGTTGGCGATTACAATATTGCACACCAGGAGATCGACATCCATGATCCGGTACGCAACAAGAAAAATTCCGGTTTCCTGCCCGAGGAACGCGCATGGATGACACAGTGGTTTGAGGACGGATTTACCGATGCTTTTCGCCATCTCGAACCCGAAACCGTACAATACAGCTGGTGGACCTATCGCGCCAATGCCCGGGCTAACAACAAAGGCTGGCGTATTGATTATCAATCGGTCAGCGACAATCTGCGCGATCAACTCAAGGCTGCGATGCAATTGACCGAGGTGTTTCATTCGGATCACTGTCCCGTTTTATTAGATATTGACCTCTAATTGCCGGAGACATGGAGATTCGCACCGGTGACATAGCTACTGTTGTGGAATTGTCGCAACAAATTCCCGAATTTCACGAGCCGCATCAGGCCGAGGAGTACCACCGTCGGCTCAGGGATGTACCACATTTGATACTGGTGGCCAGGCACCATGATCGGCCGGTCGGCTTCAAAGTAGGGTACGAAAGAGATGGGTCCTTTTATTCCTGGATGGGTGGTGTTTTACCCGGCTTTCGCCGAATGGGTATTGCTCAGGCCCTGGCCGAACAACAGGAGGCATGGGCTCGTCAGCAGGGTTATCAACACATTACATTTAAAACCCGAAACCAGCACAAAAGTATGTTGATTTTCGGCTTGCGCAATGGCTTCGATATTATCGGCTTTAAAGAAAAACCGAGCATTGAAACCAACCGAATTATGCTTCGCAAAACACTTTAATCAAGAAAGGCGTTCTTATTAGAATTCCGACAAATAGATCTGCAACTTTAAAAACGACAAATGATGAACCGAATTTTACTTGTTTTTTGTCTGAGTATCCTCTTGACAGGCACCACTGCTCAGGCGCAGGAAATCTCGGGAGGCTTTAAAGCCGGACTTAATTTTTCCTCCTTCAACGGACCAAGCGAAACGGATGGCAATGGCAATGAACTGGAGTCCGTAAAGCTCAACAGTGGCTTCCATATTTCCGGTATGCTTAATTACAGCATCACTGATCTTTTTGGCATTCGAGCCGAAATCATGTATTCCCAAAAGGGAACCGACTACAGTTTTAATGGACAATCTTTCTGGATTTTCTATCCGGAAACTGATACGGAGGTATTAAATAAAGGGGGCAACCGCAACCTTAAGCTCTCGGTTTCTAATGCCTATATTGATTTGCCGGTCATGGTTTATGGAAGATTGGGCCGACTGGAAGCATCGGCAGGCGTGAATGTCGGGATTTTGGTGAGTGCCCGCGCACAGGGCGAGGTAACCTACGATGGCACCAATATAGCCCCATTTACCATTGCGTTGGATTACCGCTTCGCCACCGATGAGGCACAAAAGTTTGTCACCGGAGAAGACACTCAACAAGTCACCACCATCAGTGGGGTTCCGGTGAGGGCACCCCAAACGGCAGGAGCCTATTATGGCGTATTTGGCCGCGACAAACGGCTATACAATATTTTTGACGTGGGCCTGAATGCGGGACTTTCTTTCTATTTGAATAAAGGGCTTTTTCTGGGCTTCCGGCTGAACTATGGTTTGTTGGACACCACCAATGATGACCAGGATTTTTCTAACGCTTCACTCGGGCCACAAGACAATTTTATTTCACTAGATGACAAGGACACAAATATGTCTCTACAAGCCTCTATTGGCTTCAGTTTCTAGGAGTTAGGAAAAAAACGAGCTGCATGTCGTGAACAAATCAACTGGAGCTTTGTTTTATGTGAGACAAAAAAATAAGTGGGCAATTCTTTTTTTGTTTTGAAAGAATTGCTTTTCTTTGCCTTAGATTTTGATAAAACACTAGAAAAATAGTATCGAAAGATATTTTAAGATAGTTTTCATTTGGTTTTTTGGGGTTATACAAGAGGCGATTGTTCAAACGATCGCCTCGTTTTTTTTTTACCCCAGCTTGAAAACACAGTCCTTTTTGATGGCAGTTTTCAGGCATAAATGTCAGCTGTCCGCCTGGAGTACAGCCGAAACAAACCAGTGCTCAAAAACCGTCCTAGAATTATTAAATCACCTATTTTTTCCTGGAAGACTCTCCATTAATCAGCGCTAACCCTGCATCTTTTTTCTTCTGATCTTCTATTTTTTCATATTCCTGTAGGATGAGTCTGGTAAGATCGGCAGTATTCGGCACATCACCCTGAATGATAATTTTTCCGTTGAAAATCAGTGCCGGAGTGGTGTAAATCTGAAAAGAAAGGATTTTGTCGATTTCAGTAATCTCCTCCACATCAATAGGTAAATCAGGCAGGTCTTGAACTGCCTGATTTAAGTTGGCCTTCAAATCCAGACATCGCTGGCAGCCAATACCTAATAATTGCAGGATGATCATGTTTTCCAATTTTCAATCAGATGGAAAGACAATTTTTTGCAAGGTCTGCCTTTTGCAAGCCGTTAAAAATGAGTTGCGTTAGTGGAAAGGGTGATTTAAATCACCGGATAAGCTAAAAATTGGAAATATTACAAGCAGAAGACATGATTATCTCTCAGCTTTCCGCTACCAAAATCTGCCCTGCCTGCAAATTCAATCGAATCTTTCGTTCCCTTTTTTCGGAAACTTCAAACAGCGCAGCTTTCAGTGGCAATTCGTGTTGATTTTTGGTCCAGCAGCCTTTGCCAAAAAGGCCATCCAGTAGGGCCGATAGCAAGCGCTTGACCTCATTATAGTCGCGGATGTCATATTCCTTCTTCGAGCGGGTATCGCCTTTGGGTCTGATTTCCAGCCATCCCTCCCCCGCTTCTCTGCGGCGGGTGGCAAACTTTTGCAATAGCTCGTAAAGCGCCGGCGTCAATAAGATAAGCTGATCACTTTTGCCCGGAATCCCTTGCAAATAAACCTGATTTTCGAATTTACCCTGATCATTTTTTTGCCGATCAAGCCTGAGAAGGAGGCGTTCAGCGGGAGGAATGATATTTTCGGAAAGTTCCTTGACCCAACTTAGCGCCAGGGCAAAAAAGATCATAATCAGCGAGGTTTTGAAAATAGAGGAGAAAAGGGTCAGGTCGGTATCCGAAGTTTCCAGTTTGTACAGCTGTGCCACAAAAGTGATCAGTACACATACAATCGAAAGCCAGGCCAGGATGGTGAGTCGGCGCTTGGCAAAAGACTCCCACAATACATACCCTAAAAAACCCAGGGTTAGCGTAGCGTAGTACACATCCAGCTCACTAATCAAGGCATAGCTTCTCCCGGAAACCATCTTACTGATGGTTGGTAAAAGGGAAAACAAGAAGGGTAACCCAATGATATAATACCAATATCGCGACTGGATAATCGCTTCCAAACGTTTAGGGATATAGCGAAACCAAGGCAGGGCCATGAGTATAAAAAGGCTATTGAATAACGAGAGTATACTACGCCACCCACTCATTTCATTTGACTTTTCCAGCTGAAACTGATGGGCATTTACCAATGCTTCCCTGGTTTGGTTCTGCTGGGCTTGCCAAACCTCAGCAACCACTTCCTTATTTTCCAGTAAGCGGGTGAGCTGCTGCTCGAACGGTTGACTCGCCTCTTTAAATTGGTTGGCATAATAGATCTCCACTCCTCCCGAAAAACTCCAGCACAACACCGACAGCGCCAACCACACCTGCCCATAATCCTTTTGCTTGCGGCCAATATGCCACCAGATGGCCATCAGCGCCACAAAGGCAAAAAGGCATACCGAAAATTGCCACCAACCGTAATTTGACAACAGCTGGGCATCGATTAGTGGCTGAAATGTAAATGGCTCATTCATGCGCTGCTCAGTAGGAGAAGTGAAATGCTAAGATATAAAATAGAGTTGTTCTGCTGGGGTAGTTTGGTGGGAAAATTAGTCTATTTTCGACCACACGAAGGCTTTTTGAAAGAGTCTAGCCATAGCTAAACGACTAAAAAAAGGCACAGTGTGGGAAGAAAAGAGGCAATTTGCACCCGAAATAATCCCATCAGAACAACTCTGCGATGCCCGGTTGCCTGATTTCCCGTTTCTTGCTAATTTGCAGACTCGCCACATCATCTCATCCATTGATTATCAAAATCAGGACTTATGATCATCACCCTCAGAAGATTTGATGTTGGTACGGCACGTGCACACCTCATTCGCTACAGCATACTGTTGATGCTTATTTTATTGGTCACTCATTTTGTGAGTTACGGCAAGCTCCCATTTCAGCCCGATTATCAATTTCCCTGGCTATCCTTTGGGATCATCAGTGTATTTGGCTTTGTGATTTGTACCACCAACTGGGTGGTACTGCGATTGGTGGAATTGCCCAAATTGAACCACCCCGTCAAACAACTATTACTGCAATTAGGCACCAATAGCCTGTCCTCTTTAGTGGTCTACGGCCTTTTGTATTATATCATCAATCTCGCCATTTTTGGCGCCTCCTTTCGTTGGTTTCATTTCCTGAAATATTTGCTGGTTTGCCAGTCCATTGCACTAGGGTACGTGGCAACTATGTTGGCTATTCGAAGACCTTCGATCGCTGAGTCGAAACCAGAAAAAATCATAATCAAAACAGGAAATCAATTCATCGGCATTCATCCTGATGAGATTGCCTTTTTTCAATCAAATAATAGCATTATCCTGATAAAATTAACAAATGGCTGTCGCTATGTTACTCAATTTAATACATTGAAGGATCTGGAAGGGCAATTACCTTCCACTGCGTTTTATCGGGTCAACCGACAATTTATTTTACATAAAAATGTGATCAAAAAAGTGGAGAACGGGCCAAATAAAAGCTTGCAGCTAACTTTAGATGACGGAGAAACAATGCTATCCGTGAGTCGATATAAAAGAAAGGAATTTAAAGCCTGGTGGATAGGATAACTACTAAAGATTTAATTCACTTTTTATTTCAAGTACATACGCCTCCTTCACATTCAAGACCTCGCAAATGAAGTCAACAGCACAGTTCATTTTCAGCATATTGATAGCAGCTTCGCGGGCCTTCTCCGCTTTGCCCTGAAGTTCACCTTTTTGAAGGCCCTTTTCAACTCCTTGATTGTAAAGAAAATCTTCTTCAATATTTATAGTCACTGGCATCTTCTCAATAATTTTTAGCGTTTCTTCAGTCAAGTTACGCAATCTGGATAAAATATTCAACTGGTTGAGGTAGAACACACAATTCACGTAAATATAATGTTTTATTTTTAATTCCGAAGCTATTCATCGCTAAAAAAGGGGCTATTCACCATTTCAGAGGATAATTGACTTGCAGTTCCTCTCTTTGGCTCAGTATTTTTGGTGACAACCAATACACCCGACATGAAATACAGCATCGCACTAATCTCCATCGTATCGCTATTGACCTCCTGCTCAAGCTCCAAGCAACCAACTAATTCTTTCACCACTGCCCATGAGTCAGTAACATTAACCGAAAGGTATATCGCAAATCTGGATGCGTCCACCCAAGCCTATCTGGACCAACAGCGCCTGAGCGGCACAGTATCCCTGCTGGCCCACCAGGGAGAAATCATCTATCAGAGTGCGCAGGGTTATGCCGACATCGAAGCGCAAACACCAATGCAGGAAAATACTTTGTTCCGCCTCGCTTCACTCACCAAACCGGTGACCAGCGTAGCCGCCATGATACTAGTGGAGCAAGGAAAACTCTCACTGAATGACCCCATCAGCAAGTATTTGCCGGCTTTCGCCAATTTGAAGGTGTACGTCGATGAATCTACACGGGAAGCGCTGGAAAAGCCCATTACCATCAAAAACCTGCTCATGCATACCGCAGGCATTTCCTCCGGCGGATTGGGTAGTACGCCCGTCGATAAAATGGTGCAGGCACACGATTTTTCCCATGCCAATGGTTCACTGGAAGCCTTCATCAACGAATTGAGCACCTTTCCACTGGTTCATCAGCCAGGCGCAGCCTTCACTTACGGCTACAGTACCGATGTGCTGGCGCGAGTGATCGAAGTGGTAAGTGGGCAAAATATCGAAGACTTTATGAAGACCCATATCTTCGAGCCGCTCAATATGGAGGATACCTTCTTCTCCATTCCAGAAAACAAAAAATCGAGACTGGGGCCAGCCTACTCCACCAGGTCAGGGAAGCTTGAGGCGGTAATCCCGGCGGGCACCAATACCACAAAATTTGGCCGAGGAGCCTCCGGCCTGGTCTCCACGGCTCCTGACTATCTTCGCTTTGCGCAAATGCTGCTCAACGATGGTATCCTCGATGGCGTGCGCATTTTAAAACCGGAAACGGTGCAGCTCATGCACACCAATCAGTTGCCAGAAAACCTGATGCCCCTGACGGTTTTGGGCATTCCAATTCACAACAACGGCTTTGGCCTGGGATTTGCCGTAGTAGCCGGTGATCCGGCCCAATGGATACCAAGCCCGGAGTACAATATGAGTACCGTTGGCAATCTGCCCGCTACCTCCTATTACTGGCTGGGGGCTTTCAACGACAACTTCTGGATTGATCCTACACACAATCTCGTGGGCATCGTGATGACTCAATCCGTTGATATAGGGAAAATTGGGGTCTTTCAGGACTTTTACCAGGCCCTTTATCGAGGTATTTACCAAAACGAAAAATCAGTGGATGTAAAAAAGGGAGAAGAGACGGCAAATGGCAAGGACTAAATGCCGTTTCTTCCCTTTGTCATAAGGTTACAACACCATTTTGTAATAAGTATCCCGGAATAGGAACATTCCCGTTGGGTTTGCTATTTTTGCGAGAAACCACACGGTATGTATCCGGATTTATCTTACGTATTTCACGCGTTGCTCGGCACTGCTCCCGACAATTGGCTTTCTCTGTTCAAGACCTTTGGACTCCTGCTGGTGACCGCCATCCTGACCGCTGCTTATTTCCTTCACCGCGAGTTGAAGCGCAAGGCCGATGAGGGACTTTTTACCGGACAACAAGTCAAAATTGACCCGGGACAACCTGCAAGCTGGAGTGAAATACTGACCAATGCCTTCTTTGGTTTTGTGGTGGGTTTTAAACTGCCACACGTGATGCAGAACATGGATGCCATGAAGCAAAATGCAGCGGATGTTCTGCTCACAGGTGAGGGTAATTTCCTCATTGGATTGCTCGCAGCGGCAGCTTTTGGTGGCTACCAATACTGGAAAGGCCAGCAAAGAGTCAAGTCGCAAGCCAAGTCCAGGACAGTAACCCTCTTTCCCCACGACCGCATTGGCGACATCACCATCCTGGCGGCTATTTGCGGCGTAGTGGGCGCAAAAGTATTTGCCCTGATTGAAGATCTGCCCTCTTTTTTTGCCGACCCTATCGGCACCTTTTTCTCCGGCAGCGGCCTGGCTATTTATGGAGGTCTCATTGGTGGATTTTTGGGTGTCTCCTGGTACCTTCGCAGTAAAAACATCCCGATCATCCACGTATTGGATGCGGTAGCTCCGGCCCTGATCCTGGCCTACGGTATTGGCAGGCTTGGGTGTCACTTCTCCGGCGACGGTGACTGGGGGATCGTCAATGAGCTGGCGCAGCCTTCGTGGTGGATCTTCCCCGATTGGCTTTGGGCCTATGACTACCCGCACAATGTCATCAATGAAGGGGTGCCTATTGAAGGATGTACCTTCCGCTATTGCAGTCATTTGGTGCCGCCGGTCTATCCTACCGCTTTGTACGAAACCATTATGGCTACCGGCATCTTTGGCATCTTGTGGGCTTTGCGCAAACGGGTGGTCGTTCCCGGAATGCTGTTTTTCATCTACCTCATCTTTAATGGTATCGAACGATTTACTATTGAAAAAATCCGGGTCAATGATAAATACGATGTATTGGGTACTCAGCTCACTCAGGCTGAAATAATTGCCATGGTCCTATTCCTGATTGGGGTGGTGGGCAGCATAGTCCTATGGCAAAGACATAAAAAGGCATAAAACTATTTACAATACCCTTTTGATCGGCTATATTTGAAGCTCAAATTTTTCAATCTATGTCAGACCACAAAGTAATCTTTTCTATGGAGGGGGTATCCAAAACCTTTCCTCCCAGTAAGAAGGTACTCAACAATATTTGGCTCAGCTTTTTCTATGGCGCCAAGATCGGCGTGCTGGGACTTAACGGCTCGGGTAAGTCTACCCTGCTGAAAATTATTGCCGGGCAAGACCCCAACTATGAAGGCCGTATTCATTTTGACGGAAGTTATAAAATTGGCCTGCTGGAGCAGGAACCAAAATTGGACGAAAGTAAAACCGTACGCCAGGTGGTGGAAGAAGGTGTACAGGAAATTGTGGACCTGATGGCCGCCTATGAGGAAATCAACCTCAAGTTTTCGGAGCCTATGAGCGATGACGAGATGAACGCCCTCATCGAAAAACAGGGGGAGATGATGGAACAACTGGACCACCACAACGCCTGGGAACTCGACAACCGCCTCAATACGGCCATGGAAGCACTGCGCTGCCCTCCTGATGATGCCTCTGTTAAGGTATTGTCGGGTGGAGAACGCCGTCGTGTGGCGCTGGCCCGCTTACTGTTGAGCAATCCCGATATTTTGCTACTCGACGAACCAACCAACCACCTCGATGCCGAATCGGTGGACTGGCTGGAACAATACCTGCAAAATTTTCCCGGTACGGTCATTGCCGTAACCCACGACCGCTACTTCCTCGACAATGTGGCGGGGTGGATTCTAGAACTCGACCGTGGAGAGGGCATCCCCTGGGAAGGCAATTACTCTTCCTGGCTGGAACAAAAGGCCAAGCGCCTGGAGATGGAGGAAAAAGCCGCAACCAAGCGCCGCAGGACCCTGGAACGAGAACTGGAATGGATTCGCATGGCTCCGAAGGCTCGTCAATCCAAAGGAAAAGCTCGTTTGAATGCCTACGATAAACTCGCCGGCGAAGAAGGTAAAGCTCAGGAAGCCAGGCTGGAACTCTATATTCCGCCCGGCCCACGCCTCGGTGATGTGGTGATCGATGCTGAGCATCTCACCAAAGGCTATGGCGACCGGCTCTTGTTTGAAAATCTTACTTTTAGTATTCCAAAAAATGCCATCGTAGGCATTATCGGCCCAAACGGCGTAGGAAAAAGTACGCTATTCCGGATGATCATGGGGCTGGAGAAACCCGATAAAGGGGAAATTACCATTGGTAATACGGTCGAAATGTCCTACGTTGATCAAAGCCACGAGCAACTGCAAAATGGAGAACAAACGGTCTATGATGTGGTTTCGGAAGGCAATGATCTGATCCAGATTGGCAATGCGTCGGTGAACGCCCGGGCTTATTTGAGCCGCTTTAACTTCGCCGGTGCTGATCAGCAAAAAAAAGTAGGTGTATTGTCTGGTGGTGAACGCAACCGACTGCACCTGGCTATGACCCTGCGCGAAGGTGGAAACGTACTGCTACTCGATGAGCCTACCAACGATATTGACGTGAATACACTGCGCGCACTGGAGGATGCACTCGACAATTTTGCTGGCTGCGTGCTGGTCATCTCACACGACCGTTGGTTTATTGACCGCCTGGCCACCCATATTTTGTCTTTTGAAGATGAAGCTGAAGTAGTCTTCTTTGAGGGCAATTATTCTCAATACGAAGAAATGAAGAAAGCCAAGGTGGGGGACGTAGCGCCACGCAGACCGCGGTTTAAAAATGTGATTAACCGGTAATTAGCCCAGTACGATGCCCATCAGTTCGCGAAACTCTTCAGCTTCGTGAAACTGGCGGTCCTGGTAACTGGTGGCCCGAAAACGGAGATTGTGTACCTGATCATTATGCAACTCCAGCTCGATCATTACATTGCCGTAAGCCTGGTTCATCTTGCCGCCGTCCATATTCTTAATACGAGGTTTTAGATAATGGCGTTCTGTCGTTTCTACCCAGTTGCCGCGATTGTAAATTCGAGCATCAGAAATTTGGGTGCGATAATTGTGTTCCAGCACCTGCTCCTTGAAATAGTCAAACAAGTGAGTCACCTCGCGGCGGGTGTAATTGGTTTTATGAAAATGGATAACAAAACCTTTGGAAGAGGGCGTATCCAAAAAATCAACGGCCTCATCAATGTGGTCGGGTGCTGTGCAATAGACCGCATACTGATCACTGAGCCAATTGACCAGGCGTCGGCTCAATAAACTCTCCTTCCATTGCTCATAGTCTTCCTGCTCCTCCTCACTGCGAATGATCAACTCGTGCATAGCGGGCTGAGAAGGAGAGCTATGTTCCGCTTCCTTAAAGAGATTTTTCAGATAATTCCAGAATCCTGGCATAGAGGGTTACAGTTGTTTTTGGAAACCAACACCAGTTTCCATTCATTTGAACAGTTGACAACCCGATAAGTTTTTATTGAATTGCCTGCTCGAAACAAGATACCAACTTTTCAAAATCCGCCGCATCGTTGTACAAATGAGGAGCTACCCGAATAGCATCGCCACGGAAGGAGACGTACACCTTTTCCCTTTTGAGTATATTTTGGAATTTGGTGGCATCAACGTTTGGCCCCAGCCTGACACCAATCAGATGATTGCACCGCTGAGCTTCAGGGGCAATGACGCAACCCAGGGCTTCTAGTTGTTGTAGGGCATCCTTGCTAATATTCTGACAATACTCCTGGATATTCGCCACGCCCCATTCCCAAAGCTGATCCAGCGCTTTTTGCAACATCGGTACCAAGATGAAATTACTTTGCTCTCCAACCGAGAACCGGTGAGCGCCTGGTTTATAGTCAGATTGATATTGCACCAGGCTTCTGAAATCCTCACTGTGTAATCTATTGATCCAGTTTTCTTCAATTGGCTGACCATCGTCAAATGCAGGACCATAGTAAGCCAGCCCGAGAGAATAAGGCCCCAATAACCACTTGTAGCCAGCGCAAATCATTGCATCGGGTTGAATTTTTTTTACATCAAAGGGCAATGCTCCAACGGATTGAGTCCCATCAATAATCAGTAAAGCCCCAAATTTCCGACATTTTCGCCCGATCGCTTCTAAATCATAGCGCGTACCATCCGCCCAGTGCACATGGCCCAGTGCAACAATAGCCGTACGCTCCGAAATGCTGTGCAGTATCGCCTGCGACCAATTGCCGCCAAGGCTGGACACTTCCTTTTGCCCAACCACGGTGAGTTTTCCCCCCTGTTCCCGGGCCAGGCGCTCCCACGGATAATAATTGCTGGGGAATTGCCCTTGGGTGATCAGTATTTCCTGACCTGGTTTCAGCTGAATATTGGCCGCTACATTGGCAAGGCCATAGGAAGCAGATGGAATAACAGCAATACGCTCATAATTGTCATGGCCAATGAGTTGGGCAAAGCTTTTTCGTAACCGAAAGACCGGCTCAAAAAAGTCCGGTACATCCAACAGATAAGGTCGGCTCTTGATACGTATACTGTCGAGGCCCACCTGCTCTACACTTTTGAGCAGGGGCGACATATAGGCGCAGTTGAGGTAAGTCACAGGAGGGTCAAGGTTGAATTGGTCTTTCTGACAATTGAGCATTTTTTGCTTACAAGATAGAAAGACTTCAGAAGCAAGGCTTTTTACCCTAAACATAGTTTGGGAAAGAATCGCAAATTTCCTTTGTAATCAGTACGTAGACATTTTCTAAAAAAAACTCAAAAATTTCACAAACAATTAAACAAAAGCATTGTTGCTCCGTTTGATAGTTTTACTATCTTTACGAAAAGTAATTATTCTACTATGTCAAATCTTGAGTTTGCACAACATTTTAACCAACAGGAACAGGCTTTAAACAACTTCGCCTATTTGTTGACTAAAGATCGGGAGGCAGCTAATGATTTGTATCAGGAAACGGCCTATAAAGCTTTTAAAAATCAGAGCTATTTCCGATCCGGAACCAACATGAAAGCCTGGCTATTTACCATCATGCGCAATACTTTCATCAACCAGTTCAGAAATCGCCGGAGACGGCAAATGATGCAGGACCGGACAGAAGAAATGCATTTGCTCAATAGCGGCAATCGCGTGATCCAAAACCAGGGAGAGAGTGAGGTGACGGTGAAAGAATTGCAGAAAATGATCAACGGATTGGAAGAACGCATCAGAACGCCTTTCCTCCTGCACTACCAAGGCTATCGCTACCGCGAAATTGCCAAGCAACTGAACAGTCCCGTTGGCACCATAAAAAGCCGCATTTACGAGGCTCGTCAGCAACTACGTCGGAAGATTGAACTTGCCTATAGTACTCCGGAACGGCCAGTAGCAGCGTAACAACAGGAAACCATATCATATTGGGAATTTGCATTTACTGCAAAATTTTTTTTGGAAAATTAGAAGTAAAACTATAAAAATTAGAAGTTAAACTTATCAAACAGGTATCAAACATGGAGACTTTACGCAACTTTTTTAAAGACATTAAATACGATTTGCCTGCGGGGATTGTAGTATTTCTGGTCGCCGTACCTTTATGTCTGGGTATTGCATTGGCCTCAGGTGCACCATTGTTTTCAGGAATTATTGCGGGAATTGTTGGTGGAACGGTAGTAGTGATTGCCAGTGGCTCTCCGCTCGGAGTGAGTGGTCCGGCAGCCGGTTTGGCAGTAATTGTACTGGCCGCTATCCAGGATCTGGGCAGCTTCGAAGTATTTCTGTTCGCCGTGGTTTTGGCTGGCATTATTCAGATCATTCTCGGATTTTTACGGGCCGGTATTATCGGTTATTACTTTCCCTCTTCAGTTATTAAGGGAATGTTGTCCGGCATCGGGTTGATTATTATTCTCAAGCAAATTCCTCATGCACTGGGGTATGACAAAGATTACGAAGGTGATCTCGCGTTTTGGCAAAGTGACGGAGGCAACACCTTTTCTGCCTTCGGTAAAGCTATGGAAGCTCTTTCTCCCGGTGCCATTTTGGCAAGTACAGTGGCATTGGTTATCCTGGTTTTGTGGGAGCAGAAGTTTATGAAGAATATTCCAATCTTCCGCATTATTCAGGGACCGCTGATTGCTGTTATTTCGGGTATAACCATCTACCTCGGAGTACAGGGTACCGGCTGGGCCCTCAAGCCTGATCAGATGGTAAACCTGCCCGTCGCTAGTGACTTTAGCAGTTTTATCGGGCAGTTTACCCTCCCGGATTTTACAGCTTGGAATAATTCTGAGGTCTACGTCATTGCCATAACAATTGCCGTGGTAGCCAGTTTGGAGACTCTGCTTTGTGTGGAGGCGACCGACAAGCTGGACCCCTACAAACGCCTCACTCCTACCAATCGGGAGCTCAAAGCACAGGGACTCGGAAATATGCTCTCCGGGTTGATCGGAGGTTTGCCGGTAACCCAGGTAATTGTACGTAGTTCGGCTAATATCCAATCGGGAGGACGCACCAAAGCGGCAGCACTGATTCACGGTATTCTACTGCTGGCAAGTGTGGCACTGATTCCAGTGGTACTCAACATGATCCCACTGGCCAGCCTCGCTGCCATCCTTGTGGTGGTTGGTTTTAAATTGGCTAAACCTGCTCTGTTTAAGGAAATGTATCAACTCGGCTGGAACCAATTCCTGCCTTTTGTAACTACCGTCGTAGCCATTTTGCTCACCGACCTTCTGATGGGTATTGGTATCGGACTGGTTGTAGCAATATTCTACATTTTGTTGAACAACTACAAGGCGCCATTTTTCTTCAAGCCAGAGGCACACGAACCAGGCAAGCCCATTCGTATTGAGTTATCCGAAGATGTTTCTTTCCTCAATAAGGCGAGTGTGATGCTTACGCTGAAAAAACTGCCGGAAAACTCTCACGTTATCATTGATGCCAGTAAGTCGGTTAGCATTGATTACGATGTGATTGATATCATCAATGATTACAAGGCCAATGCTGAATATAAAAATATCGAACTCGAAATTGTTGGCCTACAGGAAAGAAAGAGAAACCAATCAGCCAGTAAGCTGGTAGACGAAGTCATCAAGACCGTCGAAGGCAACGGAAATGGCAAATTGGAGAAGGATCCTGTTTGATTTATTTTCCCAATATTTGCATTGAAAATCAATGCATGATCATTATTCAGAGCTACCCTCCCGGGTAGCTCTTTTTTTGTTTTAGACCGGTGGGGTTAAAATTGCCCCAACGCAACAAGTCTATTAATTATATCGCGCTTTGAAGACCAACAGTGGCAAATTGATCTTGCGTGCCATCTTGACCGTTTTGCTTGGTATGAACACGCGTTCCAGAAAGCGTCGACGATGAGACAACATCACCAGTGCTCCGGCATCCTTTTCGTCCAGGTATTCATCAATGACTTCCTGAAACCTGCCTTTCCGCACATCAAAGTGCAATCGGGGATTGTCAAAATAGGCCCCTCTCAAAACCGACATTTTGTCTTTGACCACATCGGCTTGTTCGTCTCTTTCAAAAACGTGCAGAATATGAATATCCGTATCCAGAATCTGTGCCCATTGCAGCAGGCGATTGACCACCGGCAGATCTTCAAATTCAAAATCTACGGCATACACCAGGTTCTTGACCGGTTCAAAATCCATAGCCGGCGGGATAGCCAGTACAGGGCATTTCACCTCCCGGATGGTATCAAAAGCCGAACTACCAAAGCGGGCACCGATGTCATTGGTTCGATCGCGCATACCCATGATGATCAGGTCGGGATTGCTTTCACGGGCAGCTTTAACGATACCCTCGCCTGGATAGGCGATGCGAGCCTCGTATTCGAAATCGATGTCTTTGTAGCTGTCGGGTAAGTGGTCCGCAACAAACTTTCGCAAATTCTTGATGACCGTTTCACCTCGTTCTTCCTGAACTTCGATGTCCTCCAGTGCAACATTGGGTCTTCCGTGAGCGGAAAACATGACGATGGAAGCGTCCGTCTTTTTAGCTATAGCCAATGCATATTCAAAAACGGTCTTGGCGTGTGGAGAAAGATCCGTAGGAAACAGTATTTTTTTCATGGTTTTATTTTTATGAAAAGATAGGTAGTTCAATCAAGCATTGCCATGACGACGATCATCAGGTAGAGAAATATTGGTCAAGGCAGGACTTCCCGCAAGTTATGAAAATGTTTGTTGGAAAGAAAGAGCTTTAGGACTCCGATTTTGTTTGCGGGTCCTCCGGCCAGAGCTCACTCGGTTGGTCGGATTGTGAAGAGGAGCCATCCTCTGCCACTTCAATCGTACCGGCTTCCATTTCCGGATAATGATCGGCATTTTCCTCCTGTTCGGGCTTGCCAAAGAAGCTACGCTGGAAGATCAGGATATTGATCACCCCGATGGTGATCGACATATCTGCAATGTTGAAGACCGGTCTGAAAAACAGGAACGTCTTCCCTCCCCAAAAGGGAACCCACTGGGGAAACATGCCTTCAAACATCGGGAAGTACAACATATCGACTACTTTGCCGTGCAAAAATCCGGCGTATCCACCACCTTCCGGAAACATTGTGGCCAGACCGCTGCCGTGGTAGGATTCGGAAAAGATGAGGCCGTAAAATGCGCTATCAATAATATTGCCAACGGCACCGGCCAGAATTAGTGAAAAGCTAAACAACAAACCAAAAGATGCGCGATGGATGATCAGGTGCCGAATGTAGTAAACCAGCCCTCCAACCGCCAGGATGCGGAAAGAACTCAACGCCAATTTTCCGTATTCGCCGCCAATGGTCATACCAAAGGCCATACCATTGTTTTCCACAAAGTGGATGCGGGCCCAGTCAAAACCAAGCATGTGAATTTCTTCACCAATCACCATGTTGGTTTTCACCCATATTTTTAGAAGCTGGTCAATCAGCAGGACCAGAAAAACAACGATGGCTACTTGATAGGATGCTTTCAAACCGATTACTGCTTTCGCTCTTTGATCTGCCTGACCAAAGAGCCATGTCATTTAAATATCCAATAAGTGAAACCTATTTCTTGCGATTTTGTTTTGCCGCAATACTCAATGTAGCGTGTGGCACCGCACGCAGGCGCTCTTTTGATATCAGTTTGCCCGTTTCCCGACAAATGCCGTACACCTTATTCTGAATGCGAAACAAGGCATTCTCCAGATGTTGGATGTGTTTCTTCTGCCGTGCAGCCATACTGATCATACGCTCGCTTTCCGCAGTACCGATCCCGTCGTCCAATCCGCGGATCTTGGCATCCGGATTGTCCGCCATATCAGATAGTTGCTTCTGGTAAAATTCGAGTTGCTTCCTGGCCTCATCAAGCTTATTCTGAATCAGACTCCGGAACTCTTCCAATTCTTCATCGGAATATCGGGTCTTTTCTGTTTGCTCATTCATGCTGTTATAGGAGCTGTTATAAAATATCTCAACTTTGGGTATGGTAATTAAATTTTCCAATAATCCCTAAACAAAGCTGCAAAAATACAAATTATCCCCCCACTGGGGCAATTACCAACATATAACGTTATCATTCACCTTTTCGTTGCGAATTAAAGTATGTTGAAATTTCGTTTTTGGTGATTAAAATAATTCATTTCGACCTTAATCGAGGCAAATTTAAGGTTCATACCTGGAAGGTCTGGGCCGAAAATTTAACGAAGAATAAGGTTGAAAGGGATATTTTAAGCCTGAAGGATGAACTTTCAACATACTTTTAATCTTCGTCAAAGATTTCCTCATCCTCTCCGTTATCGGCGGCATGTTCTCTCTTAACGATCACATCTTTGTGCATCTCCAGGTACTCCTTGCGCCGCGAAGCAATATCAATTGCCTCAAAAATAGCCTTGCGGAAAGATGCGGGATCTGCCTCATTTTTCCCGGCCAGATCATAAGCCGTACCGTGATCCGGTGAGGTACGTACGCCCACCAAACCGGCGGTAAAGTTGACCCCCTGCCCAAAAGATAGTGCCTTGAATGGAATCAATCCCTGGTCGTGATACATAGCCAGTATAGCATCGTATTTCTGGTATTGGCTGGAGCCAAAAAAGCCGTCGGCGGGGAAAGGCCCCATGACCAACATTCCCTTCTTTTTAGATTCCAAAACTGCCGGACGAATGATCTTTTCCTCTTCTTCTCCCAGCAATCCACCATCACCGGCGTGGGGATTCAGTCCCAATACGGCAATGCTGGGGCGCTCCAATCCAAAGTCCATCTTGAGTGACTCATTCATGATTTGCAGCTTACGCAAAATGGCTTCCTTGGTCACCTTGGCCGCTACGTCTTTCAGTGGCAGATGGTTGGTCACTACGCCTACCCGGAGGTTGTCGCTAACGAGAAACATCAGGCTTTCCTCTGCGCCCAATTCTTTGGTCAGGTATTCGGTATGGCCGGGAAAAGGGAAATTGGCCAATTGCATGGCGTGCTTGTTAATCGGTGCCGTCACCAGTGCATCAATGCGGCCGGCCCTCAGGTCTGTCGTTGCATTTTGCAGAGAGGTGAACGCGTATTTACCACTCAGGTCGCTGGGTTTTCCCAGGGTGATATTGACACTTTCCTGCCAGCAATTGATGATGTTGATCTTATCGGTAAACAAATTCTCGGCAGAGCGGGTAGGTTGGAAGTGAAAATCTACTCCAACAATATTTTTGTGATAGGAAACAACCTTGGAAGAGCCGTAAATGACCGGCGTACAAAGTTCCGTCATTTCAGGCTTGGACAGCGTCTTGAGGATGACCTCCAGGCCCACTCCGTTAAAATCGCCAATCGTAATGCCTATTTTGGGTTTACTCATTTGCGGTAACTTTTTATCTACTTTTCGTAAAAGTGGCACAAATTTAAACAAATTAAGCGAGCAGTGCTCTTTTTGTAATTTTAATAGGCACCTCCTCCTTCCTTACCCCGCCAATTGTACCGTGTAAAAGCAGAAGAATTGGCTTTTTTTGACGTAATTTGCAGTCCTTTATGAAAGCAAAAAAGTCATACGGACAGCATTTTCTCAACAGCGAAATCACTGCGCAACGCATCGCTGATGCCCTCAGCCTCACCGATCAGTATCAGCGTGTACTCGAAGTAGGCCCCGGACAGGGAATGCTGACAAAATATTTGCTGGAAAAGCCTTTCGAACTATTGGTTGTAGAAGCCGATCGGGATATGGTCAACTATCTTTCCCGCCACTACCCTGATTTGCGCGAAAACATCATCTCCGCAGATTTTCTCAAGGTGCCGCTTTCGCAAATATTTCAAAACCAATCCTTCGCCATCATCGGCAATTTCCCCTACAACATTTCATCCCAAATCCTTTTCAAGATGTTGGAATACAAGGAGAGTGTTCCCGAGTTGGTAGGGATGTTCCAAAAAGAGGTGGCCGAACGAGTCATTGCGCCTCCCGGCAATAAAACCTACGGGGTCATCAGTGTTTTGGTGCAGGCTTTTTACGAAGGAGAATACCTCTTCACGGTGGACAAAAGCCAGTTTAGTCCGCCTCCCAAGGTACAATCCGGGGTCATTCGCCTCGTTCGCCGGGAAAAATTGGAACTGGATTGTGATGAAAAGTTGTTTACCCGAGTGGTCAAGCAGGCTTTCAGTCAGCGCCGCAAGATGTTGCGCAACACGATGAAGGCTTTCGCCAAAGACCATCCCATGTTGACAGAAGAATTTTTTCAGCAACGCCCCGAGCGGCTGTCAGTACAGGACTACATTGACCTGACCCGGCGGATTGAAGCTTTGGGCTAAACCATATTGTTTAATATCCCAAAAGGAAGAAAATGAGTTTAGAAACACGCATTGCAGCAGACCTCAAAACAGCAATGAAAGCGAAAGACCAGGGAGCCCTGCGGGGCATCAGAGCCATCAAGGCGGCCATTCTGTTGGCCAAAACTGATGGCAGTGGCAAAGCCCTTGATGAAAATGCGGAGATCAAAATCCTGCAAAAGCTGGTCAAGCAGCGCAAAGACTCCCTCGACATTTATGAGAAACAAGGACGCGAGGACCTCGCCGCCACCGAGCGGGAAGAAATCGCCGTTATTGAAAAATACCTGCCAGAGCAAATGGATGAAGCTGAGCTGGAAGCGGTGATCAAACAGATCATCGAACAAACCGGTGCCTCTTCTATGGCAGATATGGGTAAAGTAATGGGCGTTGCCAGTAAGCAACTGGGCGGTAAGGCCGATGGCAAAACCATCTCGACCGTAGTAAAGCGCTTATTGCAGTAGTTTTTGACAAATTAAACCAAATTATAACATGGACAAGAATTTTCTTCAGGAACTCGGCTTACAAAAAGAGAACGCCGGTACCAGTACCGGTATGACCTCCAGTAATTCGGGTCAGTACATCGAATCTCACTCCCCTGTTGACGGGGCGTTCATCGGTAGTGTCAGCCAAACTACCCGCGAGGAATACGATAAAGTCATCGAAACGGCGCAAACCGCCTTTCAAACCTGGCGTAAGGTTCCCGCTCCCAAACGCGGAGAGGTGATCCGCCAGTACGGTGAAGCATTGCGTAAGCATAAAGATGCACTCGGCAGACTGGTTTCCTACGAGATGGGCAAGAGCCTGCAGGAAGGCTGGGGTGAAGTGCAGGAGATGATCGACATCTGCGACTTTGCCGTAGGTCTATCCCGCCAGCTTTATGGCCTGACCATGCACTCCGAACGCCCAAACCACCGCATGTACGAGCAATGGCACCCACTAGGCATTGTGGGCATCATTTCGGCCTTTAACTTCCCGGTGGCCGTTTGGTCGTGGAACGCCATGATTGCCCTGGCTTGTGGCGATGTTTGTGTATGGAAAGCTTCCGAAAAGACACCGCTATGTGCCGTGGCCTGCCAAAACATCCTCCGCGATGTCCTCAAGGCCAATGACGTGCCCGAAGGGGTAAGTAGCATCATCAATGGCAATTACGTGGTGGGAGAATACATGACCAAGGATAGTCGTGTACCGCTGGTTTCCGCTACCGGTAGTACCCGCATGGGTAAAATTGTGGGAGCAACCGTGGCCGAACGCCTTGGTCGCAGCCTGCTGGAGCTGGGGGGCAACAACGCCATTATCGTCACACCAAATGCCAATCTGGATATCGTACTCACCGGAGCCTTGTTTGGCGCCGTTGGAACGGCCGGACAGCGCTGTACCACCACCCGCCGACTCATCATTCACGAGAGCATCTATGATCAGGTAAAGGCCAAACTGGCCAGCGCCTATCCGCAGCTCAAGATTGGTGACCCGCTGGACCAAAACAACCACGTTGGTCCACTGATCGACAAAGACGCTGTGCAAAACTACCTGGACTCCCTGAAAAAGATCAAAGCCGAGGGAGGTCGTTTTGTGATCGAAGGCGGTGTGCTGGAAGGACAAGGCTACGAAAGCGGTTGTTACGTACAACCCTGCATTGCCGAGGTAGAAAACCACTACCAGATCGTGCAGCATGAAACCTTTGCACCGATCCTGTACCTGATTAAATATAAGGACCTGGAAGAAGCCGTAGCGATGCAAAATGGCGTTCCACAAGGACTTTCTTCCGCTATCATGACCGATAGTCTCCGCGAGGCAGAATACTTCCTCTCAGCGGCCGGTTCTGATTGCGGCATTGCCAATGTCAATATCGGGACGAGTGGTGCGGAAATCGGTGGTGCCTTCGGTGGCGAAAAGGAAACCGGCGGTGGCCGTGAAAGTGGCTCAGATGCCTGGAAAGCCTATATGCGCCGCCAGACTAATACGATCAATTACAGCACGCAGTTGCCGCTGGCGCAGGGTATTAAGTTTGACTTGTAGAGGAGGCGGTTGAGACAGGGGAGACGGTTGAGAAGGTTTAGAGTGTAGCGTTTAGAGAGGGAACAGCTGATTATCCTGCAAATACTTTAAGTTGGGGAACTCTGATTTAAGTTTATCAGGGTTATGGGTTTATGAGGTTTATAGTTTAGGCGGTGGAGGCGGTTGAGAAGGTTTAGGGTGTAGCGTTTAGAGAGGGAACAGCTGATCATTCTGCAAATGCTTTAATTCCGGGAGTTCTGCTCCTTATTTAATGGTGATGGGTGACGTGGTGATGGGTGATGTTGTTGAGAGGACTTGGGGGCATCAATCATGCCTTTGGTATGGAATTGGATGAAACGGAAGGAATGGCTGTATTGTTGAGATCCTATGGACCTATCTCTAAACCTTCTAAACGCTAAACGCTAAACTTCCTAAAACCTATCTCAATACAAAAAAGGGGATCAACCAATCATCGGCTGATCCCCTTTGTTATGGGATGCGCTTAAAGCGCAATAGTTGTTTACTTCATATTTCTAACACCTCTAACCAGGAGGGAAACTTCGTTTTTGATCACTTCAACAAAGCCACCGGCGATATCAAAGTTGATGGTTTTACCTTTATCATCAACTTTGACCATGTTTCCGGATTCTTCGTCGAATACGCGGTGCTCGCCCTCAGCGGTGAGGATTTGCACGCTACCAGCCTCAAGGGAGGAAACAATTGGTGCGTGATTTTTAAGTACCTGAAACTGCCCCATCGTACCGGGCACTTTGATAGAGGTGATTTTCCCTTGAAACACTTCCTGATCCGGGGTCAATACGGTTAAGTCCATCATATCGATATCCTCCATAATAGTTTATAAAAAAGAGCGAGCTGCCATTGGGCGAAAGCCCGCTCCCTGTATTCATTTTGATTAAGCTTCAACTTCAGCCAACATCTTCTTACCGGCTTCGATCGCATCATCGATCGTACCTTTAAGGTTGAAGGCAGCTTCCGGATACTCATCAACTTCACCGTTGATGATCATGTTGAAACCACGAATCGTTTCTTCAATTGGCACCAGTACACCGGGGAGACCGGTAAACTGCTCCGCTACGTGGAACGGTTGAGAGAGGAAACGCTGTACACGACGTGCGCGAGATACAACCAGTTTGTCCTCATCACTCAATTCTTCCATACCGAGGATGGCGATGATGTCCTGCAGTTCGTTGTAGCGCTGCAAGATGTTCATCACGTCCTGTGCACACTTATAGTGTTCTTCACCAATAATGCTTGGCTCCAGGATACGGCTGGTAGAATCCAGTGGGTCCACCGCGGGGTAGATACCCAGGGAAGCAATTTTACGACTCAATACCGTGGTAGCATCCAAGTGAGCAAAAGTGGTTGCCGGAGCGGGGTCAGTCAAGTCATCCGCAGGTACATATACCGCCTGCACGGAGGTAATTGATCCGCGCTTTGTAGAAGTAATACGCTCTTGCATCAGTCCCATCTCGGTAGCCAAAGTGGGCTGGTAACCCACCGCTGAAGGCATACGTCCCAACAGGGCCGACACCTCAGAACCTGCCTGAGTGAAGCGGAAGATATTGTCGATAAAGAACAGGATGTCACGACCGCCGGTTGGGTCCGCCAGGTTACCGTCGCGGTAATACTCGGCAATGGTCAAACCGGAAAGCGCCACCCGTGCACGTGCACCAGGAGGCTCGTTCATCTGTCCAAATACGAAGGTTGCTTTTGAAGACTTCAGCTCTTCGGCATCTACCTTGCTAAGGTCCCATCCACCTTCTTCCATAGAGTGCATGAAGTCCTTACCGTATCTGATAATGCCCGCTTCCAACATCTCACGCATCAGGTCATTACCCTCACGTGTACGCTCACCTACACCGGCAAATACAGAGATACCATCATATCCTTTGGCGATATTGTTGATCAATTCCTGGATCAGTACCGTCTTACCTACACCAGCACCTCCAAAGAGACCAATTTTACCACCTTTCATGTATGGCTCGATCAGGTCAATCACCTTAATACCGGTGTACAGCACCTCCTGCTCGGTTGACAGGTCTTCGTAGGTAGGTGGTTTTGCGTGGATCGGACGAGCATCGTCACCCTTGGGAACGTTGGGCATTCCGTCGATGGCTTCACCGATTACGTTAAACAGGCGGCCTTTGATGCCTTCACCCACCGGCATTGCGATCGGTTTACCTGTATCCGTTACTTTGGTTCCGCGGGTCAGACCGTCGGTAGAGTCCATGGAGATTGCCCGTACGCTATCCTCACCAAGGTGTTGCTGAACTTCCAGCACAAGCTTTTCACCATTGGGTCTGGTAATTTCAAGGGCATTCAGAATTTCCGGCAGCTTCGAACCCTCCGCCGAAAAACTCACGTCCACGACCGGTCCGATGATTTGCTTGATTTGACCGATATTAGCCATAATGTATATCTTATTAAAAATTGAAGATTAAAGGTTCTTAAAAATCGGCACAAAAATAGGCTTTTGTCTTGATAATCAAAAGAAAAATCGAAATTCTTCCCCCTCTAATTTTATCAGTTACAGGCAGTTGCACTACACAGCAAATCTAAAATAACGACTATC
Source organism: Saprospiraceae bacterium (assembly GCA_965229635.1). Taxonomy (GTDB): domain Bacteria; phylum Bacteroidota; class Bacteroidia; order Chitinophagales; family Saprospiraceae; genus BQJU01. The sequence continues at coordinate 8,594,211 of OZ245894.1, forward strand.
GTCATCTCGGCAAAATGGATGGCTTTTAGCGCTGCACATTTAAAGAAGGAAATTTTGCGAAAGCTTCCCTGGCGGAGAAATTGTTTTGCTGCTGTTTTTTTGCCCCATTCCTGCGAGAATCACCACACCTGGGTGACAATCATCATCATTCCGTCAACGCGAATACCATACTTTTGAAACAGAAACAGAACAAATTTGAGTAAGATAGAGGGCCCCTTTAAGGAGCCAGGCTGACCGGTTGTGTGTCAACTGTTTAGCCATAATTATTTTGTCTGAAAAGAAGAAATTCTGGAAATAAAATATTATCTTAACAAAAATTGTCCACCATTTTGAACCTAAAGTCTACGTACCATGATGAATGAACCTATCTCCACTATTATGACTCGCGATGTGATCACCGTACGTCCGGAAGATTCATTGACGGTCGTTAAAAATCTCCTTATCGACAAGCACTTGCACCACTTACCTGTGGTTGATGGCACTAAGCTGGTCGGCATTGTTACCTCCTATGATTTGCTCAAGCTTGGCATTTCCTTTGATCAGTATGCCAGCCTGAAAGTAACTGACGTGATGACCAAACGCATCGCAACGCTCTCTGCCAACAACAAGATTGGTGCTGCGGCAGAAGTTTTCCTGGAAAACCTCTTTCACGGAATACCCATCGTGGATGAAGACCGAAATCTGGTTGGTATCATCACTACCCACGATGTCCTGAAGTACGAATTCTTCAAAGAGTATCCAAAGCACAAAGAAATCTGGGCAACGACATAAGCAGGCCCAAAAAAAGATCAAAAGCCATTTCACTTTGCCGTGAAGTGGCTTTTTTGTCACTGTACAGCAGCAGACAAGGTGGAAAGAAATTATTGCACAAACCCAAAAACTGCCTTATCTTGCATCATATCGCACAATAATGTGCCAACTGCCTCATCATCAGAAATCTGACTTTTCCCATTTTTTGGTTTAACCTTTCGGGTATTACACCTTAATTTTAAAGAATCAATGAAATTTAATGCATCAAGTTATGGCTGGAAAAAATTTTACACTAGACGATTTTAGAAAAAATGCTCTGAACAAAGAGCAGATTACCTCCCTCAAAGGCGGATATGTTGACTATCCTCACGAACGGGTGGCGAGTGATATGATTCGCATTTCCTGGGAAGGATTGGACATCCGTGTAAATGTGCCGGGGCAAGAACCGGAAAGACAAGCTTCTGAGCTTACCCGCAAATTTATTACTCTCCGCTAGACTGGCGACTTTGGTATTTTTCCTGGATGACCTCAGCGAAAGTGACCTTTCTTATTTTACTTTCCAACCAGGCCATAATATTGAAGTATCTGGTCAACAGATTTCTGGATAAGGGATCGTGAGAGAGGTTGTCGAAAGATTTTTTAATCTCCGTTAATGCTGCTCTCACATCCTTTCCGGAATAAGCCTCCGAGGCTTGCCGAATAAAGTGTATCAATTCCCTTTCTACATCGTGTAGCCGGTTTCGCTTTTTCAGGAAGCGATACGTACTGCGAATCAATGATTCGAGCAATACCGTATTGCCCAATTCGTAGTGAATGATCAGGTTGAGCATGCGCGCTACCGACTGCAAATCCATCCGCTCCACATCCTTGGCCAGGCCCAGCCATTTGTTTAGAAATTCCAGGGCTTTTGCGTAGTCTCCCACGCCAAAATAGATATAGAAATAATTGTAGTAAAAAGAGTTATTTTCAAAGTAGGCAGGATCAAATTTTCTCCGCTCCTCGAAGTGGTTTTCCAGCGCCTCAAGCCCCTCTTCAAAGGTGCCTTGATCAATACAAAGCGAAAACTTGCTCTGATAATATTGGCGGTGTATTTTCAGCTCATCATCCAGGTTTTTTGGACTGATACTCCTTAGTTTTTCCAGGGTTTGCTCTATCTCAAGGTAGTTGCCCAACTCACCGCAGCTGCGAATAAAGTTGCTGATTGCAGAGATGTATTCCGACACATCTTCGCGAAGGAAATGAGGTTGTGACTCCATCAATTCCAGGAGTGATTTACTGAGGCGGTAAAACTCTTCGAATTCGCGTAAAGCATAGGCGTGAATGGCCACCGTTCGGTAGTAAATTACGCGGGCCTGATGTCCACCCTTTTCCCGCACCGATTCCAGAAAGGGCCAGTCCATATCTCGGGTGAGTTTTTCCTCCCAGCTCGCCTTCCCCAGTGAGGGATCCTTGCGCAAATTGACCAGCAGGTTGAAGAAAATATTGCGGCTGTTAAAATAGTAGAAAATCTGTGTGTGAACGTTGGTCTCCTCTTTTGAAATCTTAGCCAGATTTCGGTCCAGATAACCGATATCCGTTTCGGCGTAAGCAATCTGTTTTTCCCAGTCCAAAAATTCGAGGATGGTATTGTAGCGCTCGTACTTTCGGGCCAGCTTTTTGCCCTTGGCAATGACCTCCCGACAATCTTCATAAAGCGAACGCTTGTACAATACGCGGATACTCAGCAGCATGCCCTTCAACCGAAAGTCGACAGACGTTTTTTCGTCGTAAGAATGCAGGCTGCGCAGAATGAGATCGTACAGATAGGCCTTCAGTTCGGAATACTTGCGGCTGTGAATGGGTTCCTTTGGATAAACGAGCAGTTTAAGCACCTCCTCATCAAACGATTCCTGGGCTTCAATCGCGTCAAAAAGCTGTAGGTACTTATTGTCTCTTCCCGAGTCCTTGTTGATAAACAGCTTGAAGTAACGCTTCTCAGAACCAGAGAGCGATTTGATGAGCCGATACAATTTTACCGAAGGGGTTTTGGGCATTTTTTTATGCTTAAACTACGATTTTTTACAAAAAAAAAGATGGCGAAAGGGGGATAATTGCCAAAGATACAATTTTTTGAAACCTGACATATTACGCTTTTTGGGATTGTTTTAAACAACCAGGTCCCCTAATATTGAAGTGTCAACTGCTGAGAAGTATTCCTCTCTGGGGAAAACGCTTCTTCATTAAGAACATCACTTAACAAACTAACCATGAGTACAAAAGCAATTGGATTAGGCGGTACCATAGCGGCTAGAAAAATGATGCCCCGCGCCGCCATCTCTACCCGCAAGATTGCCTTGCCTACCCTGGAAGGGATCGTCTTTGAAAGAACACAACAGATCATCTGCCTGGAGGCTCAGGGCAATTACACCAACATTCTATTTGCCAATGGCCGCAAATTGCTGGTCAGCAAAACCCTGGGCGAACTGGAAAGCATTCTCAACGATGCCTGCCGTTTTGTGCGCATTCACCGCTCCAGCACCATCAACCTTGATTACCTGCACAAGTATATCAAGGGTAAAGGAGGCTACGTCATCATGGAAAATGGGGACAGCATTGCCGTATCAAATGGTAAAAAGCACAACTTCATGGAAGCCATTCGCATCTATTTTGCCTAGCAATACTTTGATTGATCTAAACCAATTAGTGGTGCTGCTTCCAATGTTCATCTTCCAGGTTAAATAAAAACAGCGCGATCAATCCCGTCCAGCCGGTCTGGTGGGCGGCCCCGACACCCCGGCCATTGTCGCCGTGGAAATATTCGTAAAAAAGCACATAATCCCTGAAATGAGGATCGGTCTGAAACTTCTCGTTTTGGCCAAATACCGCGCGCTTTCCCTGATCATCCCGCAGAAAAATGCGGGTCAGTCGCTGAGCAAGTTCCACGGCTACCTCATAAAGGGTATGCATCTGACCGGAGCCCACTGGGTGCTCTACCTTGAAGTCGTTGCCATAGTAGTGGTAAAATCGGCGTAGCGACAGAATAATGAGGTAATTGACGGGCATCCAGATGGGGCCCCGCCAGTTGGAATTGCCGCCAAACATACCGCTATCGCTTTCGGCAGGCAGGTACTCAATCCTGAGGCGATTGCCCTTGAAATCCATCTCGTAAGGGTGGGCCTCGTGGTATTTGCTCAGCCCTCGGATGCCATAATCCGATAGGAACTCACTCTCGTCCAGCATACGCACCAGAATGCGCTTCAGGCGGTGCCCGCGCAACAGGGAAAGCAAGTGTAACTCTCCGGTATTTTTCTCGTGCCAACGCGACACCAATGCCGCCAGATCAGGCCGATTTTCCAAAAACCAGTTGAGGCGGGTGGTAAAGGCTTTTTGGGTTTGAAACACATCATCAGTCAATACCTCCACCGCAAACAGCGGAATCAGTCCTACCAGCGAGCGCACCTTGAGCTTGTGGCGCGTATGGTTATCGGCCAGGCGCAACTCATCGTAGTAAAACTCATCCTCCTCATCCCACAGACCTTCGCCATTACCCCGGCTGGCCATTGCATCGGCAATGTAGAGGAAGTGCTCAAAAAACTTGGTAGCCGTATCCTGGTAAACGGCATTTTTCTTGGCCAATTCCAGGGCAATGCGCATCATATTGAGCGAATACATGGCCATCCAGCTGGTGGCATCCGACTGTTCAAGGGTTACTCCATTGGGCAATTGGGTATTGCGATCAAAAATGCCAATGTTGTCCAATCCCAAAAAGCCGCCTTCAAAGAGATTGTTGTTTTTGGAATCCTTGCGGTTGACCCACCAGGTGAAATTGAGTAACAACTTGTGAAAAACTGCCTCCAGAAAATGGTAATCCGCCACCTTAAAATAATGCTCCTCCGCCCGGTACACCCGCCAGGCCGCCCAGGCGTGAATCGGCGGATTGACATCGCTAAACGACCATTCGTAGGCCGGCAATTCACCATTGGGATGCATGTACCATTCACGGGTCAGTAGCAGGATCTGCTGTTTGGCGAAAGCCGGATCAAGACGCACTAACGCCGGTGTGTGGAAGGCCAAATCCCAGGCCGCATACCAGGGGTATTCCCACTTATCGGGCATGCTGATGATATCGGCATTATTGAGGTGCTTCCAGGAGCTGTTTCTCCCTTGTTTCCTCGACTCAGGAGGCGGAGGGAAGGCTGGGTCACCCTCTAGCCATTGACGCACATCGAAGTAATAAAACTGCTTGGTCCACAGCATTCCGGCGAAAGCCTGACGCTGCACCAGCCGTTTGTCGTCGCCGGAAATACCTTTCTGTAAATCATCGTAGTATTCGTCGGCTTCCGTCTTGCGTTGTTGGTATATTTTGTCAAAATCAGCGAAAGGCTGCTGTTGTGCTCCTTTCACCAGGCGCAGGCGGATGGTGACGGAATGGTTGGCCTCCACCTCCCATTGATAATGTGCTGCCGCCTTGGTGCCCAATTGTTTGGCATTGACCGCATCCTCCTTTTGGCCCACCACATAGTCATTAATGCCATCCTTAAAGTAGCCCGGCTTTTGCTCCGTTCCGTAAAGCCTGGCCCGATTGGATTCGTTTTCACAAAACAACAACTCACTATGGTCCTCGGCATACAGATAGTATTTGCCCAGTTGCCGGTGATCAATTTTCACGGCCCCTTTCCCATCGGCCTGAAGGGAAGGTTTGTAATCATCGTAGCCCCAAGCCCAGGTGTTGCGAAACCAGACCGTGGGCAAAAGATGTAAAGCTGCTGACTCCGCCCCTCGGTTGTGTACTTCAATGCGGATCAGGATATCTTCTGCAGTGTTTTTGGCATATTCCACAAAGACATCAAAATATCGATCCTCCGCAAAGAGGCCGGTATCGATCAATTCGTACTCTGGCTCCGTACGCGAGCGCCGCTGGCTTTCCTCCAGTAATTGCCGGTAAGGATATTCCAGCTGCGGGTATTTATAAAGCATCTTCATGTAGGCGTGCGTCGGCGTATTATCGAGGTAGTAATAGTACTCCTTTACATCCTCACCGTGATTACCTTCCGGGCCACTCAGTCCAAAATACCGCTCCTTGAGTTGGGGGTCTTTGCCATTCCACAGGGCCAGGGCAAAACACAACAGCTGCTGTTTGTCACTGATGCCACCGATGCCTTCTTCGCCCCAGCGGTAGGCTTTGCTGCGCGCCATTTCGTGGTTGGTATACGACCAGGCATCACCATTGGCGCTATAGTCCTCCCGTACTGTACCCCACTGGCGATCAGCTACATAGGGGCCCCATTTTTTCCATTCTTCGTCCTGCAATCGTTGGTTTTCTATATTCATCCGTTGGATGTTGTATTTTGTTAAAATTGTGCGTTAACTTTAATATTTGCTGGTGAAATTTAACGAACAATTAAGGCGTTTTTCGGCTTTTAGTAGAAGATAAAGCTAGAACTAAAACAGAAACGCCATGAAAAAGATCATTATATATTCCGGCCTGCTATTAGGTCTCTTTTTAACCAGTTGTTCCACCTCCGGTCGTTTGCCCAATGTAGACGATACGACCAATACGGAGGATAAATTTAAGGATGATCTGGTAATTGCCATATCTGAGCCACAATCCTTGGCTGATTTCCTGATCCATGCACCGGGAGTGTTTGTCAACCGAGGCGTTGGGGGGACCGTTGCCACTATTCGTGGACGCATACCGCTCTATGTAGTTGATGGTACACCAATCGGCAATAGTTACATGGAAGCTAATAATTTGGTGAATGTAAATGATATTGATTATGTGGAAGTGTTGAAAGAGCCCACGGAAACAACCCTATATGGCCGTAGGGGGGCAAATGGGGTGATTGTCATCAATACGAGAAGAAATTAATTATCCAGCAAAAACAGTCCTGGTGCCACCCGCTACTTTGAATTGCCTACGGAAAGTGTCTTTGAGGTCGGTGTACAGTTGGAAATGTAACTGGTAAAACTCGCGTTTTCAATGAATAAACTGTAATTTCACGCTCATCATGGGCGCACACTCTATCTTCTACTGGATACTGATTGGCTTGATGGGAATTGGTGTCGTACAGGCACTGACAGTGGGAGGATTGTTTTTTTTCAAGCGTTCCGGGGTCAAGCGCGCCAATTACTTTTACGGCATTTTGCTAATCACCATTGGACTAACCCTGTTGCACAACATCCTCTACATCACCCACGTATACGAGCACTTCCCCAAGCTCAACTTCCTGCCCATCTATTTCACCCTGGCCTTTCCTACCCTGCTATTTTACTATGTAAAGCTTACGTTATATCCCGCCTATCGCCTGCGTAGGACGGATATCAAACACTTTATCTTACCGGTGGGCCAATGGCTGTTTTTCTGGGGCATTTTTCTAACTTCAGTCAGTTTTAAAGGAGGTTTGGGCCGCAACTTTTACAACCCCTTTTACGGGGCTTTTGAGCAATTTATTTACCTCACTTCCTTTTTTGCCTACATGTATTTTGCCTATCGCTACATTCGGCACCGCCAACAGCAGATACTCGACGCGCACAAGGCCCGGCAGATTGCCTACCTGCGCACCCTGGTGATCGTGCTGTTTATCCTGTTTGGCATTCACACCTGCTTTGTGGTCACCGATTTTGTAACTTTTGAATTTCTCAACATCAACCTGCGCAGCCTGAAGTTTTACGCTGCACTGGGAGCACTCTCTTTTGCCGCCCTGGTCTACTGGCTTGGCACCTACGGCTTTCAGGTACTGCTGTGGGGCAGAAGGGTGTTTGGCAAAGGTGCCAGCAAATAGCACATTCCTTCCAATCCTTCCATTTCCTCCACCCCTAGTGCCACCGTTGAATCTCCACAATATTGCCATCAATATCCCGGGCATAGACAAACGTAATGCGGCCTGCATCGGCAATATCGGTGGTAACGATCTCTCCTACTTTGCTACCGCCACTGGCCAATAGTCGCTCCAATACCTCCTGCACATCATCCACCTGAAAGGCGATGTGCCCAAAGCCCTTGCGGTTGGAAGGAGGGGGTGTACTGTCGACGTTCTCGGCGTATTGAAAGATTTCCAAAGTGGGTGCATTATCGGCATAGCCCGGCAGGGTGAGGTGGATACCTTTTAGCCGGGCGTTGGGGATGGCCGTTGCCTGATCCAGCCATTCACCCGCCAGGTCGCGCTCCGGATAAAGCGGTTGGCAATCAAAGACTTTGATGTAAAAATCGGCGAGCTTTTTCCAGTCGTCCGTGATGAGATTGGTGTGGCCAAATCGGATCATAGGTTTGGTACATTTTATTCAAAATGATCAAGAATATTTGGGACTTCTTTAGTTTCGGCCCATACTGCATCCCAGATATTCCTTTTAAGTACCCAATATAGAAATGCGGCAATAAACGATAATCCAGTAGACAATGCCAAAAATGCCCCCTCCATTTCCTTGAACGCTGTTCTAAAATTTATATAAAAGTGCTCAAGGAAAAGAATCAGTGCAACCCCGGCCAGGATAGATAGTAGCATTTTCACCTTACTCTGAAAAGGAGCAATATCTAAAAGATAAATCATCAGTCTAAAAGCCAAGCCAAAGACCAACAACCCGGGGAATCCGATTAAAAACGTTCTCAGTATGTTCGGAATCAACCAAAGTGCCGCCTTCAAATAACTAGAGTCGGTGGGTAAGAAGATGGCCATCAACATCTGCAAAATCACCGCTCCGCCCGCCAAAGTCACAATGGCCGTTTCCACCGCAAAGTCCATTTTATCTGATCTTTTCATTGCTTTTACTTTCAATTCCGCTTTCCTTTTTTATTCATTTTTTTTATAGCTTTCATTGGTACTACGGTCAGCCGGTTCTTTTGGCAATCCCAAATATTGAGGTATTTTTTGGAAGAGACATAATGGCTTTTCCAACCGGCAAAGCGGCTGTAAAGCATTAGGGTACAAATATCGGTGGCCGTCATAAAATCTCCGGTTTCAGGCAGATGACTGTGAATAGTTGTCTCGGCTTCCATTCCATCCTCACCTTCTTCCGATTTGTAATAAATCGGAATAAGGTTTTGGTGCAACGCTTTATAAGAACTTATCTCATCATTTTCATCAAAAGTGATCAAATAATCATTCCCAAAGACCATTACGCCATCCACCTTGGGTCCGGTGAGGATATAGACTTTCTTTTCCCCGTTGCGCACTAGTGGGATCAAATTGAGATTGGTGTTTTCGTAGCGTTTAAAATAGCTTTATTTGCCAATCAGTTCCACCATAATCGCCAGCATCCGATTCTCCCAATGGTTTTTCACCTCCAACCGCTGATTGGCATCCAGCAACTTCTCCTGATGAAAACTCACAGTCGATTTCTCCCCGTTGCGCAGCACCCGTACCTGGACGGTAGACATATTTGGCCAGTTCTTTTTCTTCCAGTTCATGCGAATGTGGGATTGCGGTTTAAATACCCGCACCATGCCTTCAATGCCTTCTACGGTGTGAAAAGGCTGCTTTTCTTCCAGAGAGCCCTCCATCTTCCCCAACCAGATCGAAATGCCCTTGTCAGAAAACATTAAATCCCACATCCTTTCAAAAGGTATCGGAAAGGTTTTGCGCAAGCCAAATTGCCAGCCTACATCTTTCGTTTTTCCTACTTCCTTGGCCATAACCTTGTCTTAAAACAGGTGATAAAATATCAAATAGGTCATCATTATATTAAACGCCATATGAGCGATGATCGCGCCCCAAATGGAGTTGGTGATGTTTTTACAATAATTGAACACCATACCGGTAGCAAAAATAAGGGTCATCCAGAGCAATGCGGGAACCGGAAAGAAGGTCCAGGCATTTTCATGATAAATAATACCAAAATGCGCTAAGTGCGTAATGCCAAAAGCCGCACTATCCACCAGGGCGGCCTTACGCTCTCCTATTGCCGGGACAAAACTTCCGTGTACCACACCACGGTACAGCAGCTCCTCACCAAAAGGACTAAAGGTCATACCAATCAGTACAAAAATGATGAAGTAGGTCTGCTTTTCTTCATTCGAAATGCCTGCCAAATCAATCGGATAGGATTCGCCAATATAACTAAACCAATTGCTCAGCTCATTGCCAAACAGTCCTATTCCAAGCAGGTAGATTCCTACACACATCAAGCACCCCGCCAGAAAGGAAAGCAACATACCGCCAAGACTTTTCGGCTTACAAAAGCCAATAAACTGCCGCCCTTCTTTTGACAAAAAGACAAACGGCACCAAAATCATGGCGACAAACAAAATGGATAAATACTGATTATTTCCCGACTGTATGCCGTACAAAACCGCAACAAATCTCAGTACACCGAAGGTAACAATCAGCACGAGTCCAAATGGCCAATCCAGTTTAAGTTTGTTATTCCAGCGCGTGTTGGGCATAAGGTGTTTTTCAAATAAAGATAAGTTATTTCCTTCAAGTCGCTCGCGCGATTTTTTAAATCGTCGCGGACCGGCGACAAGTCTGCTGACTTGCGTGTGCAGGTATGGCTTATTGTTTTACCTCCACAAATCAGGAGATTTGCGGACATTTTGCTGCGGTTTGCAAAACCTTGCAAGCGGGGTATAGGCGTTATTTAAAAGTCCACTCATTTTTGCCCGCGTTCAGCACAAATTTCTGGTTGCCCCAAATGAAGCTTCCCGTTACCGATTCCGGCAACTCAATTTTGACGGTCCACTGATTGTTGGTCAGCTGATAATCAACCGACAGCGTTCCCCTCGGATGAGGGATAGAGCCGCTAATACTGGTGATATTTCCCAGATGTGGTTGAATCTTAACCTTGGAAAAGCCCAAGCCATCGCTGTCGATGCCCAAAACCGTTCGGTAAAACTCAATATTGGGACTCGAACCCCAGGCATGGCAATCGGAACGACTGTCGCCCACCTCTGATTTTTCGGCCCAGGTGGTCAGTCCCATGGCTATATTTTCGTCCCATTTTTCCAACCAGTCAAAATAATCATCCCCCAAACCCGAAGCGATCAACGCCCGGTGTAAATAGTATTTAAAATAGATGGAAGCGGGCGCCAAATCGGTATTATTCAGTAGCTGTCTGGCCAGTGCGAGTGCCTGTTCGCCTTTTACCAAACCGGTCAGGATGGCCAGCGTATTGGTGTGTTGGGAGAAGGCATCTTTCTCCTGCCGGTCGGCAAATAGTTGTCGATCTTCATCCCAGTATTTTGCCCGGATGGTGGCTTTCAGCTGTTCGATGCGTTTTTGGTAGACCGTAGCCATTTCCGGCATGCCCAGTTGAGTTTCCAGTTCGGCTGCCGTTTGGTAAGCCAACAACAATTGCAGGTCCAGAATACCCGACGTGCCATCATCACTCATCGGGCCAATGCCAGCCCGCCAGTTTTCAAATTCTACCCAATCGGTAAACATCCACTGGGGCACATTCTTAAGTGAGCCGTCCGCTTGCTCATAATGGTGGAAATACTCCAAAATTTGCCGGGTACCACTCACCCTACCTTTGATAAAATCAAGATCCGGTCCATAGCGGCTATAGTCGTGCAACATGCCAATGTACCACAGCGAAAAAGTGGGAATGTATTGGGGCGTATAGGAAGGATGACGGCTTAGGGTCACCCCTTCCGGTTGGCGCGAATAATCCATCAGGTTAATCGCATTTTTGACCAGGCGGTCATCCCCGCTATTGTACAGCGAGACCAATGCCTGAATGCGGGTATCGCCAATGTATTGCAACTGTTCGTAGTAAGGACAGTCCATATAAATCTCCGCCGCGCAAAGGCGAGCCGTCCGCCAACCAATGTCCAAAAGTTGGGGTATTTTTTCGTTTTTTGTGTTATAGGTTGCCTTAAATTCAAAGGGATAGCCAGTAAACGTTCCAAAAAAATCGTTGATGGTCAGCGGTTCATTTTGGGTGACAATGCGCAACTGCACATAGCGATAAGTGCGGTAAGTCAGGCTGGTAAATTGTTGATTAGCGCTACCATCAGCGATCAAACTATCGGTGCGTCCCAGAAAGGTTTTCCCTTCGGTTTCATTGCGGTTTCCCTTGTTGGGAAATTCGGTATACAGCGCCTCGGCATAACCAATCGCTACAGTGGCCTCTTTACCCCCGCTGAATGTCAGGTTGGTATAGGCATTGGTCAGATAACCGCGATCCAGAAGCAGGCTGATCGAAGTATTGGCAGGCACGGTAAAAGCGGCCTTCCGTTTGGGAAAACCACCGGGGATTGCCACGTCACCTTGTACCCGCACCAACTTTTCCAGTCGTTCCTCCCGGAGCTCCATCTGGGGTATTTCCGATGGTTTTAACATCCACCCCAAAGGTGTTCCAAACGGCCCTAGCACATTTTTCGGCATTCCCGGAAACAGAACCTGGGCATTTTGCCACTGGCTATCATCGTAGTCGGGGGTCTGCCATCCTTTTGGATGCACTGCCATATTGCGAATCTCACCTGCTCCCGCTACGTAGTAGGCACGGACATTAAACTGCAAAGGTGCGTAGCTATTGTCGCGCTGGCATTTCCAGCTATCATTGGTGTTGATTTCCGTATCGGTGGCCCCTTGTATGATAAAACCGGTTCGGAAGGTGATCTGGGCTTCGGGTTTCCACTTCCCTTCGTTCCACACCTGCGCCGTGATGAGGTTTTGTCCGCTTTTCAGGAATGGTGCAATATCCAGCGTTTCAAAATTCCAATGGCTTAAATCGCCCCGTGCCGGCCCCATGGAGACGAGTTGGCCGTTGACAAATAACTTATACCGATTGTCGGCGGAGACGTGGATGACATAATTTTTGGGAGCGCCGGCAATATCCAGCTTTTTGCGAAAGAGATAAACGCCATAATCATCCGGCGATTCATCGGGTACAGCGATCCACATGGCGGACCAGCGCTTTTCCAGGAAAGAGGGGTCAATCTGCTGTGCTTTAGCAGCAAATGAAAACAAAATCAGACCTAGGGAGAACAGGGTTACAACAGGGTGTTTTTTAATGAGCATTGTCAAAGGGTTTTTACGAAAAACATGGTATACTTCCCCTATCACAAATATAGTTTTTTTGGCCTGTAAGTACTGATTATGCTGATTATTGGATGTCAATTTTGCAGCTGGTATTCGAAAGAACCGGTTTCTCTTTTTGGTGTCAAATGTCTCATTAAGTTCAATCTTCTCCTTTCGCTCGCGCGATTTTTTAAATCGTCGCGATACGTCAGCAAATCTCCTGATTTGCGTGGGCAGGCATCGCTAGCTGTATCAAGCCACAAATCAGGAGATTTGAGGACATCCTGCTGCGGTTTAAAAAACCTTGCAAGCGAGGGGCGTGTAGAATTCGTTACTTCATTCACCCAAAGGAAGATACCTTTCTTTGATTACCTTAAAATGATGTATTTGATGCGCCGCAATCGTGAGCCCAATGGCAGAAAGGGGCATTTCGTATTCAAAAAACCGGCAATTTGTTTCCAGTATTTTTTGATTAAAAGACTCAAACATCATGATGGTGGATTGGCGTACGATTCGTAGCTCATTGACCAATCGTTCTATCGATAGCTCATCTGCGTTAGCATTAGCGCCCATAATTTCCTGGTCGTGTGCAACCGGGATCGTTCCTTCTGCACGAGCAAAAATGATGGCTCTAAAACACCAAATTCGCTCCCAGTCTATAAGGTGCTGTAATATTTTGTGAATGGTCCACTTATCTTTTTCATAGGTTTTTAGGCCAATTCTATTCAATTGAGCTAGATCAAGTTCGTTTATTTTTTCAAGGCTTAATTGAAGCGCTGCCATGAGCTCATTACCTTCATTAAGCTTATAAACATATTCTAAAAATGCTGGATTCTTCCTGGTCTCTGAATTTTCCATTGATTAGTTTTCTGTCTTGATAGGTTGAGTCCTCGGCTGCGGTTTGTAAGACCGTGCCAGCGAGTTTTTTTTGCAATTTGATTAATTGACAGCTTACTTTATATTAAAATATTTAGTCTTGATCTTCTTTAGATGTTCTGTATTGATGATTAGCTCCCATTTTGAGAAAAATGGCTCCCAGATCAATCGCAACTCTAAAACGTATTTGATTTTTATCTTCCTGAATTGACTTTATGTCAGCAAATATCTTTGCCCAGGTTACGTCAGTATCTTCCCCCTTCAAGCTTTCCAACTCCAATTTCAATTCACTATTTTCAATTCCAATTTTTTGATTTTCATTTTCAAGATCGACAATCCTTTCCCTCATATTCAGCACTACTTGATTGGGATGATGCTGGGTCATAAGTTCTAATTGTTCTTTATAAAAATCACCCCGTTCTTTCGCCTGCTCATTACCGGTATTGTAGATTTTCTCCATTCTTGTAATTTCCTCATCTTTCGACTTAAGGCGTCCTTCAAATTCTTTTAGCTCTCGTTCAACAACCATTCTATATTCGTTACTCCATTTTATTTTGGCCAACCATGCAATTATTGCAAGAATCATACTTAAGATCGTAATTGCTGTTGAAATCATAATTTCAAATCTTTAATTGAAAAATCCACCAAAGCAACTTAATACACTGATAGTCTGTATATTAAAATTTTATTTTTTTGACATCAAGCAGTTTTTGACATCAAGTTCCTTTTACAAATATCAGGTACAAGTTAGTGAAAAAAGAGAAAAGAAACAGGGCGCAGTTGCGCCCTGTCTCAATAATTTAACTGTCCAATTAAGTTTTGCATGACGATATTCCATCGACCCGCAATAATAGCTGCTCTTAAAAAGTAAAGCTTTTCAACCACTTTTTCATTCCAAAAAGTTGAGGTATTTTTAAATCTAAGATTGATGATTCGTCGAACTCCAGATTCAATAAGTCCACTTCCTTTGAGTAATTTATTTTCCTCATAATCAGCATACTGTGTTTTTAGATGATGCTTTTCCAGGTAATTCATATATCTCTTTATAATTTTATTAGGCTTTTTATAAACTTGTTTACACACCTCCACTATTTTACTGCTCTGCCCATCCCATAAATCAACTTTAAATTGCGCCAAGTACAGCTGGCGTTGTTTTTGACTAACCCTTTTGGGCATCAGATCTACCAAATCGTACATATAACTGGAGCTATGATAGTAGTCCAATGTTTCAATAATTTTACCCTCAGCCACGCCACAATCAAACAATATTGGCTTTAAATTATTCCAAATCCAGGGCGCTCCATCTGCTATAAGTTGAACCTGTGTTGCCTGATTTATTTGTAATTGAAGCAAGTAATCCTTTAGTAAACCAAGTACATCTTTTTCTGAGAACCGACAGCCATAAATCGGTAAACCTTCTCGCTTTAGATTGCCTGCTTCATCAAGGGTTTCAATCACAAATAATTTTGGTTCTTTCCATCCCGTATCATAGCAGGCATTACCTTGATCATTGGTTTTTCCGGTGTATTGCCGCAGTCGACTCCGACCGCCATCTATTGAAATGACTACCCTTTTTCCCGCTAAGCATTCTGCTTGCTCTAACTGTACATGATGCTCTCCTGCTTCCTCACACTTGTTTGCTACCTCATTTGTTAGGCTCCGAACAAATGTTGTACTGAGGGGCACACCAAACTGCATAAGCAATTCATTAGCAAGCTCATATGATGGGCAGATCATCGAACTATACGCTACATTACTGTATAAAAGTGGGCTGGAGTCGCCGATCAATTTAAAATGCCCGGCCAGTAAATGACGAGGACTTTGGTCTCCCTTCTTAGGACGTTTTACATAGGCACTTGGCACTTTTATCCAATGTCCTGTGGATAGTCGTATGCTTAAATCCCGCCTTTCAATATTTCGATGACCTTTTTGATGAGCTTCCTCTTCCAGGTATTTTAATAGCTCTTCCGATACCGCTTTTATTACCTGGTCTGTAATCGCTGTCATGGCATAATGTGCGTTACACCGTAGCGTTTCTTCCATGCTTAGCAGGTCTCCTTTCAACGCTAAGTCAACATAGGTTTCCCACTCTACTGAAATATAGGTCTGTAAAATTTGTTCTATCTTTGTCTTGATAGCGGAGGTAGACATTTTTTATGCGTTTAGTCACCTTAAAGATGACTATTTTTCCGCTATCGCCTTTGAGACAGGGCGCAACTGCGCCCAAAGAAACATTAAGTTCAAGGGCAGCAATCTGAATCAGATGAAAGTTCAGTGACGTCATTTAATCCCTAACTCAATCTTATCATCCATCTGCCCCAAATCAAACGGCTTTCCCTTCTCTTCCGGATTCCAACCCTGGCTTTTCCCATGGAGGATAACCTGACTGACGATGCCGGGTGTCACCACAAATTGCTGTTGAAGCCCTTTGTCACCCTCCGCATGATGATACTCAAATTTAGCCGATAGCAGGCGTCCGCCCTTATCACGTGATTCAACAAACAAATCAATCCAACCGTCATTTCCGGAGGCGATCCAGTGGTAATCCTGATCTTCAACCGTAATTTTTCTTAGACCTTTTCGGGGCAATGCCATTGTTTACTTTTTAGCCTCCCAAGTTACTCAATTTTCTTTTGCCTCGCTTCGATGCTGACTCGTTCAGTTTCTATTCTCTATCTTTTCAAAATATAACCTTTTCATTTCTTGGCGATCTTCAGCCACATCAACAAACATCTTATTTTTTTCAATTCGGATGAAATTGAAAACCAATGTTCTATAAACCAGGTCTTTAAAATCTTCCTTAATTGTTATCCGTATCATCGAGGGTTTTTCATTATTAGTTGCTGATAACTCGAATACTCGATTATCAACCTTAAATCTAATTGAGTCAGCTATTTCTCCAGAGTAAAAAATACATCCAAACTCATCCGTTCTTTTCTCTTTCCATCTTCCACTTTGTCGAATCCAAATTTTCTTATTTTTTGCTGGTTTATAATATCTTTTGATTACTAGCAAATTATCATTTTCATTCTTCGCTGTTTCGTATGACAAATTCCACCAATATTCTTTTGCACTATTTGATAGTTTGGTTTCAAAAATCGAAGTCTGAATTGTGTCTAGATTCGTTTTTGGATTTAAAACAATTAGCGAATCATTCATTTCCCAATTCCCATAACTTTCTTCTACACTTACATCATCCTGTAATTTGAATTTGTAAGTCTTATCTTCATTCAAATCGAGTATTATCGCAGTATGACATTTCCAATACATTTCGAAGCATAATCTGTATTTGCCAAAATCAATTTGTCCATTTGCTAAGTTTGGGAGTGCAATTGCTATTGTAAGAACCAATCTCTTCATAATCTACCTGTTTCTTTCAACAGATTACCTTTTCACCCCTTTTGGTGCTTTTCTTTTTAATTTAATTGAGCAAAACGTTTATACACACGAACAAAAACTTGTCCTTCTGATATCAATTGACTCGTTCTACAAATAATATTCAAGTTAGTGAAAAATAAGAAAAAAGCGGAAAGTGCATATTAGAGCCTAACCTCCTCTACTCCACCTTTTGATTTTGATCGATTCAGAGTGTGCCCCCTGAGGAAGAGTAATGAAATGATCATTAGTCATCAAAAGACGGGTAGGAAACCCTTCCGGATCAGCAGTGTATTTCAATTCAATGGTGTCATTGAAAATTTGGTATTTGCCTTCTTTACCCCCAGCGCCGAGTTCAAGAAAAAATGTTGCATTCTCATAAAGTACGACTTGTTGGACCCCAGCAACCAGATCATTTAGCCCAGAGAACTTCACTGCTCTACTTTCACAGGAGTTGATAAGCAGCGTGATAGCAATTATTCTAAGAAGGTCATTCATACCCTTTCATCTTTCGGCCCCGCATCCCTACCCTTCGGATGATTGGCCTTGATATTCTGAGCCGCCTTTTGCGCCGTTTCTTCAATGCGCTTTTGGCGAGTAGAGGCTTGTTTGGCATTTTTGATCCATTCGAGGATGCCCCTTTTGGAGGAATTGGGAAAGCGTTCATAATAGTATTGCGCCTGGTCGTAACGCTGAAGTGCCGCTTCCAAATCCGGCGGGACGATGAGGGCTTCGACATCGTCCAGAAAAGTCCAGGCGCCATTTTCTTTTGCGTGTTGTACCAACTTCATTCCTGAGGGCTGCATTTTACCTTCCTTTAAGAGGCGAGCCACTCTTTCCTTGTTGACTTTTGACCAGTTGCTCTTCGGGTTTCTCGGAGAAATCCGGAACATCGTTTTTTGCTCGTCAAGGCTTTTCGGCACGCTATCCACCCACCCGAAACAGATGAGTTCGTCCACAATCTCATCATATCCGATAAAGGGCTTGCCGGAGTCTTTTTTCCACTTAACCAGCCATACACTTTCTGTCTGAGCATGGTTTTCTTGGAGCCACGCCCGGAGCTCCTGTGCGGATTCTACCAGTACTTTTTGCCATTTATCCATGGTACGTTATTTGACCAAGAAACTGTTTCTACTTTCTTGTATTGCCTTCCATTTCTTCCCATTCCTCTCTCAATATCCCATAGCTTACTGAATCATAATACTTACCGTCTACAATTCTGGCCTTTCTATACTCCGCTTCTTTTTTTAACCCCAGTTTTTCTGCCAAATTAATCATTCCCATGTTTCCGGACCAGGTTGTTAACCCTATTCTCACCAATTCTTCTCTTGACCTAAGCACCTCATCGATCCACAATTTTAATGCCTGTCCGCCTATTCCCTTACCCCAGTTATTTTCATCAAAAATAACCACGCCCACCTCTAACCAGTTGGTTTCTTTGGATTTCCAATACCAATTTACCTCACCTAATAGTTCATCCTTTTCATTGGATATGATCATTTTATCCGGAACCGGATTGCTGTTGCCTTGCTCAAACGCCTCTACAATCCTCTTAATATCAGCTTCGACTTCCTGCTTTGTCAATTTCTGAAAATAAGGACCATTGTACTCGTGATATTTGTGCTGCGGCATTCGCCAATATTCATATTTGGGCAAATCAGCTTCAGATAGATTTCTTAGCCTTATTTTCATTTGATCCAATCGTTTGAGTTTTTCCTCTTGGTATAATCCACAAGATTAGCCGGGTAGTTGATCCAATCCACTTGCTTGATGATCTTTTCGGATTCATTAAAGGTAAGTATTGTGGTAAAATGCATCGGCCCAAATTTTGCTTCGCCCCATTGGAACCCGGTAAAATACCCCTTGATGACGGCCTGATTGCCCTGGATTATCGTTTCACTAACCGATAAACTATTGCTATCTAACAGCTTAAAATCAGTATTACCCCAATCCAGGAAGTTTTTCAACGCCGCCTTGCCCTCAATGCGGTCGCCATTGATGATGTCTTCGAGGATGATGCTGTCGTCATAAAATTCGAGAAAGCGGTTAAGGTCCTGCCGTTGGTTGTATATCTCGTAATAATCATGGACGATGCGCTCAATTGGCTGGCCTTTTTGTTGAAAACAGGTAGTAAAAACTAGTGCAAGGATTAGTAATAGGAAGGATTGTTTCATTTTGTTGGGTAGGTGTTTGCTGTAAGTTACAAAAACATGTTCGCTTGCGCGGTTTTGCAAACCGTCGCAGCCTGTCAGCAATTCTCCTGAATTGCGAATGTAGGTATAGCTTAGAGCCTACAAATTCTGCTGCGGTTTGAAAAACCTGGCAAGCGAGTTTTTATTCCTAATTTTTAATCATAAATTTTTCAGTATCCAAAATCTCACCATGAACGGCCAGGGAAACAAAATAAATACCCGCAGATAACTGGTCTAATGGAATAGTGATTACATCCTCCGTGCCTGTTCGCGTTAAGCGATTATAGGTAAAGGTATGCCCACTTACATTTGTGATTTGTATCGTCAGGTCTTCAATTTTAAAATCATTTAAATTTTCTATTTGGAGCCTGAGTAATCCTTCTGATTCAATAATCGTTCCCATCACTTTGATGAACGCTTTCTTTTTGTTGGGAGAAAAATATAGATCATCTACCTCAACAGGAAACTCTCCTCCATCCCCCATATCACCTCCACTGCTTGCCGATACCGCATTGCTATCCACGGCTACAAAAGAAGTGAATTCCGTAATAAGGCTGTATTTTAATCCTAGCAGGGTAATTTCTTCTTCTATGCTTATGGTATCCGTTTCATTGCTTGCAATACCGTAGTCCGACATTAACCTTATTCTTTTTCTTGCCCAAAGGTATTTTAAGGCAATGTTCTCCTCTGTATTTGCAGAGTAATCAGAAAAGTCTAATGAACTTGAGACAATACCGTTGGCATAGTCACCTTGAATAGTAATATTTCCCTCAGCTGGATTGTGGTATTTGCCGTAGATAATAATTGGCCGTTCAGCGAAGACATCCGGAACCGTTAAGGGTTCTACATCATAAACTTCAATACCATCAAAGAGCACTTCAATATTGGTGAGCACTGGCCGTTCGATATACTCTTTAAACGTATCGGCCATTTCGTTGGCATCATTTTGATCAGCAACAACAAATGCCTCTCCTTCTCCAACATAAGCAATGCCTTCAATGATAAATCGGTTAACAGAAGTGCCGATACCAAAAGCAAAAAAGTTGGCTTCATTCATATTTTCACGAATCAATTCGAATGCTTCTTTTTCTACGGTTACATAGCCATCGGTTAGAATGACAAACGTTCTTGAAAAACCATCCGTGCCTTCCATATCCAAAGCCTGCTGCAGGGCCGGCAGCAATTGAGTGCCACCGCCACCACTTAAACCTTCGATCAATTCAATGGCCATGTTAATATTATCATCAGTCACCGGCAGCGAGTTGGGCGATAATACGGAAGAGCCTCCGGCAAAGAAGATAATATTAAATTTATCTTCGCTATTCAGATCATTCAATAAATTAATAATAAGCTCCTTTGAAACTTCCAGTGGCGGACCGTACATTGAACCAGAAACATCCATGATAAAAACATATTCCCGCTCAGGACTATCAAATGGCACATCGGGTCTTGCTGGCTGTATCATTGACAAAAAGAAATTTTCGTCTTCTTCTTCATACAACAATAGCCCCGTTTCAATCTGATTATCATCTAAAGTATAATCGACAATAAAGTCAGCCCCCGGATTGGTGGTGATGGAGGTCTGTGTTGAATTTCCCTGACTGTCGAAGGTTACAGCATGGGAAGTACATTCTGCAGAAATGGGCATTCCCGCATTGATTTTCAAGTTGATATTTAAACCCGTCTCTGATAGTGGGATAGAATCCAAACTGGTTTGATAGACCCAGGGTTCTCCGTTGGTAGTAAATCGCGGCCCTACGATATTGGGGAATACAAATTGATAAACCCCATTTGTCGGAACCAATAATTCAGTATAAACCATTCGTACCGTTATTGAATCTCCGGGGTTAATATTGGCAAGGCTCATTTGAAAGACATTGGGCCTTTCCTGCTCTAAGAGTGAAGCCGTCAGTCCTGCACTATCGGCGTTCTCAAATATCATTTGAGCTTCATCCCGTCTCCTTATTTCTGCCACAATGGTTCGGTCATTGACATCCATTTCCATCCCGTAGATTGCGGCATTGGTCGACATTGGAAAAACATAGGTGGCGTCAACAATCGAGTCGCCGGCATTGAGGTATAATTGTTCCACGACAACATTGGCAATCACCCCACTAATGGTTGCATCAATACTTGTGGAAGCAAGTGAAAAAACCACTCCGGTTGTATCGGTACAAAACACATTAAAATAGGGACATTCCGTCTCATTGGTGTCCTGCCCAACGGCACTGTTGGCAAAAGCTAAAAATAAGATTGAATAGAGTAGAATAAATTTAGGTAGCTGGAAATACTGTTTGATAGGGTTCATAAAGGCGCATTTTAGGTTGGTTAGAATGAATATAAGGTACAACTATTTTTCCAACCGTTGATTTAATTGTTTGGCCTTTGTCTGCCAGACTTCATTAAAATCCAAGCTACACATCGTTTTAAATGAAGGTAAAATAGGGTTTTTAAGCAGCGTGGATTTTGAGTGCAAATCCCCCCTACTCCTGATCCGCCAGTTCCATCCACAGCATTTCCTTTTCTTCGATCTTTTCCTTGACTTCGGCGAGTTCCTTGGCAAGTTTAGTGATTTCTTCCGGCGTGATGTCGGGGCGGGCGAACTGGCCTTCGAGGTTGGTTTTCTTTTCTTCGAGGCGGCTGATGTCCTTTTCGATGCGCTTGAGTTCCTTGCGCTGTTCGAAGGTGAGGCCAGGTTTATTTTCTTCCTCTTTTTTGCGGGCGGCCTTAACCTCCTCCTGCTGGGCGCGCTCCTGGCGGCGCTGCTCGCGGTCCTGTTCTTTCTGGATCACGCGGTATTCGGAATAATCGCCGTTGAAGTCGCGGATTTTGCCTTCGCCTTCAAAGATGAATAAGTGATCTACCAGCTTATCGAGGAAGTAGCGGTCGTGAGAAACGATGAGGATGCAGCCGGGAAATTCCATCAGGAAGTCTTCCAGCACGTTGAGCGTGATGATGTCCAGGTCGTTAGTCGGCTCATCGAGGATGAGGAAGTTGGGGTTTTCCATCAAAATGGTGAGCAGATACAGTCGGCGCTTTTCGCCACCGCTGAGCTGGGAGACGTACACCTGCTGTTGTTTTCTGCTAAAGAGAAACCGCTCCAATACCTGCTCGGCGGTGAGCTTTTGCCCCTTTTCCATGGGAATGTATTCGGCAATATCGCGGATCACGTCAATCACGCGCTGGTCTTCCTTCAGTGAAATGCCGTCCTGAGTGTAGTAGCCAAATACCGTATTGCCACCCACCACTACCTTGCCACCATCGGGCCGAATTTCCTGAGTGAGCAGGTGTAAGAAGGTGGATTTACCAACGCCGTTTGGACCGACGATCCCGGCCCGTTCGCGTTTCTTAAATTTATAACTAAAGCCATCCACGATCTTTTGATCACCGTAGCTTTTTTGCACATTGTGGGCTTCCAGAATCTTTTTACCCAGCCGCTGCCCTTTGATATCGATCTGCATTTCCTGCTCTACGCGTACATTCTTGACCTTCTCATCCAGGTCGTAAAAGGCATCGACCCGCGATTTGGCTTTGGTACTGCGCGCTTGTGGTGAGCGGTTGACCCAATCGAGTTCCTTTTTGTAGAGCTTGCGGTTTTTGTCCAGCTCAATGGACTCATTCTCGTGGCGGATGGCCTTTTTCATCAGGAATTCGGAATAATTGCCACTGTAGCGGTATAAATTACCACCTTCCAACTCAATGATGGTATTGCACACCCTTTCCAGGAAATAGCGGTCGTGCGTCACCATAAAGAGGGTCAGATTGGGCTGCGACAGGTATTCCTCCAGCCATTCGATCATGTCGAGATCGAGGTGGTTGGTGGGCTCATCGAGGATGAGGAATTCCGGTTCTTCGATCACCAGTTTGGCTAAAGCCAAACGTTTCTTTTGCCCTCCGGAAAGGTTGCCGACCAGTTGGTCAAAGTTGCTGACGTTGAGCTTAGTGAGTACTTCCCGAATTCGGGCTTCAAAATCCCACGCTTTGAGGTCATCCATTTGGGCGGAAGCGGCTTGCATTTCGGCAGCGTCATCGGGAAAGAGCAATGCCTTTTCGTAGCGCTTGATGGCCTGAATGAGCTTATTGTCGCTCTCAAAGACCGCTTCCAGCACGGTATGTCCATCGTATAGATCAGGGTCCTGTTCTAAATACCCAATACGTATATCGCGGTGCAGGAAGACACTGGCCGTTTCCCCTTCCGCAGCTTCCCGGCCGGCGATAACCCGCATCAGGGTTGTCTTACCGGTGCCGTTTTTGGCTACCAATGCCACCTTCTGCCCTTTGCTGATTTGCAGGGAGATTTTATCAAACAACACCTTTTCGCCGTACGTCTTGGTAACGTCTTCCAGAGATAAGTAATTCACACATTAGGATTTTGAAAAGGCAAAATTACGGTTATTTTGGGAATGCGTGTGGTCAAAATTCCAAAACCAGCGCTTTGGCATCGTTTGTGCCAACCGTCACGATGAATATCTTATTATATACCGATTCATCCAGCTTTTCAAATTGCTCTTTCCCGATCAACTGATTCACCAGAGTCGGGGTGGAATTAGAGTGCCCCACCACCAGCACTGTCTTTCCCCGATTGGCCTCAATCAGATCCTGGGCAAGGTTTTCCGCCCGATGGTCGTATTCCTGAATGGGAAGGTCCAGTGCCGTGGCCAAAGGGGCCGCAGTATTGCGGGTACGCGTAAAGGAGGTGGAATAAATGGCTTCAATACCATTGGGTTGTAACAATTCGGCCAGGCGTTGCGCCCGTGCTTGTCCTTCCGGTGTCAGTTCAGGATCATCAGAACCATCGAGGACTTTCTCCGCATGGCGCACGAGGAAGAAGGTGGTGAGCGGCTGCAATTCATTGGTATTTTCAACGGGCTCCTGTTGGGTATTACAGGAAAAAAGCAGCGTGAACATACTGACGATAAAAAGGGAGAAAAATGGCTTCATTGGTGTGTTTTTGTCAAAAATAGGGAAAAGGGCGCAGTTGTTGTGTTTTTTGGAACCACAGAGGCACATAAGGAGTGAGAAGATGGACTTTTATATAATACCGGATAGCCTTAGATGGTTTACGATAAAGTCGGCATCATATCAGGTTGGGTGAAATTCATTTCACCGTAAAATTTCAAGCTTCCTCTTTTTGCTATTTTTAGGATTAAAAATTTGATTATCTGTTGATTACATCTTTGACTTGCATTCTAAAAGCAATAGAGAATTTGCCTCCGGCGGCTTCTTTTCCTTGATGAAAATAAGCAAAAATCAAGGCTGTACCTGGTTCTTAACGCTACGAATCAAGCCAAAAGCCTAAATGGTAAAAACTCGCCTTTTTGAGTTGTTTCCTACGCTTTTTTGCAGGAACAATTCATCATCATCCTAGCTCAGGTACAGGTTTTGGCTCAAACAGTTTACCCTTTTTAACGGCTTTTGTCTCGCTTCTTCACTAAACCAGCTAAGGCCGAGTGGGGGCTGCGAATGAGTTAGCCGTTTGTGACAATTTCCATCCTTTTGCAGTGAAAAACTTCATTTTTCACTCAAAAAAATCCTGTAAATCGTGAATCTTGTCCCGCAAAAGTCAACATCATGTCGGCCACTTTTGAGAAAACCGCCAGGTTTGCCCAAAAGCAAATCGGAAAATCGCACCACATCTTCCCTCTGAAATTGCTAAATTTGTCCCTTAACCACAGAATTATGCGCCAATTACTGGAAACAGAGCAGAAAGCGCTCGAAATCAACCTCGATGATGGCATCTACGGCACCTTTGCCGAGATCGGAGCGGGACAGGAAGTTGCCCGCTATTTTTTTCAGGTAGGAGCCGCTGCGGGGACCATCGCTAAAACCATGTCGGCCTACGATAAGGTCTATTCCGATCATATTTACGGGCCGGAACCCAGCGGTCGATACGTGTGTGAATCGAGGCTCTACAAGATGTTGGATCACGAATACGAATTGATGCACTCCCGCCTGCAAAACGAGCGGCTGGATACCAATTTTTTCGTCTTCGCCGATACGGTCTCGGCCATCAACTACCAGCGCACCATCAAGGGCAATGGCTGGCTGGGTATCCGCTTTCAGCTCGATCCGGATGGAGAACCCAATGACATCGTACTGCACGTACGTATGCTCGATAATGACAACCAGCTGCAGCAGCAGGCCATCGGCATCCTGGGTGTCAACCTGATCTATGCCTGTTTTCACTACAACGACGACCTGGAAACCCTGGTACAGTCGCTGGTAGATAGTCTACGCGGTCGGGTCAAAATCGATATGATCCGTATCACCGGGCCGGAATTTGAACACATCGACAACCGGCTGTTGAGCCTGTGGCTGGTGAAGCATGGATTGACGGAAGTCGCTTTGTTTGGCCCCGATGGACGCAATTTACACGCCTCCGAATTTCTGTACAAGCGCGATGTACTGGTAGTCCGCGGAAGCTACCGTCCGGTAACGCTGGTCAATCAGGATATGATTAAGACCAGCTTTCAGCAATTCCGCAATGAACAAGAAGTAAATGCCAAAAAGACCTTCCTGCTGATCGAAATTACGATGGATAACTTGCGCATGGAAGGAGAACTCGATGAGCGCGACTTTCTCGACCGGGCCGAATTGCTCAATGCCCTGGGACATACCGTGGTCATTTCAGATTGTGAACAACACCAGAAATTGATCAGCTACCTGTCCGACTACCGGGTGCAACAACTGGGTTTGGTGATCGGGGTGCGCCCCTTACTAGACCTGATCAACGAGAAGTACTTTGAGAATATGGACGGCCGATTGCTGGCCGCCTTTGGCGAATTGTTTACCCGCAACGTCAAGCTCTACGTATACCCGGCTATGCAGGAAGGTAGTGCGGAGCTGATGAATGCCCAAAACCTGCCTATTCCGGAAGGCGTCAAATTTCTGTACCGCCACCTGCTCGACAACCGGCAGATTGTGGATGTGGAAGACTTCAATGAGGACCAACTGCACATATTCTCCAAACAGGTATTGACCATGCTGCGCAATGGTGAAAGCGGTTGGGATGGGATGGTGCCTCCCAAAGTGGCCAAATTAATTAAAGAAAAATTCCTGTTTGGCTATCCCTGCGAGCGGCTGGAATTTGAATATTAAAACAACTATGAAATACCTAATATTTTGCCTGGCGCTGTTCTTTAGTGCCTGTGGAAATTCGGAACCTGCGACTGCAAAACAAGAAGTCGAACAGATGAAACCGGTGGAGGAGAAGACTCCGGAAATGGTGATCGATAGCAGCTTTGACATCAATTATATTACCGGTCATTTTGATCCGACCCAGCATCCAGATTTCACCCGTATTGAAGATCAGTATACGGACAAACAGGACGTCTATTTGCGAAAAGACACTTACGAAGCTTTCCTGAAGATGTACGCTGCTGCGGAAAAGGAAGGCATCAAACTGTTGATCCGCTCTGCCACCCGCAATTTTGATTACCAGAAAAGTATCTGGGAAGCCAAATGGGAAGGCCGGAGAGAGCTCGAAGCCGGAGAGACAGCACCAAAGGCCTATCCCGATCCTAAAGAGCGGGCACTGGCTATTTTGCGCTATAGCTCCATGCCTGGCACTTCCCGGCACCACTGGGGCACGGATATGGATTTAAATGCATTTACCAACAGCTATTTTGAAAAAGGGGAAGGTAAAAAGATCTATGACTGGCTGACTGCCCACGCAGCGGAATATGGCTTTTGCCAACCGTATAGCGCTGGTCGTGAGCACGGCTACAATGAAGAGCGCTGGCACTGGTCGTACCTGCCGGTAGCCAAACAACTGACCTACCTGGCCAAAACTCAGCTCAAAGACGAAAACATCAAGGGTTTTAAAGGTGATGAAACGTCGACTGCGATAGGTGTGGTGAAAAAGTATGTTTTGGGTATTAATGAGGATTGTTTGTAAATGGAGAATCTGGCAAAAGCTTCTTAACTTGCCAACATGAAAAAGGGCTTCTCAAAAATATCAGAATTTCTGCTCAATTCATTCAGAGCTGCCCTATCATTTGACCCCATTGACAGCCTGCAAAAAAAATCTGAGGAGTCCATTCCTTTCGACTATTTCCAATTTTACACCTCCGTTTCCTCCGTCTACTCCTCGAAAATTGAGGGAGAAGACGTAGACGTTGACAGTTATTTTAAACACAGGTTTCTAAATGTACAATACGAGCCTGATTACACCAAAAGGGCCGATGACCTCTATGCAGCTTATGCCTTCATGGAAGAGAACCCTTTAACAGCCGAAAACCTGCTGGAGGCCCACAGAATACTCAGCCAAAACCTGCTTGCCTCCAGCCAACGAGGCAGGATCAGGAACAATCCGATGTTTGTGCTGAATGAAGAAGACCGGATTGAATATATCGCCTGCGAGCCCAGCAAGGTCACACAAGAATTGGAGCGCTTGATGCAAGACATTAGCTCACTGCTGCAATCCTCATTGGATCCAATCGAAATATTTTATTATGCCTCCTATATTCACCTCGTATTTCTAAAAATCCATCCGCTACAGGATGGAAATGGTCGTACTGCCAGGTTATTGGAAAAATGGTTTTTGCGGGAGAAGATTGGCCCCCAGGCAACGATGATCGAGCTGGAGAAAAACTACTACCTGCACAAGAAGGCTTATTATAACAACATCCGTAAAATAGGGTTGGAATATGAAACGCTGGATTATGGGAAGAGCCTGGATTTTCTCTTGATGACCATCAGTAGTCTGAAGCCAAAAGGTTAGACATTCAGTTATGGCTTATTCTATAATCACCCCTGGAAAGCTTAACTTCCGTCGAAAAAAAATCCAAGATTATCGTATCAATTTGGGTAATTTACTGGTTTCGTGAATCTTTCACCAAACGAAACCCAAAACCTGCTCAATATGAAATACTTCCTCGGAATCGCGCTGATGGTGGTATCTGTTGCCATCTTTGGTGTGAGAATCTCAAAAAAGATTGCTTTTAAGCAAAACGTAACCGGCTACCTGAAAAGGGCTGCCGATGCCAATACCATTGACCTGGCCAATGAAGAACTGACCAAAGCGCTCAATTACCTGGAAGCCAACAACATCACCAGCGGCTACACTTCTGTATTGTGGCAAACGCCGGAAGAAGACATTGACTTCTGGTATCGCAACCTGAAAGCCAGTCAGAAAGAACTGCAAAACCTCCAGTCAGACAGTGCGCTGGAAAGAACCAACGTGCTGATCAAATTGCGCGAAACCCTCCTGGATACCGGCGAAAAGACCAAGGTCACCGTTCCCGATGGCCTGAGCGTGTATCCGCACAACAAATTCTGGGCAGCGATGATGACGGCCGCCATACTCTGCCTGATGATCGGCTTTGTCCTGCTGGCCGCTGAATGGGAGCAACAACAGAAAGAAGCGAAGAAGAATGAATAGCGCTGCCAGCTGATCTGGCACCAAAAAAAGGCCACTGGTTTTGCCAGCGGCCTCTCTAATTTGTTTGAGTTTGGATATGTTGAGTGCTTCTATTATTCTACAACCCTATGCTCTTACAAGTGCATCGCCATAATGCTCCTCAATCATTTTCTGCATATTCTGGCGGGCGGAGTAAATCCGGCTCTTCACCGTGCCAATTGGAATATCCAACTGCTCGGCAATTTCCTGGTATTGATAGCCTTTCACAAACATTACAAATGGAATGCGGTAGGTAGTCGATAATTGGTCGAGCATTCCTTCCAGCTCTTTCATCATCATCGATGATTCTGCCTTGCCATCAATAGTCCTATTTTCAATGGCAAACAAAAAGTCCTCAATGGGGGCTTCCACTTTATTTCTGGTTTTCTTCTTGCGGTAACCGTTAATGAAGGTATTGCGCATAATGGTGGTCATCCAGGCCTTGTAGTTGGTGCCTACGGTAAATTTACCACGGTGTTTGAATGCACGGCAGGCGGTTTCCTGCATCAGGTCATTGGCATTGTCCAGATTGCGTGTCAGCTTCATGGCAAAGCCAAATAAAAGGTCATGGTATTCTTTATATCTCTGTTGAAATTCAATAGTGGTAAGCATAAATTCTTCTTTTTAGTACTAGTTCTCAAAATGGGTGTTCCTGTTTTCAATTTGGCTTTTTGAGGCGATTACTACTCAAGTAGTGGTTTTTGATAGTTTGTGGATGCGCCTCTCCGATAGCCTCTAAATTGTATGTTCATTTCTAAAGTGTTTTGCGTGTTTACAATTTGAACTTCCTTACAAATACAATCCTATATAGCCAAATGCCGTGCCAAAAACACAAAAACCTGAATATCAATATTTTACAAAAGATTCGACAATTGCAAAGTGATTATATATAATCATTTTGACTAAATATAATCACTCTTTGGATGCTTCTGACCGTCACTGCCTGTAAGCTCCACAAAACAGTTCTGCTGAAAATATTTTAGAAAATTGATGCTTAGCTAATGGTGGTAAGAAGCTGGTGAAAATGGCCTGGAACAAATTTCAAAAGCCAAATTCCAGCAGCTTCTAAAAAATTCAATTATTTTTGGGCGACCCGGCATTTTGCCGGTTATTGTTCTAAATTAAACCAATACTCCAAATTATGGAATTTCCTTCTAATCTGAAATATACCGAAGACCACGAATGGGTGAGAGTAGAAGCCGATGATATTGCCTATGTGGGCATTACCGATTTTGCACAATCAGAATTGGATGAGCTGGTCTATGTTGAAGTAGACACCGTTGATGAAACCCTCGATCAGGGAGAAATATTTGGCACGGTAGAAGCGGTGAAAACGACCTCCGATTTGTATATGCCCGTTTCGGGAACCGTTCTTGAGTTCAACTCCGAACTGGATGAATCAGAAGGCGACAACCCCACTTTGATCAATAAAGAACCCTACGGAAAGGGATGGATTGTAAAGATCAAAATGACAAATCCTTCTGAGCTGGACGACCTAATGGATGCCGAGGCTTACGAGGCAACCCTTTAGTAAGACCTGGTTTTTGAAAAAAAATTAAAAAAAATACACCCGCGCACACCAAAACTAAAATTGGTTGCATCTGGGTAAAATAGAAGTGTCAAATTTGAAAGCATTTTTGCCAGCTATAGTATGGGCGCTTGTGATCTTCGGATTATCAACAACCGCCGGGGAGAACCTTCCACAAATTCCGTGGGATTTGACCTCTCCGGATAAATGGGGCCATGCTATCGTATATTTGATTTTTGCCTTGTTGCTTTTTTATGGCTTTCGCCAAAAAATGGGCATGCGCAAAACCACCATATTGCTGGTGCTGGTCATAAGCATATCGTACGGAATCTTGATGGAGATTGTACAATATTCCTTTTTTCCGGGACGATATTTTGAACTTAATGACATTATTGCTAATATTATTGGCGCTTTGCTAAGTGTATTAATTTTGAAATTTTTTTATAAGTAAAACCCTTGTCAGTATGTTATTGCTTGATATTTCTATTGCAGGCACTCCACTAGCGGTTACCGTTCTGTTGATTGTGGCTGCGATCATCGCCTTGATACAGGTGATGAAGTCCGTTTATCGCAAGCGGGCAGAAGGTGGACTTGCGGAACAGTATGCTGACAAGCCCAGTAAGTCACCTTTGGATGGAAGAAACAAGTATGCTGGTGCTAACGTATTTAAGCACAGCGGAACTTTCTTCAACCTTGGATTGGCCATTACCATGGGCTTGACAGTTCTGGCATTCGGTTGGACGCAATATGAAAAAGTGGTTGATGTTTCCCAGTATATGGACACACTGGAGGAAGACATCGAATTGGAACCACCGCGTACTGCCGAGCCACCACCGCCGCCACCACCACCACCACCACCGGTGATTGAAGAAGTTCCGGAAGAAGAAATCATTGAAGAAGAAGAGCCGGAATTTCTTGACCAGAGTGTGGAAGCGGATACCGAAGTAGAACAGTTGGAGCCCGTTGAGGATGCTCCACCACCACCACCGCCACCGCCACCACCACCGCCAAAGAACGAACCTGAAGAGATCTTCAAGGTCGTAGAGCAAATGCCTCGTTTCCCCGGCTGTGAAGACGTAGCTGGTTCCGACAAGGAGAAGAAGGCGTGTGCGGATAAGAAAATGCTTGAATTCATCTACAAAAACATCAAATATCCGGCCATCGCCCGTGAAAATGGTGTAGAAGGTACTTGTGTGGTACAGTTTGTAGTTGAAAGAGACGGTTCCGTAACCGATGCAAAAGTTGTTCGCGATATTGGTGCCCAATGTGGTGCAGAAGCCCTGCGCGTAGTGGAGCTGATGAACAAGGAAGGCATCAAGTGGACGCCCGGTAAACAGCGTGGCCGTTCGGTACGGGTGCAGTTCAACCTACCCGTGCGCTTCAAGCTCGAGTAATAAGACATCTTATCCTGAGCACAATAAGGACAATGCTTCTATCAACGAACAAGTCCTGAACCAGATAAACCGGTATCGAAGCAATTCGGTACCGGTTTTCTGTTTGCTGGCAGTCAAATTTATCTACAGGCCAATAGGACGAAGGGATTTGCAGCAACTTTTGTGTGAAACTTTCGTTGTTATACTTATATTCGGTGCCGCGAATGGCAACCATAATATCAACCCGACAAAAGCGTGTTTAATACTTGACTACTGTTTTGAGCATAGGAACACCCCGGGAATAAAGAAGTGACCAATGATGAGGTTTATAATTGTTTTAGCAATTTCAATTTGTGGCGTACTTTCCGTCCAGGCTCAGGATGCCAAACTGGCTCAGCAATACTACCAGAACGGAGAATTTGAAAAGGCTTCCGTGATCTACGAAAAGCTATTTGACAAAAGCAATAGCGACTTTTTCTTTGATCGCTATGTAGAGTGCTTATTGGCGATGGAAGACTTCGAATCCTGTGAAAAAGTTATCAAAAAGCAGTTAAAGAAGCAACCGGATAACGTCAACCTGTATGTTACCTACGGCCGGCTGCTCAACCGGCAGTTTAAAGACGACGAGGCGGAAGAACAATACGCCGAAGCCATCAAGCGACTGCCAAAAGACCAATATACCATCACTCGTCTGGCCAATGCCTTTCTCAACCTCACCCGCTACGATCTGGCTACACAAGTATACGAGCGGGGCTCGGATTTGCTGAAAGACGATCGCATCTTTGCCTTCAACCTGGGAGAATTATACCGCCGCAAGGGAGATACCGATAAGATGATCGAGAATTACCTGATCAGTCTGGAGGACAAACCCGAACGCATCAATACCCTGAAAACGCTTTTTCAGCGCTTTTTATCGGAAGAAGATTTTAAGGAATTACAGGCGCAATTGTATGCCCGCATCCAGGAAAATGAAGATTCTCCGGTTTTCCCCGAGTTGTTGTCCTGGGTGTTCATACAGCGCAAAGACTATAGAAATGCCTTTCGTCAGGAAAAGGCCCTCGACCGTCGCTTTGACGAAAATGGAGGCCGCCTGTTTCGGTTGGGTCAAATGGCCGCCAATGATAAGAACTACGATTCGGCCATTGAGATTTTCGACTACATTGTAGAGCAAAAAGGCCTTACCTCCACCTACTATCAGGATGCCAAGCAGCTGGCTTTGCGGGCACGTCGCGACAAACTGGTGGGTGGCTATGACTATACCGAAGCCGAACTGCGCGAATTGGAGCAGCAATATCAGCAGTTTCTGGATGAAAGCGGTAGAAATAAAACCAATGCCAGTATTCAACTTGAATTGGCCAAGCTCGAAGCCTTTTACCTCAATGACCTCGACAAAGCCATCGAATTGCTCAAGGAATTGATCGATTTTCCAAATGTAGATCGGGTAACCCAGGCGGAGGCCAAACTGGCGCTGGCTGACTTTTACCTGATGCAGGGCGAACGCTGGGAGTCCACCCTATTGTATTCGCAGGTAGACAAGGAATTTAAGGAGGCCTTATTGGGGCACGAAGCGCGTTTCCGCAATGCTAAATTGTCTTATTACACCGGAGACTTTCAGTGGGCACAGGCGCAATTTGACATATTGAAGGCATCTACTTCCAAGCTGATCGCCAATGATGCGCTGGACCTTTCCGTCTTCATCATGGATAATCTGGGACTAGATACCACCGCAACGGCCCTGGAAATGTATGCCGACGCCGATTTGTTGGTATTCCAAAACCGCTTTGATGAGGCTTTCGCCAAAGTAGATAGTCTGGTACAGCTATTTCCTGAGCACAGCTTGCAAGATGATGTTTTCTATCTGAAAGCGCAGGTTTTCCGCAAAAAGCGGGAATACGTAAAGGCTGGCGAGATGTACCAAAAGGTCATTGATAAAGATCCGGAGGGAATCCGTGCCGACAACTCGATCTTCCAATTGGCGGAGCTTTACGAAACTCACCTCAACGATATCGAAAAAGCCAAGACGCTTTACGAAACATTATTCATCGACTATTCAGGAAGTACATTTGCCGTGGAAGCCCGGAAGCGTTTCCGGAAGTTGCGCGGTGATGACGTGCAATAGGACTTGCCATAAAACCAAAACGTGTCATCCTCATGGTGAAGATGACACGTCCTATGGTTAGCTGAGCAAACGCTACAGTGCGTGCGCTTACTTCAGTCTCTTTTCGTCGGAAACAGTAAGCTTTGCACGGCCCTTTGCTCTGCGGCGAGCCAAAACCTTACGGCCATTCTTGCTGCTCATGCGAGAACGGAACCCATGCTTATTGGACCGCTTTCTTCTTGATGGTTGAAACGTTCTTTTCATTTCTCTAAAATTTTGCCGTTTTTCAAAAGCTTGGCAAAGGTAAAACTATTTTAGAAAATAGCCAAGTAATGGCTTGATTAAATGGTCATGATATCTTTTTCCTTATTCTTGACCATATCGTCAATCCTCTTGGAGAACTTATCGGTCATATCCTGGATTTCCTGTTCGCGGCGTTTACCATTATCTTCGGGTAGGTCACCGGCTTTTACGGCTTTTTTAATTTTATCCATACCGTGGTGTCGGGCACTGCGTATACCCACCTTGGTATCTTCCCCCATGCTCTTCACTCTTTTAACCAGATCCTTGCGACGTTCTTCAGTCAACGGAGGAATAATGATTCGGATCACCTCACCGTCATTTTGAGGCGTTACACCCAGGTTGGCTTCAAAAATTGATCTTTCAATCTCACCGATCAGGCTTTTTTCCCAGGGTTGAACCACCAGCGTACGCGAATCGGAAACCGCCACATTCGCTACCTGATTGATGGGGGTTGGCGCACCGTAATAATTGACTCTCAAACCGCTCAACATATCGGGCGAGGCCTTACCTGCTCTTACCTTGATCAATTCGTTGTGGAGGTGCTCAATGGCACTTTCCATAGAAAGTTCAGTTTCCTCAATTAATGCTTCGAGCTCTTCCTGCTGCATATTGGTAGTAATTTGGTGTCGACTAAAAATAGTAAAAATTATCTTTCTTTGCCCACGAAATTTCTTAAAGAAATTATCTCCGGCTCATTGCCTGGTAGCGCAATAGAAAATAAAGAAACATTACCAAAGCTGAAAGTGCCGCCGAGACATAGGTCATCGCCGCCCACCAAAGGGCATCTTTGGCACCTGCGTATTCGGCTCCTTTCGCTGCCCGGCTCTCATCAAGCCAGGCCAGGGCCCGTTGGCTGGCGTCAAATTCTACCGGCAGGGTAATCAGGCTAAACAAGGCGGTAATGCCAAATGTAGCCAGCGTGATCAACATGAGGGTGGGGCTGCCATTAACGCCAAAGGCACCCAGAGCAAACAGCAACAAAAACTGCTGGGCCTTTGCTGCCAGATTGACTACAGGTACGATAGCAGAACGCAACTTAAGCCAAACGTAAGCATTGGCGTGCTGGACCGCATGGCCGCATTCATGTGCCGCCACGGCTGCCGCTGCCACGCTGCGTTCCCGATAAACGGCCGGACTCAGCTTCACTGTTTTGGTCAATGGATTGTAATGGTCGGACAAAAAACCTTGTCCTTCTTCTATTTTAACATCATTGATGCCATAATAATCGAGCATGGCCTGAGCAATTTCGCGGCCGCTGCGACCGGAGGTCATCGGCACCTGACTGTAATGCTTAAATTTTGACTTCAGCCGATTGCTCAGATAGCCCCCGAGCAAAGAGAAAATGCCTGTAATAACGATGTATCCCATGTACGATCCCATGATCAAACGAGTTTCTTATTTGAGCACCTCAAACCCGGTGTAGGTTTGCAATGCTTTAGGAATTTTAATGCCTTCCGGTGTTTGATTGTTTTCCAAAAGGGCGGCAATAATTCTGGCCAGGGCCAGTGCGCTGCCGTTGAGCGTATGAACCAGGCGTGTACTTTTACCATCGCGGAAACGCAACATCAAGCGATTGGCCTGGTAGGTTTCAAAGTTGGAAACAGAGCTCACTTCCAGCCACCGCTGCTGCGCTGCAGAATACACTTCAAAGTCGAAGGTCAGCGCTGAGGTAAATCCAAGATCTCCTCCACACAACCTCAGGATGCGATACGGCAACTCCAGTTTTTCCATCAGGCCCGATACGTGAGCCAACATTTCCTGAAGGGTATCATAAGACTTATCAGGGTGCTGAATCTGCACAATTTCCACCTTATCAAACTGGTGCACCCGGTTGAGGCCACGTACGTGGGCACCATAGGAACCTGCTTCCCGCCGAAAACATGGTGTATAGCCTGTTAGTTTGATCGGAAAATCAGCTTCCTGAAGGATTTCATCGCGATAGATATTGGTCACCGGTACTTCCGCCGTGGGAATGAGGTAGAGGTTGTCTTTTTCCACGTAATACATCTGGCCTTCCTTATCGGGCAACTGGCCGGTGGCACGAGCGGAGTCTTCGTTTACCAACAACGGAGGCACGATTTCGAGGTAGCCGGCGCGACTGGCTTCATCCAGAAAAAAGTTGATCAATGCGCGTTGCAATCGTGCGCCTTTCCCCTGAAAAACGGGAAAACCGGCACCGGTGATTTTGACACCCAATTCCAGATCAAAAATGTTGTATTTCTTGGCCAATTCCCAGTGTGGCAGCGCCTCTTCCGCCAGTTGTGGCAAATCACCCTCCCAGGCGCGGTACACCTCATTGTCTTCTTCGGAGCTACCAGCGGGTACGGATTCGTGTGGGATATTGGGAATTTTATACAGCAACTCTTCGAGTTCGGCGGATACTGATTTCAGCGTTTCCTCAAGTTCTCCTCCTTTTTCTTTGAGGGTAGACACTTCAGACTTCATCGCTTCCGCTTCGTCTCGCTTGCCGGTTTTGTACAAGTTGCCGATTTCTTTGGAGAGCTGATTGCGCGTAGCCAGATTACCGTCCAATTCCGTTTGTGTGCTTCTTCTTTGTTCATCAAGCTGGAAAATCTCATCGACCAATTCCATCTCTTTGAAATTGCGAACCTTCAATCCCGCAATAATTCGGTCACGATTTTCTCTAAAAAACCCAATCTCTAACATAAATGTGGTAGATTATAAGACTAAATTAACACTTCAGAGGCAACTTTAATGCCCACTTTTGGTTATTTTTTGCAAAGATAGTATTTGAAATCCAAAATTAAGTGTAAATTTGTTTCGGCAAAACAAAGCACCCCACTCTAAGCTACGTCTATTATCCAGTTTTAGTTAAAGGTGTTACGCTCCAATTCTTACTTTATTCCCCACTTCTAATTATAGGAAGTTCCAAGAGCTGGTAGGCATTGTGAGGTCAGCGATTTTATCAATTACTTTATCTAAGGACAAAACTGTTTCTCCGCACAACAGATAAGATTCCACTAAATAGATTTTTTTATTCTGACTAATGACAGAAGACAACCCATTCCA
Source organism: Saprospiraceae bacterium (assembly GCA_965229635.1). GTDB lineage: Bacteria > Bacteroidota > Bacteroidia > Chitinophagales > Saprospiraceae > BQJU01. The sequence goes on from OZ245894.1 coordinate 8,631,072, forward strand.
GAACGTTTTTAATTTTAGTAACATATATTAAATCATGCTTGATATACTGCAATTGAATGACATGCTCGTTCCTGAACTTAGGGAATTAGCTGAGCAAATCGGACTATCCGGATATAAGCGCTTAAATAAACAAGAGTTAATCCATAAGATATTGGACCATCAGGCAGTGGTAGGTTCAACTGAAGAACCTGGTGCGCCTGAAAAAGCAAAAGATAAAAAAGAAAAAGAGAAGAAGAAAGATAAAGATTCTGCCGAGGAGAGCAGCCGCTCTCAACGGCGGACCAGAGCCCGAAAACCCAAGGACAAAGAAGAAGAGGAAGTGACAGCAGCAGGTAGCGAAAATGGCAACGGCAACGGCAACGGCAAAGACAACGACCGTCGTGATAACCGTAACAGCGGTCGCCGGGAAAGGAATGATGACAACACAGAGGACGATAATTCGCGTTCACGCCGTCAGCCCAACCGCAACCAACGCTCCAACGACGATGCCGACGAATCTTCTACCCGCAGACCTCCACGCCACGACTCCAGATCCGATTCCAATTCTGATAATAAATCCAGCCAGGAAAAGAAATTTGATATTGAACTCGATGGGATCATCGAAGGAGAGGGTATCCTGGAGATGATGCCGGACGGTTATGGTTTTCTGCGTTCGGCAGATTACAACTACCTCACATCTCCCGACGATATTTATGTGTCGCCATCACAAATCAAATTGTTTGGACTGCGTACCGGTGATACTGTACGTGGTGCGGTAAGACCGCCAAAGGAAGGAGAAAAATATTTTGCCTTGCTGCGGGTTTCCAAGATCAACGGCCTGCAACCGCAAGACATCCGCGATCGGGTACCTTTTGACTACCTGACGCCCCTTTTCCCTCAGGAAAAATTCAACCTCATTACTTCACCAACCGGCCGCGACTTCAGTACGCGTATCATCGACCTGTTTACACCAATTGGTAAAGGACAGCGTGGATTGATTGTGGCACAGCCGAAGACCGGTAAGACCTGGTTGCTGAAGGATGTGGCCAATGCCATTGCCAAGAACCACCCCGAGTGTTACCTGATCGTATTGCTGATCGATGAGCGCCCGGAAGAGGTAACCGATATGAAGCGCAGTGTAAATGCAGAAGTTGTCGCTTCTACTTTTGATGAACCTGCCGACAATCACGTTCGCGTAGCGGGTATCGTGCTGGAAAAGGCCAAGCGCCTGGTAGAGAGCGGACACGATGTGTGTATCCTGCTCGACTCCATCACGCGTCTGGCTCGTGCCTACAACACCGTTGCTCCGGCAAGTGGTAAGGTACTTTCCGGTGGTGTGGAAGCCAACGCTCTACACAAACCGAAGAAGTTCTTTGGTGCTGCCCGTAATATCGAAGGTGGCGGATCACTGACCATCCTGGCTACGGCACTGACCGATACAGGATCGAAGATGGACGGTGTGATCTTTGAAGAATTTAAAGGTACGGGTAACATGGAACTACAGCTGGACCGCAGCTTGTCAAACAAGCGCTTGTATCCAGCCATTGATTTGACGAAGTCAAGTACACGCCGTGAAGACCTGCTTCTCGATAAGGATACGCTACAGAGAATGTTCATCCTGCGCAATCACCTGGCCGATATGAAGCCAGATGAGGCCATGGAATTCCTGAAGAAACACCTGGTGAGCACCAGCAGTAACGAGGAGTTCCTCGTTTCGATGAACGGATAAGATATACGTTTTCAGACAACGAATTAGAGGCCGGTTCTCCGCAGAGAGTCGGCCTCTTTCTTTTTGCGGCACCGCGTAAGGTGCCTGGAGTGCAGCCGTAATGAAATGCAGGCTGGCCCGCAGGGCTGATCTCGGCTGAGCCGAGAGAACATGAAAGGGACCGACCCGCCTTCGCCAGAGCTATGGCGGGATACGCCCAAATAAAAAAATTAGGGCATACCCGGTGAAGGATATGCCCTATTTCCTATTGCGTTAGGTGCTTATTAATTTACAAAACGGTAACCTACCGCCAGGCGACCGATGAAGTCGAAATTGAGTAGTGGAATATCGGCGATGTCCTCAGAAAAGCCATCATTTGTTTTGATATTGTCAACAATGGATCTACCAAGTCCGAAACCGATTTCGAATACGACATTCTTTTGTGAAACCCATTTGTAGCCGGTTAGCAAGCCAAGGGCCACCCGGGTACGGGTAAAACTATCGGACTCATCACCTCCTTCAACGGTGTACTTGCCACCCTTATAACGTAAGTAGGCGCCAGCGTAGAAACGGTCAGCACCATCTTGTGGCCCAAAGTAGTATTTGCCGGCTCCCATGAGTCCAAAACTAAAGGTTTTGTACTTGGAGTCATCGCCAAGGTCGAGGCTTAGGAAGTCAATAAATGGACTTCCTTCAATGCCGAAGTCGTCACTTGCAATGAATTCAATGTTGGCAGAAACTCGGGAAAAAAGCAGGCCTACGGGGTTGATTTTCACTTCTACCTGTGCAGTAGCCACACCAGTGAAAGCAGTAATAAATAAGAGCGCGAAAAAAATGGATTTGGTTTTCATAAGATAGAGTTTAGGTAAAGAAATATGGTCTTTCATTCCGACGCAAAGCAGTTGCTTTCCGCCACTAACGGATTATACCCGCAAAGAAAGGATGTCCCCTAAGGGTTTGCAAATAATTAACTGATTGCTAACAAAAACATGGCGAACTTAACAAAATAATCACAATTTGGCACCGATGGCCACTATTGAAGCACACTGCTATTCATCAGTTCTTCAATGGCTTCCACCTCTACCGGGATGTGCTCCATGAGGTCGATGGGCTCGGTATCGGTGACCAAAATGTCATTTTCCAGGCGGATGCCAATATTTTCATTGGGCAGATAAATGCCTGGCTCACAAGTGAATATCATACCCGCCAGAATGGGATCATAGCGATTGGACAAATCGTGTACATCGAGGCCCAGATGGTGGGAGGTACCATGCATGAAGTACTTTTTGTACGCCGGGTAGGCCGGATCCTGCTTTTTGATATCCGTTTTATCGAGAATCTTGAGTTGCAATAATTCCGCTTCCATCACCTTGCCTACCTCGCGGTGGTATTCTTCCAGGGTATTGCCGGGTACCAGCATCGCCCGGGCGGCCTTCATTACTCGGAGCACGGCTTCGTACACTTCGCGCTGGCGGGGTGTAAACTGACCGCTAACCGGAATGGTGCGCGTCATATCGGAGGCGTAATTGGCGTACTCCGCTCCAAAGTCGAGCAGCAGGAGGTCACCATCCTGACACCGCTGATCATTTTGACTGTAGTGCAGTACACAGGCATTTTTTCCACTGGCGATGATGGGGTGGTAGGCATGACCATTGGCGCGATTGCGGATAAATTCGTGGGTAATTTCCGCTTCGACTTCAAACTCCATGCGTCCGGGCTGCACAAATTCGAGAACCCGGTGGAATGCCTTACCGGTAATATTGATGGCGTGGCGGATGATCTCTACCTCGTAAGGCGATTTGATCATCATCAGCTTTTTCAGAATGGGTTGTGCCCGGTGATATTTGTGTGCAGGGTATTGCTCCATCAGTTTGCGGGTAGCACGCAGATCGCGGGAGGGCACCTCGGAGTGAAAACGGTCATTTTCGTTGAGGTTAATGTAAACGCGTTTGGCCAGCAGGATGAGTTCGTGCAGGATATTGTCCATTTCATCGAGCCAGTGAATGCGTTCAATGCCCGAAACCTGACGGGCTTCCTCCAGGGTGTATTTATGACCTTCCCAGGTGGCGAGGTAATCGTTGGTACGCTGAATGAAGGCCACTTCGTGAAATCCTTCCTTAATACAATCGGGAAACAAGACCACAACCGTTTCCGGCTGATCGAGGCCGCTTAGATAAAAGAGTCCGGAGTTTTGACGGAATGGGTAAAAGGTATCGCCATTGCGGGGCATGAGGTCATTGGAGTGAAAAATGGCGATCGAGTCCGGGGTCATCTTGCGGGCAAAGCGCTTGCGGTTGAGCTTAAAGAGTTCGGAGTTTAGCGTTTCGTATTTCATCTTTCTGTTCTTTTTATCATGTTCATGGATAGTAATCTAGTGCTGTCGGCCAATTTTAACAAATCGGGGGAAGCCACCAAACGGCAGACTTCCCCCTTTATTTTTGCAGATGATAACAGATTATAGTTTCTGGTCTATTTCTTCAAGTTCTACCTCATCGTATTCACCAAACCAGGATTTTAGTTGCTGCCTTGCATTGCCACGCACCTCGCCATCGATATAGGCCGAAATGGTCACCAGTCCGAAACTCAGGATGCCAATATCATCGGTATAACCGAGAATGGGGCTGAGGTCCGGAATCGCGTCGAAGGGGGCCAGGAAATATCCCAGCGTGCCCAATACAATATTTTTAGCCCAAAGGGGCGTTTCCTTGCGTCGATATGCGTAAAACAGCAGCAGTACCATATAGACCACTTTCAGGCCTGCCTGGCGGGCGTAGTGGCTTAGTTTTTGCCACAATTTGCCTTCTGAAAAGCGGTTGGTATATTGCTTAATCTTGTCTAACATCACTTTCAGGTATTGAAGCCCTTCAGGCTTTGGCTTTTTACAGCCCTTTGGGCTTATTGGTTTCCAAAAATAGTCGATTTCTGCACTTAGCCAAGCATTCCTCACCTTATTTAACAGCTTTAGACGGAAAAATAATGAGTTGGACACCCAATTTTCCGATCAACGCTGCCATTTTTTCGTCAAAAGTTCGTCTACACCACCGGCTACTTCCAGGCCTGCATTGCGCCCGGTGCCCGAAAAAATCAGTTTTTCTTTGGCATATAGCTTTACCTCAGCCGTTGATTGCATACTTTCATTGACCTTACCTGTCATATTACCCGAAAGGGGCGAAACCAACTCTCCCCCACCCGCCTGATGGGCAATGATTTCCAGTCGGTGCGTTCGGTCTTTAAAGCCGAATCTGACGGTGTTATCTTCCAGTTGGGCGTAGCGCTTGGCTCCGGTATAAGTAGCGAAACGATAGAGGCGATCTCCGTAAAGGAACCCCACGATACAACCAATAAAATGACTACCGATCCAGGGGATATTGGCCACGGAGGCCATGAGGGAAACGGACCGATCAGCGTCGAAATGGTTCGTTTGTAGCCAAATCCAGGAGCTGGGGAAGGATTGGCCCCAATCTTTTTCGATGTAGCCTTTTCCACCGGTAAAATCGACCGGTTGGCCATTGACTTCCAGCGTTCCTTCCAGTTGGTGGTTCATACTCACCACCCCGTGGTAACACTCCATAAAGGGCACAAAGGAGTACCATCCCATAATGCCCGGTGCCCCCAGCATTTTGGGCCAGGGATAAGGATTTTTAATTTTTAAATGGCCTTTTAGCTCAGGTAAATGAAGCCGCAGGTCGGTACCAGAGAAGTGGTTATTGGCCAGATCAACGGCAAATTTTTCGCCGGAAGGCACAAAATCGTCCACCTTAAAGTCGTGGTAGCTGGCTTTTCCCTTTTTTCCATCCAATAATTGGATAAAAGAATGATGCCGCCCATCCAGCCCACGGGAAATGCCGGGTATAATGGCAAAGACGTATTGCTCAGTGGGATCAACAATCTTGAAGTACCAGCCCTCGAAATAATTTTGGGTTTTCCCCCAACCGTGGTACATATCGGGATTCCAGAGGGCGCGCCAGCGGTGTTGCAGGTTTTGAAAATTGGCCAAGGCAAATGGGTTTTGATCACCAGGGAAAGATACGGAATAGAACCGAATCGTTTTTACGAAGCTAAGCCAGCTTTCACTTTTTGATCTCCTGATCGAGGGCCATTTTCAAGCTTTTGGGCATTTCCTGATTCAGGTTTTGGCGACAGATTTGTGGCTCATCTTCGTCCGGGTTTATCGACCCATGTGCACCAGCAAAACGGAAATATCCGCCGGAGAAACGCCACTAATCCGACTGGCCTGACCGATGGTGCGCGGCTTGATGCGGGCCAATTTCTCACGTGCTTCTTTTGACAGGGAGACCAATTGATTGTAATCAAAATCGGAATGTAGGTTTACTTCTTCCAGGCGGTTCATCTTGTCGACCATTTCCTGTTCTTTCTGGATGTAGCCTTCGTATTTGAGGTTGATTTCTGCCAGTTCGATAAATTCATCACTGTAAGCTTGTAAAAACTGGTCTACTTCCGGCAATACGGCACGCAGGTCGGCAATGCCGATGTGGGGGCGCAGCATCACGCCTTTGAGCTTGACTTTTTGTTTGAGGGGAGCGGAGTTTTTACTAGCCAAGAATGCATTCAGTTCGTCGGGGCCTACGCTATAATCCTCGAGGAAGCGCTCTACCGCTTTGGCGGCTTCCACTTTATCGTTAACGCGCGCGATGCGCTCTTCCATGCCGCGAATGCCCAGCGCATGGGCCAGTGGCGTGAGGCGCACATCAGCATTGTCCTGCCGCAGCAGAATGCGGTATTCGGCGCGGGAGGTAAACATGCGGTACGGCTCTTTGGTGCCTTTATTGACCAGATCGTCGATCAGCACACCGATGTAGGCTTCGGAGCGCTTCAGGATGAACGGTGCCTGCTCATTGATGGCCAGGTGAGCGTTGATGCCCGCCATCAGCCCCTGACAGGCGGCCTCTTCGTAGCCCGTGGTGCCATTGATTTGTCCGGCAAAAAACAAGCCTTTCACCAGGTGGGTTTCCAGAGATGGCTGCAGCTGGGTCGGCGGGAAGAAATCGTATTCGATGGCATAACCGGGGCGGAACATTTTCATATTTTCAAAACCCGGGACTTGTCGCAGCGCTTTGTATTGCACATCTTCGGGCAGGGAGGATGAAAAGCCGTTGACGTAAATTTCGCAGGTATTCCAGCCTTCTGGTTCCACAAACAGCTGATGCCGGTCCCGATCCGCAAAACGATCAATCTTATCTTCAATGGATGGGCAATAGCGCGGCCCAAGCCCCCGGATGCGTCCGTTGAACATGGGCGAACGATCAAAGCCGGTGCGCAGCAGATCGTGTACCTCCGGATTGGTATACGCGATATGGCATGGCAACTGGCGTTCCGGTTTTGGTGTATCGGTATAGGAAAATTTACCAGGATCTTCATCGCCCGGCTGGAGTTCCATCAGGTCCCAGTTGAGGGTGCGGCCATCTACGCGTGGCGGGGTTCCTGTCTTCATACGACCAGATTCGAAGCCGAGTTCCACGAGCTGCTCCGTAATGCCTTTCGCCGCCTTTTCTCCTGCACGACCACCACCAAATTGCTTTTCACCGATATGGATGAGCCCGTTGAGGAAGGTGCCGTTGGTTAGCACTACCGATTTGCTTTCAATTTCCAGTCCGATGCCGGTGCGCACACCTTTGGCGCGGCCGTCTTTTACTACGATGCCGGTGATCATTTCCTGCCAAAAGTCGATATTGGGATGGGCTTCCAGCATTTCCCGCCACTTGGTGGCAAACAACATACGATCACTTTGTGCGCGTGGGCTCCACATGGCGGGACCTTTGGAGCGGTTGAGCATCCGGAATTGCACCATGGTATGATCGGTCACAATGCCCGAGTATCCACCCAGCGCATCCACCTCACGAACGATCTGGCCCTTCGCCACACCTCCCATCGCCGGATTGCAGGACATCTGCGCGATGGTGTTCATATTCATGGTGGCCAAAAGTACTTTTGACCCCATATTCGCTGCCGCCACTGCCGCCTCACAACCGGCATGACCGGCGCCTACCACTATGACATCGTATGTTGGAAACATGTTAACTCTTCGGTTTCAATCTAAAAAGGAGGCAAAATTACGCATTTTTTAGATCAATTGCCTGGTTTTTGTGTTGAGTGAAAGTTGACAACTTTCAACATCCTGCGTTAACAACTTTCATCATCTTGTGGTTGAGTGAAATTTATTTCACCTTACTTTTGCAAAAAGTAAAAATAGCCGCTCACCTTCCAAGTTTTTGGAAACTTTGAAGTAGGCTAGCCGCTCGTTATCTGAAACTGAACCGGAGGTTTTTAAAGGTCCGCGACTTGGAAAAACAGGGATTTTAATTTTTATTTGAGACACATAAGAAGAAGCAAATACGAGAAGGACCGCCTGTTTGGTAATGAGTTTGAACCACACTTCAGTCTCGCAAAAGGGAAACCCAAAGAGTCGGGAAAATGAACAAAGAACACAAAAGGAAGATTAGAGAAAATCCGTCGGATTTTCTCTAATGACTTCACTATTAAATTCTTATGTGTCTAATGTGGTTTATTTAAAGTCAACATCATGCCAGCACTTTTGTTATCTTTTGTCTCTTTTGTGGTTTAAAAAAATCAAATGTGGTAGAACCTACAACGCACTCGCCAACTCAATCACCATATTCTGGGCCGGGACATCCACCCTAACCAGCTTATTGCGGCCATCGGCAGTGAGGTAGAGGTTGTTGTCGACCTTACCGCCGGTGAGGGTGATTTTGTAGACCTCCAGAGCTACGCCCTTCAGGTCGATGGTCATGCGGTCGGCGACTTTTAGTTTCATGTTCCAGATTTCGGCGGAGGAAAAGGCAAATACATCCAAGAGATACTCCTTCCCCAGCGATAAGGGTAATCCCTCTACCAGCCCAAATACCGCTCCACGGCCCATCAGGGTTTGGTGGTGGGTAGTGTCGATGGGAATCTGGCGCTCGCCGTCCTGGCCTTTGACCACATAATTGCCACGCACATGCTGGTCATTGATCCATTGCAATTGTCCAGCCATACCGCCCTGCTGGGTTGTCATTTGTATTTCGGTGGATTGCATCGACAGCTGTTTGGCGTCAAGCTCCATGTGCATCGTTTCACGCACCAGGCCAGTAAGCTCGGAGGTGTCGTAGATTACCAGGCGATCATCTATCCATTGCTTATGGTAAATCATGCTACCCGACACCTTGCCTTCCCAGATGATGTGGAAGGTATCCAGGCTATTGGTGAGGCGCTCCTTTTCGATGAGGCTTTGCCAGTCGATCGCCTTGGTGGTAGCCGCAGCGATGGGCTGCTCCAGTTTGCTCTGAATCCACTGATGGGTATGAGTGACGATATCGTAATTGAACTGGTTTTGCACCAATTGGCGATAAGCCGGAGTGGAACGAACTTTCGCACCTTCTTCCATGGAACCCACCCGGATCATGCTGTGGTCGGTTTCCGGAATCAATTGGAAGGTACCGTAGCCGGGATGGTAATGATTGACCAGCCGCACGATCTCCTTTTGGGAAACGTCGTTGACTGCCTCCAGGTCGGCGCCGCCGTAGAGGGACAGGACGTGGCTGCGCGTCTTTGACCAGGCTTCGGAAAGAGGGTGCTCCGCTATTTCTCTCCAGAAATTCTCGTGACGATACAGGATTTGATTGTCGCCATCAAAGGCAAAATCCCGTTCCAGAATGGTGCGATAGGCTGGATTTTTCACCAATTCCTTACTGGATTTACCTTCGTAATAATGTTCATAAAGCAGTGCGTAAAGTGTGCGTAAATCCCGTTCGGTTTCCACGTAGTCGTGGCCCAAAAGCGGATTCTGGTACCGGACCATTTTCAGCAAATATTCCGGCCACAGCTCGTGGGTGATGCCGTAGATCACCACGCCTTTGGGCTGAACTTCCCGAGCGATTAGCGGAGCATAAAGTCCTCCCATGGAATGTCCCCAGATGAAGACATTCTCCGTATCAATGAAATCATACTTTTTGAGTTGATCATAAGCCACCCGGTAGGCTTCCAGCTCGTTGTCAAAGCCCAATTGCTGACAATCGCCGGTATTTTCGTTATCGCCGATACCGGGTTTTTCCATGCGGAAAATGGCATAGCCCAGGTTGCTGAGGCTGTCTATCAATTTCCGGTAAGGGTGGATTGGGGATAGGTTGTCTACGCTGGAACAAGTATAGCCTGGGATGAAAAAAATCGTCGGGTGTTTACCTGTCGAATGGGGCTTGTTGATGATCAATCGAATTTTGCCTTCCTTGTAGGTCATTTGATCATAAATCACCTCGGCATTTTCGGCCTGCTCAAAGGGGATAGGGACCACCTTACCGGTGAGCATCATTTCCTCTCCATTGCGCCACACAACCATACTCATCGGGTCGCTGTCGCGCATATCATTACGGACGGTGAGCAGGTCGTCCATTGACTCGATGGTCTTTTTGTTAATTTGCAGGATCACATCGCCGGTCTGACCACCCATGGCGGCCATGGTCGTGTTGGGGAATACCTGATTGATGAGAATGCCGGTGGGTTGGGCCATACCTTTTTCGGTGGCGAGTTCGGCTGTCAAAGGAGCCGGTGCGATGCCAAAGGTGCCTTTACGGCGCAATTCCTGAGCCTGGACGCACAGCATTACCATCGCCAGGATAAGCGTTGAAACAGTTCGGATGATCATAGAAAAGTCTTTTTACCTAATTTCACTCCAACAAAGTTAGTCGCAACGCTTTTCCCAAAAGGGGCAAATATTGCCAATACCGATGCATTTACTAATTTCGCTTTCGCAAATGCGATATGCCTATGGACCTCGATAATCTGCCTATTCTCTACAGTCTTGACCTGATCGGGACGCTGGTGTTTGCCATAAGTGGAACGCTGACGGCTATGGACAAACAATTTGATATTTTCGGAGCCTTTGTCATTGCTTTTGTGACGGCGGTAGGCGGCGGCACGATTCGGGACATTCTGATTGGCAGTCAGCCGGTGGGATGGATGCAGGACCTCAATTACCTGACGGCTATCGTGCTGGGAGTGGCTTTTGCTTACCTTTTGCAACGAATGATTCAGTACCTGCGGCGCACCTTCTTTCTGTTCGATACCATCGGGATCGGCATTTTCACCGTATTGGGATTACAAAAGACGCTGACCTTTGGTGTATCACCCATTATAGCCATTATGATGGGCACTGTTTCGGCCGTGTTTGGTGGGGTGTTGCGCGATAATCTGAGCAACGAAATTCCGTTGATTTTCCGTAAGGAGGTTTACGCCACGGCTTGTCTGGCGGGAGGGATTATTTATGTCCTATTGATGAAAATCGGGGTTGATAAGGAATTAAATACCTTTCTGACCATCCTGTTTATCATTACCCTTCGCATTTTGGCGGTGCGGTTTCATTGGTCGTTGCCGGTCATTCAGCGAAAGCTGAAATAGAAAACATAAGATATTGTTCTTTCGAAACAGTGGGACAAGGAATAAATCAACTAATCTTCTCAATTCCTGGTCAACTAATCGGGCTTGGCAACTGTTTTCCCTCCGAACTTAAGACCATTAACACCACACCATGAGGTCCAAACAATTTGGCGGCAAAGTCACCGCAGCACTGATTGAACAATACCAAAAATCGCCCAACTGGCAGAATGGCAGTTTCCAAAACCTGGAAGAAACCAGTATGGCCACCAGCATCTGGAAAATGCCGAGCATTATTTACAAACAGCTCTCCAATACCGCTGGTCGAACGCCAGACTCGCCACTGCCGATTGTTCCCTTTGACAAGGAAAGCTTCCTGGCTCCTGCCGACAAAGCCCGCCTGATCTGGTACGGCCATTCGGTGGTGCTGATGCGCATCAAGGAACAAACCATCCTGATTGATCCGATGTTGGGCCCCGATACCACGCCGATTGCCCCCTTTGCTTCCAAGCGTTTTTCCGAAAACACCCTCGATTTGATCGATGATTTTCCGGATATCGATCTGTTGATCCTCACGCACGATCACTACGATCACCTGGACTATGCCAGTATGCAAAAACTGCAATTCAAAGCCAAAAAATACTTTGTGGCAATGGGTATGAAAAGGCACCTGGTATACTGGGGCGTTGACCCGGATTTGATCACCGAATTTGACTGGTGGGACAACCAATCCTTCGCCGATATCAGCATCACCTTCACGCCTACCCGACATTTTTCCGGACGCGGGCTCACCGACCGCCAAAAATGCCTTTGGGGTGGCTGGGCATTCAAAACCGAAAATGAAAATATCTGGTTTAGTGGCGATGGCGGCTACGGAAAACACTTCCCGGAAGTGGGCAAGCGACTCGGCCCTTTTGATTTTGCCTTTATGGAATGTGGCCAGTACAACGATGACTGGCACCCCATTCACCTCTTCCCTCACGAGAGTGTGCAGGCCGCCATTGATGCCGGTGCCAGGAAGGCCATGCCGGTGCATTGGGCCGGTTTTGCCCTATCGTACCAACATACCTGGAAAGAGCCGGTGGAAGACTTTGTAAAGGCCGCCCTTGAGCATGATTTCGCCTATCTCACGCCCGCTTTGGGACAACCGTTTGATGCGGCTTCGGTGATGCAGGAGAAATGGTGGGAAGGGTAAGGCCTATCTATTTATTCTCCTGCAAGATTCAGCAGTGTGCCCGAATCCTCCAATGTGACTTCATTGAGCAAAATCCCATCTTCCAATGAAATACTGTACAGGGTATTCGTCGGATTTTCGATAGAGCTGCTTCCTCCCCGACAGATATAAGTATTGCTGGCCGTATGGATGGTTTGCAGGTAGAGCGACAGATTGTCTATGGCCAAACCAGTAGTGGATTTCTCCTGTATGGACATAGCCCCGCTGGACACTTTCAATTCCATCAGACGAAACCCTTCTGTTCCACCCGGTATTTTCAGGAAGTAAAAGCGGTCTTCATTGGGATATTTTACAAAACCAAATGCCCCTTCAATTTCTTGCTGATCAAGAATGGAAGCGGTTTCCTGATCAAATAAGATCAGTTTGGTCATCCCCGCGCTGGAAGCTGCGTCCTGGATAAATAGCAGGTCGTCACCTTGATTGACGTAAAGGACTGCCCTGGGCGTATAGTCATTAGGGAAGATGCTGTCGTTAAAAATTTGATTGACTTTGCTATTGGTCAGATCAATCCGCCAGATGGATTTATCGGTGTCAATCAAGTGGATTTCATCTTCTGAAATGCCAAAAGACATATACTGGGCAGATATCACCTTTTCATCTGGGATATTTTCATCCAGGAGTGGAATGTCAAAATAGCCGAAGGCATCAAGGTCTTGAAAGAAAAGCCTGGGCAAAAAGGAAATATCATCGATAAATAGCCTTTCCTTACCGGAAAAGCCAATCAGATTGGTGGTGCCAATGGGTAGAGAAATCCCACCTGAGCCCCTGCGTGTTTCGGGGATTGTATCAAACAAACCCGATATTGGATCAATGACCACCTCGTATTCTCCCGCGCCATAAAACTGAACCTTCCCGTAGATGTGTTTGTCGGGATTGTAAGGCAAGACGGTAGGATCAAGGTTGTCCTTTTTGCAGGAGCTGACGACCATAATGATGAATAAAATAAGTACAGAGAGTGCTTTCGCAAATAGTTGATTCTGAAAAGTCATAAAGTGGTGCGGTTTTGAGTTTTATTGCCATGGTTTGCAATGGCGTCACTAATTCAAAAATATTCCTTCGTCCTTTTTGGTTCATGGAGGTAGGTTCATTGATTATTACCCACTTTGGCTATTTAGCCCCCAAAAGAAAACGAATTATTCCATCAAACTCGCCGACTGCCCACAAAGCAATTTCCATCCACCTTGCCTTTTAATCACCGTACCCGACTCGATCAGGTGTACCTTGCTGGTTACTCCTGCGGTATCGATCATATACCCGCTCACCACTCCGGTGTAGGTGGCGATGGTGTTGGACAGGGGAAAGATTTGCAGTGTCTCCCAATCAAAGCTGGCTTCCTTAACGGAATGAGCGCTCTGTCTCAGGATGGTTTCCACCGAATCAGAGGTCAATGCTGAGGTATAACCCGGCGGCACCCAGTAGAAGTCGTCGGAATGATCGAGGTAGGGAAATTCGGCTGCAAAGCCGTCCTTTTTGATGTCGCGGTGGTAATTGGAGAACATTTCTTTGACTTCTTGGGTGATTTGGGCTTTATCGAAAGCAGTTTCAGGTTCACTTTGGGTACAGGAATAGACGAGGAAGAGGATGAACAGCGTGGATAATTTTTTCATTGTGGTTGTGGTATTATAAAATTTTAGAATCTTTATTCCTTCGGTTACCTCAATTGTGTTTCACAAGCTTCTGATACTCATCGCCAATTTCTCCTAGGTATTCTCTAATGATACAGGTCGTATCATTTTCAGCCTTCGTATCGATGATCATCTTGAAGAATTCGGCATTGCTTCTGATAAACTGGATTTCGGGTAGTCTTGAAAGGTAATATCCGGCCAAATCATCAGCTTGCATGCCCGTTGTTTTATCAATCTGATATATTGCTTCTGATTGATTCCACCTAAAAGTGACATCGTATTCGGAGATAGGAAGTTCCAGTTTGTAAAAACTGGTATCACAATGTTCATTTCCAAGCAATTCATTTTGCATACTTCCTCTGATGCGAAGTGGAGCCTTGGAGACAATGGTTGACTCAAAGGTGAAATGGCGATACGATGGCCACTGAAAATTGCTTCTCGCTAACCAGGTTAAAACCGGGCGAATGGCGTTTTTCCGGACTTCATAAAAGAAATAGTTGAATTGCCATATTCCCGAACCACTTCCAAAGTTTTCAACAAAATAGAGGATTAGTGCTCCGTCTTTTCTGAGAAAGCAGTCAATTTCTTCTCCGTACCGGTGGAAGTTTTTCATTGGCCCAATCATTTGGTAACGATTGCTTTCTTCGATAAACAAGAAGAATTTGTTTTCCCAATTCAGCGATGATCCAACGACGGCTTTGAAAACTCTGCTAGGGCTGTTTTTAGGCGTGATTTCGTTAAAATCGGCCAAGAAGAAGGTGTCTTGTTTATATACTTCTCGCAATGCTTCCAGATGATTGAAAAAGACCTCGTTTAATAGTGCTTCCTTTTCTGCTTCTGTTAGGGAAGGCTGTTCAATCAGTTTTTTGAGTAATGCCTTTTTGACGTAGCTAAACTCGACACTATCAATAGCAGCCATTATACACCGATCCATTTCCAGTTGCAGAGAATCAACAAAAACATCTGTGGAGGAATTCAGGAGCAAATTGAGACTTTCCGCTGCCTCTTCCCAGGTATGGGGGCCTGCATCCAGAGATGAGCCAGTAGCAATGGGAAAGTCCCTCAGTTCCGGCACCTTTTTTTGATCTTCTCCTTCTGGTGAGCAACCGAGGACTAAGACAAAAACGGGGATTAATATTTTTAAAATTTCTTTCATCAGAACTAGCTAGGGGCTATCCCTCCGCTGACGCGTTCCTTCACTTGAATATCTGCTAGATATTCACCTTGCAGGAGCGCTCAGTCATCCCCCACATACCGCTCAAACAATCCCTCCAATACCCGCTCCGGATCGTCGCACATACCCGGATGCACTTTTGAACACTGAATGATGGTACTCCGCGCCGCCGTGAGCCAGCGAAAGCGGGACGGCAGGTCAAACTGCCCAATCGGACCGCCTTCCGGACCGCCCTGGCAGACCAGTTCCCAGGCGTGCAGGTGCCTTTTGATCAAATCGATATCCATATCGGGAGAGAAGTGCCGCAATCTGGTCTCGTCAATCTTGTAACGGATGCCCAGGTATTTCTTGCGTTTGGAAAACAGCATGACCCCCACGTTGAGAAACTCTTCGCGCTCCACCCGGGGTACTACCCGGATCACGGCAAATTCGTAGGTCACTCTATCTGGCATTTTCCGCTTCTTTGACTAACAAATCAATATTGGCCAGTTTGGTACTCAAAAAGCGCACATAAGCCGCCCGCATCTCCGGTGGTGTCAGCGGATTAGACGCCTCCACCAGCCATTCTTCCGGGATCAGCGCCACAATCTCGGCGATCTTCGCTTCGTTGATTGATGTCTTGATTTCGGTTGCGGCTTCCGCCAAATGATCGGCACGATCGAGCAATACATGGTCTTTGATATTCGGAAAGGTGCGATCGAGGTGCGCCTCCCAATTGGCCCAGTTGTGGTGGAAATACAAACTCGCCCCGTGATCGATGAGCCACAGTTCATTTTTCCAGTTGAGCAAATTGGTATTCTTGGCCGTCCGGTCGATATTGGTGATCATACTGTCCAGCAGCACAATCTTCGACACATACAGGCTTTCGCCAATGGGCACCAGCGGATCGTAGGTGATGGCCCCGGAAAGGAAATGCAATCCCAGGTTGAGGCCCACGCTGAATTTCAGCAGGTCCTGAATCTCCTCGTCCGGCTCCGTCTTGCTAAAGGAATCGTCGAGGTTCATAAACACCAGTTCCGGCACCTTCAGCCCCATGGCGCGCGCCAGTTCCCCACCAATCACTTCGGCGATCAGGGCCTTCTTGCCCTGCCCGGCCCCACGAAATTTCAGCACATACGGAAAGTCGTCATCCGCCATCACAATAGCCGGCAGCGAACCGCCCTCTCGCAAGGGCGTCCGATATTCCGTTACCTCCACCGTCCGGATTTCAATTTTGCTCATGGGCGTTAATTTACCACTATTTTCCTATTGTTTTATGAATTTATAGGAAGCTATATGATGTTTAGCAATAAGCTGAATTAAATAAGTTCCTTTTGGTAAGAAGGCTATGTCGAGATCGTTTATTTTGTCTACTAATTCCTGCTCATAAAGAGTATTGCCCATCATATCGTAAATGGAAAGATGATAATTTCCGGTTGCTTCGAAAGAAATGATCATTCTATCTTTTGCTGGGTTTGGGAAGATCTGAATGTCATTTTGAAAAGAAGAATGCTCAGTACTTGTTTTCACCCCTTCTATACACCGAATGGCATTCCCATTTTGTGCAACAGCAACCGAGTAAAGGAACGTATTATCAGGTGCCGTTAGACTATATACATAACCTCTCGGGAAATTTCCGACGATCCCAGCTGGCGTCGAACTCCAAAAAAAACCGCGTTGACCTAAGTGGTTAAAACCCAGTGGGTTCCCACGAAAACCACTCCCCAACCCTGTAAATCCACTTGAGTTGTTCACGGTACTATCCGTCACTACCCAATGTGTTGTTCCTGTTTCTTTCATTTTACCTCCTGCTATCCATTCTCCACCTAGAAAATCCCTCAATGTCTCCCAATCTGAATTATCTGGTACTTTCCAACCAACCGGACATACATTATGATTGCTATTGGTGATGTTCCAGGTATACAAACGACCGTATTCTGATATGTTGTTGGTATCTTCATTATAAGCCCATTGATACAATGCAGTTGTATCATTACTCACAGGTAAGGATGTTGTCATGATTTCAACCCCATTGTTAAAACGTGTTGTCCTGAGGTTTTCTTGCATCCACGTTTGGGTTCCTATAGTCACCGTATTGTAGCTGTTTCCATCAATATCTGTAATCGTTTGAGCATTACTTTTTAAACTTATCAGAGAAAGTATGGCAATAAAGTATAGTCTATTTTTCATGATTTCAATTTTGCTCATGGGCGTTAATTTAGCGCTATTTTTTAAAAGTGCTGATCCATTCAATCTTACCGATGATGTTTTGGTTCATTTCCGCCAAATCCTCCGCCGGAATCCACAACTCCAGGTGGTAATCCAGGCCCACCTTCTGCACCTCGTACCGGCGGGCAAAATCATCGTGGACTTCAAATCTAAGA
Organism: Saprospiraceae bacterium; assembly: GCA_965229635.1. GTDB lineage: Bacteria > Bacteroidota > Bacteroidia > Chitinophagales > Saprospiraceae > BQJU01. Next base: position 8,648,539 of record OZ245894.1, read on the forward strand.
AGCTGTTTGAATTCGGCTTTTGAAATTTGTTATAGGTCATTTTTACCCCAATTGAGGCACGCCCGGAACCTGATAGCCAGAGCTATCAAGGTGAGGACGGAACGAAAAGTGGGGTAAAAAGGGCCATAACAAAATCGAAGTGTTGAATTCAAACAGTTTCTAAGCACATGCCCCACCCCATAGCTGGGCACATTCCACGCTCTGGTAATCTGCTCCGCGTACTCCTCATTGAGCACCGGATAAAAAATAGGCTGGCTGGCCAATCGCGGCGGAAAGGCCCGCCAATCGGCTTGAATAATCAGGTCAAGCTCGGCTTGATTTACGGGTCGAAATAGGATCATTTTTGGTTGAGTTGTGATGGGATAACTGTGGAGGCGGGGGGATAGTTCCGGGGTGGGGAGTTTATATTTTTTGCTTTTTAAGCAGGGGGGAGAGACAACGTTCCGGGATCGCCACCCTAACGCAGAAGGGATTGACGCTCGACCATTTTCCTGCCACGCTGCAATATGAGGTAGGTATTATTTGACTCAATGCTTAATGGAAAACAACGATTATTAAATCTTAATATAGCGAACGGACAATCCCCCACTTTTCTTATGTGTCCCCCAGGAAACGGCTGCTCCATCATAAAATTCAATGCCATATGCCTGCTTTTCACCGAAAATTCGAAATAGCTCATCATTGCTGGACCAATAGATTCCGTGACTCTCTTTATAGCTGAAATCTTCATCCTCAGAATTGTAAACACCACCAAGTAGAATATCAAGTCCACTCTGGCCACCTTTAATTAAAGCTTTGTAACTGGGTTCAGCATACGGTCTTCTATATTTTTTTGATATTGAATCATAATACCTGCCAAAATGCCAAGCTAATTTTTTCCATTGCTCTGGTGTAGGGAGACTCCAACCTTCAGGCCTTGCTTCCCATGCGGCATCCCAAGTATACAAGCGACCATATATCTCTCCATTTCCCGAATTGTTATCGTAATACCAGCATCCTTTACCAATATTAAAATTAAAATTCTCTGCCATCCATATATTACCATGTACTTCAATAGTTTTATAAATTTGGCCATCGCGAGAGTCCGTAAACAGATTAGGTAATAATTCTTCTGAGGTGGAACCACTTTGATTACAATTCTTATTATTTCCCCTTTCTTCTTGGTCTAAGACACTAAAGGTATTTACGATTTGCAGATAAGGACGTTCAGCTGTCGGCCATTCAGAACTACTAATCGCTTTACCATTCTTTGGAAGTACCTGTAGATGTCCAAAAGGAGTCTCCTTCCACATGCATTCTTTGGCGATTATAGGAATTAGCTTTACCTTCCCTTCCTTATGTAGTCTTAATGCCTCTCTCATTTCTTTATTGTAACAATAATCAGAAGCAATAAAATTATGACTAATTAAAAGAAGGATGATATCAGCAGAATTTAAGGAATCTTTGATTGATTGCTCCCAGTCACCTCCAGCTTCAATCATTCCATCATACCAAATCTGAACTTTTTCAGCTCTCTCAAGTACTGTGAAATGTAATCGAAGTTCATTTAGGATTTTCTCATCCTTCCTAGAGTAGGCAATAAAAATCTTTGTGATATTATGAGAGTTCATTCTCAAGAATTTATTTTTTATAATCTGACATTATAAATGATAAATTGATATTGTCTGTCAGTAGCCCCTACAAACCCAACTCACTAAAAATACAAAATTTCACCACTCTATAGTAAGATGCCAAATCAACGGGACCATATTAGATTCTTGGAATACTATCTCCAGTTCCATTTTGGAAAATATTTGCATGAAAAAAGCCGGAAGAAAGGGTGAGTTGTTCTTTGAGCGGCTGAATATGAGGTTAGTATTTCAAGTGTGATCGGGAGTGGTTTCTTTCACTACGTTTCAATTGGGTTAATATGAGAAGTACACGTTAGACGACGATATTGGGGCCGTACCCACTTTTAATTTGGCTGCAACTCAAGCCTGAACGCAGTACCTGCCTACGCCGCAATACTGCCCAGGTAGAAAACACCGGCTATAGTGACTTCCCATATATACCAATAAGTGGAAAACACCTCCGGCCAGTTATTGTCGCATAAACTAAGCTCTGCATATCATACATACTAAACGAGAATCTCACGTACAATTGCCCTGATGTCATTAACTTCATTGATATCCAGTGAATAGTTTTCAATGTGCCTTTCCAAATCTATTTCAATCAAATAATAACTATCTGCTTCTTTTAACCTCTTCGCAGCTAATTTGTATAATTCTTTTGCTTTATCATATTTCTTTTCACAGAGAAAAGCTTCAGCTAAGTTCCCTACGATATATTGCCCCTTATCCTTTTTATAGAGTTTCAACAATATCTTCTTAGCCCCAGAGATATCACTTTCGACCAACAACTTATACCTAGCTTTAGTAGCCTTTAAGTGTGTATATTCTGGAAATTTCTCTACCCCAAGCTTGATTAAGTCATTGGCCTCTTCATATTTTCCAGTTTCCAGGTATAATGTAGCTATGTCATTCAAATTCTCACCAGAATTAGGATTTAGCTTGTATTTCTTTTTCGCATAAAGTAATGCTTTACTATTATCTCTAATCCTATGATAATGCCAATATATATTATCTATTATGTCCTCGTTTGTCAAATCAAGCTTTTCCGCTTCTTCGAAGTTTTGTACAGCTTTTTCATTTTCTCCAATTCTAGAATAGACGTTGCCTAACATTTGAAAGATTACAGCCTCTCTATTATTCGTAACCACTAAAGGCAAGAATATATCTAAAACATCTTCATATTTTTTCATTTTCATTAGGCAACTACCAATTCGGATGTCGATTTTCAACCTATCAATATCCTCTACTTCTTTCAACAAGTTGAATATTTCTATTGCTTCAGAATACTCTTCTCTACCTTTATGTGATAAAGCCTTCAAATATAATGCATGGTAATTTTGACTATCTATCTCAATAACCTGATCACAATATTCAATACACTTACTAAATTTTCCTTTATCCAGCATATTCTCAGCGTATAGCATTAAACTGTGAATCCTACTTAGTACAAAATCTTTTAGCTTACTATTCGAAAGAGATAATTGATAATCGAAGACATTCTCGATATCATCTAATGAAAAGTATTTAAAGAATAAAAAGTACTCAACTAGGATGTTCTGGAATAAACCCAAAACAGCTCTTTGTTCAACTCCACGTGACAGTTGAAATAAAAATTGAAGTGAAGCCCTCTCCATTGTAGCATCAGTTTCGGATATTTGAAGTTCATCTTGTTGACCTAACCATAAGCACGTATAATATTTTATTGAATCTACAAATGGCAAGTACTTAATACTCCGCCCAAAATTTTCGACATCGAGATCAACACCTGTATTTTCTACTGCATACTTGAATATTTCATTATTATCGTGGAATGGTTTAAACCAGTTTACTATAGTATCAAAGAACTCGTATTGATCAAAGACGTTGGCCTTAATGTACTTAGGTTGATATAACTTATTTCTAAGGACAATTTCAATTCCTCTTAGTCCTAGTTGAACCTTTTGTATCTCTTGAACAGCATTTAATCGATTTCTGACATCAACATATCTTTGCCATTTGTTTTTTCTGTACAAGAGAGCAATTACGATTCCACATAGCGCACGTTCCCAAACGCCTTTTTCGAAATCGCTTAAGAAATCAAGCAATAGATGAATCTTCTTTCTATCAAACTTTGAATGTCTAATAATACTTATTGTTATAGCTGGAACTACTATTGCCCGATGATACCAACTATAGGAGTTTCGGTCATCCCTAATTTCGTTAATTCTTTGAATTTCAATTTCTTCAAGTGTCTCACTAAATATAATTCTGTCAAATAATGACTCTGGAACAAGATCCTTTACCTTAGGTATGTTCTTGATCTTCTCATCAACTTCTGAAAAAAGAGAATCAAATATTTCTTTTTTCAACTTTTCAACGCGATCAAAAGCTTCTTTATCACTATTAAATCCCAGTCGACTGGCCTCCTGTTTATATACCCGAATTGCTTGCTCCGTTGTGCGCAGGTCATCATCATTCGAGTCTATGATTCTCTTTGAAGCTGTTCCTTTTTCTGTTAATTTAGATATTGCATTCTTAATACCTTTTATTACATCATGATAAGCTTCATCTCTATTAATCCATTTGCTACTTTCTACTGGTACTCCTCGTGAGGGCAAAGCTTGTAGCTCCCCAAATGGGGCATCCTTCCACTCACAATGCTTTAAGATTATTGGTACCACTCTGGCTTGACCTTTTTCATGTTTTAGAATCGCTTGTTTTAGCTCTACATCAAAGCAAAAATCTGAAGCAAGGAAATTTGAAGATACCAAAAGCAAGACAATATCTGCTGATTCAAGATTTTCATCTATCTCTGTTTTCCAATCATCACCAGGAAGAATCATTTGATCACACCACTCCGAAATATCACCATTTCTTTTCAAAATTGACAAATGGTCTCGTAGCTCTTCAGTATACTCAACATCTTTATGACTATATGAATAAAAGATTTTCATATTAATTCATTCTCTTTTCCAGATAATTATAAAAAAACATCTAGTATATAATTTATTCTTATTTATCGTTTGGCATAATGTCTCTGCCAATGCCATTATGACGTGTATTTCCTTTGTCTACTAACTGATCAAAGCTTCTACAAAAACTCAACCTCCCCCCAAGTTAACTCTTTCCCAATAAAGTTGCTGCAATTTTCAAAGTGATTGTTATGTCAATAATGGAATTTGATCCTATATTGATGTTGACGAGATATACAGCTACATTGTGGCTCATCCTAATTAAAATAGCCCCACCACCACCTCCTCAATGAAAACCAATGCTTCCGATTCAATGGTTTCCAGCAAAACCTCTAGCTCTCAAAATCAAGTCGGCCCGCGAAATTTCAGCACGTACGAAAAACTATCATCAACCAGCACAAAAGCTAGCAACGAACCGCCCTTGCACACAAGCTGTTCGGCATTCCACCTACTCCTTCCTCCTATAAATCAACGCATTCTCAAATGTTAATACAGGCATTTTTTCATCCTTTCCGTAGGCCGCATAGTAGGCCAGGGTGTTGTCATCAATTTTAACGATAGCGGAAGTATATGCGCGGACCATTCCTTCCTGGTTGTTGATGGTGGCATAGTGGAATAAAGTGTCGGAACTCACCTGGCAATAGCCGCTGTGAATTTCTGATTGGTTGATGGTGGTAAATTCAATTCGAGAGGTATGTGGATTGAAGAAATAAGTGCCCTCATAATGGGAAAAGGGCTTCCGTTTTTTGGAGAGCAGGTCATTGTCCACCAATACAAAGTGTTGTTTGTCTTTCCTTTGGTAGTGGAGCACGGAGATAAAGGAAGTATCTGATGGCATGCCCTCCCAAATGCCTTCAATGGTATTAAAAAAGGAAAGTTGATCATCTGGGTTGATGGTTTCTTCCGGTGCTTTTACCCAGGTGTAGGTTCGTCTTTGCTCCCACTGGTCATCGGGTGAGATGCTGTAGGAGGTACCGATATACAGGGTGTCTGATTGCGTGGTGGTGATATGCCCCTCTTGGTATTGCAGGCCATTGGGGGCGTGGAATACCTGAGATAGACGGGTCTCCTTTTCATTAATTTTTTGGGTATGGCCCACTCCGTAAGTTCCATTCAATCCCATTTGCAGGACGGTTGGTTTACCCTCCTGGCTGTCCCAAAACTTTCTGAACTCCCAAAAGACGGGGCTTTTCTTTCCCTGATGCACCCCATAGAGTGTTCCTTTTAAACATTGCCCTTTGATGCTCCAATCCCAGGTCAGTTGATAGGTTTCGTATCGTTCTTGCTCATTTTTGTAATCGGCATTATCCGCAATCCAGGTGCCAATATCGTTTTGCATTTCCTGCAGAAACCAGTCAGGCATTGATTCTTGGGAAAAGGCTCCGCTAGACAAGAGGGAGGCGATTAACAATGGCAGGGTTCTTTTAATCATTAGTCGGTGTGTTTTGATTTCTATGCACTTAAGCCACAAATTAAGTTTTTCCGGAGAAAGTTGCTGTGCTTTTAGAAGGGATTGTGAGCCAATACTAGATGTTGACGGCATGTGTCGCTCCGCTGGAGCTTAAAAAAATAATTTCACCCTAGCCAGCGGCTGACACCGCTGGCTAGGATGTGTCGCCACGATGTGGCTGTTTTTCGAGCCGTGATCGGCATTCAATGTACAACCCGAGATACACATTTTGAAGACTCACAAATGAAGCGTTGATTTGTCGCAAAGCTGCTTATGAGTAGTGTTTAACAAGGAAAATGGTCCAATGCAATAAAATAGTCATCAAGGCGATTACATTAATCCTTATTCGGACCGCCCATTCGGCATTAAATTGTTTAGTGGAGCGGCTGCTTAAAATCCGTTAAGAACTGTAAACTGTTTGAGCCAAAACAATGATCAATGTTTCTCCTCGTCCTCAACTTCGCTGGAAAGCTGATTTATCAGTGAAGCTCTAGCCTCTGACTCAAACCATTACAAGCAATGCATCGTCACGCTGTGGCTATTTTCCCGAATCGTATTCAGCCTTCCATTTTTAGTCTGCAAGAAACCCTTCCACCTCCTCAATAAAAACCAATACCTCCTTTTCAATCTCTTGAATCAAAACCTCCGGTTTTTCAAAATCAGGATGCTCGGTGATGGTGTATTCGACGATGGATAGTTCCTCGCGGATGTTGGTTTGTAGGAAGTATTTGTTCCAGCCGTTTTTGCGGAAATGTTCCCAGTAGGTTTTCTGGGCTTGTTTATTATAACCGCAGAGCCAGACTTCCAGGGAAATGTCTTCGTGGTTGAGCAAGATGATGACTTTCAGCTTCTTCTTTTTCAAGGATTCGGGGGTGAAAGCCAGGAAGGAGAAATCCATAACCCCCTGGTAAATGCTGCCCGATACGTGGTGATCGGGGTATTTCTTTTGTAAATGCGTACGCAATTGCATCATAAAGTCCAGCAATCCGCGGTAAGCAACTTTGATATCGCCGATGGCCAATTGTTTTTTGTACTCCTGGATGGAGGCATTGAGTGATTTCATGTGGATGTAGGTTTTATTTCACTATTTCCCACGTAAAACAAGCGCCCCCCCGATGATCCGGACGAGCACCACGGGCATCGGCGGAGCATAGGCTTCCGGCATTGGGGTCGACGAATAAATACCGGTGGTTGTACAGCGACAACAGCATGATGTCACCATCGAGCATGTCTTGCCACTGGAAGGTGGAGGCATCGCCCTGGAATTCCTTTTCGATGCGGACTTCAGCGAGTCCGGCGAGGCCTTTGACGGTCACGTAGCCACCCGTAGCTACCGACTGCAGTGCAATGCGACCCTTGCCACGGTCCAGTACCTTAAAATGGGTGGTTTGGTCCGCCGTAAAACGACTACCCGCCGGTACGGGGCGCAGAGAATTCCGCCAGTTGGTCAGCACACTGCTATCCGCTACCGATTGCAATGAAATAATCTCGTTGTAAGGGATCGGTTGAGTCAGGCCTGCACAGCGGGGTTCAACCACCTCAAAAAAATCAAAATCGGCGTAGCCGCCTGGCTGTCCGTTGGTATTAAAATTAAACAGTGCATAACGCACCCCCTGGAAGGTTTTCAACTGGTATGGCAGCAAAATATCCCCGCCAATGGCCTCGAATTGTTTCCCGTCCAGGCTATAGTCCAACCGTCCAATATCGGTATCAAAATTGCAATAAGCACGCAGCCAGATAGTGGTTTGATCGGTATTGACGGTGAGGCGGTTTTGTTCTTGTTGGTTGTAAAATTGCAACGCCAAACCGTCTTTGTTTTTGACCATGCCAATCCAGGCGTAGGGCAGGTTGAGCAGTGCCAATCCGGCAATATCGCCTTCCTGTAGATTGGCCACATCAAGTTTGGTGATGGCATAAGATTCCGGCCCGATGCCGCGTTGGGTCAACGAATTTCGGGCAAGCCAGAAGCTATCGGCAGGCAGGGAATGCAGGCGCAGATAGCCTTCGCGTTCCGTCAGGGACCACTTGTCATCCACCGGTACGTGGTTCCATTGCCACACGTTTTTCAGCTGCGAGCCACCAAAGTCATCATCGCGCTCAAAGGGGGCGGATGGAGAAGACGTAAATCCTGTATTGGGCTTGACCCAGGTGCGCGGCGAGCGGGTCAGATTGCCGGGTAGGCCAAAATACGGCCAGCCGTCTTGCCAGGTCACGGGGGAGATGGCGGTTACACGGCCCACAGAGTTAAAGTCGAGCATCGACCAGCCCCACCATTCTCCGGACTGGATCTGCACAATGCCGCCCTGGTGCATGGGAATACAGCCGACGTAATTTTCCGGGTATTTGATGATTTCGTAAGGAGGGCCGGTTTGAGTATTAAAAATGCGCATCCTTTGGCTTACGCCAAAATTTTCCTCCGCGCTCATCACATTCACCTCGTACGGCCCATACGGTTCATCGGCCCGCAGGCAAACCTGGTAGCACATGGGATCGTAATTGGTATTGGTGATGTAATATTTGCCATTGATTTTGTAAATATGGCTTCCCTCACCGGCTCCGCTACCGGCTTCTACGATCACCTTTTCGGTGCCTGGTACCACATCGAGTAAGTCCGGACGGAGTTGCGCCATTTTTACCTCATTATAGCCCCAAACGGCGTAAATTTTGCCATCATCGTCAAATAACACGGTGACGTCATGCAGGCGGGCCTTCATCATTTTGTGCTGCCACGGCCCGCGCGGATCAGTAGCGTAATAGATTTGCGTGCCATAGGTGTTGATATTGGAAAAAATGTAGAAGGTATCCTGGTGATAGCGTAAACAGGGCGCCCAAATGCCTCGTCCGTAAAACTCCTTTCCGTCTTCCATGCGCAATTCCGGCAATACGTCCAGCCGATCCACCGCGTAGCTGAGCAATTCCCAATTGACCAGGTCCCGCGAGTGCAGCACCGGCAGTCCGGGCATGGTGTGCATGGTGGTTCCGGTGAGGTAGTAGTCATCGCCTACGCGGATTATATCGGGGTCGGAAAACTCCTCAAAAAACAGGGGATTAGTGAAGGTGCCATTGCCGTTGTCGGCGGTCCAGGTGCAATCGGTTTTTTTGCTGGTATTTTGCCCGCTGAGGCTGAAAAAGGGTGTGAGGGTCAGCAGGCAAAGGATGAGTAATGTTGCTTTGTTTGTTCTATCGTTCATAAGTCCGTTTTAGACCTATGAAGTTAGGGAAAAATTAGAAGGGTGTTTACTTATAAGTAATTCTTCGATTGATTTCTCCGTTTGGTTTGACAATTTTTACCCAATTCATCTGTTCATCAAAGAATAATTCCGTTGGATATACTTTGCTGTTGTTCTGCAATATTTTGGGTCATTAATCTCGTGAAGTTAACTAAAAAATGGGAAGCTTAGTCTAGCACAACTTTCTCCAATATAACTCGTTGTAACCTGCCTTTTTTATCAAAAAATTCCAGCTCCACCTTTTCTTTTTTCTGGAAAGCGTAACCATTGAGGTACCCCTCACAGATATCGGTTGTTTCGCCAATGGCTTCTCCATTGATGGACTTTATTTTCAGGCCGTATTTTAGACCCTTTTTTGCGGCTTCGGAGCCTTTGATGACCCACTTGATCAGGTATTCGCCATTGAGGTAGACGATGTCAAAACCAAAGCTTTTCAAGACTGATTGTTTATCCTTCTGCGGATACGGCTCAAAATAAAAAGCAAGGTTTTTGTAGTCGACCGTCACCTTGCCGTGGTACAAAATGCTTGCGCCGATGCGTGGTTCGGTGGGCTTTGAAAGGTCACTATAGAAATTATTGAAGGAAGTACCGCCGAGCTTTAGGTCGTACACTTTGGCTCGGTAGCGGGTGGTGGATTTGATGTGATTGGCGCTGCTGACGCCAAAGGAAAAGATGCCTTTATATTTGAGCTTATCCGTTTTCGATTTGACTTTTAGTCGCCGGACGTCTTTTGTTTTATAACTAAAAAAATCACCGGAGCCGGAATCAAATTCCACAAACTGTTCTTCTCCATTGATGCGCAGCAGTACGTCGGGAATGCCCCGTTCGCTGATTTTCAGTTTGGCTTTGTGGCGTTCATCAAGATTAAAAACTGACTCATCTTCAGTCAACCGTAGGATTCCCTTTTCATAATCAAAATGCAGGATCATGCCAGCAAAGAAATCCCTGCCGATCATGCCATCGGTACCAAAACACTGATTGGGGTAGGATTCATTGTCAAAAAGTACGATGGCTTCCCGGTCGTGAAAACTCAACTTGCCGATGGAGGCATCCTGAACCAGTACCTTTTCAAAGACCCGCTGCCGTTTCGTAGCATCAGAAACCGTGATGGAGTCCGTAACCGGCAAGTTGCCCTGCTGCTTCAGCGTTTTGGAGACCATGAAGAACCCGCCGGTATCCAGTACAAAACGATGGGCCTTCCCGTTAATTTTCACCGGTATGACAATCGCATTTTTGACCATTTCGAAGGGGATTTCCCCGGAGTCTAAAGATGGCTGTTGTGTGGTTTGTGCTTCCACCGGAGCCCAAAGAGTTAGTAGCAATAGAGCGCTGATTAAAATTCGCATAAGATTTGGGTTGGTAGTAGTTCTTAGCGTTGTTTTGCTGGGTTTATTTCAGGTGCAAATATCAGTTTTTTAAAGCTTTTTGCAAGCAGCTTTTACCACCCCGAGCTTAGTCCCGCCTGCATCGCCCGCTCGTACTTTTCCTTGTCAAATTCATAGAGCATCGGGGCTTTGTGAGCTCCTCCTCTACGGCGCTTATTGGTGGCAATAAGGATGTCAAAACTCAACATTTTCCTTCGAAAGTTGCGCCGGTCCAGCTCTTTTTCGAGCAGGGTTTCGTACAAGGCCTGTAGCTCTGGCATCGTGAATTGATCTGGCAATAGATTTAACCCTACTGGTTGATTATTCAGCTCTTTCTTTAGGGTTTGGTGCGCCCTGTCAATGATCTGCCGATGATCCAGAATGAGCTCGGGGAGTTGCTGCAACGGGCACCACTCACACAATTCTGAGATGTGATCCGGAGTGGGTTCCTGTACCTTTGAATATTCTACCAATGCATAATAACCGACCGTGACAAAACGCTGCTGAAACCATAAGTACTCCTCCTGATCCAGCACCTTTTCTCGAACCATTTCCTGGATATGTTTGCTGTCGCTGCGGCTAACATCTCCAAAAAGGTAAAACTGATGCAGAAAGATATTTTCCAGACCGGTCCTGTTTTTTAATACCCTTGCGGCCTCCTTATCCACATCCTGTCCTTCGGCTACAAAACCACCCGGCAAGGCCCAGCGATCAAGTTTTTTCAATTTGAGTAATAAGACCTTCAATTCATTTTCATGAAAACCGAAAATCACGCAATCAATTGACAATCCAGGGTGTAGGTTATCTGCCACAAATTTTGACACAGTGCAAATTTTCCAACAAAAGTAATGAAAATTACCATACTATTCTTTAGCTTTGTGTCAATATGACACATTAACAATAATCCTTCTTTGACAAATTTCCCCGATGCAAAATCGGGACAAGATGTGGTCAAACTAAAATGTGAAGCGCAAAGCAACCATAGGAAGTGGCGATTTGCATTTTAGTTTGACTCTAAGCACGAGATTTGTCAAAGAACAAAAATAGTTCATGATGCATTCGCCAATTAAATTGTCCTTCGTGCTGCTGCTTTGCAGTGTGGTGGGCGTATCGGCACAAACCGGTTATCGAGACTTGAATAAAAACGGTAAGAAAGACACGTACGAAGATCCCCAAGTAGCTATCGACGACCGGGTAGCCGATATTTTACCACGCCTTTCACTGGAGGACAAGGCGGGGCTGGTTGTCGGACTGGGCATGAACTTGCCCGGTCTGATGCAAGGCCAACGCCCCGATAAAGTAGCGGGAGCCGCAGGAAACACACTTGACTTTCCGGAGTTGGGTATCGCGTCCATGGTACTGGCCGACGGCCCGGCCGGATTGCGCATTGAGCCTACCCGTGAAGGTAATGATCAGACCTATTACTGCACCGCATTTCCCATCGCAACGCTGGTGGCTTCTACCTGGGATAGCGAGTTGGCACGTCAAATCGGTGCCGCAATGGGACAAGAGGTGAAGGAATACGGCGTGGATGTTCTTCTGGCACCAGCCATGAATATTCATCGCAATCCGCTGGCGGGACGGAATTTTGAGTACTTTACGGAAGACCCTTACCTCAACGGCCACATTGCCGCCGCTGTAGTCAATGGCATCCAGTCCAATGGGGTGGGCACTTCCGTGAAACACTTTGCCGCCAACAATCAGGAGACCAATCGCATGATGGTCAATACCATCGTCAGCGAGCGGGCCCTGCGGGAAATTTACCTGCGTGGCTTTGAATACGTGGTCAAAACCGCTCAGCCCTGGACGATTATGAGTTCCTACAATAAGCTCAACGGCGCTTATACTTCCCAGAATGAAGAAATCCTGGAAACCATCCTGCGCGACGAGTGGGGATTTGAAGGGCTGGTGATGACCGACTGGTTTGCAGGTGATGATGCGGTAGCGCAAATGAAGGCAGGCAATGACTTGCTGATGCCCGGTGTGCCCGAACAGAAAAAAGCCATTCTTGATGCGGTAGCTGGCGGCACGCTGGATGAATCTATTTTGGACCGGAATGTGAAGCGTATTCTCACCATTCTGCTGAACACACCTTCTTTCAACGATTATCAATATTCCAACAAACCCGATCTGGCCGCTCACGCCAAACTGGCCCGTCAGGTCGCTGCGGAGGGCACTATCCTATTGAAGAATCAGGATATTTTGCCACTTACCAACAACAACCTAAAGATTGCCGCCTACGGCAATGGCTCGTACGAATTTATCGCCGGAGGTACGGGTAGTGGCGATGTCAATGAAGCCTATACGGTTTCACTGGTACAAGGCCTTGAAAACGCCAATGTACCGGTTGATGCCGAATTGCAAGCTGTTTACGAAAAATACATTGCTGCAGAAAAGAGCAAACAACCCGAGAAGAAGTTCTTTTTTGAGCTCCTTCCACCGCTGCCAGAGATGCCCCTGGACAAAACATCTGTTTCAGCTAAAGCAAAACGTTCGGACATTGCCTTTATCACCATTGGCCGTAACTCCGGCGAATTTCAGGACCGCAAACTGGAGGCTGACTATTACCTCACCGCAGCCGAGCAAGATCTGATCAAAACCGTTTCGGAAGCTTTCCACCAGGAAGGCAAGAAGGTGGTGCTGATCCTCAACATCGGAAACGTAATCGAAATGGCCAGTTGGCGTGACCAGGTGGATGCCATTGTACTGGCCTGGCAAGGTGGACAGGAGGCCGGCAATGCCCTGGCGGATGTACTGACCGGGAAAGTGAATCCTTCCGGAAAACTGGCCACTACATTCCCAATGGATTATGGAGATATTGCTTCCGCAAAAAACTTCCCCGGAAAGGAATTGCCAGGAGGAAAAGAGGCCTTTATTGGAAATATTTCTCAAGGAAAGCCCTCCGAAGTAATCTATGAAGAAGGCATTTATGTGGGGTACCGCTACTTTAATACGTTTGGTGTAAAAACCGCCTATCCCTTTGGTTATGGCCTGTCTTATACACAGTTTGATTACGATCAGGTGACGATGAGTAGCGAGAAATTTGAAGATCAATTGACCGTTTCCGTTACAGTGACCAACTCGGGCAAACTGGCCGGAAAAGAGGCTGTCCAGGTTTATCTTTCGGCACCAACGGGCACCCTCGACAAGCCCGCGACTGAATTGAAAGGATTTGCCAAAACCAACCTGCTGCAACCCGGAGAAAGCCAAACACTGAAAGTGACTTTGGACGCCAAAGACCTGGCTTCCTATCATACCGATCAGCAAGCCTGGGTAGCCGATGCCGGAACGTATGTAGTAAAAGTAGGCGCTTCGATTGAAGACATTCGCGGTATGGCCAATTTTACCGTGGCAAAAGACCTGGTTGTCGAAAAAACGCACCAGGTATTGAGCCCGGACCGCACCATCAATGAAATTTCATCTGTAAAACAATAGTACCCGATCAAAACGAAACGAAAACCTGTGTAAAAGGAAAGTAAAAAACTCAATTAATTAGTGAGGTACTATTTAAGTTTATGGATGCCGGTTGATTCTTTCGACCGGCTTTTTTTTCAGATAGAAGGCACTTCGAAAGCGCCTTCTATCTCCTCAAAAACCGCTTCGTCGAGATGCCTGCGGGAGTCTCCAGTTGAATAAAGTAGATACCCGCGTCCAAGGCTGAAACATCTATCTGAATTTCCTTACGGAAATGATCCCCGCTCATCACTACCTGCCCGGCGGCAGAGAGAATCTGGTAATTGGCTTCACGCAAATGATACGTCGATACCTTGAGAAAATCGGTAGCTGGATTGGGAAATACGGACCAAAATTCTGGCGTTGAAAGGTCATTTTGCGCAAGCTCCACCCCGGTTTCAAAAGAGGAATAAGCCGAAGGTGGTTGACACACATCATAGCTGTTGTAGGGCCTCACTCGCCAGAAGTAAGTGGCATCCGGTGTGAGGTTGTTGGCCAATAAGGAGGTGCCATAAATGACGAGTCCCACATAAAACAGACCAAAATTAGGGGACCGGCTGATCTCCAGTAGATAGGCTTCGGCATTTTCCACCGGCGTCCAGCTAAATTCCACCATTGTACCTCCCAGCGTTTCGCCATTTAATGGCGTCAGTAATTCAGGTGTGCCAACAATCGGATCGGTAATTCCGGAAGGAGAAACCTGCAAGTATGCCCGATCGGGAGTGTCGAGGTCGGCGTTCATCACCTGGCTTTGCATGGGCGAAAAGTAATAATCATCGCGGTTACAATCAAAGTAAAAGCTCATAATCAACTCCTCATCCGGATCAACGGGATCGCCGTTGGCATCGGTTACATTGCCTACGTAGCGGCAATCGGCAAAAGGCTGGATAAACCAATAATCTGCCGGAGTGTCGCACAGAAAGTCTCCGGCTGTCTCACAATTGCTTTGATCTACCAATTCCACCGGATTTCCATTGGGCGTTGTGGCCGGGGCCTGCTGGCCGTACTCACTTTCATTATAAGGGCCCGGCCAACCCTGGAAGGTATGCAAAAGGCTAAAAAAGTGCCCCATTTGATGGGAAAGCATGACTCCTTCACCATCAATATAATTCTGGTTGACCAGGATCCAATCCTCGAGTGTAACATAAGTAGATGGAATGAAAAAGCTCGGGCCAAGCTCCTTGATGATAAATACATTAATGGCATTGGGATCTTCTTCCGACTGCATGATCGCATCACCCAACTCATCGGGATATCCCGCATATTCGAAGAGGTCATCCGCATCAATAAAGTTAAGCTCATCCTTGAGGAAAAACTGGATATCATGATCCAGAAAATCCTGATTGAGCCGACAAAGCTGGTCCAGCACATCAGTCACCTCTACCCTGCCGGTGCCCCCATCATTGGCCACCAGATGAAATTGTATCGGCACAAAACGGGTATCGCGGTAAGTTGGAGCATCAACATCCAGGTTGGCCAGGTTATTTTGCAGGCGTTGTGTCATCAACGATTGCTGCCAGCCTGGCCAGCAAAGATGGGTTTGCGCAAAGCACATAGAAGTAATAAAGAGGCAACTCAGCAATAGAGATAATTTCATGATCGAACGCATTAGATTAGGACCACATTGATTAGTCCCTAATTTAACAAATTCGTCATACTTACTTTAGCAACCAACGCATCAAAATGGGAATTAGCAATAAATCGCTAACCAAAGCGCTGATCAATGTGGTACTGATCAACAACCCGATCGTCACACTTGGCGGGTGGATAGAAAACAGCATCACCATAAATCCGAAAAAGAGAATGATCGTGGTCAGACAAATGGCCTTGCCCGTTTCCAAAAAGGTGATTTGGATGGCTTCTTCCAGTTCTTTTCCTTTATTCCTCACCAGTTTGAATTTACTCAAAAAGTGAATGGTATCATCCACGGCAATGCCGAAAATAATGGCAAATACAATAGCCACTCCGGCTTCCAGTTCGATACCCAGGAAACCCAGTAAGGCGCCGGCCAGGAGTAGTGGCACCAGATTGGGAATCAGGGCGATGATCAACATGCGTATATTACGAAACAGGATCGCCATCAGCACACTGACGATGAGAATGGCCATGCCCAGGCCCTGTAATAAGCTGCGGCGCACGTATTCCGCATTTTTATCGATGATGAGGCCGGTACCGGTACGTTGCACTTTGACAATATTGGAATCCATATTTTCCGCGATCCAATCATCGATGCGGTTGCCCATTTGTTTGAGGGTATCCGCTCCCAGGTCCTGTACGCGGGAGGTAATGCGGGCCTTTTTGCGGTCTTTGCTCACCAGGATATTGACGCCCATTTTGGGAATCTGGTCAGCCATCTTTTTGTACTGCTCAAACCTGGCCTTGCTTTCCGGAAGGCGGTAGGCCTCCGGGCGGTTGCTGCCCATCATCTGGTTGATGCTTTTGTACACGGCAGTGATGGAACCAATGCCCTGAAAAGCCCGAATTCCACGCAAGTGGTCTTCCAGGGTGTCGATCTGGTGTAGCACTTCAAAGTCATCGGCCTCGTAGCCTTCCTGGGTGTAGATGGCAAATTCTACCGGGCGGAAGCCGGTGAGTTGTTTTTCAAAAAACCGGAAATCCTCCGTGATCTTTTTGCCGGTTGGCATATTGTTGATGATGTTGTAATTGGTATTGATGCGGGAAATGCCAATGCCAAAAATGATCAAGGTCAGAATAGATCCAACAACGATGCTTCTGCGCTGGTGCAGGGTAAAGAAATAGGCCTTGTTCATGGCATTGTGCCAAAAGGCGTGACCTCTTCCCAGCTTGATGATCTGATCGGCCCGAAAGAAGGACAACAGAGCAGTGGTAAAAAATATCACCGTGACGTAAGCCACCATCACGCCAAGAGCCGCATTCAGGCCAAAATCGCGAATGGGTAAGATGCGACTGGTGATCAGGGAGCTAAAGCCAATAGCGGTAGTGATGGAAGTAAGCAAGGTGGCCAGCCCGATTTCCTTGATGGTAATCCAGATGGCCTCGTTCTTTTCCTTGCCGCGTTGCAGTTCGTCAATGTATTTCGACATGATGTGAATCACATCCGAGGTCCCCACAATGATCATCAGCACCGGATACAGCGCCGACATCGCATTCATTTCGCGACCCAGCGCCGCCAGTAATCCAAGAAAGAGCAACATACCCAGACCAATGGAGGCCAGGGCAACAAAGATGCCGATGGGTCGGCGAAAAATGAAAAACATGATCAGCGCCACCAAAATGGCCGAGACCGTTGCCGAGACCGTAATCTCTCTGATTTGCATCGACACCAGTTCGGTTTGAAAGTAGGGACGCCCCAGGTAGTGGTATTCTTCAAAATCGTATTCACTCATCAACTCATCCAGGGCACGCATGTGTTCCCGAGCCTGTTCCAGCTGGATGCTGTTGATGGTTTTCATAAAAATGACCAGGGTTTTGGCATCTTTCGAGATCAGGTTTTGCGCAAAGCGTTCATCATTCAACAAGCGTTCTCGGTCGTCCGGGTAGCGTTCCGGATCGTCGATGTGAATGGCGGGGATGGTGGTGATGCCAAAGGGCGTTTTTATGGGGTAGGAAAACATGGTCAGCGACTGACTTTCCATCACATGGGGCAGATTACGGCTGCGCAGCGAAAGGTCGTGAAACTGTTCCAGAAATGGCTGATGAAATACGCCACTATCGCGCCTTACGGCAATGAGCATGTAATTGTCGTCGGTTTCAAATTCCTTGATAAAATCGCGAAAAAACTCCAGGTCTTCATCGCCGGTGGGGAAGAATTGCTCAAAATCAAAGGAGAAGCGCAGGTTAAAAATGCTAAACCCGCTTAGTACAGCCAGGGCAATAAACAGCGCGATTATTGGTTTCCGGTAGCGTATCATCTGTGTCCGTGTTTTGGATATCAACAAAGAAACCAAAAACCGACCTTTAAGTTTGTGTAAATGGATAAAGATTGTTGGACCGGAGAGAATTTCCTAATTTCACGCCATGGAGGAAAACGTATATTATATCCCGGAAGAATTGCTGCCTTATAAAGACCAATTGCTCGACACCCGGCAGCCCTTTATTGAGATTATTCCCGACGAAGCGGCACCGGAAAAGCCGTGGCAGAGTTGTTTTGGCGGACAGCCCTATTTGCCGAAAGGCACCGAATTTCCAAAAGATGCCGAAGGACGCCATTTGTTCTTTTTGGCACAGATCAATTTTGCCGAAGTGCCCGAATTAGCCCCCTTTCCTACCCAGGGCATATTGCAATTTTATATTGCCGATGACGAATTATTTGGGCTCAACCTCGACGATCCAACCCAGCAAAATCATTTTCGCGTGCTCTACTTCCCGGAGGTGGTTGAGGATGAAAGCAAGCTACAATCTGACTTTTCCTTCCTTCCGGAATACGGTGACCTACCCGTCTATCCCGGCACCTCCTTCGCTATGACCTTCGAAATATTGCGCGAAGTGGTGCCCGTTTCTGATTATCATTTTTTCCAACATTTCCCCGAGAATTTCTTTGAGCAGTTTGGAGAAAAGCGTTGGGAAATTCAGGGCTTGTATCAGGATGAAGTAACGGCTGAGGGGCACAAAATTGGTGGGTATGCACACTTTGCCCAGGAAGATTTCCGTAATCCGGAGAATCCACTACTGTTACTTTTCCAGATGGACACCGATGTGGAGATGGAATGCATGTGGGGCGATATGGGAACCGCCAACTTCTTCATTAGCGAAGCGGATTTGAAAAACAGGGATTTTAGCAAAGTACACTATCTCTGGAGCGCGCATTAATTGATGATGTGCCGTCAATTCGACCTGATCGTGGTAGGCGCCGGACCGGCCGGTAGTACGCTGGTGGCCTTACTGAAAAACTCCGGTCTTTCCATTGCCGTCATTGACAAGTCCACCTTCCCGCGCGACAAGGTTTGCGGCGATGCCATTCCCGGAAGGGCCGTGCGTATTTTGGAGCGCATTTCCCCGGAAACGAAGCAGCGTTTTGCACAATTTCAGGAGAAAAGACGGTCAAAAGGGGGCACTGCTATTTCCCCGCAAGGGCATCAATTGTCTCTGTATTTTAAAACCCGGGGTTACATTTCCCGCCGTCAGGACTTTGACCATTTCCTCTATCAGGAGGCCCGGCGCAATGAAAAGGCGACCTTTTTCACTGGGGTGAAAATAGACAGCATTGTCGTGAAAGAGGGTGGTGTTGAGGTGTGGATTAAAGGACAAACGGCGCCCCTTTCCGCCTCGATGATCGTAGGATGTGATGGAGCCAATTCCGTGGTTGCACGTCAGCTTACTCAAAGGGAAGTGGAACCCGAGCACCATTGCGGCGCGGTGCGTGCCTATTGCAGTGGGGTCAAACTGGAAGACGACCATATGATGGAATTTCATTTTCTTAAAGGCTACCTGCCCGGCTATTTCTGGATATTTCCACTAGAGGGTGATTTATACAATGTAGGTTTTGGTATGCTGAGCGCCGATATTTCCAAAAACAAGATCAACCTTCGGGAGAGCTTAAAGGAAATCATCCATACCTCACCAAAGGTGAAGGCGGCTTTCGCCAATGCGACGCTGGTGAGCGACATTCAGGGGTTTGGCTTGCCATTGGGCTCCAGGAAGCGATCCATTTCCGGCTCGCGATTTCTACTTTGCGGTGATGCGGCTTCGCTGATTGATCCGGCTACGGGTGAGGGGATCGGCAATGCCTTGCTGAGTGCGGAATTGGCGGCAATACAGTGTCGAAAATGTTTCGATGAAAATCGATTTGATGCGGCTTTTCTGAAGGTTTACGAAGAGCAAGTGTACGCAAAACTTTGGCGGGAATTGAACACTAAGTACCAGATACAGCGTTTTTTTAAAGACCGCAGTTGGTTGCTGGACTGGTCGATTCGGCTGGCGACCGATAATCCACTGCTGCGCAAAGTGATTAGTAAGATATTTTAAAACGCTTGCATCATGACAGCTACATTTCGACCTTACCAAACCAAAGATCACGCCATCCTTTCACAGTACATTTTTAATCTATATCTTGAAGACGCGAAAGGTCAGCGGATGACGCAACGCAAGATCGATCTGACCATTGAAACCCTGACGACCCGACCTGATCTGGGGCGGTTTGTCCTCTTTGATTACCTTACGGAAACAGTAGGGTACGCGCTTTTGATCAATTACTGGAGTAATGAATACGGTGGAATGATCACACACCTGGATGAGCTTTATGTGCATCCTAAGGGGTCAGCGAAAAATAACCTCCCCATATTAATACTAAGGTAAGGCCCAATAATTCCACTGAGGTAATATCTGATCGTGAACAATTGGATAGTTTTGTAGAAAGTTTTTTGTTGCCTTAATTCCAGTTTGATATTCCTTTTTCATTTGTCTAACAAATACCTTTAAGCCTTGCTTTGTTTTAGCCCTGGATTTGATCAAATGACAAACGGTCTTTACGCAATCCAACATGACTCCGGCTAATGCTCTGGTAATATGAGGGAATAGTTTATGGTCGCAAGGGTTGTACTTTGAACAATAACTTGGATAGTGAGCCACTCTGATTTGGAGGTTGGTATATTGGGCGACCCATTGTATCATTTCTTTAAACCGATAGGTTCGACACCCATTACTCCCCCCCGAATCACAAAGGATGAGCATTTGGGTAGCCTGGGGATACCTTTTACAGGCGTAGTACTTGATATAATCCAATAAGCAATTAACCGCAAAATCAGGGGTATCAGCTGATTGACCTAGAAACATATAGCCTTCATTGAGTTGAATATCGTAAATGCCAAAAGGAGTTATCTTTCCAGTAGCCATGCTTGTGAAATCATGATCATTACATATTTGTGCCTCCTTACAATACACCTTTCCCTGGCGGTACAATTGGCCTAGTTGCTCCTTTTTTTTGCTATCCATCGAGATGAGAATTTGTCCCCTCTGCCTATATTGACTCACCAGTTGGTCAATATATTCGAATTGCTCATTGCGCCCTTGTACTTGTTTAAAAGTACCCGTCTTTGCCATTTTACGTTGGCTTAGCCCAAGGCTGGCAAGCAACTTATCCACATAATAAAGACTTGTATTTAAACCGCTTTGTTGTAGCTTTTTAAGTAACTCCGGCCTGCTCAAATACGTAAACTGAATTTGTGCATTCATTGGATTACCGGCACGGTGATTTTCAACGATCTTTTCAAATTTTTCGATTAGGATCGGGTTTTGTTCCGGTTTATCCGCTTTTCGTCCGCCTCCTTTTCTACGGATCTGTCCTGGTCCGCAAAAGTCGTTTTTTTTAGCTCTTCGATCCCTGACCGTATCGTTTTACGGTCAATGCCAAATAGGGTGCTGATATATTCTATGCCCCCATGTTCCAATTTGAAGGCTTCTACTGAGGCATAATGTCGTTTATCTTTTTCCGATAAGTTATTGAACAACCGCTTCATCAATATCTCGGTCGATTCACTGTATGGATATTTATTCATATTTCCATTTTTGGAGATATTCCAAAGTTAATCCTATCTTTATTCAGATCAAATCATTTTGGGTAAGTTATTTTTCGCTGACCCCTAAGGTGCGAGGCAAAGGTATTGCCACGAGTTTTGTTAGACATTTACAAAAGCAGCACGACTGGCATGAGGCGATTGAATTGCAGGTGATGCCGGGGAATGACCGGGCACTGAGGTTATATCAAAACCTGGGGTTTGAAGTTGATAAAAATCGGCATTTGATTTGGAGTAGGTAATGAGACCTGACCAATGTTTTCGCAAATCAGGAGAAAAGTGTCGCTCTTACGGAGCTTAGGCTAAGGTGTGTCGGTGCGATGTAGCTATGGCAACTGTCACACTGGCTAATGTTTCATTTAGCCTTAATCGGGCAAATGTATATCTCGGATCAGCAGCAATCCCAACGGCACCGAACCAGAAGAATTTCTTCACCTGAAAACAAAATTAACAACCAATAAAATTCACATAAAAAGACGTTATGAAAATCTTCATCACCTGTCTGATTACTATCACCCTCTCTATCACCACTTTTGGTCAGGACAAAGCCAAACAGATCGATAACCTCCTGGAATATTGCTATAAAAATGGCCTGTTTAATGGCACCATTCTGGTCAGCAACAATGGCGAAATCATCTACGATAAAGCCTGGGGTTACGCCGATTTTGCGGCCCAGCGCCAATTGAAAACCGAGTCTGCTTTTTACTTGGCTTCCGTTTCCAAGCAATTCACCTGCATGGCCATTATGATGTTGCAGGAGCAGGGAAAATTGTCGTACGATGATCCGCTGTCTAAATTTTTCCCGGAGTTCCCTGACTATGCGGACCGGGTGACGATTCGCCATATGATGCACCACATTTCCGGCATTCCGGACCATTATCGGCTCGGATTGGGTGAGCCGGGATTGAAAAATGAAGATGTATACAATTTGCTGGTCAAGCAGGATACCTTACAGTTTGAACCGGGCGAAAGATATTCGTACAGCAATGGAGCATATACCCTATTGTCTATGATTGTAGCGGAGGTGAGTGGACAATCTTTCGCCAGCTTTATGAAGGAAAACATTTTTGAGCCGCTGGGTATGGATCACACCGTGGTGTATGACGAAACTTATCCGGCAGTCACTGACCGGGTGGTGGGGCATACGCCTTACGGCAATACAGACGATTATCAACTTTTTACTACCGGTGCAGGTGGCATCTTTACCACCACCGGCGACCTCTACAAATGGGACCGGGCCTTGTACACGGAGAAGCTGGTCAAAAAAGCGACGTTGGCCGAAGCATTTGAGCCCACTACACTCAATGACGGTAAGGTGGTTAATTACGGTTTTGGGTGGAATATTCAACCCGACAGTTTGGGCGTACGGGTCTCGCACACTGGCAGTATGGCGGGATTTCGTACTTTTCTAAGTTCGGATATGACCAACAACCGTACGGTGATCATGCTGACCAATAAAGGAGCGGCTTTCTCATTGAGTGCATTGACAACTACTCTGAATCAAATTCTGGAAGAGGAGCCTTATGAGCTGCCTAAAATCCCCATTGATCTGGTGCTGTACGATTTGGCGAAAGCCGGTAAGTTTACGAAGATGCAAAAGACCTTCAACAAGCTCAAAAAGAAGAAGGCGGACAAGTATGAATTTAGGGAAAGAGACATCAATATGCTGGGATATCGGCTCATCAGGCAAGAAGAACTGGAAGCAGCCAGGGCCGTTTTTAAGCTCAACGTAAAGACCTACCCCGAAAGCGGTAATGCATACGACAGCTATGCGGAGGCCTGTTATATGCTGGGGCAATACGATCAGGCCAGGCTGAATTATGAAAAGTCGCTGGAACTCGACCCTGAAAATGACAATGCGGTGGAGATGCTGGAGAAGATTAAGGCGAAGCGGTAGATGAGGATGTAAAACATTGGCAGTTTTGGCGGAATTTCCCTATCTTTAGTCAAACGGATAGACCTGCATTATTGCGCGCCAGAGATCATCTTTATTCACCATTAAAAATTGAGGTATGAAAACCAAGTTCCTGCCAATGCTGGTCATTCTATTTGTATCAACCAATCTATTTGCGCAAGCATCTTTTCTCGCCGGACGCATCCACACCGAGCAAACTTCATCGTTAAGCTTTAAGGTAACCGTTGAAGTGTACACTCCACTATTGATGGCTCCGGACAGCATCCAACTTTGCTACGGCGATGGCACTTGCGAACAGGTGCCAGTGCAATCGGATGAGGCATTTGAGGAGATTGGTCTTTCGCGGTCCATTGCCCAGTCGACGCATACCTATGGTGGTGAAGGCAGCTATATTGTTGGGATAAATGAATGTTGCTGGAGCGGGCAAGGGCTAAATACTTCAGGCTTTGGCAATTCAATGTTTTCTTTATTTCATGAGGTCGGCATTCTGGACCCGGTCTTTCAAGGGCCGAACAACAGCCCGGTTGATCTTGCACTGTTGAATTTTATGTTTGGGTATCCTTATGAGCCATTAAATTTTGCCACCAGTTTTATTGATCCCGAAGGCGACAGCCTATCGCTGCAGTTTCTGCCTCCCCGTGGCGATCAGATTGTCACGGATACTTATCAGCTTCCGGACGCTATCGATCCCGGCCCTGAAAATGATTTTACCACCAGCATCAACAATCTGAATTGGGAGAGTCCTCAACAGGAAGGATTGTACCAGATCGGTTATGAGCTGACGGAATTTCGTCAGGGCATTCCCATTTCCACCAGTTATGGCGTGTCGATGATCCTTATACAGTTGCCCACCGCCACGGAAGAAGGCCTTGCCAAAAAATTCCGCGTTTATCCCAATCCTACCAGCGACTGGATCAAAATAGAAGGGATCAATGTGGAGAGGATTGAAGTGTATAATGTGCTCGGGGAGCGGGTGCTTTCGCAAAATGGGGCTTCCGAAAATATCAGTCTCGCCAATCTTCCCACCGGACCATACGTAATCAGCGTCAAGAATGATAATGAGCAGTTTTCAAGGATCATTGTCAAGCATTGACAGAACGGAGGCATCAAGCAAGCATGTGGTAAATTTGCATTTGGGACCTAAATAATGCCTTCGCCTATCACTTTCCACAGATATCATGCGGTGAATATGGCTTTTGCGGTAAAAAAACACTATTTTAACCGCAAAATATGCGGTGAATGTCAAAATATATTTATGACTTAGCAGACTGGCCAAATTTTATCTGGAGTGATCAAAGTATCATTACCATCTTAGGGAAAGTACGTAATCTCCAGGGAAGACTCATTGGAAAAATGGAAACTCTTGGGTTTAATCTAAGAGATGAAGCCTCTTTAGAGACATTAACGTTGGAGATTCTGAAGTCCAATGAAATAGAAGGAGAAATGCTCAATCCAGACCAGGTAAGGTCATCTATAGCACGAAGATTAGGAATGGATATTGGTGGGTTAGTGCCATCAGACCGAAATGTTGATGGAGTTGTTGATATGATTCTTGATGCAATTCAGAACCATCATTTACCGCTAAGCAAAGAAAGACTCTTTGACTGGCATTACGCTTTATTCCCGACTGGTAGAAGTGGGATGTATAAAATTTTAGTAGGAAAATGGAGAGATGACTCTACGGAGCCAATGCAGGTAGTTTCTGGACCGATGGATAGAGAATTGGTACATTTTCAGGCCCCGGCAGCAGATAAAATTGATCACGAAATTGACCAGTTTCTCCTTTGGCTAAACAATGAAAATAGTGTGGATCCATTAATCAAAGCCGCAATCGCTCATTTTTGGTTTGTGACTATCCACCCTTTTGATGACGGTAATGGTCGAATAGCTCGGGCTATTACCGATATGTTGTTAACTCGATCTGACGGAGTATCACAACGGTTTTATAGCATGTCTTCCCAAATAAGAAAGGAACGAAAAAGTTATTATCAAATCCTTGAAGAGAGCCAGAAAGGCACGCTCGATATAACTGCCTGGTTATTGTGGTTTTTCGATTGCTTACGAAATGCATTACTTGAAGCAGAAGAAACTGTGGTGAAAGTTTTACTAAAGCATAAATTCTGGACTGCCCATGCCAAGACTAGCATGAATGAAAGACAGATCAAATTATTGAATAGGCTGCTCGAGGGTTTTACCGGAAAGCTAACCACCAGTAAGTGGGCTAAAATTGCCAAGTGTTCAACCGATACCGCTCTGAGGGATATCCAGGATTTGATTAATAAAAAAATTTTAGTCAAGGATGATGCGGGTGGAAGAAATACTAACTACATTCTAAACAACGAACTACTATAGACTGATAACCAAACATCTACAATTTACTCTACTCCATTCAAATAGCTACATTCCCCCTTTCTGTAGATTCCCATTTTCAAAAAAAATCCTCAAAAAATTTGCGAAACCAATTAGTTGCGCATATATTTGCAACCGAACGGTTTCTCAAAAAATAGAATTCTATGAGAAGAGATGTATTTCAAGCTATCGCCGATCCGACCCGCAGGGCCATCATTGCGCTCATTGCATTGAATGCCATGACGCCCAATGCCCTGGCCGAACATTTCGATACCACCCGTCAAGCGGTTTCCAAACATTTGCGCATACTGACCGAGTGTGAACTGGTCAGGCAGGAAAAGCAGGGACGGGAGATTTATTACCAACTCGATGTCAATAAAATGAAAGAAGTGGATCAATGGCTGGAACAGTTCCGCAAAATCTGGGAGGATCGTTTTAATGAACTGGACAACGTACTGTCCAAAATGCAAAATAAAAACAATGAAAAGTAACCTGCAATTCGACTTCCTTGTAGACAAGGAAAACAACACCATCACCGTCAAACGTGAATTTGCAGCACCCCGACAACTCGTTTGGGATGCCTACACCAAGAGCGAACTGCTCGATCAATGGTTTGCGCCTAAACCCTGGAAGGCCAAAACCAAGACCATGGATTTTCGGGAAGGCGGTCACTGGCTCTACGCCATGTGTGGTCCGGAAGGCGAGGAGCACTGGGGCAAGATGGAGTACAAGCGTATTGAGCCGATTGAAAGTTACCGCGCTCAGGACGGCTTTTGTGACGCCGAAGGCAATATCAATCCCGAACTTCCGCAAGCCGATTGGGTGGTTAATTTCGAGGATCGCTCAGAGAAAACACTGGTCAACAATATTGTGAATTACAAATCACTGACCGAACTGGAAACGGTGATCAAAATGGGTATGAAAGAAGGGCTAACCATGACACTCGAAGGACTGGATGAGTTGTTAGAACAATTACAACGATAAATATTACCACCGACTAAAACTTCAATAATCATGCAAGCAACAAAAATCACCATAGCAGCAACTATTGCTGCCGATAAAAAGAAAGTCTGGAACTTTTACAATCTGCCAGAGCACATTACCAACTGGAACTTTGCCAGCGATGATTGGCAATGCCCCAGGGCAGAAAATGACCTGACTGTGGGCGGTAAACTAAAAACAAGAATGGAAGCCAAAGACGGCAGTTTTGGCTTTGACTTTGAAGCGACCTATGACGAAATTATTGACCAGAAGAAGATTAGCTACTCCCTGACCGATGGACGCCAGGTGACTACCACCTTTGAAGCTGCTGATGGAAAAACCGTAGTCACTACGATCTTCGATGCCGAAACCGAAAATCCGGTAGAGATGCAAAAGGGCGGCTGGCAGGCCATTTTGGATAACTTCAAGAAGTATGTTGAAACGAAGTAGGTACGCAGTTTCAATTCCTGTGAAAGAAAGCATAGCGGTTTTGGTGTAATGCCAGGGCCGCTATTTTTATTACAGAAGAGTGGACGATTTTTTAAATAGGAACTAATAAGAGGTTATTTTTGAACTAGTTCCACCTGATTTGTTCATTGTAAAGCTATCAGCTGATGAAATTCATTCCTCACTTCCTGATACTATCTTTATGTGTTGCATGTAATCAAGGCGTTTCCTACCGTTCCGGTGAAAAGAAAGGTTTTCATATCATCGACCTAGGTAGCTTTGAGGTCACTACGCCTACTTCCTATCAATACAGTCCCCTGGATGGCATTGATTCTTTTGTAGGGAAGATCAGCAATGGAAAGGTGACCTTGCTATTTGATTACGGATGTTACTCTCCACCGGGGCCAAGAGACAGATTTGAGGTTCTTCTCCGATATAAAGATCGGCTGGATATCTACAACACAACAGAAGCTCTTCAATTTTTAATAAACCTGGATTCTGTTAGTAGAGAAGGGAATATTAACGTTACCGAACTTCAAAAGGAAATAAAAAATGTTAGGCTACTAAAATATGTTGATTCTATCTCATTGAATATTCCTGGGATTACCCCTATCGAATACTACCATGAATTCGAATTTCGGGATTCCATTTATCGGCTCCCCTTTCAGTTCTCCGAAGAAGTCAAAGCTAATGAAGCTCGATTTGCCTTTGAAAGGGACACGATTGAATCCAATATTTATCGAAAATTATATTACGATAAGAAGGAAAGTGACACTATGCAAGTAGGCTTGTATATGGTGGATGCCGGCATGAAAAATGAAAGTATAAATGCCTACTGTACTAAGATAGGGCTTTGGGCAAAAGAGGTCAGCGATGAAAATTTGCAGGAGATAAAACAAATTTACAGGAGCATAACTTTCTAGCTGATAGCTGAATAGGTGCTATAATAAGTCACTGGAACCGTATGATCCTGGTCACCTTTTTGCATGGTTTTTTCAGCTTATTTCGTAAGAGAAAAAATATACCGAATCCTAAGACCATGTTTGGAGGTCAGGTTTTGAGCTACAAACATGGTCTAAACCATCAACCCATGGGTGAACAGAAAGTAGCCAGCATCAAGACCTTATCTGATCGCAAACAATTTTGTAAGGCAGTGCTCAATGACGTCAAGGCATTGGAAGTGATGCTCCAGGAAGGATTGTTTGAAAAGGGGACACAGCGCATTGGTGCCGAGCAGGAATTGTGTCTAATCGACAAGCATTATAATCCTTCCATGGCCGGGCCGGAAATTCTGCCCGAAATTGAGGCGCGGGAATATACCTCCGAACTGGCTCGTTATAACCTTGAGATCAACCTGGACCCACTGCTGTTGGAAGGCCGAAATTTTTCGAATATGCAGGGCCAGCTGGAGCGGTTACTAGCGCTTGGAAGCAAGCACGCCGCTCAACATGAGGCCCTGATCTTATTGACTGGCATTTTGCCAACGATCCGGCTTACTCATTTGCAACCGGAATATATGTTTCCGGCCGCCCGCTATCAAATGCTGAGTGAGGAATTGCTACGTGTACGTGGTGAGGATTTTCGCATTCATTTGCAAGGGGTAGATGACCTGATCACCTCTCTGGATAGTGTGCTATTTGAGGCTTGTAATACCAGTTTTCAACTCCACCTTCAAATCGATCCCGATGATTTTGTCAAGCAGTACAATTGGGCGCAAGCCATTGCCGGACCGGTACTGGCCATTGGCACCAATTCGCCCATGTTGCTGGGAAGAGAACTGTGGATGGAAACGCGGATTGCTCTGTTCAAACAAAGCCTGGATACCCGTAGCGCCAGTAATCAATTGCGCGACAAAGCCTCAAGGGTGAGCTTTGGCAACAACTGGATTACCCAGTCTGCCGTCGAGATTTTCAAGGATCAGGTAGCGCGTTTTCCTTTCCTGCTGACCCGGGAAGATACTGAAGATGCATTGCAAGTATTGCAAGCCGGACAGATCCCAAAATTAAAGGCCTTAATGCTGCACAACGGCACCACCTATACCTGGAACCGGCCGTGTTACGGCGTAGCCAACGGCATTGCCCATTTGCGCATTGAGTGTCGTTATCTGCCCGCCGGACCGACCGTGCTGGACGAGATGGCCAACTTTGCCTTCTGGGTAGGCCTGATGAAAGGTATGCCCGCCCGATTTGAAAAACTGGCCACCGGTTGGGACTTCCGCGAGGCCCGGCACAACTTCATCAAAGCTGCCCGAACGGGTATGCAAACCGCCATCAAATGGGATGGTAAGTTATGGTCGGCACCGCGGCTGGTCAATGAAATTATGCTACCCATTGCGGAAGCCGGATTACAAAAAGCAGGCATCGATGCCTCGGAGATTAATCAATACCTGGGTGTCATTGCGGATCGATGTACAAAGAACCGCTCCGGCTCCGACTGGCAGGTGTACAACTTCCGGCAGCTGGAAAAACACCACGGCCGCTCCACCGCCCTGGCAGTAATGACCCGCTCCATGTACGAGCAGCAACAAAGTCACAAACCCGTGCACGAATGGGACGATATTCCCGCCAATAAGGTGTACCCCTACCCTGCTGATTCCGTCACCGCTGATAAGATCATGAGTACCCAGCTATTCACCGTGCGCGAAGATGACTTCATCGATCTGGTCGCCTCTATTATGCGCTGGCGCAACATCCGCCACATGCCGGTAGAGAATGACAAGGGTGAAGTGGTCGGCATTGTGACCGCTACCAATCTCCGCATCTGGAAAGCCCAGTCAGGAGAGCCTTTTGAACAGGTCAGCAGCATCATGGTGCCCAACCCCATTACCGTAGCTCCGGATACACCATTTGCCGAAATCGAGCAGCTGATGCGTTCGTACCAAATTCGTTGTCTGCCGGTGGTACTCAAACACAAGCTGGTGGGCATTGTGACGGATACGGATGTGAAGAGGGTGAGAGGGGGAGATGGTTGAGACGGGGGAGACGGTTGAGACGGGGGAGAGGGAGGAGATGGCCTTGCCTTAACCTGACTAGTCCTGAAATAGGTTGACAAAAAAGTAAACCAAAAAAAGGACAAAGATGAAGAAAGTAAACCAGTATTCGGACGCCTTTAAGAAAGAGGTGGTAAAAGAAGTTATCTTGGGCCAAATTAGCCAGGAAGGAGCCAGGCGCAAATATGGGATAGGAGGAAGTATGACCATCCCGCGTTGGATAACAAAATATGAATGGATGATACCTAAAGATGAAGAGCCATTAGAGCAAGGAGAAAAAAGTAAAGCAGAATTAGCATTAGAAATCGAGCAATTGAAGCGTCAGTTATCGTATGAACAGCTGAAGAATGAGGTTTTAGATACGATGATCACCATAGCGGAGCGAGAATTTAAAATTCCAATCCGAAAAAAGCCTGGAGCCAAACAGTCCAAGAAGTAAAAAAGGAAAGGAAAGGGGTCTCGATAGAGACGTTGTGTGAACTGTTTGGCAAAAGTAAACAAGGGTATTACAAGAAAGAGCGTCAATTATACAAGAAGCAATCTGAACAAATCATAGTGCTTCAGGCCGTACTACAGATCAGGAAAAGGATGCCGCGGATTGGAGTCAGAAAGCTGGTAGTCAAGTTATTAGAAAAAGGTTTAAAGATAGGTCGAGATGCTCTATATGAGTTGATGGATCATCATCATTTACTGGTTCGAAGAAAAAGGAGGAGTGTTCGGACGACCAATAGCTTTCATATGTTTAGAAAATACCCAAACCTGATTAGAGACTTGCAAATTACAGGACCTGATCAATTATGGGTAAGTGATATTACGTACATTGAAACGGAAAAAGGCTTTGCTTATTTGTTCTTAATAACGGACGCTTATTCCAGAAAGATCATTGGCTTTAAGACCGCAGATAGTCTGGAAGCTAAACACGCTGTGGAGGCTTTACAAATGGCATTAAAAGGACTAAACGGTCCAACAGATCAGCTGATTCATCACTCTGATCGAGGTGTTCAATATTGTTGCCATGAGTATGTCAAGATATTGAAAACAAAAAAGGTGCGTATCAGTATGACCGAAAATGGAGACCCTTTAGAAAATGCTATTGCCGAACGCGTCAATGGCATTTTGAAGATGGAATGGATTTATGACCAAAGGTTTAAAAACCTTTCTCAGGCACAGGGCTATATTAGCCAGATCATCGGCATCTACAATAGTGAACGTCCACACGCCAGTATTGAGATGCTTACACCGGATAAAGCTCATCAAAGAGCAGGAGAACTACAAAGGAAATGGAAGAACTACTATCCTCAAAAAATAGAGGTTCTTTAAACCCTTTTACGGAAAAGTTATCCACATTTTTGCTGTGGAATTAACAAAGAAAAAAAGTAGCAAAAAAAGAAACCGTGATGATGATGACCATTAATTAATTTAGTCAACCTTTTTTAGGACGAGTCAACCATTTTGCAAATTCTTTGATTCTGAGAATTCTGCTCTGAGTTTAGAGGGGATCGATTACACCATAGGCTGCGGTCAACGGAGAAGGCTTCGTCGATCAAAGATCGATGTTGCAAACATCTCCCGAGCGTGGGACGCCTGCGTGAGTGGGCTGGAAGGGGGCGGCGATAGCAGCCCTCCGGAACGGACGAGCTTGCGAAGCCTGGAAGCACACGACCTCTCGGCTGAGCCGTGAGGGCACGCCCAAAAAATTATTTGACCAACATCACACCTTGCGAAAGTGATCCTTCCACTTCATTACCGCTTTCGTCCTGGCCGGCGTATTGAATACGTACGACATAGAGGCCTGCTGAAGCGGGTCGGTTGTTGAAGGTGCCATCCCACAGATTTTCAATGCCGGTGCCGGCAAAAACCTGGTCGCCCCAGCGGTTGAAGACCGACATTTTGAGCTGGTGTAGAATACAATCGCTGAAGACCTGCAATTCATCATTGATGCCATCATTGTTGGGACTGAAGGCATTGGGTACAAACACGGAACACTCGCATACTTCTTTATCCACCCTGAATTCATAGGTTTTGGGCAAGAGGCAATCGTCGTTGGAAGCGCTATAGATACCAGGGGCATCCAGCACTCGGGTAAGCGCCCTACTGCCATCGGCCCAGACAAAATTGGGATCGGATAATTCTACTTTCCACACTTCCCGACACTGTAGAAGGGTATCCTGGCGGATCAACTGAGTGGGGGCTACTTCACAGATTTCCTGGTAGAGATAATTGAGCGAGTCATTGGATACCGACAGGATTTGTGAAGGCATGGGCGCTTCGGAAAATTCAACATTGAGCGCATTAAAATTGATGTTGACCTCAGGGTCGGTCACTTCCCGGAAGGTCTCCCAGGAAAAGCAACTGCCGCCCAGTGAATCCAGCGGAAACTGTAGCAAAAAGCCCGATGCGCCCAGGCTGGTTGCGGCAAAAAGATCGGCATTGACCAGGTAATTGACGATCTTTTTGTCGTTGACAGATAAGTAAATTTTTCCCGTTGCGGGCAGGTCTTCGGCCACGAGTTTTTGTTGCTGTAAGATTTCGCCATCCGGGGAAAAAGTGACGAGGCTTGGGTCATTGGTGTCGTCTTCGAGATGATTGTAGGCAGCAATAAGCTTGCCATCCGGAAGTACAGCTATATCGGCCTCCTGATCGGCAGAGGGAAATTGCCGGCTTTGCCAGAGCAGCTGCCCGTCGAGGCCTACTTTGTAAAGGAAGGCCTTTTCATTGTGGAGAAATTCGAAGATATAACCATTATCGGTCTCCACCGGCCCGGCTACCGGATAGGTGCCCAATCCGGTTTCGAGAGTGGTGGCCCACTGAAGGTCACCCTGAGCCGTAAGTTTGACGAGATACGCCCCGGACCGGCAGAGAAAACCCTGGTCGCGGGTGATGATGGCAGCACCAAAAGAGGCAAAGGGATTAAATTTAGTGCCCCAACTGATTTGCAGACCTTCGTCCAATACAACCAGGAAACCTTCCTTCTGGCTTTGCCAACCCAATAAGAGTCCGTACATCATCAGTCGGCCATTGTCCCAGTTGATGGAATACGTAAAGTGATCGATGGTGCCGGTTTCGAATAGGCGAAACTGCTGGACCGCCCCAAAGCGATCCACTTTGAGGATAAAAATGAGTTCCTCCGGTAGCTGGTAGGCACTGCCGTAGATGAAGATTTCGCCCTGGTCGTTGCAGGTAAAATCCTTAAATTCGAGGTAATTGTTTCCCCAGGCGTAACGGTTGGCCCAAAGTACATTGCCACATGCGTCGAGGCGGGTCATGATCACGCCACCATCCTCTCCGGCCGCGGGATTGTCCTGAGCCGTATCGCCGATCAGCAAGTCGCCATTGGGAAAACGAGTAATGCGTTTGTCATACGAACGGGCGGGTTTTTCCAGCCATTTGAAGTACTGTTGTGCCCACATCGGCTGAGTGAGCAGCAAGAGGAAGAAAGTCTTAATCAATATGGCATTGTATTGGAACATATTTTTGTTTAAAAATACACTTCAATATCTGCATAATACCGGGAAAAAACAAAGGCAATGCCCGAACGACATTGCCTTTGAAAAGTATCTGTCAGAGTTGGCTTTTTCCAACTCTGGATAAACGTTAAATCAGGACTAGTAGCCTGGGTTTTGCACCAATACATCTGATCCCTGAATGTCGATCTGACCTTGTGGGATCGGGTAGTATTCATTTTTATTGGAAGTGAAAGAAGCTCCGCCTAAAGCCGTTGGCAGCTTCGGTCCTTCGTACTGGAGGTAAGTATTCATGACATCAGCCACAATGCCCCAGCGATTCAGGTCGAAGAAACGGTGTCCTTCACCGGAAAGCTCAATTTTGCGCTCAAAGCGAACGGCCGTGCGTGCTGCTTCAGGATCAGTCCATGCATCATCATAGGTACTGATCACGTAGTTGGCAGCATCTTCACCATCGTCGTTTTTCACCCAGTAATCGGAATTAGCCGCACGGGTACGTACCATATTGACATATTCGCGAGCCTTCTCCAGTGTACCTGCTTCGATTTCTGCTTCAGCGGCCATCAGCAGTACGTCAGCGAAGCGGATGATCATGTAGTTCATCGCGCCATAACCACGCGTCCAGGAGCTACCGTCAGTCAGTGTACCTTCCTGCGACTTGTAATAAACGTACTTCTTAGGCGCGTAAGGACCTGCATAGTTTTGGTCACGCGTCCAGTCGAAGCCAGGGAATGGGCCCCAGTCGAGGTAAGGAATATCGCGGCGACCTACAGAGTGGTCCAGACGTGGATCAACCGGCTTGTCATCTACGGTAAATGGCTCGTCAGACAAGATGCCCTGGTCTGTTTCCAATTCGTTGGCAGCATCGCGGTATGATTCATCCAGCAGTGGCAATCCGTCCGGAGTGGTCCGGAAAGAGTTGGCCAGTTCGAAGCTAGGCTGGAAGAAACCACAGCAGTTACCAGGACCACTTGGGCCGGTATTGTAAGGGAAGTTCAATACGAAGTCAGGGTTGGCATTGTTTACCGTACCGGTGTTGGCAGCAGCCTGAACAGCAAAGATTGCCTCCTGGTTGTTTTCGGTTTCTGCATTAAACAGGTCGGCGTAGTTGTCAACCAATCCATAAGCCAATCCGTTGGAGGTTTGTCCGTTGGGAATGATTACGTCAAAAAGTGCCTTCGCACCGGCAAAATCACCGCGGAAAAGCTTGGTTTTTGCCAGGTATGAGCCGGCAGCCCACTTGTTGGCACGACCTACTTCAGATTGCGTTTCGGGCAGGTTGTCGTAAGCGTACTGAAAGTCTGCTTCGATCCTTGGCCAAATCTCCTCTTTGTTGGTTACTTCCTCCAGTCCTTCACCGGGAACGTGAGTCTCGTCGATGAAAGGAACATTGTTGTAAGAGATTTTCAGTTGGAAGTAGTAGTGTCCGCGCAAGAAGCGAGCCTGAGCTCCCAGGCCGGTCGCTACTTCAGCATTCACAGCTGGGTCAGTGGTGGTATTGAGCAATTTCAACACAGCATTGCTCCGGGTAATACCTTCGTAGAGGGTATTCCAACGATCGGAAGGTACCCGGGCTGTGGGTGTCAATTCAAAACGCTGAACGAAGTTAATGTCGTTGAAGTCACCGGAGTTGGTTCCCTTATTGGCATCACCACCCTGGATGCTACCGTTGGTCCAGTTGGAGGCACCACCGAAGTAGTTGCCACGACCACCCAACATACTGTAGGCTCCGAGCAGGGTGCCCTCAATTCCTGCCTTTGAAGTCAACAATTCCGGTGTCAACTGACCGGTAGGGTCTACTTCCAGGAATTCATCGCTACAAGCCCAGAAGGATATGCTCAGGGCCAGGAGTAGCGCAAATGATATTTTACTAAGACTAAATTTCATTATAGTTGATTTAAGTGCTTTAATAATGAATTAAAAGGTCAAACCTACACCAAAGGTGTAACTTCTGGTTACCGGATAGTTTCCGATGTCGATACCCAAGGTTGTATCTACGGCACCACCTACTGCAGGATCGAGTCCGCTGTACTTGGTGATCGTGAATACATTATTGGTAGCAACAAATACACGGGCACGCTCAAATCTGCCATTAAACAAGGTGCTTGGCAGGTTGTATGCCAGGGTCAGGTTTTGCATGCGCAGGTAAGAACCATCTTCTACGTAGTAAGAGTTGGCCTGGGTATTAGTACTGAAGTTGGACGCATCTTCAAATACAGGAACATCGGTGTTGGTATTGTCTGGCAACCAGGAATCTTTGACACGTGCGCTAACTGCGGCACCGGTAAATGAAGGATAGAAGTCAGTATACCACTTAGACATGTTGAAAATCTTGTTGCCCAGAGAAGTATAAAGGTAAGTTTCCAATTCAAATCCTCTGTAAGAAACCTTGATATTCAAGCCACCGAGGAACTTAGGTACCGGGCTACCGATGAAAGTACGGTCGGCGGCATCAATTTTGCCATCAGGTACACCGGTCAGTTCACCATTGTCGTCAAACCCGTTCAGGTCGGCATAGCGGAAGCGACCGGGAGCAGCACCATCCTGATCAGGTGCATTGGCAACTTCCTGATCGTTTTGGAACAATCCAATGACTTCATAACCGTAGAAGCTGGAAATTGGTTGTCCTACTGCATTACGAATCATTTGGGTACTCAAGCGGTTAGTTGGCGTTTGGGTTTCAAAGAAGTCAACGTTTGGCGCCAGAGCAGTAATCTCGTTCTGCAACCAGGAGCCAGTGATGTTAAACTCGTATCCCAAACCGCTTTCTGTGGTGTTGCGGTAGATCAACTGAAGGTCCAGACCGCGGTTGACCATACTGGCGATATTTACAGAGGGTGCTTCAGCGTAGGTGCCGATAACGGCTGGCAGAGGCACCTGGAACAGCAGGTCTTCGGTTTTCTTTTCCCAAAGGTCAAATACCACGTCGAAGTGTCCGCGAAGGAAGCTACCATCGATACCAATATTGGTGGTGGTACTGGTTTCCCATTTTGCGTTGGGATTACCGATACGGCTTTGGTAGAAACCGGTTTGTGCACCGGTGTTGCTACCTGCAATGTCGTATGAAGCATTGTCGAGGTTAGAAGCATACAAGGTATACTGGTTGTTGGGGTTTACGTTATTGGAGTTACCCATTTGGCCCCAGCCACCACGAATTTTCAGGTCGGTAACAAAGTTGGACTCTTGTAGGAAAGATTCTCCCGTTACGCGCCATGCTGCCGAGAATGCGGGGAATACCCCGTAACGGTTGTTGGCACCAAAACGAGAAGAGCCATCTCTACGAATTACCCCGGTCAGGTAGTACTTTTCGTTGTAATTGTAGTTTACGCTTCCAAACAGAGAGTAGAAGTTCACTCCCTTAAATTTGTTACTGTTCACCACTGTTGAATTAACGGTACTCAGGTTGATGTAATCAACATTGGTACTAAATGGGTTAATACCCGAAGCACTCAGGTTGAGCCCCGCACCAGTGTTCAGGGCTTCAATACCGGCCAGCACCTCGATTCCATGTACACCAAACTGCTTTTTGTATTTGGCGGTATTAGAGAATACATAGGCGGCGTTGTAACCGTTGTTTTCAGCATAACCAAAGCTGGCGTTGTTCTCAGAGTTCTCGTATTGCAGGCGAGTGAAAGACTTAAGGAAGAAGCTTTGGTACTGACCACCGAAGCTAGAACGCAGGGTCAGGTCTTTAAACAGATCTAACTCAACGTATACATTACCAAAGGTGTTGATGGCATAAGCCTGGTTGTCATCTTGTCCATCGCGTGAAGCTACCGGGTTGCGCGGGTTGTTAAAACCCTTCGCTGCGGTGCCGGCGTAGCCACCAAATTCATCATAAACAGGAATAATTGGAGGCATCCGGAAAGCAGACAGAATGTCGTTTTCGTCAGAGTTAACACCGCGACCGCCGTTTCCGCCACCGATACCGAGGGCAGAGCGGTAGGTTAACTGGATATTTTCACCAATGCGCAGCCATGGAGCCAGGTCAAACTCAGTGTTGACGCGGAAATTCCGACGCTTGAAGGAGTTGCTCAACAGAATACCTTCCTGATCCTGCATACCCAGACTTACATAGTAGCGGGCACTTTCGGTGGCTCCGGAAAAGCCCAGTTGATGGCGCGTCAGGAAGGCATTACGTGTGGTAGCATCGTACCAGTCCGTACCTTCTTTGTTAGCTCTTACCACCTGATAAATCGGGCCCACACGTGGGTCGATGTTGTAATTTTCCGCCTCGGCATTCAGATCAACTGTACCGTTGACACCGGATGCACCGCCTACGTTGATGTAGTCAGGCAAAACAGGGCTGTCACCGTTACCGTATTGAGGGTGCTCAAAAGTAGGCGTAGTCCCGTTAGCTCTTGCCGTGTTGCGGATGGCCTGCCAGGTCCAGTCGGCCTGCTCCTGAGGCGTCAGCAGTTCCTGCCCGCTACCAGGAGTGGTCACACCCACCTGCCCATCATAAGAAATGGTCAGTGGCTGAGGCTTTTTCTTTCCTTTTTTAGTGGTGAATACAATAACGCCGTTGGCGGCACGGGCACCGTAGATAGAAGCGGAGGCTGCATCCTTCAATACAGTAGTCGACTCAATATCGTCTGGAGCCAAAAACTCGGTAGATCCGGTAGGTACACCATCAACTACATAGAGGGGCTCGTTACCACCAAATGCGCCAAATCCGCGTACGCGAACGATACTTGAAGTACCGGGCTGTCCGTTGGTAATTACGGTTACACCCGGAGCCCGGCCTTGCAATTGCTGTTCGACGTTACCGGAGGGAACGGCTGTCAGATCTCTACTCTTAATGGTAGACACCGCACCGGTTGTAGATCGCTTGTTTCCTACGGAATAACCCGTTACAACGATCTCATCCAATCCGACACCCGTCTCGAGTACGATCTTGATTGAGGTCTCGCCGGAAAGCGTTACCTCCTGGGTGAGATATCCGGTGTAGGAAACGACCAGTGTGGCGTCGTCACTGGGAACACTGATGGTGAAGTTTCCATCAAGATCAGTAACTGTACCGCTACTGGTACCTTTGATTAGCACAGAGGCTCCGATGAGTGGGGTGCCGTCATCTTCTATAACGGTGCCACTAACGGACTTTTGTGCATAGACCCCTGCCGCGCACAGCAGAAGCGTTGCCATAAGTAAAAGCAATTTTTTCATAAGCAGTGAATGAAATTGATAAATTGGTTAACGTTTCTAAAATGATTCTTACGTTGGCTGAAGTGGTTAGGTGGGGATGAAGTTTTTAGTATTTCAAATCGCTTTCTTTTAATGAATACTAACAGGTGGTGGTACGGGTAATTTTTTGGTTAAGTGTTAAATTGACACTATCTTTCCGGCGGCTAAGTTATAAAAATTTTTTTCAGTGTAGTTAAAAAATTAAGAACAATATTTTGAATAGCTGTTTTTATCCAGAATATTCACCAATGTAAAGAAATGCTTTGTTTTATCATATAAAATGTGACATTTGCAACCGAAAATTGATTATTTAGCCCCCTAAAATACCTTTACTGTCAACCGTCGTTTATTGAGCATATTTGTATTTTTCTGAAAATTTGAGATCAATGAAACATTCAAATGCCTTGATTTTTTTCTGTTTATCAACCATGTTTTTGCTGGGGTGCCAGCAAACAGATGCTCCCATGTTGTCTGTACTGTCACCCGACGAAACAGGCATTCATTTCGCCAACCGGATAACAGAAAATGATACTTTTAACATTCTGAATTATGAGTACATTTATAATGGTGGCGGCGTAGGCATTGGTGATTTTAACCATGATGGACTACAGGACCTTTTCTTTTCCGCCAATACAGCCGACAACCGCCTATACCTCAATAAAGGGGATTTGACATTTGAAGATGTGACCCAAACGGCTGGAGTGGCCGGTGAGGGGCGCTGGTGTTCAGGAGTAGCCGTAGGAGATATTAATGCCGATGGCTGGCTGGATATTTATGTAGCAGCAACGGCTTACCAACCGGGAGCGCGCCGCAAAAACCTGCTGTTTATCAATCAGCAGCAAAGCGAAAAACCGGTTTTTAAGGAAATGGCTGAAGCCTATGGCCTGGCCGATACCACCCATTCCATCAACGCAGCCCTGCTTGATTACGACCGCGACGGCGACCTCGATCTCTATCTACTGGTCAATGAAATGGAAGATGATCATTTGCCTAATAAATATCGCCCTAAGGTAGATGATGGTTCGTCGGTGCGCAATGACAAATTCTTCCGCAATGACTGGAATGAGGAATTGGGGCACCCCGTTTTTACGGATGTCTCCAAAGAGGCCGGTATTCAAATGGAAGGATACGCCCTTGGCATTAATATTTGCGATATCAACCAGGACGGCTGGCCGGATATTTATGTGACCAATGACTATGTGACCAATGACTTACTCTGGGTCAACAATGGTGACGGTACCTTCACAGATCGGGCAGACGAGTATATGAAACATACCTGCTACTCCGCCATGGGTAACGACATTGCGGATATCAACAACGATGGTATGACCGATATCGTGGCGCTCGATATGCTTCCCGAAGACAATTACCGACGCAAAACCATGTTGCCTCCCAATAATTATTACACTTATCTTAATAATGATCACTACGGATATCAGTATCAGTATATGCGCAATGTCTTGCAACTAAACCAGGGCAAGAATCCGGAAACCGGCACGCCGCTTTTCAGCGAAACGGCCATGCTGGCCGGTATTTCCAGTACCGACTGGAGCTGGTCGCCGCTACTGGTAGACATGGACAATGATGGCTACCGGGACTTGTTGGTCACCAACGGCTTCCCCAAGGATGTGACCGACCGCGATTTTATGGATTCGCAGGTGGAATTGGGGCCTTATATGTCAAAGGAATTGCTGATGCAAAAAATTCCGTCCATCAAGATCAAAAATTACGCCTACCACAATCGCGGGGGCAACGTACCAGTTTTTGATGACGTGAGCACCGATTGGGGATTCAAACAAACCTCCTTTTCAAACGGCGCGGCCTATGCCGATTTTGACAATGATGGTGATCTGGATTATGTGGTTAATAATATCAACGATAGTGCCTTTGTCTTTCGCAATCATGCTACTGAAAAAATGGCGGATAATGCCCATTGGTTGAAGGTAAAGCTGGCCGGTGATAACCGCAACACCTTTGGACTGGGGGCAAAGATCGTGATCCGCTATGGCGAAGGCCAGCAGCAATTTTGGGAAAACACACCGTATCGTGGCTATTTGTCTTCCGTGGAGCCCGGCGCACATTTTGGCCTGGGAACCATCACCAAGATCGATGAGTTGACCGTTACCTGGCCCGATGGTCGGCAGCAGAAGCTGCAAGATGTGGCAGCCAATCAGGCTTTGCAGCTTACGGCCAAAGATGCTTCGGTTCCTACCGAAGAAATTGCCGAACGGCCCGATCCGGTTTTCCAGGAAATTTCCCGACTATTGGGCATCGACTTTGTGCACCGCGACAGCAACTTCATCGATTTTAATGTTCAGCGATTGTTGCCACATAAGCTATCACAATTCGGCCCGGCACTGGCTGTGGGTGATGTGAATGGTGACGGATTGGACGATTTTTATATTGGAGGAGCTCATTTCCATAAGGGCACTTTTTATATACAGCACACTGATGCTGATGGCCAGGCTACATTCCGCAAGGAAGACCTGTTGCCGGAAGGCGATGGCCTGGAAGAAGAACTCGGCGTACTCTTTTTTGATGCCGATCAGGATGGCGATGACGACCTTTACCTGGTCAGTGGTGGCAATGAATTTCCCATTGTTCACGCTTCCTATCAGGATCGTTTGTACCTGAATGATGGAGGGCGTTTTACCCTGGCCCAGGGAGCGTTGCCCGAATTGCTCAAGAGTGGCTCCTGTGTACGCGCCGCCGACTATGACCGCGATGGCGACCTCGACCTTTTTGTGGGAGGACGGGTACAACCGGCCGAATACCCCAAGCCGGTGAGTAGCTATTTGTTGCGCAACGACAGTGAGGGAGGACAAGTCAAGTTCAACTTGATGAACGACGAGGGAGCGCCCATGCTCAACAACATCGGCATGGTGTGTGATGCCGTATGGAGCGACCACAACCAGGATGGCTGGGTCGATCTGGTACTGGCCGGGGAATACATGCCGGTTACGGTACTGGAAAATAAGGAAGGAAAATTTGAGGATGTAACTACCGCCGAATTGTCGAAAGCTTCCGGTTGGTGGAATAGTCTGACGCCTGTGGACTATGATATGGACGGCGACATGGATTATGTAGCGGGTAATCTGGGGCTTAATACCTTGCTGCGTGCCGATGAGCACCGCTATGTTGCAGCCTATGGTGCTGATTTTGACGGCAATCGCGGATTTGATATCATTCCTTCGGCCTTTTTCCCAAATAAGGAAGGCAAACCCGCCGAATTTCCTTACTTCCAGCGGGTGGATATGGAAAAGCAGGTCATCAAAGTGAAGAAGCTGTATCCGAAGCACCGCGAATTTGCGGAAGCGGAAATGCAGGAATTGCTTAAACACTTCCCCGAATCCGAGCCATTGGTGCTTAGAGCCCAGGAGCTTCGTTCCAGTTTGATCGAAAATACAGGTGATGGCAACTACAAAGTACATGCCCTACCCCTGGAGGCGCAACTGGCACCGGTTTAT
Organism: Saprospiraceae bacterium; assembly: GCA_965229635.1. Taxonomy (GTDB): domain Bacteria; phylum Bacteroidota; class Bacteroidia; order Chitinophagales; family Saprospiraceae; genus BQJU01. Next base: position 8,690,886 of record OZ245894.1, read on the forward strand.
GGCATTGTGGCGGAAGATTTCACCGGCGATGGCATTCCCGACCTGCTGCTGAGTGGCAACGACTACGGTGCCGAAGTGGGTATGGGGCGTTATGATGCCTTCAATGGATTGCTGTTGATTGGAGACGGTGCGGGCAATTTCAAACCAACAACCATGCAGGCAAGTGGTATCCATATCACCGGTGATGGTAAGAGCCTGGCTGCTTTGACCACCGCTGACGGCAGTCAGGTGGTGTTGGCGAGCCAGAATCAGGGCAAATTGCAGGCTTATCGCTTACGCAAAAATGTGAAGAGTATCCCACTCAAGGCGGACGACTGTACTGCCGTAATACAACTGAAGGACGGTCGGAGTATGCGCAAGGCACTGACCTATGGCGAAGGCTTTCAGTCGCAATCGACGAGGAGATTGTTCTTGCCAGCGCAAGCCGCACAAGTGGAAATTATCAATTACAAAGGAGAGAAAAGGGTAGTGGAGTAATGCCAAAAATGCATCCTTGGAGGTTGACGATGAACCTCCAGGGGTGCACTTAATAAGCTCGTTCGTCTTTCTTTTCCATGAAGTTAATGAAGGCCCGATTCACCACGCGATTACCGCCCGGAGTGGGGTAATTACCGGAGAAATACCAGTCGCCATTATTCTTGGGGCAGGCTTTCTGCAAGCCTTCGATCGTTTGGTAAATCACTTCCACTTCGGGTTTAATGCCCTTGGGCGTAATGATTTGGGCGATCTTTTTAGAGATCTTCTCATAGGGAAATTCGTCATAAAGCCGTTTCACCTCGTTGGTAATGTCTTCCTTAGGGCTGTTTTCCTGCTTTTTGCAGCACTCATATACCTCTTCGAGTAGCTTGTGCTTTTTCTTCTCCTTGAGCAACTTAACCAGGGCGCGGAAGGCTACAAATTCTTTCATCTTCGACATGTCGATGCCGTAGCAGTCCGGGAAGCGGATTTGCGGAGCGGAGGAAACGATCACAATTTTTTTCGGCCGCAGCCGCGATACAATCTGGATAATACTGTCGCGCATGGTGGTGCCGCGAACAATAGAATCATCCATCAAGACCAGGGTATCAACCTCATTTTCCACAATACCATAAGTTACATCGTAGGCGTGCGACACCATGGCGCCCCGCGATGTGGTATCCGCAATGAAAGTCCGCTGCTTGGCGTCTTTGACCACGATCTTTTCCACTCTTGGCTTCAAGGCCAGCAATTTCTCCAACTTTTTGGGCTTGATATCCTTGCCCATCTTCAGGATTTTGGCCTGTTTGTATTCGTTGAGTCGTTTTTCTACTCCTTCAATGAGTCCTAAAAATGCGGTCTCCGCAGTATTGGGAATAAAGGAAAAAACGGTGTGTTTAAAGTCGTAATCCACAGCTTTCAGGACTGAATCGGCCAGCATTTCGCCCAGTTTCTTGCGTTCCAGGTAAATATCGCGATCAGTACCACGTGAGAAATAGATGCGTTCAAAGGAACAAGCCGCCCGCTTTAGCGGATCTATGAAGGGTAGTTCTTCAATTTTTCCGTGGCACTTGACGATCAGGGCGTGCCCCGGTTTTAATTCCTTGACTTTGTCAAAGCGAATATTAAAAGTCGTTTGAATGGCCGGGCGTTCCGAAGCCACCACGGCCACTTCTTCATCCTGGTAGTAAAATGCCGGACGAATGCCCGAGGGGTCTCGCATCACAAAGGCATCACCGTGGCCGATCAGGCCGGCCATCACGTAGCCACCGTCAAATTTGCGACTGGCCCGCTTCAGCAAACGCTGTACATCCAGGTTCTCAAAGATGAAATCATTGATTTCGTTGTTGGAATACCCATCCGGCTTGTACCAGGTGTGCAGGCGTTGTACCTCATCATCGAGGAAATGCCCGATCTTTTCCAGTACCGTCACCGTATCCGACTTTTCCTTGGGATACTGCCCTAATTCCAGCAATTCTTCAAAGAGTTCATCTACATTGGTCAGGTTGAAGTTGCCCGCCAGGATCAGGTTTCTGGTGATCCAGTTATTCTGGCGCAGAAAGGGGTGGCAGGTTTCAATCACGTTTTCACCGTGAGTGCCGTAGCGCAGGTGCCCCAGCAGCAACTCTCCGGTATAGGGCAGGTTGTCTTTCAGCCACACCGGGTCATTGAGCAATTCCTTGGGCAATTTCTCAAACCGACTGAAGACATGCTTAAACAAATCCTCCAGGTAGTTGGAGGCATTGCTTCGCCGTCGGCTGATGTATTTTTTACCCGGTTGAGGATTTAGCTTGATCGTGGCCATTCCGGCACCGTCCTGTCCGCGATTGCGCTGCTTCTGCATGAGCAGTTGCAGCTTGTTGAGGCCGTACAGCGCCGTGCCATATTTTTTATGGTAATAATCGAGAGGTTTGAGTAAGCGGATCAGTGCAATTCCGCACTCGTGCTTAATGAAATCACTCATTAGCTTATTGGCTTTACAGGAAAAAACGGATGAAGTAGCCCCTTGTTTCCCATTTTCCGGAGAAGAAGGTTTGGCAAAACCACCATCTCCGTGTATGTTTTTAAAATAAACCGCAAATTTCAGCTAAATAAACGACCCCGCAAAGCAGAAAGTTGATTGATTTACATTTTTATTACTCCCGTTGAATTTATTCAAAAGAAATCCAGTCCAGATTAGAGGCTACTCCAATCAGGATACCGAAGTCCTGGTATTTGCCATCCTGGAAAGAAACAGCCGCCTCCAGTCGGAAAAACCGGAAGATGTTGTCCAGCGAATAACCCACCTCGACATAGTTTTGTGAGGTTGGCGTAGCCAGGTAGTTTACAAACAGGTTCTCCTTGAGTCCGAGCATCCAAACTTCCGGAATTTGCGTCAGCAAAAACTTGCGAAATTGATAGTGCACGTGTACCGCAGCAAATTGATCCATGGTGCTGTGGTGGTAGTATTCCAGCAGTCGGAAGCTGCCCACCGGATCGGCCATGACGAGTGCCAGTCGGTTGCCGGGAAAGTGTTTGTAATCTACAAAACCGACCTGCTCATTGTTGAGAAACATACCGGCATTCACCTTGACGTCAAATTTACCCCGGGCGCCCCAATTGAAGGCATATTTAAAGGTAAAGTCGACCATGTCGTAGTCCACTTCGCTTTCAAGTACATCCTTCAGCCCCTTGCGATAAGTCAGCGCAATGGTGGGAGAAGAACTTTCCAGCGGAATCTTCTTGCCGTTATTGATGCGATACTTTTGCCAGGGTTTGGACTCTATTCCCAGCGTCAGAATGGTGGCTCGCTCTGTCTCGGGAAAGGGGTATTCAAATTCTTCGTTGACCGGAATATTGGAGGCATACTGGCGGTCGTCTTTGTTAAACCAGGTTTGGGTGGTATTATTCTGTAAAGTATACCGCCTGGCCCACTCTCCACCAACGGTGATGCTCCAATTTTCTTTGACCTTCCATTTGTATTGCGCTTTCGCAAAATCCTTTTCGTACAGGCTAATGTAGTTGCGTTCCTGGATCAGATTGGTGTACATATTGACCAGCTGACTAATCGGGTTGTTTTCATTGTATTGAAAAATGTACCGACCGCCCTGTACCAGCAATTCATTGCGTTTAAGCCGTTCACCAAATTGGTATTTCAGCTCACCCATGCCCGTCAATTTATCCCTGGCAAAAGAGTAGCGTGGGATGGCCGCCAGTGAAAAACGGTTGTCATTTTTGTTATTGGTATAGGTCAGTTTGGCATGTGTATTCCACCCTTCTACCGGGTTGAATCGGGTGCGCCAGAGGGGAGTATCGTAGGTGATGTATTGTTTGTCTCCCACCTTAAAATTACGGCCAAAAAGGATGTCTTCCACAAAACCAAATCCACGTCCTTTGCGCTTGGCCTGGCGGGCGTTCATGGCAATCTCCAGGGAATCACCGGCCTCCTTCGCTGCTTCTACCTTGGCGATGCTGTCTTCCCGCTCGTACCCACGCACCTCGTAAAGGGTGAGCGGTACCGGCCGAATTTCCGCCCAATAGGATGAATCGCGCTTGGTGGCCATGGAGTCCACCACATAGTTGCGTTCCATCACCACTTCGGGTTCTTCCTGCTCCTTGCGCTCTTCTTTTTCGTATTCACGCATTAGCTTTCGCAAATCTTTCCGCGTCAGCTCCTGGCCTGAGGCCAGTTTTTCATTGACTTCGGCACTTTTTTTACCATCCTGCTTTTGTTGTTTGAGCTGTTCGGCCAATTCCTTTTCAATCGATTCATCTACTACCGTAAAATCGGATTCCAGCTCGGGATTGAGTTCAATCTTGTAGTTGCTGACGGTAGCCAGGTAGGTATATTCAAAGGCAAACCCGAGGATACTGCCCTCCACTTCAAAGTTGTGGCTCACCGGCATCCATGCTTTGTCTTCAATCGGTGCATAAATCTGGGAGATGTCAAAACCAATGCCCAATTTATAGGCTTTGAGCGATAAGCTGTGAATGCTCCACAGGTCTTCTACGATATAAATCTCCCCTTCAAATACATTCTCCCCACGGCTGCGCGGAATGACGCGAATTTTATTGACGCCATAACCCCGGTCTACAAAGTATCCGGCCAGCTCAAATCGGTAGTAACCAAATGCTTTTGGCGAAAGCGGCGAAATAGCGCCCGCAATATCCGGATGGTAAAAACTGCTGTTGATGTACTCATTGGGGCTGGTAGAATTGTCATCGCCCTGGGTGTAGATGGAGATAACGGTTTCCTTAAATTTATCAGGCCGCTGGTACTCAATTTTGCTCACCGACTCACTCACAAAGGCAAAAGAAGAATCGATGCCTTCCTTTTTCAGGGCTCCACGAAGGAAGAAAGGCGACTTTTTCAATCGTCCCGAACCTTTCATGTACACCTGCGCCTCGTAGCTGTCGAGCTGCTGGCGGTGATAACTAGCCTTGGCAATAGCCTTGCGCATCACCGTGTAGGCGGGGTCTTCACGCCCCTCGTATACCTCAATGGTTTGCAGGTTGAGGGCCTGTTCTTTGAGTTCTATGTTGAGGTCTTTCATCAGGTCGCCAACCGCCACTTTCTTTACTACCGTTTCGTAGCCAAGGTATTGGAAAATCAGGGTGTAATTGCCCGGGTCGAGCCGGATTTCGTAATAGCCTTCCACATTAGTAGTGGTACCGGTGCCCGTTTCGTACACAAAGATGGTGGCGTATTCCAGTTTTTTGCCATTGGTATCGGTGATGTAACCTTTGACGCCGCCAGCAAAAGCGGAAATATTGGCTATAGCCAAAAACAATAGGGTCAGTGGAGCTTGTAGCACTTTCATAAAAGGTAGATTGTTTTTCTTTTGGGTATTAACGCGTTTTTCAGGGTCATTCAAAGATGAAGTTTTCTACAATAAGGATCAAACTTTTTAGGTAAATCTAGTTGCTTTCTGGTTGAAGTCACTGAATTAACCTACCAAGAGAGCTCATTGGGCAGTGATTGGTTGTATAATTTTATATTTTCGTTCTTTGAAAATCTTCCCGATGTAAAGTCGGGAAGATTTTCAAAGAACCTTTATTTTGGGGTCAAAAGACATGAGAAAATGAATATACTCTATTTCCTATTGGTAGGTGCCATTGCCGGTTGGCTGGGCGGACAAATTATGAAAGGCTCGGGCTTTGGTATTCTTGGCAATATTGTGGTCGGCATTATTGGCGGCATTGTTGGTGGCTGGCTATTTAAGGTACTGGGCGTATATACCGGTGGAGGCCTGCTGGGTGCCATCATTACGGCTGCAGCCGGAGCCATCGTATTGCTGTGGTTGGCACGCATACTCAAATTTTAATTTTGGAAGACCGAATTCAGAAATGGCGGTTGATCCTTGGCGACAAAGCCAATCCCGAGGGCGATGTACCCATCCAGGGGGAATTTAAGGGCATTGACCGGGTCTTGCAGGCGCTATATGACAGCAATCGCAAGGCCGGATTGGGTAGCTCATCGCCTAATGTCAACCGCTGGCTCGGCGACATCCGCCGCTACTTCCCTACCTCCGTAGTGCAGCTGATGCAAAAGGACGCCATTGAGCGGCTCAATCTCGAACAGATGTTGCTGGAACCCGAACTGCTCGATGCCGTAGAGCCCGATGTGAATCTGGTGGGCACGCTGCTGTCGCTCAATAAGATCCTTCCGGTCAAAACCCGCGAATCAGCCCGGAATGTGGTGCGTAAGGTGGTGGAACAGCTAGAACGACAACTAACCCTCCCGCTACAGCAAGCCATCAAGGGAAGCCTGAGCCGGGCAGTGCGCAACCTGCGGCCGAAGTTTAATGAAATCAATTGGCACCATACCATCCGCGCCAATCTGCGCCATTACCAAAAGGACCTCAACGCCATCATCCCGGAAAAGCTCATCGGCTACGGCCGCAAAGGGCAAAAGCTGCGGCACGTCATTATGGTGCAGGACCAAAGTGGATCGATGGCTTCCTCGGTGGTCTACTCGGGCGTGCTGGCCTGTATTATGGCCGGGTTGAGTTCCATTCGCACCCATTTGGTGATATTTGACACTTCGGTGGTTGACCTAACCGACCAGCTCGGTGATCCGGTAGATGTATTATTTGCTACCCAACTTGGCGGCGGTACGGACATCAATCGGGCACTGGCTTACGCCGAACAACTCATCCAAAACCCGGACGATACGATCCTGGTGCTGATCAGTGACCTGTACGAAGGTGGCAATAAGCTGGAGCTATTGCGCCGGGTGGCGCGTATCAAGGAACAGGGAGTGCAATTTATCACCCTGTTGGCACTAAGCGATCAGGGCGCCCCCATTTACGATAAGGAAATTGCCGAGCAATTTGCCGCGCTGGACATCCCCGCCTTTGCCTGTACCCCGGATAAATTTCCCGACCTCATGGCGGCGGCGATTAAAAAGGAGTCTTTGCCGATGCTCTAGCAATTCATCCAATCATAAACAACTATTCTTGATCAACTGCCGGAAAAAGCGAATGGCCTGGTGCAGGTTTTTCTCCGACAGCTTTTCGTTGATGCCGTGGATAGTGGTCAGATCCTCGTGTTTTAGCTGGAAAGGACGAAAGCGGTAGATATTTTCGCTTAGGTCTTTGAAATGGCGACTATCCGTCAAGCCTACCGTTAAGGCCGGAGCCACGATGACATCCGGGAAGACCTCCTGAATAGATTTCTGAATGACCTGATACCCAAAAGTACTGGTGCCCGATACCGGTGAGGGCTCGTCCTGCATGATGCCCGGCATAGGCGCTATGCTGATGCGAGAATCATCCACAATTGCCTTGACCCGCTCAATTACGGAGGCAATACTTTCGTGGGGTATGATGCGGAAATTGATTTGGGCGGAAGCCCGGGTAGGCATCACATTGTCTTTGACGCCACCCTTTATCATGGTTGGCGCTGTGGTGGTGCGAATGATGGCGCTGGTGGAGGGATCTTTGCTAAGTTGGTGGGTCAGCAGCCCTTCGGTCAACCATCGATTGGCAATAACGGCTCGGGGCAGTGCAGGCATTTCCGGGCCAATGTAGTCGAATAAGAGGCCTGTAGCACCAGCAATTTCACCTGGAAAGGGCTGGTCTTCCAGGCGCTTGATGGCTTTGCCCAGGATACCAATGGCGCTTTCTGCCGGGGGCATCGAGGAGTGTCCTCCTTCATTGAGTTGGGCCTCCAGGCGCAGCGTCAGGTACCCCTTTTCGGCAATACCGATCATGGCTAGTGGTGCATCCAGGCCGGGCAGTGCCTTTTCCAGGATCATCAATCCCTCATCGAGGATGTAATCAAACGCTATGCCTTTATTTTTGAAATAAGTCGCGACTTTTTGTGCCCCATTGTAGCCACCAATTTCTTCATCGTGCCCAAATGAAAGATAAATGGTTCGTTCCGGTACATAGCCTTCTCCCAGGAGCTGCTCAATACTTTCCAGTATGGCGATGATGGCTCCTTTGTCATCAATGGCTCCCCTACCCCAAATTTGCTGGTCCGCTTTTTGCCCGGAAAAGGCCTCCTTTGACCACTTGTTGCGGGTGGCTTCCTCTACCGGTACAACATCCTGGTGAGCCATCAGCAAAATAGGCGTTAGCTTGGCATTTTTCCCCGGCCATTTGTATACCTTACTGTAGGGCACTATGGGAATGGTTTCCAGAAAGGAATCCACCAATGGATAGCTTTGCCTGAAAAATGTGTCGAGATTCCGAAAGGCGAGCGTATCAATTTCCGAATCCAGAGAAACGGTAGGCTGGTTAATGGCTTGCGCCAAATGTTCGGCTGCCCGGGCTGGCATCGCTGTTGCTTCGACCGGAGGGATCACAATTTGCCTTGAGCTAAAACCCAGGGTGCGTACCACCATAATGCCTACAATGATGAAGACACCAAAAAGCATCAATCGCAATAAGCTGCCCAGAATTTTTTTCATGGCTTAATATTATTCATAACCTGGCAATCAATCTTACTCCTCCCGCAACAAATTGAGCAAATACTCCCCGTATCCACTTTTCAGGTAAAAATGCCCGAGTTTTTCCAATTGTTCAGCGTCAATAAACCCCATTTCGTAAGCTATTTCCTCAATACAACCGATCTTGAGGCCTTGCCGATCCTCAATAACTTCAATAAACTGTCCGGCCTGGATCAGCGATTTGTGGGTTCCGGTATCGAGCCAGGCTACACCTCTTCCCAGTACCTTTACCTGCAAATCTCCATGTTCAAGGTAGTATTTATTGACATCCGTGATCTCGTATTCCCCACGTGCACTAGGCTTGAGGTTTTTAGCGACATCAATCACCGAATTGTTGTAAAAATACAACCCCGGAACGGCGTAGTGAGACTTGGGCTTACTTGGTTTTTCCTCAATAGAAAGTGCCTTGAAGGAGTCGTCAAATTCCACCACCCCGTAGCGTTCCGGATCAGCTACCCAGTAGGCAAAGACCACCCCGCCATCGGGATTCACACTTTCTTGCAACAGCTCGTTCAGCCCGGCTCCGTAGAAAATATTGTCCCCCAGAATCAGTGCTACATTGTCGTCACCGATAAACGATTCGCCCAGTACAAAAGCTTGAGCCAGGCCATTGGGTTCGTATTGTGGCACATAGGAGAACTGACACCCGATGCGGCTGCCATCACCCAGCAATTTTTGAAAATTGGGTAAATCCTGTGGCGTAGAAATGATCAGAATATCCCGAATGCCTGCCGAGAGCAAGGTGGAAAGCGGGTAGTAAATCATCGGTTTGTCGTAGACGGGCATCAGTTGTTTGCTGACGGCCATTGTTAGTGGATAAAGGCGCGTTCCCAATCCACCTGCTAAGATAATGCCTTTCATATCCTGTTGTTCGTTTATGCCTTTTAGCCTTTTATTGTGCATCTAGTACTTTTCGTATGCGCAGCACCAGTTCAGCGGGTTTGAAGGGTTTGATCATAAAATCACTGACGCCCTTTTTTAGAAGTCCCAGCAATAATTCGCCTTCATCTGCTTCACCAATGATGATAATAGGAATTTGTCCGTTTTGGGCCTCCGACAGCCAATCGTTGATAGAGGAATGATTGGTGTCCAGGCTCAACACGATGAGGTTTGGTTTGCTATTTCCGATAGAGGTTGCAATGGATGCATCGTTATTGACGATATGCACTTCAAAACCCTGCTTGCGCAAGCGCAGTTCTAATGCAGTAAGCAGAATTTCTTCATCTTCACAAATCAAAATTCTCATGTGCCATTTCGGTATTAGGGTACCCCAGCAGAACAACTCTACCGTTTTGAAAGGGGAATTGAATAAATAAGGCACAAAGATATAAAGAATAATGCCTTCTGGGGCAAAAGAGGGTATTTTGCAATTACGCAAGCAGTTACTTAATGAAGAATCGCCTCTAATTCGGCCAGTACATCAACGGAAATGGCTTCGAGTTCCCGAAGGGCCGGGCCGATGGCGGAGGGGTTGTGCTGGTCGCCACAATTGAGCAGGATATTGAGGTTGGCTTGCTGCATGGCTTCATTTCCTGAGTAATCGAGGGTGGACTTCATTTTGTGCGAGGTCTGGTAGAGGTCGGCCCAGTTTCTGGCTTCGTATTGAGCGCGCATTTTAGGGATTTCTGTTCTCAAATCAGCTAGTAACAACTCCAGCAGCGTTTGTTTGATCGTGGGATCATTCCCCGCTACCATTTCGAGGTAATCCAGCTTGATATGTTTGTTCTGACTAGACATTTTTTAATTCCTTCTTTGCGAGGTGGAACTCAATTTTTTCGAATAGTTGTTCAGGGTCAAATGGTTTGAGTACGTAGTCATCCAGGCCAAAACCACTGAATTTTTCCTGCTCGGAAATCATGTGGTGGGCCGTCATTGCCAGGATGGGAATGCTCGCAATTTCCGGGGGCATCATTTTGCGAATGTATTCGGTTGTTTCAAAACCATCTCTTATCGGCATCTGCAAATCCATCAAAACGATATCTACCGGTTCACGCTCCAGGCATGCGATCGCCTCATCACCATTACTGGTTACAATTACCTTGATGTTTTCCCAGTGTTTTTCCAGTGTTCTCTGGATAACAAGTTGGTTCATCTTGTGATCCTCCACAATGAGGACGACAAATGAATCAGTCGATGGATCTTTGGTCACGAAGCTGTCCTTAACCGGTAAATTGTCTTCAGCGACGGGCACCTCGAACTTAAGTTCAAAATAAAAAACCGATCCGCCGCCCAACTGGCTCACTACACTAATCTTTCCTCCTTGTTGTTCCACCAGTTTCTTGGTAATGGCCAGTCCCAAACCCGTACCTTCAGCAATCCGGTCTTTACGGGATATGCGGGTGAATTTTTCAAAAATAGAATCGATCTTTTCACTGGGTATGCCTATTCCGGTGTCTTTTACACTAAAGCGGAAATCGACGTATTTGCCGCTAATCCTGATGGTTTCCACCCGAACTTGTACGGAACCTTCATCCGTAAATTTGATGGCATTACCCACCAGGTTGTAGAGAATCTGATTTAGCCTCAGCTGATCGCCTACAATTTCGGCGGGAATTTCTGATGGCAGGGACAAACTAAAATCAAGCTCCTTTTCCTGTGCTTTGGGGCGCAATGCATCCATCAAGTCGCGCAGCAGCGCGTGCAGGTTAAATCGCTTATTGGTTATCGGTATTTGATTGTTTTGAAATGCCGATACCTGCAAAATATCATTGATGATACCAAGCAATATTTCTGAGGATTGTTTGATCGAATACGCATAATCATATTCCTCCTTTCCCTTCACCGTTTGAAGCAACAAGTTGGTCATCCCCAGAATGGCATTCATCGGGGTGCGCATTTCGTGGCTCACATTGGCGATGACCTGTTCTTTTATCCGTGCTGATTCCTGTGCCAGGTCGCGGGCATTGCGCAGCTCTTCGGCTCGTTTTTGCTCAGTGATGTCCTGCACAATTCCAGCATATAGGGTCCCGCCCTGAGAAGTTTGTTTTGCTTTACACGTCAGTGAGATAAATCTAGTCGCCCCGTTCGACAATACGATTCTTTGTTCTTTTCGGGCCTCTCCCTTAATCTTGGCCTCCTCCTCCATTTTGATGAGGACATTCAGCGGATTATTGGGGCTGTGGAGTTCTTCACTAATAAATCTTGCATTGGTCGGATCCAGGTTAAATATATGGTATACCTCATTTGAGGCATAGAAGAATTGTTCGTTAGGACGGCACTCCCAATTACCAATTTTACCAATCCGTTGGGCATCTTCCAGGCGGGTCAGGATATGACTCCGCTCAATTGAAAAGCGAAGCGATTTAGCCAATTGGTCCTGGTCAAATTCACCTTTTTCCAGGAAGTCCTGAGCGCCCGCCTTTACGGCCTGTACGCCAAGGTCCTTGTCGGAACGGCCAGTCAATACAATGATATTACTTTTTGGATATCTGGTTAGTACAGTATCGAGGGTAGCAAAGCCAAAGCTATCGGGAAGGCTTAAATCAAGTAGTACCGCCGCAAAATTTTCTTTTCCCAGAGCGGTGAGGCATTCTGCAAGTGTAGAGGCATTAACGACTTCACAATCCAAAAGGTCGCTTTCTTCCAGCATTATTTCCACCAATCTTACATAGCTGGGATCATCTTCAACAAGGAGTATTCTGTCTGTGATCCCAAAATCTGGGAAATGCTTGTACATCTTGTCTGTGTGTTTTTCTCAAAGGGCTCTTGCGACTTCCTCTCCCCACTGCCCTCGTTAGCGTATAGAGTTTTAGGTAGTATATTTTTCAATCCTTGGGTAAAAACACAAACTGTGCAGTACCCTGTTCGACTAAAAACAAGCAGAAAAAATCCCGCGGATCTTTATAAACCGTCCGGAAGTTATCAACTTTTGACATCTCAACAATGTTTTTGGTTGCCAGTTCTTCCAGCGTAGTTGCATTAATCCACAATGGATCTGCATTCGCTTCACCTCCTTTCACAATTGGCAATCCCAAATTTAGTTCAGCACTAGATACTGCAAATATGGGATAGTTAGAAACATCCTGATCCAAAATTGCGTCAGCCGCTTTGCTTAAAAGCACTTTATAGGGCTGAATTGTCTTTTCTAATGCTTTAAAATTCCCTTCTGTGTTCATGTCTCTACTATCTGGTGAATTTAGGCTTTTTTTCAATTATTCTTAAGGCTTTCTGCCGAATTGGTGTCGAAATGGCAGGATTGTCGATTAAAAAACAAATTAAGGGGGCTAAATTATTGATTTTTCTGGTTTACCGGGCAATGGTAATGCGTTTGCCATTAGCCGCCGCCCGATATATGGCCTCCACCACCTTGATATCGCGGAGTCCTTCTTCACCGGGTACCAACACGGGTTTGTCTTCCATGATGGCCAGGGCATCGTCGTCCATCTGTCGGGCTTGTTGATTGGGAATAGTGGCATTGAGTTTTGTTCCATCACTGGTTTCTCCCCGTATGCCGCTATAAGCCTGAAAAGGACTCAGACTGGCCCAGCCATCGGTATAGGTTACTTTCAGGTTGTTCATACCCTGTCCCAGACTTGTGGCGCAGTCAGCGGTAGCACCACTGGGAAATTCCAGTTGGAAATGAGTGGTTTCATCCACTTCTGTGTAAATATGGGGGCGTTTGGTGGAATGTTGGGCGGTTACGGCAATAGGTTCCTCTCCGGTACAATAGCGGGCCGCCTGTAGGGCATAAACACCCATGTCGTACATGGCCCCACCACCCATGGCCTTCTTTTGTTTCCAATGATCGGTGCGGCCATCGTAATAGCCAGCCGAAGCACTAACGGAGACGGGCTTGCCGTATACTTTTTCTCTTCCCAATCGGATGATTTCCTGGGTATTGGGTTCGTGCTGCATACGGTATCCGATTGATAGTTTGACCTTATTGTCGCGGCAGGCCTTGATCACAGCCGCACATTCGGCTTCCGTGCGGGCCATTGGTTTTTCGCACCACACGTGCTTGCCGGTATTGGCTGCCCGGATGGCGTATTCGGCGTGCATAGAAGTGGGCAATACGATATAAATGACATCAATCGATGGGTTGTTGGCGATTTGCTCAAAAGTATGGTAGTTATACACATTCTCATCGGGAATGCCATATTGCCGTTGCCAGGGTTCAATCTTGGCCGGAGTTCCCGTCACAATACCTGCCAGATAGCAGTGTTTAGTCAGTTGTAAGGCTGGTGCCAACAGGTCTGTACTGTAATAGCCCAGTCCGACCAGGGCTACACCAAGCCGTTTTTCTGAGCTGGAGCTACCACAGGTAAAAGACGGCAGCAATAAACCGGAAGTGGCCAGAGATAGATTGCGCAGAAAGCGGCGGCGGTTGAGCAGATACATAGGTTGTGCGTTTGATGAATTTAGCGATTACCACAATATACACAAATTTGCGCTGGCCTTCAAAGGAAAAAAACAGCAGCAAAAATGTGTGATATCTAAGGTGATTTACTTCATTAAAATTTACCAATATGACGTTCAATATGGAGCTCTTGTCCCTCTATCCAGGCCAGATGTTGCATTACAGGCAGTACTTCGTGATCGAGGTGGGTGATTTGAATGACGGTCCTTTGTTCGTCGGCGCAGTGGGTTAGCAGCTGGTGCAGAAATTCGAAATTGTCCTGATCCAATCCCTGAAATGGTTCATCCAAAATGAGTACCGCCGGATTTTTCACCAGTGCCCTTGCTACCATCACCATACGTTTTTCTCCGGAGGAAAGGCTGCCTAGCACTTCGTGTTGTATTTGGCTGAGGCCAAATAATTCAATTAGCCAATCGTAAGTTTCCTGTTCTGTTGCAGTCAGTTTTCTATTCAGGTAAATGGTAGCGGTAAAACCCGATTGGATAATGTTTTTAACCGAATGAGACAAATCCCAAAATTGTTGGATTTCAGGCGAAACAAAACCGATTTTTGCTTTGATATCCCAAATCGATTCGCCCGTCCCTCTTTCGCGATCAAAAAGGGTAATGCCCAAACGATAGGCGAGTGGATTATCGGCATTGAGCAGGCTCATCAGGGTGGATTTTCCTGAGCCGTTCTTGCCGCGCAGCAGCCACTTTTCGCCCTTTTTGATGGTCCAGGTGGCTTGTTGAATCAAGGTCTTTTTTCCCGCAATGATCTCCCCATTATTGATTTTGAAAACGGTATTAAAATCAGATGCCGGTGTATGAAGGTGGTTGGTGATATGCGCTGTCGAAAATTTGCGTTTTATTGTCTTTGTCTGAAGCTGGATCACCTGCGACAGGGGGATGGACAAAGCATTGTCATTGAGGAGCAGGATGAGGGTCTTGTCAAAATGTGTGGTCATTTCCCGGAAGACCTGAATAAACGTATTGACGGAAGCCTGATCCAGACCGGTAAAGGGGTTGTCCAGAAAGTAAAGATCAACAGGGTTGAACAGGTTTTTTAGCAATAAGACCTTACGCGTCTCCCCACTTGACAACTCGATGAGTTGCTTTCGCAAAATGTCTTCCGGGACTACTTTCCTCAAAAGCGTTTGATGGTACGCATTGGTAGCATCATAGGCGAGAAATGCCTGGATGGATTGCAGGCACGCCGGATTGGAGTCGTAGCGCTGCTGGTAATAAAAATCGGCATAGTGAAATTTGACGCTGTTGGCAGAATAGTCGGAAAAGGACATTTGCGATGGATCGATATGACGAATAATCTGGCCTTGATATTGCGGAACTTTCCCCCGGAGTATTTTGGCCAGGGTCGTCTTCCCTGATCGGTTAGGCCCCATAATGGCCATCAATTCTCCACTGTGTATAGAAGCCGAGATCGTCTGATCAAAGACCTGGAGTTCGTGAATCTCTAGGAGTATTTTTTGCAATTTTTGTTTTTAAGTTTTGTAAATTAAAACATTTTTATTAAATTGCACCGTCATTGACCTATAAGCTTCGCCGGCGATTCTGTAAATGCTCCCACGCATTTTACCCTGACAGCTCTGTGCTGATGCGCAAGCTGTACGTAGACCCTGGCGGTTTGGCGGATGTGGGCGGGCTTTTATTCCCACCCTCTTCCAGTTGTGGGTTTGTAAGTAAACCCTGGCGGCGGCTCCATTTTGAGCTGACTGGCTAAAAAGCTATGGAATTTCTGTCTCACGTTCGGGAGATGTTTGCAACATCGACCTTTCAATCGACGAAGTTTTAACGAAGTCGATCCCTCTCCCAGTCCCCCTCTCTCCAGTCTCACCCACCTCCCCCGCCTAAACTAAAGCAGAATTCCCAGAATTCAAGAATTAGCATAATGATCAAGCGAGAACTTTCTCTAAACGCTACACCCTAAACTCTAAACATCAAGTTCTCCTCAAATATCACTATCTTTGCACCCAAATTACGAAATCCAATGGCTACGCCAAAGACAGTTGCATTTTATACGCTGGGTTGCAAGCTCAATTATTCTGAAACATCGTCGATCGGACGGCTGTTTGAGGATGCGGGCTATGGTGAAGTGAAGTTTGACGAAGGAGCCGATATCTATGTGATCAATACTTGCTCTGTGACGGATTTCGCGGACCGAAAATGCCGCAACATTGTACGAAAGGCCCTACGCCACAACACCCAGGCATTCGTGGTCGTGATCGGTTGTTATGCGCAGCTGAAGCCGGAAGAGATTTCGAGCATCGAAGGGGTGGACCTGGTGCTCGGAGCCGCTGAGAAATTTCGTATCCTGGAATACATCGACGATCTGAGCAAATCGCCTGGCAAAGGCATGGTTCGCGCCGGAGAGGTGACCGAAGCAAAAGACTTTATCAACGCCTTTTCCTTCGGCGACCGCACCCGCTCATTCCTCAAGGTACAGGATGGCTGCAACTACAAATGTTCGTTTTGTACCATTCCGCTGGCACGCGGCAAGAGCCGAAGTGATACGGTTGAAAATGTGGTGGCTAATGCCAAAAAGATTGCCCAAATGGGCGTCAAGGAAATTGTGCTGACCGGCGTCAATATCGGTGATTTTGGCAATGGTACCGAGGTAATTGAAGGCACAAAGCCACGCAAGGAAGCCCTGTTCATCGACCTGATCCGTGCACTGGATGAGGTGGAAGGCATCGACCGCTTTCGCATTTCTTCCATTGAGCCCAACCTATGTACCGATGAGATCATCGAATTTGTGGCACAGTCAAAAAGGTTTGTACCCCACTTTCACATGCCGCTGCAATCGGGTAATAACAAACAACTGAAGGAAATGCGCCGCCGCTACAAGCGGGAACTATACGCCGCCCGGGTGGCCAAAATCAAGGAGCTGATGCCGCACTGCTGCATTGGTGTGGATACGATTGTAGGGTTTCCGGGAGAAACGGAGGAGGATTTTTTGGAGTCCTATCGCTTTATTAACGAATTGGACATTTCCTATCTGCACGTTTTCACTTATTCCGAAAGGCCGAATACACCCGCTGCGGAGATGCCACAGGTGCCGATGCAGGAACGTCGCCGCCGCAACGAAATGCTCAATATTTTGAGTGATAAAAAACGCCGCCATTTTTATTCCCAACACCTGGGTGAAGAACGTGTTGTATTGTTTGAACACAGCAAAACACCGGGTATGATGTCAGGCTTCACCGACAATTATGTGAAAGTCGAACTGCCATTGGACGAAAGTCTGCTCAATGAAATGGCTCCAGTAGTGCTTCAGGAAATCAATGATCAGGGGCTGGTGGATGCGGTATTGGTGGAAACCAAGGTGACCTTTTAGAAAATAATCATTATTCTTCTTCGTTGATTCCATACCCGCCGCCTCCGGGTGTCTCAATCACAATGCGATCACCAGCTTCCAGCGATTGACTGTCCAAACCTTCCAATTCAATACGGGTACCGTCCTTCTTCATCACATATTGTTGCCCACATTTTCCGGCCGTCCCTCCCTCCAGACCGTACGGTGCCACTATGCGATGCTGGCTTAGGATGGTCATTTCTACCGAGCGTAAGAACTCAATCTCCCGGATAATGCCGTCACCACCGTGAAATTGGCCATCACCGCCCGAATTTGGCCGAATAGCAAAACGTACGAGGCGTACCGGATAACGAAATTCCAGATCTTCCGGGTCTGTAATGCGGGTATTGGTCATGTGCTGATGCACCGCCGAACGCCCATGGAAGTCCGGCCCCGCTCCAACTCCACCGCCAATGGTCTCGTAATACCCGAAGGTGTCATCACCGAAAAGGAAGTTGTTCATCGTACCTTGACTGCAGGCGGCCAGTTCAAAAGCTTTGAGCAAGGTATCCACCAAACGCTGACTGACTTCCGTATTGCCGCCAACAACCGCTGGGCATTGTCCTGGATCATCCACAAAATCGGGATGCAAAAAGCTAACCGGCAAGTGAATTTTAACCCTTTGCATCAGGCCTTCATTCAGTGGAATGTCCTTCTGGCAAAGTAGCCGCAATACATAAATCACCGCGCTATAGACAATGGAGATATTGGCATTCAAATTGCGCGGATGAACGCCACTTGTTCCTTCAAAATTGAACTGTAAAATGTCATTTTTTAGCTCAACAGCCACCTGGAGCCCGTGGCCGTCGTCCAGCTCTTCCCTGGCCCGCCAGAAAGACTTTTCCTGCAACTGTAATGCTTGCCGCAATGCCACTGCCGATTGGTTCTTTAGTGATTGCATATAATAATGCACCTTTTCAAGGCCGTGTTCAGCGGCCATCTTTCTCAATGCCCTGGCACCGCTTCGTAAAGCAGCCAGTGCCGCACTAATGTCCGCGAGGTTTTCGGATAAGGCACGAGTCGGGTAGACTGCCTGCATCAACATTTTTTCAATGGCGGCCCATTGCATCACTCCGGCTTTCGCCAAATAGGTGGGCAAAAAGACGACACCTTCTTCTTCCAGGTTTCTGGCGTCCGGCGGCATAGAACCGGGGCGTTTGCCGCCAATTTCGGCGTGATGTGCCCGGTTGATCACATAGCCGATCAGCTCCTTTTTATCGGAAAAAACAGCAGACAGCAGAGTAATATCCGGCAAATGTGATCCCCCGTATTTTGGATGATTGACAATAATGACATCGCCTTCTTCCAGAGGTGTTCTCTGCAACACCAGCCTTGCGCAAATGCCCAGACTCCCCAGATGCACGGGAATATGCGGAGCATTGACCAGCAGGTCGGCATTTGCATCCAGAATGGCACAGGAAAAATCGAGGCGTTCTTTGACATTCACCGAAAAGGCAGTGCGTTGCAGCTGGGCCCCCATCTCTTCGGCAATCGCTTTGAAACGATTGGTAAACAATTCCAATGCAATGGCCTCTTTCAAATCCTTTTGCCTGGAAGTATTCAGTACCTGACGTTTGAGTAAGGCATTGTGATCGGAGGCAATGGTCAGTTGCCAGTCTTTTTCCAGATAGGCCGTAGAAGTCGGATTGATCACCACGGCCGGTCCATTTATCTGTGCTCCGGCTTTTAGCGATGTCCATTTATAAACAGGAATTTCCCGCGCACCAATCGGGGCAGTCACCAAGCTATTGACCTCCGGGGTAAGGGTGGTTTTCGGAATGGTTGCAGGATGCATTTCCGGCGGCCGGGTTGCGGCAATAACCTTGATACTTTCTATTTCCAGCTCTCGGTTGGCCGGATAGTGCCCGAACAGCTCGCAGTAAACAGAGGCAAATTCAGTCGCCAGATCATCGCTTTTTAAATAATCAATTTCCAGGCTGCTTTCCTGTCCGCTAAAGCGGAGATACACCAGGCATTGGGTAACCTCTATCATGTTTGGCAGATACCCTTCTTCCTGGAGGGCCGACTGCGCTTTTTGCGTAAGCTGATCAATAATACTATTAAGTTCGGCCTGTACTTCCGTCAGTGGTTTCAATATTTGCCTTTCGGCCAATCTTTCCACCCGCGCATGACCAATACCGTAAGCACTCAGCAAACCGCCATCAAATGCTAAAATCGCGGTGTCGATATCCAACAGCTCGGCAATGCGGCACACGTGTAATCCTCCCGCCCCGCCAAAGGCCAACAATGCATAATCTTTGGGATCAAAGCCTTTCGCTATCGATATTTTTCGGATGGCTTCTGCCATTTTTTCATTGGCAATTTGCTCAAAACCCTGCAGCAATTCCAGTTCGGTATAAGTCTGTTGGAAAGACATTGAAAGCTCTGCCTGAACTTCCTTCAGGGCAGCCCTGGCTTTCGCCAAATTGATGGGAATGCCCATCTCGGAGGGTTCCAATTTCCCCAGCAATAGATTCACATCCGTAATGGTGAGCGGCCCTCCTGCACCATAACAAGCCGGGCCGGGAGATGCCCCGGCGCTTTCCGGGCCAACGGTGAGTTTGTGTCCATCAAAACTGCAAATGGAGCCCCCTCCTGCAGCCACCGTCTCAATGGCGAGTGAAGGACTCCGCATTTCAATATCGTCGATATGCGTAGTAAATTGATAATCGTATCGGCCATCATAACGGGCGGTATCCGTGCTGGTGCCTCCCATATCGAGGGTGAGCACTTTGGGAATGCCAAGCTGTACAGCAATTCGTCCGGCGCCAACTACGCCGCCTGCCGGGCCGCTCAGCAGGCTATCTTTGGGAAAAAAGGTGTTTGCTGCATTGAGTCCACCGGCACTGGTCATGACCAATAAATTGGCCCCAGCCAGCACCTCGCGAATATTGGAGAGGTATGCTGTCAATACGGGATCGAGGTAAGCATTGACCAGTGTGGTTTGGGTACGTGGCAATAGTTTGATGGAAGGACTCAATTCCTGAGAAAGGGATAGATACGATAAGCCTTTTTTACGTAAAGCATTCGCCAGCATTTGTTCGTGTACCGGATTGCGATAAGCATGTAAAAAAGATACCGCCACCGCTTCGGTAGTGACCTGATCAATAGCCCTGGATATCTCCTCTTCGGTTAGGAGGGTAATGATTTTTCCCTGCGCATCCAAACGCTCTTCCACCTCAATCACCTCGTGATAAAGTGGCTGCGGATCAGGAATATTCAGTTGAAATAAATGTGGCCTTTGTTGGGTGCCGATCAGCAGTAGATCCCGAAACCCCTTGGTGATCAGCAGGGTGACTTTTGCCCCCTTGCGCTCCAGCAAGGCATTGGTGCCACGGGTTGACCCCAGCCGCATATCAAGAGGTGGAAGTGATTCCTGTAAGCCCGTTTGGGTCACCAATCGTGTAGCCAGAATGGGCGCTTCCTCTCCAGCGGTGATTTCAAAATCAAGATTATCCGGCAAAGGCAAATCATTTGAAAGGTGCAACAGCCCCTTTTCTACATCCACTTTTTCTACTTTACCGGTCCACCTGGGATGACCAAGCGCCTGCCATTGGTAGCCCGAAAATATATCTTTCTGCACATTCCAGTGGTGCTCAAATTTATAGCTGTATGAGGCGACTTTCTGTAAAACCCGACCTCTGAGGCTACCGCTACTCAACACCTTGGCGCGCAGCCGCTCACCATTCGGATTCATTGCAATACAGTCGGTGAAAGTCCCGCCGGTATCAATCCAGATTTGCCATTTTTTTTGAGAAAGGGTCATGGAGTAAAGGTAAGGAATTGTGTCATACAGATTATCGACACCCGAATCCTTTTCAATACCGCGAAATATCCTATTTTTATGACAATCTCTCAAACAAAGCACACTAAGTCCCATGAGTAAAAAGAGCAAAACGAAAAGCAAGAAAAATAAGCCAAACAAGGCCAAGGCAGCAGCAAAAACGGGTAGTACTGCACAAAATCGTGTGTATTTGATCGCACTTTTGGTGGTTACTTTTATTGCCTTTTTTCCTTCCTTGCAAAATGGGTTCACCAACTGGGATGACCCGGTATATGTGACCGAAAACAGCCAGCTATTCAATGCCGATTGGGGTGCATTGCTGACCGAGCCTTTTTCGCTTAACTACCATCCGCTGACCATGCTCAGCCTGGGCATCAACTATCAAATATCCGGTTTGGAACCCTTTGGTTATCACCTTACCAATCTGTTGCTTCACCTGATCAATACGTTGTTGGTCTTCTTTTTCATCCTGCGGCTGGCTCCTAAAGCGTCCATATTTGTTCCATTTTTCACAGCCCTCATTTTTGGTATCCACCCAATGCACGTCGAATCGGTGGCCTGGATTTCCGAAAGGAAAGACGTGCTGTATGTGCTATTCTTTATGGCTGGGCTGATCACTTATTTGCGCTACCGCGAAAAGCAGGAAATGAAATGGCTGTTGATCACGGGTTTGCTGTTTGTTTTGTCACTGCTGTCCAAAGCAATGGCGGTGGTTTTTCCGGTGGTGTTGATACTGATCGACTGGTTTAAAGGCCGCAAGTTAGACCAACGAGCCTGGCTGGAAAAGGTGCCGTTTTTTGCCCTTTCGCTGTTTTTTGGTGGACTGGCCTACAAGATTCAGTCGGGCGGCGCCATCACTGATTTTGCCTCCTTGTCGATTGTGCAGCGTTTCGTTTTTGCAGGCTACGGATTTTGTATGTACCTGATCAAGGCTATTGTGCCCGTGCAGTTGTCGGCATTCTACCCTTACCCGGATTTACAGGCGAGTATGCCAGCTTATTTCTTCCTGTTTCCGCTGATCGCAATTGGCTTGATGGCATGGGCGCTGTGGCGAAGCAAAGAGAACCGGGTGCCCTTATTCGGACTGGGGTTTTATCTGGTTACTGTGGCTTTGGTGTTGCAGTTTATCTCCGTCGGCAAAGTGATTATGGCCGACCGCTACACCTACCTGCCTTACGTGGGTGTGTTCTTTTTGCTCTTTCATTATTTATTTGCTTACGCAGAAAAAAAGTCCTCATTTCATACACCCTCAAAGGGCATTGCCATTGCCTTTGCCCTGATTATGGTCGCTATTACTTTTCAACGCAATCAGGTGTGGAAGGATAGTGAGACCTTGTGGACGGATGTAATCAATAAATTCCCCGAAAGGGCCGATGAGGCATACGCCAATAGGGGAAGCTTCCGGGGCCGGTCCGGCCGCATCGACGAAGCCATTCCCGATCTGGAGAAGGCCATTTCCATCAATCCCAAAATGGCAAATGTTTACGAATCAATGGGCAATGCCTACGGTTCGAAAGGGCAAATGGACAAATCGCTGGAAGCATTCTCCAAAGCCATCGAGCTGGAGCCGGACAATGCCAATTATTTCCTCAATCGAGCCATTTCTCACGCCATGATGCAGCGTTACGATCAGGCACTTCAGGATTTTGATCAGGCCATCCAACTGCAACCCACCGGATCACAACTGGCGGCCATTTATGCCAACCGGGCCATTTTATACCTCAACCGCAATGATGTTCCTAATGCCGAAGCCGACGCTAATCAATCGCTGCGGCTGAACCCAAATCAACCCACAGCGCATTACGTGATGGCCAAGGTTTATGCTACTAAAAATCAAAAAGCGCAGGCGCTGCAATCGGCCCAAAAGGCAAAACAACTGGGCTTTAATGTACCGGAGGATTTTATGCGACAGATTAGTCAGTAAAGGAGAAGTGTAGAGTTTAGAGGGTAAAGTTTAGAGAGCTGATGCTTGATTGTTTTGCAAATGCTTTGGTTTCGAGTTTAGGCGGAGTAGATGGGTGAGACGGAGGAGACCGTTTAGGCGGTTTAGGGGAAAAAGCAGGTCATTCTGGAAATGATTAGCCAGGGGTGATCTTGCTCTGGTTTATGAGGTTTATATCGGTTTATCAGGTTTATGTTGAGACGGGGGAGAAAGTTTAGTGTTTAGAGAGGAGGCAACTGATTATTCTGCAAATTCTTTTATTCTGAGAATTCTGCTTCAATTCTGAAAATTCTGCTCAAAGGTCGATGCTGCAAACATCTCCCGAGCGAGAGGTGTGAGTCGACTAAAAACCAAAACCCCTAAACCTAACGCCTACATAAATGCTGAGCATAGCTTTTTAGCCCGACAACCTGGAAAACCAAACCGCCGACCCCCTAACTTTCTGTCAATTGTCAACCTTAAGAGGGTGGGATAATAGTAAAAGCCCGCCCGCATCCGCCAAACCGCCATTGGTCTACGTACAGCTTGCGCGTTCAGCACAGAGCTGTCAGGGTACAATGCGTAAGAGCATTTACAGAATCGCCGGCGAAGCTTATGATATCAATGATGTTGCAATGTAATAAAAATGTTTTAAAATAAAAAATAAAAAACATAATATTTTACAAAAGCTACCCTATTAATGCGCAAAGTCATATTTTTAGCTATTCTCACGAATGACAAAATGGCTATCTTTGCCACCCAAAATAAAATCACTACTGCATGCTGCCATCCATCTACGATGAACTCGGTGCTGACAACCTCAAACTGATGGTCAATCGCTTCTACGATCTGGTGGAAGAAGATCCGGTATTGAGTCCACTTTTTACGACCGACATGGAGGTGGTGCGGCACAAGCAGTACTGTTTCCTCACTCAGTTTTTTGGTGGTCCTCAGCTCTACGCTCAGGAATATGGTCATCCACGCCTGCGGATGCGGCACCTACCTCACGCCATAACCGAAGAAGCCGCCGTGGCCTGGCTGAAATGTATGCACCGGGCGGTGGAAAGCCTGGACCTGAACGAAGACCTGAAAAATCAAATTTTCAATAGCTTCCCACGCGTAGCGGCGCACATGGTGAATCGTTAATTAGTATTACTCTTCTTTCTCCGTCTCCTGCAACAACTGATGGAATTCAGCAAAGTTTTTGTCCAGATACGCCTCCAGATCATCCTTATCGGGCTGCCCGCCGTAGGTATCCTGAAAAAAGCGGTCGAGCGTTTCCCGGGGACTTTCATTTGTGATGTCAAAGCTGATCAAAAGGCCATCAATTCGTTCAATCAAATTTTCCCGATCCTGATCCGAAATATTCGAAAGCGCCTCCTGTAAAAGCCGTTTTTGCTCCATTCTTTCCATAATGGATTGGACAAGCTGAGCTAATTCAGCTTTGAGGGTTTTCGGTTCCGCAAAGCGAAGGGTGAAAAAATCTGCCGCATGGAAGGGGTCAGCAGAACTGCTATCGACCTTATCCGGAGGCTGAGCACTGACCAGGGTTTGTTCTTGCTTGTCCAAAGCAAAGTGGAAGAGCCGAAAGCGACTGGTTTTTTCCTGCGAAACCGGCTTCTTATCAACTTCGAAAATTGCCGGATTAAACACTACTTTATTGCCATCCTGCACGGTAAGGCGCTTCTGAATTCGCTCGTTTTCTCCCTCAAGATCATATTCCAGCACAAACAAGTTTTGATCATTTGGAAGATACTCGTCTTTATTCACCTCGATCCACCGTTCTTCAAGGATTAGGAATATTGGTTTTGGCGTCTCCGGTGATCCACTGTATTTTTTGAAGTAATCCAGAAATGCAGCGTGATTAGTCATTTCCTTTTCTCCTGCTCTTTCTGTATCGGGGACTACCCGCGCACGAGAAAGAACAGTAAAAAGTCCCAAAAAGGTTGTCGCGGGCCTGGCAATTTTAGGCTTGTGATTCTCAATAAAGAACATTTTGCTGGTCTTATGATCAAAGTTCGTAGTGGCAGCGTTGAATTCCTGCAGCTCGCCCTCTTTATATTTGACGTTCCCGTTTCTAACGATTCCTGTTATTTGTTCTACATTAATTATAGCCATTATTACCTGATTTATGGGTTTTGAAATTATTTTATCTGCCAATCATTCGAAATGTTTTCGGTACGCACGGTTGGTCGCTGGCTATTTCCTGCCACTTCCGGCACCCGCTGGATCAAGTAGCGCGATAGGTCGGAAATTCGCAGTGGCCCGTCGGGAAGCACTGCGTTGCGCAAGTCTTTCGCTTCCCGAATACCAAGCGCTTCCAGCAAACAATTGGTGAAAACACCGTGCTCCAAATCCTCCCGCTCCCTGGCTTTTTGATCACCGGCGGAGGCAGAGATGACGGTAGCTCCAGCCCCCCGGCGTAAGTCTACAAAAAGCGCTTGCATGGTTTGAAAGGCTTTATCCGTTATTTCAATGTCGTGGTCTCCATTTCTGAACTTGACACCAGATATTTTGACTGTTGATTTCGCTTCTTTTTTCTTCGCAGCTTCCTTATCAAATTCCCCGGAATGACAGGCATCCAGAAGCACTAACTTATTTCGTGCCGGAATGGCGTCTAGCAAATTGTCCACCATTTCGAGGCTAATTCCTCTTTCCGCCGGATTAGCAAAATCCGTATCATGGGTAGCCAGGTAAAAATCAAATTTCGATCCCAATAATCCATGTCCGGAATAAGCAACGATGACACAATCGTCTTCCGTCGCATTGGCCAGATAGGTCCCTACCTGAGCCTCTATTTGCTCACTGGTCACTTCATCATCTAGCAGTATCGATGGTTCCATTACCTCGTCAAACCTCCCGGAAGCCGTAGCAATTCCTGAGAGGGCTTTCGCCAATGCAAGTGCATCGGATTTGGCGAAGTTCAGGTTTTTGCCGGAGTCTTTAATATACGTGTCTACCCCAATGGTAATTATGTATAGCCGTGTCTGGGTTCTATTGCCTACGTACTGGATGTAATAGGTGTCCCGAAAGGATTCAAGTCCGTGGATGTTGGTTACTGAAACATCAACTTTGTTCAAGCCGGGCGACAGGCGAAGACGAATTTTGGCCCTTAGATCAGAGCGGTCACGCTCAGCAAGATTTAATCCTTCCCGCCCCTGGATTGGCCCTTCTTTTCCATCGATTTGCACCATTCCGTGAATGGGTACACCATTGACAAAAACACTCAATTTTAGTAGCGATATTACCTCGTCATTAGTCTTTACTTTAACATTAGGATCAGGAACCTGAATATCAAATTCATGCTCCAGTTCCGCCGTTGATCCAGGAATTTGATCTTTGTTGAGAATTTCAATAGTCGGCAATAGCCCAAGTTGCTTCTCGGTATCTTCCTGACTATCGATCTGGTCGATCAATTTCTGGCGATTGGGCTCGGGAACTTTCTCAAAAAGTTTGCTCAGTCGTTTCTGATAGGCGGCAGCAAAGAGGTCTAGCAACTCGGAATTCTTCTCTTTCTTTCTGTCCAAAACCCCCATGCGCTCCAGCAACCGATGCGGTTTATTGTAGAGCACATCAAACTGCTCGGAGGGATATACTTCGTCTCCCAATTGGAAGGCAATCAGGTCATAACCATCAGGAGTAGAATAATAATAATTGTGACGGCTAACCATTAAAAACTTCTCTTCATTACAAGGAAACAACCACGTAATGGCGCCAAATTTGTTCATCCAATTGACCACATAAACGCAGTCTTCACCCTCCTTCCAAAGAAACAACAACGACGGATCTTGTGCTACTGCAAAGCGATCTGCACTAATGAATTTCAAATGTTTCCTGGATATTCTACGGTAAGGAGATTGCCGTTTTTCATCTTTTCTCTTCAGCCATTCCTCAAGGTCCAGCATTTTGTAAAATGAATATCCCTTCCCTCTATTTTCCGAAAAGACAATCAACTCATCATTGCCGAATATTTGCAAAGCATCTGTCTTGGCCAGTAATTTTCGTAGCGCTGAATCCGTTTTTTTAGCGCGCCCCGAATTACCCAATATGACCGGAAATAATTCCTGATAAATGCCTTTCTTTTGATTCGTTTCCTTCAATAAAGCAATGGTTGGTGTGGACCATTGTAGCTGGAAGATCAGGTATTGTCCGGTTTCGCTAAAGGCAATTGTGAGCTTAGGGAAGATTCTTTTCCAATCATCAGACCATTCGAAATCAAAGGAATGACGCCAAAGTGGTTGTAACTCCTGATCATCGGCATCTACATCTTGTTCTTGCCAGCGATATAGATAGAGGTTGTCCTCTTCATTTTTCCGCAATACCCCCACCAACAGGTCATTGGTCTCCGGATGGAAGGCAATATCTTGTGCTCCGGGCAGCTCCCATCTGGCCAGTTCGTCATAGGTTGCGGAGGCCTGATCTGAGAAAGGGTCCGTATCAATAATGTAGATAGTGTTTCGGCTATTATCAAGCAATATGGCCAAAAAACGCCCATCCGCCGACAGGGTCATTTGTTTGATCGCTGCTTTGCTATTCCTTGGCAAGTAGGGCGAAAAGCGATCCCCGAAAAGCAAGACTACTTTGTTAGGCGCAGCCTGATCGATCAGGGCTGTCATTTCGCTGAGTTGCATGCGATCACCCTGCTCATTAACAAAAGCATTGTTGCGGCTCATCACGGCCTTCCGCACCGGATTGTGCCATTGACCTGTTTGCTTAAAGCGTACTCCCTCAGCAAACCGGAGATTGTACAAGGTATTATTGGCGAAAGCAAAATTGACCACATTATCTTGCTGTAAACTCAAATGCAGGATTTTAGGCATTGAGGCGTAAAACATGCGTTCAAGAGCCCCGTTTTGCAGGTTCCACAAATGGATGGGGCCAGCCTCTGAGCCAAGTACGAGGTATTGGCCATCCGTACTAAATGCTAAGGGCTGCAATGGCTTTTCCAATGACCAATGCAGGAGAATTTTCCCTTTGTTTATACCCCAAACCTGCAAAATATATCCGGAACTCGTCTCTAAGATCACCGCCATGAGGTCATCGGTGGCTTCCCCTGTACCAACACAAAAGGCAAGCACTTCTTTTAGTTTTTCGCCTTTCGGCAAGCAGTCTCGAAGATTGATTTCCTTCCTTTCGAGATCATCTGAATCAAGTGGCTTTCGCCAAATGATTCCTTTTTTTATCCAGCGCACCAAATCGGCTTTGGGGCTCAGCCAATACAGGACATCGGGATCAATGGAAATCCGGTTGAGCAATTGAACTGGGGACTGACTGGTGTCAAATAAGGCTACTTCCCGTCTTTTTGTCTTGCCACCCCAGATGTCAAACTGTTGCCAGTCCGGCATATATTCCATGTGCAGCATGTCCTTCACCTCATAGGCTACCGCTGCCCGCTGCTGCTCGGGTGCATAAGCGGTTCCTTGCAGGTGCTTATGCTCCGTAAACCGCTTAAAATCGGAATCATCCGGAAGAATGAAGCTCCCCAACTTGATGATTGAATCCTTGCCATCCTGATGAATGACCACATCCTGAGACAAAGTACGGGAGCCTCCAGGCCGATTTCTGATGGCGATATAAGCGGAGGCATCATCCGTCAAAAAGCCATTGATCATATCCGGCTTGAGCTTGAAGACCTCTTTTGGGTTGGCATCAATGTCGCTGATACTATAAACCTTAGTTGCACCGTATATATACAATTGATCACCGCTAACTTTTAGTCGCCAGGGCTTTGCTGCAGTAATGGGACAATTTTTGCCATCCACTTTGTACATGAGTGTGCCAATTCCCTCAAACCGCATTTGACGCATCTGCTTGCCACTGCGAATATCCCAGAAGATCAGGCTGCCGTTGGTGTCCAGGGTAGTCAATATCTTTTTGCTGGGCATGAAGGCGGCACTCGTCACCAGAAAATTTCCGTGCCCAAGTTGTGGCAATACCCTGATGACTTCCTGGTTAAGCATAATTCATCTTATTTAAGTTGATACCTTCTGATCCAGCCATCTCCACTTCCCACTAAGAGTGACGTTCCATCTTTGGAAAAGACAACACAATTGGCGTCTGCACCAGCGGTATCATCCATCGTTTGCAATTCCTGCCCCGAAAGGTCAAATACCTTAACGATTCCCCCTTCCGTAGCGGCTGCAATGAGTTGGCCATTGTCATGAAATGCCAGATCGTTGACAGCCTGACCGCCCATCTCATTTTGGGAAATGATCTTCTTCTGAAAATGAGGTGTTCCTTCCCGGGTCCAAACATATACTCCGGCTTCACCGGCTCCACTACCCGCGGCAAAATATTGTCCATCGGGAGAAACTGCAATCGAGACAACCCGGCCACCGGCCACCCTAAAGGTGTCAACAATTTGCTGAGTGCTCACTGACCATCGCCGTACCAGACCATCGTATCCTGCCGTCAATAATTGTGTGCCATCCCGTGAAAAACATAGATCCTCCACCACATCAGGGTATAGGAGCCGGAATTGTTGTTCCCCTTTGAGATTCCAAACCAGCGCGGAACTATCCAGTCCGCAGGCCGCTATCAGTTGCCCATCCGGTGAAAAAGCCACTGCTTTGACCCCTTCTGTCATTCCTTGAAATGCCTGAATCTTTTTCCCTTCCTCACTCCAATAAATAACCTGCTTGTCACCGCCGCCGGTTAGGCAAAATGCTCCATCAGGAGAAAAAGCTACTGATGTGAGGTAACTGGAATGCCCCTTTAACTCAAACAATTGCTGCCCCGCCTCCTTCCAGATAAAAGCCGATTGAGCTGCTGGAGCATCGTACAACTGGTTAATTGTTTCATCGGAAATAGTCGGATCTCTGATGTCAATTTCCATCTTTAGGGAGCCGATTCCGGCAATGAAGCGTCCACCCTGAGCACAATCAAGGCTGGAAATAACTTTCCCTTTATGAAGGTATTTTTGGATGATCTTTGATTGGGTTGGCCAGTATTTGACGGTGCTATCCATACTTGCACTGACGAAGTATTGTCCATCACCCACAATTGCTAATCCCCTGACTTCCTCGCGATGCCCCCTGTAAGTCTTCAGTAGTTCTCCCTTCCGGTTCCAGCCCTTTATTTGCCGATCATCACCGGCTGTTAAAATTAACTGCCCATCGGGAGTGCAGGCAACCTTGTTAATGCTTTGGCGGTGTGCCTGGATACTGAATATGGGTTTTCCACTCATGGAATAGAAAGTAAGCTTGCCATCGCGGGTACCGGCAAGAATATACTGGCCGAGAGGATCGTAAGCCACCGAATATGGCAATGCTGCCAATGAAACCCGCCATAACAATTGCCCCTGAGCAGTCCACAGCGCCAGGCTGAGGTCGCGGCTAATTGTAGCGAGGGTATCTCCGGAAGGAGCAAAAGATATGTCGCTGACTCTCTCCTGATGGGCCGTCCAACGGCGCAGCATCTGATTGTTGGTTTTATTCCATACAATAAGTTCCCCGTCGAGGCCGCCCGTCATTAGATGATCAGTTCCAGGCTGAAATGCTGTGGACCTTACCGGAGAGTGATGTCCTTCCAGGAGGCGAATCAATTGTCCATTCCTATCCCAAATCCGCACGATGCTGTCATTACCAAAAGTGATCATTTGTTGACCATCGGGGGAATAGCTCGCTCCAATGATGGGACCAGCATGAGTGATCATTTTACCGTCGCCCGAAGCGGAATTGTTTTTTTGTAAAATGTGTACGTTTCCGCTGGATTCACCAACAGCGAGAACGCCGTTGCCATCCGGAGAAAGGGCTGTTGCAATAATCGGTTCTTTTACGTTAAAATGCTGTTGATAAAATTCGTTATTGGAATACACCTCATGCCGCACCTGCAAGGTGTTTTCCTCATTAGGCAACATTGTGAGGGCCGAATCGAGTAAGGTTACCGCCTTAGTCGCATCCACTTTCTCTTCGCGCAGGGCTTCGCTGACCAGCTTACTGGCTTCCGCTTTTAAGGCTTCTCTTTTAGCTTGTTGATTAGAGCGAAAGGCAAAAATGCCGGCCAAAATAGCCAGGGCGGTGATGGCCACGGCTCCGATGTTTTTTAATCGTTGATTGCGCTTGCGTTCGGCTTGTAGTTTTGCCCGTCTTTTGCGGCTTTTTTCAATGAGTTGCTGTTCTTTCAGCGTCCACAATCGCATCCCTCCGGCGCCGCGTTCTACCAGCATCAGGTCTTCCTCGTCGATGTAGACGGTTTCCGGGCTGTATTGGTATTCCGGCATTTTGGAGGAAAGGATGCGCAAGGCACGTTGGCCTGGCTTGTCGGAATCTTTGATCTCTCGTTGTACAATGGGGGCCAGGGCATCGTGCGTCAGTCCGGTCGTTTTGGAGCCAACCTCCGTAAGTAAGTAGAGGCTTTTCAGGCGCGTCAGCAATTGATCCAATAAATCCTGTCGGTGTTGATACAACGTACGGATTTCTTCCAAGTCGCGGCTGTCGGCTGTCCCCATGTGGGTGGTATGCAAATTGAGCAGGTCCAGCGCCAGTCCGGAATCCACGACTTCGGCATTCCAGTCATGTAATTGGGCCATTTGCTCGGCGTAGAAATCATCCAGCAAAATGCCTGCTTTACGCAATTCGTTGTATTTGGCTACGGTAAATTGACGACCTCCATCCGTTTCGGTCAGGTCCCACATTTTGGTCAGCAAAATCTGCAACACCGGCGCGATAGCGGAATTGGGGTCAACCAGCAAATCATCCGCAATAACTCCGGGAAGGGTTTCTTCTACAGTCAGCTGATATCGTCGCTGTAGCCGTTCATTGGATGTCAATCCATTGACCACCTCAATGATATCGGCGCGGTTTAATTTGTCAATAAATATCTTCTCCCGAGGGATGGCTAGCTGTCGGCATTGCTCCTCAATTTCCGGGTGAAATTCCTTGCGGTAGCTGAGCACTAACTTTCCAATCGGGCGGTCTTTTGGATGATCAAAAATACCCTGAACCAATTGCATGAAATGTAAAAGCTCCTGCTGCTCCTCTTCAAGCGGACGGGTAAACGCCTCCTCCACCTGGTCGAGAATAAGCACTACCCGTTTTTTAGATTTTTCCTCTTTTTCCAGCCAGGCGTTCTTCAGGGAATCGGCATCATTGCCAACTTTTTGTTCAAAAGCCCCCATCAACGTTTGGGTCAATCCCATTTCCGGATCACGGCGCAGGTAGAGGGCATTGCAGGTTTGCTCCAATCGGGGCAGCACCCCCCCGTGCAGTAGGGATGACTTCCCCACTCCCGACTGTCCATACAGCAGTAAAACCGGAGCGGCATGTGGATCAACCGATCTCATATACACATCACGGATGTAAGTGCCCCGTCCAAAAAACACCTCCGCATGACGGCGCTCAAAGCGGCGCAAAAAGCGGTAAGGACTTTCGGGTAGGTCAAAGTCCCGGGGCAAATCGGGCAAGCCAAAAAGTGGATTGCCTACGGTTTGAGGCAGATTCCAGGAGGCAACGATCCCCGCACCTTGCCGGTAGTGAATATTCCAGGGAAAGTGATCAGCAATCTGGGTTTGATCATCATCGGTGAAGGTAAATAACACATCCCGCTTCGGTGAATCTCCGCAGCGTATTTTGACCTCATCCTCTGCCTCCCGCCACGCCCGATCAAGGGTGGCTCCCTGGCCAATGCTTTGGTAAAACCTTGCCGCCAGTTGGGTGGCTACTTCATCGGAAATACTTTTCGAGGTGCCGATCACGGCGGGCACCCCGGCTTGAACCAATTCCTCGGCTTGTCGCTGTGTAGAACAACCATTGAGAAAGACCAGCCTTAGCGTCGATTGTTTACTGAGAAAAGACACCAATCCCCCACCGTGTGCGATGGCATTACCGCCTTCCAGGTCTTCCAGCAACAACTGATAGCCGTCCGCATGTCCACCGTAGTGAAATACCGCAATACGATTTTGATAACGCGCCTTCTGAAAAGTATCAATAATGGAATTGACCGTAGCATTGGATTCAACCACGACCTCACACAACCCGGCAACAATGGCGGGCTCCAGGGCTTCCTTAAGTAGGGCTTGTTCTCTGGCCAACGCCCGAAGATAGCGCGCTTCGGACCGCTTTTCGTTGGCGAAAGCCAGGAAAATGACAGGTTTAGTGGGCATTTTAGGTGTTGTCTTGGTCCCTACAATGTACTTAATATTTTTTAAAGTTTCACAAATGGGTTTTGGGAGAATTAGTGAGACAACAGTGGCCTATCGGTTTTTATCATACAGATGGGTGGCTGGATTCATTTAATATTGTAATTTAATGGCGATAAAATTCATACTCACCGCCTCAAAGACCATGCAGTTAAAAGAAATTCAAGACAAGCTCGACCTCAAGGACCTCATTCAACAACCTGATG
Organism: Saprospiraceae bacterium; assembly: GCA_965229635.1. Lineage (GTDB taxonomy): Bacteria > Bacteroidota > Bacteroidia > Chitinophagales > Saprospiraceae > BQJU01. The sequence continues at coordinate 8,724,031 of OZ245894.1, forward strand.
TGGAACGCATGATGCCTGGGTATAATGGCTATGTGCTGAATGATGCAGAAGAGGTTATTGGCTTGAACTTAAGTGGACTAGAATTAACGGATAAAGAGATCGCTTTTCTCTGGAAAATGCCTGAATTACAGGCATTAAATTTAAGTGAAAACCGTCTTAAGCAAGTAGGGGTACCGGCTACTATGCAGTCCCTCCGTTTTTTGGATTTAAGTGAAAATGAAGCATTGACATCCGTCACTTTTGAGAAGGGTTGTTCCCAATTGGAAAAACTGCATTTGCGGGAATGCCAACTGAAACAGCTGAATTTTCCCGCCGGATTTACCCAATTGATGTTTTTGGAAGCTCAGCGTAATCAACTGAGGTCATTTGTGATGCAAGGGGAAAGCCCGGAATTGCTTTTTCTGGATTTAAGCAGCAACGAATTGTCTGTGTTGCAGCTAACCGGAGACCTGCCCCAATTGAGATATCTTTTTTTACAAGATGGCAACAAGGTGAGTGACCTGTCATTCCTGGCAAAGGCTCCTGTGTTGGAAACCCTGAATGTAAGTGGAAATGCGATTACAGATATTTCTCCGCTACGGCATTTATTGGGAAAGGGCATTGAATTCAAGTGGAAGAATGAGGGGAATGGTGTCTTACTAGAAGAATGCCCCCTGACCACACCGCCTCCGGAAATGGTGAAGGAAGGTAATGCCGCTATACTTAATTATTTTCAGGAGCAAGATGCCCAGGGCACCGAGTCGATTTACGAAACTAAATTATTGATCGTTGGAGAAGGAGGGGCCGGCAAGACCAGTCTCTGTCGTCGCCTGCTGGATGGAAACGCGGACTTACCCAGTGAAAGTGAATCCACCAAAGGCATTGATATTCACCGGCTGGAATTTCCGATGCCCGGCGATAAAAAATTCCGCATCAATATCTGGGATTTTGGAGGGCAGGAGATCTATCACGCTACCCATCAGTTTTTTCTGACTAAACGCTCCTTGTACATCTTGCTGGACGATACCAGAAAGGACCATAAAACCGTGCAGGATGAGGGGTTTAAATACTGGTTGGAAGTCATCGAATTACTGGGAGGCGATAGTCCCGTACTGATCTTCCAAAATGAAAAAGGAGGCCGCAGTAAGGCGATTGACATGGCGGGAATTAAGGGGCGTTTTGAACATGTGAAGGATAAATTTAGTGGCGATTTAATGAAGAAAGGCGCTGTCGCGACCATCAAGGAAGCCATCATCTTTCAGGCCAAACAATTGCCACATATCGGAGAAAAATTGCCCAAGAAGTGGGTGGCCATTCGGCGGGAAATTGAAAAAATGGCGTTGAAAAAAGCCTACATTTCTCAAAAAGACTATTTTGAAATTTATAAAAACCACCTGCCTTTTAACCGGGACAAAGCATTGTATCTTAGTCAGTTTTTTCATGACCTTGGGATTTTCCTGCACTTTCAGGAGGATGAGCTATTGGCCCGTACCGTGATTCTGCAAAATACCTGGGCTACCGAAGCAGTGTTTAAGGTACTGGATGATGAAATTGTCAAAGGAGCACTAGGCCATTTTACCGTGGAGGATTGCGCCCGGATCTGGTCCGATTCGATCTATGCAGATAAACACCTGGAATTAAGGGCCTTGATGACCAAATTTGAGCTTTGTTATCTGCTTAGAGATACCACCCCCATGACCTGGCTAGCGCCTCAGTTGTTACAACCCTCCAAGCCTGAAAATCTAAAAAAGTGGGAAAAACCTGGTGATCTGGTCATTCGCTATCAATACCAGTTTTTACCAAAAGGCATGATCAACCGCTTAATGGTAAGGCAACACCGCTTTGTCAACCAGCCGGAATTGGGATGGAAAAGCGGTGTGTTTTTTGAACAAGGGACTACCCAATTACTGGCACAAGTAGGCATCAAAGGCGACGAGATCATTCTGCGCTCACATGGCCCGGAACGCAAGGAATTGATGAGTGTCATTTCCACGGATTTGGATGCCTTAAATGAAACCTACAGCGGCCTAGCGGAAAAAGTGAAGAAAATGATTCCCTGCATCTGTCCGACCTGCCAAACCAATACCAATCCTGAATTTTATGATTATCAGGAACTCATTCGCCGTAGAGCGATGGATAAAAAGACCATCGAATGCCGAACCAGTTTTGCCGATGTCTCGGTTTACGAATTGCTGGATGGCTTTAAAATGAAAACCATGAAAAATCAATCGGAAGCTACAACAGAAAAAAAGATTTTTTTCTCCTACTCCCGCCACGACCGGGCGTATCTGGACGAATTTTTGACTCATCTTTCACCACTACGACGAAGCAAAAAAATTGCGCCCTGGAATGATCACGATGTTTTGCCCGGAGAAGAGTGGGATGATAAAATAAAACAAGAGCTGGCAAATGCGGATATTATACTCCTACTGATCAGTGCCAACTTTCTGGCCACCGACTACATCTGGGATATTGAAATCAAAAATGCCATGGCCCGCCACGATCGGGGAGAAGCTGTTGTCGTGCCTATCTTCTTACGCCCCTGCGATTGGGAAGGTATGGCATTTAGCAAGCTAAACGGCCTTCCGGCCAAAGGTATTCCGGTAAGCTCGTATGAAGACAGAGATGAGGCCTGGGTGAAAATTGTGCAACGCTTAAAAGAAATTATCTAGATGAAAAAGAGCTTTATTGAAAAAATAGCGGAAGGGATTTCTTTCGAGATGATTTTTGTGGAAGGGGGGGACTTCCTAATGGGGAGTGAGGAAGAGGACGCCAATGATAACGAAAAACCCGTTCATACAGTTTGTGTTCCTGACCTTTATATGGGTAAATATCCTGTGACTCAGGAAATATGGCTAGAGGTAATGGGGAACAATCCCTCAGCATTCAAAGGGATGAAGCGCCCAGTAGAAATGGTCTCTTTTGTAGATGTTCAGGTCTTTTTAGCAAAACTTAACGCTATTGCAAAAAAAACATACCGATTACCAGCCGAAGCCGAATGGGAATATGCCGCTGGTGGAGGACAATTGAGTCAGGGATATCGTTACGCAGGTAGTCAAAAATCAAAAAATACGCTTTGGTATTTGGACAATAGTTATGGAGAAAGCAAACAGGTCGGCTTAAAGTATCCAAATGAACTGGGGCTCTGCGATATGAGCGGAAATGTACTAGAATGGATTGAAGATCGTTGGCATAACAGTTATTATGGTGCTCCAGAGGATGGTTCAGCTTGGAATAGCCTGACAAGTGGCACTCACGTTTCCCGTGGCGGTTCGTGGTTCGATATGGACCATGGTTGTCGCGTTTCCTTCCGCATTCACGACCGTCCACTTTATCTCGGCAATTATATTGGTTTTCGCTTGGCGTTGTCCCCCGGTTCAAGCCGATAGCTCACCCGCTCGGGAGATGTTTGCAACATCGACCATCATCCAAGCATTTGCAGAATGACTAACTTAGCCCTCTCTAAACTCCTTCGGGCGACGAAGCCTACGGCGAAGTCGACTACACACTAATCGCTAAACTAAAAAAATGCGTTACTTCTTCCACATAGCCTACCAGGGCGCTCAATATCGGGGCTGGCAGCGGCAGATCGGGGTGATCAGCATTCAGGAAATGTTGGAAAAAACCCTGAGTCAGGTATTGAAAAAGACGGTCAGTTGCATCGGTTGTGGGCGGACGGATGCGGGCGTACACGCCAATCAGTTCTTTTTTCACCTGGATATTAACCAGGAGCTGGATTTCGACCTGCGTTTTGTGCTCAATAAATCCCTGCCAAAAGACATTGCCATCTTTGATATTGTTCCCGTGGCCGACAAAGCCCATACTCAGTATGATGCCACGGCCCGTACCTACCACTACTTTTTTCACACCATCAAAGATCCCTTTCTGGCCGATCTGAGTGCGTGGTATCCGATCAACGACCTGCGCCTGGAAGACATGCAGGAGGCAGCCAATCTGCTGTCAAAGTACACCGACTTCCGGGCATTTTGCAAAACACCGGATAAACACAATTCCACTACCTGTAGAGTGACCTCCGCCCAATTATTTGCCGGTGAGCACCAACAAAATTTCTGTTTTCAAATCACCGCCAATCGCTTTTTGCGGGGTATGATTCGCCTTATTGTGGGCAATTTGCTGGAAGTGGGGCAGGGCAAATTGACCGTAGCCGGATTCGAAAAGTACCTTCAGGGTATCGACAATCCCAAGTTTACCCTGTACGCCTATCCGCAAGGGCTGTATTTGACGAAAGTCACCTATCCATACCTCGATATCCCGGCAAGAAAGGAATTACCCATGATGCTACGAGACTTCTACAAAATTTGATACTTTAGAGGTGTTCTGCCGGGATTATTTCGGATGTCAATTGTCCCAGCACAACACCTCTATTGAGTACTGAAGCTATCTATCATCAAACATTATTAATCTATCTATGAAAAATCTCCTGCTTTTCCTTTGCCTGAGCTGGGCCGTTGTAGGCATGGCCCAAACCAAATCCATTCAAAATTCTCCGCCACTCACCACCGCGACTCCCGAAAGTGTGGGCATGTCGCCCGAACGGCTGGCGCGGGTGGAGGCGATGTGCAAAGAAGCCGTCGAAGAAGGACAGGTGCCCGGCATCGTGGCGCTCATTGCCCGTAAGGGAAAAATTGTGTACCACAAGGCCTTCGGTAAGGCCGATAATGCCTCCAACCGCGCCATGAAGACGGACGATATCTTCCGCATTGCCAGCCAGAGCAAAGCCATTACGTCCACGGCAGTAATGATGCTGTGGGAAGAAGGCAAATTCCGGTTGGACGACCCCATTTCCAAATACATTCCCGAATTTGCAAACCCACAGGTGATCAAGGATTTTAAATATAGTGATACTACCTTCACCACCGTCGCCGCCGACAAGGAAATCACCATTCGGCACCTGCTGACCCACACTTCCGGGCTCGGATACGGCGTCATTGACCGGGATGAACGCTTTAAAATGCTTTATTACAAAGCCGGTATCACCGACCTTTTTACCACCGAACCGATCAGCATTGAAGAGAGTGTCAAGAAACTGGCCAAATTGCCCCTGCACCACAATCCAGGCGAAGCCTACACCTATAGCGAGGGGCTGGATGTGCTCGGCTATTTTATTGAAGTGGTCTCGGGTATGCCTTTTGATGAGTTTTTGCGCAAGCGTCTATTTGATCCGCTGGGCATGAACGACACCTGGTTTTATCTGCCCGACAATAAGGCCAAACGATTGGTCTCGGTACAGCGAAAAACGGATGACAAATGGGAACGCTTTCCAGTCACTTTCTACGATCCGGATTATCCGATCAAGGGCGCAAAGCGGTTCTTCTCCGGCGGCGCGGGACTGTCAAGTACAGCAAAAGATTATGCAACCTTCCTGCAAATGTACCTCAACGGCGGCGAACTCAATGGCGTACGCATCCTCAGCCGCACCACCGTGCAATCGATGATGGGTAACCAAACCGGCGACCTCTTTGGTGGTGATGCCAAATACTACGGGCTGGCCTTTGGTGTGGTTACTCCGGAAGGGCAAGCGGAAGGAGGAATCGGCAGTACCGGTACCTTTGACTGGGGCGGCTACTTCAACACCCAATACTTCGCCGATCCGCAGGAAGACATCATCGGTATCATTATGAAACAAACGCAGGGCCCCACGGGAGACCAAACCGGGTGGAAATTTCGGCAGCTGGTTTTCCAGGCTGTGGATGACTAGTTGCTACCGCAACAAACTAACACTGCCCGAATACACCTCCACCAGGCCGTCCAAAAACAGGACTTCGGCCATATAAACGTATACGCCCGCATCGGCTGGTTTGCCTTTTACCTTGCCATCCCAGCCGGTGCTCAGGTCATTGGGGCTGAGGTCGGTAGCATCATAGATGAGTCCGCCCCAGCGGTCAAATACGGTGAGCCGCTGGATGGATTGCACATTGGGCTGCTGGCCGTAAACGGTAAAGCGGTCATTGACGCCATCATCATTGGGACTGAAGGCATTAGGAAAGTACACCCGTCGCTCTTTCCTGACTTCGATAATAAGCGTATCCGAAGCAATGCAGTCGTCCGCAAAGACGGCCGTCAGCGTGAAAGTATCCGACTCCAATGGGTACCAAAGTGGCCGTAGACAGTCATCTCCTTCACACATGATTTGCTCAGGGTGATTCCAGGCCAGACTTTGGAAGGGACCATTTACCTGAGCGTTGACCTGTACCAAATCCCCGAGTGCGATGGAAAGGTCAGGGCCCACGTCCACGATGTAGGGCGGTGGCGCATTAACGGTCAGTATTTGCCGAAAGGTGCACCCATAATAATCAGTGACCAACAATTCATAATTGCCCGCAGGCAAATTGGAATAACCCACCACAGAATCACCGGGCTGGCTGGTGAGTTGAACCTGGTAGGGAGCAACTGCATTGCTGATGGCTCCTAGCTCAATAGCCCCGTCCTGGGTATTAAAGCAGGACAAATCCATCACGCTGGTCTCCGCTTCAATAAGGCCGTCATCCACAAAGGTGAGGTTGAGTGTGACAATACTATCGCACCCGATGGAAGAGATCAGGCTGTCCACATAGGTTCCTGCCTGCGTATAAATATCGTCGCCCAGCTGGTAACTGAGGCCATCGCATAGGGTATCGTTGTATTCGTAAAACTTGGGCACCACGTACACCACCTTGACATTGGAATTGACCCGGCATTTGGTATTCTGCAAATTGTCGGTCCCATTAGCCAATAAATAGCGGTAATAGTAGTAGCCGGTTGCCAGATTGGTGTGGGTGAAAATACTATCCGTTTCTCCGGGAATGTCCTGCCAGGTCTGGCCTTCATCATTGCTGATTTGCCATTGAAAAGAAGGATCATCGTACTGGTTGCCAATGACCGTTGCCACCAGATCGATGGGGTCCCCATCTTCGCAAATATTGGCGATATCAGTGGGCAGGATCAGCGCTTCCGGCCCGCAGGGTCGAAAAGAAATATTGTCGAGCGCCAGGTCGTTGCCAATGCCTCCCGGAGCGTTATTCCTTAAGGAAAGCTGTACACTTGTCTGCCCCGGCTCAGTCACAAAAGTAAATCCGTAGGTATGCCAGATTTCATCCTGTGGAATAGCTCCGGTGGTAAATTGCTGGACACCATCAATCAGAAAGGAAACATTGGGCTTGATATGACCGGTAACGTTGGTGCGAATGAGATTGATCACATCGGCGGAAAACTCATAGAGCGTATTGTCACAAAGTCCCTGCACCTCCTGATCGTAGAAAAGGCCCGGCGTAAAGTCGGCATTCACGACCATCATATAGCCATTGGGTTCCTCATCATTGTCGGGAATGGTAAGCCAGGAAGGGTAGCCACCTGGCCAGCCGCCGGTAAAATTGGTGATGGTGTACGATCCATCGGCTGGTGGCGGTGAGGACGTATAGGAGTAACCTGGTGCGATGCCCGGATTAGGAAGCAACACATTGGGGATTCCAAAACCGAAGTCTCCATCCGTGAAGATGTTTTCGCCCAGGTTGCCGGTACAAATGTCGGATTGGCTAAAGCCCCAAAAAGGCAAGGCCATGAATACTGTGAGTAGGATTTTTTTTAGCATTTTTGTCAGATACACTGATTGGTCAACAAAATAGATAAAATAAAAAGCAGGACCAACCTGGCTGACTATTATTCAAAACTTGGTAAAGTATGCTACGAATAGCCCCATTTTACTTTTTGGTGACTTTGCTTTTTCTGTCGGGCTGCTCCAACCAGAAGATGCTGAAAATGATGACCAAATCGCCAAAGCTAGGTGTGACAGGAAACAAAGAGGCCTCCTGGAATGATTACCAAGAAGATGTGCAATACCTCTCCCACCTCATTCAGACTACTTACCCCAAACTGGAAGAGAAAATCAGTCCCGCTGAGTTTCAACAAGCCACCGATTCATTGATGTTACTGGCGGGCACGCTGGACAATGATTTTGATTTTGCCGTAGCGCTACAGCATTTTATCGCTCGCTTACAAGACGGTCATACGCGCATTAACATTAACTATTTTAAAAAAAATACGCCCACCCTTTTTGCCCTGCTCTTGTTTAGGGAAGACAACAATTTTATCATTTCCAATATCGATGCACAAGTGGATAGTACCGTGCTGGGTGGCCAGGTGATGTCCATTAATGGAATGCCAATCATGGACCTGGATCAGCGCATTCTTCAGTACGAATCGTCGGAGAATGAATACTTTGCCTTTTATCAATTCCAAAGCCATGCCTATTTTTTGAAATACTGGCAGGCATTGGGCGTAGTACCCAAAAATGAAAACACCCTGGCCCTCGAAATCCTGACTACTGACCATGAGGTGAAGCAAGTCTCTTTAACCGCCAGTGAGAAATTTAATTTTCATCGGGTGGTCAACCAGCCCTCGAAGTACGACTTCACGATGCGGCGGAAAAACAACGGCTTTTTCACGAAAGTGCTGGAAGAAGAAAAGATCGCCTACCTACAAATGAATACCTGCCTCGACTACGTTGCCATCAAGAGCGAGATTAACAATTATACCAACTTTCTGACCCGCCCCCTGGCCCTGGCATCTTTGAAAAAACAGCACCGCAGTTCGCGAAACTTCGGCTTGTTACTGCAGCAGCTCTTTACAGAAATCCACCAAAAAAACATTGAAAAGCTAGTAGTAGACCTACGCTACAACAGCGGCGGCGATGAGCGCCTGGGCAAGCAACTCATCTGGTACCTGACCGAGCGCGAAGACCTGCGGGGCTTCCAGGATTATTACCTCACTTCCGAATATTTCCGACAGCAGGTGAAGGTAGATTACAAAAAATTTGACCGGATTTATCAGGAAAAATATGGCCGTGCGCTACCCACCGACACATTGATCAATGTCAGCGAAACGATCTATAATGAGCCCTACTTCGCCGACATCACCCGGCCCGAAAGCCCATTTTTTCTGGATGCCTCTATTCCCAAATTTAAGGGAAAGGTTTACGTGCTAATCGGCTCCAAAACCATGAGTGCGGCGCAAGTCCTGGCCACCACCTTTCAGGATAACAATCTGGGTATCATCGTAGGAACTCCGGCAGGTAATAAACCCACCACCCAAACCGGGGCTTCGGCTTTTAAATTGCCCAACACCAAGATCATTGCCTTCATTTCCTACCTTTACATGACCCGACCGAGCACCAGCAGGAATTCAGAAGACACCCTTTATCCCGATCTCACCATTCGGCGCAAGCTTAAAGATATCCGGGCCGGCATTGATCAGCAGTGGCAATGGATTTTGGAGCAATAGCGCTTTTACGACACCTTATGTGATCGAATGTTGTTTCCTTTGCGAAAGGAGGTGCAATTGCAAACCTTTTGCACATCCGTACCGTATATGATGTAGTATCGCTTTTTAAAATCTAATACCAACGATTATGAAACAAAAAATTCTACTGCTTTCCCTGGTCGTAAGTTTACTCAGCCTTGACCTGTCGGCCCAGGTCGCCAAGAAGGTCATTGTAGAGCACTTCACCAATTCGCGTTGTAGCATCTGCGCCAACCGCAATCCCGGGTTCTACAACAACCTCAACAACCACCCCAACATTTTGCACCTGGCTATTCATCCAAGTTCACCTTACAGTAGCTGTTTATTGTCCCTGCACAATCCTACAGAGAATGACGGACGCACCAATTACTACGGCGTGTACGGATCAACCCCGAAGTTGGTCATTCAGGGCGAGGTGATTTCCACCGGAGCCAATTATAGCAATGCGGAGTTATTTGATCCTTATGAAGACCGGGTATCTCCGGTATCCATTGACTTCGAAGAAGTGGGTTTGACCCAAAATAATGAGGTAAGGGTAAAAATGAGCATTACAACTGAAATTGCAAACGAACTGCCAGATGTCAAGCTTTTTGTAGCCCTGGCTGAAGACACCCTCTTTTATAGCTCGCCCAATGGCGAAAACATGCACTTTGATGTCTTCCGAAAGGCCATGACCGATGTCACCGGCGACGCTATATCTCTTCCGGAAGTGGGGCAAACGCTAAACCTGACCTTTTCCGTTCCACTCGATGGGTTCTGGGAAGCGGGCCGCATGTACCCCATCGCCATTTTGCAGGAGGCCAGTAGCAAAGCAGTGGTGCAATCTGCTGCCGGACCCACTGCCGTACCGGTCAACACCACCGGACTGAATGAAGTCACGCAAAATGTGATCAACTTCCACCCCAATCCGGTAGACAATATCCTTTACCTACAATCGGATATGGTCCTTAACGGAACGGCTGGTGTATTTAATAGCGTAGGTCAATTGATGGAAACATTCGAGTTGGGTACCACCAAGGAAATTGATATGAACCGCTACGCTTCGGGCGTTTACTATGTAAAATTCAAGCACGAGGATCAAAATCTGGTCCAGCGGGTGATTAAGCAATAAAAATATCGGACCGGGTGGAAACGCCTGGTCCGATATTCATTCCTTCCAATTCTTCCACACAAACCTAATACCCTTAGATTAGATTTGCCTTACAAAAATTAGAGCAGAATTTATTAGGCGGTAGGTTTTGGGCTTTAGGTTTTAGGAGGCAGCATAAACTTTATAAACCACATACCCCTCATAAACCCAAAACCAGGATTCCCCAAAATAAAAGCATTTGCAGGAGGATCAACTGCATCCCTCTAAACCGCCTCAACATAAACCAAAGCAGAGCTCCAAAAATCCAGACACCAACAAATCATTAAGCTGTACCCTCTCAACCGTCTCCCCTGCCTCCCCCGCCTAAACTTACTACCCCGCCTTATAAATCCGGCTAATCAGATTGTCAATGACGTAAGACTTCGTTCTGGAGAAAAAAGTATCCAGATCTTCCAGGTAGCGGTGGTAGAAAAAGTTGAGCACCAATCCAATCAACAGTGCCACCAGCGTGGTATCAAAAGCGACATTCAAATGCTGCGTAATCGTGGGCATTCCCTCAGCAGTCTTGGCCAAATGCGCCATGCCGATAGAGGTTGACAAACCAATAAGGGTACCGATAAAACCCAAAGAAATGATAGCACTCAACAGGTAGCGGGTCTTTTCCAGCTCGCCGTCCATTTCTTCCTTGCTGTTGTCGACCTGTGCGCTGAACACTTGCAGCGTTTCGCCGATCGACTGGTCATTCCGGTACTGGGTACAGGCTTTTTTGATGAAATCAGCTACCAAAAAGCGATTACCCGCTTGCTCTACCTGGATGGTATTGAGCTTGATAGAGGCCACCTCATCCGGAGAGAGCACCAACTGGTCCTTCACGGGCAACAGCCCCAGATTAAACCCTTCGTACTGTTTTTTGATGTACTTGCGCTTTTCCGAAAGGTCAAAAATACTGTAGAAAAACACGGCATAAATGGCCGCCTGGATATATCCCCGGAAGGAGCCACCCAACGCTTCGATGAAGCGGTGCATGCCCGAACCGGTTTCAAAAATATTTCCGAAAACGATCAGCAAAAGCCACAATCCAGCAGCCAATACTACGCTGAAAATTACCTGAACAGACTTTGACTTAAACATGGTATTTAATTTTAATGCTTGTTTTAAAAATTATAGCTCTGATCGGCCCTATTTAAACTGGAAACTACCGTTCGGCAACAGGGTTACCTTACCAATCAATACCCGATCATCGTCGCTCAACTTCAGGGTTTTGTTAAACACCTCTCCCTTTTCATTGCCGTTTTTATCCTTGGTATAAACCAGGCCATTGATCGTCACCCGTTGGTGATTTAAGGCGCTTTCCTTAAACTGCGCGTAAAGGGTATATTCTCCGGGAATGATGGCGTCAAACTGGCGTACCGCTTCCTGATTGGTCCGCAAATCGTTGCCAAACAGGCGGTTCCGACTCTTGCCGCTATCCCATTCGCCGATGTTTTTATCCCTCTTACGACCGCCGTACACACAATCGTTGCCACGGCACACAAAAAGGTCTACATTGTCCTTATTGCTAGGCCAGGAAATCTCAAACGATACCAGGCAAGGCACTGACGGCGGACTACCCTTGTAAGGGCTCGATTCTTTCACCGTTGGTTTTTCCGGTTCTTTCGTCGTTGACGGTGTTGGTGTCGGTGTTGTTTTCACCGGCTCCGGTTTCGGCTCCGGACGAGTCGTTGGCTTCGGCGCCTCTGGCTGTTTTACCGGTGCCTCTGGCTTACTCGCCCGCTCGGGCGTCTCATTCATCACGATGATGCGCTCGGTTTTTTCCTCCGGCATTTCACCGTAGTCAACGAGCACTGTAAATAGTGTATCGCCTACATCTTTCAGCCAAAGGCTGTCCGGCAACAAACCAAACACCTTGTGGTTGACGGTATCCAGATAGACAGCCATTTGCTGCTTGTCGGAAGCCGGAGCCCCACCCTTGGGCGTAATGATAAACAGGAAAATAACCGCCCCCAGAGCACTCGTCAGCAAATCCAGAAAGGATAAATTGAATAATTCAGCTTTTCTCCGTGACATGTTATTTCAGCTTTTGTGATGTATTTTGAAATTGAGGCGATGTTGCCTCTTCTTCCACATTGATGATCCGGGGTTTTTCCTTTTTTACCGGCAGCGGAAAATGACAATGCACGCATTTGCTGCCTTCCCCGGGATCGTGAGTGCCGCAGTTCATGCAGGGTGCAACCTCTTTGGTGATCGGAAACTCATCGCTGCGGCTTTCGCCAATGTGTACCCGGAAGTTGCCCTCCATATTGCAGTGCACACATTTGGTGATGTGGTCTTCATTGACTGTTGAACAATTATTGCAAATCAGCATGATGTCGTGATTGTGAGTGAAATAAATTTGGAAGAAATGGAGGCAATGGAAGAAGTGGAAGGATTGTAGGGAGCCCCACATTTCTTCCATTCCTTCCAATAAGACATTCCTTCCTTCTTGTTAATACCGATCTCCAAAGTTGAAGTGGCGCTCGTAGCCAATGGTAAATACCGTTGAGCGATTCATCTGGTCACCGCGGTAGTCATCAAAGAAGGTATTGGCATTTTTGTAGCGACGGTTAAATGCGTCGGAAGTATCGGAATCCCAGGTCACATTGAAGGTCAACTTGCTATTGCTATCAATGGCGTAGACCATACCCGTGGTAAACTGGAAGCCCACCTGCATGCCCTTATAGTCTTCATTGACACCATTGCCAAATTTCACATTGTAGTTGGTCTCTTCGACATCTTCAGACCCAAAGTATTCATAGGATTCATCAATCTTGCCGCCCAGCCCGAAGTTGAAGGAAGGCCCAATACCGGCAGTCAATGCAAAACGATCAGTTAGGTATTTGCGATAGCTCAATGTTAGTGGCACAGATACGTAGTGCAATTTTTCCTTGGCGGAAAATACGCCGGTTCCGTTTTCATCCGTAAAGGTGTCGGTCTCATAAACACCGCCCTTCTGGATGTATTGCAGGCCACTGCTCAAGACAAAGTTTTGAATTTCGACACCGATAATTCCTCCACCGTTGATACCCAATACGGGGCTGGTCGTAGAGTACAAATTGGACAGATCGCGAGTGTATTTAAACTTCGATAAATTGGCCCCGCCGTTAAATCCGATAAAGAATGAATTTTGCTGGGCGCTCAGTGTGATACTGCTGACCATAACGAGGGCCAGCACCAGATAAATTGACTTTTTCATATCGATTGTTTTTAGGTTTTTTTGTGTGAAAACAATAGAATTTACCCTTCATCCCTCCTTGCCGGAAAGGATAAAATCAGCATTACCCAACTTATCGAGTCAGGCATAACTGGAGCACAAATATGGGGTTGGGATAAATCCGGTTTGAGAAGTAATTTAGTTTGAACAAGGGAAAACAATCTACTTTTATCCCTTTTAATTCCGGACTAAGGTTTTGATTAATTTACAGTACAAATAAAAAGGATATTATTGTTAAGGGCTGTTATTGGATAGTTACTCAAGTGTTAATCTTTTAAGATCTCAATTTCCACCCTACGATTGAGCTTTCGCCCGGCATCGGTATCATTGGTGGTCAATGGGAGGCTTTCGCCAAAACCGGCAGTGGTAATGCGTCCGGTTTTAATGCCCTGAGAGATCAGGTATTGGGCCACAGCCCGCGCGCGCTTTTCCGAAAGGGTTTGATTGTAATCCGTTGCACCGGCGGCGTCCGTATGTCCAGAGATGTTAATCTTGATTTGTTCATTTTCCTGCAGATAGTTCAATACTGGTGAAAGCTCGCCCCGTGATTCCTGCTTTAATTGGGAGTCATCAAATTCAAACTCAATATTGTTAAACCGAATGATGCTGCCAACGGTGATGGCTTCCGAATCACCTACCGGCTGCAGGCTCACATCATCGATCAGCAGAAAAGAGTAGTTAATCAGGCTGCCATCGGTGCGGGCAGGAGTTGCGGCATCTTCAAAAAAGTTGCCAATGATCATGTGTTGATAGGCACTATCGGCCCGAAAGGTACCGCTAACTTTCAGCCAATCGCCGGGAGAGTTGTCGATCAGTGCTTCGTGGTTGACCACTGGTGCAAGATCATACAAACCAATCTCAAAAACTTGTTCGACCTTTTTGGTAGTAAAGCTTACGCCAATATTTCCCGCCATGATGGATTGCGGCATCGGGTTGACATAAAAAATCACTTCGTATTCCCGGCCTTCCTGCAATGGATGATCCAAGGCTATAGCCAGGTATTCCCGGCAATGCAGAACGGAGGCATCACAGCCGTAGGTTTTTAGGCCGATCATCACCTCTCCGGTGCGAGGTGTATTCCGCCTAAGGTTGAAGCCATCCCTGACGGGCATCATCTTATCCTTTACGCTGGTATGCAAAATATCCGGCGAGCCCTGCGTGGGAGAATACCAGGCCATCATTCTACGATTGAAAAACGAAAAAGTGCCTGACCAGCGAATGGAAATTTCTGAAATGGTTTCAAAACTTGGATTGGGAATCAGGTTTTGGGCCTGTACATCACTGGTAAATATACCAATGCACAGCATCATCAGGAGGCAGTAATTTTTCATAACCTTTTCTTTTCATAACGGATTTTTGGCAAATCGTTACAATAGAGCAGGCTTTAGGTTTTGGGGCTTAGTTTTTTGGTACATTTCTCTAAACTCTACCCACTAAACTATAAACTTCCTCAACCATCTCCCCTGCCTAAACCCAAAGCGTAGAACTCGCAAAATCAAAGCATTTGCGGACTAATCAGCTGTCCCTCCTCTAAACTCTAAACCTCCATACACTCTACACTCAAATATCAATTTCCCATCCCTTTTCATACTTCCGTTTCCACATTTTCTTCGCTTTTTTATCCTTGGTCTTGCCGGTTTGGTCATCCATTTCTACGGTGCGGCCCAGTTCCTGCGCCATATTGCCAATGTGGCAGAGCAGGTTACTTTTATAGGCATCCGAGATTGGTGAGTGCAGCGCTTCACCCTTTTGAATGGCATTGCGCCAGTTTTTCATGTGGTAGACCGTGAGGATGTCCTCTCCGGAAATATCAGTGCCATCCGTTTGTGCGGCTTCCTTGGATTCAGTGACCATCTTTCCGGAAAGGTCATACTGCATAAAGCCGTTGCGATCCAGCAGCACACTACCCTTCGAACCGTAAACGATGGTCCCCCGGCCACGGTTAAAAGGTTGCAGGTTGCTACAGCTTCGGCCTACCCAGCTCACTCGTTTGTCGCCGGCGAAATGATAGGTTGCGGTTTGTGTATCGTAAAATTGCCAATCATCATCAAAGTGGTAACGGCCACCTATTGAGTGCGCCGTCAATGGATAACCGGCTTGCAAAGCCCAGCGAGCGATATCCAGTTCGTGCAAGGCATTGTTGTTGATTTCGCCGGTACCCCAGTGTTTAAACCAATGCCAGTTGTAGTGCACAATATTGTCCTGATAAGGCCGACGTGGGGCTGAGGCCTGCCACAAATCCCAGTCGAGCCAATCGGGTACTGGTGTCTGTTTGCCATGCCCGATGGTTCCCCGGTTGTTGGTATACCAGGTTTGCACCTCGTATACATCGCCGATGCCGCCGCCGTGGATAATGGCCATCGCCTCTTGCGAAGTGGGGGCTGAGCGCTGCTGGTTGCCCACCTGCACCACCTTATTAAACTTCTTTTGTGCCGCTACCAGGGTTTCCCCTTCATTGGGATCATAACAGCAGGGTTTTTCCACGTACACATTTTTGCCAGCCTTGAGGGCGTAGATGGCAAATGGAGCGTGGGTATGATCGGGTGTGGCGATGACAACGGCATCGATGGATTTTTCGCCCAACATTTCCCTAACATCTTTGTAGGTCTTTGGTGCCGTGTTTTGCATTTCTTGCGCCTTTGCACTTCGTTCGATCAGCACCCGGCTATCCACATCACAAAGGGCTACCACTTCGGCGCCCTGCATTTCCATCATGATCTTCATCAACACGCTCCCACGCCCATGCAACCCCACCATACCAACTTGCACCCGGTCATTGGCCCCAATGATGCGGTTGTAGCTGGAGGCGGTCTGCGCCAAGGGCATAGCAGCTAACACGATTCCCGATTTTTTAATAAATGTTCTTCTGGATTGAGTGGTATTCTCTTTTTTATTTTTCATTCTGTTGCTTTTTAAAGTTTGTCAAAGGAGCCTTAAAATTCTCTGATTTTGATGCTGCGGAAGCTAACGCGGTTGCCATGGTCCTGAAGCAGGATATGCCCCCCCGGCCACTGGCCAAAGTTGGGCCATTTGGCGTATTTGCTGTAAGCGACCAATGCACGAAACATTTGCGAAAAGCGGTCGTATTCCAACACCTTTTCGTTGTTGAGCCAGTGCTCTACCTTGCCATCTCTGGAAATGATGGTGGCCTTATTCCACTTGCCCACCCCTTTAAATTGTTTGCTACGCCCTTCATCCGAATAGTTTTCGGCCGCGATCAGATCGTAAAGCGATCCCACCGTGCGGTTGCCATTCACCCCCATCTTAGCATCGGGGTGTTTGGCATCATCCAGGATTTGAAACTCGCAGCCGATGGCGGAGCCTTCTCCTTTATTCAACTCCGAATCGACAAAGTACTTGATGCCACTATTGGCACCTTCGGTGATCTTGAATTCCAGCTCCAGCTGAAAATTGTCAAACTGATCCACCGTAACGATATCTCCCGGGCCGGTAGATTCGCCACCGTCCGTAGCCAGTACGGTCAATTCACCATCTTTCATTTCCCATCCCTTGTCGGGAAAGGTTTCCCCCTTGGCACTGCGCCAGCCTTTGGAGTTTTTGCCATCCCAAAGCAAGCGCCAGCCTTTGCGCTTTTCATTTTCCGTAAGGTCGTTAATCAAATAACTCTGCTCGGGAGCACGGGAGATTGTCAGGTGGTCCTCAACATCATCCGTAAGGATGCGCACATTCCGCCATTTTACAATCTTGCCCAGATCGTCATCACTATAAGTGGAGTGAGCCTGGAGGCCAATAAAACCTGTTTCGGTCCGGTTATCAACCAAATTGGCTACCGCCTGGCCGTTTACCCAGGTTTTAACCGTATTGCCGTGGGCTTCGATGCGAATGTGATTCCACTCACCGTTTCTGAAAGCAGATCGGGCCGGATCATTCAAAGAAACCGGATATAGCCACATGCGCCGGGCTTCATCGTAAATGCCCCCGGTGAAGCGGCGGGTGCTGGGATCGACCTCCACCTGCCAGCCGTGCACCCGTCCGTCCATATATTCAGGTAAGGAATGGCTGCGTATCTGAATCCCGCTATTGAGCGTAGGGTCAACCATCATTTCCAGTTCCAGGATAAAATCCTGGTAATCCTTTTCCGTACAAAGAAAGGTATTGTGGCGGCGGTCCTTGCAGTAAGCGACAATTTCGTCGTTTTCCAGTTTAAAAACCGCCTCTCCGCCTCTTTTTACCCAGCCCTTGAGCTGCGCGTCTTTGGGCATGAGCGATTGCCAGTTTTGACAGATAAGTAATAAAGGCAGCGCCAGGAAGCCCAGCAAAATGATAAGGGTTTTGTTAAATCGGCCCATAGTTTATGTTTGCGAATTTGATGATTCAACACATGTTTGACCTCCAAACATGGTCTTAAATGACCGCATCAAATTAGCAAAAAATGAGCGAAGGGAGAAAGAAGCGGATCAAGAATAAGCAACTCAACTCACCCTCCCGATCCCGGTATATACATTAAACCGATCTTCGCGCAAAAAACCCACCAGTGTCATCCCTGATTCTTCGGCCAGTTCGACAGCCAGGCTGGAGGGGGCTCCAACTGCTGCCAAAACGGGTACTCCGGCCATGGCGGCCTTTTGCACCAGCTCAAAACTCAGTCGGCCACTAACCAGCACAATGTGGTCGCGCAAGGGTAGCAGATTTTGTAAAAGGGCTGCCCCCAGTACCTTATCGAGAGCATTGTGCCGCCCAACATCCTCACGCAAGAGTAGCAAGTTGCCCTCCGGATCAAACAATGCCGCCCCATGAATCCCCCCGGTATGGTCAAACATGGGCTGCGCTGCACGCAGGCGAGCCGGGAGCTGGCCCAAGATACGCTGAGATACCAGAGGAGCATCCGGCCGGGGAAAATAAGCACTTACCGACTGCACCATCTCCAGGGAGGCCTTACCGCACACACCACAGCTGGAAGACGTGTAGAAGTGACGATTCAAGCGGTTGAAGTCCAGGCTAAGATCTGCTGCCAGTTCAACTAACAAGACATTTTCCCGAGCCGATTCTGCCAACTGAACGCCAACATTCTGCGTACTCATTACATGGTGCCGGTGGCCAATGATGCTTTCGCTAAACAAGAAACCAACGGCCAATTCTTCATCCTGGCCTGGCGTACGCATGGTCACGGCCAGGCTGCGTGTTTGTCGTTCACTGACTGGACCAAATCGCAGTTGGATTTCCAGCGGTTCTTCCAGTGCCAGCTTGTCGTGACGCGCCAGGCAGCCATTTTCACTGAAAGTGTGAATTTCTAGTTCGCGGTAGCTTTTTTTCATAAAATTGGGTGTTCAACTTCAGGTTTTCCAGCTTTTATAAGCTTAACAAACGCTCTTGTATGATCATCTTAACAAAAAATGAACAGAAAAGATAGGCCTGATTATCAATTTTATGATATCTTGCGGCATCAGACTACTTTGCCTCCGATTGGCGGGCAATTTCAATGAACAAACAGCACACAGAAAAGCGCGAATCGACAACTCCTATACCCTATTGTATTAAAACCCTAGACAAGTGTAATTGAATGGACTTAGCGAGGTTAATAGATCATACGTTACTGAAGCCGGATGCCGACCAGAAAGCGATTATCCAGCTTTGCGAAGAGGCTCTGGAGCACGATTTTGCGGCCGTTTGTGTGCCGCCCTATTGGGTATCGGAAGCAACGAGGCAGCTAGCGAAAAGCAATGTAAAGGTAGCGACCGTAATCGGATTTCCGATGGGGTATTCCGCAACAGCGGCCAAGGTAGAAGAAATCAAGCGCTCCATTGATGAGGGCGCTGATGAACTGGATGTGGTCATCAATATTTGCGCCATCAAGAGTGGCAACTGGAACTACCTGCAAAATGATATCGACCGCACCACCACCGCCGTGCATCTGAAAGGCAAGCAGATCAAGATCATTATGGAAACCGGCTTACTGACCAATCCCGAGATCGTTAAGATTTGTGGTATTTGCCAGGAACTGGAGCCCGATTTTGTAAAAACGTCTACTGGCTTTAACGGACCCGGCGCCAGCGTGGATGTCGTTCAATTGTTGCGTCAAAACCTAAACGACAATATCAAGGCCTCCGGAGGCATCCGTACCAGAGAAGATGCCATCAATCTTGTCAATGCCGGAGCACATCGCCTGGGAAGCTCTTCCGGAGTGAAAATTATCACCGAAATGTAGTATATTTGGCGTATGAAGAATATGCTGACCACTACTAACCAACTTTTATATTTGCTCGGGATATTGGTTGCCTGCTGTGCAGCGACTCCTGCGCAGGCGCAAAATATTCAGGTCAATGAAGACCCGCTGATCACCAAAATGATGGAGCGTTTTGTGGAAATCAACAAATCCAGAACAAGTGTGGAAGGCTGGCGCATTCAGGTACTGGCTACCACGGACCGCCAGAAACTGGAAGTGACCCGTCAGAATTTTCAATATCGATATCCCAATATACCCATCGATTGGGTTCACTCAAAACCCTACTATAAACTGAGAGCCGGAGCTTTTGTGACCAAACTGGAAGCATTGCGCCTCAAACACATCCTGGAAAGGGATTATTCCGGCATTTACCTCGTCAGGGACGACAATATTCGTCCGGCCGAGTTTATCAACACCTACTAGTTTTACACACCATTGCCTTTTTGCGGATAATGGCCCCTGTTTTCACCAATATTTTTTTGCATTTATCCACTAGTGTTCAATGCTACAGGGCTTAAAGAAAAAGATTGATCTCGTTACCTTCGGACTCTATCTGGGGCTGGTTGCCATCGGATGGCTGATGATCTATACTGTGGGGTACAAAGAAGGGTACCAGGAAAATTTCTTCAACACGCCTATCGGCTCCCAAACGATCTGGATTGGCATCTGCCTGACGCTTTTTGCCTTCATCCAGCTTATTGACTGGAAATTCTGGCAAACGATGGCCTTCCCGACTTATATCGTTGCCATGCTATTGCTGGCCGGATTACTCGTTTTTGGGGTAACCATCAAGGGAGCCACCTCCTGGTACCGGTTTGGATCATTTACTTTTCAACCTTCGGAAATTGCCAAATTTGGTACTTGTTTGGCCGTAGCTGCACTGTTGGGCCGCTACAACGCCGATTTGCGTCGAATCAAGTGGGTGGCGTACACGGTGGGGCTTTTCACCCTGCCCATGTTGCTCATTTTGATGCAACCCGATGCGGGTTCAGCATTGGTTTTCGTTTCGTTTCTGATCGTGATGTACCGGGCGGGCTGGGCTCCTGCTATCTATGTGTTTGGCTTCTACAGTGCCGCATTGTTGATTCTTGGCTTTGTGTATGACCCCATATATATTATTCAGACGTTGATCATGCTGGCCACCTTTGTTGTGGTGTATCATTTCAAACCCAAACTGTACTGGCGAACAGGGATGATTGCGTATGCCATGGGCGTGTTATATCTCTATTATCTCCTGCCTGATTTGCCGGAGATTAATGGAGAGCCACAGGGAAAAGATTTGACCGATGCCTATTACTTCCTCGGCGGTACAGTAGTGGTGCTGTTAGGGGTAGCCTATACATTGTGGAGCAATAAAAAAGAACGCAAGGCACAACTAGTCAACCTGCTGGTAATGGCGGTAATGTGGGGGAGTGTTGTGGCGGTTGGAGCAAGTTACATATTCAATGATGTCTTAAAACCACACCAGCAGGATCGGATCAATGTTTGGCTACAGCCAAGTGAAACCGACCGTCAGGGGTCGGCCTACAACCTGATCAACTCACAGATGGCCATCAGCTCGGGAGGATTGCAAGGCAAGGGCTTCTTGAATGGCAATATGACCAAACTCAACTACGTCCCGGAGCAGACCACAGACTTCATCTTTTGCACCATCGGCGAGGAGCAGGGATTCATTGGCAGCCTGGGCATCATTCTGCTTTTTCTGCTATTGCTTTTCCGCATCACGCTCATTGCCGAAAGACAGCGCAATAATTTCATACGCTACTATGCCTACGGGGTAGCCGGTATCATCTTCATTCACTTCTTTATCAATATCGGTATGACCATGGGTGTGATGCCCATTATTGGTATTCCCCTACCCTTTATCAGTAAAGGAGGCTCTTCGCTGCTTGGCTTTACCATCATGCTGGCCGTATTGCTCAAGATGGACAACAGCCGCCATGCCCGGATGTAAGCACCCCTAAATGATCACTTCATGCTACGCAATAAAATTGACCCCATTACCCTGATTGGCACACCTTTGCTACTCATTGGCATCTTTATTTTATCGATTACCTATGAGTTGTATGTGCAAGTCACGGAATACCCCGATCCTTCCAATTGGAATGTACTCATCTTTGTCTTTTCTGTCGGCGTCCTCTGTTGTGTGCTATCTGTTTGTTTATTCCTGAAGCTGGAATGGGCGAGAATTACTATGCTCATTTTTCTTCTTGTGATTGGAATTGTGTGGACAGTATATCTGGTTGGAAACATTTCGGAAGACCGACCTTTCATTGCCAACCCCGTAACCATTGGAACCTCCATTTTAATCTATGGCGTACTGCTGCTGTTTGCGCTGATTTTACAGAATCACTTCGTTCTCCAGCATTTTCGGGGCGAACTGCCGGACCCCAGGGAGGAAAGAGCAGATATCCTGGATCATTGAAAGGTTTTAGGTTTTGGGGGTGCTGAATCCGACTAAGTCGTACTAAGCAGAGTCCGATAAAGTCGTATTAAGTTTTTGAGCATCCCAATCAAGGGGTAGCTCCAGTTGAAAATCGGGAAAATGAGCGATTGGCTCTAAATTTCCCATCAAAATCTCGCGAGAGATCCCTTTAATTGGGAGCTCAGCGATCACAAGTTCTTTGTCATTCTGGAACAACAGGCATTTTTTCCGACTGCAAAAAGTGATTTGCACTTGTTGCCTGGGCTTACTGCCTGAGATGTAGTAAATCTGACCTCCCAGACAGACGGTCTGATTTCCGGCAATCTTTCGGTACCACTTTCCTTTGGCCAGGAAAGTAAATACTTTTTTCAAGTCGATCAATAGAGCTTCCCTCGTGGGGTGATAAAAGCGCCCGGAGTGTCTTGCTCGGGGATACTTTTTCAAAGGAGGCAGGTGATCGGTTCCTCTACTGGGAATAACTTCATTGAGTTGGATGCGCCTTTGGCGACACCATTCAAAGAGGTGATTCCAATTTTTGTAGTCGTGGCGACCGCGCAGCACTTGATCGAAAACGGTTTGATGCGCCTTTTCCACTTTCCCTTGATCAGTGGGTTGATTGACCCGACTAAAGCAAGGCTGTATGCCCAGGCTAATCAACCACAGGCAGAACATCGTTGGGAACGGCGACTTACTGACGTTTTCGTAGAACACACTTGCATGATCGCTTTGTAAAGCCCGGGGCAAACCATGATTGATAAAACCCAGGCGTAAGGCCGTTTGATAGTCACTCTTATTGGGATGCCCCTGCATGCTTTTCATCCTGGCAGGAAAACACGATATGTAAGCACTGGAGTAAACATCCTTTACGTTCAACAACGAAATGGGACCTACTCCTTTTACCTGGCTATTGCCTTTACCGTCTACCTGCCAAAGACTGTGGCAGCACTTTGCTTCTTTGCAAGGCTCTACCGGTAAGGGGTTATTAATCTCATAGCTCTTGCTCAATTGCTGCTCTTGCAAAAAAAGACCAATGGTGCTTCTACTGGGAAGCGCGCAATTCGCCAGTTCCTTGGTTGATTGCAATTCCGCAAGAATGGTACTTGGTCCCCAGCCCGGATGTTTTAAGCGCATCTTTTTGATACGCTCAGCCAAAAATGCTGGAAAACTGCTCATCGATCCTGTCGCGGGCCGACCTAGGACCGAATGGACAGATCCCCTTTTTTTATACGCTGTTGCCACTTGCGCACGGTATATACAGAAAGTCCCAGCATTGCTGCAATCTCGGGAGCCTTCTTGCCTCCCTGCGTCAGATGCTTTATTTCATGCCTTTGTTCCAGAGTTGTCATGACTTTTGCTTTTGCTCCTCTTTTGGAGACAAAGTTAATACGACTTTATCGGACTATTAATTAGTACGACTTAATTAGATTCAGCAGGGGTTAGGTTTTAGGAATAAAAAATGCGGGCTTCGAGGATGTCGAAGCCCGCATTTTTATTATGCTTGTGCACAGAGAAGATTAGAAATGCATACGCAGCATGAATAAAGACACCCATTCTCAACCTTCTCCTCGCTCGGAAGATGTTTGCAACATCGACCATCCAAAGTTTGAACGCCTCGCTTCGCCGGAGCGGCTACGCAAAGGCAGAGAGGTCGATCCGCCTAAACTTTAACCATTAACCTTTAAACTCATAAACTCGTGCAGGATTCCCAGAATCAAAGCATTTGCAGGATAATCAACTGCCTCCTTTCCTCTAAACTCTAAACCTCCTCAACTCTAAACTACCTCCCTACTTCCCCGCCAGTTCTTTAATCTTATCTTCCAGTTCGTACTCATCGCCGGGCAGGTAGCCGGAGTGTTCGTACACGATATTGCCTTCGCCGTCCAGTAGAAATGTGTGTGGGATAGACTGGAAATTCAGTGCGTTGCGCAGCTGGTTGTTCGGGTCTGACAGGATGGTGTATTCCCAACCTTTGGTTTCCACCAGTGGCTTCACTTTACCCAATGCGCGTTGAGTGTCAATGGTGATGGCCAGCAATTCCATATTGAATTCCTCCTGCCAATCCGGATACAGGTCCGCGATGGCGTCCAGCTCTTTCTGGCATGGCTTGCACCAGGTAGCCCACAGGCTAATGACCGTGATTTTACCCTTTCCGGTATAGTCCTTTAGGTTTACGGTTTGGCCGTCTAGTGTTTTTATATCGGTGGAAGGAATTTCTTTCTGCGCAAAGGTGGTGGTGGTGAGCATCAACATCAAGGCTAAAAAGGAAAACTTTAGCAACTTCATAATTTTTACTGGTTTTTATTGAACAAAGATGTTTTTCAAATGACTATTTTCGAGTTAAATTTTTAATCTTCAAAAATTTGCAGGAAACTTGCACTCAATTCTAAAACGTCACTTTTTTGACGTCAGAACTATCCAATCGTCACATTTTGCAGGGTAAATCCGGCTATTGTCGTATATTCAAAAATAAATTCTGTATTGCTTACATCCCAAGCCGTGAGGATGTTTTCAAAACGAAGAACAAAGCTAAACTATTTTAGATGAATACATTTAAGGTTACGTTAAATCTACTGCTCTTTTGCCTGGTTTGTCAGGTAGCCAACGCTCAGGAAAATGGAGGGGGCCGGATTTCGGGTAGTCTGGAAGCCAACGGTAACTTCTTCATGCGCGATTCGGCCATCGGTGCCTTTAATACACCTCAATACGAAAACGAGCTTTACGGGGCCGACGCCTGGCTCAACCTCAACTACAGCAATTGGGGTTTTGACTTCGGTTTGCGCTTTGATATGTTCAACAACTCCTACCTACCCGATCCAAGAAACTCATATACCGACGAAGGAATCGGCCGCTGGTTCATCAAAAAACAGATCGAAAAGCTGGACATTTCCGCGGGATATCTGTATGACCAGATCGGTAGTGGCATCATCTTTCGTGCTTATGAGGAGCGCCCGCTCTTCATTGATAATGCACTGCTGGGCATCCGTTTGGGTTACGAAATTGCGCCCGACTGGAAAATAAAGGTCTTTAGTGGCCGGCAAAAGAATCGCTTTGAGACGTATAAATCAGTCATTAAGGGCGGTAGCATTGAGGGTTTCCTCAACGGCGGCGAAGGAAGCAAATGGTCCATCGCACCAGGTATTGGGGTGGTAAACCGCACCCACAGCGACGAGATTATTGAACAGGTGGTATCTACCATTGCCACCTATGTTCCAGAGGATCAGGTCAAGCCTAAATACAATACCTACGCTTTTTCGGTATACAATACTTTGACTGCAGGCGCTTTCAACTGGTACATTGAAGGGGCCTACAAGACCGAAGAGGTTTTCTTTGACCAATTTGCGGAAAAGCTTAACCTCAATGGCTCCACATCATTGGGCAAACTGGTCAACCGTCCGGGTTCGGTGGTATACACCAGCCTGAGCTATGCCGGAGGAGGCGTGGGGGTTACCCTGGAGGGGAAACGGACGCAGGATTTCACCTTCCGCACCAATCCGTTTGTAGTCCTCAACCGGGGTTTTATCAATTTCCTGCCACCGATGACCCGTATCAATACCTTCCGACTGAATAGTCGCTATAATGCCGCTACCCAGGAACTGGGAGAACAGTCGGTACAGCTGGATGTCAAGTATGCTCTAAATCGCAAGTTGACTTTTGGGGCCAACTTTTCCAACATCAGCACCCTGGACAATGACCTCCTGTATCGGGAAATTCACGGCGAATTCACCTACAAATACAAGCGACTTTGGCAGTTGAATATGGGCTTGCAAATGCAAAATTACAACCAGGATATATTTGAGGGTAAGCCAGGGGTACCGGTCATTGAAACGATCACCCCTTTTGCAGAATTCCTTTACAAGTTTGACCGCAAGAGAGCGGCGCGCATGGAATTGCAATATATGAATGTAGGCGAAGATGTAAAGGTCAATTCCAAGCAGGACTACGGCGACTGGTTGTTTGCCCTTTTTGAGATCACCATTGCCCCGCACTGGACCTTTACGGCATCGGATATGTTTAATGTGGGTCCGGGCAGAAACTCGCCGATCGATGAAAATAACGACAAGCGGTCCATCCACTACCCCCGCTTTGATATTTATTACACCCATCGCGCCAATCGCTTTTCGCTGAGCTACGTCAAGCAGGTAGAAGGTGTGGTTTGTTCCGGAGGCATTTGCCGTTTGGAACCGGCCTTTAGTGGGGTTAAACTGACCGTTAATTCTTCATTCTGATAAAGAAAGACCATGAAAAAGATATTTTTTTCGCTGGCCCTGAGCCTGATCCTTTTTGCCTCTTGTGAGGAAACCATGATCACCATTCCACAAATTGCTCCAACCACCGATCACGTGGTATTGATGGAGGAATATTCGGGTGGTAAATGTGCTCCCTGCGCCGGCGCACATGCCGAAATTGAAAACCTGCTGGGGGCCTACCCCGATAATCTGATTGTGGTGACCATGCACACCTTCATTGGTGGACAGGGCAATCCGGTTGAGGGTAGCCAGTATGACTTCCGCAATGAAGATGCACACACCATCATGGAGTTTACCGCCGTGCCGATCGGACTTCCTTCCGGGGTCATTGACCGCACCCTGTTTGATGGCGAGGAAAGCCTACAGGTGCAACGTGGAGGCTGGGCCGGTCACATTGCCGAAGAGGTGGCCAAAGCCCCAAAACTGGGATTGAGTGTGGAGACAACGTATGATGACGCTACCCGTCAGCTGGATATTAGTATAGGGGGCTTGCCCTACGAGAACATCACTGGTGATGTGCGTTTGACGCTGGTGATTACCGAGAGTAAAATTGTGAACCCACAGTATACCGAAAACGGTATTGTTGATGAGTACATCCACAACCACATCTTCCGCGATGCCATATCGGCTGCCGAAGGTGATGCGATGGGCAATCTTTCCGCTAACGAGGCGTTTGAGAAGAAGTACCAGTACACTTTACCTGAGGAAGACGGCGGTGGCCCCTGGATTGCAGAAAACTGTACCGTGGTGGCCTATATTTCGGTCAATGACAATGCCAATGGTACCAAAACGGTACTGCAAGCGGCGGAGAGCTATTTGCGCGAATAGCGTTGCTGCGCAGGGATTATTTCGGGTACAAATTGCCGGAACAGAACAACTCTAATAAATGGTACAATAATCCTGCGGTTTTTCGTAATTTTGAGCATTATCAAAAAATCAGAGGGTTGAAGAAAAGCCACCCGGCACCTCGACCACCCTCATGCAATCAAAATTGGATTATGTCATTTGAAGTGGAAGGCAAACTTCACAAGAAGTACGATACGGAAAACAAAACCGATAGTTTTCAGGCCCGTGAATTTGTGATTGAAATTGATAGCGGCAATTACCCGCAGTTTATCAAATTTCAATTGGTGCAGGATCGCTGTGCGCTGTTGGATCCATTTGAAGAAGGAGGTCCGATCAAGGTACATTTTGATCTGCGTGGCCGCGAATGGAATGGTAAGTACTTTACCAACCTCAACGCCTGGCGCCTGGAGCAAGTCAGTGCCGGACAAGCCGGACCACCACCTGCCGAGGAGGATGGATTTTTCCCATCGGTAAGTGATGAGCCTACGGCACAGGCAGACGATGATCTGCCATTTTAACGAATAACAAGAGCAACGAGGCTGCCTGATAACGGGCAGTCAGAACACTCCCCCCCAGAAGAGTGCGCTCGGGTCTAGTACCTGAGCCACTTTTTTTTAGCAACTATTGGAGCCCGGTTATGTGACTTTCCCGCAGGGATCATTATGGGGCCAAAAGGTTTCTGAAAAAACAACTCCGCGCCTTTGCGACTCCGCGTGCCAATTGGCATTCTCGCATCTCGCTTCGCCGTAGCGGCTACGCGAAGGCAAAGAAGACGCAAGGAACGCAAAGAGGGTTAGAAAAAATCCAGATAGATTTTTTCTTAACTCCTAAGATCATGTCAATACTCTTAGGTTTTAATTCGATCAACTTATGAGACCATTTCTTGTTATCATTTTGGCTTTGCTGCCATTCCTACTGACGGCACAGGTGTCGGTGGTGGGCGTGGCAACGGCTTGGACGGATAGCTTTCGGGAGTGGATCATTTATACCGAGGATGAGGCCGTGGAAGGCTCCCTGCAACTGCGCTGGCAGGACCGGTGGTCGGAATGGGACTACCGCATTGGGGAAGTGACGGGGCAGATACGCCAGAAGTGGCGCGATGAGCCAAGTGCCTGGGAATTGCGCAGTGGGACGGATATCATCACGATCCGTACGGTGTGGAAGGATGACTTCCGGCACTGGCGTATCACGGATGGCACCCAGCAGGTAACCCTGCAAACCCGCTACGGCAATCTCTGGGATGAGTGGTCATTGCGAGAAGCAGATGGCTTTTTTAATGTGTATACCAATATTGAAGGTGATCCCCGCGATTGGGTGATTGAGCAAGACTGGGATAATCCTTTTTCTCAACCCATGCAAATGGCTATGGCCTTCATCGCGATTTACAATAGTATTCCAAAGGAGTAAGGAAAATGGACCTCAATTATAAAGAATTTGGCAAGGGCGAACCGATCATCATTCTGCATGGCATGTTTGGCACCCTCGACAACTGGCAAACGCTGGGCAAGGAACTCGCCGAGCATTTCACCGTCTTTTTGGTAGACCAACGCAACCACGGCCGCTCACCCCATACCGATGTGCACAACTATACGGCCATGGCCGAAGACCTGGGCGAGTTCATGACGTCCAACTGGATATACAAAACCCATCTCATTGGCCATTCAATGGGCGGCAAAACGGCCATGCAACTGGCCACCACACATCCGGATTTGATCGACAAGCTGGTGGTGGTTGATATTGCACCGAAGCAATACCCTGGAGGTCACGAGGAGATCATTGAGGCATTGCAGGGGCTTGATCCAACCAAGGTGGAAAGCCGACAGGAGGCCAGCGATTTCCTGGAATCCCGCATTACCGATTTTGGCGTTCGGCAGTTTTTATTAAAAAACCTGACCCGCAATAAAGATGGAGGCTACCGCTGGAAGATGAACCTCGATGTGATCCAGGACCATTACGAAGAGATCCTGGCTCCCGGTATTGGCCCGGAAGTTTTTGAAGGGGAGACCCTGTTTATTCGCGGCGGAAAGTCGCGTTACATCCAGGATGAAGACTGGCCCCAAATCCTGGAGCACTTCCCCAACGCCCAACTCAAAACCATTGCCAATGTCGGCCACTGGGTTCACGCCGAAGCGCCCGACGAACTACTGGCTGAGGTGACGGCTTTTCTGGGGGAATAATTTCCAAAAAATCCGTATTTTGTATACTCACTGATTACTTTCTGAAACCGTCAATGTCATTTCGGCATAGTTTTTGAACTGCTAATGCTGATAAAAATTTGGTTTGTCGGGAACTCCGGACAACCCTGTAGGGCATTGTATTGTCTGTATTTATAGGATATAAATGCAAGATATTTAATAGAGTTTTTGTGCTGGGACTATTTTGGGCGCAAATTGCCCCTTTTCTTCCCACACTGTGCCTTTTTTCAGTCGTGTAGCTAAGGCTATACTCCTTCAAAAAGACTTCGTGTGGTTGAAAATAGACTAATTTCCCCTCCAAACTACCCCGGCACAAAAACTCTGCTATTGGCATCAAATCCGGTAAGATTGGTGTTTGGGTAGTTGAATGTCTGGCAGGGAATAATTACATTACGTTTTAAACGTTTGTATAGAGGACGGTTATGAAAATAGACGGACGCCCGCGTGAGCGATGTGCAATAGGCTACCGGCTTTGCCGGTAGAGCACGAAGTGCCGAGCGAATAGGGAGCTATGAAACGTAGCGACCGCTCAGCTCTGCTGAGCGGGCACGCCCAAAAAAATAAGAGGAGTTAGGTTTTAGGGATTAGGACGTGGGTTTTGGGAAACTAAACTGCCTCCCCCGTCTCAACTGCCTAAACTTTAACCTTTAACCATTAAACCCAAAATAAACCTAATAAACATCCTAAACCACATAAACTTTAACCCAAGCAGCAAAGAGAATCTGCACCATAATCAAGCATACACATTCTCTAAACTTTAAACACTACACTCTAAACTAACTAAACACTCTAAACTAAACATAAATTACCTGCTAAAAAAACGACAATTATGAAGCAGCGATTAGTAAAAGTGACCGCGGTCCTCCTGGTGATGGTCTTCGGTATGGCGGCCACTTCCAATGTGGAAAACAGCCGATATTTCGACATTCTCAAGAACATCGAGATATTTACCAATCTTTATAAAGAGGTCAATACCTACTACGTGGACGAGATCGACCCCAGCGAGTTGATGCGCACCGGTATTGATGCGATGATGGCCTCCCTTGATCCGTTTACCAACTACATTTCGGAGACCGATATTGAAGGATATCGCTTTATGACCGAGGGGCGTTATCGGGGTATTGGGGCGCAAAGCAACAAGATTGGCGATTACGTCACGATTACCGAATTGTACAAAGACCAGCCTGCTGATAAGGCGGGGATTAAAGTTGGCGATCAACTCATTGCCGTGGATGGCAAGGATGTGGTGGGCAAGGATCCCGATCAGGTCAATGATATTTTGCGTGGTTTTCCCGGTACGGAGGTCGAATTGACCCTACGCAGGCCGGGCGAAAAGAACGACCTTAAGGTAAAGCTGACCCGCGATGAGGTCAATGTGCCCAATGTGCCCTACTCTGGCATGGTGAGCGATGAGGTGGGCTATATTGCACTGACCACCTTTACCCGTGATGCGGGCCGTAATGTGAGCACTGCGCTGAAAGAACTGCAGGCAGAAAACCCCAATTTAAAGGGTGTGATTCTGGACCTGCGCGGCAACGGCGGTGGATTGCTCAACGAGGCAGTGAATGTTTCCAACGTCTTCATTCCACGCGGTGAGTTGGTGGCCACTACCAAGGGTAAGGTAAAAGATTGGGACCGTAGCTTTAAAACCACAGGATCACCGGTAGATACGGACATTCCGCTGGCGGTGTTGATCAACAAGAACTCCGCCTCTGCCTCCGAGATTGTGAGTGGCGTGATGCAGGATTACGATCGTGGGGTATTGATTGGCCAGTTGTCTTATGGTAAAGGACTGGTACAAAACACCATGGATGTGGGCTACAACTCCAAGGTAAAAATCACTACGGCCAAATACTACATCCCCAGCCAGCGCTGTATTCAGAGTGTTGAATACGCCAACGGAGAACCCGTACACATCGCCGATGACAAGCGGACGCCATTCAAGACCCGCAATGGCCGTACTGTACTCGACGGTGGCGGGGTAAAACCAGATATGTACATCAAAAAAGCGACAGAAAGCGGATTGATCAAAGGACTGCTGGAGCAGCACCTTATCTTCGATTTTGTAACGGCATACTGCATGGATAAGGAAAATATTGCCGAGGTGGAAGACTTCCATTTTGAAGATTTTGACGCCTTCGTGAAGTTTTTGTCCGACCGGAAATTTGAGTACAATTCTGATAGCGAAGCCCTGCTGAAAAAGCTGGAAGAAACCAGCGAGAAGGATGGCTTTAAGCTGAATAGCAACATCCAGAATATGCTGGTCAGCATTGAGGAGGCTAAGAAGGACGAAGTGATGCGGCACAAGGTGGAAATCATCGACCAGATCGAGAAGGAAATTGCCAGTCGTTATTACTACCAGTTGGGTAAAATCAAGATGGGCTTACGCAATGACGAAGAGATCAAGGAAGCCGTAAGTGTCCTGCTCGACCAGAAACGATACAACGAGATTTTGGGCAAGCAGTAAGCATTTAATGGCTACATGGATTGTCGCCTGAATTCCCTCACTACCGCCTTTTGAGTAGTGAGGGAATTTTTTTTGGGAAAAGCATGTAACAACTTAAAACCCCGGAACACTAATAATAAACCAAACTTCATGAAAACAACCTCCCTATTCCCCAAAGCTACTTTTTGCATTGCACTGATATTGACCATCTTTTCCTGTTCAAAACAGGACATCGCTCCCCAAGATGACATTTACCGGGTAAAACCTGAAGTACTCACCCCTATTGACGGTGATCTCGTCGAGTTGGGCGTCTTTGATGTTGAAGCTACCTTTACACCTTATGGCGAGGGTATGGGTGTTGACATCATATGGATCAAGCTATTGGATACTGAATATGGCTATGTGCTCGATGATGTCGCCTCTCTTGGCGCCGGGCATGCCCCTTTTTACCACTATTCAGGTACAGCCACCGCAAATGAAAAGGGCCGCAACACCTTGAAGGTCTGTTCATACAAAGATGAGTCTACCACCGTTGGAAATTATCCCACCCTCACCTTTGATGGAGAATGTGTGTATGTTGGCATTTTTGCACAGGACAAGGTAGGCAATGATTTTCAGGTGAGGACCGAATTGATCCGCCCCTACGAGGAGGAGGATATAGTGCTGAATGAGACCATGCTGATTGATTATAAATACGCCATCAAAAAAGGCGACAACGGCATACTGATGGTGGAAATTCTGGATGCATCCAATAATGTGATTGATACCCTGCTGGAAACCGAAATTTCGGACAGCGGTGATGGCCAGCTGAGTTATCAGTTTGCGGAAGCGGGCACCTATTATGTCAAGCTCAAGGCCCAACAGCCCGATGGCTCGAATGAGAATAGCTGGACGAGTAAGGTGGTGGTGGAGTAGAGGTATTCACAAATCGGGAGCGTGCCTATTTTCAATTCCGGATTACGTCCAGCTCCGCCTCCAATTTCGCTTTAGCATCTTCCTCTTCCCCAGTTAATGTGCCATTTAGCAAGTCATCATTTTCGTAAGGATCACTGACCAAGTCATACATCTCCTGATTGCCATTGGCATTGATGATTAGTTTATAGGCACCATCGCTGATCGCCCAAAGGTCATCGGTACCATTGTTCATTTCTGCATACTGGAATGCCCGATGGGTTGCAGCACCACTCAAGAGCGGTTTAAAACTTTTGCTATCGTGCATTTCCGAAAGGTTGGCGCCGGCCAATTCTGCTATGGTTGTAAAAAGGTCGGTGGCGCAGATCAGGCTATTGTCCTGGCCGGTACGGTTCACTCCTTTTCCGGAGATAAACATCGGCACATTGACGCCGCCCTGGTAAAGGGTACCTTTAACGGTATTGTTGGCATAAGGAGCCTGAGCGACTTGATTGGGCGTGCCATTATCGCCTAAAAACAGGATGACGGTATTGGCCAGTTCCTCTTCGGGAATTGCGGCCAAAAGCCGCCCAATTTGAAAATCCATGGCTTCGATGGCCGCCATATAATAAGGAATGGGATCAGCGCCAGTGGTGTAGTCTGGTAGGTTCCCCTGGGAATGCATTGCAGTGGGTGGCGTGTGAAAGGGCGTATGTGGCGCATTGTAGGCCAGCCACAGGAACCAGGGTTTGGATTGGTTGTTGACCCAATCGATGGCCAGATCTGTAAAGACTTGGGAGGTATATTCCGTTTGCAGGCTCCCGGAGCCATCTTCGCTGAGCTGCCATTGATAATAGTCCTGTACGCCGCCTCTGACCAGTCCGGAATAATAATCCAGGCCAAAAGATTCCGGATTGACGGTGGACGTTTCTCCCGACAAATGCCACTTGCCCACGATAGCGGAGGCATAGGCATTATCGGTTTCTTCACTGATCAATTTTTGCAATATCTTTTCCGAGGTGGGCATCACATCATTTGCCCATTTCACACCGGTTCGATAGCCATATTTGCCGGTGATGATAGCCGCACGTGTGGGTGAACAGGTGGGATACACCCAAAGATTGTTAAAGACCAGTCCTTCATCTTTGATCTTGTCCAGATTCGGAGTACTGGGTTTGACGCTGCCCTCAGAAAAGCCAGCTGTCGCATCCTTTCCCATATCATCGGCGATGATTAAGAGGATGTTTGGGGTATCGGGGGTAGTATCAACAGTGTCATCTTCTTGCTTGCAGTTGCATAGCAAGGCGATCGATAATAGCAGGGCAAATTTTTTCATGTGTTGTTTGGTGTTGGGTTATTATATCAAATTGAAAATACAAAAAAGCATCTCAATGCTTCCGGTTTTACCATCCGGATATCAACCCCTTATTATTTTCATTGGGTTCCAATAAGTCCCAGAGGTTACCGTATAAGTCCTCAAATACGGCAACGATGCCATATTCATATTCCGTGGGAGGCCGAACAAAATTGATCTTCCGCTCCACCATTTGTTGGTAATCTCTCCAGAAGTCGTCAGTGAAAAGGAATAAAAACACCCGGCCGCCGGTTTGATTACCGATGCTTTTGGCCTGTGTTTCATTGGCGGCTTTCGCCAATAGCAGACAACATTCGGTAGCACCAGGTGGAGCAACCATCACCCAGCGTTTGTTTTCATCAATTCTGGTGTCTTCCAGAAGAGTAAAGTCCAGCTTTTTGGTGTAAAACTCAATGGCTTCGTCATAGTCTTTAACGACCAGGGCGATATGGGCTATTCGTTGTTTTTTCATTAGACTATGGCATAAATGAGTGCCCCTCCAAGGAACATGGAAAACGGCGATGCTAATCTAATATAATTTGGGGTAAGCATGTCGGCACAATACAGTGCATATCGATGGTGTAATCTCCTTGGCACAAAATAGAGTACCACAGAAGTAGCGA
Source organism: Saprospiraceae bacterium (assembly GCA_965229635.1). Classification (GTDB taxonomy): domain Bacteria; phylum Bacteroidota; class Bacteroidia; order Chitinophagales; family Saprospiraceae; genus BQJU01. The sequence goes on from OZ245894.1 coordinate 8,758,855, forward strand.
TCATAAACCATCCCATCAGTTTGAAGAACTCCGGGAATTTGGAAATCTCCGCGCAGATTACCATTGCTGCCGCCGGAATCATGCGGATGGTGATTTCTGTATAGTTGATCAGGTTGGTACTTGCCGCCTTCCGTAGGTAATGCCTCGCTTTTTCGGGTTTTATGAGCATCAAAAAGCCAACTCCGATCAGAAAAACGGCGAAGAGGATGACGGTATATTTTGCGACTTGTATCATGATGGTTGATGTTTATCCGGTTCCAGCTCCTTCTAAAGGTTATAATACTATTGCAGAATAATTTCCACCACCCTATGCAAATCCTTTAGGTCAGCAATCGTTTTAAGGTATTGATCGGTTCTGGTTTCCCCCATATCCTGTATGCGGTAGTCGGGTAAATATTGCCCAAAATTAAGGAATACAAAGATATCTACGATTCGCTCCTTTAGTGCATGTGGGACATCGTACGTTCCAATGATTGAGGCTTCAATGCCAATATGTACGACTTCGTGAATGATGGTGTTGGCGGGGTTATCATAATTCTTGAACCGTCCTTCTTCCGTTGTAAAAATCAAAATCGACCCTTCATCCGGGTCGTAGCTACCGCCGGGACCATATAGCGTGAGATTGATTTGATAAACAGCAAAGTCTTTGAACTGCCAATTGAAGTCTGATTTTGCCAACTGCTCAATCATTTTATTGATCAGAGGCAATTCCTTTTTAATTTTTTCATAGCCTCTTTGGTAATCCGCTTTGTTGTAAATACTATCCCGTACAAAAGTCTCCAGCTGTTCATAGTCGTCATCAGCCAGTTCCCCGGATTTAGCCTTTTGTTTCAACGCTTCAATGAGTACGCCTTCAGGCAAGTTTACTTGATAATTGTTTGCCTCAAAGAACCTAATATCCTGGATGGTCCTCCAAATATAAGCGGCCTCTGACTCCGCCGTAGGAATAGTAATATTGATCCGATTTTGGCTGATCGATTGGCAAGAGGTCAGGAGAAAGATCAGGTATAATAGGCTAGATGGAGTTTTCATTTTTTTGCTCTTCTTTACCATAAAGATAAGCAATGGTGACTGCCGTCAAATTTCCAGTTAGAATATACAGGCAACTGTTGGTCACGCATTTATAATAATAGAAAGCATCGGCTTCCACTCCTCGGGTGATCAATGACTCATAAAAACCGGTAACCATTGTCACCACCTGCAATACGATAAGGGTCATCGTAATATAATACACTACTGGATTCAGGTTTAGCTTCGATATTTTCTTCAGCCAATGAAGTACAGGCAAGTTGATGTAAACAAGCCCCAGGCTAAGCAATAGAATCAGCAAGGCAAATTCAGAAAATCCAGTTATCCCATAGTCAATTGGATGGTAAACCAAGGGATTACCTGTGAGGATGCATAAAGCAGCCGTAGCCGTAAATGCCATGCCAAATGCGAGTAGAAGGAGTTTTATTTTATTCATTGGAATTGTAGCTTACAGCAATATTCGCAAATCAGGAGATTTGTCAACGATCCGCATCGCATTAAAAATGCTAGCGTGCGACTGCGGTGTGGATGGGCGGCTGTCCCACTAACCATCGCCCACACGTTAGCGTCTCCGACTCACAACGCCATTCCACAAATCTCCTGATTTGAGGCAAAAAAGTCCATCCTGTCACCCAGCGCAGTCACCCCCTCTACAAAGTCTCCCTCTCTCAGCCGACGAAGCTACCAGCGCAGTCGGCCTTCTCCAAACTCTCCCTCTCTCAGCCGACGAAGCTATCAGCGTAGTCGGCCTTCTCCAAAGTCTCCTTCGTCTCCAAATCTACTTCCCCTGCGCATCCACCACCGCAAGGGCAATCAAATCCACGATCTCGCGGACGGAGGCACCTAGTTGCAGTACGTGTACCGGCTTCTTCAAGCCCATCACAATGGGGCCGAGTTTTTCGATGCCGGCCACTTCCTTCACCAGGTTGTAGGCGATATTGGAGGACGACAGGTTGGGGAAAATCAGTACGTTGGCGCGGCCGTCGACCAGGTCGCTGAAGGGGTGATTTTCCTTCAGCAGGTTGGTATCGAAGGCCAGGTGGGCCTGCATTTCACCATCGACGATCATGTCGGGGTGTTTGGCTTTGAGGATGGCGCGGGCCTTGCGCATCTTCACCGCCGCAGCTCCATCGGATACGGAACCGAAGTTGGAGTAAGTAACCAGTGCAATGCGGGGTTTGATATTGAATTTCTCTACCTGACGGGCGGTCAGTTCGGTGATCTCCACAATTTCCTCTACCGTTGGATCAAAGTTGATGGTGGTATCGGCGAGGAAGAGCGGGCCGAAGCGGCTCATCAGGATATACATGCCCGATACACGATTGACGTCCGGGTGTGGCCCAATTACCTGCAGGGCCGGACGGATGGTTTCCGGATAGTTGCGGGTCAAACCGCCGATCATGGCATCTGCCGCACCAGTATCGACCATCATGGCGCCGTAGTAGTTGCGCCGACGCATCATATTACGCGCCTCAGCGTGGGTATAGCCCTTGCGCTGGCGTTTTTCAAAAAACAACTCGCCGTAATGTTCAAAGGTATGCTTCTCGGCATCGGTCTTGGGCCGTGCCGGGTTGATGACGGTCACATTGGTCAGATCCAGGTTGTTGTCCTCAATCAGGTCTTTGATCTTTTGTACGTTACCCAACAAGATGGGCGTGGCAATGCGTTCCTCAATAGCCACCTGAGCGGCTTTTAATACCGACAGGTTTTCGGCATCGGCAAAGACCACGCGCTTGGGATTGCGGCGGGCTTTGGTGAGGATAATCTTGGTCAGGTTGTTGCCCAGTCCCAGGCGCTTGGTCAGTTCCTCCTCGTAGGCTTCCCAATTCTCGATGGGATGTTTGGCTACCCCGGTCTCCATCGCCGCCCTGGCCACCGCCGGTGCGACCGTGGTCAGCAAGCGCGGATCAACGGGTTTGGGAATGATGTAGTCTTTTCCAAAAGTGAGATTAGCCTCGCCGTAGGCCAGGTTGACAATATCGGGTACGGGGCGCTTGGCCAGGTCCGCCAGGGAGCGCACTGCCGCCAGTTTCATTTCTTCATTGATCACCTTGGAACGCACATCGAGGGCACCACGGAAGATGTAGGGAAAACCCAGTACATTATTCACCTGATTGGGATAGTCTGAGCGGCCGGTGGCCATGATGATGTCCTCGCGGGCCTCGGTGGCATCCTCATAGGCGATCTCCGGATCGGGATTGGCCATGGCAAAAACGATGGCGTCGCGGGCCATGGACTTGACCATTTCCTGGTTGAGTACATTGCCTTTTGATAAGCCGATAAATACGTCGGCTCCTTTCAGGGCATCGGCCAGTGAGATATCCTGCGGCAGCTTATCATTGACAAATTCGGCCTTTTTGCCATCAAGGTTGGTTCGATTGGGATGGATCAACCCTTTGCTGTCAAACATAAAAACATTCTCCTCCTTTACTCCCAACGAGATGTACAAACGGGTACAGGATACTGCTGAGGCACCAGCCCCATTGACGATCAGTTTGATCTTTTTGATGTCTTTATTGACCAGTTCCAGCGCGTTTAGCAAGGCTGCCGAGCTAATGATGGCCGTGCCGTGCTGGTCGTCGTGCATCACGGGAATGTTGAGTTCTTCTTTGAGCCGTTCTTCGATTTCGAAACAAGCCGGTGCGGAGATATCTTCCAGGTTAATGCCTCCAAAGGTGGGCTCCAGAATCTTGACGGTACGTACAAATTCGTCAACGTCTTTGGTATCCAGTTCAATATCAAATACGTCGATATCGGCATAAATCTTAAATAGCAGTCCTTTACCTTCCATCACCGGCTTGCCGGCTTCCGGGCCGATATCACCCAGGCCAAGCACGGCAGTACCGTTGCTGATTACGGCCACCAGGTTGCCCTTGGCGGTGTATTTGTATACATCATCCGGATTTTCGTGGATCGCCAGACAGGGATCAGCTACCCCGGGGGAGTATGCCAGTGATAGATCTCGTTGGTTGGCCGTTTCTTTGGAAGGAATCACCTCAATCTTTCCTGGGCGGCCTTTGGCATGGTAATGCAGGGCCTCTTCACGTAGGTTCTTCTTGGTGCTCATAATTCAGGTCTATTTAGCGGGTCTTTAGCAAATGACAATATTAGTAATATTATTGAACAAAGACGGTCAACAAGGGGACAAAATAAAACCGGCCCAACGGGGATTTCCCCATTGAGCCGGTAAGCTTGAAATTTATATCTTATTTCTTTAAGACTTACTGATTATGATCGATTACCGCAGACGGAAACCGGTGGAACCAAGGTAACCTTTATTCGAGTATACAACCAGGTTGTATTCTCCGGCGTCAAGATCATCTTCCATTTTGAAAGACATGTCCAAACGCTGATTTGATTCGAGGTTCACTTTCTTAGCATCAGCTGCTTCAATCTTAATTGGAGCACTCTTTGTGCTAATGTTCACTTGTTTCGTTGGAATCTGTGCTACCGGGTTACCGGCAATCGTGGTTACCGCAAGGTAAATTTCATCGTCACCGTGACGGTCCGCAGGTACATTGTCCAGATTAAAGCTAACAATTACCTCATCAGCTTTTCTCGCTTTCGAGGTCAGCTTGTCATTTCTTTTCTGAATAGCAATACGGAAGTTATCCGCGCGGTATCCGGCTGGTGCCAATGTCGTCAGACGCTGATTCATGGCCTCATTTGAGGAGGTCAATTCAGCCACCTGAGAGTTCAACTTGTTCACCTCACCTTTGGTAGTAATCAACTCTTCATTCAGTGCAAAATTGGCTGTAGCCAATTGTTCATTCTGATCAGTCAAACCAGTGATTTCGGTCTCAAGGTCAGCTTTCAATTCTTCCAATTTAGCGAGCTTGGCCTTAATTTCTTTGGCATTTGCCTTACTAGAGGCCAGTTGGCTACGCATATTGGCAATTTTGCCTTGCAGCTCTTCTACCTCTGCAACTTTGGTTTGGATTTCGGCTGATAAAGTGTCGTTTTCCGCTACCTGGTCATTGTAAGACATTTCCAGCTCACCCAACTGTCCTTCAAGGTCTGTTCTGGTCTGGTCCAGCTGTGTGGCCAAGTCGTCGGACTGGTCACTCAGGTTACTGGACTGAATACCAAAATAGACAGTAGTAATCACCGCGATTGCGAGTAATGTGGACAGAATCCAAACAGTTGTGTTGGAACTTTTAGATTGGGTTGAAGATGATTGATCTTCAGTGGAATTTCTTTTCCAGTCTGCCATGATAAATAGTTTTGATTAACAGGTGTCAATCTAATGTCATAGGCAAGTTTTCGAATTTTGAAGCGTGTTTAAAATACGTGTTTACGACTGATAAAACGGGTGAGTTGGGGTGGTGTTCGGTTGGGTTTGGATTTTTTTATTTTTTTGTGAAAGTTGCCAACTTTCACGATCCTGGGAATGGGATAACCGTTTGTGGCATTTGTATGACCTGCCAGCCACAATACCATTTGCCAGCATTTTGTGGTGAAAAATGAAGTTTTTCACTCAAAAAATCATGTTAATCCCGTAAATCCAGCTAAAAATCACCCCTCCACCGTCATTACTTCAATCAGCTCGCTGAGCATCATGGCGGTGGCACCCCACAGGATTTTATCAGCTACATTATAATAAGGTACCCGGCGCAGGGTGAGGCCATTGCGGATTTGCAGGTCGGTAAACTGAATATTGGCTTTGTCAAAAAAATAGTCAAATGGCACTTCGATGATAGATTGCACCTCGGAGACTTGCGGCTTGAAGGTGGGCGTGTGATCCAGATAACCGACAAAAGGATGCACCAGAAAATTGCTAACAGGAATGTATAGCTCGGTCAGTGAGCCGAGTTCCTGAATCGAATTTGCAGAAACCCCTACTTCCTCTTCTGCTTCGCGGATGGCAGTCTGAAACAGGGACGTATCTTCTGGTTCGTGCTTGCCGCCGGGAAAGCTGATCTGGCCGCTGTGGCGGTCGTTGGGATTGGTGGAAACCCGTTCAATGAGTACAAGGTGCCAATCAGCCTGCTTGGGATACAATAGCGCCAATACGGCTGCCAGGCGCGCATTTTCAGGCGGCGGGACATTGGAACGGCGAACGGCGTGAGCCATTTTATACTGTGCATCCGGGCCGGGCAATGGGTCGGTTAGTTTTTGCTTGAGCTCTTTGATCAATGTATCCATAACAAGACAATAAACAAGTGGTTGGTAGGTTTGGTTGACAAAACCGGGCCGATACAAAACAGCCCCGACAAAGTGATCTGCCGGGGCTGTTCAATGAGTTTCGTTTCAAACTACTTATTCGTCCTTATTGGACTGTTGTAAGTACTTTTCCAGCGCCATGGTCATCGAAGGAATCTCCGGAGCCGGAGCATGGATGTTGATCGTCAATCCACGATCGGTAACCGCTTTGCTGGTGCTGTTGCCAAATACGGCAATGCGCGTGTCGTTTTGCTTGAAGTCAGGAAAATTCTCGTAGAGAGACTTAATCCCCAACGGGCTGAAGAAAACCAGTACATCATAGGTGACATCACTCAGATCAGACAAGTCGCTGCTCACCGTTTGGTACATCATGGCATCCTGCCAGTTGAAGTTGTTCTCATCTAAAAAGCTCGAAACTGCCTTCGCACCGAGATTTGAACAAGGCAACAAAAACTTTTCATTGGCCTTGTGCTTTTTCAGGGCGGGAGCAAGGTCGAGGATAGTCCGTCTTCCCGTAAACACCTTACGCTTCCGATATACGATAAACTTCTGGAGGTAGTTTGAGATGGCCTCAGTCAAGCAAAAATACTTGGTATCCTGAGACATCTTGATTCTCATTTCTTCACAAATACGGAAAAAGTGGTCCACTGCATTCTTACTGGTAAGGATGACAGCACTGTATTCATCCGGCTTGATCCGCGCTTTGCGAAATTCTTTTGAAGGCACACCTTCTACGTGAATGAAAGGCCGCCAGTCAATTTGAAGCTCGTACTTCTTCTCCAGTTCGTAATAAGGGGAGCGCTCCGGTTTGGGTTGAGAGACTAGGATGGTTTTAACTTTCTTGTATTCTCCTTCCTTCGCTTTACCGTTTGCTGCCATTCAACGAGGATTTTTTAAAAAAAAATACCTGCTTATCCTTCTAACTGCTTAATTATCAGCTTGGCGAGGACCAAGACAGGTGCGATTTCGACGGTGCAAATATACAACAAAAAGTGGAATTTGTGAAACAACAAATATTTGTTCGTCATGAACAATCCTCTCAGCGTTCGCAAACTGTACAATGTAACGATAATTGCAAATGTCAGATACACCAGCCATTGGGTAATATAGGGAGGTGCGTAGGCCAGAAATAAGTTGACGGGAGCCAAAATCAAGCCGAGCATGATGCCAAAAATCATAATGGTAAAACTGTACAATTGCGCCTCCTTTTCCACCGGAAATATGTAGGCAATAATTGACAAGACCATATGCTTGAGTACAAATAGTGCCGTAATGCCAAGGATCAACTGTCCCAGGTATTTCCAGTACGAGTCGGGCTCGGGCAGGCCATAATGTTTGAGCAAGAGCAGGAGAAAAATCCCTAGATTGATAAAAAACATGCAGTATATAATGATATAGGGAAGGCTCTTGCCCACATTTTCCCGATACAGCTGATTGAGCATGTTGTCATTAAAGATCGCACGGTAGATTTTTGCAAAAAGGCCGCGAAACAAGGTCAACAATACCGCCAGCAGGATCAAACAGATCATCATGACGGTGAATAGAAAGGAATCGTACTTCGAGGAATTAACCGCAGGAGTATTTATTTCGGTCGTCGGCTTTTGTTTTTTTTCTGTTACAATTGGGTTTACAACTTCGGCCTGAGGGCGCGTTCCGTCTCTGTAGAGTTCAAAAGGATTGCCCGACTCAACCGATTGGGGGGAGGAAGGTGTTTCTACCTTGGGTATTTCCTTTAGGCGAGGCACCATTTCAAATGGATTTCCTCCCGTTTGAGCGGCCACTGCGCCCAAAATCCCCAGGCAAAACAATAGAACTGTAAGTCTTTTTATCAAAGGTTGATTGCTTTTGATCTCAAAAATAAGGATTTCTTGTTAATGAGCTGTTAATGCCTGAAAGTCTGTATAAATTAGAGATAATTTACGTTATTCAAATGCGTGGAAATTTCCGGTGATTCCATTATGAACAACAAAACCATCACGAGGGTCATCATCTTGGGAGTCATTGCCCTGACGGGCATTATTGGCCTGCAAAGCTATTGGGTGATCAGTACCTGGGACCTCAATGAGGAGGATTTTGACAAAAAAATCAACTACGCCCTGTACAATGTAGCCAAATCGCTGGCCAATATCAACGATAGCACGCTGCCACCCCGCGAAATTATCAACCGCAAATCTTCCAACTATTATATCGTCAATCTGGCCGACGAAATCAATACCGACCATCTGGAATATTTCCTGCAAAAGGAACTGGAAAGTCTGGCGCTGAATATCGATTTTGAGTACGCTGTTTTTGACTGTAACACCAACGAGATGGTGTACGGTAACTACTGCAACTACTCCCCCCACATCAAGAAAGACCTGGAATTGGGCGACCTGCCCAAAGACAGCAATTTTACCTACTATTTCGGTGTGAAATTTCCCACGCGCAGCGGTTATCTTTTTGGCAAAATGCAGCTGTCCATTTTCATCTCCGTCATCTTGCTCATCACCACCCTGTTTTTTGCCTATTCCATGTTTGTGATCCTTCGGCAAAAGCGCCTTTCGGAAATGCAGAAAGATTTTATCAACAACATGACCCACGAGTTTAAGACCCCAATTTCGACGATCCGCATTTCGGCCGATGTGTTTCTCAACACGCCCAGTATCAAGTCGGATCAGCGGCTGATGCAATACGCCACCATCATCAAGGAGCAAAATCAGCGTCTCAACAATCAGGTGGAGAAAGTGCTGCAACTGGCGAAAATTGAACAGGGCAATTTTCAGCTCAAAAAGGAAACCGTCAACCTGAGGGAAATTCTGCAAAATATTGGCGAAAGCATCATGGTGCGGGTTGAAAAGCGCAGCGGCGAGTTTTGTATGGAATTGGGCGATCAGCCCGTAATGATTGAAGCGGACCGACTGCATTTGTCTAATATCCTGTACAACCTGCTCGATAATGCGATCAAATACTGCCGGGAGAAGCCTTGCATCCGGCTATCCATGCTGCCGCTGGAGGGCAAGGTTAAAATATTGATTGAGGACGAAGGACTCGGCATTCCCAAGGAGCATCAAACCCGGGTATTCGACAAATTTTTCCGGGTGCCCACCGGCGATGTGCACAATGTGAAGGGCTTTGGCCTGGGCCTTTATTATGTGAAAAATATCTGCGATGCCCACCATTGGACACTGCATCTCGACAGCCAGCACGAATGTGGTACTACGGTGGAAATCACCATGCCGGTTAGCAAATGACCTAAAACTTTAATATGAAAGCTCATTTACTCTACGTGGAAGATGACCAAAGCCTGAGTTTTGTAACTCGGGACAATCTCGAATTGCAGGGCTACCGCATTACGCATTGCACGACCGGCTCAGCCGCAATGGAGGTGGTCAATCAGGAACAATTCGACCTTTGCATCTTTGATGTGATGCTACCCGATATTGATGGCTTCACGCTGGCGCAGGAATTGCGCAAGATTGATACCGAAGTGCCCATCATTTTCCTCACCGCCAAATCCCTGAAGGAAGACCGCATTCATGGCCTCCGCCTGGGTGCCGATGACTATATGACGAAGCCTTTTAGCATCGAGGAGTTGATTCTGAAAATTGAAGTCTTCTTGCGGAGAAGCAAAATTACCCAACCCGAATCGCCCATTCGCTACAAGCTGGGTGATTACCTTTTTGACCACGCCAATCTGAGTCTGACCACCAACGGCCACGACAAACAGCTCACCCAAAAAGAAGCCGATTTGTTGCGCTATTTGATTGAAAATAAAAATCAGGTGCTGAAGCGCTCTGCCATTCTGGAAAATGTCTGGGGAGAAGACGATTACTTCCTCGGTAGAAGTCTGGATGTGTTTATCTCCCGCTTACGCAAATACCTGCAATACGACGAGCAGATCAAGATCGAGAATATTCACGGGGTGGGGTTTCGTTTGCAGGATGGGTAGAGGTGGAGTAAAATTATTTGTTTTTTATTTTATTTTTTAAAACTTTTTACTTACATTGCAGTGTGACTCACTTATAAGCTTCGCCGGCGATTCTGTAAATGCTTCCCACAGCATTTTACCTTGACAGCTCTGTGCTGCTGCGCGAGCTGTACGTAGACCATTGGCGGTTTGGCGGATGTGGGTGGGCTTTTACTATTATCCCACCCTCTTCAAGTTGAAGAATGATAGAACGTTAGGGGGCGGCGGTTCGAAAATTCGAGCTGACCGGGCTAGAAAGCTATGCTTATCTTTTTGATACCACTTGTTTTTGATACCACTTGTTTTTGATACCACTTGCAGGAATCTCTCCCTACCCAGAAATCACACTGGTCCGCAATACTTCTTCATAATAAGCCTCATACTCTGGCAAAATGTGCTTGATATCGAATCGGCTGGCTTGTTTCAGTGCATTTGCGCGAAATTTCTGCAACATCTCCGGGTTTTGCAAGAGTTGGATTGCATTCTTGGCCATATCCTCTACATCTCCCACTTTGCTAAGGAAACCAGTCTCTCCATGTATATTTACTTCCGGTAAGCCTCCTACATCACTGGAGATTACCGGTACCTCACAGGCCATGGCTTCCAGCGCGGCTAAACCAAAACTCTCACTTTCGGATGGCATTAAAAACAGATCGGCCACAGCCAGCAATTCCTCAATAGCATCCTGTTTGCCCAGAAAGCGGATTTCATTCCACAGGCCGAGCTTTCGGCACAATTGCTCCAGGTTGTAGCGCTCCGGACCATCGCCGATAAGCAATAGCTTGGAGGGCACCTGCTGATGCACTTTATGGAATACTTGCACCACATCCTCTACTCTTTTTACCTTACGGAAATTGGAGGTGTGTACCAGAATAGCCTCACCATTGGGGGCGATAGCCTTTTTAAAGTGGTCCTTGTCACTTTTGCGAAAGCGATCAAAATCGATAAAATTATTGATGACCTTAATCTCGTTTTTGATATCGAAGTATTCGTAGGTCTGCTGCTTGAGGCTTTCGGAAACGGCAGTTACTCCATCCGATTTATCGATGGAGAATGCCACCACCGGCGCGAAGGCTTTATTATTGCCCACCAGAGTAATATCGGTACCGTGAAGGGTGGTGACTACAGGAACATAGCGGCCTTCGGCCAACAGAATCTTCTTGGTCATGTATGCCACTGCGGCGTGGGGAATGGCATAATGCACATGCAGGATATCAAGGTTTTCGAACTTGATAACATCCACAAGCTTGCTCGCCAAAGATGTTTCATAGGGAATGTACTCAAAGAGTGGATAATCCTCAGCGCTGACCTCGTGAAAAAAAACATTTTCATGAAAATGAGTCAGACGGGCGGGACGCTTGTAGGTAATGAAGTGTATTTCGTGTCCTTTCTTGGCCAGGCCAATTCCCAATTCAGTAGCGACCACCCCACTGCCGCCGTATGTGGGATAACAGACGATTCCTATTTTCATAAACTGATCCTGCTGTAGGTTTTGTTTTATCTACCTGCGTACGCAAGTAAAGCTGTCAATACTTAATAAGGTGCAAACCAGGAAATAGTTTACTAAAAACACAAAAGGGCGCCGCAAAGACGCCCTTTTGAAAAAACTTTAACGGTACGATAACACTACGCTTATCTTGCTTTGATCAGCTTCTCGGTTTTCACTTGTCCCTCTACCACTACCTGAACCAGATAGATGCCATCGGAAAAGCGGCTGAGGTCAAGCTGGTATGCTGCCTGTCGAACGTTGTTCTCAGAGGCGTTAAAGATCGCTTGTCCCAACATGTTCACCACGCGAATCTGTGCGTCAACCGCATCGTTAAAGGCTACCTCCAGATTAACCAATCCGGATGTTGGATTGGGCGCCAGAGTAATATTATTAATCGGATTGATATCCTCCGTTGCTGTTGCTAATTCTACAACCACGCTGATTATTTCACTACAGCCATTGGCATCAGAAACGGTAACCGCATAATTGCCCGCAGGCAAACTATCGATAGTTGCTGTCGTTTCGCCATTACTCCACTCGTAGTAAAATGGATTGGTTCCGGCACCTGCACTTACGGTGATAGACCCGCTGGAAGTACCCTCCGGCCATTCGTTGAGTACGCTGGTTTCCAAATTCAAAGCAGGCGGACAAGTACCCATGTTGATATTGTCGAGGTCTACCCAGTAATCTCCTTCTCCCCAGGAACTCAACCAACGTACCAAAATGCCCTCACCGGCGTAATCGGAAAGGTCAAGCACCAAACGAGTGAACTCGGTAGTCGGCGTGTGGTTGTCCATATTGATGGTATAGATCGTAGTGAAGTTTTGCTCACAGAAAGGAGATACCTGAATCTGCAAGCTGTCACCAGGGCCAAGAATAGTGGCCGTCAACCCATCAAAGTATTCCACAAAACGGTAATCAAACGCCAGGTTGGTACCCGGCTCAATTGGACCGTAAGGAGCAGTAGTCACCTCAAACGATGGATCACCGCTATAGGTATTATCAGAAATGATCGTAGTAGGGTTATTATGGGCTCCCGGATTGTAAATAGGGTTGAATTCGTCAGTTGTCCAGCCGCCTGGGAAAGAACCGGACTCAAAGTTCTCAGCTAATGGTAGCGCATTCAACGCCTCAAACGACAATGAAGTCGTATCATTAGCGATAAAATCATCATCAAAATCTCCCCAGACCAATACATTAAAAGAGGTCAGACCCAAAGAATTGAATGGGGTAGTGAAAACATAGACAACTTGTTCACCCGGTTCAACCGTGATATTGGCCGTTTCTGAAACCACCGGTCCACCATTGACCTGATAATTCATCATGAAATCGGAAAGGGCAGTTTCGCCGTGGTTAAAGATGCTTACTTGTAGCTGGTCGGTTTCCGAACCACAAGGCTCTGAACTAGTGCGCACCGGTGCGAGGCAGGAAAGATCTTCATTGACCGCTGCGTGGATATAGATATTATCTACTCCAATTCCTTCCTGAGTAACCGAACCATCGGTAGCAAAGACAAAACGCAATTGCACCTCATCATTTCCTGCTGCACCGTCCAATACGTGTGAGGCGGTAGTCCATCCGTTGAAGATGCCATCACCACTCCACCAGTGGCTGTACAGGTTGTCGTCGAGGTTGTACCAGTTGATGCCTTCATCGTCGGCCAGGCTGGTACCTACTTTTTCCCAGGTTTCACCATTGTCGATACTCATTTCCAACCACATGCCGTCGTAGGTATCCTCTGAATAAAGGAATATCGAGAAGTCAAAGATCGGATCTTCACTGTATGCTGAAAAGTCGAGACAAGGTGATTGCAGGTATCCAAACTCGGAGTTGTTGTAAGCACCACTCAGGTTGGTTACCCAGGCATTTTCTCCACTGGCCGCATTGGTAATGATATTTCCATTGGGCATACCAAATTCGAAAGAGGCGTTGGCAGAGCTTTCCGGGCTCACCCGCCAGCCAACCTGACCGGATTCAAAGTTATTATAATTGGGTATTTCGTCAATCGTCGGAATACTGAAGATGGTTATCCGGAAAGTATCGTTGCTCAGCACACTATCGGCTTCCAGTTCCGTCCAGGCAACAATTTCGTACTCACCGGGAACAGAGAAGTCGTAATTCATATCAAACTCGATCATGTCGAGACTATCCGTACCCAGTACTCCGGTATATACACCATCGATGGGTTGATTTACACCGGCAGGTTCGCCATTGATGCTGAAGTTGAAAGGAATCAGCGATTGAGGCGCTCCGCCAAAGTTGGCCAGCGTTACTTCCACCATTTGGCTGCCCAGCCCGATGCTACATCCACTTTGCGGCATGGTGATGCCAACCACTCCCACGTCATTGGCGTAGGGTGTCATAAAAGAGAAGGTGGAATCAGCAGTGAGTGAATCGCCATTGGCACATGATACCGAAAGGTAAAAATCATAGAGCGTGTGCTCGGTAAGGCCATTTAGCAAACGAGTATTATTGGATGTTTCAAGGACCGTTCCGGTGCCGGGCGCAAAGCCACTTTCTCCATACTCCAGATAGTAGATACCATTGGGATCGGAGAATATCCAGTTGATGCGCGCAGAGAAGGCACGAATATCTTCCACTTCGATGCCTCCAATTGGCGGCGGTGGGCAGTCCGGGCACTCAAAGGTGCCGGTGAAAACATCACCCACGGTTGGGTTTGTGCCATCCTGAAATACAATTTCTCCTTCGGCATTAATTAGGCTGTAAGAGACCTCTCCCTCAAAGATACCGGGCTGGTAATTTAAGTTATATTCTACACCTTCGGTGATAATAATGGAAAATGCTCGAAAAGAGCCATCATCGTCAATATTATTCAGGGTGTATACATTATCTTGACCATTTGCGGAGATCGTCAGGGTCGAATTATTCCACCCATCCCCAAAGGTATCGAATAATTCCAGCGTATATTCACAACTGACTTGAGCACTGGCGATGCCTCCCCAGAACAGCGCCATGAATGTAAGAAAAGTAGAAGTCCACTTCATAAGTTAGATAGTATTAGTCTATTTTGAAATTTTTTAGTATCTAAGGAGCCATTTGAATTTAATTCCACAAGCTCCAAAGAGCTTAAAATTAATCAAAAAAACAAAAACTCTTCTTGCTATTTTTGTACCTCGTCGGATTGCTGCCAAAAGAAAATGCAGCAATTCTTGGAATTGCTAAACCTTTTTAAAGGTTCTATGTTAGACTTTAGAGTCAATTCTGACCGACATACCGCAAATATTATTTAGGGTAACTAACTGATTTAAAACTTTTTGCATCGGTGGCAATCTATTCAATCAAAGATTTAGAGAAGCTCTCGGGTATTAAGGCTCATACGATTCGCGTATGGGAGCAGCGGTATGATATTATCGTTCCTCGTCGCACAAAAACTAACATTCGCTACTACGAAGATGACGATCTGAAGCTGCTGCTCAACATTGCGCTGCTCAATAAAAATGGCACCAGGATTTCCAAGATTGCCAGTATGAGCAAGGAAGAAATTGCCGAAAAGGTAGCCGATATTTCTGAGCTCAATGGCGAATTTGGCACACAGCTCGATGCCCTGACACTCTCCATGATCGAAATGGATGAGTACAAATTTGACCGCATCATCTCCGCCAATATGCGACAGCTGGGCTTTGAACGCACCATGCTGGAGATCATTTATCCATTCCTCGACAAGCTAAATCTACTCTGGCTGACCGGTTCCATGAGTCCGGTCCAGGAAAATTTTATCAGCTACCTGATCCGGCAAAAGATTATCGTAGCTATTGACGAAGAACCGCTGGTCAGTGGTGAAGATGTGCACAAGTTCATGATTTATTTGCCGGAAGGCGAAAAACAGGAGCTGAGCTTGCTCTTTATGCATTACCTGCTTAAATCCAAAGGCTATCAGGTCATTTACCTCGGCATGGAGGTAAGTGTGCATGATTTGAAGGATGCCTATGATATTCACCGCCCGGATTTCATTTTTACAATGATCACCGAGACCTTTGCCAAGGAACCTGTGCAGCACTACGTCGACAAACTTTCCAATACCTTCCCTTATTCCACCATTTTGCTTTCGGGGTACCAGTTCGCTATTCAGGAGGTAGAAGATCGCCCCAATATTGAAGTCCTGAAAAGTCTGAATCAAACGCTAAATTTCCTGGAAAGTGTGGAACCAACCTCCGAAAATCACGTGTAATTGACCTCTTCTCTTACAGATTATTGGTCATTTCCCAATCTTACGCCTATATTTCTGTTTTCCCAAACTGCCGAATATCCACTATATTTCCGATATTGGGTTTCGAAAAGATTTAAAACACAAAATAAAGTATGGAGCCGACTCGCTTATTCGACTTTATCTATTATCAGAAGGAAAACTTTCCACTTGAAAAGGCCTTTGGATACCATACCCAATCGGGGTGGAAATATTACAGCACAGATGAGATCATTCGCCTGGCCAATGAAGTCAGCAGGGGATTGATCAAGCTTGGTGTAGAAAAGGGTGATCGCGTAGCCCTGGTTGTCTATCAAAATCGCCCGGAATGGACCATCGTTGATTTGGGTATTCAGCAAATCGGAGCGATTAATGTGCCGGTATATCCCACCATCAGCCCGAAGGAGTACCAATATATTTTTAATGACTCGGAGGTCAAGTACTGCTTTGTAGGCAAGGACGACCTGTATGACAAAGTGGCTGAAGCCCAAAAAAATGTGCCGACCCTCAAAGGCATTTACACCCTCGACCGGCAGGAAGGTCGCCCGTACTGGGAAGAGATATTTTGTGATGAAGGGCAGGAAGAAGTAGACACTCGAATGGCCAGCATCAACCCCAGCGAACTGGCCACCATTATCTACACTTCAGGTACTACCGGCAATCCAAAAGGAGTCATGCTTTCGCACAACAATATTGTGAGCAATGTGAAAGCGGTTCAGGCCTTGCTTCCTGTAAATAGAGGCGATCGCGTATTGAGTTTTTTACCGCTTTGCCACATCTTTGAGCGCACGGCCTCCTATTCCTACGCCAACCAGGGCGTTAGTGTCATCTTTACCGGTACCCAAAACCTGGGTGGTGATGATGGTGACCTTAAGGCCGTCAAGCCTCATTTTTTCACCACAGTGCCCAGACTCCTGGAAAAGGTTTACGAAAAGATATACAACAAAGGTCTGGAGCTTTCCGGACTCAAGCGCTGGATATTCTTCTGGGCATTGCGCTTGACCGATGATTTTGAATTTGATAAAAAATACAGCGGATGGGCAGCTATCAAACACAGCATTGCCGATGCGCTGATCTACAGCAAATGGCGCGAAGCGCTGGGTGGCAATGTGAAAGGCATCCTCACCGGTGCGGCTCCATGTCCGGTGAAGATGGCCCGGGTCTTTTCCGCGGCCGGTATCCCCATTCGCGAAGGATACGGACTCACGGAAACCTCTCCCGGATTGACGGTGGGCCGCTATGAACCCGGTGGAGCCTTGCTCGGCACCATTGGTCCCGCCCTGGATGGAGTGGAGCTAAAAATAGATGATTCCGATGGTGATTATCGTTCGGGAGAAGGAGAGATACTCGCCAAAGGACCGAATATCATGATGGGGTACTACAATAATCCTGAAGCCACCGCTGCGGTGATGAAGGAAATTGATGGAGAGCAATGGTTTTGTACCGGTGATATTGGTACGATGGTAGAAGGCCCAAACGGACAGGAGTTTTTGAAAATCACTGACCGCAAAAAGGAGCTGCTCAAGACTTCGGGTGGAAAATACGTTGCACCAGCCCCTATTGAAAACAAATTTAAGGAAAACTTCCTGATTGAGCAGATTATGGTGGTGGGCGACAAACGCAAATTTGTCTCCGCCCTGATCGTTCCTTCAAAGGATTCACTCAAAGACTGGTGCCAAAAGCACGATGTAGCAACGGGAACGCTGTCTGAGATGGTGCGTAATCCCAAAGTGGTGGAGCATTATCAGCAAATCATCGACAAGGTCAATCCACAGTTTAGCCACATTGAGCAAATCAAGAAGTTTTACCTGGTTGATTCCGACTGGGAGCCTTCAAAAGGAGATGGCAGCCCAGCAGAATTGACACCTACACTGAAGCTTAAGCGGCGGGTGATCCTCGAGAAATACGACAAGGAAATTAACGCTATCTACGGAGAGGGGTAGCGTGATACTCACGCTACTAAAAAGAATGCGCTTATCGGGATTGACCTGATAAGCGCATTTTTCCTTTTGTACAAAAAGAAAGCAGGGGGTTACAATGACTTGCCTGCTGTCTAGAATTCCAGCTTGAAGTTGTACTTGTAAATTGCCACTACCAGGATTACAAAAAGCAATAAGCCGATAAATCCGTAAAGTAAGCAGTAGCCTTTACCTCCAGCGTTCTTTATTTCTTCTGACATGACTTGTTTAATTTGATTTGCAATACGGATGCAAAGATGAACAAAAAAACAAAAATTGCAAAGAACGACCGCTAAAAAGCCAAAAGGGTTGACACTCGGTAGCGCCAACCCTTTTGAAGAAGCTTCGCACTTGCTCTATTAATAGAACTTAGAGCGGTAATCTTCTACATTGGCACCTTCTCTCATCGATTTGATCAGGTTGGCATTAACCTGTGATCTGATGTTGGCAGCCATGCGCTGACGTACTTGTGGCAGGTTGGTTGGTTCTGCCAGTACCGGCTTTTTCACCATAGTGATTTTGAACACACCTGACTGACCGGCAATCGGTTCAGAGGTCTGTCCCTGATCCAAACCAAAAGCGGTGGCAATCACCTTAGGTTCGGTACCGAGATTTTGCACAAACGCCTGGCTGAAAGTCACGTTTCTGGCCGTATCAACCGGCACATCGTATTGAGAAGCGATAGCCTGCATATCCATGCCAGCCAATTGCTCTTTCAGCATTTCTCCTTTCTTCTTGTTGATCACTGCTGGCTCAATTTCTTCCTTAACCGTAGCCACTGAAGGAATACCGGCTTTTTGTACATTGGTCAATGCGACCACTACATACTTACTGTCGAAGTAGGATACATTATCCTTATAGGTATAAACCGTTGGAGAAACATCGCCTTTGCCGGCTGTGAAAGCCCAGCGAACGATCTCACGAGAATCATCTCCCGCACCCAGTTCACCTACGGTGAAGTCATTCTTCTTTAGCGGTTGAGAGCTTTCAATGCTCAGATCAGACTGCTCGCCTACGGCTTTTTGCAGATCTTCCAGGCTGCGGTTTTCACCAACAAAACTAGAAGCTCTTTCGTAAGCCTTGGCTTGCGTATCTTTACTTGGAATGATATTTTCAGAAATATAAGCCACCTGTACCCGCTCACTTTGCGCCGCAGAACGCTTCAGGATTTCTACAAGGTGCCAGCCAAAGTCGGTACGGATGGCATAGTAGTTACCCACACTACCCGTTTTAAACAGTACCTCATTGAATTCAGGTACAAACTGGTTGGGGGTCACCCCTTCGTATTTACCACCGTTGTTGGCGCTGCCCGGGTCCTGGCTAAACTTGGGTGCCAGAGAATCAAAAGAAGCTACACCAGTTTCCAGCAGGTTGGTCAAACTATCAATTGTCTTTTTAGCTGCCGCAAACTCGGTAGGTGTGGTTGCCGACCGCAGAATGTGACGAGTATCCGCCGAATCGGCCATCATCACACGATCCCGAACTTTTACAGCCTTGTAGGCACCGCCTTCCTGGTAAGGTCCGTAAACCTGACCTACCGGCAATGACATAACCGTATCGGCAACAGCTGCCGGAAGCTCAGCCTTAGTATAAAATACCGGTGTGATCTGACCTTCATTGGTCAATACAAAGGTAGAGTCGTTTTCAGCTGCAGCGAAATCATCAACAAGGTCAGCGATGATTTTGCGGTTGGCAGCTGAATCTTCTGCCGTTGGCATTACATTGAAAACCACGTAATCCAGCTTGCGGGTCTCCTCATCTACTTTATATGCCGCACCATTTTCCTTCAGGTATGCCTCGTAATCAGCATCGGAAAGGCTCACCTCTGAATTGTCAATTTCGTCGAAAGGTACTTTCACGTAAGTGAAATCAACGAAGTGATTCTGCTCAGAGAAGCCCATTTCAGCCATCCAGGTAGGTACATACATGGCTTTGGTGACCAGGTTATTCAGTTTGGATTGCAGTCTCTCTTTCTTAATTTCCTGCTCCTGGTGTACCCAGTAGTCGGGGAAAGAAGGGCTCAGCTGCCCCTGCTGGATTGCGGCATCTACACCACCATCCTGAATCAACTGCTTGAAGTAGTTCAATTGCTCGCGGTTTACCTGACCGGGAGCATTAGGGTTGGAAAAGCGCTGAACAATGATGGGGCTTGGATTAGGACCAAACTCCAGGTCAACCAATTCCGTATTGCTTACACCCAATCCGATCTCGTCGGCTTCCTGGGTAACCAATGCTTCTTCTACAAAGTAGTTCCAGAGAAAATTACGACGGGTATAGACATCTCCACCGGAGTTGCCGTATACCAGGCTATACACTCTCTCAAAATTCCCGCGATCGATTTTCTCACCGGCTACTTCTCCCAGCACAAACTGAGAGCCACTCTGCCCACCAGGGCTACCGGCATTCATCATATCCATGAGCAGGAATCCTCCCAGACCCAGGGCGATCATCACCACCAGCAGCCAGGAATTTTTCCGAATTGTTCCAATTAGAGCCATTCTTCTACAATTATTTTTTGCTTCTTCAATCTAAATTCTCCAAACCTCGCACGAGGTTATACTTCCCTCTTTTTCAAAAGGGAATGCAAAGATATAATCCCTTTGCAAATAATCCATGTTAAATCAAGGGTTTATTTGTCGATGAAACTCAGTTAGTTCGATTATTTATTGGCAAAAGTGGCCATTTGACCAATTTTCCATGGTCACTCCCACACATTTCTCACTTTATAGGGCTTTTTCTGCTGTGATTCGAAGTAGGTGCGCATCTGTATTTCTACCACAATACCGATGGTGATGAATTGTACCCCGCCCAAAACCAGCATCATACCCAAGATCATCAGGGGTTTGCCCCAAATGTCCTGCCCGAGAAAAAGCTTTAAAAACAAAAGGTAAAGATTGATCAGGACCCCAAAAATGAACAAAAGCGCTCCGGTATTGCCAAATAGGTGCATGGGCTTTTGCATGTAGCGCTTAAAAAAGAGCATAAGCAACAAGTCACTGATCACCTTAAAAGTGCGGCTGAGGCCGTATTTAGACTGGCCAAATTCGCGGGCATGGTGCTTGACCGGCACCTGCACAATACGGGCTCCCTCCAAGGCCGCCAATACCGGAATAAACCGGTGCAACTCTCCGTACAGGCCGAGTTCCTTGGCCAGTTCGGCCCGGAAAATGCGCATAGCACAACCGTAATCCCGCAGGTGTACCCCCGAAGAAGTCCGAATGATGTAATTGGCAATGCGGCTCGGAATTTTGCGCAAAAATACACCATCCTTTCGGTTGGCACGCTCACCCGCTACCATATCATACCCGCCTTCCTCCGCCATTTTGAGCATGGCGGGAATATCGCTCGGATCATTCTGCAGGTCGCCGTCCATAGTAGCAATGTACTCCCCCCGCGCATAATCGATACCGGCCATCAACGCCAGGCTCTGACCGTAGTTTTTACGGAATTCCACTACGCGAAGGCGCTCATCATTCAGCGACTTCAGTGCTTCCACCGTGCCATCGGTCGAGCCATCATCGACGTAGATGATCTCGTAATCGTGACCGGGTAAGGCATTATTGATGCGCTCGACCAGTGGACGAACATTAGGTTCTTCATTGTAAACAGTAACAACGACAGATAATTTCGGAGACATAACAGTTACTTTAGTTGGCCAATATCATAGACCGTTTTCCGATGGCGCACATAAAAGGAATCCACCTTTTCGTACGAGACTTCCGGATATTCGTTGGAGTTGATGATGTAATATTCCTGTGGGGCAAAATTAGTGTGCTTTGTCGGAATAATCGCCCCTCGGGTATTGGTCAGGTAAAAGGAGTTGGTTGGCTCCATAGTGGTGTATTTATAAACCGCAAGAGGCTTATCACGCAGATTTTGGCTCGCCGTGATGGAGCTTTGTCGACACACATTTCCGTAGTCTTCTCCATTGCGATCGGGCAGCACAAACCAGTTGAACCCAATGCGAAACACCAGTAGAAACAAAACCAGCACCAGCATACGTTGCTCTTTTTGTCGCCAATACAAATAGGTTAAGCCTGTGAGTACGATGGTTAAGCCAATGGTGACGGGCCACAATCCCGGAGCGCTTTGTGTACGTGCCAAAAATAACGGGGCAACACTGGCCAGCGTAATGGCCACACAAACGATGAAAAACAGCACGTTCAGCGCCTTAAACTGCCAGGTATTTTCCTTGCGGTGAAGCTGATGCAGATACAAAAAGACCGTGAAGATCAGCGGTACGAGCATGAGCAAATAACGCGGATACACCTCCGGTGAAGACCAGTACACCAAAATATTGGCCAGAAAGGCAACACCGCAGTAGACCACAAATGCATTGGCCAGCAGTATCTTTTTGATATCCCTACGGAAAAGGTAAATCACCAGGATCGACCAGGGCAAAAAGTGGTAGGTCATTTCAAAAGGAAAAGTAAACAGATGACCGATCGTTCGGCCCCACCCGTAATTGACCACCGTGCGCTTGGAGGATTCGCTGAAAAGCGTGGCAAAGACCTCGCGTAAATCATTGTATTGATGGTACACCAGATAATATCCGCCTACGGTCAACACAAAAACCAGGCCGCCGACAATGTGTTCCAGCGAGAACAATTTCTTAAATCTCTTTTGGTAAATAAACCAAATCAGTAAAGTAGTACCCTGAAAAACCACCGATGGCAGACCCTTCATCAGAAAACCGGTGGCAGTCAACAGGTACGACAGCACAAAAAGCTGCCAGAAATTCCCTTTGCGGAACGTATGAAAAACCACCATAAATGCCGTAAAAGTCACCCACGAAAAGGTAATATCGATCAATGCCAGCATGGAATCCCAAAAGAGAATACGACCACAGGTAATCAGCAAAAAGGCATTGAGAAAGGACAGTTTGGTATCGAAGTGCTTTTTACTGTAGTAAAATACGGTAGCGGCATATCCCATCAGGGCCAGCGTAGTGGGAATGCGTGCCGTAAATTCACTGATGGTCCCGGTGAGATAGAAAAACACCAGCAAAATCCAATTGAAAAGCGGCGGTTTGTTGTAATAAAAGTCGCCATTCAGGGTGGGCGTAACAAAATTGCCCGAGAGCTTCATCTCCAGGGCCACCAGTGCGCGAATGGCTTCGTCGTCAATAAAAGCCAGCAGGCCCAAATTGATGTAAAGTGCCGGAAGCAGCAAAGCAATGGCGAGGAAATAAAACCAGCGATTCGGTATATTTAATGGCTTCAAAACAATTGGTTTGGCCCAAAAAGCGGGGCAAAAGTACGGAAAATTAAGCAGTTGGTGATGCCCATTATTTATTCTATTTTTAGGCACTATGAAGAAGCTCTATTACGCCCTAATACTTCTGGTGCTGGGCTGTAACGCCCGTCAACCCAACCGGGAAGCGCATCCGGAACTTGCCAGTGATACCCTTCCCGTTGCTGTTGTTGAAGAAACCATCGAGGCTACACCTCCACCAGTCGAAGAAAAAGCGCCCGATTACGACACCCTGGAATGGACCGATCTGCACGACCTGGAACCGGGCATTCAAATAGATATGAAATATGCCACTGAGGAGAATTTTGTGAAGGCCAAGATGTACGAATGCAGCCGCTGCTTTCTGCGGCCCAAAGTGGCTGTTGCCGTGCAGGCCGCCCATCGGGATCTGCAAAAGCAGGGGCTGGGACTAAAAATGCTCGATTGCTTTCGACCGCGCCCCATTCAGTGGAAACTGTGGGAGAAAGTGCCGGATCCACGCTACGTTTCCGATCCCCGCAAAGGCTCGATGCACAACCGTGGTGCCGCCGTCGATCTGACCTTAGTGGATGAGTCCGGACGGGAGTTTGACATGGGTACTCCCTTTGACTTTTTTGGCCGCGAAGCCTGGCCTTCCTACACGGAATTGCCCGATAGTATCCTGGACCGCCGCAAGTTGCTGACCGCCACCATGGAAGGCCATGGGTTTCGCGGGATTAGCACCGAGTGGTGGCATTTTTACTACCTGGGAGAAAGCTATGAGCTCTCCGACATGTTATGGAAATGTTATTGATGGGACATTTTAGCGATCAATGGTGAAACAATGGTACTTTTAGCGCGTTTCACATTTGGAATTCGTTTATTTTTTAAGAACTTGCGGGCTCTTATCGAAAAAATAACCCATGGCGCAGATAAATTTTAACTCAGACGTAGAAGCAGTAGATGCTTTGGCTCAGTCTTATAGTGACCTCAAAAATGAAATTGCCAAAATTATTGTGGGGCAGGAAGACGTGGTCAGAGCGGTCATTATTTCCCTGTTCAGTAATGGCCATAGCCTCCTCGTTGGGGTGCCTGGTCTGGCAAAGACCCTCCTGGTAAGTACCATTGCCGAGGTATTGGATCTTGACTTTAAGAGAATTCAGTTCACTCCCGACTTGATGCCTTCCGATATTACCGGTTCAGAAATTCTGGACGAGGATCGTCATTTCAAATTCAACGCCGGTCCTCTTTTTGCCAATATCGTTTTGGCGGATGAGATCAACCGTACACCTCCCAAGACGCAGGCTGCCCTGCTGGAGGCCATGCAGGAACGTTCAGTGACGGTGAGTGGGGTGCGGCATTTATTACCATCGCCTTTCTTTGTATTGGCTACCCAAAACCCGATCGAGCAGGAGGGTACCTATCCACTCCCGGAAGCACAGTTGGACCGTTTTATGTTCAACATTCCATTGGATTATCCGAGCTACGAAGAAGAAATTCAGGTGGTGAAAAGTACGACTGCATTGCAGAACTACGAGCTCAACCACGTTATCACCGGTGAGCAGATACTATATTATCAAAAGTTGATCCGCAAGATTCCGATTGCCGACAATGTATTGGAATACGCTGTTTCTCTGGCCACCAAAACGCGTCCGGGTACAGAGCGGGCCACCAGCAATGTGAATGAATACATCAGCTGGGGTGCCGGTCCCCGTGCTTCTCAGTACCTGGTGCTGGGTGCCAAATGCCACGCGGCCATCAATGGCAAATACTCTCCGGATATCGAAGATGTGCAGGCGATTGCCAATTATGTACTGCGTCACCGTATTGTGCGCAATTACAAGGCTGAAGCCGAAGGCATCACCGAAGAAAATGTGATCGAAAGTTTGTTTTAACCATTAGGTAAAATTATATACCCCCAGGGCTGTACTACAAGTTTTGTGTACAGCCCTTTTTTATTTTTACCGGTCACTGGCCAAAATGACGCCGCTATTTTTGCCGAAAGGCCCGGTCACACAAACTAATTGACACCAATCTTTCAAAAAATCCCGGTTTCATTCCGGCAAATGGTTTCGCAGTTCTATCTTTGCAGGCAATTTAAACCACTGGAAATGCCCAAAGACAATTCTATAAAGTCCGTACTGATCATTGGAAGCGGCCCGATCATCATCGGCCAGGCCTGTGAATTCGATTATTCAGGAAGTCAGGCTTCCCGTTCGCTCCGGGAAGAAGGTATCGAAGTAACCCTGATCAATTCGAATCCGGCAACCATTATGACCGACCCGGTCACTGCCGATCACGTTTACCTTCTGCCCCTAACGGTGGAAAGTATCGTGCAGATTTTGGAGGAACGTCAGATCGATGCTGTATTGCCCACCATGGGTGGTCAGACTGCCCTCAACCTGGCCATTGAGGCCGGTAAGCAGGGGGTTTGGGATAAATACGATATCCGTCTGATTGGAGTAGACCTGGAAGCTATCGAGCTGGCCGAAAACCGTGAAGCTTTTCGCAAACACATGGTGGACATCGGGTTGAGTGTGGCGCCTTCTTTTATTGCCAACTCCTTTCTGGAGGGTAAAGAGGCCGCACAAAAAATCGGATACCCACTCGTAATTCGCCCTTCTTATACCCTGGGCGGAACCGGTGGCGCTTTTGTGCACAAGGCAGAAGAATTTGATGCGGCTTTGCGTCGAGGCCTCGACCTTTCCCCGACCCACGAGGTACTTGTGGAGAAGGCAGTATTGGGCTGGAAAGAGTTTGAGCTGGAACTGCTCCGCGATGCCAAGGACAATGTGGTGATCATTTGTACGGTGGAAAACCTGGACCCAATGGGTATCCATACCGGCGACAGTATCACCGTTGCGCCGGCTATGACACTCTCGGACACCGCTTATCAGCAAATGCGCAACGAAGCCATGCAGGCCATGCGCTCCCTGGGTAATTTTGCCGGTGGTTGTAATATCCAGTTTTCCCAGGATCCGGAAACGGAAAAACTGATCGTGATTGAGATTAACCCTCGCGTGTCGAGATCCTCAGCCCTGGCCAGTAAAGCTACCGGATACCCCATTGCCAAGATTGCCGCCAAACTCGCAATCGGCTACTCATTGGATGAACTTAAAAATCAGATTACTAAAAATACATCGGCCTACTTCGAGCCTACGCTCGACTACGTCATTGTCAAGATGCCGCGCTGGAATTTCGCCAAATTCCTTGGCTCTGACCACCAGCTGGGCCTGCAAATGAAATCGGTAGGTGAGGTGATGGCCATCGGGCGCAACTTCCTGGAGGCACTTCAGAAGGCCTGTCAATCATTGGAAAATAACCGGATGGGCCTCGGGGCCGATAAAAAGGAATGGATCAGAACTGCCGATGTGCTGGAACGACTGGAAAAACCCAGTGATGACCGCATTTTCCGCCTGAAGGATGCCCTGCGTTTAGGCGTTCCGGCCAAGACCATCCAAAAGTTGACCCGCATCGACCCCTGGTTTATCAACCAGATTAAGCGGCTGGTCACCATGGAGCAGGAGCTGATGCGCTATAATGTAGCCGAAGATATTCCCACCGACTTCCTGCGCGACCTGAAGGAAGTGGGTTATTCCGATGCCCAGATTGCGTGGTTGCTACGCATTTCCGAGAAGGAAGTGACTGCTCATCGCAAACAGGTGGGCATTCGCCGGACCTACAAGATGGTGGATACCTGTGCGGCAGAATTTGAGGCGCAAACGCCTTATTTCTACTCCACTTTCGACCGCGAGAACGAAAGTATCCCTAACACTGATAAAAAGAAGGTATTGGTATTGGGCTCTGGCCCCAACCGCATCGGACAGGGCATCGAATTTGACTATTGTTGCGTACACGGTATTCTGGCCGCCAAGGATGTAGGCTACGAAGCCATCATGGTCAATTGCAACCCGGAAACCGTTTCTACCGA
The DNA here is from genome assembly GCA_965229635.1 of Saprospiraceae bacterium. Lineage (GTDB taxonomy): Bacteria > Bacteroidota > Bacteroidia > Chitinophagales > Saprospiraceae > BQJU01. Next base: position 8,785,786 of record OZ245894.1, read on the forward strand.
CTTCGATATTGCCGATAAGCTCTATTTTGAACCCGTTTTCTGGGAACACCTGGAAGAGATTCTGGAACTGGAAAAACCAGACGGAGTAATCGTTCAGCTGGGCGGTCAGACCGCGTTGAAGCTCGCACAAAGATTTAAAGAGGAAGGCATACATATTTTCGGGACCAGTTTTGAGAATATGGACCTGGCCGAAGATCGCGGGGCATTTTCCAATTTGCTCAAGGAACTGGACATACCCTATCCGCGTTATGGTGTAGCCGATGATGCTGATGATGCCCTGCGCATTGCCAATGAGGTCACCTATCCTGTGCTGGTGCGGCCCTCCTATGTACTGGGCGGTCAGCGCATGAGGATTGTGATCAACGATGAAGAACTGGAGCGCCACGTGCTGACCATCTTCAAGCATTTGCCTGACAATAAGGTATTGATTGACCAATTTCTGGAAAGAGCCAAAGAAGCGGAGATTGACGCCATCTGCGATGGTGACGAGGTACACATCATGGGCATCATGGAACACATCGAACCGGCCGGTATTCACTCGGGTGATAGTTCGGCGGTATTGCCAACCTACAGCCTTTCTGTAGAAGCGGTAAATAAGATGGTAGAATACACCAAAAAATTGGCGAAAGCCCTTGACATTCGCGGGTTGATCAATATCCAGTTTGCCATCAAAGGCGACCAGGTGTATGTGATCGAGGCCAATCCACGGGCTTCCAGAACAACTCCATTTATTGCGAAAGCATACAAAGTGCCGTACCTGCAAATTGCTACCAAGGTGATGCTCGGCACTCACAAGCTAAAAGACTTTGACATCAAGCCACAACCAAGTGGATACGCCATTAAGGTACCGGTCTTTTCCTTCGACAAATTCCCGAATGTGGATAAAAACCTGGGACCTGAAATGAAGTCTACGGGTGAAGCCATTCGCTTTATCAAGGACCTTTCCGATCCGTTCTTCCGCAAGCTGGACCGCGATCGGAATATGTACCTGACCAGGTAATAGAGCGGCGAGGTTAAAATAAAAAAGCCGAAACTCTGAGCACAGAGTTTCGGCTTTTCTATTGTCGTTTATTTAACTTATTTCATAACGCTGATGCGCTTGGAAACTTCGCCAAATTCAGTAGTGATTCTCACCATATACAATCCCGAAGCAGTTGGGTTCTTCCAGGTTTTTATATAGTCGCCAGACTGATAGAAAGCACCGTCTTCCAAAGTGGTGATCAGCTTACCGCTGAGGTCATATACTTTAATCGTGACGCGTGAAGATTCTACCAATTCAAACTCGATATTTGCAGCTGTTTCAACCGGGTTGGGATAAATCTCTACTTTGCCCGCCAGCAAATTAGCAGGATTGTTGGTACTGGTAGAGGTTCCTACCAGGTTGATATTATCGAGGTAGGTCTGATTACCCCAGGAAGAAATTGCTTTGAACTGCACATTGATCTCAGGAGCATTGTCGTAAGCACTCAGGTCAACCATATCAGTAGCCCATTCACCTGCGGCAGGTGCGTAGTATGCTTCAGTATGACCAGGAACGGTTGCCAAGTCCTCACCCTGAATATCATGAACGATAGCCCAGGTGTCACCACAGTCCTCAGAAACCAAAATCTGTAAGCGGTCTTGTGATCCCTGATATTGCGCACCGGCACGGTCAAAAGTCAACATCACATTTGATTGTCCGGTTAGATCAATCTTTTGGTAAGTCATCGTACCTTCGTCTGCAGCATTGGTTTCAGCCGGATTCCACTGGTAGAAGTTGATGAAAATCGACTTATCAGAAGCGCCATATCCACCAATTGGGTCGGTGGTTGCTACCGGCAAATCAGCTCCTGACAGAGCCAGGAAGGTGCCAAAGCCAAAGCCACCGGCAGGAATTGGCGGATTAACCACTGCTGAAGTTGGATATTCGGCATTGTAAGCCTCATTGTCTTCCAATAATTCCGTACCCACCGGCGTGTCAGAAAGCGACACAAACATGTCAGGAGTAGGATTATTATTTAAGGTGTTGTAGTCAGTAGTACCATTTACATTGTCAACAATGTAAGATACTTCGGAAGTACCTCCGGGAAGGGCAACTTCGTCAAAAGTTACCGTTTCGGTTGCTCCTGGTGCCAGGGTACCGGTCCAACTTTGCACTACGGTAGGAGCACCATCGATGGAATATCCTGCATCAAAAGAGGTAATGTCTACGTTCCCTGCATTTGAAATTTCAATTACTGGGGTAATTGTTGCACCACAAAGTCCGGTAGGAGCAGCAGTACCGGAGGCCACACCAGCATCAGGGAATCCTTCCACGGCCTGAGGCTCGCTAAACGCTGCCTGATATACGGCCTTGTCTGTATTGTCCTGAACGAAGGCAACAACAGCAATTTCACCATAATTGTAAATGTAAGCTGGCAAGGCCTCTTCGAAGTGGAATTCGAGGGAATCCCCCGCTGCGATGGCAGTCAGGTCACTACCATTTTGATCGGGATACATTTTACGCATCACCTCATAAAATTCCAGCTCTGAAGTTGATCCGGGAGGTTCAGGAAATGTCACTACATGCTCGGTTACTGCTACATGCAGTTTGCCGGTTCCCAGAGAAAACTCTTCAGCGCTTACATTCTTGATTTTTACATCAATAGTAACGGTCAACAGGTCCTCACTGAGGGAATGGCTTAGCTCCATTTCAATCGGAGTAGTCAAACCATAGGCGTAGTCAACAGCGGCCTGATTGTAACCATAAGGACCTCCGGCGTATCCGCTGGATGAGGTAATGTTCCAGGCACCAACACCTCCACCGTAGTCATTGTCGGGCAATACACCATCGATCCAGGCAGTGGGCACACCGGAGAGGTTGTAATAATCCTGACGAGCATCGATCTGAACTGAGTTTTGCTCATACATTGGATCGTAACCGGGGAAACTTGCCTGATATTTCAAAGGGATTACCTTGTCAGTATTACCATCAAGGAGTGCATTAAAGTTAGGGTTTTGCGCCTCGCACGGTGGGCAGGAGGCATTGGTAAACTCCTCTATCAATACTGTGCGCTGTGCCTGGCTCCATAACAGAGCAGGTAATGCCAGCAAAGAAAGCAGTAAAAACTTTTTCATTTAATATACTTTTGTTTTAGGAAATAAATAGAATTTCAAGGTACGTGAATATCATAGAGCACGCAAAAGCAACAACCTACTCAAACACCTACATGCTTGACTATAAATGGCTGATTTCCAAATCAATAATAATTTAGAGCCAGAGTAAAGGAATCAACTTTTGCAAAGTAAAAGACAAGAAATGTGTGGAGAGTAATGGAGAGTAAGGAGGAGTCACCGCAGTTCAAAGACCGGTGGTGACTCCATCTTAATTAGTTATATCTTCTGGATCAAACGCGTTACCAGCGTCTGCTTAGATTCGTCGAGGATACGTACGAAGTAGGTGCCTTGTGGCAAATCGGTGATATCATACCACTTATTGTTGTTGTGGTTGAATTCACGAACCGGGCGACCGGCTACGTTGTAAATCACTACGCGGTCAGCGATAGAATTATTGGAAAGCGTAAACAATCCCTGAGAAGGATTGGGATACACACGCAGTTTTACTTTCTCTACATCAATAGTGCTATTTGGAGAAGTATTGAAGTAGTAAAGTCCAACTGCTGAAGAATTGGCATCTTCAGTATCTGTAACCGTGATTTCAACAATCGCCTGACCTTCTACACCATTGGGATAAACGTGAACATCCATAGTCCCTTCTTCGGCGGCAGCCATTTCAAACTGACGGGCACCAATACCCGGAGTGTAGCATGCATTCTTATCGCATACGGCTGTTTCCCAGCCTTCTGTTAGCTGGATGATGTTTCTTTCCCACTGAAAGGTACCTGCCGTTTCACTGGTGACTTTGCTATGAGCAACGCCGTCAAGGGTTTCGGCAGTCACATCATTGACAATCACCGGAGTGGGATTGATCGTCAAAGACTGGGTAATGGCCAGCTGAGCCGTTAAACAAATGGCCAGTACAAGGAGTAAATTTTTCTTCATAATTATTCTTTTTGAGGATTACCTAAGTGGCTTATTATCTATTTGCTTCCGCAAATCTCGGAAAATATTAGCAGAAATCCTTGATTATAATGCCATTCCGACTTGGTCAAGACATTATACCAGGGTATTAAAATACAAAATAATTATCGGAAACCAAAGTAAAAAAAAAGCATGAGCCAATCCGTCATTTGACTAGCTCATGCTTCTGATCGTATTATTTCAAACCCACTTCAAATAAAGTGAGCAAGTTTTAATTATTTATTGACCACAAAACGAGTAGTCACCTGCTTGTTTTCGCTTTGGAAAGACAGGTAATAGATACCGTTGGCCAAAGTGTTGGCATCAACATCGATCTGATGTGCACCGGCAGCGAAATTCTGAGCAGCTACTGTTTGCAGACGCTGACCCAAAGTGTTGTATACTGCGATTTGCAGAGGCATACTTTCGCTCAGGTCAAAACGTACAGACAAATCACCTGCTGTTGGGTTTGGAAATACGCTCAATCCGTTGAGTTCGTCCAATGCAGGAACTGCCAGAGATGGGTTGCCTGCAAATTGTCCAGAGACGTCTGCTTCGAAAGCACCACCTTCGTTCAGTACATTTCCTTCTGCATCGGTCAAACGGAAGAATCCTTCGCCGTAAGAACAGCACATACCGTCACCGTAGTCATCAACGACCAACAACTCGTAGCAACCGCCTGCTGTGATGGCAATTTCTTCAGTAATGGTTTGGTTGTTACCATAGGCACCTGGGTTACCAGGAGCAGCAACGCGATCTCCACCACCATCAGGACCTACTGTGGTATTTCCACCGGAAGCGACTACCTCACCAGATTCATCGGTGAGCTGCCAGTAAGTTTCGTAACCGTAGCTGTCGGTCCTCAATTCGAAAGTCAGAGAACCAACTGCTGCCACTGGAGCAGTCAGGCTTCTTTGGATGGTGTTGTTGCCAGTATCTTCATCAGCAGAACCATTAGCGGCAATCACTTCTATAGAAAGCTCTGCATCAGAAGAAATGTTCACCTCGCTCAAGGTCACCTGGTCGAAGTTGTAAATAGCCAGATCACCAGTCCATTCAGTAGTTCCGGCTGATTCACCGTTTATAGAAACTTCAATGGTAGCAGAAGTCAGGTTGGCGCTACCAAGGTTTTGCAGCTTTACAACCGGGCTGAAGCTCAGGTCGCCGCAGAAAGCACCATCAAAACCATCGTAGCTCAACAGAGCAGCGTTGTTTACACCAGCTGCCATTTCACAAGATCCGATGTGCTCGTAGTGAGCAGCTACGCTTACCTGTCCGATCTCGGTAACAATACGGTTAGGACAGATAGAGTAGATAGTCGGATAGTAGTTCAGGTTGTAAGCATCACCAACACCGGCGTTGTCAACCATCGGATAGGTAACACCGTCAGTCCAGTCTCCAATGGTGTTTCCACCAGGACCGCCTGTGATAGCCGCCACCGAAGTATTTGGATCGGCTTCAATACCAAAAACATACATCTCGTTGGTACCTTCAGGGCCATATTGCTCCCAAACGCTCTGCAGGTAGTGCCCTTGGTGGTAATTCCAACATGGACCACACCAGGTGGCAAACAAGTCAATGATTACAGTCTTGCCTTCGTCGAGAAGATCGTAAAGATTGTACGTATTTCCGTCAAGGTCAGTAACGGTAAAGTCAGGTGCAACAGAACCACTTTCCAATTGAGCCTGAGCTGTATAACCCAACGTGAAGGACAGTAAGAGAAGGGTAAAAATTCTTTTCATAATGAGCTAATTAAGTTATTGTAGTAAAAGATTGAGTATGCAAAATAAGAAATCAAAGAGAGATGACAGAAATTAAATATTAATTACAAGTAAATTTAAAAGATAATCATAAGTGAAAAAAAATCTTTTTCTGCTTTTTTAAGGAACTCAAATATAGCTACATTCTTTCATTAGTCCATATTTTTATGGACTTTTAGGTTTAAAAACAAGGAATTTAGATGAGCAAAGTGATTTACGAGTTTGTCCACTCCATGACAATGCGGGAAAAGGCTTATTTCAAACGCTTTTCCAACATGTACAGCGACGACTCAAAAAAGAATTACCTGATTCTTTTTGAATACCTTGAAAATGCCCCGACTTATGACAAGGAAGCCATCAAAAAACACTTTTCAGGCTCCTCTATTGGCAAATATTTGAGTTCGGAAATGAACTACCTGCTGGAGCAGCTACTCAATAGTGCCATCAATTTCCACTTCAACAGTTCGCCCAATCGAAAGCTGGTCAAGCTTTTACTATACATTGATTTATTGTCGGAAAAGGGCTTTCGCCGAAAGGCAAAAAAAATCATGGTTCAGGCCAAAAAACTGGCCTATCGACATGAAGATTTTGCCGCTATTCTGAAGCTGATTCAGATGGAGGAAGATATTTTGTTTAGTCACGGCATTCTCAATTTTACACAGCAGTTGGAGCAATTGGAACAGGAGCGGGAAGATATCAGCAGAAAGATCCAAAATGCCAACGCCTTGAGGTTGCTGCGGGAACAGGTGCGCGAGCTGCAATTTACACAAGGTTTTATTACCGATACCACCCAGTACTCCTTCATTTATCAAAATCCATTGCTGGAAAATGAGACCAATGCCCTCAGCCTTACGGCCAAAGAAAACTGGTACTACATCCAGGGGTTGAAGTACTACCTGACCCGTCAGTATAAAGCCAGCCAACTGGCCAACCGGGAGCATTTGCGCTTTTTTGCGACCTATGCGCAGCAGTTCAGACAGGATAAAATGCTGCCGGCACTGAGCAACTACATTTTTCTTTCTGCATTGGTCCGTGATGTACAAGGATTTCAGGATGGCATGAACAAGCTTAGGGCTCTGGAGAGTGATAAAACGCTGGATCAGCATTACATCAAATACATCAAGTATGCGCGTTTGTTTGAGTGGTATTATCAACACAATAACCTGCCGGCAACACGAGCGCTCCTTAGTGAAGCAGGCCATTTTTTCCTTGATACTTACGAGACGCTGGGCAGTGCCGAAGTAGATTATCTGGTACGCCAGCTGGCTCGAGCCAGTATTCTTTGCCAGGAATGGAGCACGGGGGTGGATTGGGTCAGTTTTTGGCATAAAATCAAGAAATCTAACCATGGGATGCGCATTATTCACCATTTTACCATGATCATTTATTACGAGCTGAATTATTGGGAATTGCTGGAGTCACAGCTAACGGCAAGTTCTAAAGCTTTAAAAAAACACCAAAAATTTGGCGAACTGGAACGAAGCCTATTGTCTTTTTTTAAAAGAATGCTCCTGGTCAAAAACAATCGGGAGGTGGAAGCCGATCAGATGGCCAAACTGGAAGATCAACTCTTGAAGATTAGTAAGAACAAGCAGGAAAATGAAGCGTTCGAGTTTTTTCGATTTCACGAATGGAGCAAGCAAAAAAGAATCCGATTGCGTTAAATTTTTTCCTGCATCGAACATCCAACAGACAGACGAGGTTTTACCATCAAACCAAATAACGAAATAAATATGCTAAATCGAGTATTCCAATCTACTGCCCTGCTGGTATGCCTGTTGGCCTCTGCCACGGCTTTCAGCCAGATAGGGTTTGGCCCCAAAGTGGGCGTCAACTTTTCCAATGTAAAGATCGATGCTAATGATGTAGACATCGAAACCAGTGGCAAGACAGACCTCAGTCTAGGGCTTGTCTTTGAGCTTCCGGTAGCAAATTTTCTAATTATCCAGCCGGAGGTGACCTATCTTGGGCGTGGCTACAAAGCTGAATTTCCGTTAATTGGTGAATCTACCTACAATGTAGCCTACATTGACGTGGGAGGACTGGCCAAATTGCGCTTCGGTGACCAATCGGCTATCACCATTGGTGCAGGTCCATTTTTCAGCTATGCCGTGAGCGGACAAATCAAAAACGACAATGGAGGAGATACCGACATTGACTTTGATAACTACAAACGCAGCGACTTTACCCTGGCCACCGCATTGGGCTTTGAATTGGGTAGCCGCGAATCACTGCGCTTTTTCGCCGACATCCGCTACCTGATCGGTATGGGTGACCTCACCGCCGATGATAATTCGATTGATTACCAGACCTACAACCGGGTATTTAATGTGAATGCGGGTATTCTCATTCCGCTGTAAGAAAATTCCAGAAAACATACAATCCATAACCAGAAGCACCTCTGTTCGATCAACAATCAATGTTGAATGGACAGAGGTGCCTTTTTTGAGCAGCATTAAAGCAGAATTTTCAGGATTTAGTTAGGTGTTAGGTATTGGGCTTTAGGTTTTAGGAAAATCACCCATCACTCGCTTGGGAGATGTTTGCAACATCGACCTTCTTTGATCGACGAAGCCTCCGGCGAAGTTGATACCGCCTCAACCGTCTCCCCCGTCTAAACTCAAAGTAGAAACCCCATAAGTAAAGACCCTGCAAAATGATCAAGCCTGCACCGTCTCTAAACTTTAAACTCTACACTCTAAACTAACTTCCTAATATGCTTTCGCAAACAGCACTCTGCGCTTAGAGGGCTTACCCGTGAGTATACATTGACCATCCTCATCCTGCACATCGTTAGGGATACAGCGAATGGTGGCTTTTGTCAATTCCTTGATCTTCAATTCGGTTTCGGTAGTGCCATCCCAATGGGCAGAGATGAAGCCAGGAATGTCTTGGTCGAGTGCCGCTTTGAAGTCGTCAAAGTTATCGACTGAAGTGGTGTGTTCAGTGCGGAAATCGACGGCTTTCTGGAAGAGGTTTTGCTGAATGTCTTCCAGCAGCTTCTCGATATACCCCGCCAGTCCGTCCAAAGGTACAGAAGTCTTTTCTTTGGTATCGCGGCGAGCCACTTCCACCACATTATTTTCCAGGTCGCGCTTGCCAATGCCCAGGCGCACAGGAATACCCTGCAATTCGTACTCGGCAAATTTGAAACCGACGCGCTTCTTATCGTCGGTATCGTATTTGCAGGTGATGCCTTTGGCCTTGAGTTCCGCCATGATCTTATCTGCAACCTCACCAATAACAGCATCTGGTTTTGGAATCGGTACAATGACCACCTGAGTAGGTGCGAGTCTTGGAGGAATCACCAGCCCTTCGTCGTCGGAGTGGGTCATGATCAAGCCACCCACCAGGCGTGTAGAAACACCCCACGAGGTAGCCCAGACGTACTCTTCCTTATTTTCTTCACTCAGGAATTTGACATCAAATGCTTTCGCAAAATTCTGTGCCAGGAAGTGAGACGTACCGGCCTGTAGTGCACGGCCATCCTGCATCAACGCTTCAATGGTGTAGGTATCTTCTGCCCCGGCAAAACGCTCATTGGCCGTTTTGATGCCACGAATTACCGGCATCGCCATATACTCTTCTGCGAAAGTGGCATACACCTCCTGCATTCTTTTGGCCTCTTCTACTGCTTCCTCACGGGTGGCGTGAGCGGTGTGGCCTTCCTGCCAAAGAAACTCAGCGGTACGCAAAAACAGGCGTGTACGCATCTCCCAGCGCACCACGTTGGCCCATTGGTTGATGAGCAAAGGCAGATCGCGATAGGAATTGATCCAGTCTTTATAGGTGTTCCAAATGATGGTCTCCGAAGTAGGGCGAATCACCAGTTCCTCCTCCAGCTTTGCACTTGGATCGACCACTACGCCGCTACCATCAGGTGCATTCATCAGGCGGTGGTGGGTAACCACGGCGCATTCCTTGGCAAAACCCTCCACGTGTTCTGCTTCACGGCTCAAAAAGCTCTTTGGGATGAACAACGGGAAGTAAGCATTGACGTGACCGGTATCTTTAAACATGCGGTCGAGTTGCGCCTGCATATTCTCCCAGATAGCAAACCCGTTGGGTTTGATCACCATACACCCCCTTACGGCAGAATTGTCTGCCAGGTTGGCTTTTTTCACAATATCAATGTACCATTGTGAATAACCTTCGCTTCTGCTAGTAATTTCCTTTGCCATGAATGAACCCTGTGTTTTAACACTTGTTTAATAGTAAAGACCTGATTTTCAACAAATAAGTTTGTTACTTTCGGGTCAAAATTTCGTCTTAACAGTAGTTAAAGCGCTTCTTTTGAGAATTTTAACAGCTTGTGTTCCCATATTTAAAAAGCCTTTAACTAAAAAATCGGCACAAAAGTAATAAATTACGTGTTGTAAGCTGTAAGAGAGCTCAAGTAATTACGTTTAAAATCAGTCTTTATGAAAAAGTATAAAATTTCCTTTTTAGTCACTGCCATCTTCTCCTTGATGTGGATGGGGGCCCTACAGGCGCAGTATGACGACCTGTACTACGACCCCGATACAGATGGTAGCTATTATGACTACAATGATAATACCTCAAATAGTTCCTCGTATTCTTATAATGACAATAATTATGAGGACGAGAACTATAGCTATGATGACGACGACTACGAATACTACGATGAGTACGACTACTACTACACATCGCGTATCAAGCGTTTTCACCGCCCCTACTACGGATTCAGCTACTTTGATCCGGTATATGTAGATGCCTACTACTACGATCCATTTTTCACTCCCGGCGTAACCGTATTGATCTATGACAATGCATTTGGTTTCAACCGCTGGAACAGATGGAACCGTTGGAATAGATGGAACCGCTTTAATCGCTTTAGCTCATGGGGCTATTTTTCTAACCCATGGAACCGTTGGAATGATCCCTGGTACGGTGGTGGTTGGGGCAACAACTTCTACGTCAACAACTTCTACGGTGCTGGATGGAACAACTTCGGCGGTGGTGGTTTCTACGGAGGCTACTCCAATTATTACTGCCCACCATCATGGGGTAATGGCTATGTTTACAATACGGTAAATACAGTCAACAACAATCCTAACGGTACCTACTATGGACCACGTAACAATGGTACAACCAAAGTACCTCGTGATAATCGCAGAACAATTGGCCGCGAAGGCTCAGTTGATGCTACCAATAACGCTACACCAACCAGAGGCGTAACGCCAAGAACTGGAACCAGAACCGGTGAGCCAGGTATAAGCACTCCAAAAGAGTCAGATCGCGTGAGAAGTACGACGCCTGATCGCAACCGTCGCGATGACCGTTCGGTAACACCAACCAGAACGCCACGCAATGATGAGTCGACCAGAACAAGAACCAATACGCGTCGTCCTACGACTACTCCGCGTACGAATACCCGCAGAGATAATTCTCGGTCAAGTACACGTAGTAATACACCACGTCGTGACAACAATAGCACGTACCGCAATAATAGTAGCTCAAGAAGAAATACGCCATCGACTTCACGTCGTAGCAATACTTCATCGCCACGTTCTTACAACCGTGGCAATAGCAGCCGCTCAAATTCAAGCATCAACCGCAGCTCAGGAAGTTCTCGTTCTTCCTCCAGCTTCAATAGCGGAAGTAGCAGCCGTTCCTCAAGCAGCATGAGAAGCAGTGGCAGTTCACGCTCCTCAAGCTCAAGCAGCCGGAGTAGCAACAGCAGTAGCCGTTCTTCCTCAAGAAGAGGCAACTAATCTCTGCTGATAAAGATCTATTTTGAGCGTAAATACACGCAGGAAGAGGGTGGATGTGGTGGTACATTTCCACCCTCTTTTTTGTGTAAAATAAAAAAACGCGTCTCGTGATCTAGTGTATATCCTTACGGAATACGACACCCAATCCAACATTTTTAAAAAACGAAGGGTTATCATTATAGACCTCTGTTGTAAACTACAGACCTGCTACCCTAGTTGTTCATTTAAATTCAGAATTCAATGATTTTCATCAAACGTTTATCAATATTCATTTTGGTAGTTGGAGCTTTATTTACCCAGGCCTCGGCTCAGAATGAAACGGATGTATTGCGCTACTCCATGTTTGAATACGGCGGAACAGCGCGTTCCATTGGCGCCGGTGGTGCGCTGGGCGCACTTGGAGCCGATTTTTCCGTTTTAAATACCAATCCCGCCGGACTTGGCTGGTTTAGAAAGTCCGTATTTTCATTTACGCCCGCTATTGCCGGTTCACGCGTTAATTCCACACTGACCAATGACGACAACGCCTTTGTCAATCAGGAAAACAATAGCAAATTCAACCTGGGTAGTGTAGGCATGGTGGTCACCTCCAATCCTCCGGGCCGGGAGTGGAGCACCTTTAATTTTGGACTTGGCTTCAACCGCATCGCCGATTTTAATGAGGAGTTTTATTACGAAGGTGTTTCAGAAGGATCCATCGTCAATCGCTTTCAGGAATTGGCCAATAGTGATTTTGGGTTTGACGAATTTGAATCAGGACTGGCCTTTGATGCCGAAGCTTTGTACGACTATCTGGACGATGGTTTCTACGACAGCGACTTTGACCTGGCCCCTGATGCCGATATCACACGGGATCAGATAGTTCGTACCAATGGCTCTATCAATGAGCTGGTGTTTGCCTTTGCAGGCAATTATAAAGAGCGTATCCTGCTGGGCATGTCGGTAGGTGTTCCCTTTGTGAGCTTTAACGAAGAGAAGATTTATCATGAATCCGACCCCGATGATATGGTTCCCGCTTTTGATGACCTGGAGTATATCGAAAACCTGACCACTACCGGTGTGGGTATCAACCTGAAACTTGGTTTGCTCTTCCGTGTCAACCAAATGCTGCGCATCGGCGGGGCGGTACACACACCTACCAGCTATACCTTTAACGACAACTATACCTCGGAAATGACCTACAACTATACTGCCGATAATCAGCAGTTTCAGGGATTTGATGCGTCGCCGGATGGCAATTTTGAATACAAGCTCCGCACCCCCTGGCGGGTAATGGGTAATGCCGGTATCATCTTGGGTAAATCTGGCTTTATCTCCGGAGAAGTAGAATATGTCAATTACCAGAATGCCGAGCTGCGTTACCGCGACTTTGCTGAAGCCGAGCGCGATGCCAACCAGCTGATCGCGAAGAACCTTCAATCGGCCATCAACGTGCGGTTGGGTGGTGAATTTGCGTACGACATCTTCCGTTTCCGTGCGGGATTGGGCATGCAACAATCGCCACTGGTTGGTGATGATACCGTTAACCCCACCCTGAGCTTTGGGTTAGGTATCCGCGAAGAATCCATCTTTGTTGATTTTGCCTACCGCTATCACAGCATCAAGGAAACCTATGTGCCTTACCGCACTTCAGAGGCTCCTATGCAGTTTGTCGACAATGACTTTAATAAGAGCTACATTGCTGCCACGCTTGGATTCAGATTCTAGAAGCTTCCATTTAGTTTCCACTGAAAATCCCAATGCAGATCATTTTGCATTGGGATTTTCTTTTTAGGTGCGTATCTTAACCGAATAAATTAATTCACCAAGACCATGTTTGCAGCTCAAAGTTTGAGCTGCAAACATGGTCTAAACCTTATTGATCGACTGATGAGCACTCCATCCGGGCTTGACGCCAATACTGAAAAAAAGATTGACGAATTATTACAAAAGATGACACTGGACGAAAAAGTTGGCCAGCTCAATCAATACAACGGCACCTGGGATGTTACCGGCCCAGCCCCACAAAGCGGCGATGAAAAAGCGCGCTATGAGGCGCTGGTCAAAGGTAAAGTCGGGTCCATGCTCAACGTGCTTTCCGTGGCTGCTACCCGCGAAGCACAGCAACTGGCCGTAGAAAAGACCCGGCTGGGTATTCCCCTGATTTTCGGCTACGATGTCATTCACGGTTATCGAACCATGTTTCCCATCCCCTTGGCCGAAGCCGCCAGCTGGGATTTGGAAACCGTTGAATTGTCAGCTCGTATTGCCGCTGTGGAGACCGCTGCCGCGGGAGTGCATTGGACCTTTGCGCCGATGATCGACATTGGGCGGGATGCCCGCTGGGGGCGGGTGATGGAAGGTAGCGGTGAAGATACTTACCTGGGTACGCTGATGGGAGCAGCCCGCGTGCGTGGCTTTCAGGGCGATGACTTATCAAAGCCAGATACGATTGCGGCTTGCGCCAAACATTTTGCGGCTTATGGCTTTGCCGAAGGCGGCCGCGATTACAATACCGTTGATATTAGTGACCATACTTTACACAACGTAGTACTTCCACCTTTCAAAGCCTGCGTAGAAGCCGGTGTGGCCACAGTAATGAATGGCTTCAATGAATTGGGTGGAATGCCCGTGACGGGGAATGCTTACCTGCAACGCGATCTGCTCAAAGGCAAATGGGGCTTTGATGGGTTTGTCATCTCAGATTGGGCATCCATTGGAGAAATGCAAATTCATGGCGTGGCCGCCAACAAAAAAGAAGCTGCCCATCTGGCCATCACTGCCGGTAGTGATATGGATATGGAGTCTAATTGCTATGTGGAGACATTAGCTGGTTTGGTGAAATCAGGAGAGGTCGATGAGGCGCTGGTGGATGATGCCGTACGGCGGGTGCTACGCATCAAGTTCCGACTGGGTTTATTCGATGATCCGTACCGCTATTGTAATGAAGACCGGGAAAAGGAGAAAGTCGGCGCTGCAGAACACGTAGAGCTGTCTCGACAGGTAGCCAAGAAGTCGATTGTTTTGTTAAAGAATGAAAATGACCTGCTGCCTTTGCCCAAAACAGGCAAGACCATTGCCGTGATCGGGCCGCTAGCTGCTGATAAAGACGTACCACTGGGCAGTTGGCGCGGACAGGCCATTACCGGCTCTGCCGTTTCCTTGCTGGAAGGAGTACAACAGGCCGTAGGGGAAGGCACGGAAATTCTCTATGCCGAAGGCTGCAAACTAGCCGTTGGTGAGCGCAGTTTTACTCAGGAGCTGACCATCAATCAGGAGGACAAATCCGGTTTTGCGGAAGCTATTGAAGTTGCCAAAAAAGCAGATGCTGTGGTGTTGGCCATTGGCGAAGACGCCTGGCAATCCGGCGAAGGACGCAGTCAGGTGAGCATCGAACTGGCCGGTGTGCAGGAGGCATTATTGAAGGAGATTCATCAGGTTAACCCCAATATGGTCATGATCTTGATGAACGGCAGACCGTTGGCGATCCAGTGGGCTGCGGCCAATGTACCCGCGATTTTGGAAGTCTGGCATTTGGGTTCCGCCGCTGGATTAGCCATTGCCGATGTGCTCTTTGGCGACTACAATCCAGCGGGAAAACTGCCCATTTCCTTCCCCCATGCAACGGGGCAGGTTCCCATTTACTACAATCAAAAAAATACCGGCAGGCCGACCAATAGCTCCAACTCCGTTTTCTGGTCGCATTACACCGATTCACCCAAAACGCCCTTGTTTCCATTTGGCTTTGGCCTGAGTTATACCAATTTTGCCTACGGCAATCTTGCATTGAGTGCCGACACCATTTCGATGAACGAAAGCCTCCACGTTTCCGTCAAGGTAACCAATACCGGTAAGCGCGCCGGAGAGGAGGTGGTGCAACTCTACATCCGCGACCTGGTGGGCAGCGTGACCCGGCCGGTGAAAGAATTGAAGGGGTTTAAAAAGATCCACCTCGAGCCAGGAGCTTCCGAAACGGTTACCTTCGAGCTTAGCGCAAAAGATCTCGCATTTTATACCCGTGCCGGTAAATGGCAAGCCGAGCCGGGAGACTTCAAGGTCTTTGTGGGTACCAGTTCTGTAGAAGTACAAGAGGCTTCATTTCGATTAGTTTAGAGCATGTAAAAACACCTGAAGATGAAAACCCATTACCTCCTTTTTTTAATCTTGATAACTGTTTCCTTTATGTCTTGCGAAAGCAACCAACCTTCCAAGGCCCTGACTGTTGAAATCTCCCTGGCTGATAGCCTGCAAAAGGGCCCTTTGGATGGTCGCTTGTTGCTTTTATTCTCTAAAGACGATTCTGCTGAACCGCGTTTTCAAATTCAGGATGGGGTCAAATCTCAGCAAATCTTTGGCATGAACGTGGAAGGGTGGGATGGCAAAAGTACAATGGTCATGGAAGCGACATCCATGGGTTATCCGGTAGCAAGCCTTAATGAGCTACCCGCTGGTGAATATTCGGTACAAACCCTATTTCACAAATACGAAACCTTCGTGCGCGGCGACGGCCACACTGTCAAAATGCCGATGGATCGGGGGGAAGGTCAACACTGGAATCGCGCGCCGGGAAACTTTTACAGCTTGCCGAAAAAGATGACGGTGAAAGAAGGAGGAGCTATCTCGTTAGAGCTGGATCAGGAAATCCCGCCCATTCCCGAACCGGAGGACACCGAGTATGTCAAGCATGTAAAAATAAAATCAAAGCTGCTCAGCGAATTCTGGGGCCGTGATATGTATCTGGGCGCACACGTACTATTGCCGGAAGGCTGGGCAGAGCACCCCGAAGTGAAATATCCGCTGGCCATTATGCACGGCCATTTTCCCAGCGATTTTGGTGGCTGGCGTACTGAACCCGCCGATACGACCGAGCCCTGTGTGTACAGCGAGCGTTTTGGGGTGGATTGCTACAACCACATCGTGCAACAGGAGGCTTATGATTTTTATAAAACGTGGACCGGACCGGATTTTCCCAGGGTGATTGCCATTGAAATCCAACACGCCAATCCCTTTTACGATGACTCTTACGCCGTCAATTCCGCCAATGTCGGGCCATATGGTGATGCCATTACGCATGAATTGATTCCTTATATTGAAGAACAATTTCGCGGCATCGGCGACGGCTGGGCGAGGTTTACCTACGGTGGTTCTACCGGCGGCTGGGAGGCATTGGCCGTGCAAACCTTTTACCCCGATGAGTACAACGGCTGTTACGCCGCCTGCCCCGACCCCATCGACTTTAGGGCGTATTGTCTGGTCAATATTTACGAGGATAAAAATGCTTATTATGTGGATGGTGCTTTTCAGAAAATTCCCCGTCCCGGCCACCGGGATTACCTGGGCAATGTCAATTCTACGCTCAAGGGACTCAACTATCTGGAACTCGCCCTGGGCAACAATAGCCGCTCCGGGCAGCAGTGGGACATTTGGCAGGCAGTCTATTCACCAGTTGGTGAAGATGGCTACCCGAAACCGATCTGGGATAAAATAACCGGAGAAATCGATCCGGAGGTGGCCAATTACTGGAAAGAAAACTATGACCTCGCCTACATCCTGAAGCGCGACTGGAGTAAAATTGGCCATAAGCTACGCGGCAAAATCCACATCTACTGTGGCGATATGGACAATTACTACCTCAACAATGCCGTCTACCTGATGGAGGACATCTTAAAGGAAACCACCGAACCGCACTATGACGGAGAAGTAGATTACGGCGATCGTGCCGAGCATTGCTGGAACGGCGATCACAGTCAGCCCAACCATATTTCCCGGTTACGATACCACCGGATGTTTATTCCTAAGTGGGCGGAGGAGGTAAAGAATCGGGCGCCGAGAGGGGCGGATTTGAGTTCGTGGAGGTATTGATTAAAGATATTTTTGTTTTAATTTTTAAAAATTAAAACTTTTTATTAAATTGCAGTGTGATTCACCTTTAGGTCATGATTGGAGAATAAATTTTGAGCTTCAGCAATGGCCTAAAGTCTCGTCGACGAAATTGTAGATGCTCCTCAAAGCATCCTACCCTGACAGCTGTGTGCTGAATGCGCGAGCTGTACGTAAACCTTGGCGGTTTGGCGGATGCGGGTGGGCTTTTATTTATTCCCACCCTCTAACGGTTGAGGGTTCTCGGAAATTAGGGGGTCGGCGGCTCGGTTTTTGAGCTGGCCGGGTAAAAAGCTATGCATCATTTTTGCCTGATAACACCCATTATCTCGCTCGGGAGATGTTTGCAACATCGACCTTCCACGATCGCTGAAGCTTTCTCCGTTGGCCGAAGCCTATGGCGAAGTCGATCCTCCTTAACCGACTAAACCGCCTCCTCCGTCTCAACCTGAAAAATCAAGATTCCCAAAATCTAAAGCATTTGCAAAATGATCAAACGTGCACCTTCTCTAGACAACCCCCTACACACTAAACTCACTCCCCCATCCACTCTTCCGTTGGCGTCTTCTTAATAATTTTCACTATCGCTCCTTGTCGAATAATGTATTCGCTCATGCCAAAATGTGTGCGATTGCGCGGGTGATAATCGTAGGTGTATCCCAAGCGGGTCCACGGAGCCCAGTAGGGTGGCTCTCCGTTGGAAGGATCGGTTCTGACATTGTTTTGCACCAAGCCTTCATAGACATCATCATAGGCTGATCCAGTGCTCGAATAAGCCCCGCCGGGGAAACTCGTGCTACAGCCGGTATCCGTTACTTCCGGATCGCGGCAGGGGCGGAACAGGTCGGCGGGTTTGACCCACATTTCAATAAATACACGGCCGGTATCTTTGGCCACATTGGGCGCCAGACCCAACAACTGTTCCATGCGCAAAGCCAGCCGTTCTTTCTTCAGGCGATGTAGCTTCAAGTCCTTGGCCACGGCAGCAAATTGTGATTTCTGTGTGACCCAAGTCAGGTATTTGGAATCCAGGGTATCCCAGGAGCCTTCGGCGTTGTAGTATTGCGCGGCATCACTGCCCATCTTCCAGGCCAGCATGGAGATATAACCTTCTGCATTTAGCTCAGCAGCCAAAATGGGATCCAAATTTGAGTCTATCTTAGAGCCACCATCCGGACCAATGATCTGATTGGCTTTGGCGAATTCCAATTGGGCTTTAGCCAGTTGATTGGAAGTGACTTTGGAAAGGGAGCAGCTAGTGGTAAGTACAATAAAAGAAGAGAGAAAAAGCAGATTTTTCATAAGGTTTTAGTTAGGTGTTCAGGTTAATGAAATTCCAGCCCGGAAGAAAATCCCGGGCTGGAATTATTATAAACAGGTGAAAGCTTAGTCTTCTTTCTCCTGTAGGTTTAGTTCGATTTGCAACTCCTCCAACTGCTCCTCCGCCACCGGCGATGGTGCATCAATCATCATATCGCGGCCCTGATTGTTTTTGGGGAAGGCGATAAAGTCGCGGATGGAGTTTTGGCCGTTCAACACGGCACAAAGACGGTCAAATCCAAACGCAATACCTCCGTGAGGCGGGGCCCCATATTCGAAAGCACCCAATAGGAAGCCAAACTGCGCTTCAGCCTCTTCATCGGTAAAGCCCAGCAATTTGAAGTTGCGCTCCTGCAATTTCCGGTCGTGAATACGAATAGACCCGCCGCCGATTTCAACACCGTTGATCACCAGGTCATAGGCATCAGCGCGCAGATTCTTCATTGTTTCGTGATCGCCGTCGAGCATGCGCTGTACATCTTCCTTCTTTGGAGAAGTAAATGGGTGGTGCATGGCAAAGAAGCGCTCGGAATCTTCGTCCCATTCCAGCAATGGAAAGTCAACAACCCACAGCGGCTTGAATACGCCGGGCTTCATGAGGTCCAAACGGCGGCCCATTTCCAGGCGCAATTCGTTGAGCTGCTTGCGCGTCTTGTCGGTTTCACCACTGAGGATGAGCAGCAGATCACCGGGTTTGGCACTCATCTTATCGGCCCAGCCTTTGAGGTCTTCTTCGCTGAAGAATTTATCAACAGAAGATTTGAAAGAGCCGTCCTCGTTGTATTTCACATTCACCAATCCCTTCGCACCAATCTGCGGCCGTTGCATCCACTCGGTGAGGTTCTTAATGTCTTTATTGGAATAGTTGGCCGCCTGATCGGGCACGCAAATGCCAACGACCAGTTCGGCATTGTCAAATACACCAAAGCCCTTGCCCTGAGCAAGATCGTTGAGCTCGGTAAATTCCATACCGAAGCGCACATCCGGCTTGTCAGATCCGTAGCGTTGCATGGCCTCGTCGTAAGTCATACGAGGAAAGTCGGGCAGTTCAACCCCCAAAGTGGTCTTAAACAAATGCTTGGTCAAGCCTTCAAATGTATTCAGGATTTCCTCCTGTGTCACAAAGGCCATCTCGCAGTCAATCTGGGTAAACTCCGGCTGGCGGTCGGCACGAAGGTCCTCGTCGCGAAAGCATTTTACAATCTGGAAGTATTTATCCATGCCCGCTACCATCAGGATTTGTTTGAAGGTCTGCGGCGATTGCGGCAAGGCATAAAATTGCCCTGGATTCATCCGGCTGGGCACCACAAAGTCGCGCGCCCCTTCCGGTGTGCTTTTGATCAGAAATGGCGTTTCCACTTCCACAAAACCTTCACCGCCCAGGTGCTTGCGCGTTTCCAGCGCCAGATTGCTGCGGAAGATCAGGTTATTTTGCACCGGCTTACGACGCAGGTCGAGGTAGCGGTATTTCATACGCAAATCATCACCTCCATCCGTATCGTCGTCAATGGTAAAGGGCGGCAGCTTGGCGGCATTCAGAATATCAAGTGCCGTCACTTCAATCTCGACATCTCCCGTAGGGATTTTATCGTTTTTGGACGTTCTCTCGATGACTTTTCCAGTCACCTTGATCACAAATTCGCGGCCCAGGGTACGCGCCTTTTCAAACAGGTCGGCAGAAGATTTTTCTTCGCTGAAAATCAGCTGTGTAATGCCGTAGCGGTCGCGCAGATCAATCCACATCATAAAACCCTTATCACGTGATTTCTGCACCCATCCGCTCAGGGTCACTTCTTGTCCAACGTGTTCAATTCTCAGTTCTCCGCAGTTGTGTGTACGATACATTTGGAATGATGATTTTTTTCTAAAATGAGCACAAAAGTAAGGCTATTCGCCGGTTTGATACGCTACCGGCGATACTTTTTTAAAGATAACCAACTTAAATCATCAAAAATTCCGGCGATCAGTCCATTTTCTCAAAGATTTGGTTACTGCCCGCGTCATTAAATCCTCCCGAAATGGTCAGTTTTTTGCCCTGCAAATAGAGCGGTCCAGACTCACAGTTGGGCTCAACTTGCGCATCCCCTTTGTTGACTTTCAGCAGTGTTTGCTGATCCGTTCCGGGATTGGTGAGTTCATAGGTATTGGTGGCAACTAATTGACCATCGTGATAGACATGCAGCTGATTATAACCTGTAAATTCGATCTGCATGGTCATACCCAGGTCTTCCGGGGTTGTCTCAGTGGTCCCGGTCATACGACTCTCGCGGCGAGAGAGTACCCACTGCCATTTACCTAGCAAATCCTCTTTGGAAACATTGGTTAGGAGTACTTCGCTCTTTGGCGCACAGCTGTTTTGCGTAGTGCTAAACCCGAGAATGGGTAGCAGAAAAAGGAGGTAGTATTTCATCTTGGTATGTTTTTAGTGAAGATAGGGATTCTTTTAACTAATTTTAAGCAATCATATTGCAGGTTTAATACTCAACCTATTTTAGTCACCGAACCCATTTGTTTATGTTTATTACAAGAACGCTGACCATTCTGATGCTGCTTTTCCCTTTCTGGGCTGGAGCCCAAAACAGTGAATCTAACCGAGCACAGTGGTTGCAGTATCTGGATAAAGTGGCCCGCCCCGTAATGTCTAACCTGGCGGCTGATCAGCTCAGGGAGAAAATGCCGGTGGAGCTTTCCAAGCACACCGACAATCCGGAGCAGCGGCGCAAAGTAGCCTACCTGGAAGCCTTTGGACGTACCCTTTGCGGAATCGCTCCCTGGCTCAATGGGGAAGGTGGATCAACGGAAGAAATAGCGCTACGCAATCAGTATCGCAAATGGGCATTGGCGGCCATTGCCAATGCTGTCGATCCAGAAAAAAAAGATTACCTGCTCTGGTCAGGATATCAACCACTCGTAGATGCGTCCTTTTTTGCCCTGGCCTTGATTCGTTGTCCCTGGCTGTGGAATAACCTTGATGCCGTGCAACAACAACAAGTGGTTGAGGCCCTGAAGAAATCCCAGTCTACCATTCCTTTTTATTCCAACTGGATTTTATTTTCTGGTATGGTGGAGGCTTTTTTCTGCAAATATGGATTGCCCTACGATGCCCTGCGAATTGAGTATGGCGTCCGCGAATTTGTCAAGCACTGGTATGTGGGAGATGGTATGTATTCCGATGGTATGCACTTTGCCCTGGATTATTACAACAGCTACGTCATCCAACCATACCTTATAAACATACTGGAAGCCGTGGGACCTCATGACAAGCGGTTCAACTGGGCGCTGGAAGACTTGCAAAAAGTGGCTTCCCGCTACGCGGAAATTCAGGAACGCTCTATCCAAACCGATGGCAGTTTTCCGGTATTTGGCCGCTCAATTGTTTACCGGGGAGGCGCTTTTCATCACCTCGCTGACCTTGCCTGGAGGCACCAATTGCCGGAAAGGCTCACCCCTGCCCAAGTGCGCTGCGCCTTGATGGCCGTGATAAAAAAGACATTGGATGCACCACAAACTTTCAATGCAGAAGGTTGGCTCAATATCGGTCTTTGTGGTCACCAACCCGAACTGGGAGACTTTTACATCAATACCGGAAGTTTGTACCTGTGTTCTGTGATTTTTCTGCCGTTGGGCCTCCCGGCTGATGACCCCTTCTGGACGGATGCTGATGCGCCCTGGACAGCTAAAAAAATCTGGAACGGCATCGACATGCCGGCCGATCACAGTCTGCATTAATAAATTACTATGGCAAAATCAAAATTCAAGCTCAATTCCGATAAGGTGCTTTCCTTTACAGCAATGGGCATCAGTTTTATCACCCTGGTCATTTTCATTTATCAAACCAATTTGATGAGTAAGCAAAACTACCTGTCCATTATGCCGTATCTCAGCGTTCGCACCACCGAAGACAGCGCTGAAAACATCTATGAATTCCGGCTACAAAACAATGGAGTCGGTCCGGCCATCATCGAGTCAGTCACAATGATTTACGGTGAAGAACGCTATAAGCTTTCCGATTATGAAAATAAGTTCTCCTCCTTCATCCAAAGCAAAGCGCCGGCTCTGGATAGCCTGAAAAACTATTGGTCGGCCACTATTGACAAAGGCATGGCTATTCCCGCCAATACAGAATACATTTTCATGAGAACCAACGGCTCTCCCGAAGATTTTCAGTTGCTCAAGCAAGAGATCGAAGGCCTGCTCTCCTCTGGCATGGACTACGAAATCATTTACAAATCCATCCAGGATGAGCGATGGATGATTCGGAATAATGCGGAAGGGCCGAAGAAACTCAACTGAAGGAACTTAATCGCCCACATTATGGTAATTACCCACGATGTCGGCCTTCTTCAACAAGCGTGAATTGGAAGGAGAGCCAAGTCAATTGAACGAAAACCTCTAACCGTGGAAGCCAAAACCTTACAACAAATCATTCAAACGCTCGAAGCCAACCATTCCAGGCAGGACGCTTATTTTGCCATCTTCAACATCGAAGAGGAGGAGTATGAAAGCTATATTGAAGCTACCCCGGATGGTTTGAAATTAATGGCTCTGGAAATGCTCAAAGCTAGTCAGAATGGTCCCGCTTTGCAGGATAAACAAACAACCGCACAAGTTGTAAACCTGGATACTCAATACATCGATACAGAAGGTGATGTCTTTTTAGAACATATCAGACTTGTCTTGAAAAAACCTGACCCTGCAGAAGAGACCTTTGTTCATGAATCATGGTACGATAAATTAATCCCTGTAGGCTGTCTTGCCGTCCTCTTGTTCTTGCTTATCGCAACGCTAGTTGGCATCGGCACCATTTTTAACTGGCTGCTCAGCTAAATCCGGAATTGGCATGTGTGTTGTGATCGCAATGCGGTTCCAGGCATTGATGGTGACAATGGCCATGATAATTTGTGCCAGCTGGTTTTCTCCAAAGATGGATAATGCTTTCTGATAAGTTGGAGCCGTCAAACCCTGCTGATGGATCAGGGTGACCTCTTCCGTCATTTTTAGTAACACCTTTTCCTCTTCGGTAAAAAGGTCGGTATCCTGCCAGGCATTCAATAAAAAAATTCTTTGCGGGGTCTCCCCTATACTTAACGCATCTTTGGTGTGCATATCCAGGCAAAAAGCACAGCCGTTGAGCTGGGAGGCGCGGATTTTTAACAGCTCCATGTGCTTCTTGGTGATGGTGCTTTTGTCAATGTATCTTTGTAAGGCAAACATCGCCTGATAACCCGCAGGTTCTACGTCGTTAATTTGAATTCTTTTTTCCATTGTGTTCTTATTTTTTTATGAACACAAAATTAGGAGGTCCATCTCTGAAAAAAATTGAACTGGATTAAGAAAGCTTTTTAGTTCTGAGTTTGCTCAAATATTCCGGCGTAAGTCCCAAAAAGGTAGCCAGCATATATTGTGGTACACGATTGACAAATTCGGGATAGTCTTCCCGAAAATTAAAAAAAATCTCCTCTTTTGAATAGTCAAAAATGTACTTGATGCGCTTCAGCGCCGCTCCGTAACCGATTTCATAAACCTTCCTGAAGTACGCTTCCAGAGCAGGGTGTTTGGCCAGCAAATCCTGCAATTTATCGTAGCTAATGCAGAGTACCTGAGTGGGTTCCACTGCCTGGATGGAATAGTTGGAGCCCGTTTGGTGGTGAAAAGCCAGAAAGTCCGTGATCCACCAGTTTTCCAAAGCAAACTGCACCGTCTTTTCCATGCCTCTTTGGTCTACAAAGCAGGCGCGAAGACATCCTTCAACTACAAAATAAACTGTATCACATTTTTGATCGACCCGAATCAGAACTTCCTTTTTCTCAAAACTTGCGGCCTCAAAGTAGTCCAATACTTCCTGAAAACGGGCTTCATCAAATTTGATGAATTTTTTGATGTGTGTTAATAATTGATGGTTCATTTTCTTTTACTTCAAATTCCAGAAGTTAAGGTGAATTGGAAATTACCTCATCTATTGAGGGATATTTATTTTGTAAATAGGAAAACTGAAAATTACGATTTAAAGATCACTTACCTCTTTCTTCAATGGGAAACAGGAAACGATCAATAGCACAAACCCTAATACCACAAGGATTTTACCCACTAATGGATAATTACTAAAGGAAACACTGCCCAGAATAGTAGCAAAGAAACCAATTTTCCGCAGGAGCGGCATTTTGTTATTTTTAGAATTCATGATCACCGGAATTTTTTCTTTTGTATTTGTGTAGTTAGTTACACCAAGTGTCGTAGCATTACAGAATTTCGAAAGTTTTTTTAAAAAACATGCCATGAATCAACAAAACCTCTCCGTTCGGGAAATGCAGGGATCAGATATTGACCTGATCGTCGAATACTGGATGACATCATCTGACGAACACCTCATCGGCATGGGGGTAGACCTGGATAAATTGCCTCCACGAGAAGGGTTTATTTCCATGTTGCAGGCTCAACTGGAATTACCCAACCCCGAAAAACAGGCCTACTGCATCATCTGGGAAGCGGAGGGGCAGCCAATCGGTCATTGCAACATCAATAACATCACCTACGGCGAGGAAGCTTATATGCACCTGCACATGTGGCACGCTGATAAGCGTCGAAAAGGAGCGGGCCTGGAATTAGTCAAAATGACCTTACCCTTTTTCTTCCGTCATTTCCAACTTAAAAACCTTTTTTGCGAGCCGTACGCACTCAATCCAGCCCCCAATAAAACATTGGCAAAAGCAGGTTTCACTTTCGTGAAAAAATACGTCACCACTCCAGGGGCAATTACCTTCGAGCAGGAAGTCAATCGGTGGGTATTGAGAAGGGAGTTTAGAGTTTAGTGTTTAGAGCATGTCGCTTGATTGCTTTGCAAATGCTTTGATTTTTGGTGGTTTTGCTTCTGTTTAAGTTTAGACGGGGGAGGCGGTTTAGCCGGTTTAGAGGCCTTGCCTTAATCATTCTGCTAATTCTAGAATTCTGGGAATTCTGCTTTAGTTTAGTGTTTAGAGCATGTCGTTTGATTGCTTTGCAAATGCTTTGACTTTGGTGGTTTTGCTTCTGTTTAAGTTTAGGCCGATCAACTTCGCCAGAGGCTTCGTCGATCAAGGTCGATGTTGCAAACATTTCCCAAGCGTGAGACATTCGCTTTATGCTTTTCGGGTTATTTCTTATCTTGAGTCGCAATAATTTGACGCATTCGCCAAGCACCAGACCCATGAAATTTGTGACAAACGAAACCCACTTCAATCAGGATAAATCTATTGCGGTATTGCCCTTTGTCAACATGAGTGCCGATCCTGATAATGAATATTTCAGCGATGGCATCTCCGAAGAAATCATCAATGCGCTCACCAAAGTCAGGGGGCTGAAAGTCATTGCCCGTACTTCCTCCTTTGCCTTCAAAGGCAAAAATGAAGACATCCGAAGCATCGGTCAGCAACTGGGTGTCACCTCTGTACTGGAGGGCAGCGTTAGAAAATCAAACAACAAGGTGAGGGTCACCGCGCAGCTGATTAATACCAAAGACGGCACTCATTTCTGGTCCAGAAATTTTGACCGCAACGTGGATGATATCTTTGTCATGCAGGACGAAATCAGCCTGCTCATCGCCGATCAAATACGGGAAAACTTCGGCCATTTCGATATCCAGGACCAGCTATTTGAAAGCCATACCAACAATGTAGAAGCCTATCAATCCTTTCTGAAAGGGCGGTTTTATCAACTAAAATGGAACATTGACAGCTTTAAACAGGCGATTGAATTTTATAAACGATCGATCACGCTTGATTCCACTTATCCACTGCCCTTCTGCGGAATGGTGCAGTGCTATACCTCCCTGTTTTTGTGGAATGCGATTACCAAGGATGAGGCGATTGCACTAACTGACGATTGCCTCAAAAAACTGGCACAAATCAGTCCAAAACTACCCGAATATCACTTGGCGCACGCCAGCTGTGCCATCATCCTGGACTGGGATTTCAAATTGGCCCATTCGGAACTCAAAACTACCTTGTCACTCAATCCCAGAAATACTGACGCCCTGGAATCACTGGCCGGATTGTACATCCTGATCGGAGCGTTTGAGGAAGGTATCCGCGAAATTGATAAGGCACTCCAAATCGACCCACTTTCCGCCAATCATACCTTCATGAAAGGCAACATCTATTACTTTGCCGGTGAATATCAAAAAGCCATCTACTGGATGGACCACGCATTGGATATCAATCCAAAAATGCTGCTGGCTACACAGGTCAAATTGGCCAGTTTGCTATTGCTGAACCGGCAACAGGAATTTAAAGCCCTGGCCAAATTGAATCAACAATTCCCATTTTCCAAATACTTTCAACACCTGGGAATGCTCATGCAAGGCCAGCGAGATATCCCGCCACTCGATGGTGATTTCACCAATGAATTTCAACCCTGGGCACTCTATTTTGCCATTTATTCGGGCAAAACGGACAAGGCATTCCGTCTCTTACGAAATGGCCTGGACCAACAAATCGGTCAGTACATTACCTTTCGGTTTGATCCCCTTGTAAAGCCCTTACGGGAAAAGGAGCCGTTTCAAACACTGAGCGCCGATTACAAAAATTTCTTCTTTGATTTAAAAAAAGAGTTGGACCAATCAGCCACATCCGTCG
This sequence comes from Saprospiraceae bacterium, assembly GCA_965229635.1. Classification (GTDB taxonomy): domain Bacteria; phylum Bacteroidota; class Bacteroidia; order Chitinophagales; family Saprospiraceae; genus BQJU01. Next base: position 8,813,107 of record OZ245894.1, read on the forward strand.
CTCCAAAACTGGATGCCGAAGAACAGGAAACATACCGCAAAGCCCTGTACCAATTAATGGAAAATGACCAACCCTACCTTGATCCGGCGCTTTCGTTAAAATCGCTGGCGGATCAACTGGATATTCACGCCAACAAACTCTCCTGGCTGATCAACGTCTGCGAAGCGCAAAACTTCAATGAATTTGTCAATCACTACCGTATAGAGACATTCAAAAAGGTCGCTCTTGATCCGGCCAATGCGCACCTTACCCTACTGGGGCTGGCCTACGAGAGTGGCTTTAATTCCAAAACGGTTTTTAATACTTTCTTTAAAAAGACGGAGGGAGTCACACCCAGTAAATGGGTGAAGTCGGCCAGGTTAAAGTAGGGTTCCCCAGATATTTTTGAGGCTCTTCCTATTTTTAGCTAACTTGAACAGGTTATGAAAGAAATCAATTCATTACAATCTGAGGAACTAAGAAAATTGGCCCAGTATCTTAGGGAAAAGCGCATACCCATCACCTACATTGGCAAGGCTTGGGGCAATGCGAAGGGCAACTGGGTTTACTTCAACACTTATCTTGAGTTGGATGAATTGAGGCAGCAATTTGCATTTGGAGAACACATCAAGGAACACCAAAACCTGGACCCCAGATCCGGAACGGAAAGTGGATTTATTGACGAACACACGGGAGAAGGTGTAATGGGTAGATTAAGGAAGCAATAAATGAATAAAAAACCTCTGTTAACGATAATCATAGTGGTTATGAGCTTATGGAATTTTCTTTCCTTTTTTGGCTGCGGAGGAAATAGCAAATCTGCAGTGGAGACCATTGAACACCCACCATTCCGCATTCAAAAAAGGGCAGTCGTCGACCGGCGCTTCAAACCCAATGAGGGGACCATTTCCAAAATTACTTTTACCAGGTATAACATCTTTTATCAGGATCAGCCCATCGCATTACCCAAAGCGCTGGATGCCGGGTCGGGTGTATCCGGTATATGGAAGGCCTATTTTTTAAAAGATGCTCCAACTCCGACGCTCCTCCTCGGCAGCGTGAATGTGTACTACGTCACGGAAGAAAATCAAGCGGCCAAAGTTTCGTTGATAGAAAAAAATCATAGCGATTATGCCACCCTGCAATGGCTGGACTCCGAAAACGGACAACCCGGCAGAAAAATGCCCATGCTGATCGGCAAAGACACCACCGATTGCACGCTGGAGGGTGGCACCTTATTGCTAATCAATAAAAATACCGTTTTGCGAGTTGCCGATCTGGCCCTTTTCCCGTTTAAAGTGAGTATCGATTTTACCGATGGCTACTACACCGGCGATATCGTTGGATTTTCGCCAGATAAGCGCGAAATTGTCTTCATGGGTAGCAAAAACCATGAAATCAATCGTACACAGTTTATTCACGCATTGCTCGTATACAATTATCAAACTAACGAAGCCTACGCGGTACCCTTTGACAATACGGAAACCCGCCTGCATGATCCCTATCGACTGGAGCCTGGATGGATGGACACCTATTTTGAATGGCAAAAAGAGGAGGAAGGCCAATACATACTGGCGAAGAAAACGTTGCCCCAATTACCCAACTGGGAAGGTCATTTTACAATATCTTCAAACTACACCTTAAAGCCGGTAACTGAGGAAATGCATGGTGTATTTCTAAATTTCACAAAATCATTTTTACAGCTCAATGAGACCGATATCAGTCCGGAGGAATACGGTGGACTAAAGCAATACAATATCAAATACAAAGCATTTATTTTTGACATCACCTATTTGCAAGACCTGAGTTCGGTATCTTTTTCTACTTCTTTTATGAGTAAAGGCCCTGAGAAAGAAGCAAAAGCAATTATTGAAGACGTTGGTAAAGCTTTTAATGAAGTGTTGAGAAAAGGGGAGCATCAGACATTGTTTACGAGCTATTAATAAAAACGCTGAAATGTGAAGACAATAGATAAAAATGAAATACTACCTTTCATCCTATAAATTTGGAGATAAAGTCGAAGATTTGAAAATGCTCATCCCTACGAATAACAGCATTGGACATATCGGCAATGCACGGGATGGCAAAGGTGGCGATCCTCAAAGAGCGGCCAGGCACCAGGCGGAGGAAATGGAGTTTTTGAACAGCCTTGGTTTTACTGCCGAACCGCTAGACCTGAAGTTGTACTTTGGTCAGACGAATGAGTTGCGAAAAAAGATCAATACCCTGGGGGCAGTTTGGGTGAGTGGAGGAAATACCTTTGTACTCCGCATGGCGATGCGGCTCAGTGGCTTTGATACCATATTTGACGAACTCAAAGATCGAAAAGACTTCCTTTATGGAGGATACAGCGCTGGGATCTGTATCCTTTCCGATTCCCTACAATCCATCGATGTGGTAGATGACCCCAATACATTTCCGTATAAAGAAATCGATCAACCCATTTATGAAGGCCTCGGCGTTTTTAATTATGCCTTCATGCCACACTACGATTCCGATCATATCGAATCCAAGTTGATTGATCAAGAGATTCAAAGATGCATTGACAATAGATGGTTATTTAAGGCCTTAAGAGATGGAGAAGTGATAATTATTGAATAATATCTACAAAAACATGAAGCACGAGCTCCTCGACGACGAATTTACAATCACCGAATACCCTGCCAAAGCGAAGCCCATCAACTGGACTTCCATCCTCATTTTGTGGATGGGAATCGGGTATTGCATTTTTAACGGGTTGTTGGGAGAAGTGAAGGTCATCATAGCCATTGTGCTACTGGTCATTTCTACCGCTGTCACACAGGTTAACTACAAATTGGGTGTAAGAATTACCCTGGGCGTCATCCTCATTGGAGTATTTAACCTCGTTGACTTCTTTCCGATTAAATACTTTTTCAGTTTTGGAATCCAATCCATTGCCCTTGGATTTGAACTGGTCCTGTTTGCCGTTGCGCTCGTTCATTACTTCACCAATAGAATAGAGCTGTCGGGCTTTTTTAAGGACCTCTTTGACCAGGAAGTTCCCGAGGAGGAAATTCAAGCTATCCGACGATTAAAAATCGATGGCTTTAAAAAAAGATTTGCTGATAAGTCTATCGCCGAACTGGAAATGATCGTGGAAAGTAATCACCTGGTGCCCGAAGCGGTGGAGGCGGCGAGAGAGTTGATTGAAGAAAGTGAGGAAAGTTGAAATTTAACTATTTCCTCATGCATTCAACTAATTACCAGGACTTTAGCAAAGAGAAGCTCGAACCACTTGTAGCACTTCCTTTTTGAATATCTTTTACCTTGAAGCAGATATAAAAAAAGCAATTACCAAATTCTTTAAAGGCTAAAATTAATATATATCAAGAATAGCAAATAAAACATTTTCAATTTATACAATGCGAAATAAAGCCATTTTTGAGAGAATATTTCAAGAAGTCGAATTAAATAACCTAGCGAATGCTTTAGAGTTATTAAAGAATCATGCAAAAGAGAACCATAGTTTTGACTATTATAATGAATTAGTAAATTTATCAAGAACATTAAGTCAACTTCAAAGTGACAGGAGAAAGAACATCATCACTAGCGAAGAGTTTCGATTAAACGAATCGAGAATAGCAAATGACTTAATTCAAATTGCATCGCTCCAAAGAAATAAAAAGCCGGACAAGAGAACCACTAATGAAACAAGCTACCCTTACCTAATATTTGAAAATACAGGCCTTTATGGGTGTGCATTTATTTTTATTGGAACAGCATTCCTAATAACTGGCGCAGCATTTGGATTAATAAAATATATATTTAGATTTGATGGTCACGAATCAGATACACCAACTGCTTTCCTTTATCTTCTTTATGGAATAGGATTTTCATTTTTGGGAATTAATGTCATCTATTCCCAAGTATTTTTAAATCCTAAAAAAAGAATTGAAGACTTCATTCAAAGTTTATTTATAGGGCTCATGTTAGTTGCAATAGGAATAGTATTCTTTGGCTTAATCATATTTCCAATAACTAGATAATAATTTCAGCACTTTTCTACCCCTTCACCCTCGACCGCAACTCATTCCGGTACCAGTTGCTCACCCGCCGCTCATTAGCCAGTTCCAAAGCCTTTTTATACCATTCCTGCGCCTTGTCTTCCTGTTTTTGTGCCGTATAGGCTTCCGCCAAACTAACCATCGCCTCAATCGCATTTGGTAATACCTCAATGCTCTTTTGCAGGTATTCCAGGCCTTTGTCGGTATTCTTGTCTTTCACGTATAGATTCCCCGTAAAATGGTAAAAATCACTCAATGAAGCCGGGTATTGGCTTTTGATGCGTGCTTCAATTGTGGCGAGGGACGCGTTATCCTCCGCATACACTTTTTTTAACACCTGATTAAACTGCCTCGGCGGCAAACGAAAGCCGTCACCAGTCTTTTCACGGTAGGGTTGGAGCTTAGCTTCGTAAGCCTGGAAGGTATGGATTTGCTCAAATTCTGCCGGAGCAATGTCATAGCCCTCAAACATGTGTTCAAACGCGTATTTCAGGCTGGGCAGACCAACGGAGTTGTGGTTTTCTTGATCAAACTGCACAAATTCCTTTCTCAGGCCCAATGGTTCATTTTGGTAATAATTATCGGCAAAAGTCTGGATATCCATCTGATCATAAAAGCCATAGACGCCCATACCTTCTTCATTTCCTACCGACAGATAAAGCTCAATGCCCAGTTTTTCGTGATCGGCATAGAATTTTTCCACCACTTTTTCAGGCCCATAATCGTCCCACCACAGGCTGGGGCTGATGGCCACGTAACTGTCAAAAGCCGTCGGATTAGTCAGCAGCGTATTGATCACAAACAAGCCCCCCAGCGAATGCCCAACAAGCACAGAGTAATCAGCAATGCGGTAGTTTCGCGCAACGTATGGCTTTAACTCTTGCTCAATGAAAGAAAGGAAATTTTCGGCATTGCCCTCCAGATTCTTTTTCTTGTCGAATGGCGTGCAGTTTTGCACATAACGATCGTGTCCGGCATCCGAAATGCCCACGACAATCATCTCCGGTATCTTTTCCCCGATCACCGCCATTTGATCGATCATACCGGTTACGTAGTGAAAGTTATAATCGCCGTCCATCAGGTAGAGAATTGGGTATTTGGTCTGGTCGGTAATTTGGTAGCTGTGCGGCAAGTAAATATTGAAGTAGCGCGTTTCCTGCAAGATTTCCGATTCCAGTGCCAGTTTTTCTCCGATGATGATGGGCTCACTTTGGCAGAAGAGTTGCAGAGGGAGTAGTAGAAAGAAGGGCAGGGCGATGATGTATTTCATGAATGCTATTTTCTTTGGGGTGAAGATACGGATTTCAACCTACCGGTCATTCAACCCCTTCCCTGCAAAAATTCGCTCCGTGCACTTTTCAATTCTGGATTCCCTGGTTTTAGTCTGTTTAGGTTGAGCAAAATGCAGCAAGTAACCTCTTTGACGTCCCGGCGTCAACGCCTCAAAAGCCGCTTTTAGGTTGGGATTCTCGTCCAGCTTTCGCTGAAATTCTTCGGGCATTTCAAACTCCGAAGTCTTCTTCATGGGAACCTGCAAACCAGCTTTTTCTACTTCAATGGCTTCGTAAATATAAGTTTTGAGCGTGTCTTCCAGCGCTGTTATTTCCTTAAGGTTTGTAAACCGGATTTGGCGAGCAGCCTGCACATTTTCCGTTTGCTGAATCAAAATACCTTCGCTATCATTCAGCAATGCCCCCTTGTGAAACAGCAGCGCACAGTATTCCTTAAAGCCGTGTATTAATACAACGTTCTTTTTCCGAAAGGTATAGCAGGGAACACCCCACTTTAACGCTTCCGTCAGTCCGCAATCCAGAATAATGGCGCGCAATTGTGCATATTCTTCCTGCCATTGACTGGGTTTATTAAAGAAAAAGTCAACCTTTGGGTTCATAACATTTATTTACAAATTAGCCGAAACGATCTTTCTATCCGCCGGGCGGAAATACCAGGATACTACGGTTAGTACCAATAATAGGGTCGGCCCAAAAAGGGTGATCGAAGCGTCTCCAACGATGATGTGAGAAATGATGGCTCCGGTCATGGTAAAGAAAAACCCGGCGTAAGCCCATTCTTTGATCAACGGGAATCTTGGAGCCAAAATGGCAGCCACTCCAAGCAATTTCCAAATGCCAATGATGGTCATCAAATAAATGGGATAACCCAGGTTGGAGAAATTGGCAACCTCTTCGTCCATCTTGATCAACTGCACAACTCCGGTGGAGACCATACCCAGCGACAGCCAACCAGTGGCAATCCAATAGATGATTTTGTTTCTTTTTGACATGGTGGTTTATTTAAGTTTATTGACAATTTTTTCCAGCCGATTGTGCGCCATGTTGAGCCCCTGCGCGAATGGTAATTGCAGTAACTGGTTCCGATCCGCTACCGACCTGAATATGATATGAATAGTGAGTTTGCTCGTATCATCAGTTAAGGCTTTAAAGTCCAGAAACTCCAGCTGGACCGGGAAAGATGAGTTTTCCATCTCAAAGGTGCGGGTAATCTTCTCATTGGGCACAAATTCGTGAATGACCCCATTAAAACCATGTTTGTTACCCATGGGATCGGTGGTGACAAACTGCCAGCTGCCGTGTCTTTTATTTTCAAGTTTTAGCACCTTTGTCCCCATCCACTGCTCCACAATATCGGCCTCTACATATGCTTTGAAAAGTAGTTCCAGCGGCAGTTCAAACTCCCGGGTGATCAGCAGTTCCTGCTTACCCTCTTCGGCGTGAATTTTAGTCTTTAGTTCCATCCGTTTTCTTTGATTGGTAATTTTTCATGATGTCTTCCAGCTTATTAAAGCGGTCATCCCAAAGCTTGCGGAAGGGCTCGATGAAATCGGCGATTTCCTTGATCTTTTTCCCGTTTAGTTGGTAATAAATCTCCCGGCCGTTTTGCTGCTGTTCCAGCAAGTCGCACTCTTTAAGAATCTGGATGTGTTTGGAAATCGTTTGCCGGGAAGAATCAAATTTTTCGGCGATAGCCGTGGGGGTCATGGCCTGAAGCGCCACCAAAGTGATGATGGCCCGGCGCGTAGGATCGGCTATAGCCTGAAATACATCTCTTCGTACTTTCATTTGCGCAGTCATTTGACTGCAAAAATATGCGCAGTTATTTGACTGCGCAAGTTTTTGAATAAAATTCTTTATCATTCCACCTTCAAATAGCAGTCCTGAGGAAATCGAAAAGGGATGTATTTAGGGATGTGAGAAAGTAAAAGAGTTTTTCAGTATGGACCAAGAAATTTATCTCCATTAAAATGGACCAGATGGTCTGGGTTATCCGCAATCCAAACTTCTGTTTCCCAGGCAATTTCGGTCATGAATTGCCTAAACTTTTGCCTGTCCTGAAACGCTGTGACAAAGACGATTTCCGATTTACAATCTTTTGCTAACTCTTGTAATTGAATGAGTCTTAGTTCACTTATTGGACCTGAAGAATGAACAGCCTCGATGAGATACAACCAATTTTTTTTTGCTGAATAAGCTATTACGTCAGGTAATTCTTGGTGAGAGATTTCAGAAAAATTTAACTCCTCAAGTTTCTCTTTCTGCAAATACAAATATTTATCTGCCGTATCTCCAACATACAACACTTCTGCCCCATGTCCATACCTGGGTAAGAATTCTTCAATGATTGCCTTCTGCAAATCGTTATGTCTGCCTGCGGAAAAACTTAGCCTCTTTCTTGAAGGAAGGATCACATCTACTTTAGTGATTTCACGCTCTCGTTTTAATTTTTTGCTTAATGGTTCGATGCTCTGTAACCTTTCTAAGGTCCTTTTTTTCCATGATTTTGAACCATAGCTTCGAAGAATTTCAGCATAAGTTGGATTGATTGAATAACCCCGGGTTGAATCGTTGGTTGCCAGATTTGGGTTCGATTGTAAAACTACCTTTGCGGCAGTGAGCAATCTCAAGTCTTTCCTTCGAATATCATCATACGAGCCTGAGCTGATATTTTCACCAAAATGATGATTCATAAAAGTTATAATATCTCTCGTTTTCAGAGAATACCCCATATCCAGGTCTTTAGCTGTTTTAAAATCACTAACCCTCTTTATATCACCACAGGCGAGGAATGCAAGTGCCATCCTTTCCATTCGTCGTGCAGAGGCATCCATTGGAATTCCGAAGATTTCCAAAATAGAGAGTGTGGTATTTATCAACGCTCTTACTTCATCAGACTTGGCTCTAAAAGTCTTTGACTTAGCTGGGTCGATAAATTCCCTCATCTTCAAATAGTTTTAATTGCTCATTTTCCGAAAGGAGATATTCTTTTTTATTCTCTGCAAGCAGATAGTCTTTGATATTCTTAGCTAAGTGGTAAGCAAAATATGGAGCCACAGCATTACCTATCTGATTAAATTGATTGGTCTCTGTTCCGATAAATTCAAACCAATCAGGAAAGCTCTGTAATCTTGCAGCTTCCCGTACAGTAATCCTTCGCCTCCTGCCATCTTTAAGCCTTACTCGGTGCATATCACCTGTTGCTCCTGCTAAATTTCTACAAGTTAGCGTTCTGGCAGGTCTATCAAGATATAAATCTCTTGGGTTGATGCATTTTGAGGCTTTCTCATATCTTGCCACATATTCATCCATCGATTTGGTGAAGAATTTGGAGTTTTTATCAAATTGGAATGCCAATTCTCCCAGGGCATCACCTGCTGTAACTTTACGCTTTATCTTTTGCGGCAACCGATTCTTCTGTTTGGACCCCAAAACGATTACCCTTTCCCTGTTTTGAGGCACCTCATAGTTTTTAGCATTCAATAAGGCGTAACGTACAAAGTACCCCAAAGATTCTATCTCTTGAATGATTTCCTTTAAGTACCATTTATTCTTGTACATCATCCCCCTCACATTCTCAAAAAGAAGGACTTCAGGATTAAGCTGTTTAATTGCTGAAAGAAATATAGGAAAGCCATCTCTAGAATCCTTCAGGCCAAGCTGCTTGCCTCCAACACTGAAAGGTTGACAAGGAGGTCCACCAATCACAATATCTGCTTTTGGATAGGTTGACTCAGTGCTTAATTTTTCAACCAGGCATTCTCCGATTAAATTGGTATTGTAGGTTTCAACAGCGCGTTCATCCATTTCATAGCCAATCGTTCTGAATCCATTGGCTTCAAAACCCAAAGATAGACCACCACAACCTGCAAATAAATCAACAACAGTCTTGTTTAGATCTTCGTCAACCCATGGCCTGAGCTTTGTATTTATCTCTTCCCAGTACTCCATTTGACAAAAATATAACTTTTTTAGATGAATGCTCGATTTTCCAAACAAGGTGAACATTAATAAAACAACGTATAATGGATTATGCCCTAATATAATCCAAAAAATACTAAAAGCCCCCTTTATGATAAAATAGAAGACCCCTTCTGGCCGGTTTTACGAAAAACTTCTTCTTTGATATCTGGCTACTTCGCCTGCCGACTCACCATCTCAATAATCCAAATCGGAGCAAATGGGGAGGCAGGCCTTTGGAAACCGGATAATCGCGATAAATTCCCTTCCCCTCACCAAGCGATTCAAGTTGTGCGAAGATTTCTTTGTAAGTCCTATAATCATAACATTTTATACATCAAACATTAGTATGCTGAATCACCTGCCGACAACGGCTTTCTAATTCCCCACTCACTTCAACCACCTCCACGCCAAAATCCCAAACCCACTCATTCAGTAATGCATCTACCTCTTGTCTCAGCTCCGGCAAATCCGCATTCTTACAGCCAATGATATCCGGATTTTCAATGGGTACAAAAATGAGAAAGTCTATTTCCGTCATAACTGCCTCTACCTGCCGATAGAGCGCTGAAAAATCCAATGTCTCCATCTCAGCACTTGCGTGCAAATAGGACAGAAAGTCCACCGGGCATCGATCAAAAATAAGATTTCCTTCGCTTTCAATGAGTTGATTAATGGAGTAGTCCAACTGTAGAAGGTAATCTTCCGCAGTAGGAATTTCGGAAAAGAGATGCCCCTCTTCGGCCAATAGATGATAGGGCTCAGCTAGAAACCGATAGTTGGGAAGCCATGCTTCCAATTGGCGGGCCAGCGTCGTTTTGCCGGTTCGGTGAGCACCCGTGATGGCTATTTTCATGGACAACTACAACGTTTAAACCTCTTCAATCTTTGCTAACAACGCTTCACAATTTTGTACCCCAACCTTACTGGCCTCCAGCTTGAGTCCAATAATCCCGTACAAACTCCTGACAATATTCTTAAAAAAACGGCTCTCCAGATAATCGTGATGGCCGACACCAACCCGGTCGTAGTCCAGGTCGCGCACGTAGAAATCAGCAAGATGATTTTTGCTGAAATTTTCAAACCGCTCGTAGTTTTTGAGCAGCGACTCGTATTCCGCATAGTGGGTTTCGATAGCCGTTTTTAACTCAAAATCATCGATCACCTTAAAGTCACCGGAATTGATCATAGAGCGGTACGTAATGTCTTTCGGAATAAAGTCAATCTGATCCGATACTCGAAAAAGCTTGTGCAATACCGAATCCCGACCGGGCAATGTGGCATTTAGGTGAGGCATGATCTCCCTCAACAGTTGTATTTTCTGCTCCAATTTGGCCACATTTTCCTGCAGCTTCATCTGGTCCTGCTCCACGTCCTTCAAAAGATTGGTGAGGTACAGTTTCTTCGTCTGCCGATCCCTTTGGTGAGCTGCCCAATTGTTGAGCGCGAAAGCAATTGTAATGCCGATGGTGACGATAATGATTTCGCCGATGGCGTATTTCCAGTTTAGATTATTCAGAAATGTTTTCATAAAAATCAACTGATTTGACTCTCAATAAACCTTATAGCAAGGTAATAAACAATCAACAAAATAATCCCGGCCAAAGGATGTGCCGAGAATCAAGGCAAGATGAATCAAAATGGTATAGATGACCTTATTGAATGAGTCATCTTTTCCTTCTTCCAGGTAGTCGATAATTGAATGCTTAGCATCATTTCTATCCGTCATAATCTATTTTTACAAAGGTTCTTTTCTGTCATTTTACATTAACGCTAAGTCTTTCAATTCGGTCGTTAATTCTCGAAGTGGGAACATGCTGATATTTCCTAGGATGATGATGGTTAATCTGTCGTCAAGGTATCTATGAACATTGGCCAAATAACCTTTCATCATTCCTCCATGTCTGACTAAAACACCTTTTGTTGCTGTTGAGTCAGTTCTTTCATATTCTCTTATTCTAAATCCATATCCGTAATAGCCAAATTCTTCTGAGCCACCATCAAAAGCTATTTTTTTACTTTGTTGGGATAAATACTCATCATCATAGAGTGCTTGATCCCATTTGTAAATATCCTCAACGGTTGAATAGACATCCCCAGATCCTAGTGCATAAGACAGGTTATTGTCTTCGGTTCTTTTAAGTTCTCCAACATAATAGCCTAGTGCCCTGTTGGTTAAGGCACTGTCAAATTTACCGGAACCAGAGTTAGTCATATTTAGTGGTCTAAAGATCTCTTCTTGAAGAATTTGATCAAACGATAAGCCGGAAATCTGTTCTAATGTCGCGGCGATTAGGTGGTAGTTTAGGTTGGAATAGGAATACTGTGTCCCTGGTTGATATTCTAATCCAGCTGTATTAATTATCTCTATTATTTCATTGGTTGTTATTTGCTTTTCTTCAATTGTGGTCAGGCGCTTTAAATGATTGGGAAGCCCGGACTGCATCCTCAAAAGGTTGTCCAATGTTAATTTATCTGCCAGCGCTTTATTTAGATTGGGTAAATAATTTGAAATTGGAGCATGAAGATCCACAAGCCCTCTATCATAATATCGCATTGCAGCGACAGCAGTAAACGATTTTGTCGTTGATCCTATCAAGAATTTAGTGTCAACTTCATTGGGAATTTTCTTTTGATAATCTGCGTACTCAAACGCTCCTTTAAATAGTATAGATCCACGCTTAGCAACCAGCACCGCCCCACTGAATTCACCTCTGTCCACGTAACTTTGAACATGGTTCTTTATTTCCTCTTTGAGGCGAATCAAACTGCTATCCAGTTTTGTGGCTATAGAATCAGGTTCTGGAGCATTTACAGATGAGGGAGCTTCTTGGTTATTCGTAGTGCAGGAGGCTACTAATAGAGAAATGAAAATATAGTATTTAATCATGACTGTCCTTTATTGGGCTACCGGGTTCGCTAGCTGCCCAATATCCAAAAATTTCCAGACAAAATCACCTACCCCAAAAACTACATTTGTGGGATTGGGAGCTTGTTCACGCAAAGCAGGAGATGTGGTGAATCGGAGATGCTAACTTGCGGGCGTTTTGTTTTTCGCCAACCGCTCCAACCACACCACCCCGCTCGCTCGGCAGCATTTTTAATACGAATACGGACCTTTGGCAAATCTCCTGATTTGCAAGATCCATATATTCTTCACTTTCCTTTTGCCGTCTCGAGCGCTTGAATAACTCGCAATTTCCAGGGGGCACTATCCGGTATATCCAGCTTCTCAATGTTGTTAATAGTATTATCCCAATCTGTTTGTTCATGCACGGGACTGGTCAGTTCATTAAGAATATAATCCCTTGACAGCGACGAGTTTTTGGTAATCAGTTCCAGAAACCTATCCGGTCGTTGACGAATCACTTTGAACAATAGTTCATTTGACCACTCTGAATACTCTACATTGTTATTACAACTCTCATGAAAAGTAGCCAAAAAGTTGGCTATCATGACAAGATCAAGTTGGTCCATGTTTTCCGCTGTTTTGCGTAGTATCTCTGTCGAGCACCAATAGTCGATATAGCTACTATCCTTTTCGGCAGGGCTGGGTTGAGGTATGGTGGTATCCACAGCTGGTGAGGACTGGTGGTCGGTTGTGGAGGGTTGCTTTGAGTTAAAGCAGCTTAGGTATAGGAGGGGGATTAGGAGGAGGGTTGGCGTTTTCATTTCCTATTTTGAATTTCAATGATCTGCTTGTACACCTTCCGTGCGTTTGGAAGCAGGTCCAATTGTGGGTTCACCTTCACCCCAGGCCACCAGTTCATTCCATTACCCATCATGGCATATGGATTTTTAGGCCCAATTGAAATCGTTCCCGAACCGTCACCTTTTTCACTTAATTCAATATCACTTAAGGTTTTGATGTTCAAAGACTGAATAGTTTTGGAGAAAACACCCGACTTGATTAATATCCTGTTTTCTGTAATTCCGTAGACTGTATTCTGTCTTTGTTTTGCGTCAATGAAAAATCTTCCAAAAACTAAAATCAGCCCAATAATGACAAAAGGTACTCCAAACAGAGCAAACAGTCCGCCTCCTTTCGATGCCATCACTACCCAAAATATCGCAAATCCGCACCAAAAAATACTAAACGGTATCATATAAACATCTGATGTTCTAAAGACAATTCCTGATTTAGGTTTGCCGGCCCAGAGGAGGCTTTCGCCTCTGTCCAGGTGTTCTCTTAATGCTGATTGTGGGTTTTCTAGCATTTTTGTTTTTCATTTTTTATAATGTTCCACCATCTGGCCAGTTCTTCCAATGATTATTTGACTTATTTGTCGGTTTGTAAAATTCCGGGTTTCCAGTTTCCAAGACTTTTGCTATTTGCTTGAATGTTTCGTTTTTACTTGGAAGTTCTAAATCAGCACAGTCTGGATGATACCATTCTGTCAATTCCATAACCTTTGGTAAATCAGCTGGAATTCTCTCTCTAATTTCTTTTTCAGTCGCTTCAAATTCTTTGTTGTATTCTGGTTCTAAACCTCTCAAAAACTCCCAAATGAAAATCTTGTCCTTTTCCTCCAGTTTAATTCCTTTGTTTAAGTAGAATTCTCGACTATGGTTTATGGTTATTTCTTTGTTTCTTAAAATCATAGTTTTTGCTTCTGGATTTAAACTTTCCAGATTTTCCTCGTCAAAAGTCGAGCAGTCCGGACTATCTTCCGTGATATAAAGAAAATTGTTATTGTCAGTTCCAGGTTTTGTCTCTATACAGTTGCCAAAAATGTGCAAACAATTTGTGATCCCATTATGTCCTCCACCACGATAGTTAAATCCAATTACTTCGATTATTAGTACCCATCGTTTTTCATCTCGATAACCACTCAATTTTGAATGAATTGGATAAACATATCCGTTATCCAACATCGGAAACGTAAAATCCTCTGCGCACTTGTCAAGTTGCTGTAGAATTTCCTTTGCGGAATAATTGTACTTTTTCTTAATTCTAAAGATGTTCATTCCTTCGCGTACTGATTATTACTAATCACTTAATGGAAAAGCATTCTAACTATAAACCGAAAGAAGTTAAGTACCGGAGATATCATCATCAACCCTGTTATAACATAGATCATAGCTTTGAAAATTTCAACCCTGTGATCATGAGTTCTTCTGTTTCCAACCTCTGAAATCCACACAAAGGTATATATGACATTTATGACTACCATTAAAAGTAGAATTGTGAATGGATGAATTGCTTCCTCTGTTGGTCCTACTTCGGCAAATAAATAAATCAGTTGAGCGCTTATCTCAGCTACAATTATAAACGCTATATTGAAGGGAATTCGTCTTAATTCCCACCAAACAATTGGATTAGTTTTTCTAATCTCTGCTGACATTTTTTTTGAATTAACTTTGATATTCCCTTGATTGACAAATATACTTTTGACTGATTATTAATCAATCGCAGCGAAGATATGTGTAACCCCTAAATTATGGCACCTAAAATTTTATTTAATACACACTTCCCTCTCCAATATCCAAAAAATCAATAAGAAAATCACCTCCCTCTAAAGCAAAAAGCCCCCAAAACAACAACCGTCATTTTGAGGGCTCCAAAAGCATATTTCTACAGTCTTTACGAAAAACGCTTTTCATTGTGGTACGCCAGATCGATGCCCTGCATTTCGATTTCCTCGTCTACGCGGGTGCCGCGGGTGAGTAGTGCGGTGAGTTTGCAGAGTAGGAAAACAAAGCCGATGCCAGACGGAATCACGCACCGATAGCGTGCGCCATCTAAAAATGCACAACCGGAACTTCGATGGTGAAAAATTTTTCACCGACCCAGCATGATGGTGACATTTAGTACCCTATAAGGTAAGTCTGTTCTTTCCCTTTGGTCCTTTCCGTCTTTTGCTTTTTGCCGATGCAATGCGTTTAATATCCTTCTTTCCTACACCCGGCTTGCCATTTTTAGCGCGCGGACCAGTGAGTCCCTTTCCGCTTTTGGCGACAATGAATTTACCGGGTTTCGTCTTTTCCGAAGGCGTTGCATTTTTTGCAGCGGGTCCGGTCAATCGTTGTTGGGCGTTGCTGTCAAGCGCTAAGAGCATGCAGCACGCGAAGATTAAAAAGAAATACTTTTTCATAATTTGGTTTAGATTTTATTTGGCTTCTTTTAATCCTAACCCCTGACAATCGAATCGGTTTTTGACTTTAACATTTTGCTGAAGCAAAACAGCCTTAAAATAAAAAGAGGTGGCTACAATAGCCACCTCGGTACTTTGCTAAGTCCTTCCCCTTAGCTCAAACAGTATATCTTTCTTATACCCTTACCTACAGGGCACAAAGACTTTCGAAAATTGGGTTTTAGCGAATAATTTATTGCTCCGGAGCAACCACAAAAAAGGTCTGGTTAGGACCGCCGGCCTGGCCAAGTACGCTGCCCATTTTTTCTTCATCCTGTGAGAAGAAATAGAGCGGGCTACCCTTGAAGGAACGCTGTGGACCCAGATCGTCTTCGCGATTCAGGGAGTCGAAGTCGTAGGCATTCAGGGAAGAAGGCAATACCAGTGGCGCTGCCTTGAATGGAGGCCATACACCGGCACAGCCGCCGTTGCAGTTGCTGATGTTTTCTTCATCACCGGTATTGCGATACAGGGTTACGCCACGGTCATCGGTAAGGTACACCACGGCATCCTGACCGTCTTCTACCGACTGGCGGCCCAGCAAAATGGTATAGTCAGGCTTGGCAATGTGAAACAGTCCGCCGCGACCATCACCTTCGGTTTCGCCCGGGTTTTCAAGCACACCATCCGCTTCCGGAGAAAAGTAGTACAGCGGCCAGCCTTTGTAAGTCAATTGCTGTGTTCCATCAGCGCGGTAGATGGAGGCAAAGTCGCTTCTGTTCAGGGTGCCACCCAATTCAATGTCATAAGGGTCACCGGTGACGGCAGGCCAGGTATCGGCACAGCCGCCGTTGCAATTGCTTTCGCCGGTCACGTCTCCGGCAAAGAAATAAATCGATTGATTGTCTTCATTGACTAAAATATATCCAAACTCGCTGTTATTGACGATTTGTAATTTTAGTCCGGTTTCTTCGATGACATCGTCTTCATTGTCTTTTTCACAACTTGTCACCAGCACCATTGCAAATACAATGAGGCACAACAAGTTGAAATACTTCAGATAGTTTTTCATGGTTTTAAAGATTTATGTTTTAAAATGTAAGTGCGTTTTTGCAGGGACAAAAGTACAGGGCATTGCCCCCGTCGCGCTGCCACAAATCCGGTGAATCCATGAACATTTCCGACAGGGAGATGGGAAAAAACCGACACACTATCACTTTTCCGACAAGAAGGACAAAAAGTGACGGTTTGGCGGCAGTTTTACTGGTTCGGTGAAATTTTTTTCACCCGTGCATCTGCTCAACCTGCCGTATTTAGATAGCGTACCTCCGGCACACATTGCGATGCTGATGACCATAGTTACAAAGAATTGGTTCCTGAGCAACCGGGGTTGTACCCAATGAGGTAGCCTCCTTCAAAGTCCTTGACTTGCCTTGCTCGGGTACTTACCTACCTACGGCAGGCGAAGGAAATTGCGCGGCGGGGGAATCCTGGTTTCAGAGATTAAAATACAGTAAATGTCGCCCCGGATTGAAAATTCTTGCGTGCCGAGATGTGTCGCTACTACGTAGCTGAAATTCTCTTATACACTGTAGCCAGCGGTTAAAACCACTGGCTACAGTGTGCCGCCACGATGTGGCTTGGGGCTATAGTATCCCTCACGTGAGCGGCTCCTGCAATATGGATTTTTAACGGATCTGCAAGTGAATGATTATGATGAACATTCCAGTAAAATCCGGTCGGATTTTACTGGAAACTTCTATTGTGATCTTCTGTGTCCTTCTGTGGTTCAAAAAAATGTCAACATCTGGTTCAGAATAGGTGGTACTAATTCTCCAAACAGTGTGTCTTTAAGACGGGGTGAATTGGTTTGATAAGGTCTACAAAGTGCAGGTTTCTCTGGAACTGGGGAAGGGTACAGCCTCTTCCTACACCTGTCTCTGCAACAGCGCCGAAGGACTCAACCCAAATTCTTCCTTGAATCGCCGGGAGAAATAAGATGGATTGGCAAATCCGGTTTGAAAAGCAATTTCGGTGATGTTGTTTTCGCTGCCGAGCAGCAATTCCTTGGCCCGGTGCAGGCGTACGGAGGAGATTAGTTGGATGGGAGATTTATTGGTGATGGCTTTCAGCTTGCGCTGCAATTGGCGTTCGCTGATGCCGATTTCTCGGCAGAGCATTTCCACGCCAAATGACTCGTCGCTCAGGTGGGTGTCAATACTTTGCAATACATTTTCCAGGAAGGAATCATTTTTCAAAAACTGCTTCTGGTTCAATGCCTCCGGTTGCAGGTGGGGATGGGCGTAATCGGTAACCGTATACAAGGCAATGGGTTCGCCAAATTCAGCTTCCAAAACGGTCGAGGAAGGCGTGATGTTCAAGCCCGCTCCCGAGAGCAGATTTTTGACCGTCTGGGTGATCAGGATTTGATTGGCTTTGGCTTGTTCGAGGATGGACCGTAAAAATGCTTCCGTGTCACCACTAATGGAATGAGCCTCCTGGACCGCCGCTTCCTTGATGTGAATACCGATGGTCAGTGTCGACTTCAACGCTTGTATGGCATCCAATAAATCCATGCTGCAATGCACCGCCTTACTCGGACCTTCAAAAATGGCAATAAAGGTCTGGTCACTATACTCAACGATATGACCGCGGTATTGTGCCACGTACTGACCGAGCAATTCTTGTGGCTGGGATTGGCTTTCGCCCAATGAAGTGAAGCGGGCAGCCACGATAGTATAGAGGCGTTCTTCGTAGGTTTTTACCGGTTTCACATTGGTGATAAATGATCTGATTTCTGCCAGGACCCGATCAGAATTGCCTACCCAGAACAAATGGTCACTGCCTTCCAGCTCCACAAACCTTGCACCGGGTATACGCTGAGCGATGAACTTGCCCTCTTCAATTTTCACATCAATGTCATTGGTACGTTGCAGAATGAGAGCAGGTACCTTGATCGAACTGAGAATATCGATGATATCCACCTCTGTATTCATTTTGGTGAGTACCATAGCCGCACTCGGACTGGCGCCTGAGCGGAAATAGCTGGCCAGCCAATCCATAAATACGGAGTCTTGCGCCTTTGAGGGTGCCAGCGACTCCAGATACATATCGCCACCGCCCCAGCTGTTTTCAATCATATCGTAAACCACCTGCCGCTCGGCATCGGTGGGCGCCCAGGGGTAGTCGGGTGAGTACCTGCGTTTTGCAAAAATACCGAAAGACACCAGGGAGATGGTGCGATTTGGATAAGTAGCGGCAAACAAGGCCGAAACCGATCCACCTTCCGAATGCCCAAAGAGGACCGCTTTCTCCGACCCCACAGCATCCATCACGGCACGGATATCGTCCATGCGCTCTTCAATGGTCGAAAGCTCCACCACGCGGTCGGAAAGGCCGGTACCGCGCTTGTCAAACAGGATCACCCTGGCCATTTTACCCAGTTCCTTCAAAAAGCTGACCAGCTCCGGACAGGCCCACATCCAGTCGATATTGGACACCCATCCCGGGATGTACACCAAATCTATTGGCCCCGAGCCAAAAACCTGGTAGGCAATGTTGATGCGCCCGCTTTTTGTATACTGGGTAGGTGGTTTCATAAAGTGGTCACGACTGATGAAAGTATATCAACGGGGTTCTCTATGATTTCATTGTGTATACATTTGTGGAGATGCTTCCTCTGCAGCCATACGTTGAAAAAGACAATAGTATTCTCGTTCAAGATAAATATACCAATTCGGATTTGATCTCCCATTTACATTTGTCAAAAAATCACAAACTTATGCGACAAGTAAAATGGACCGGCGTATACCCTGCGGTGACCACAAAGTTTAAAGCGAATGGGGATTTAGATATTCCCGCTTTTTTGAAAAACATCGCCTACCAGATCAATGCAGGTATTGATGGCGTGATCATCGGCGGTTCTTTGGGTGAGAGTAGCACCATTACACACGAGGAACGCTTAGCATTGGCGAAAGCCACTCTGGAAGACTATGGCGATAAGATAGATGTCATCTTAAACATTGCCGAAGGTTCAACTCGCCTTGCCATTGATTTGGTAAAAAAAGCCGAAGCAATTGGTGTTCACGGTTTGATGGTATTGCCGCCTATGATGTACAAACCCACCGACCAGGAAGTAGCCGATTACTTTAAGGATATTGCCCTCAGCACATCCCTTCCTATGATGCTGTACAACAACCCGGTTGACTACAAAATCGAAGTGACTATTGAGATTTTTGAGCAATTAATGCACTTGGAAAATATCCAGGCCGTCAAGGAAAGCACCCGGGATATTTCCAATGTGACGCGCATGAAGAATCGATTTGGCAACCGCTTCAAAATCCTTTGTGGTGTTGACACACTGGCTATGGAAGAATTATTAATGGGTGCTGATGGTTGGGTAGCGGGATTGGTGGATGCTTTCCCGGCTGAAACCGTTGCTATTTACCGATTGGTCAAAGCAGGAAAAATTGAGGAAGCATTGACTATTTACCGTTGGTTCTTACCCATCCTGGAACTGGATATTAATCCGCAATTGGTGCAAAATATCAAGTTGGCAGAAGTCATGACCGGCATTGGAACGGAACATGTACGCGCTCCGCGGCATATTCTGGTGGGTGCAGAAAGAGAACGGGTGATCGGCATTTTAGAAAAAGGCCTGGCCTCGCGCCCGCAGCTGCCTGACTATCTGAGTATTGACACGGCTGCATTTGTCTGATGCACTAAAGGCAAAAGCATGAGAAAAACTTTTTTCTGTATAGACGCCCATACTTGCGGCAACCCCGTACGCCTGGTAGCGGGCGGCGGGCCGATATTGGAAGGTAAAAACATGATGGAAAGACGCCTCCATTTTTTAAAAGAATACGATTGGATCAGGAGGGGTTTGATGTTTGAACCTCGTGGGCATGATATGATGTCGGGCTCTATTTTGTATCCGCCTTCTGACCCACAAAATGACATTGGCGTGCTGTTTATCGAGACGAGTGGCTGTTTGCCAATGTGCGGGCACGGCACGATCGGAACGGTGACGATTATGCTGGAAGAAGGCCTCGTGCAACCCAAAACAGCAGGGCAATTACGATTGGAGACACCTGCCGGGTTGGTGCACATTAGCTACCAACAAGAAGGCAACAGCGTCAAGTCGGTGCGCCTGACCAATATTCCCTCTTTTTTGTACAAAGAAGGGTTGACGGTAGAATGTCCTGATTTAGGTGAGCTGACTGTGGATGTAGCTTATGGGGGAAACTTTTATGCCATCGTTGACCCGCAAGCCAATTTCGGGGGAATCCAAAATCATACGGCTGACCAATTGATTAGCTGGAGTAGAACAGTGCGACGCCGATTGAATGAGTTGTACAAATTTCAGCATCCGACTTCTTATGATATCAAAGGCTTGTCGCATGTATTGTGGACAGGAGCACCACTTTCCAAAGATGCTGATGCCCGAAATGCTGTTTTTTATGGCGATAAAGCAATTGACCGTTCTCCTTGTGGAACGGGTACTTCGGCAAGAATGGCGCAATTGTTTAGCAAGGGAAAATTGCAGGTGGGCCATCGTTTTGTGCATGAAAGCTACATCGGTTCTCAATTTATTGGACGGGTGGAAGAGACCACCAAGGTAGCTGATTTTGATGCCATCATTCCAAGTATAGAAGGCTGGGCAAAGATTACGGGTCACAACAACATTATCATTGACGATGAGGACGACCCTTACGCGTTTGGATTTCAGGTGATATGAAAAGGGATAATATCCATATCGTAGGTGGTGGGGTTGTAGGGCTATGCGCAGCCTGGTATTTAAAAAAGGTAGGTTGCGGAGTGACCATTATCGATAAAAATGACATTTCTGACGGTACTTCTTTTGGGAATGCCGGCATGATCGTACCCAGTCATTTTGTGCCTATGGCAACACCCGGCGTAATTGCACAGGGTTTGAGGTGGATGCTCAATAGCAAAAGTCCCTTTTATATCAGGCCCCGACTGAATGCAGATTTGGTACAGTGGTTATGGCATTTTTACCGTTCCGCCAATGCTCGACAAGTTGCCCGATCCGTTCCTGTTTTGTATGAACTCAACGAGCAAAGTAAATGGCTATATAAAGCAATGGTAATTGAAGAGGGTTTTGATTTTGGCTTTGAAGAAAGAGGTTTGTTGATGTTATACAGAACCAAAAAACAGGCCGAAGAGGAGGAAGAACTTGCTGAAAAAGCGCACAGCCTGGGTGTAAAAGCGGATATTTATGACAAAAGTGGTTTAAAAAGCTTGGAACCCGAAATGGATTTGGATGTTTTAGGCGGCATCTATTTTCCAGGTGATGCCCACCTTTACCCCAATCGCTTGATGGCTCAATTGGTTGCGCGACTAAAGGAATTGGGTGTTACTTTTTTATCAAATACTTCCATTGTCGATTTTAAAACAAGCGGCTCAACGATCAAGGCCTTATTAACGGATAAAAACGAAGCGATCCCCGTCGAAAATGTGTTGTTGTCGCCCGGCAGTTGGGCAGGATTTTTATTAAAAAAGGCGGGTATAAAAATCCATCTGCAAGATGGCAAAGGATATAGCATCACTTTAAAAAGCCCCGGTTTACGTCCGCGCATTCCGACGATTTTATCCGAAGCAAAAGTCGCCGTTACGCCCATGGGCGATGATTTACGAATTGGCGGCACCTTGGAATTGAGTGGGTTATCCCAAAAAATAAATCAAAAGCGAGTGGAAGGTATCATCGAAAGTATGCCGAAGTATTATAGAAACATTGATGTTCCGTTTAGCAGGAAAACGCAAATTTGGAAGGGCTATCGACCTTGTACTCCCGACGGAATGCCTTACATCGGGCAGGCCGATAATTTGTCTAATCTCTTTGTCGGAACGGGACACGGCATGATGGGCTTGAGCTTGGGTGCAGCGACGGGCAAATTATTGTCTGAAATCATTACTGAACAACGGCCAATGATGGCAACGGATCCGTTTCGCCTCAATCGATTTTAATCCCGTATTTTACGTCCATGACTTCCGGTATTTCGAAGGCGTTATGCCTTTTATTTTTTTAAAATGCCGCGAGAAGTTTGAAACATTCTGAAAGCCAACTTCATAGCAGATCTGTTCGATGGTATATCGGTTGTTTTTCAATAAAATACAGGCATTTTCAATCCGCAATTCATTGACAAACTGAATATAGGTTTTCCCGGTATGCAATTTGAAAAAGTAGCTAAATTGAGACCGGCTCAGAAATGCAATTTTGGCGATTTGCTCAATTTTGATTTCCTGCTTAAAATGCTGAAAGGTATACTCCAGGACTTCATTTAATCGCCCACCTTCATGATTATTCAAGATGAGATGATACTGTTCTGTATTGAGGTAGTTTTTTTCTGCTTGACGCAAAAGCGACAATATTTCCAAAAAGGCGATAATCAACTGCTCGTCCTGTAGTGTAGGTGTCGCCATGATTTTTTCAAAAATAGCTGCTTTTAAAGCTCCACCTACCTTTATAATTCGATTGGACTCCCGTAATAAAGTCTGTAATCCCTGCATTTCTTTGATCTCAAAGAATTGTTTGCCAAAAGAAAGCTCATCAAAAAACAAAGAAATGCCCCTGACGCCCGGAGACCTGTCAGCATAATAGACTTCTGAACACTTCAGGAGATGTGGCACATTGGTACCTACCACGAAAACGTCTTTTTCTTCAAAAGCCGACATGCTGTTGCCTGCATAAAAAATGCCTTCACCTTTGGCAATGGCGGTGATTTGAAATTCGGGGTGATAATGCAATTGATTGTAGAAATACGGCATCTCATCCACTTGCACTAATAATGCATGGTTGTCTGATTTTTGGATTTTAAATGGTATCGGTTTGTTGATTTTCATTTTCGTGTCAAAAAGCTTTGCACTTCCATACTCTCAGCGCACCCTATTATCAAACTTAAAATCCAGTTTTTCCTCTTCCATCAATTGCGTCAAAAGAATGCTGTTGAATGCTTTTGTATTTGAGCTGATCGGAAAGACCGTTGAGTCATTAATCCTTGTTTTGGATTTGGGATCATTATAGCCGAATGCCGATGGCATGTGTGTGCGTTGCTGCACAAACACAGCCAATGTAGGGCTTTCCCTTCGAAGAAACAAACGTGACGACAGGGTGTCGCTAGAGCCTAACCGCCGTTTGCCCATAGAGGGTGAAGGACCGGAAGTCATCCTTTCTTAAAAAGGCAAGTTTGACGCCGGTATTGGCATGTATAAATTCAAGTTCATCACCTACAATCGGGGTAAGTTTATACTCGTCGCCATTTGGAAAAAAGAGCGAAATAAGGTTGCTGCTTTCATCAAATGTGATGGAAAGATCTATTTGATCATTCCACTTGTATTTACCGGGCAAGCCTCTTAAAACGTCTGAATCTACCTGTTGCCGCTGAACATTTGTTTGCTTAAAATGCGGCCAGTGATATACCTGGGAGGCCGTCAAAAGTAGTTCATTCCCCAATGCTATTCCATTATCGGAATTGATCAAATAGACCAGGCCGTTTCCACTGGTCAGGCTGATGGTCATACCGGTACGGTAACCTTCATTGCCTCCATAATGCGTGATAGAAAGATCATCTCCCGACCGGTCCAGAATAAAGCCATAAACATGGCCGTCTCGCTCCTGGCTGAGCATTGATTCAATATCGGATTGTGAAAAGATTGAGCTTCTGCCTTGATAGGCGTTATAAATCTCAATGAGGAATTTAGCCAAATCAATGGAGGTGCTCCACAGTCCTGCCGCCGCTTGCTCCGGATGGTTTCGCCAGCCGCCCGGTATCACGTTTCCGGATGTATCATAACCTTTGGCGACCTGATCGGCCCTGGCGTCCGGGAATGGTTGGGTAAACTCCGAGTGGTTCATGCCGGCAGGTTCAAGGATCCATTTTTTCATGATATTCGAGAGCTCATCATTGAAGATGTCCTGAAGAGCCAGTTCGGCTAAGGTATAGCCTCCACCGGAATAAGCCAGCGTCTCATTAGGTGGTGCGATCATGTCTACTGCCGGTGAATTGACACCGTCACTACCCCGTAAAACATCCACATCAGCCGGCATCGGAACATCTCGGGCGTACCCCTGATATCCACCGGGGTTGATTCCTGAAGTATGGGAAAAGATATTGCGAAAGGTAACGGGATTTTCGCCCGTCTGTTTACCCTGGGGCAAGACAAAATCCTTCAGGTATTCCTCAATATTTTTATCCAGGTCAATTTCACCGGCCGCATGCATACGCACTGCCGCCATCACCGTTACCGGCTTCGACAGTGATGCGGCCTGAAAAATGCTTGTACAGTCCAGTTTTTGTACCCCCGGAAAACTCGCATTCCGGTAAACGTCTGCCCATTCAATCTTACCTTGATTGATGACCGCAAGCGATAACGCCGGGATCTTATACTCGACCATTTTATCCGCAATAGAACTGAATGCCTCCGACTCTCCCAAAAACTTCACTTGCCCGCGAATACCATTCTCCAGTTGAGCTTTCCGTTCATCGGATTCTTTTGGGCTTATGCAACCCGCTTCTATAGTCTGACTATGGGAATCGTTAAAACCTTTGCGCTGTGAGGAGCAAGCATTCATGAAAATCAGCACAACGGATAAAAATAGGAATTTCTGCATGGGTGGATTTGAACTTGGTTTTTCAACAATTATTCAATGAACGGATAGATTTGGGAAAAATTATTTGATGCGCTTGCGCTCTGCCTTGCTTTGCGGCTTATTTTGGCCTATGTGAATGTTTGTATTGTTCGGTTAACATCCACGGCAGTTTTGTGTGGACAATTTCAACGTTTTTTTCTTCTACATCCAAAGCATAGTAGTCTGCTTTTACCAAACTTGTTCCACTTTGAAATAGGCAAGCGGTTTCAAGTTGTATGTTATTGGCAGAAATGATTTGCTCGTGTTTACTCAACCATTCGTTTAGGTCACCGCCTGTAATGTTACTACAAATCACCAATAGCACCTTTTTACCTTTTAAGTCTTCCCAATTGATGGATTCGGAGAAAACCGTCACTCGCCTTTTCATTTTTCCTTCACCTACAAAGTTTCGCTGAACTATTTGGCTTAAAAAGGGAATCCCACCCAGGTTGCCGGCTAAAATTGCACCGATTATACTTCCACTCCTTCCTAATCCCAGCACAACCTCTGGTTGGAATGTATTAGTGATGTTTCTAATGAGGATTTTGATGCCATTTGTAACAGTTCTCCAACTAATTCTTCTATTACTTGAATACCATTTGGTGAGGAATGAAAAAGCATAAGAGGAAGCAATTCCAATAATGAATGCAAGCGCCGAACTCTTTATTATTTCTGTCATCTGTATATTTATTTTGTACCAACGGTTTTGTGTAAGCGTCAGTAACGGGAAAGTGCGCGAGTACTTTCCGCTGACTCACCTAATTTAGCAAAACGAGTTGAATTTCCGAGTAGGAAATTCAGCCGTTATCGCGCTTACACGTTGTTGGAAACTGTATTTATTAATCAGATTTTTGTTCAATGAACTGTATTATATTTCCGTCTAAATCTTTAATAATAAAATATCTCAAATTAAATTCTTTGTCTTCCGTAATTCCTACAATTTCTGTGACATTCTTTTCTTTAACTCTCTTATAAATGGAAGCAATATTAGGAACAGAAAATGCGATTTTAGAAAATCCGATTAAAGGTTTGTTGTTTAGACTGTAATCTGCAACATATTCATTAATTGTAAAAGATGTTTTCTTTTCCATTAATTCAAGCTGAAAATATTTTCCCTTCAAAAAGTTAATTTTTAGGCTGTCATATTCAGGAAAAGCCATTTCTCTATAGAGTTTCAGTTCCAAGAGGTTTTCGTACCAATCTGTAGACTTTTCAATATCGCTAACAACTATTCCAATTGTATGAGGCTTAATAGATTGTCCAAACGAATAAGAAGTAATGATTATGCTTAAAATGAATAATACATTCTTTATTGTTTTGTTTTTCATATGGTTCCTTTTATTGTTGCGGTAAGCTATTGGAAGTATTCACCTTCAGGGGAATATTTGTCAATAGCGCAATGTTGCATTGAGTTTTCATATTATACTCCAAATTTAGCTTATTTTTTTCTAAGCTAAATTTGGTAGTATAATCCGTAGAAAACGTAGTTGGTAATTCTAAATTTGTTGATTTTAAACAGGGTTTCTATTACCATTTTATGTGTGGATAAATGAAGTGGAAAACCAAAATCAACCAAGTGCCAAAAATTAGGGAGCGCACTCAACCTTTTTAATATTTTATTTGTTAGCAAGTTTGGTTTTCACTTCTTTCCAACCAAAATCTGTCGCAGACCAGGCCGCTCCGCTTAAAATCAAGCTTTACGCTCTGTCGGCCTTTTCTACTCCGTTCTTTTTCAAAGAATAACTTGCTAACAAATAAAGGCCTTTTCCAGCTCCCTTTTGGCTTTAGAATTATCAATTCGATGCAACGGTTGGCGGTATGGTTAGTAAGGGATTGCGGGCTTTTTTCCTGTCAAGTTACAGCTAATTTTGGAGCGGGTTACTACGCCCCGAAAACCACTGAAACCCTTATTAACTATACCGCGTGTTACCGCCTGGTGTTTATTCATTTCAGTCCTTTTTCTTTCAATTTGCTACTGTTTCTTGTCTCCCGTGCGTTGGGGCAGGCACACTCTTTGCCAAGTTTTGGTTGTGCGTTAGCTTTTTGAGCGACTTGGTAATGTGTGTGACTGCTGCGTTGGCCTTTCAGGGTATCATCCAATCAGCACGTTCCTTAAACTCTGCTTGAAAATCCTTACTCCATCTGGAAATTGTTGATGACCCAATACCATCAATGTAATGATTTGTTGAATCAACACGGATATATTGTCCTCCCCAACTTGGTTGTGTAGGGTCTTCGGGATTGTTTATACCACGGTTTGCACTAACCAAATAAAGGAAAGATGGTGAATCACCTTCAATAACTCCCGGTCCGGCAATTGCTTTTGGTGGATAAATTGAACCTAAAGCCCCATGATTATTTATAATATTTGTTTCAACCCACGAACGGTCATCTACTCCAAACATGCCATGATATGTTTTTCTTGACTCAATGATAAATAAGTCCGAGTAGTTTTCCATGAGCCATTCATGTGATGCATCTTGACAAGCAATTAAAAAGATACGAAGCTTACTAATAAAGGCATTTAATTCTTCTTTGGTTCGTGTATTTTGAACCTTCCAGATTGCTTGTGCAACTTCTCGTGGCCCTCCCCATACACAAATATATATTGGACGTGAATCAGACTTGTCAACGGCGGCTATAATAGCATTTGATGCATCACTGTCTTTTCCTTCGCCAATAATTTCCGTCCATGGTTGTTTACCGCACCCCCATTTGATATTTATATTATGATTATTACCTAATCCTTCATAAGTAACCGAGCGTAAATAATCAGCCGTTGGATAATTGGAGTCATGCTTCCTAAGGTTTTCATCTACTGCATCGTATTTTTCAATAGCATCAAGAATGTTTTTCTTTTCTGCTACCATACCAAACGTTCCTGCTGAGGCAATCAATCCTTCAATATCGAATTCATTTGAATAAAGTAAAAAGCGTACCATTGATTGAACATCGTCGGGGTCGCTATTTGTAACAGGAAAAGGGGGAAAGTCGGATGATACAATTACTCGAAACTGTGCAAATGCAGAAGGGTTAATGAGCATCAAAACATAAAAAGTAAAAACTAATATTAATTTCTTCATTTCAAATTTACTTTTTTGGTGTAATAATAATCCGACGATAACTTGTCAGTGTTGGTTCTCCATTGTCAGTTACTTCACAAATAATATGAATTGTTTTACCAGCCGAATCAGATGGAATATCAAAAGTAATTTTATCTGAATTCTCATCAGCAATCGAAATCAGTTTCTGGTATGTGCCTGCCTCGGGCAATATCCACCATTTGAATTTTAGCTGGTCATTTTCAGGGTCGAATGTTTTAGAGGCATCCAGTATAAATGATTTCCCTTGTTTCTTTTCTATTTGAATAGGACTAAAATCTTCTCTTTCATTTATAACAACTATTGGATTTCGATTCCCTTTGCCTTCCGCTGCCCAATCCATTCGGGCGGCAAAATTATTAAAGGTTGCTGAATAGAAATAGTTTTCATATTTATTACATATTTCATTAGCTTTCCCTTTGTGGTTAGTATATGCGAAAGTGGTATCATCGGGGCATATTCCCCATTCGAAATATCCTCCCCAGCTAACCTGACCTGGAACAATTGGATTGTTTAAGCCATTTGGCATAACATAAAGAAATGAAGGGGTATCACCTTCAACTCCATATTTATACTTTGGATAAACTTTTCCTAGGTTTCCATGATTTTGTATGTGTTGTGCATATTCATCCCAATTGTTTTTTCCAGTGCCATTTTGATACTTCCATGCACATTCATCCCAAAGAAACATTAAGTCTTTTTCAAATTCACTTCTCATCCATTGGTGAGAACTAATATTATACGGAGTACCTCCTTTGTATGACCTGTCCTGGTCTGTTATTGCATAAGTTGGCACTTTATGCAAAAATTTCTTTAATTCACCCTCACTTCTTTCTTGTTGAACTTGCCAAATAGATTGTGCCAGCGTATTTCCACCGCCCCAAAGCAAAATCCACAGTGGACGTTCATCGTTTTCATCCACCTGCTTTATAATTAAATTACTTCCGTCAGAAATGTTGTCTTTGCCAATTTTATCAATTTCTCTCTGCTTACTCCCAAAAACAGTACGTTGTCGCAAATACTCAGGACTTGGCCAATATCCAATGGTTTGTTGAAGTTCATCTTGATTGAAGCCGACCTGATTAGAACGCTTCATAAGATTTGGTAAATCTTTTTCATATGCATCGATGGCATCATGAATCAAATCAATAAAATCATCGCGCAGAACTTCATGACTCCAGCCTGTTGTATAAATTATCCCTTCAATCTCGAACAAATCAGCATGTACAAGAAGCCTAACCAGTGATTCACTATCGTCAGTTTCCCATGTGGAAACATCAGTAAGCACTACAATGCGTGGTTTTAAAATTTCTTTATTCTGATTTTTTTTAGCAAATACAGGCATCATCATAAAGATTAACACTCCCAATATCAAATTTCTAAAAATCATAATTCGTCATTTAATTAAGACAATAAATATAATAAATGTACACGGGTGCGTTGGCAAGAAAACAACTCTTTTGCAAGCTGAAGCATCGACTTTTGTGTTGGGGCTTGCAAATGTGTTGTTTTGTGCGTGGGCTGTTCATTATATCTTTTTCTTTTTCTGTATTTAATTAGCAAATTGTCTGCTGTGTCGTTTTTTACACTTGGCGGTAACGGTGAAGCTATACGCCCGTGCCGACCTTCGGAGGCATGGCGGATAGCGTTTGTTCAATCCCGTTAAGCTAAGCATACAAATGCTTAACTTACGGGATTGAGTATCAAATTATATCACGTTCAAGTTAGTGAAAAATGAAAAAAAAGTCTCAAAATCATCTCGCAAATTCGACAATTTATTCGTCAAGGAGCCGGTGAAGTTAAATATCGACAACGACCGCAGGACTTTACAAGAGATTATATCCTCACTTTCACAACAACAACTACCCTAATCTTATCCAATCTAACCAATAGCCTATCGGTCGAACTGATCCGTTTCTTTTCAAAGCTGAAGCTTGATCCACAATACATGGTTACCAAAAGTGCCTTTTCTCAGGCACGTAAAAAGGTTAACCCCCTTTTCTTTTCCGATTTATTCGAGTACGTGATCAAATGTGCCTATAAAATCATCAAGGTGAAGCGATGGAGAGGATTCCGGTTATGGGCCATGGATGGTTCAGGATTGAGGCTTCCCGATATTGAAGCATTGGGAGATTTATTTGGCTGGCATCAAAATCAACACAATCGGGTACCCTCGGCCAGACTCCGGGGTATCTACGATGTGCTCAATCATCTTTGTGTGCGCATCGATCTGAAAAGCCGACATGAAGACGAATTGACGACAGCCCAAGAATGGGTTAAAGACCAACCCAAAGATGTGTTAATGCTCTATGATCGGGGATATTTTGGCTTCAACTTGCCCTGGCTTCATGATCACTATGGCACTCATTATTTAATGCGCTGTTCACTGGGAGCAACCAAGATTATTCAGGCCTTCCTAAGTAGTCATAAAACCTCACAAGTTGTTGACTTTGAGGCTGGTGACAGATCTACCCGATCCATGCGGAAAAGAAATCTTCCGGTACGTCGATACACTAAAGTTAAGGTCCGGCTGATCAGGGTGGAACTGGGAAAGGGGCTGCCTACCGAGATACTGATGACCAGTTTATTGGATCATCGAAAATATCCAACTCGATTGTTCAAAAACCTATACTTCCTTCGCTGGGGCATTGAAACTTACTGGGATCGATTGAAAAATATCTTTGCAGTTGGCTCCTTTAGCGGATACTCTGAAACGGCCATTTGGCAGGATCTTTATGCTACTGTCATTGCTACTAATTTGCAGAGCATCCTATGCAATGATTGCCAAAAACAACTCAATCAAATCAACAACAATCGATACTGGAATTATCAGATCAATCGAAACATCAGCGCTGGACTGATCAAGGATTATTTTGTCAAATTACTCCTTAAATCTGAATCCAAAATCAAGCGATGGCTCCGGGAATTACTCACTTTAATGCTCCAGAATCTGGAGCGTATTGTGCCCAATCAGAGTCGCCCTAGGAATTTCAAAATACTGGATCGAAAGCGCCATGAAACCGAGAAAAATTATCGGAGGGTGTGATTGTTTTTGACCTCAAAGGCCAATTCATATATTCATTTTATTGTACCTTCCACTATGGAGGAACGCTAGGAAGTTATGCCTAATTTCATTGTTTTTAGCCCTGAGTTTCTATTTGCTTAAGGCTACAGCATGAAAAAGTCAGTCTCCATCAAAAAATGTGCCGCTTTGATAGGGCTAACTTAACGGAGTTGGAACTTTGTTAGTGGCTGGCTTTATTTTTCATTTTCTTTTAGCTTAAATATTAAAATATCTAAAATGTTATTGTCCCTGATGTATTTCGTGATTTTTGGTTCTGATGTATTTATGAAATTTCTAATTTCGACTATTTCATTTATCGCTTCAAGGTAGTGATTGTCAGTCATTAAAGGCCAACCATATTTTCTTAGAATTTTATGAACCAAATAGTTCCTCTTATCTCTGACTTTTATCAAATTATCTTTTACATCTTCATCTTCAATGAATTGGTCTATTCCATAAATTAATTGTCCTAAAGTTTTTCTTTCGTTTCTCTCAAGGTAATCATCAATTGGATTCTCATTTTCATTTCCTTGAATTCCTGATAACAGAGAATAGATACAATTTTCAAAGCATTGAATTTCTGTTAAGGCTTCTCCTAAAACGGTAAATAATACTTTGTCATTTGTGTTGTCGTATTTGAGAGCAATATTGGTATCTCCAATTTTCACTATCTCCATATTTTTATTTTTTTGCTTGCCACTAACGGTCTCGATATGCGGCGGTGGCGACCTTGTGGAGCCACTGATCGTCATATCGATTGTTATCTACTGGTTTCTTCATCAATCATAGACATTCTAAATTAGGAAAAAAGTCAGAGATTATTTCTTCTTTAATTGCATAACCTTTATTCTCTTTGATCAGGTCGATAGCATTTTTTACAGATTCGGTGTTTATCAACTTGACACCATTAGATATTTCTACCTTCTTTTGTTCTGCATTTAATGTTAGGTGCTTTGGTATAATTATGATTAAGTATTCTAGTAACGGATGTTTCAATATGGAAGAACTGTTTTGTAATTCTTCCAAACTATAGACTCTATTCATTGGTGCTAATCGATTGTCAATTACGATACTAAATAATTGGTTGACATTTGAAATCATTCGCTCAGTATCTTTGAATACGCCTTCTATGTCTTCCGATGAAATGTCGGAATGAAAATGGGTTAAAGCTGCAAGCTTTTGCGGCACTAACCAGCCTACTTTATAATTTTCATTTCTCATTTTCAACGAGTGATTTTTGTTCTTGCCCATATGTAGGTATTCTTAGGGGTCAGCGAAAAATAACTTACCCAAAATGATTTGATCTGAATAAAGATAGGATTAACTTTGGAATATCTCCAAAAATGGAAATATGAATAAATATCCATACAGTGAATCGACCGAGATATTGATGAAGCGGTTGTTCAATAACTTATCGGAAAAAGATAAACGACATTATGCCTCAGTAGAAGCCTTCAAATTGGAACATGGGGGCATAGAATATATCAGCACCCTATTTGGCATTGACCGTAAAACGATACGGTCAGGGATCGAAGAGCTAAAAAAAACGACTTTTGCGGACCAGGACAGATCCGTAGAAAAGGAGGCGGACGAAAAGCGGATAAACCGGAACAAAACCCGATCCTAATCGAAAAATTTGAAAAGATCGTTGAAAATCACCGTGCCGGTAATCCAATGAATGCACAAATTCAGTTTACGTATTTGAGCAGGCCGGAGTTACTTAAAAAGCTACAACAAAGCGGTTTAAATACAAGTCTTTATTATGTGGATAAGTTGCTTGCCAGCCTTGGGCTAAGCCAACGTAAAATGGCAAAGACGGGTACTTTTAAACAAGTACAAGGGCGCAATGAGCAATTCGAATATATTGACCAACTGGTGAGTCAATATAGGCAGAGGGGACAAATTCTCATCTCGATGGATAGCAAAAAAAAGGAGCAACTAGGCCAATTGTACCGCCAGGGAAAGGTGTATTGTAAGGAGGCACAAATATGTAATGATCATGATTTCACAAGCATGGCTACTGGAAAGATAACTCCTTTTGGCATTTACGATATTCAACTCAATGAAGGCTATATGTTTCTAGGTCAATCAGCTGATACCCCTGATTTTGCGGTTAATTGCTTATTGGATTATATCAAGTACTACGCCTGTAAAAGGTATCCCCAGGCTACCCAAATGCTCATCCTTTGTGATTCGGGGGGGAGTAATGGGTGTCGAACCTATCGGTTTAAAGAAATGATACAATGGGTCGCCCAATATACCAACCTCCAAATCAGAGTGGCTCACTATCCAAGTTATTGTTCAAAGTACAACCCTTGCGACCATAAACTATTCCCTCATATTACCAGAGCATTAGCCGGAGTCATGTTGGATTGCGTAAAGACCGTTTGTCATTTGATCAAATCCAGGGCTAAAACAAAGCAAGGCTTAAAGGTATTTGTTAGACAAATGAAAAAGGAATATCAAACTGGAATTAAGGCAACAAAAAACTTTCTACAAAACTATCCAATTGTTCACGATCAGATATTACCTCAGTGGAATTATTGGGCCTTACCTTAGTATTAATATGGGGAGGTTATTTTTCGCTGACCCCTTAGCGATGTAGAATAAGATTAATGCAATACAAATGAGACTAAGCGTCATTTTAATTGAGCTAAAGAGACTTGATAGAACTACTACGAAAGAATTGGCATCAGGGAATATGTTCATTAGAAATAGTTGTGAAACATTTTCCAAAATATCCGAAATCGCCAATATTAACGGTAGCAAAATGTACCATTTTCTGGTTTTGATTAAAGATGCGAGCAATAGTGAATACCCAAGCCCTGAAATTGTGGTGAACAAAAAGTCAATTCCCAGCATTTCTGCATAAAAAGCTCTTCCTTCTTTTCCCAATGTCTTATATAGGGTGTTTAGATATTCTAGGTCGTAGGAAAATAATTGGTCTGGATTTTTTATGTTGCTTGAGTAGATAAGAAATTCAGGAAGATATTTGCTAATCAAAATGCCTTGCAGAATGAATCCGACGATTAGTGTTGGGATTGCGGTTTTGTATTTTCCTTTTTTGAATAAAAAATTCAGTAGCTTCTTCATAGATAATAATTTTGTGAATGAATAGCACAAAATTAATTCCTGTGTCGCATTATTCTATTATCAATTGTTATCAGTTTTACTATTCCTTTGACCAGATTTGATACGACTCAAAGAAACTGGTGTAATACCCAAATATGAGGCAATGTGTTTTTGAGAGATATACATTTCTAAGTTTGGATAATACTTTAGAAAACTCAAGTATTTGTTTCTAGCTTTCACTTGTAAAAGACACTTATCTCTATTGTTTATTCTTTCAATTTCATTTTCTTTTATTGCCTTTCCTATTGCAGAAAGAGCGTTATTTTTAGATAAAAAGGTTCTGAGTTCTTTAGGTTCAAATAACAATAAATTCGTTTTGCACATCGCTTGATAATGATGTATTGATCTACCATTTTTGGTTCTTAAAGTAGATGTACTCATGAATTCTCCTTCTTGGAAAAAAGCAATACTTTTCTCGTTACCATCATCATCTAATATGTATGCTCTCATTATTCCTTCTTTGATGAATACTTCTTTATTAAATATAGAATCTTGCTGAACTAAATTTTCCTCTTTTTTAAGCCTTCTCTCTTTTCCCATATTCATAATCTTCTCCCATTCCTCCGAATAGATTGTATTGATCGAGCTGATATGGTTTTTGATTTTTTTCATACTTGTAGATAACTCAAAGGAATGTCTGCGCCCCCATTGCAAAAACTGGTTCCAGCAGGATATCGCGCAGACATTTCAGTTGGACGATTCCGGTGCTCTGGGTTAGCAGTGTATTCCTATAGGGAAAGCCTTTTTTCTGGTATTGACTTAACCTCCACCCAATTTAAGTTTTTCCGGGCAAAATTGCTGATGATTTTAAAGATAATGCCTTTCCGTTGTGCCATACTCATCGATTTTTCCACTTCTCCCTGTATTTTGCTAAATTTGAAGCATAGCAGTCCCCGCTCATCTCGTTACGATGAGGTCTTCACAGTTAACAGGAGTCGATCTTGTGGTGCCTGCTTGTATAGACGGCGGGCTTCGGCCCAGGTGTAGGATGTGTCGGTTCAGATAATGGTGATCGCTTTTGATAGGGCTAGTATCAAAAGCGGTACCGCCACAATTTTCGCACTTGTATGGCTCTTCAGCCAACAAAGCGGTCAATATCTGAAGGACCGTCCTCACCGTCTTACCATTTCGTTTTAGCTTCTCCGGTATTTTATCTTTGATCTTGGCATACGTAGCACTTGCATGCAATCCATAATGACGAACTCGCTGAAAATAAGCAGGTAATTGATGCTGTAAGAATAAATTCATTGCCACCAAAGGAGGCACATTCCGATATTTCTTCGGCGCTGGCTGACCCGCTTTTTGATGGGCATAATCATTGTATTCAATGCGTACATTTTTACCGTTTTTGTCATAGCTCAGCCGTTTGTTGGAGATCCCAATTCGGCAAATGTAACGCCCCAGATATTCCTCTATCACTTTGGTATCTGCCGTAGGGCGGGTGTTGTGAACTACCCACCTTATTTTTTGCAGTTCTTCTACTATATCTTCGTATTTGCGCGGATAAACAACTTGGCCGGTGTCCATTAGCTGCTTTAAGTCTTGCAAAAAGATCGCTCTGAACTTACCACACATTTTACGATATGGGGCCAGTTTATGCTTACGCCAGGGCCACCGCCATTCATTTTTTGATGCCCCTGATAAGCCTCCAAACGTGATCAGGCAGTGGGCATGAATGTGATACTTTAGATCCGAGCCCCACGTATGTAATACAGCGGTCATGCCGGGCAGTGCACCCAGGTTTTGAGCATCACTACACAGCTCTTTGATGGTCTTCCACGCAGAGCGTAACAACAGGTTATAGATCGCTCTTGGATTCCGCCGAGCCAGTCCATTCAATTGGTGCGGCATCGTAAAAGTCGTATGAATATAAGGTACTTCCAACATGCGCTTAGCCAACCGATCCTGCCATTGCAATCGTTTGATGCCCTGGCATTGCGGACACTGACTGTTGCCACAGGAAAAGTATTGATACCGATGATAACCACAGTCCTGACACGTGATTAAATGACCTCCCAATGCTGGCGTTCGGCACACTCGGATAGAACGAATCAGTTGAATCGTACGTCGATCGGCTGGGTAGGCTTTGATATATTCTTCTCCATAATCCCGGAACAGTTCACCTATCGTATATAGGTCCGGTAACTGATGACCATGTTCGCAATTGGATGCTTCACCTGGTGTTGGTAGGACTTGCATAAGGAGATATATCGAGCTGTGGTTTTTAGGCGTTTATGGCCCATTTGTGCCTTTAAAAATACCAAATTAGTGCCACTCTCCAAATGGTGGGTCGCATAGCAATGTCGCAAAACATGAGGTGACACCTCTCGTTCCACCCCAGCCGCCTTACGCGCCGTCTGTATCGACCACTGCGCTGAACGATTGGCCCAGCGTTGACCTTTATGTTTGCCATTAAACAAATACTTACTGGGGCGATACATCCGATAATAGGATCGTAATAACTCCAACAAACAACTTGGAATGGCCACGTAACGATCTTTGGCTCCTTTGCCCTTGACCACCCGAATCTGTAAGCGTTGGCCATCAATATCTTCCAATCTTAGATTTAGTGCTTCACTCAAGCGTAGGCCCGTACCATATAGCAAGGTCATGAAAACCTGATGTTTATAATTAGCCCCATGTTCGATCAGTCTTTGTACTTCTTGCTGAGATAAAACCGGTGGAAGGCTCCGCTCCTTGCGCGGTCGGGGAATATGCTTTACATCCCAGGGGATATCTAAGACCTCACGATAAAACTTAAACATGGCGGAGTAGTCTCCATTAATAGTCTGCCATTTTAACCCTTGGTTATACCGATGCAAAATATAAGTTCGAGCCTGATCTTGAGTAAAATCCCCTCGTAAATCCTGCTTCTCTCGATAGGCGAAAAACTGACGTAAAGCACAACCATAAGCTGATCGAGTAGCCTTGCTGAAATTCTTTAAGGTGAGATGAGCATCAAAATCCAGTAAGTGTTTTTGATAAACTTCCATGACGTATTTTTTTGGTTAAATAACGTCTGGAAAGTTAAAAGAAAAACCATTCAAATGATTGAAAATCAGGTGGTTGGGTGGGTGAAAAACGAGAGGAGTTGTTCAACATCCGTGTATCCGCCATAATATGGCGGATAGCAATTTATATCCCCCCCAATATCCAAAAATCGCCCAACAAAATAAAGCCCACACCCTTAACAATCCGATTTATTTTTTAAATAGCAGCACACACAAATACAGAAGAGTGTTCTTATATTGAGTCAAACCAAACACTAAGTATGAACACCCAAAACTCGCCCTTTCGATGGATCATTACATCTTGCATTTTTTGGGCTTTTATGCCTGGCAATGGGCGTAGTCAGGTTCGTCTCGATTCGCTTTGGGCGGTTTATCAGAATGAAGAATTTTCAACAGATAAGAAGCTAAGAGCACTCGATTGGTTATTATACTGAGGCTTTGAAGATAAGATAACACCTATATCATTTAATGGAATGACCAGACTACTGAAAGTAGTTACCAGGAGTGGGTTTTCGAACAGCTTTAAAAACCTGTTTACACCTAAAATTCAAAAATTTTGGCACCCAATCGGCATCGAAGCATTTCGGTGCCGGTTTTTATTTGAGTTCAAGTTTG
This sequence comes from Saprospiraceae bacterium, assembly GCA_965229635.1. GTDB lineage: Bacteria > Bacteroidota > Bacteroidia > Chitinophagales > Saprospiraceae > BQJU01. Next base: position 8,851,009 of record OZ245894.1, read on the forward strand.
AAATCTAGGCGACTCTTAGACCATGTTTGGAGGTCGGATTTGAAAGTGAAAACAATCAGTTTTTTGATGAGACAAGGCACCTTTTTGCAGGGCATACCCCGAGGTACGGTCAAAAAAAGTAACGCAGGATCATCAAAAAAATGATGTTTGTAGCTCAAAGTTTGACCTCCAAACATGGTCTTAGTCTCCCAACATCTATTCTGATAATCTCAAATCTATATCATAATATAGATCAGCCATGCTGATTTCTATACCTAAAGATTGAAGTTTTATTACCTCGTCCAGGCCTTCATATCTGGTGATCCTCCATAAGTCACTTTTGGGACTTTTGTAATGGACATCTACGACATGCTTTTTTTGCTCAATCAATACATATTCTTTAAAACTTGGAAGCTGACGGTACAAATAAAATTTATCTCCTCGATCATAATTTGAGGTAGATTTTGATAATACTTCTACGATCAATATCGGATTAGTAACTGAATTTGCATGCTCTTCCGACATTTCTATATTTCCACAAATCACCATCGCATCGGGATAGATGTAGCTATTCTTTTTCTTGATATGTATTTTGACTTCACTGGTAAATGGCTTACAATTTGAACCGCTACTCCTTAATTTATTTCTTATTTCTGAATAAGAGTTTCCACATAACAATCCATGTGTTAATGTCCCTCCAGTCTTCGCATAAATTTCACCATCGTGATATTCATACTTCACTCCCGTTTCAACTTCTTGGTGAAGATATTCCTCTAATGTAAATCTTTGTAATTCATTAGCTTTCATCCATGGTTTTTTATAAAAATAACCATTATCAGACAAAAGTGCAATTCCTAACAAATATCGTTTTAAGTCTTTGAATGTAAGACACTTAAACGCAGCCTGCCTAAGCTATTTTAACGCCCTGAGGCATTTACTTGAGTATAAGCTTCAAACTCCACTTACCGGCCCAACCAAAGGCGTCTGAGCGGGCTTCGCTATGCCGTAGATCACCAATACACCCGAGCCGCCACCCCAGGTTGAAAAGGCGGGGTCAGGTTTTGCTTGCATTACGGTTTGCGGCAGGTTCCAGTTGTTGGCACACCAGAGATTGCCCGCTTGATCCACCACAACGTCAGTCAGCATCTGAATACTACCGGAATGAATGGTGTGAATCAAATCTCCCGTATTAAAATCTCCCGTACGGCCGCTTGGGGCAGCACCAGCCATGAAGGATACACCTCTACCCATAAAGTTGGCCACCCAGACATCATCATTGCCATCTATTGAAATCCCCCAAGGCGCACTCAGCTCACCATCACCGTAAGGCGTTAAATTGGATTCGTGAGTGGTTTTATCAATCGTGTCCATCGGACTGGCATCAAAAGGAATCATGAACACGGAACCGGTTACATGATTGCGGCCAAGAGTTTGTTGGAGATGCGGATAGCCCAACGCAAACCCCTCGATAATGGAAACGCCATCGGTAGGAGTGGTAGCAGGAAAGTCGGGGCTCGTATTACAGGCTACCCAACAATTGCCTTTGGAGTCGAGCGCCACACCACGTCCGCCACCGGCAAGGATAAAACGTTCTACCGGACTGTTCTTTTCATCCGGAGAATAACGCACCAAAGATTTACCATTGGTATTGCTAATCCAGACACGGTTTGAGTCGTCAATCGAAGCCGCAAACGGGGCCGAAAGCGCCTTGTTAAGATCCTCATCCACAACCACCCTACCTCTGGAAAGGTCGCCGCCCGGAAAGTAGAGCATCTCATTGGAGGAAGTGCCCACAATCCAGATATCGCCATTGGGTGCCACGCCAATGCCTTGCAAGCCACCAATCTCCGTTAAGGCATTGGCCACCCTTTCCGGAACTTCGTCCACCACCGGAGAACCGTCCTCTAGTCGATATACGCCGATAGAACCATTAAAGCTCGTCACCCAGCAAGTACCGGCATTAGTGACTGCCGTTCCCCAACCGGCCCCATCAACCCCCATGCCTGTGTAACCGGTTACCGGCGGCGACAATAACCGACCGGTTGAATCAAGCTTAACCAGCCCTCCGCCGATACCTTGGTACACACCATTTTGTGCTCCCGGCATCCAGTTCAAACCGGTCCACAGGTTGCCGTCGCTATCAAGAGCAAGCTTTCCAGGAGCGCAGATGCCACCCTGGCCAAAAGCCAAAATCATGGCAAAATCCTCCGGGGCAAAGCTTAAATATGGCACAAAAGGAGCACTCCGCCGACTGACCGGAACCTTGCTGTTGGGCTTGGCCGGAAAGCCATCCTCCGGTTGAGGATAAGCTTGATCAAATAGGTTAAACAACTCCGCCGGATGTACCCAGGGCGATTGGGCAATACCAATCATGGCTTCGGCGGTATTCTCTGGAGTGGTGCCATCTAGTGGCGTTGCGTAATGCAAAAAATCACTTTGCCAGCCCTCTACAGTTACTGTACCGTAGGCCGTGATGAGTGCGGCCAATGTATTCAACCGTGCCAGCGTCTCATTCTGTGTGATGTTGAATGGATCCACCAACACCTCACCGTATGTTCCTGTCACAGGATTGACGAGATTAGGGGTGTTTTTAGCCGCAATCGTCACGCCATGCAGATTTCCGGATAACTGAAGCCCGTTAAAAAACTGCGCACAAGTAAAAGCAGAGGCTACGGTGGTCAACTCATTCACCACAACCCCATTCTGTGCAATTTCCTCCTGCAAATTCGGAGACAGCACTGACAGTAACACCACATTATAGTCCTGCAATTCAGCCGTAATATAGAGAATAGCGTCCGCTGATTCAGGCGTAGCGTTGATGGAAAATTGTCCGTTCGCGTCTGTTGTCACGGTATCCTCCCCAATCGAATCCTGATGATTCGCCTCCCACAATTTCACAGTTGCCGCAACAGCGCTGGATTGGTTGAATGATAGACTTCCTCTAATGGTAACTTGATTAGACATAGGTGTAAATTTGATTTCGTTGTGAAAATTATTTGATGCTTCTTTTTTACACAAATTGGGAGGTTTGAACAGACATTTAAAAGATTTAATCTAAAAACGCCAGCCAAGGCCAAACATCACTTCCAGGAAAGTATAAAATTCTGATTCCCATCCTTCTCCGAGAAGAAAGTTGACTCTTGGATAAATGAAAAAATGTTTCCTTTTATTGCTTTGAAATCCTACCCCAATCAACCCGCCAAAAAATTGTGTTGGGGAGTCGTCATACCCCGGACCATAAACAAAGTATTGTAAATCGAAAGTCCACGTTTTGTTTTCTCCATCAACGAATAGTTTCGGGCCAAAACGAATGAGCATACCATCATCAAAGGTGGCAAAAGCGCTTGCGTAGCCTCCTACTCCCCCGGAAATACCAATATTGGTTTTCTCATTCGGAAAAGGAAACCTCATATCCGCAAAGAGATTGATTCCCACATTTTCAAACCCGGAAGAGGGATAGATCTGGGTTGAAACACCTGATGTGAAATACACTGATATGACTATTCCCAACTTTTCATCCCCCTCTAAATCAAATGTCTCTTTTGAAGCGGATTTGGTTTCTAAAATATTTTCTTTTTCTATAAAATATTTTTCTTCCCTAGATTGACCACATTTTTGATAGTAAACGCCTGAATCATCAACTGCTAAAATATGTACAAGAACAGTTTGCCCACTTTTAAGAACAAGCGTATCGCAGGCTGAGGAAGGCTGATTTTGGCTAAAACTGATCTGAAAAGAGAATAGAAGAAAAAGAAAACAACAAAAGCGAATTCTGAAACCTATCAGTGTTAAGTGCTGGAAAAAATGACCAGGTTTAACGTCTTGTAAATGCTGTTCGATAGAAAGATATAATGTTTCTTCTTCGCTCATACTCCAAATTGGTTTCACCTTCTCCCAATTTAGGCTTTTTCGGGCAAAGTTGCTGGGGGTTTTAAACTGAATGACTCAGAAATGTAACATGAACCGCAGTATACTAAATCCATATCCCAATCGAATCGGATGTGGTTCTCTTTCACTAAGTTTCAGCGGATAAATATGAACCAGCTTCTCGGCCATCGCTTTTACTCTGCCTCGCTTCGAGATTTATTTGCCCTATGCCGTTTTATTCCCGCATTAATTCGTTAAACTGAACGACTTGGAAATCTGGAGAAGAATCAAAGAGTTCATCCAAAACCCATTTATGAGCACCTCCATATATAATTAATAAGTTCTCTTTTGAGTCTCGATGCACAAGGTTTTTTGAGTTTGCATAGATACGTGAATTTCGTCTATACCAACGGCCTAGTAGATCTGCCCCAACATATTTGTCTAAATACCCAACATTTATGAGGCCGGTTGTCCAAAGCTGTTTGTTTCTTATTGAGTATTCCTTTGAATTGATGAGCAACAAATAATCCGTGACATTTAAGTGTCTTTGAATGGTGTCCATGTAGGTATTATACTCAGCGTTTTCCTGGTTATAAGAATGCCATAGCTCTAAATGCCCCAAGCTATCAGCATAGGCATCCCAATCGTCTATCTCGTTAATACTTTCAGGTAATGGCGGATTATTGTCTACGCAAAAAACCTTGTCATGTCCAAGCGTTTTAGCAAGTTTAAAACCAACTTGGAATGCTTCGTTTTTACCAAGCTTGTAATTGCCTTTTAAATATGCTTGATAAAGCGAGTCCAGTCTTTTTTGATATTCAGGACGCCATTCAACGGCTATTGCTGCTGGATTAAAATCTTTTAGTTTTTGAATGATAGCATCCAATTGATTTTGATTTTCTTCTGTACTTATATCAATATGATTTTCAGCAACAATGTCACTGCCATCTCTACTTCTATCAAAATGAAAGACTCCAAGAGTCAAGACTTTGTGTTTGGGGATTTTATCAATTTTTGGAAAATTGCTTATAGCCCAGTCTGCACGATTAGCAATGATTTGTTCTGAAGGCTTATGCATTTGTCTAGAACAGGAAAGTAGAAATAAAAACAAACCAAACATTGATAAATGCTTCATAGAGATGTTAAACTTTTAGAAATGATTTGTGTCAGGTTATTCAACTCTTTCTCGTTATTCCAGTTGTTTGCAAGTAGACCTAAATAGACTCCGAGCATTACCGGTAAAATTAAAACGACAATTTCATAGAGTACTTTTTTTAGCTTTTTCATTTATTCCCAATTACCTGAAAAACTCCAATTGATAATAAACCTTAAGATATGATTGGCAATACACCTACTCCATACTCAACGCCGCCCGCGGCGCCAGACACAAATCATCCAGCTCTTCGAGATTGCCGTAGAAGACATTAAAATCGACGTGGCCGTCGATGCCTTTGATGCGGCCGCGGTTGCCGTATTGCCAGAATTGCCAGTTGCGACCGCAGGCCAGGCGGGGTTCGCGGGTATTGTAGCGGGCTATCCAGATGGGGTATTCCACAAAATGACCGGCCAGATAGCGGTTGTAGAATTTGAGGTTGGTATAAAGAATGGGTTTGATACTGTATTTGATCTCCACGGCGTAAAGCCATTCGCGGATGCCAGTGATCAGGTCTACCTTGCTGACACCGTCCAATACTTCTACATCGAGTACCGGGGGGAGGTCACCGTAGTCGAGGTCTACTAGATCGCAAAAATTGGAGACTTGCACCTCAGCGGGAATGGTGGGGCGAAAGAAATGATAGGCACCGCGCTTGATGCCGACACGCTGCATTTCATCCCAGTTGTTGCAGTAAAGAGAATCGGTGTAATAAAACCCTTCGGAGGCCTTGACAAAGGCAAAGTGGATGTCCTGATCAGCGACGGCATCCCAGTTGATGCGCGACTGGTAATGCGACACATCAATGCCATGCATCTGGTATTCCTCCAGCCGAATCGTGTCCGATTCGCAGGAAAATAAGAGCAATAGAAGAGATATGTTCACCAGGTATTTCATTACTTCTTTTGGTCGCCTAATACTGATACCTTGACAAATATCAAGCTTTATTTGGTAAAGGTCAGAAACTCCAACCTTTACTATTATAACGTAAATATCTTCAAAAAAGATGTTTTACAAAAGTAATCAGCCTCGGTTTAATATTTTTATAACGCGGATAGGCGACAAAAAGAGGGGATTTAACTATACAATACCTGCCAGCCTTCACAATAGTAGGTGGTACGACCGGCGACCTTCATGCTTTTCACTTCGCCCCGGCCTTCGGGATCGGTGCCGCCTTCCTTGCGCCATTGCCAAAACCAGTTGTCGGGATAGTCCTTATAATAGGCATTGCGCTCTACGGCGGTGCTGAGGATGGTCTTCATTTTTTGGTAGATATCGCGGTATTGGGCCTCGCTGAGTTTGTCGACTGCCGAGGCGGGATGGATGCGGGTTTGGTAGCAGATTTCGTCGGCGTAGAGGTTGCCCACACCAGCCACGTATTTCTGGTTGAGCAAAAAGCCCTTGATGTTGCCTTTTTTGCCTTTGATCTGTGCCAGGAACTCCTCTTCCGTAATGGTCAGCGCATCTTCTCCGAGGCCAATTTCCGTAAGGTAAGCTTGCAAATCTTCCACGTAACAAATGCGCGCAAATTTACGCGGACAGTCGAACCCAAGGTGGAACCCATTATCAAAATGAAAGACAAAACGCTCATACTTCGGCCGGTCTTCTTCGTCTGCGTAATATTTCAGATCACCGGTCATGCCAAAATGCAGCTGAAGGTAATGCCCGTTGTCCATACTGGCAAAAAGGTACTTCCCCCTCCGGTAGGAGCCGGTAAAGGTGCGGCCCGTCATGCGCTCCACAAAATCCATCGCGCTGACATTGCGGATGATCTTGGCATCGTGTACCTGCACCTCCATGATCTTCTGGTGCAGGGATGTTTCATCAAAATAACGCTGAAAAGTATTGACCTCGGGAAGTTCTGGCATCAGTTGTCGTTTTTGGAGAAGGTAACAAAAAACGACCAACGAAGGTTTTTAACTGGAAGGAATGGGGTTGGACCAACAATTCTTCCAACCCTTCCATTCCCTCCACTGCTTCCATTATTCCTAATTCCCATGGATATCAGAAGCACCCGATGAACGCTGATACAACACCCGAGGATTGCCGGAATAGTGAATATCGCTGGCGCCGGAGGCTTCCATTTCTATTTCTTCAGTGACGTGCACCCAGGCATCGGAGCCACCACTGGTCTTTACTTCGCATTTTTTGGCGGTCAGTTCTTTGGCCTTGATGTCACTTCCACCACTGGCTTTCGCCAATAGCACATCAACCGTACCGCGCAGGTAGATATCGGAACCGCCCGAGGATTTACAGCGCAGTTCATTGGCATTGATTTCCAACTTGACATCGCTGCCGCCGCTGGTGTAAATTTCCAGCAGGTCCAGTTCGATAGTGCCCTCCGAGTACACATCGGAGCCGCCGCTGGTGCTGAGTTTCTCCAAATCGGGGGTGGTGACATACACCTTCATTTCCTTGGCCTGCCAGATGTGGCCTTCCACTTCCACTTCCAATGTACCGCCCCGCACTTCGGTGCGGATGTATTGCTGGATGTTTTCGTGGGTTTTGACGGTTACCTTGGTACTGTTGCCAATAGTGAGGTACACATCGATCCCATCTTGTACGTCAAGGGCGGTGAAGGAGGACACATTGCGCTCCTGCTCCACCACATCGCCGCTGGCCCGCACTTTTTTCTTTTGCCCCCAGGCAGAGGAGGCCGCAAGGGTGAAACACAAAATCGTCAACAGGAAGGTGAATTTCTTGAAACTGTTTTTCATGGTTGGTATAAATTTAGTGTATGTTTGGAGGTAATCATTCAGGCTGCAAATTTCAGTTTTTGGAACCTCTCTTCGGCTATTTTTTCGTCCGTAGCGCTGCTATGCACTCAAAAATGAGCCTAGTGAGAACCCAAAATCTGCAATTTTCGCTTCTAAAGCACCACCTCCAAACATCCACGTAGTGAGAATTATCCCAATTTAGGACCTGGCTCGGAAAGCCGCACAGATCATCTACCAAGCCCGATATATTATAGATGTAATTTGGCAGACAATACCCTTATCGAAAAAATGGCATTTTCTATTAAAATTATTTAGTTTTGTTTAGAACATGTTTGAAGACAGACATTTGTACATGTTCCAAAGTACGAATACTGGTATCTCCCTGCAACGAAATTCATTCAAATAGAAAGACTGGCTACAGTAAACCCATTGGCTTGAGTTGATCATTCCCATGACAGTGATTCTTATGCACTAGACAGCACAACGCTTACAAACAAACACTACCACATTGCATTACCTGGTGATTGGTTGGACCACGGGTCCATCGATCCCTAAAACCCCTATCACATGCAACGAGTATTGCTAAGCTTCATCATTACCCTTTTAAGTATTCAATTTTGTGTTGCCCAGGTATTTGCCGGAAGGCAGGCCCAGGAAAAGATGCCCGGTGTAGATCTGGTTCGATACACCAACGGCCGGTCGTTGCCCGCTTACGTGCAATTAAAGGCGCAAAATCAGGCTGCCGAAAGTGACCGATTGTCTCTCCTTAAAAACCAGCTCTCTCTGCCCGCCAGCGTCGATTTTGATCTGTTGAAAACCGAAAATGGTGCCCTTGGTCAAACCCATTACCGCTACCAGCAAACTGTGCAGGATATACCAGTCTACGGGGCAGTGTACCTCATTCACTGCAAAGCAGGCAAGGTAGCCTCCATGAACGGCCATTTGTTTGACCAGCCGGTTGAAATGAACCCTACTCCCACCCTCACTCCGGATGAAGCCACGGCTATCGCTTTGCAGCAGGTACCGGCCATAACCTACGCCTGGGAAATCTATTCCACGGCCTTGGAACAGCCCATGGGCACTTATCCTGAGCCCCAGCTGGTTTGGGTACCCAAACACCTGGATTATCTGGCTCCGGAATTCCGGTTGGCGTACCAGGTGGAGGTGTATGCGGCGGAGCCCCATGAAAGAAAGGAGCTTTTTATTGATGCCGAAAACGGTCTGGTCATTGCCGAAAAGGACCTCATAGCACATGTAGATGAAGAAGGTGTTGCCAAAACAGAATTGAGCGGTGAACAAACAATTATTGCTGATCGGGTAGCCCCTGGTAATTACCGCCTTCGGGAAAGTGGAAGAGGTAGTGGAATCGTCACCTTAAATTTACAGGGGAATACGGGCATCGGCTTTGCTGTTGATTTTGAAGATAATGACAACTACTGGGATAATGTCAATGAACAGCAGGATCAATTTGCCACCGATGCTCATTGGGCTACGGAAATGTATTTTGATTACCTCACGGAGCGTCACAACCGGGAAAGTATTGATGGCAACGGATTACGCCTGGTTTCACTGGTGCACTACGGTTCAGAATTTAGCAACGCCTTCTGGGATGGGTCGTATGTATATTGCGGTGATGGGCGATCAAATGCTACTTTTAAACGCCCGGTAGTGTCACCGGAAGTGGTGGCTCATGAATTTACGCACGGGCTGATTGACCATACTGCCAATCTTGATCCGTATGGAGAATCCGGAGCACTGGATGAAGCCTTTTCCGACATTTTTGGCGTGGCGCTTGATTTTTACGCTCGCCCGGAAGAAGCCAATTGGCAAATTGCGGAAGAAGTGACCTCAGGAGTGCCTATTCGCAACATGTCCAACCCCAAACAAAGAAACGATCCGGATACTTATCTGGGTCAATATTATGACTACGACATTTTCTCCAGACATAATAATGCGGGTGTGATCAACTACTGGTTTTATCTCCTCGTAAAGGGTGGCTATGGCATCAATGATATCAATCAATCCTACAACCTTGAGGGCATCGGCATGGATCAGGCCATGCAAATTTGCTACGCCACTTTGGTGAATTACCTCACGCCTACCTCTGATTTTAGCGATGCCGCCTTTTATACCAGTGTGGTGGCGGCCGAGTTGTTTGGAAGCTGTTCATCCCAACAGTTTCAGGTTCAGGCAGCCTGGCACGCCGTAGGGGTAAGCAATTACCATGTACAACCGGTTATCGCTGCTTTTGAGGCTCCTAAACTCCATTGTAGCACCCCGGCCACCGTTGCATTCACCAACCAGAGTACCGGCCTACTCACCGCCGAATGGCATTTTGGTGACGGCGCAACGAGCAATGAGCTTAATCCCGTACACCAATACAATGAACCCGGTTTTTATGATGTCTCTCTGATTATTGAAGGATGCGCAGGACTCAAAGACACTTTGGTTCGGCAAAATTATATCTTGATTGATACTACTGACACCTATTGCAATGTTTTGCAAATGCCCTCAAATGATTTTGATGTCGTTAGTGCCTGTTCTGGTGTGATTGTCGACCCCGGAGGAGATGGGAACTATCAAAACAACGAAAGCAGCCAGTTATTTCTGTTTTCAGAAAATCATGAAAGCCCAATTGAGTTCCATGTTGTAGAATTTAATACGGCTTATTGTTGTGATCGTTTGATCATCAGAACTGGTGCTGATTCCAATCCTATTATTCTGGCCGTATTGGAAGGAGACGACGAAGTCGGCCGCACCATTTATAGTCCTTATGCAAGGGTGGTCTTTGATTTTTACAGTGATGAAGATCGCCCCGGCCCAGGATTTGTCATCACTTTTTCTGATGCGGATGGTTTGGGTTTACCCAATGCATCCTGCGAAATTGACAACACCAATCCCCCTCTAAATTATCCGGTGAAGTTCTGGGATGAGTCCTATCCGGGCGGGCAGGTCACCTGGGATTTTGGCGACTCCCATACGGCTGATGAAGACACTCCGGTTCATGCCTACTCTAGCCCAGGAACTTACACCGTGCAGCAAATCGTGAGCAATTGTACGGGCGAGGATACGGCATATTACGAGATTACAGTCCAGGAAAGTGGCACCTTAGCAGTAGAACATGATCAATTGAATGTTGAACTGTATTCCGGCCAAACCCTAGACACCTTTGCGATACTTCAAAATCTGGGCCCCGGAGATTTATACTATGAAGTACTTGCACCCAGTGCCCCGGCCCCACTAATTAGCGAGGATTATTACGTACATAATCGGGATTCTACCGTTCATTTTTTCGAAGGTATTGCTCCCAATACTGAAGCATTGTCCCTACAGGTATTACTCAATGGCGACTATGATAGTGATGCAGGTTTTGCTTCCCTGTATATTGATGGAGATTTCGTTGATGATGTGAACGATGGGAACCCGGCCAATGGAACAGACATCATTAGAGAATATTCGTTTGATCAACAACAATTGGCAAATTGGGTGGCTGATGGTCGGCTGGAAATAAAACTAGTCAATAGTATTGGTGTCAATCCATTTGGAGGAGGCAGTAATCGACATGAGGTCACGATTCAGCTTCAGAGCGTTTTCTGGTTGAATATCGATAGAGCAGAAGGGATATTGCTCCCGAATGAATCCTATATTGCCCCAATTCAGCTGGACGCAACGGGGTTATTGGGAGGTTTATACCAAACACAAGTGCCCATCCCTACCGGCGATCCGGATCAGGAAACAGCATTTATCGAGGTGAACCTAACCGTAATTGGTATTCCTGAGTTGCAAATTCCCGATACAATCGACTTTGGGGAGGCCTACATTGGTACCTCAACTACGTTGGACCTACCCCTGACCAACTCAGGCACCGTGTTGTTGACCGTTTCAAATATCAACATTGAAGAACCATATTTTTCCTCAGATACAGACACCCTCGACATTCCTTATCTTTCTACCGTTGGCTTCCCGGTTACTTTTGCCCCGTTGGAAGCCGGTTATTTTTATGGTAGCGTGCAGGTGCAAAGCAATGCCGGAATGGCAAGTATCCCCATCAAAGGTCGGGGCGTTCACTACCCGGAAATTCAACTCAATACCGACTCCGTTTGTGTTTCCGTGCGAGCCGGTAGCACCGCTAGCGATACATTTTCTATTTCGAATATTGGCTTAGGACCATTGCATTATCAGGTGCAAAAAAACGAAGGATTCATCAACATTCTGATGCTGACCTACGGTGGAGGCTGGGACGATTACGTCGTTTCCGTAAAGGGCCAAATTAGCGAGTTGTTCAACAATTTTCAATTAAAAACATCCTCCACTACTGACATAGAAAAACTGGAGGAACTATTGGAAAGCACTGACCTGTTGTGGATTCCTCCAGTGCCAGAGGCTTTTGAAAATACGATGCTACAATTCAACCCCATCATAAGAAATTATATCAGCAATGGTGGCGGGTTGTTACTCTCTGGTTACGGCATCGAACGGTTTGTTATTACCGACTTTTATTTTCATGTCGACCATTATGACTTTTCCAATTCAGTGGCAGAACTTGAAATACAAGAGCCGGAACATCCGCTATTGCAGGGCGTAAATGCTCCCATTTACGGATATCGCGGAACCATTAGCCTTGATCCATCCACCACCATTCCGGAAAAATTGTTGAAGCATCCGGAAGAATATTGGCCTTTGCTTTCGCGAAAATACGGCCTGGGAAGAGTGGTCTTTTGTGGTTTTTATCAGGGACAGGTGGATGGAAACGTGAACCAAATTTTGACCAATTCTATTCAGTGGGCTACCTATGGTTATCTGGAAGACTGGCTACAGGTGGCTCCGCGCCAAGGTTCTCTTGAAGCAATGGAAAACCAGGTCTTTACACTTGATTTTGATGCCTCGGGGCTGGCAGCAGGAGCATATCACTTCCCGCTAATCATTGCTTCCAATGATCAGGATGAACCGAACACCGTACTACACGTCAAAATGATGGTTGAGCCCTTCCCTCAGGCCTATTTTGAACTGGAATCAGCGGGAGTATCCTGTGATGGCATGGTAAGCTTTCGCGATCTTTCGCCCAATAATCCAACCTCCTGGCTGTGGGACTTTGGTGATGGTCAAACCTCCGAGGAGGCCAATCCAATTCATATTTATCAGGAAAGTGGGTGGTACGATGTCCAGCTAATTGCCTGCAATGACCTGGGGTGTGACACCCTAACAAAACAGCATTTTGTTGAAGTAGAACTGGAGGATACTTTCTGCGAGTCGGTAGTCCTTGGCTACAGCGGAACAACCTACCTGGAAGCCTGTAGCGGAACCCTATATGATATTGGCGGCCCCGACTACAATTACACGGGTGAATGTGATATCCGAGTTGTGATCAAGCCACCCGGAGCTCATCAGGTTAAACTGTACTTTGATCAATTTGATATTAGAGTTTCGGATCGTATGGACATTCGGGATGGTGACTGGGCCTTTGCGGAACTGATTGGCAGCTACTCCCAGAATTCACTTGAAGGAACCTCGATCACCTCAAGCGGTGGCGCTATCACTCTTCATTTCAAGGCCTCTCATTTTTTTGGGGATTATCCTGCGGGGTTTGCCATTCGTTGGGAATGTGCGAAGTCTCCACAAGCCGCCTTCACCGCTGCGCCAGTGGGTAGTTGTGGCAATGAGGTGGCTTTTACCAATTATTCCACTTCCGCCGATCAGTACCTCTGGGATTTTGGAGATGGTTTTACCTCGGAGACGCCCAGTCCCAATCACTTCTTTGGTACCGCAGGGACCTTTCCGGTTACCTTGACCGTGTCCAATGATTTTGATGTAACGACTCACACTGAGAACATCACCATTCAGGAAGTACCTTACGATGTTAGTATTGATGTGCCTGATACCATAGTGCAGAATACTCCTGTAATGCTACAATATCATTCATCAATCCCGGTGGAGGCGACATGGCACTTAGGGAATCTGGGAGTCCCTCTCGACTCCCAACCGATGGTCACTTTTCCTGAACCGGGAAATTTTGACATTTCTTTGCAAACTATATCTGCGGATGGGTGTCAGGTATGGCTAAATCGTCGAATTTATGTGTTGGAAGAGCAATTAAATGGTGAAGTAGATCTAAAACTTTTTCCCAATCCTACCCGATTTGAGCTGAACATAAATCTGAGAACCGGTAGTCCCAGCCCAATTCAGATGACATGGTACAATGCATTAGGGCAAAAAGTGGGTCAAAGACAATTTGAAGCAAATTATATCATTGAGGACACTATCGACCTCAGCAGGCTTTCACCCGGTATCTACTGGTTTGTTCTGAAAGCTGAAAACGGCTGGAAAACTACAAAAAAAGTAGTGGTCCACTAACGCGCCACTACCGGATGAAGCTTGCTGTTTACTTTGCCAATACTCCCTTTTGCCAGTGGTAATCAGCTGCTTCATCCATTTTTTACAAAAAAAGCGAAAGATGGTCTCGGGGTAAGATTTGCAGAAAAAAGACATCTAGAGTTAATCGACCAACGGAATTGCAAAGCCGCCGGGCTTTTTATAATTTTCGTGATTAATTTAAACCCCTATTTATGATGAGACGCATCTTTCTGACTCTTTTCGTTCAGTTACTACTGATTTCCTCACACCACGCACAGGTTTTCACCGGTGCCGATGCCGGAAAAAAAATAGCTGGAGCTGAATTGCTCCGCTTTACCAATGGCCAGAGGCTGCCTTCCTATATTCGCCTGAATAACCAGGTGCAAATTGCCGAAAAGGAAGGGCTTGACTTTCTCCGAAAACACTTGCGGCTTGCCGAAAATGTACAGTTTGAATTACTGGAAAAATCCACCGATGAACTTGGTTTTACCCATTATCGCTATCAGCAAACGGTGGGCGGAATTCCGGTTTTTGGCGGTATTTACATCATGCATTGCCGCGACGGCCAGGTTGTTTCCTGCAACGGCGCATTATTTGACGAACCGACTACACTCGACAGTCAAACGCACCTCACCGCCGATGAAGCCATCCGGATGGCCATGAACTACCTACCCGCCGAGACCTACGCCTGGGAAATTGCCTCTCCGGTTGATGGCAAAGCCATGGCCGATTATCCGGAGCCACAGCTGGTTTGGGTGCCCCGACACCTCGATTATAAAGCGCCGGAATTGCGACTGGCCTACCGGCTTGACGTGTATGCCTTGCAGCCATTGCAGCGATCATGGCTATATGTCGACGCTAAGACCGGCATTGTCATAGCTGAGGAAGATCGCATCTGTCATGTGGATGAGGAGGGCACTGCCCTTACTTCCCTCAGTGGGGAGCGCCCCATCGTTGCTGATCGGGTGGCCGACAATCAATACCGCTTACGCGAAAGCGGCCGGGGTAACGGCATCATGACCCTCAATATGCAGCAAGGTACCCTCTACGAAGAGGCCGTTGATTTTGAGGATGATGACAACTATTGGAATAATGTGAATGAATTTCTGGACGAAACCGCTACCGATGCCCACTGGGGTGCCGAGCGCTTTTTTGATTACCTGCAGGAGCGCCACAACCGCGAAAGTTTTGATGGTGCAGGAGCACCACTGATTTCCTACATTCATTTTGGGTTCAATTTCGGCAACGCTTTCTGGGATGGCACCGCTTCCACCTTCGGCGATGGCGACCCGGACGGGTCACTGAATTTACCAGTCGTCTCCCTGGATATAGTGGCGCATGAATTTACCCACGGCCTTACAGAATATTCCGCCGGACTCATCTACCTCGACGAATCGGGAGCGCTGAATGAATCCTTTAGCGACATTTTTGGTGCCGCTACTGACTTCTTTTCCCGACCGCAGCAAGCCGACTGGCTTATCGGCGAGGAAGCCACAGTAGGCGGTATCGGTATTCGCAGTTTTTCTGATCCGAATGTGCATGAACACCCCGACACCTATTTGGGAGATTTTTACCAGGTAGGTGGCGGCGACAATGGTGGCGTGCACACCAATAGCGGGGTGATGAACCACTGGTTTTTTCTCTTGAGTGAAGGAGGAACGGGCACCAACGACAATAGTGATGACTTTGCGGTAGCAGCCATTGGCTGGGAAAAAGCCATGCAAATTGCTTATCGCAACCTGACCGTTTACCTCACACCGTCCTCCTCCTATGAGGATGCCGCTTTTTATGCCAATACGGCCGCAATCGACCTCTTTGGCGCTTGTTCTACTGAATTTATTGAAACCAATAATGCCTGGTATGCGGTCGGATTGGGTACGGAAGCACAACAAGTCACTCAAGCCAGCTTCTCGGCACAGCAATTGCATTGCAGTCTGCCCGCCGATGTGCAGTTTTTTAATACCAGTTCCTGGTCGGTAGATGCTTTCTGGGATTTTGGCGACGGCCAAACCAGCACTTCTTACAATCCACTACACGAATACAGCCAGCCGGGAACCTACAACATCACCCTGATCACTACCGGCTGTGACGGTGATCTGGACACCCTGATGCGCTCCAGCTACATCGTGGTAGACACCACCCAGACTTATTGTGATACTATTCAAATGCAATTTGTGGGAGAAGAAACCATCAATAGCTGTTCTGGCGTCATTCTCGATCCCGGGGGCCTGGGCAATTATATGGATGGCAGTTATACCATTCTTACCATTGCACCGCCCAATAGCGGGCCGCTACAGTTGGACTTTATCGAATTTGAAACGGAGTCCTGTTGCGATCGACTCAATATCTACAATGGGCCCAATGTGAATGCGGCGCAAATTGCCAGTTTCCAGGGTACCGAAGGTCAGGGACAAACGCTGGTCATACCTTCCGGCGTGGCTACCCTGGAATTTCTTAGCGACGGCAGTGTCACCTTTCCCGGTTTTGTGATCAACTATAGCACCACCGGAGGACTCAGTACTCCCGAGGCAGCCTTTACGGTTGACAACCTCAATCCACCCATCCTCTTTCCAGTGCAATTCACCGATATCTCCGACCCCAGTGGCAATGTAGAATGGGATTTTGGCGATGGCCAAATTTCGCTACAGCGAAATCCAATACACCAATATACTGGCCCTGGAACCTATTCCGTAAGGCAGGTCATTGAAAACTGCTACGGACGGGATACCAGCTTTCAACAAGTAGTGGTTCAGGAAAATGGCAGTATCTCCTGGTCGCCCGATAGCATTTGTGTCACCTTATTTTCCGGCGAAAGCCTGGACACCTCGGCGCAAATCAGCAACGGCGGCCCGGGCGATTTGTATTACCACCTGGTGGGACCACAAGCGTCTATTTCCGCGCACAGCGACATCGAATACCAGTCTTCCGGCGCAACTACGATACATACCTTCAACGACCTTTCCAGCACCTTGCAAGAATTGACCATCACCGTGACCCTGAGCGGCGACTACGATGACATCGTGGAATTTGCAGAGCTGTACATCGAGGGGGAGCTCATTGAAGAAATTGAAGATGAAAACCCGCCTAATGGCATCGAAATCGTCAAGGTGTACACCTTTGATGAAGCTACCATTGCTCCCTGGCTACAGGATGGCACCCTGGAGGTAAGCATTGTCAATTCCAGTGCTGTTGATATTGGTTTCGGCGGAGAAGACCTCCATCAAGTGCAAATTGACGGAATTGGGGCCGGATGGTTGTCGCTTGAAAATGAAGAGGGAATCCTCTCTTCAGGAGAATCGACCACAATTCCGATCCATCTGGATGCGGAGGGTTTGCTGGAAGGCACTTATGAAACGACATTACCACTGATCAATGGTGATCTAAACCAGCCGGACGTATCGATTCCGATAAAGTTGATCGTGATTGGTATACCAGAAATTGCGGTCACTCCCGATACCATCGATTTTGGCACCTTGTTCTTGGGAGACTCAGCCCTTGACTCCATGTTGCTGAAAAATCCCGGAACAGGCCCGCTAGGGGTAAGCGCCATTTCGTCGGTAGATCCCGCCTTCACTCCGGGCACGACCGATACAATCCTGGCGCCACTTGATTCGGCATTTATTCACCTCAATTTCACACCTCCCACTGTGGGCAGCTACACTTCCGAAATTCTTTACGAAAGTAATGCGGGCAATGTGAGTGTAGTGGCGATTGGTGAGTGTGTTTACCCGCCCGAAATCACGGTACAACCCGATTCGATCTGCGTTACCCTACTCGCTGGAGCAACCACTTCCGAGGTGGTCACCATACTCAACGGAGGACTGGGTAATTTGCAGTATGAAATCCTGGTGGATGATGGTTTTGCCGAAATGCTGGTGTCCCTTTACGGCGTTGATGTCAACGAGGAATATGCCAATATGATTAACGGACTGGACCAACATTACACCGATTATAGCCTGGAAACGATCACCACTACCGAAGCGGATGAATTGGCCGCAGCCCTGGAGGGCAAAGAATTATTGTTGCTACCCGAAACCGAATCGGGTGCAGGGTTTGTTTTTGAAGCTTATGACCCCGTGATCCAGGATTTTGTCAGTGCCGGGGGTGGTGTGATTTACTGTTTTGGGGCTACCACCGGGCCGCTTGCCTACAGTAGCATATTCGACGTAAATGGCTCTACTGCCCTAAATGGTAATGAGCTGGAAATTTATGATCCGATGCATCCCCTGGCTGAAGGGCTTATGCCACCGGTATTTGGCCTCAATGCCACCGAAGGGATCACGGTAAATGATGAAGATGCTGCGGCTATTGTTGGAGATCCGTTTTCCAGTTTCAGCACCCTGATTACCCGGAATTTTGGCTCCGGAAAGGCCGTTTATATCGGCTATGATTATTTCCTTACGGATGATAATGCCAATCGCACGCTGGCGAATGCCGTACAATATGCCGTTGGCGGGCAGCTTCCCAATTGGTTGCAAATCGAGCCTTTGAGCGGAGATGTTGATCCGGGAAGTGAGCAGCAGCTTACGCTAAATTTTGATGCCACCGGATTGTTGGCAGGTACCTACGAATTCAAAATGATCATTCGCTCCAACGATCCGGAGCATCCCGAAGTGCTGATCCCTGTCAAAATGATTGTGGAGGCGTTTCCGCAAACGGATTTCAGCGTCAATGCGACCTTCTCCTGCACCGGAATTATTGAATTTCAGGATGAAACCCTCAATAACCCTACTTCCTGGTTGTGGAATTTCGGTGACGGTCAAACTTCGGCTGAAGCCAATCCAACGCATACCTATTTGTCAAACGGCACTTACGATGTAAGCCTGATTACCTGCAATGATCTGGGTTGCGATACTCTGGTTCGCGAAAATTACATCCTGGTCGATCTGGCGGGCAACTTCTGCGATACGGTCATCATGAATACTTCAGGAATGACCGTGCATACTTCCTGCACCGGTGTGTTGTTCGACAACGGTGGCCCCGACGGCAATTATACCGATGGAGTGAATGTCACTGCCGTCATCAGTCCACCCAGTGCTACGGAAATCGCATTGCATTTTGATGAATTCCAGCTGGAAGGTTGTTGCGATTACGTACGCATTTACGATGGCCCCGACACAGATGCGCCGCTGATTGGGGCCTATAACGGCATCAGCCTGGCCGGAGAAACCGTTACGACCACCAGCGGCTCTGTGACCATTAATTTTTCAACCGATGGCTCTGTGACTTACTCCGGGTTCGCGATGCGCTGGGAATGCAACGGTCAACCGCCACAAGCTACCTTTTCGGCAAGCATGGTTGGCGATTGTGGCAATCAGGTGGCTTTCGCCAATATGTCAGCCAACGGCACCTCCTACCTCTGGGATTTTGGCGACGGCTCTACCTCGGAGGAAGTGGCCCCACAACACTTTTTTGGCGGTACCGGCGATTTTACGGTGTCCCTGACCACCATCAATGACTTTGGGGAGGATACGTATAGCCAAACCATCACCATTGACGAAATTCCTTTCAATCTTGCGGTCAATGCGCCGGATACGGTTTTGGCCAATACTGTGGTAAATTTCAACTATAGCGCCTCCATACCGGTTGGCCTGGAATGGGAATTGGGCCCTTACGGAACGACGCAAAGCCCAACGCCATCGTTTATTTTCCTCTTTCCCGGAGAATATGACATCTACCTATTGGCCACAGCCGCGGATGGCTGCCAAATGCTGATTCATCACCCTTTGACTGTCTTGGTCAATACCGCCAACGAAGAAGTAGATGAATCCATTATGGTAAACGTCTTCCCGAACCCAACTTCCGGCCAGATCAACCTGGAAGTACAATCTGATCAGGTAAGCCAAATGCAATTGGAATGGTACAATACCCTGGGCCAAAAACTGCAATCAGAGCCATTACCCAACGGTCAATTGATACAAAAAACAGTAGACATCAGTCATTTTCCGAAAGGCATCTACTGGTTGGTATTGAAAGACAATAACGGTTGGCAAACGCGCAGGCAGGTGGTCGTGCAGTAAGTGAGATGGGTGAGAAGACGAGAGAGGGAGAGGGGGAGACCGTCTCACATCCCACTCTCCCTTTCTCAATTGTCTCCCACTCTCTTTGTCTCAAAAGTCTCCCTATCTCCACCATCTCCCACTCTCCCTTTCTCAAAAGTCTCCCCCTCTCATCATTCTCACTTCCCTTTCGGTCTTTTCCAGCGAATCGGTGCGGGTGGTTCGGGTTTAAACTCTACGCTTTGTTCCGGAATCAGCTTTAGGGCTTCCTGCACGGCGCGTTCCAGCTGCGGGTCTTGGCCTTGTCGAACTTTGGCGGGCTCTTGAATGACTTCGATATCGGGGCTGATGCCTTCACCTTCCACGGCCCATTCCCCATTGAGGTCGAAAAAGCCGCCACGTGGTGCTACCATCCTACCGCCGTCAATGAAGGGTGGTGTATCCCAGGTACCAACCAGTCCACCCCAGGTGCGCGTACCGATCAGCGGGCCGATTTCCATGCGGTGAAACATGTAGGGCAACAAATCTCCGCCCGATCCGGCTCTTTCGTTGATAATCATCACCTTTGGGCCCCAAATACCGGCCATTGGCGTGGTCCAGGGTTTGTGGTCACCGGCTTTGCTGTTGAAATATCCATGCAAGTCGCGAGCCATGATATCAACCATATAATCGGCTGCCGAGCCGCCACCGTTATTGCGTTCATCAATCACCACTCCTTTTTTATCCTGCTGGGCAAAGTAGTAGCGGTTGAAGGCTGTGAATCCTCCGCCTCCGGTGTTGGGCAGATAGACGTAAGCCAGCTGTCCATTCGACAGGCTATCCACCTTTTGTCGGTTGCCTTCAATCCAGGCGTAGGTGCGCAATCCGGCCTCGCTCTCAATCGGCTCGATGGTCACGATGCGGGCTCCGTTAAAGGAAGGTTGTTGGTTGAGATGCAACTTCACCTGTCGATTGGCTTTGCCTTCCAGCAATTGGTAGGGATTGGTGGGTACGCTCAGTTCTTTCCCGTCGATTCCTACCAGATAATCGCCTTCCTGAACATCAATGCCGGGCACTGCCAATGGTGCTTTCATACCCGCCTGCCAGGGGTCGCCGGTATAGATTTTCTTGATTTGGTAGTGATCTCCCTGCTGCCGCAAATCGGCGCCCAGAAGTCCAATAGCTACCTCGTCGAGGTCCGGGAAATCACCGCCACGGGTATACGAATGCCCAACGGCCACTTCACCACCAAGGATATCTACAATGTAGTTCAAATCCGAACGATGGCGCACGTGATCCACCCAGGGCTGATACCAATCATAAACCTCATCCCACGGAGCACCATGTACATTGTCGACATATAGAAAATCGCGCTGGTAGCGCCAGCCTTCGCGGAAAATTTGCTGCCATTCGGCCTTGGGATCAATTTTCATTTTCAGCCCCAA